>NZ_JAEHFY010000010.1 GCF_016623585.1 Pedobacter segetis
ATCCCTCCGGCCCGCTGCTTGGTATCTCTCTAAAGAACTTATCGCCCCGTAACCTCTCGGCCAGGGCTTTTTATATGATTTACCACTTACGTGGTTTTTTTCAGTTTGTTAACTAAAATCGCTCTAGTTATTTTCCCGTTTGATTGGGGTGCAAAGATATGATTATTAATTTAATCTTAAAATCTTTTTTTTATTATTTTTCATCTTTTTATTTGATGAAATTCTTTTTTGAACGGGCTGCAAAAATGTGGTTAATTTTTTGATTCTACAAATCTATTTTCAATTATTTTTTGCTTATAATTTTATATGGATTTGTTTAAAATTATCCGCTTAGAGCATTTCAAATTACCGCCTTCCTTGCGATTGCGGAGTGCAAAGGTGGGATATTTATTTATTAGCTGCAAGGTATTTTATATCTTTTTTTGAAGTTTTAGTTAACCTGTTGATTATGTGTCAAAAAAAAAATTCCATTTGGCTTTAAAGAAGATTAATGATTGTCTCAAATAAGTTTTAACTGATTTTTATCTTTTTAAAAATCTAAGAGCCTGTTTAAAATTTAATCTAATAATTTGTTTATGCTTACCGCCAGAGGTCGGTCAGGCTTTTTTGGCTGTAAATGCGTTAAATTTTTCGTTTTCTTAAGAATCAATCTTTATCGGTGCTCAAGAAAGCTCTGCTTTTTTCGAGATAGCTCTTCTACTATCTCTATAAAATTTGCCTCTTTTCGCTCAAAAAGACAATAAGCCTTCTTCTTGAATACTTTAAAAGAACAATAAACAGAAGATAAAAAAATATGGTATAAACATTTTTACGATACAAACTTAAACCGGCTCTTAGCAGATGAGTTGTTAGATAATTTATTGTTGTTTTAGTAAATTAACGTGAGTTTTGGGGCTTTTCCTGAAATAGTATCATGCCTAAAACTATATAAAATGGTCATTTTTGCTTTTGCACACAGCCCTTTTTCGTTTTTTTAGTGGTATTTTATCGGAACTCAAGAATACAAGTATTTCTTCTCTGCCGGGCAATGGCAGGCAATTTTTTCTGAAAAGTACCCAAACCCGAGCGGGAAGAACACATGAAAGCTTATAAAAACAAATAAATACTTGAATAAACTCTCGCCTACGCCGGTTGCTACAATTGGTTGCTATTATTTCTTCATGGTTTCCGCAACCGCCAAGGGCGAAAAGAGACTCAACTAAGATCAGTGCTTAGACTGGATAATAACCACAGAACCAAAACTCACATTATATTATTAATTAGATATACGGCAAGCTGAACTAGACAAGTTTAAATTATTTGCAACGAAGGAGGTTAACTAAACCCGATAGCAATGAAAATGCCCCTTTTTTGGGGGGGCATTGTAATGTATAGCGGGGCTGCAATTGCCGAAGAATGGTAGCAGTACCTTTTCAAAAAAAAATTAAAACTTTAGATGCTTGACTGTTTGACCATTGTTTTTGAGTTGTAACAATGAATCTATACCTATTCTTAAATGAGACTCGACCTGTTCTACGGATGTTTTGGAAGCGTCGTTCTCTGCCGTTTTAACTCCTTCTGGTATCATTGGCTGATCTGAGACCAGCAATAGTGCACCAGATGGGATTTTGTTTGCGAAACCTGTTACGAATACAGTTGCGGTTTCCATATCAACGGCCATTGCCCTTAATTCTTTAAGGTATTTTTTAAATTCGCGATCATGTTCCCAAACACGGCGGTTGGTTGTATAGACCGTACCTGTCCAATAATCCCTAGAATGCTCGCGTATGGTTGTTGATATTGCTTTTTGTAGCGCAAAAGCTGGAAGTGCGGGGACTTCGGGATGTAGATAATCATTAGAAGTACCTTCGCCACGGATTGCTGCGATAGGTAAAATAAGATCCCCTATTTCGTTTTTCTTTTTAAGGCCACCGCATTTACCTAAGAACAATACTGCTTTTGTAGGGATTGCGGTTAGCAGATCCATCATGGTTGCCGCAAGTGGGCTGCCCATACCAAAGTTTATGATCGTAATGCCGTTTGCCGTGACGCTTTGCATGGGCTTATCTAGGCCAAAAATGGGTGCGTTACCATGCCATTCTGAAAATAGCTGTACATATTTTGAGAAATTTGTTAACAATATATATTGCCCAAACTCTTCTAAGGGCCTACCAGTATATCTCGGTAACCAATTGGCTACTATATCTTCTTTAGATTTTAATCCTTTTCTGACGGGAGTTTTTACTTCTTTGGATGATGTGCTAACTGTTTGCTTTTTTATATCTTTTTCTTCATTCATAAAATTATGTTTTAAAAAAAAATCCCGATTTCTTCGGGATTTTATGTTTATGCAGCTTTTAATTTTTTAAGATCTGATTTTTCAAATTGCTCCCTGGCATAATTTAGATCGATAATTAATTTCTTATCTTCTTGTTTCTGCGAGGGCATCTCGAACATCGCATCAATCATGATTGCTTCACAAATGGATCTTAAGCCCCTAGCTCCTAACTTAAACTCCATTGCTTTATCAACTATGAATTCGAAAACATCTTTTTTGAATTCTAACTCGATGTTCTCATAACTGAACAATTTGGTGTATTGTTTTACCAAAGAATTTTTAGGTTCTTTTAAAATACTCAATAAAGTTTCCCTATCTAAAGGATTTAGGTGCGTTATAACAGGGACACGGCCTATCAATTCTGGTATCATACCGAATGACTTTAGATCTAGTGGTGTTATGTATTTATATAGGTTCTTTAGATCTATATCGTCCGTATCTGCCTTAAATTTATAACCAACTGTTTGAGTTCTTAATCTATTGGCGATTTTCTTTTCGATACCGTCAAATGCACCACCGCATATAAAAAGGATGTTGTTGGTGTTAACGGGGATCATTTTTTGATCTGGGTGCTTTCTACCGCCTTGAGGGGGTACGTTTACAACCGTACCCTCTAAGATTTTCAATAAAGCTTGCTGAACGCCTTCACCAGAGACATCTCTTGTTATTGAAGGGTTATCGCTTTTGCGGGCAACTTTATCAACTTCATCTATATAAACTATCCCTCTTTCTGCTGCATTGACATCGTAATCTGCCGCTTGCAATAGCCTGGTTAAGATGCTTTCTACATCTTCGCCAACATAACCTGCTTCTGTAAGAACGGTTGCATCGCAAATGCAAAAAGGAACATTTAAAATCTTAGCGATGGTTTTAGCCAACAATGTTTTGCCCGTCCCGGTTTCACCAACCATCATGATGTTAGATTTTTCAATCTCTACCTCGTCTTTACCGATTTTCTGATTTAATCTTTTATAATGATTGTAAACAGCAACTGCTAATACTTTTTTAGCATCGGTTTGACCAATGATATATTGATCTAGATGTTCTTTGATTTCTAATGGTTTTAGCAGCGTGAGCACAGGACTCATGTTCTTTCCTTTTTTTAAGGTAAGTTCTTCTGCCAAGATATCATTTGCTTGCCCGACACATTTATCACAAATATGTGCATCTAACCCGGCAATCAGCATTAAGCTATCTTGCTTACCAGCACCACAAAACGAACATTTTATATCTTTTTGATTTTTAGTCATTATTTTTCTGAGTTTGCAACTAATATTTCATCAACCATACCAAAATCTTTTGCTTCGTTTGCTTTCATCCAATAATCCCTATCAGAAGCTTTTTCTACCCATTCATAAGTTTGGCCAGAATGTTTTGAGATGATATCATACAATTCTTTTTTCAATTTTAGCATTTCGCGTAAATTGATTTCCATATCTGATGCTACGCCTTGTGCGCCACCTGATGGTTGGTGGATCATGATACGGGCATGAGGTAACGCGGCTCTTTTGCCTTTAGTACCTGCACACATTAAAACCGCACCCATTGATGCTGCCATACCTGTACAAATTGTAGCTACATCTGGCGAGATAAATTGCATGGTATCATATATACCTAAGCCTGCATAAACCGAACCGCCAGGGGAATTGATATAAATTTGAATGTCTCTTTTGGCATCTGCAGATTGCAAGAAAAGCAATTGAGCTTGAATGATGTTTGCGTTTTGATCATATATGGCATCACCTAAAAAGATGATCCTATCCATCATCAAACGGGAAAAAACATCCATTTGCGCTACGTTTAATTGACGCTCTTCTATTATGTAAGGAGTCATCCCTTGAGGCCTAAAAACGCCTTGAGTATTATTGATATATTTATCTATATGTAAACCACCGATTCTGTGGTGCTTTACCGCATATTTACGAAATTCGTCTTTATCTATTTTCATATCTTTATGTTATGTTAATTGATTGTTATTATAAAACGCCAAATTGAATATTTGTTTTAATAATTACCAATATACTTAATCAAGTATAGGTAAAATTTTATTGGTTAGAAATAATATCCGAATTTATATCTTATAAAAAAGGCAGCCTTTTTGGGCTGCCCTTTAAAGTATTATCAGAACAGTTGTAATTAATAAAGTTCTTGAAATTTATTGTATGTAATGTCTTTTTTGTCTAAAGTGATCACGGTTTTTAAATAATCGAAAACTTTTTGCGCTTTTACTTCATCAAAAATACGGTTAGCGTTTTCTTTATCTTGCATAAACTGCGCAGTGTATTGGCCTAGTTGTTCTTCTGAAAGCGGTTGGGGGCTGTACATTCTGAACTGGGCATCTAATCTGGCTTTTGCCAATTGGTAAACGTCTTCATATTTGATCTCTATTTTATGATCTTTCATGATCTTGTTTTCTACTAAAGTCCAACGAAGGTTTTTAGCGAAATCTTCGTATCCTTTTTCCAGCTCCTCATCAGTTACCTCTTTGTTTGCTATTTTTAACCAACGCTTTAAAAAATCATTTGGCAAAGGCATATTGGCCTTTTCTGATCCGTACTTATAAAGGTCTGCTGCTAATTTCTTATCAGCGTCTTGAGCCATCATGGTTTCTAGCTCTTCGGTTATTTTTGCTTTAAATTCTTCTTCGGTTTTAACGGTGCCTTCTCCAAAAAGTTTATCGAAGAACTCTTGGTTTAGATCTGCCTCTTCTAGGCGGTTTATGTTTTTAACGGTTAACTTAAAGTTAGATTTTGGGATGATCGGATCTTCATCTTCTAATTTCAATATTTTAGCCAAAAGTTTTTCATCATCAACGGCGGTAACTAAATCAAAAGAATCTATTACGTCGTTTTTTTTAAGGCCAATTAAAGATTTTAGGATCTTTGCGTCTTTTACTGCATCCAACCTTAACGAAGTGGTAACGTTGATCCCGTTCTCTAGTACAGAACCATCGGCGCTAAGCTGAATAAACTCCCCAAAGATCACGTCTCCATCTGCCACTGCTTCTGGATTTGTCATTTTGCCATAGCTTCTTCTGATGCTTTTGGTGCGTGAAGCTAAAGTTTCTTCGTCAACCTTAATGTTATATTGGGTTAGTTTGTCTTTAGAGGTAAACTCAACATCAACTTCTGGGGCAAGGCCTAATTCATAATTGAATACAAACTCATCGTTATAATCCCAATTGAAATTATTGTCTTCTTCTTTAGGCAATGGCTGGCCCAATATTTCAATCTCGTTTTGCTGTATGTAGTTATTTAAAGATTCTGAAAGCAAAGTATTTATTTCTTCTACCAAAATACTTTTGCCATAAGTTTTTTTAACGTGTGCCGGAGGAACCATGCCAGGACGGAAACCCGGGAGTTTCATTTTTTTTGCCTGATCTTTGATGGTTTTGTTTACTTTTTCTTGATAATCGTCTGGAGAAATTTTAACGGTAACTATCGCATTCAAATCATCGGTTTTTTCCTGTGTAATATTCATTATTTGGTGTTTTTCTTTTTCGTTTTGTTTTGATACAAAAATCCCCCCCGTATAATGGGAGGGATTGGATTTATGTGCGGAAGAAGGGACTCGAACCCCCACGCCGTGAAGCGCCAGATCCTAAGTCTGGTGCGGCTACCAATTACGCCACTTCCGCATTTAGGATTTTTAAAGAATTAGTATGTTTCTAATTCGGATTGCAAAGATATGATTTGTTAATGATGTTGCAAATGTTTTTTATATTTTATTGATTGAAAAGATTGTTGTTTTCGTGATTACTCAGATTATGGGATTGCTCAGATTGTTTTGCTTTCGTGATTACTCAGATTATGGGATTGCGCAGATTGTTTTGTTTTCGTGATTACACTGATTAGGGGATTGCACAGATTGTTTTGCTTTCGTTATTACTCAGATTAGGGGATTGCACAGATTGTTTTGCTTTCGTTATTACTCAGATTAGGGGATTGCACAGATTGTTTTGTTTTGTTTTCGTGATTACACTGATTAGGGGATTGCACAGATTGTTTTGTTTTGTTTTCGTGATTGCACAGATTAGGGGATTGCACAGATTGTTTTGCTTTCGTGATTACAAAGGTTTAAGGGTTATAAAGATTTAGATAGTTTTTGGAAATAGAACGCCGCTTTTAATAACCTGCTGCCGTACCAACTGAACATTTCTCCATCTACCAGTTTTATGATCGCTTTTGGCCACATATTTTGAAATTGTTTTACGTGTTTTGTTTTGAATGGATAAGGTTCTGAAGAAAGCAGTACAACTTCTGGGTTTAGGGCCTTTAATTGTTCTTGAGCTAATTCTGGATACCTTTTTTCTTCAATAATATTTGTTAAACCACAATATTTTAGCATTTCATTGATAAAAGTTTGGTTGCCAACCACCATTTTTGGGCTTTCCCAAATAAAATATAATGCCTTTTTTAAACTATCGTTTTTGGTGGCCAGGTTTTGAAAGTTAAGTTTGATCTGATTTTTTATGACCGATGCCTCTTCATTTTTATTGGTCATCTCTCCTATTGAGATTATCATCTCTAAAGCATCTTTCAAATTATAAATATCGCTCATCCACACCGGAAATTCTTTCGTAAGGGTTTCGATATCCTGTTTTTGGTTCTCTTCTTTATTACCGATGATCAAATCTGGGTTTAGTGCCCTTATCTTTTTTATATCGATTTTTTTTGTACCTCCTATTTTGGTTGTGGTTTTAAATTTATCTTTGGGATGGATACAAAATTTGGTAATACCTATAATTTCTTCGCTTAAGCCTAGATCAAACAATAATTCTGTTTGTGACGGTACAAGAGAGATTATTTTTATTGGAGGAAAGTTTATAGTAACTTCTTTACCTAATTGATCTTTAAAAGTTTTTAATTTCATTTGATAAATATATTAAGGCAATCATTTTTGATGGATAAGATTAACGATAAATTATCTTTGCAATGGGTTTTACTTCTAACATTTTATACCATAGGGTTGTTAAACTTAGGATATTTTTATCCTGAAAGAAGTGATACTTTTTCTGTCTGGTCGGGATTTTCCTTTCTTTTTATTTCTTACTTTATCATTCTGTATAAATTTAACGATGCAAAACATCAATGGCAAAATTATTTCTTGGCCATTTTTGCTAGGTTACTTTTACTTTTCTATTTCCCTCATTTGAGCGATGATATTTATCGGTTTGTTTGGGATGGAAACCAAATTTTGCATGGCATCAATCCTTTTAGTTATACGCCTAAAGAATTAATGACTTTTCATTTTGATTGGGTAGATCCCCAATTATTCTTGAAAATGAATTCTCCAAACTATTTCTCTGTTTACCCACCCATAAACCAGTTTGTGTTTATGTTAAGCGCAATTACGGGCAAAGGGAACCTGTTGGCTTCTGTAATGATTATGCGTGTAATTATTTTAGCTTTTGATATTGGAAACATTTATCTAATAAAAAAACTATTGATTTATTTTAAAAAGGATGAGAAACTTGTTTTTCTTTATGCCTTAAACCCTTTGGCTATCGTAGAATTTACGGGAAACCTTCATTTTGAAGCAGCTATGATATTTTTCACTTTATTGAGTATTTGGTTTTTACTCAACAAAAAATGGGTTTGGGCTGCTGTTTTTTTAGGCTTTGGGGTTTGCACAAAACTTTTACCTATTATATTTCTTCCTTTCTTCATTAGATATATTGGGTTTAAAAAAACGATTTACGCTGGTTTAATCTGCGGTACCGTAATTGTTATTTTATTTCTTCCGTTAATATATAATATAGAACTGCTAAAAAACTTTATCTCTAGCATACAACTTTATTATGGGAAATTTGAGTTTAATGGTAGCTTTTATCAGATTTTTAAATTTATAGGTTGGGGCATATTGGGATACAACCCGATAGCCTATGTAAGCAAAATTTTAATCGTTTTAACTTTAGCTGGCTTTACGATAGCCTATATTAAAAGTAAAAACATTGTGGAGGGCATTTTCTGGATGATGTTTAGCTATTTAATGTTTAGCGCTATTGTTCATCCCTGGTATATTTTAATCTTGGTTGCCTTTACACCTTTTTTAAAATGGCGGTTTTCTTTGGTCTGGTCTGTTCTGATTTGTTTGAGTTATTATACTTACCGCATTTTACCATATGATGAAAGCTTGACATTGGTTTGTGTTGAATATGTTTTACTGGGTTGTTTTTTGGTTTATGAATTGTTTAATCACAGAGGCCACGGAGATTTTTCACGGAGAGCACAAAGTTAAGGTGCTTTCTTTAACCGCTGAGGACGCTGAGTTCACTGAGCTGGGTGAAGAAAGATTTGTGGATTTTATTAATGTTTATATTTTTTATGAATTCTTATAAAATAGCTTCTCTTACTCGTATTAATTTCACTAATAAATCTTCTAATAAATTTAGTTCTAGCATATTGGCAGCATCAGATTTTGCGTTTTTGATGTCATCGTGGGTTTCTATAAAAAGGCCATCTGCACCTACCGCAATTGCAGCTTTAGCAATTGTTTCTATCAAGGCTGGCTTGCCCCCAGTTATCCCGGTTGTTTGATTTGGTTGTTGTAAAGAATGCGTACAGTCCATCACAACAGGTACATTAAAAGACTTCATTTCAGGGATACCCCTGTAATCTACTATTAGATCTTGATAACCGAACGTATTGCCGCGATCGGTTAAAATCACATTATTGTTCCCGTTCTCTTTAATCTTATCTACCGCAAATTTCATGGAAGAGGCAGATAAAAACTGACCTTTTTTAACGTTTACATATTTGCCGGTTTCTGCAGCTGCAAGCAATAAATCTGTTTGTCGGCATAAGAATGCTGGTATTTGCAACACATCTACATAGGCTGCTGCCATTGCGGCGTCTGTGCTTTCATGAATATCGGTAACGGTTGGCACATCAAATTGTTTCCCTATTTTCTCTAAAATTTTCAAAGCTTTCTCATCACCAATTCCTGTAAAAGAATCTATCCTTGATCGGTTTGCTTTTTTAAATGATCCTTTGAAAATATATGGGATTGCTAGTTTATCTGCAATCTTTACAACTTTTTCGGCAATTCTTAGGGCAATGTCCTCTCCTTCTATTGCACAAGGCCCGGCCATTAATAAAAAGTTTTTAGAATCTTTGTGTTTGATTTTGGATAGGTTAAGCATATTTTATTTGTGTTGAATGATTGGATTTTGAACGATTGGATTTTTGATTTACAAAATGCTCTATTTTGATGATGGATGAATTAGGTTTGCGTTAGGGATAGTAACGGCATCCTTTTTTGTTTTTCGGCTGTGCTTATTGATCACAAAAACACCCTTCTTTGTACTATAAAATTAAGACGCACAGAACCACAAAAAAGATACAGTGAATAGCCCGTTAAAACGCCCAAATTTTAATATAACTTTGAAGGATAGCCCGGGTGCTGTTGCCAAACACTTAAAAAATCTCAATTCCCTAACTCTGACATAAACTTGATACGCATCAACTGGATTTCTTCGCGATTGTAATCATCGGAACCTAGTTCTGCCAAGGCATCATCTATAGAATCTACCTCGGCGGTTTTAAAATAATCAAAAACCTCGTCTTGCCTATCTTCATCTATCACTTCATCTATAAAATAATTGAGGTTTAGTTTGGTACCCGATCCAACGATTGATTCTACTTCTTTTAAAATATCTTCGTAGCTGATGCCCTTTGATGCGGCGATATCCTCTAAAGAAATATGGCGATCTATGTTTTGGATGATAGAGACTTTTAAGGCCGATTTATTTGCTGTTGTTTTAACCACAAAATCAATTGGGCGGTCAATATCGTTCTCTTCAACATATTTTTTGATAAGCTCTATAAAAGCAGCCCCAAATTTGATGGCTTTGCCATTTCCAACACCAGAGATATGCTTCAATTCATCCATATTAATTGGATAATGGGTGCACATTTCTTCCAAAGATGGATCTTGGAAAATAACAAATGGCGGTAAATTCTTCTGTTTTGCTATTTTTTTCCTTAAATCTTTGAGCATTTGCAAAAGCTGAGTATCTAACGCTCCGGTCCCTTGTTGTGATGTGTCGTCATCATCTGTTTGGGCAGTTTCCATTTCCCTGTTTAAAATAAAACGCAAAGCGTAAGGGCTTTCTAAAAATTTTTCTCCAGATTTAGATAATCTTAATAAGCCGAAATTATCTACGTCTTTTACGATGAAATTATCTAAAAGTGCCTGCCTTAAAACAGATTTCCAAAGGTTAAGCCCTTGTTCTTTGCCGCTACCGAAATACTTTGTTTGATGATGCTTATAAGACTGGATCTGCGCTGTTTCTAACCCCATTAAAACATTGATGATGTAGTTATCATCAAACTTATCCGCGTTTTCTTTGATGAAGTTTAAAACAATTTTAAGAGGCTCTTCTGCACTAAAATATTCTTTTTTTGCCCTGCAGTTATCGCACATGTTATTGCAGCCAACTTCATTAAAGTTTTCTCCAAAATAATGTAAAATTTGTTTTCTTCTACAAACCGCCGATTCTGAATAGTCTATAACCTCTTTTAATATCTGGGTACCTATTTCGCGTTCTGAAACAGGCTTATCTTTCATAAACTTGGCTAGCTTATCAATATCTTTTTCAGAGTAAAAAGCAATGCAAAACCCTTCGCCGCCATCTCTACCTGCCCTACCCGTTTCTTGGTAATAACCCTCCATGCTTTTGGGTATATCATGGTGGATAACATAACGCACATCTGGTTTATCTATCCCCATCCCAAATGCGATGGTAGCAACAATCACATCAACATCCTCCATCAAGAATTTATCTTGGGTATCTGCCCTCACTTTGGGCTCTAAACCAGCATGGTATGGTAATGATTTTATTCCGTTTATGGCTAAAGCGTTACTAACTTCTTCTACTTTTTTGCGGCTTAAGCAATAAACGATACCAGATTTGCCCGCATTGCCTTTGATATATTTTACAATTTCTTTGATCACATCTCTTTTTGGCCTTACGTCATAAAACAAATTAGGCCTATTAAATGAAGATTTGAAGAGGTTAGCATTGGTCATTTGCAGGTTCTTCTGGATATCATACTGAACTTTTGGTGTTGCCGTTGCTGTTAAAGCAATTAATGAAATGTTTTCTCCAATGTTATTGATCACTTGCCTGATCTTTCTGTATTCTGGCCTAAAATCATGCCCCCATTCTGATATACAATGTGCTTCATCAATGGCTACAAAAGAAATCTTCAATAATTTTAGAAAATCTATATTATCTTGTTTAGTTAAAGATTCTGGGGCAACGTAAAGCAGTTTGGTTTCACCGGATAGAACATCATCTTTGACTTTTGCAGTCTCAGATTTGTTTAGCGATGAATTTAAGAAATGTGCGATGCTATCTCTCCCACCAAATGCCCTTAACTGATCAACCTGGTTTTTCATTAGGGCGATAAGCGGAGAAATAACTAGGGCCGTTCCCTCGCTCATTAATGCTGGCAACTGATAGCAGATGGATTTACCGCCGCCCGTGGGCATAATTACGAATGTATCGTTTTTCTCTAAGATGCTGTTAATGATGGCCTCTTGATCACCTTTGAAATTATCAAACCCGAAAAAAGTTTGTAAGTTGTCTATTAAAGATTTTTTAATCTGCATTATTAAAGTCAAAAAAAACAGTCCATACTGATTTTGATTATCAAAATAACATATTTTTGTGAAATAATAGTATTAAAATTATAAACTTTTACAATTTGAAATCAGTCCAAGAAATTTTAGAGGTCGCCAAAAATACAATTCTAATAGAGGCAAGTGCTTTAAAGCAACTTCTAGAGCAATTAAAGCCTGATTTTGCTCATCTAATTATAGAGATATTAAACTTAAAAGGTAGGGTAATTATTACGGGTGTTGGAAAAAGTGCCATAATAGCCCAAAAAATAGTAGCAACCTTTAATTCCACGGGTACACCAGCTATTTTTATGCATGCTGCGGATGCCATACATGGCGATTTAGGCATTATACAAAAAGACGACCTTGTTTTATGTTTATCCAAGAGCGGCAATACATCAGAAATAAAAGTTCTAATTCCGCTGCTTAAGCAAGGGAAAAATAAATTGGCCTGTATTGTGGGCGATACCACATCATACCTGGCAAAACAAGCCGATTATGTTATTGATGCCAGCGTAAAGACTGAGGCTTGCCCTAATAATCTGGCACCAACCACAAGCACTACCGCCCAGTTGGCTTTAGGCGATGCTTTGGCAGTTTGTTTGCTAGATTGCAGGGCATTTACAAAAGAAGATTTTGCGAAATACCATCCGGGGGGCGCATTGGGCAAGAAACTATATTTAAAAGTTGGAGATTTAAGTGCCCTAAATGAAAAACCGCAGATCGGCTTAACCGCAAACATCAGGGAGGTAATTTTAGAAATCACCAAAAAGCGGCTTGGTATTGTTGCCGTTTTAGACGATGAAAAGTTGGTTGGCGTGATTACCGATGGCGATTTAAGAAGGATGATGGAAAATTACCAATCTTTTGAAAGTTTGAAAGCCGCGGATATTTTAAGCAAAAACCCAAAAACAATAGACGCTAATGAGATGGCTGTTAACGCTTTAACATTAATGAAAAAACACAACATTACACAACTATTGGTAAAAAGAGATAAAATGTACGATGGAGTTGTACATTTGCATGATTTATTGAAAGAAGGAATAATATAAAAACCAATATAATGAACAACAATTATGCTTTGATTATGGCCGGCGGAATTGGGAGCAGATTTTGGCCTGTTAGCCGCACCACTTACCCCAAACAGTTTTTAGATGTTTTAGGTACTGGCAAAAGCTTAATTCAGAATACTTTTGAAAGGTTTAAAAAAATTATTCCTATTGAAAACATCTACATACTAACCAATGAGAATTATTTTGATTTGGTAAAAGATCAACTGCCAGAATTAACAGATAACCAAATAATTGGAGAACCAATTATGAGGAATACCGCACCATGTATAGCCTATGGTTGCTATAAAATTAGGCAGTTAGATAAAGATGCCCAAATTGTTGTTGCGCCATCAGACCATTTAATTTTAGAAACAGAAAACTTTCTAAACATTATTAGCCACGCTTTGGTTGCCAGCAAAGAACATAAATGCTTGATCACTTTGGGTATTAAACCATCTAGGCCCGATACGGGTTATGGGTATATCCAATATGCAGAAAACACCATAACAGACAATTTGCATAAGGTTAAAACTTTTACAGAAAAACCATCCTTAGAAATTGCCAAAACCTTTTTAGAAAGTGGCGATTTCTTATGGAACTCTGGGATTTTTGTGTGGAGCGTAAGCGAGATCATCAAAGCTTTTGATGCCCATTTGCCAGATATGAGCGAGATTTTTAGGAATGGGAAATCCCATTATAACTCAAGATCAGAAAAAGAATTTATCCAAACAGCTTTTCAAAAATGCACCAATATTTCTATAGATTACGGAATTATGGAAAAAGCGGATAACGTTTACGTAATGCCCTCAGAATTTGGCTGGAGCGATCTAGGTACCTGGGCCTCTGTTTATGATCTGGCCGATAAAGATTATGTTGGCAATGCGGTAATCAACCCCGATAAGGCCATCATGTATAATTCTTCTAATTGCATGGTTAACGTACCTAGCGATAAATTAGTTGTTTTGAACGGGTTGCATGATTTTATTGTAGTAGAATCTAACAATACTTTAATGATCTGCCCCAGAAGTGAAGAACAACACGTTAAACAGGTTGTTGCAGACGTAAAGCATAAATTTGGGACTAAGTACATTTAGCTTTAAGGTGGAAGGTTAAAGGTGGAAGGTTAAGGGTGGAAGGTTAAAGGTTTCCATTTTGTTTTTAGGCTTTTCTAACCACCAAGTTATAATTCTCTATTTTAGAAATCAAGATGTCTGTTCCATGTTCTATGTAGCCGTCATCAGATACGGCATCAAACCATTCGCCATCAATATCAATCCTACCAGAAGGCCGTAGGTCTGTTTTGGCAAAACCCCTTTTACCCAACAGTTCTATCCTTGGCTTTTTTACTTGATAACCTTGGTTAGATTGTTGTTCATCGCTTAAGACCAACCTTTTAAAAGCACTGGTTTTTAAAATGTTGCCACCAAATATCACCGATAATGCAATGGCAGCGATCATAGATATAAGAACGATTAAAAAAGCTTGGGTAATACGCTGGTCTCCGCTGAAACTTAAATCGAAGAAATTGTTTAAGATTAGGCTCATTGCCAAACCTATAACCATAAATATGATTCCCAAAATGCCAAATATCCCAAATCCGGGTATTAAAAATATCTCCAATATCAATAAAACAATACCGGCAACAAACAGTAAAATTTCCCAATTTGCTGCTAGCCCTTCTATGTAAAGCGGTGCAAAAAACAATAAAGAAGCCACTATGGCAACTAAAAGCGCAAAACCTATCCCGGGAGATTGTAGTTCAAAATAAATCCCGCCGATTATAAAAATTATCAATACGCTGCTTACCGCAGGGTTAGTTAAAAAACCAATAATGAAATCTGTTGTTGTTGGATGGTATTGGGTAATCTGGGCATCGGAAATCCCTTCTTTAACTAAAACATCATTTATAGAAACCGCCTCTCCATTACAAAAACCATTTGCAATAGCTTCGTTAGTGGTTAATGTTAAAACTTTGCCTTTCTCACTAATGTTCTCTACCTCAACATCTGGGTCCACAAAGGCTTCGGCTATTTTTGGGTCACGGCCTTTGGCCTGGGCCGTTGTACGCATAAGGCCACGCATATAAGATTGATATTTTTCTGGCAAAACCTCCCCGTTTCCGTTTACCACGCTTGCTGCGCCGATACTTGCGCCCCTAACCATATAAATTTTATCGCAAGCAATAGAAATCAGCGCCCCGGCAGAAGCCGCATTATTATCTATATAAACAATGGTCTTTAATTTACTGTTAAGAATTTTAGTGCGGATAGAATCGGCATAATCCAGCATCCCGCCATAAGTATTCATATCTATAACCATAACAGAAGCACCGCTTTGCTTTGCCGCCTCAAAAGCTTTTTTGGTTGATCGCCAAGCAGCAGGATTGATTTCTTCTTTTAAATTTAGCTGATAAACCTTAGTTTGCGCCAAAAGATGGCTGCCGTAAAAGCATATCAATAAAAACAGGGCAACATTTTTAGTTATTTTCATAATCTGTTCAAAAAAAGAATGATTTCCAATAAATATACATCAAAGCATTTACACTCTAACAAAGAGAAACAAATTATATGGAAAATCTTATTAGATGATGATGAAGGGACATTGGTTTGGGAAAGTAGGGACAAAGATAAAAGAGTTTGTTTTAACGCTTATGATTTTAAACAAGGTAAGTACCTTTTACAAGATTTCTCTTTTGAAGAACAATGGTTTTTGAGCGCACAATCTGTTAAAAACAATATACTTTATCTATCAGGGTTTGAAAACGAGTTTGCTCCCGTTCAAAAAGGGATAATCGCTTTTGATCTAATTTCTAAGCGCAATCTGTGGCAAAATTTTAGTATTGCAGTTCAGCAATTTGCCCAAGATGGTTTGGTTGTTTTTGACGCTAAAATAGCTCCAAGAAAATTCAGGTTAATAGATTATAATACCGGGAATGCTATTAATGATCTGGACATAAACACCTTACCGCTTTTAAAAAATTTAGCTAACGATATTCTTTTACCGCAAATATTTAATGAAAACAAAGATTGGGAAACGCTGCACCAACTCAAATATGATGATCTAGAAATTCTAGCGGGTTATCGAGCCAAAGAGGGCACATTTGATCAATATATTCTCATCAAGAAAAACAACGAAATTATTTTTGAAGATATACTTAACAAAGCCATACAAAAGAAGGCTTTTGATACGTTCTTTATCTGGCAAAACAAACTGATTTATATTAAAAACAAATCGGAAATTGTGAGTTATTTAGTATAATTGCAAAATTTTTAAAATGAATAAAAATCATTTCATGAATTATAAAACACTCCTTTTTATTTTATTTTCTTTCTCTATTTTTTGTGCAAAAGCTAATTCCCTAACAGATTCTATTGGGGTAGAAAACCTTAATGGCAAAAAATTGATTTTGCACAAAGTGGAGCCCAAAGAAACTTATTATTCTATTGGCAGAAGATACGGCATTAGCCCACAAGTTATAATGGAATACAATAAAAGCGTGGCCTTGCATCCTTCTGATATTATAAAAGTACCAACCCAAACCCCGTTTACAAATCCGCCAACTTCTTTTTCCTCTCCTCCAAAAAAAGAAAATGAACCTGTAAAAAAAGAAATTAACCATAAGGTTGCCCAAGGGGAAACATTGTACGGTATTGCCAGTAAATATAACATGAGGGTTGATGATCTTAAATTATTGAACGGCTTAAAAAACAATAGCCTAAGCGTTGGGCAAACCTTAAAAGTTGTAGCCAACGATAAAGTGAGCCTTACCCAAGAAGTTGCCATAAATGATAAAGGAAAGCCAGAAGTGGCTACAGACAATAAACCCATTAAATCTGATAAAATAAAATATTTAGATTCTGTTGATTCTCAAAACACCTTAGAGATACCAAAAAATAGGTACGGGATTACCGAAATGAACGATAAAGGATTAGCCGTTTGGATCGATGACAATAATTTAGATGCCACCAAAAGTTATGCTTTGCACCGCACAGCACCAGTTGGAACGATAATAAAAATAACCAACCCAATGACCAATAGAAGCGTATTTGCAAAGGTTGTAGGCAGGTTTACAGAAAACGAAACCACAAAAGATGTGATTATTGTAGTTACAAAAGCTACCGCAGAGGCCATTGGCGCATTAGACAAAAGATTTTTAGTGAACATAACCTTCGGCTTACCGAATGAAAATTGATAAACCTTACGTTTTAGGAGTTGCCGGAGGAAGTGGTTCTGGAAAAACTTTTTTTTTAAACTGTTTCTTAAACCATTTTACCCCTGAAGAGGTTTGTTTGGTTTCCCAAGATGATTATTACATACAAATGGGAGAAATGACACCAGAACAAAACCGCCTACATAATTTTGACTTACCCACTTGCATAGAAGTTAACCAGTTTGAAAAAGATGTTTATGATCTTTTAAACCATAAAACAGTTCATAAAAAAGAATATACTTTTAACAATCCGAACGCTATCCCCAAGATGATGGAGATCAAACCTGCCCCAATTTTAATTTTAGAAGGTCTTTTTATCTATCATTATGAAAAAATAGACGCTATTTTTGATAGTAGGATATTTATTGATGCCGCTGCCGAAATTGCCTTAGAGAGAAGGTTAAAGAGAGATCTTTTAGAAAGGGGCTATTCTGAGGACGATGTGATGTATAAGTGGGATAACCACGTGATCCCAGCATATAACCGCTTCTTATTGCCACATCGTAACCGTTGCGATAAAATTATAGAAAACTCTACAAACGAACTAAGGCATATATTAGATATTACTGATGAGATTTCTACCGATTTGAAAGCAAAGCTTAACCTTTAATTTTCTTTGGCTTTAAATATAATCATATCTTTTTGATCGGATATTACCTTAAATAAACCACTTTTTTTAAGTAGATCTATTTTCTGTTGGTGCGCTTCTTCTGAAATTGGCCAAGTACTCCTATTGTTTTTGATTATTGCGATGTATTTAGCATCTTTTATAATCGGGAAATGATATAGATAACGTCTTTGAAATAAGTAAGGCGATAAACAAGAACTAGCACTTACTTTTGCATCAATAGGTATTAATTTTAAACTTTGTTTAACACTTCCCAAATCTAGGCCCGGTTTAAAATGCACAGGCTTATAAAACGAAGAATTAGCTTTATAATCATACTCTCCCAAACTAAAGTTTAAAGATGCAAAAGTACAAACTGCAGTTAATGCACAGCAAGCAAGCGCAAGCCTTTCCCTAATCAAAAAATTTGTTTTGTTTAAACCAAAAATCAGCACCATGCTCAACAATGGCACAAATTCTATGCTGTATTGATGATATATCCCAAATAAACCGCTATCATTAGAAAGAAACTTTAAGGCTAATGGTACTAAAAAAATAAATATAAACAGCGGGTTTTTATAGATCAAAAAGCATCCAGAGAAAAACAAAAACAGCAAGAAAATTATTTTTTGAATGGCGAAACTCTTGTCTTTAAGATTGGTAAATAAACCTTCTACAATTATTTTGGGGTGTTTGATTAAATTCAAAAACACCTCTGCTAAAGAACCGCCTAAATGCGAGTACCTGCCAAACTGTAAATTCTGAGCAGTATTTTGCAAACTTGGCATCACAAAGTTTATAACTAACAAACTATAAACCAAGGCGGCAAATGCAACCAATAATGCAATCTTATTTAAGTGTTTGTTATGTTTAAACTGATAGATTATAAAGATCAACAACACTGTAAAAAGCCAAATGCCAAAAGTTTCCATACACATAACCATTAATAAACTGGCAATAATTAGCAAATAGTTTTTCTTTTGAAATAAAAACAAGGTTAACCAAGGCACCATCATAGATCCAATTACGTTATTATGGAAATCAAACGCTAGTGCCGAGTAAATTCCCCAAATCAGATAAAAATGGATAAGGCAATAATTTGCCAAGGTTTTATTGTTGTTTAAAAACAGTAAGCTCAGTTTATAGATGGGAACCCCGGCGAGGGAAATGGCTAATATTTGGATGAGAGTTGGCGTAAGGTGCCCAAAAATCAAGAAAAAAGGATAATATAAATAGATAATTGGACTAAAATGCGTTGCTAAAAAAGGCATATCTTTCCCATCGATACCCAAAGTAAACAAGGGATTTTGCAAGTTACCTAATTGGTAAAGTGCCTGGTTGATCATCCCTAGATCAAAAAATGTCCTTAAACTATAATGGTTTACGATCGCGATCAAACAGAATAAGAAGAAAAACAATAAGCTAATTATCAGTTTTTTATCCTTTAATAGAACCATAGTTTAAGTTCATTTAATTTTAATAGCTAAAAAAGAATGTTAAATTTACTCGTAAAAGTAGCAGTAGTTTTTACTTTTTAAATTATTATAGATAATATAATCGTTAAAACCCCCAAGGTTTATTAAATTTGTTGCCTAATTGCCAAACAGGTTTATGGCTTTCCTTAAAAAAGCAATTAAAATTCTAAAATGATCAATAATACAACAGAAACTTTTGATTATAACACCTCAAGAGAAAAGCTGATTTTAGCCGAATACGGCCGAAATGTGCAAAATATGGTAGAGTATATTGTTGCTTTGCCCACCAAGGAAGAACGCAATAGATACGCCCAAGTGGTAATAGATATGATGGGTTTCTTAAACCCACATTTGAGGGATGTACCAGATTTTAAGCACAAACTCTGGGACCACCTACAGATCATCTCTAAATTTAAGATAGATGTAGATTCCCCTTATCCATCGCCCACCAACGAAGAGATGAACTTTAAGCCGGAGGCATTATCTTATCCGCAAAAGCGCATAAAGTTTAAGCACTACGGGCATACTGTTGAGCTAATGATTAAAAGAGCTAAAGAAATTACCGAAGCAGACAAAAGACAGCACATGGTAAACTCTATCGCCAATTTTATGAAAATGGCTTATACTCTGTGGAATAAAGATCACGTAGCAGATGATCAGATAATCTCTGATTTAAGAGAATTATCTGACGGTGGCCTAGATCTTTCTGAAGTAGTTTTGAATAAGGTAGAGGTAAAGGCCCCGGTTAACACCAATACTGGCACCAGATCACAAAAGACCAACAACCGAGGAGGTTCTGGCGGCCGCCAAAACAACAACAACAAGGGCCGCCAAAAAAATTACACCACCAACGGTGGTAGCAGAAGGTCTAACTAAGTTTAGTCTTGTTTTGGATTTCTCATGATGATGTGTCATACTGAACTTGTTTCAGTATCTCATTTGCAGATTAAAAAGTAATATGAGAACCCATTTGATAGGATTCCGATTAGCCAGCCGGCTAACGGAATGACAAATTTTTGAGAAACCCTCTTTATTTTTAAACCAAGTGTAAAATCACCAAAAAATATGAACGCATTTGAGATTCGTGGAGGCAAACCCTTAAAAGGAGAGATCATCCCTCAAGGAGCAAAAAATGAAGCTTTACAGATATTATCAGCGGTTTTATTAACCAATGAAAAAATTACCATCAGCAATATCCCAGATATTAAAGATGTAAACAAATTGATAGAGCTTTTAGGTGATTTAGGTGTTGATGTAAAACGGGTATCCAAAGATACCTATGAGTTTCAAGCAGCAAATATCAATCTAGATTTCTTCCATTCACAAACCTTTAAGGCGAAGGGCGGTAGCTTAAGAGGATCTATTATGATCGTTGGCCCGCTTTTGGCCCGTTTTGGTAAAGCAGCCATCCCTAAACCTGGTGGGGATAAAATTGGCAGAAGGCGTTTGGATACGCACTTTCTGGGGTTTGAAAAATTAGGCGCAAAATTTATCTACAATGCCGAAACCGGTTTTTTTAACATTGATGCTACCCAATTAAAAGGCACATTTATTCTTTTAGATGAAGCATCTGTAACCGGAACGGCAAATATTGTAATGGCCGCTGTTTTAGCACAAGGTAAAACCACTATTTACAATGCCGCTTGCGAGCCATATCTGCAGCAGCTTTGTAAAATGTTGAACAGGATGGGTGCAAAAATAACCGGCATTGGCTCTAATTTACTAACTATTGAAGGGGTTAAAGAATTGGGCGGCACAGCGCATCGTTTATTGCCAGATATGATCGAGATTGGCTCTTTTATTGGCCTTGCGGCGATGACAGAATCGGAAATCACCATTAAAAACGTTTGTTATAACGAACTAGGAATTATCCCTGATACTTTTAGAAGATTGGGGATCCAGTTTGAGTTGCGTGGAGACGATATTTACATCCCATCTCAAAAAAGTTACGAAATTGATACTTTTATAGACGGTTCTATCTTAACCGTTGCAGATGCCCCTTGGCCGGGTTTTACGCCCGATCTGCTATCTATTATGTTAGTGGTTGCAACACAGGCAAAAGGTTCTGTTTTGATCCATCAGAAAATGTTTGAAAGCCGTTTGTTTTTTGTTGATAAACTGATCGATATGGGCGCACAGATCATTCTTTGCGACCCTCATAGGGCAACGGTAATAGGGTTAGATAAAAGGTATCAATTAAAAGGGATAGAAATGACCTCGCCAGATATTAGGGCGGGCGTTTCCTTATTGATCGCAGCGCTATCGGCATCAGGCAGAAGTACCATTTACAATATCGAACAGATTGAAAGGGGCTACCAAGATATTGATACACGGTTAAAAGCTTTAGGTGCAGATATTAGAAGGTTATAACTTTATTCCCCGCAAGGGGATTTTTTATTTAAAAGCTATTCTTGTGGCTCTAATTTTGATTTAAGATGTTATTTAACAAATAATTAAAAACCACACCTTAATTATCAACCAATCAAAACTTAATTAACTTTATCAACGTAAATAGTTTAAATATTTATAACAATATCAAAATCATGAAAAAATTCCAAAATATTATAGCGGGGTTATTTATAATCCTTATCTCTGCAAGTTGTACAAGCGGCACCCCAAAAAATCAAGCTAAATCCATAGATAACAGCCAAACTTCAGATACCAACCTAACTTCTTCGTCTAACCAATCATCAAACCCAGAAATGGCTAGCGTAGATCATTCTGCATTTGATAAATTGTTGAAGAAAAACGTTAGCAATGGAAAAGTGGATTACGGTGCTTTTGTTAAAGATAAAGCTGCGTTAGAAAGCTATATTACCTATTTAGGGAAGATTGATGCCGCTAAACTTTCTAAGAACGATCAAACAGCTTATTGGGTAAACGCATACAATGCCTCGGTTATCGATAAAATTGTAAGAAATTATCCTACAAAATCTATCGAAAATATTGATGGCGGAAAGGCTTTTGATGAAAAACTTCCTTTTAAATTTAACGGAGAATCTTTATCCCTAAACGATATTGAAAAGAAAAAATTAATGGGTAGCGATCTATTTGATGCAAGAATACACTTTGCGGTAAACTGTGCGGCTGTTTCTTGCCCAACATTACAAAACCTTGCCTATACCGGTGCTAACATACAAAGCTTCTTAACTTCTAACACAAAAGCGGCTTTAGCCAATCCCGCTTTTAATAAAATCTCAAAAGAAAAAGCTTCATTATCAAAACTTTTTGATTGGTATAAAGCTGATTTTGTTAAAGCAGAAGGAAGCGTAATTAATTTTGTGAACAAATATTCTAGCACAAAAATAGATAAAAACACAAAAATCGACTACTTGGAATATAATTGGGCATTAAACGGCAAATAACTTAAAAAAACCTTATCCATACCTCCAAACCTAAAATGAAAATTGTAATTATTGGCAACGGAATATCTGGTATAACAACTGCTAGGTATATCCGTAAACAAAGCGACCATGAGATTTTAGTTATCTCTGCAGAATCTGATCATTTTTTCTCTCGTACCGCCTTAATGTACATTTATATGGGGCACATGAAGTTTGAACATACCAAACCTTATGAAGACTGGTTTTGGGATAAAAATAGGATAGCCCTTAAAAATGCCTATATCCAAAAAATAGATTTCGACAATAAAAAACTTTTCAGTGATCGCGGGGAAGAGATCAGTTATGATAAATTAGTTCTCTCTACGGGATCGGTTAACAACAAATTTGATTGGCCCGGGCAGGATCTAAAAGGTGTGCAAGGTTTAATTACCAAGCAAGACGTAGAAATAATGGAAGAGAACACCAGGGGCGTTACAGATGCGGTGGTTGTTGGCGGTGGTTTGATAGGTATCGAAATGGCAGAGATGCTGCATTCGAGAAATATACACGTCAATTTTTTAGTTCGCGATGACCATTATTGGGGTGGTGTATTGCCCAAAGAAGAAGCAGAACTGGTTGGCAGGCATATCAAAGAACATGGCATGAACCTCATGTTAAGATCAGAGTTAAAAGAAATCATTTCAGATGATGATGGAAAAGTAAAAGCCATCATCACTAAAGATAACAAAGAAATTAAATGCGGCTTTGTGGCCTTAACGGCAGGTGTTAGCCCAAACATTTCTTTTTTGAAGGCTACCAAATTAGAAACCGATAGAGGCATTTTGGTAAACGAGTTTTTAGAAACCAACATCAAAGACGTGTATGCTTTGGGCGATTGTGCACAGTTTAAGAACCCAAAAGAAAACCACCCGCCCGTAGAGCAACTTTGGTACACGGGTAAAATGCAGGGAAGGGCCTTGGCAAATACCATTTGTGGCAATAAAACCGAATATGAAAGGGGGATCTGGTTTAATTCTGCCAAGTTCTTAGATATAGAATATCAAACTTATGGCCTTATGCTCAAAAAACCCTTTGATGATGAAGATACATTTTATTGGGAACATAAAAACGGTAAAATTTCTATGAGGGCAAATTTTGCTAAAGCTGATGGCAGTTTAAGGGGCTTTAACTTCTTTGGCATCAGGTTTAAACAAACCGTTGCCGATGATTGGATTAGGAATAATCAGGATATCTCTAAATGTATATCAAATTTAAATAAAGGTTTTTTTGACCCAGAATTTTACAAGAGCCATCATAAAGAAATAATAGAAAACTTTAATAACGCATATCCAAAGTTCAAAGCAAATATCCCTAAAAAAAGATTCTTTGTTTTTTAACATCGGCAGTTTAATTAAATACACATGAAAATAATCCGTAACACCGGCTTAAGCATATTCTTGATTTGCTTTGCAGTTTTTCTCTCTTTACCTTTTTTGGGAACCTATAAATTGACCGAAAAAACGTTCAAAGAGAATTTTACCGATGCGCAACAACAAAAGATCTTAGAACCCTCTTTAAAAAACTTGTTTGATAAAGAGTACGGTAATAACATTTCTTTTATTTCTGATTATAACAAAGCTTTTGATAATGCCAATAAAGAATTTAGGGAGAAAAAAGAATGGGATAAAGTAATTAATGATAGCCATGTTTTAAATATCGTGAAAGATAGCAGTGGGGGTTTTGTAAAAAACAACCTGGCCTTGCTGTTTATCATTTGCTTTTTGATCAGCTCTTTAGGCGGTTTGATGTACATGGTTCCCGCACTGTATCTAAAACCTGTAGCCGGTATCAAAAACAACCACATCTATCATCGTGGGATAACCAACAGGGGTATCATCGCTTTTCTTTTTGCGGCTTTTCTTATTGCCTTTTATATCTGCATTTACCAGCAACCTGCATATTTAAGTAATTGGATCTTGTTGGTAGATGGTTTAAGCACAACATTAACCGGCGCAGCTGCATCGCAATGGTTTTTATACGGGTTTTTATATTGTTTGGTAATGAGCGTGATGAGCGTAAGGATGTTTATCAAATACAGAAACAATAACTATGAAAAGTTAAGGACTTGCTCGGTATTGTTTTTTCAGATAGCCTTTGCTTTCATGATCCCAAATATTTTAACAAAGCTTCAATTGCCATCAATGGATTTTAAAAACATCTGGCCATTAGATTATACTTTCTTTTTTGATTATCATTTAACCCAGTTAACATCAAATGGGATGTTAGGCTATTGGATGCTAGGTTGGGGCATATTTTTGATTGTAGTTGGCGTACCCGTAATGGTTTATTTCTTTGGTAAAAGATGGTATTGCAGTTGGGTATGCGGTTGTGGAGGCTTGGCAGAAACTTTAGGGGATCCTTTCCGTCAGCTATCAGATAAATCTTTAAAAGCTTGGAAATTTGAAAGGATTATTGTCCATAGCGTACTGGTTTTTGCCGTAATAATGACCGCCGCCGTTTTATATACCTTTTTTACGGGATCTTCTAGTATTTTAGGCATCGATACCTATTCAATAAGACAAGCTTATGGTTTTGGGATAGGTTTTATGTTTGCTGGGGCAATCGGCACCGGTTTTTACCCGGTAATGGGGAGCAGGGTTTGGTGCAGGTTTGGCTGCCCTCTGGCGGCTTATCTAGGTATTGTTCAACGTTTTAAATCAAGATTTAGAATCACCACAAACGGAGGGCAATGTATCTCTTGCGGAAACTGTTCTACTTATTGCGAAATGGGAATTGATGTAAGGGCTTATGCTCAAAACGGAGAAAATATAATTAGATCGTCTTGCGTGGGTTGCGGCGTTTGCGCCGCAGTATGCCCAAGAGGAGTTTTAAAGTTAGAAAATTTAGCAGAAGAAGGAAGGTTTGATGCTTATGTTAGGCCAGAAGAGAAAGCATTTTAATGACTGTAAATTTAACCCCAAGACAGGTATATGTAATTATCCCTGCCTTTAATGAAGAGAAATCCATTGCTAAAGTCATTAACGACATTCCCAAAAATTTAGTTACTGAAATTATCGTTTGTAATAATAACTCAAGTGATAATACTGCCGCTGAAGCCAAAAATGCAGGCGCCACAACTATTGATGCTACCATTCCGGGATATGGAAATGCCTGTTTAAAGGGCATATCCTATTTAAAGGGCAAAGCAAAAAGTAAAGATATTGTTGTTTTTATCGATGGCGATTACTCGGATTATCCACAAGAAATAGTTGATGTTATATTACCGATACAACTTAATAGGGCAGATCTGGTAATAGGATCTAGGGCCCTTGGCGTAAAAGAAAAAGGATCAATGACATTGCCACAACGATTTGGCAACTGGCTAGCAACTAGATTAATTAAAATATTCTATGGTGTAAAATTTACAGATTTAGGCCCTTTTAGAGCTATATCTTGGGAAAACCTGGTACTTATAGGAATGAAGGATAGAACTTACGGGTGGACAGTTGAAATGCAAATTAAAGCAGCCAAACTTGATTTAAGGTGTATTGAAGTCCCTGTGAAATACAGAAAAAGAATTGGTATCAGTAAAATATCGGGAACTTTAAAAGGCGTAGTTTTGGCCGGCTATAAAATAATCTGGATGATATTTAAAAACTTGTAATTTTGCAATCCAAAAAATGATCTGGCAAATTTCAATATTAATACTTTATACCATCTCACTAATTATCATATTTATATTTAGTGTGGGGCAGGCATACCTTATATTTTCTTATTTAAGGGCAAAGAAAAAAACAGATGTGATCCCTGTTATGCCGCCTAAAATCCCAATTGTTACTATTCAACTTCCTCTTTACAATGAGTTATACGTGGTAGAAAGATTGATAAATGCTGTATGTAACCTAAATTACCCTAGCCATAAATTAGAGATACAGGTGTTAGATGATTCTGATGACCAATCATTGATCCAAACTGAAGGCATCATCAATAAAATGAAAACTTTGGGTTATGATATTTTGCACATCAAAAGGGAAAAGAACATAGGCTTTAAAGCCGGTGCTTTGCAGCATGGTATTAAAAGTGCAAAAGGAGAATTTATTGCTATTTTCGATGCGGATTTTTTACCTGAAGCAGATTTTTTACAGAAATTGATACCCTATTTCAACGCAACTCAAATTGGGATGGTGCAAAGCCGTTGGGGGCATATCAATCAAGATTATTCTTTACTAACAAAAATACAGGGTTTTGGTTTAGATGGGCATTTTACCGTTGAGCAAACCGGTAGAAATAAAGCCAACCTGTTTATGAACTTTAACGGTACTGCGGGCATTTGGCGCAAAGAATGTATAATTGATGCTGGCGGCTGGCAACATGATACCTTAACAGAAGATCTAGATTTAAGTTATAGGGCACAATTAAAGGGATGGGAGTTTATTTATGTAGAAAATGTGGTTACCCCAGCAGAGTTGCCCGTAGAGTCTAATGCCTTGCGCTCTCAACAGCATCGTTGGACCAAAGGCGCAATAGAAACTTCTAAGAAAATGATTAAAGAGATCTGGAAGGCAGATGTTGGGCTAAAAAAGAAAATTTTTGGTACCTTGCACCTAATGAATTCTTATGTATTCATATTTGTTTTTATTACCAGTATTTTAAGTGTACCCGTCCTAATCATCAAAAACAATCACGATATCAATCCTATATACTTCGATATGATGACTTTTTTCTTGTTGGGCTTTGTTATCGTTACCATATTTTACATAGTTGCCACTTCGTCTAAAAAAGAAAGCATAAAAACCTTTGCCAAACTATACCCAATGTTTTTATCTGTTTCTATGGCTTTAAGTTTTCATAATTCTGTGGCGGTTTTAGAAGGTTTATTTGGTTTTAAATCAGATTTTATAAGAACGCCTAAATTTAATATTACTAATTTAGATCAAAATTTTGAGCAGAATATTTACATCAAAAGGGCTTTGCCAAAAGCTTTCTTTGCCGAGTTCTTTTTAGTGTTATATTTTGCCTTAGGTTTATTCTTCGCTTTCTATTATAAAGACTTTGCCCTATTGCCATTTCATTTAATGCTTTTCACGGGCTTCTCTATCCTTACCTTTTACTCTTTTAAGCACAGCGTTGTTAGATAGATATTAGAGCTGAGATTTGAGAAATGATATTTAAGAAGTGAGATAATAGATGTAAGAAGTAAGACTGAGAAAAATCTCTACTTTTAGCTTCATGTTGACGATAGGAAACCTGCCCGAAAATTCATATCAATTAACCCTTTGCCGACAAAAACTGCAGACTTACTTCCATTTTACATTCACAAACTAACTACGGGCTGCCGACTAAAAACTACAGAATTAAATCAAATTCCTGTCTTTAAACCAAACTTCATCTGGCTCGGCAACAAATTTGTTCATTTTTTTGATGATTCTAACTGGGTCGCTTTCATTGATCACCAGATCTCTATTTATTTGTTTCAAGAAACGTTGTTCTACCATCACATCCATCTGTTTAAAAAGAAAATCGTAAAAGCCCCCAATGTTTAAAACACCGATAGACTTTTTATGCAAGCCCAGTTGTAACCAAGTTAGCACCTCAAAAAATTCTTCCAAAGTGCCAAATCCTCCGGGTAAAATCAAAAAAGCATCAGAAAGATCTGCCATTTTTTGCTTACGCTGATGCATGTTTTCGGTTACGATCATTTCGGTCAAGCCTTTATGCCCAACTTCTTTATCCATTAAAAATTGAGGGATAACCCCAATCGCTTCTCCCCCACTGTTCAAAATTGCATCTGCGATCAATCCCATCACACCAACGCTTCCTCCACCAAAAATTAATTTTATTTTGTGTCCTGCCATTTCTTTGGCTAAAATTTCTACTGCTTGTTTTAAATAAGGATCGCCGTTAAAGTTAGAACCGCAATAAACGCAAAGTGATTTGATCATGCTTTTAAATTTTGTAGAGTTTATGAATAAATAGTGAACGGTTAGTCCGTATTCAATAATCGGCGCTCATCAAATAGAAAATTTTAATTGGGTTAAATAATCTGTAAACTTTAATCGGTATCTATTAAACAGTAAACTTTAATTGGTTAATCAACTAACCTACCATTTAGGAAATACTAATGTACTAACTACTAATGAACTTATAATAACTAACCATCACGCAGATACTAATGAACTAATTTCCTACCTGCTATAATTTGGTGCCTCTTTAGTAATCGTAATATCATGCGGATGAGATTCCCTAATTCCAGAGGCTGTAATCCTAACAAACTGCGCTTTCTGCAAAGCATCAATATTTTTTGCTCCGCAATAACCCATACTGGCTTTTAAACCCCCAATAAATTGGTGCATTACCTCGGCCAAAGTACCTTTGTAAGGCACACGCCCAACAATACCTTCTGGTACCAACTTCTTTATATCGTCTTCAACATCTTGGAAATAGCGATCTTTAGAACCCGCCTCCATTGCTTCAACAGAGCCCATTCCACGATATGATTTGAATTTTCTTCCCTCGTAAATTATCGTTTCCCCGGGCGATTCTTCTACCCCTGCAAATAAAGACCCAGCCATAATAGAGCTAGCCCCTGCTGCAATTGCTTTTGCAATGTCGCCTGTATATTTTATCCCACCATCGGCAATTACCGGGATGCCAGTACCCTCCAAACCTTTAGCAGCTTCATAAACCGCATACAATTGTGGTACACCAACACCGGCAATAATCCTTGTGGTACAAATAGAGCCAGGTCCAATACCTACTTTAACACCATCAGCGCCTGCATCTGCCAAAGCTTTTGCACCTGCTGCGGTGGCTACGTTTCCTGCTATAACCTGCAGATCAGGGTGTTTTGTCTTAACTTCGGTTAATTTATCTATCACGCCTTTAGAATGTCCGTGTGCGGTATCTATGGCTATCACATCAACCCCGGCTTTTACCAGAGCATCCACCCTAGCCATGGTATCATGGGTTACGCCAACTGCGGCGCCAACCCTTAACCTGCCATGCTCATCTTTACAAGCATTAGGAAAATTCTTAAACTTTTGTATATCCTTAAAGGTAATTAAACCGCTTAATTTCCCCTTGGCGTTAACAACAGGTAGCTTCTCGATTTTATAATCTTGCAAAATTAATTCTGCTTGTGCCAGATCCGTTCCTTCGGGTGCGGTAATCAAGTTTTCAGATGTCATTACTTCAGAAATTCTTTGCGACATATTTTTTTGGAACCTAAGGTCGCGGTTGGTAATGATGCCCACCAAAACATTATCCTCCGAAACCACGGGTATGCCACCAATTTTATATTCCCTCATGATCTTAAAAGCATCGCCAACCAAAGCATCTTTATGCAAAACCACAGGATCTTGTATCATGCCGCTTTCAGATCGCTTCACTCTGCGCACCTCATCTGCTTGGGCATTTATGCCCATGTTTTTATGGATCATGCCAATGCCGCCCGCTTGGGCAATGGCAATGGCCAGGTTAGAATCGGTAACCGTATCCATTGCCGCAGAAACAATAGGGACATTCAATTTTATCTTTTTGGTTAAATAGCTAGAAGTATCTACTTCGCGTGGCAAAACTTCAGAATATGCCGGCACCAAAAGTACATCGTCATAAGTTAAACCGTCGGCTAAAAATTTTGTGGGATCAAGTTGCATAGCAAATAAATTAGGGTACTCTATTTGCCGCACAAAGATAGTTTTTTTTTGAAATGATTGAGATTAAAAAGTCAAAGTTCATGATTTATTGTTTTAAAACATACCCCATAATTATTTGGGCGCTACCTTCGCCAGAAAAAGGCTTCGGTCAGGCTGCTTCGGGGTTGCCGTAATTATTTAAAAGCAGAAAAAAGCTTTTAAATAATGTACCAAGCCCTGCGCATCCTTAGCGCATAACCTAATTAACCACAAAAAACACCGGTCTTTAAAAAAACAACCAGCTAAATCTCAGTTTAATTAACATTGCCCGTTTTTGATACAGATAATTTTTTTCATATATTTGTTGCACTAATTATTATGGAAACAACAGAAAAATTCAGCACCTATTCTTACCTTTTAGATCGCACCAATAGGAAAATAAAACAGTATGCCCAAAAGTGCTTTAAAGAGCAAAACTTTGATATTACGGTTGATCAATGGCTTATATTAAAAGCTTTGAACCAAAATAATGATCAAAACCAAAGCCAGTTGGCAGAAATTACAGGTAAAGACCACCCAACGCTAACCCGCATTTTAGATCTATTGGTAAAAAAAGATTTAGTAGAACGCAAGGCGTGTACAAATGATAGGCGCAGTTTTATCATCCACTTAACAAAAAAAGGGATCCAAAAATTTGGGGAATGGTGGCCGGTTGTTGCCCAAATTAGAAATAAAGCCTGGGAAAACCTAAGCGAAGATGATTATAACGATTTAAAAAGAATATTAAACACCATTTATCAATCATTATCATGAGCAATCAAACAACTATACATACAGATTTATGCGTCATCGGGGCGGGCCCGGTAGGCTTATTTGCCGTTTTTGAAGCCGGTTTATTAAAAATGCGTTGCCATTTGATAGATGCGCTACCACAAGTCGGCGGCCAACTGTCAGAGATTTATCCCCATAAACCAATTTATGATATCCCGGGTTTCCCAGAGATTAAAGCCCAAGAATTGGTCGATAATTTAATGGAACAAATAAAACCTTTTGATCCCGGCTTTACTTTGGGCGAGAAAGTAGAAAAACTAAACCGAGATGAAAACGGAGTTTTTAAAGTAACCACTAGCTACAACACAGAAATCCATTGTAAAGCGGTTGTTATTGCAGGTGGTTTGGGTTGTTTTGAACCTCGTAAACCTGATATTGAAAATTTGGCCGTATTTGAAGGCAAAGGCGTAAACTATATGGTAAAAGACCCAGAAGTTTATCGCAACAAAAAGATCGTTGTGGCCGGTGGCGGTGATTCTGCACTAGATTGGACAATATTTTTAGCCAATATTGCCAAAGAAACAACTTTGGTGCATCGTGGAGATACTTTTAGAGGTGCACCAGACTCTGCCGAAAAAGTATTTAAACTCGCCGAGATGGGCAAGATCAATCTAATCTTATCATCACATCTAACAAAGATCAATGGTAACGGGCATTTAAAAGAAATTAATTTATTGGGAAAGGATAAAGAAGAGAAAACATTAGAGGCCGATTATTTGATTCCGCTGTTTGGTTTAAGCCCAAAACTTGGCCCAATTGCAGATTGGGGCTTAAACATAGAAAAATCACAAATTATGGTAAACACCCAAGATTACAGCACAAACGTTGAAGGTATATTTGCCATAGGCGATATCAATACCTATCCGGGAAAATTAAAATTGATTTTGAGCGGTTTCCATGAAGGTGCGCTGATGGCGCAAAGTGCTTTTAAGTTTGTTTATCCCGATCAAAAATTATCTTTTAAATACACTACCGTTTACGGCGTAAATAGTTTCTAAATTAGATTGTTAAAAACTTATCATCATCATGATTTTCCTTTTTCCTTCAACCTAAAACCTTAAACCATAAAAATAATGATAAAATTAACAGTTGTTGATAGAAACGGTACGGAACAAAAATTAGAAATTCCTGAAGAAATAAATCTTAATTTAATGGAAGTTCTTAAAGCTTCAGACTATGAAATATTAGCCAACTGTGGCGGTATGGCGCTTTGTGCCACTTGCCATGTACAGGTTTTAGAAGGCCTAGATCAATTGCCAGAACCGCAAGACCAAGAAATGGATATGTTAGATACCCTGCCCAATGCAGGAAGTGATAGTAGGCTGGCATGTCAATTGCGTATAAATGAACAATTAGAGGGAATTAAAGTTAAAATAAAAGGAGACTTAGTTTAATAACCGTATAAAAATGAGTTAGAACGATTGAACAAACAAAGAAAATTTTATTTATTCTTTATTCTTTGCCTAGCGGAGTCGATTGTCAGGCTGAGCAAAGTAGATTGTCAGGCTGAGCAAAGTCGATTGACAGGCTGAGCGAAGTCGATTGACAGGCTGAACAAAGTCGATTTTCAGGCTGAGAAAAGTCGATTGACAGGCTGAGCGAAGTCGATTGACAGGCTGAGCGAAGTCGATTGTCAGGCTGAGCGAAGTCGATTGTCAGGCTGAGCGAAGTCGATTGTCAGGCTGAGCGGAGTCGATTGTCAGGCTGAGCGGAGTCGATTGTCAGGCTGAGCGGAGTCGAAGCCCCACCCTAAGAAATTAACATTTATAATCACACATGGATAACAACAATACACAATTCCCAAAAATCATCATCATTGGTGGCGGTTTTGGGGGCATTCAATTGGCAAAAAAACTAGATAAAAAAGAAGTAGATGTTTTAATGGTTGATAGGCATAATTACCATACTTTTCAACCTTTGTTGTATCAGGTTGCAACAGGTGGTTTAGAACCAGATTCCATTGCTTTCCCGCTTAGAAAAGTTTTTCGCCATCAAAAAAACCTAAACTTTAGGGTTGCAGACGTAAAGCAGATTTTAGCCACCGAGAAAAAAATATCAACGGATATCGGAGACTTCGATTACGATTATTTAGTGATCGCTACCGGATCTGAAACCAATTTTTTCGGTCAGGCCGAGATTGAACATTTTTCTATGCCCATGAAAACCGTTCCGGAGGCTTTAAACCTACGTTCTTTGATACTACAAAATTTTGAAGAAGCCTTAATAGAGAAAGATCCAAAAAGAAAAGAGGCACTTATGAACTTTGTGGTGGTTGGTGGCGGCCCAACGGGCGTAGAAACTTCTGGTGCATTAGCAGAATTGAAAAACCATGTTTTGATCAACGATTATCCAGAATTGGATATCAAAAACATGAAGATCTATCTAATTGAAGGTAGTGATAGGGTTTTGTCGCCATTTTCTCAAGAGGCATCGGCCAAGGCAAAAGAATTTTTAAAGGATATGGGTGTAATTGTTATGGAAAACGTAAGGGTTAACCATTACGATGGAGATATTGTTACCTATAACGATACCCAGAGCATCCATACAAAAGGAGTTATTTGGAGCGCAGGTGTAAAAGGTGCCATCATCCCGGGACTAGATAAAGCAGAGGTGGTAAAAGGAGGAAGGTTAAAAACCAACGATTACAACCTTATAGAAGGTTACGATGATATTTTTGCCATAGGCGATATTGCCTATATGGAGACCAAAGATTATCCTCATGGCCATCCCGGGGTTGCGCAAACCGCCATACAACAAGGGCAACAATTAGGAGAGAATCTGCTAAAGATCATCAATAAAGAAAAACCTCAACCTTTTGATTATTACGATAAAGGATCTATGGCCACAGTAGGAAGAAACAAGGCCGTTGTAGATTTAAAACATTGGAAATTTCAGGGATTTTTTGCTTGGTTAACCTGGATGTTTGTACACCTTCTATTTTTGGTGGGCTTTAGAAACAAAGTGGTTACTCTAATCAATTGGATAGTAAACTATTTTAGTTACGATAGAGGTTCAAGGGTCATCATCAGGAAGTTTGATCGGGATGCCATGACAGAAGAGCAGAAACCTATTTAGTTAGAATGTAATCGCACAAATCTTAGGGTTATACCTATTATTTTTTTGCGTTAGGGATAGGAATGGCATCCTTTTTTGTCATCCTTCCACTGTGCCGAGGGTAACGAAAAAATCAGGATGACAAAAAAAGATATAATGCCCGCCTGAATGGAACGGGCAGGGATAGCCCGCTCGAACGCCCAAACAGATATTTAATTTTTCTGGTTCTATTCATTTTTTAAATCAATAATCAAACAATACCATCCATCTTCGCCGTATTGCGTCTCTAAATATCAACAAAAAAGAAAAATCAGTTCCCAAATGCTTCATTTTCAATTAAATTGAAAATAAAAATACTTTTTATTCAAATAATATATTCCTACCTTTGCAGTCCGCAAAAGCGGGAAAAAGGAGATAAATTAATTAATGGCAAAAAAACAAGTAGCAGAGAAGGAGTTAAAAGCTAAAGAAGCAGAACTTCATGACACTGAAAAAAAAGTAAAAGAGGTATATGAGTCAGAAGCTGATTCATTATCTATTGACGAGATTAAATCCTCATCAAAAATTGCAGACCCTGATGAATTTGATTGGGACGCTGATGAAAAAATGTTTGGCAATTACAGCAAAGCCGAACGTGAGAAAATGGAAGAAATGTACTCTGGTACTTTCAACTCTGTAACAAGGGGCGAGATTATTTCTGGGGTTGTTGTAACCATTAACAGCAAAGATGTGGTATTAAACATCGGTTTTAAATCTGATGGTTTAGTAGCCGTGAACGAATTTCGCGATATGCCCGACCTTAAGAAAGGCGATACCGTAGATGTATTTGTTGAACAAAGAGAAGACGAAAATGGCCAGTTGGTATTGTCTCGTAAAAGAGCTAAAACCCAGCGCTCTTGGGAGATGATCAACGAAGCCTTAGAAAACGATACGATCATCAACGGTTTTGTGAAAAGCAGAACTAAAGGTGGTTTGATCGTAGATATTATGGGCGTTGAAGCTTTCTTACCGGGATCGCAAATTGACATTAAGCCTATTAGAGATTACGATGTTTACGTTGGTAAAACAATGGAATTTAAGGTGGTAAAAATAAACCACGAATTTAAGAACGTTGTAGTATCGCACAAAGTTTTAATTGAAGACGATCTAGAAAGCCAAAAAGTTGAGATAGTTTCTAAACTTGAAAAAGGACAGGTTTTAGAAGGAACCGTTAAAAACATTACCGATTTTGGTGTATTTATTGACCTTGGCGGAGTAGATGGTTTATTACATATTACCGATATTTCTTGGGGCCGCATAGAGCACCCGAAAGAAGTATTATCTTTAGATGAGAAAGTTAACGTTGTTGTTCTTGATTTTGATGACGAGAAAAAACGTATCGCTTTAGGTTTAAAACAACTTTCTGCACACCCTTGGGAATCTTTAGATACTGATTTAGCTATCGGTTCTAAAGTGAAGGGCAAGATCGTTACCGTTGCAGATTATGGTGCTTTCTTAGAAATTATACCTGGAGTAGAAGGTTTGATACACGTTTCTGAAATGTCTTGGTCGCAAAACTTGCGCAACCCACAAGAGTTTATGAAAACCGGTGATGAAGTTGAAGCCGTTGTTTTAACCTTAGACAGAGACGAGCGTAAGATGTCTTTAGGCATTAAGCAATTAACGCCAGATCCTTGGGAAAATGCAGCAGAAAAATATCCTATCGGAAGCAAGCATAAAGCCGTAGTTAAAAACATGACTAATTTTGGGGTGTTTGTAGAGATTGAAGAAGGGATTGATGGATTGATCCACATTTCTGATCTATCATGGTCTAAAAAAATTAACCACCCTAATGAATTTACCAAAGTAGGCGAAGAGTTAGATACCGTTGTTCTAGAATTAGATGTTGATAATCGCAAATTAAGCCTTGGGCACAAGCAACTAGAAGAAAACCCTTGGGAAACCTTTGAAACTATCTTTACTATTGATTCTATCCACGAGGGAACGGTTACTAAAGTAACAGATAAAGGGGCAATTATTGCTTTACCTTACGGAGTTGAAGGTTTTGTACCTTCTAAACATTTAGCTAAAGAAGACGGATCCACGCTTAAAGCGGATGATGTTGCTGATTTCAAAATTATAGAATTTAATAAAGACTCTAAGAGGATTGTTGTATCTCATGCCAGAATTTGGGAACAAGTAAAAGCTGAAGAGGTTGCAGAAGAAAGAGCTAACAAGAAAAAAGAAGCTACTGCCGCAAACGCATCAGTTAAGAAAGTGAAAGATTCTGTAGAGAAATCTACTTTAGGCGATCTTGATGTGTTGTCTCAATTGAAAGATAAATTGGAAGGCGACGCAAAGAAAGCAGCTAAAAAGAAATTAGAAGCTAAATAAAATCATCTTTAATAAAAAAAGCCTGGTTGAAATTAATCAATCAGGCTTTTTTGTTTGGTATAAATCTATACTATTTAAAAACGTACTTAAAACCTAAGCCAAACCTACCTGCGGTAAATCTATCGCCAACGGTATCACCTAGATAAATTGATGGCCTCCAATCAAAACTTAACGCAAGCGGTGCGTTATCTATTTTATAATCTAAACCAACCATTGGCCTTAAGAAAAAACTAGAACCACCAGAATAAAGATTTACGGCAGGGCCACCACCTAAATACCACTTTAAGCCGCTAGCACCTTTAAAATCTTGGTGGTATTGGTAGTAAGCAGCAATTAATGTATTGTTGCTACCAAACAAAATATCGGCCTCAATGGCATTGTTGGCATTAAAAAAATGCTTTAAAGTAGGGCCAACCAAAGTTTGGCCAGTTCCGAAATCAATACCCAAGCCAGCACTTGTGGTGTAACTTTGGGCAGATGCGCTAATGGCAAAGCAGATTAAAGCGAATGTAGTTAAGATTAATTTTCTCATAATTTTAATTGTTTGTTAAACTCTGCAATTAGCCAATTTTGTGCCAAAAACCAACCATATGAGACAAAAAAACTAAATTTTTATAGCCTATTGTGATAAAAACTTAAATATCAGATAAATATTTTTTTACTTAACAGGTGCTAAAAACATGATTTTTGAGAGATTTGAACCCTTTATAAGAAAGAAAAATTATTTTGGCATAATTGGGTGTAATTATTGATTTATTTACATATTTTAGGATAAACCGCTTTAAGATCTTAAAATCGAATCTTATCTTATAGCAACCAATTAATATCATAAAACCAAACTAACAATGGAGAAAATAAGCAGAGTTTTTGACTTACTTACTTACCATAAAGCACATTTTGATGCCGATGATATCTTAGCAACAAAAGTTAACAGCAATTGGATAAAATATAGCATTGATCAATTTATTGATAACGCTAACTACATAAGTAAAGGGTTAATTGCCTTGGGCATTAAAAAAGACGATAAAGTAGCCATCATGTCTGAAAACCGGCCCGAATGGAATTTTTGTGATTTCGGTATTATGCAGATTGGTGCCACACAAGTGCCCATGTACCCTACACTAGCTGAAAATGATATAAAATTCATTTTGAATGATGCCGAAATAAAAATCATTTTTGTTTCTACCAAAGAAATATATGATAAAATTAATACAGTAAAGGAATCATCAGCAATACCTATCTCCATTTACACTTTTGATAAGATAAATGATCTTGCACATTGGGAAGAAGTGAAAAATTTAGGTAAAAAAAATAGCGATATTGATTTAGAACCCTATAAATCGCAGATCACCAAAGACGATCTATTAACCCTCATCTATACATCTGGCACTACCGGAACCCCAAAAGGGGTAATGCTAACACATGAAAACTTAATGAGTAATGTGATCTACTCTGCCCCAATGTATCCCAAAGAGATAAAAAAGGCCTTAAGCTTTTTACCCCTTTCGCATATTTTTGAGCGGATGGTTTGTTATATGTATTTTTATCTAGGGATTTCTGTTTATTATGCCGAGAGTATAGATACCATTGTAGCAAATTTGGTAGAAGTTAAGCCGCATTGCTTTACCACCGTACCAAGGTTATTAGAAAAAGTTTATGACCGTATAGTTGCCAAAGGGCATGAACTTTCTGGCATTAAAAAATCTCTTTTCTTTTGGGCTTTACAATTGGGGCACAATTATGAAGTTGAAGGGAAAAACGGTTTTTTCTATGAACTAAAATTAAAAATTGCCAGAAAACTTATTTTTAGCAAATGGCGTGAAGCTTTAGGAGGAGAAATTTTGTGTATCGTTTCTGGTGGCGCAGCCCTACAAGAACGCCTAGCTAGGGTGTTTTGGAGTGCTGATATTAAAGTTTTAGAAGGTTATGGCTTAACAGAAACATCGCCTGTGATAGCCGTAAACGCCCCTTTTAAAGGACAAACTAAGTTTGGAACCGTTGGGAAGGTGCTAAATAATTTACAGGTTAAAATTGCAGAAGACGGTGAGATTTTGGTTAAAGGCCCAAGCGTAACAAAGGCTTATTACAAAAGACCCGATGCAACAGCAGAAACCATAATTGACGGTTGGTTCCACACGGGGGATATTGGCGAATTTAAAGATGGCTTTTTGGCCATTACCGATAGAAAAAAAGAAGTTTTCAAAACGGCAGGCGGTAAATACGTTGCTCCGCAGGTTTTAGAAAACAAATTTAAAGAATCTGTTTATATAGAGCAGATTATGGTTGTTGGAGAAAACCGAAAATTCCCATCTGCATTGATCGTACCCAATTTTGAAAAATTAAAAGATTGGGCAGCAAAAAATGGAATTAGCGAAACCGATCCCGAAAAATTAGTGAAAGATAAGGCTATTTGCGAAAAAATTTGGAACGAAGTAGAAAAATTGAACACTAACTTTGGCCATTGGGAACAAATAAAAAAAATTGCGCTCTTGCCTCAAGAATTTACGATTGACGGTGGAGAATTAACCCCTAAATTGAGCATCAAAAGAAAAGTTGTTTTAAGTAAGAACAAAGACCTGATAGAAAAAATTTATGCCAGTATTGATGCGCAAGAGCATCATGTTAAATAACTGGTATTTAACAGTATAGTTATGATCATAGATTTTTGAGCTAAAGCAGGTAAATTTATTTGAAAATAGCCGTTATTATTTAAAGTTTAAACAGCAATTTTGAACACCTTTAAAATATAAATGGGTATATAAAAATCAAGGTGGTTTAAGCTAATTGCCTAACCAAAATTTGGTTGTAAGCGTAGGCAACTATCAAATAAATTTTAAACGGGCCATTATTAATATTTAACAAATTAGTGAATTACAAAAATCGCATCAACTCGCTGTTCAATTTTTCTGTGGGCAAACCCATAACATTGGTATAAGAACCTTCTATAGAAGAAACGCCCACCATCCCAATCCAATCTTGTATGCCATAAGCTCCAGCTTTATCTAAAGGCCGGTAGTTTAAAATATAAAACCATAATTGATCATCGCTAAGTTTAGAAAAAGCGACTTTTGTGGTTTGAGAAAAGGTGTGTACTTTCTTTTTGGATTTAATGGTAACGCCGGTTACTACCAAATGGGTTCTTCCGTTTAACTTACTTAACATTTCAAATGCGTGTTCATTATTCTTGGGTTTACCCAGTAACTCATCATTAATGATTACAACCGTATCTGCGGTAATAATTATTTCATCATCGTAATTGATTTCAAAAGCATCCGATTTTATTTTTGATAGGTATGGTGCTACTTCTATTAAAGGTAATCCGGCAGGGTAGCTTTCATCAATCTCTTTGATCATCAACTCAAACTCAAAACCCATCAGTTTTAAAAGTTCTTGCCTTCTGGGCGATTTAGATGCTAAATATATTTTCATCGACAATTAAATCAGGTTTTTTGCTAAAATGCGATAAATAATTTAATGAATGCAACAATTATTGATACGATGATATTTTATTAAATATCAACAACTCCCATCTTTGGCATATTAAATGTTTTATGAAGCATAAATATCTCTATTGTAAGAGAATTGCAAAACATAAAACAAATATCATGAAAAATCAAAATGAAATCATTAACGATCTTAAAGTATTGGTCAATATTTTAAATGACGGAAAAGAAGGCTACAAAGATGCGGTAGAACACGTAAAATCTAAAGATTTGAAAGAAACTTTTTTAGCATTTTCTGCAGAAAGGGCAATTTATGCCGAAGAATTGAAAGCTCATATTTTACAACACGGCGGTTCGTCTGATAATGATGAAGGTGGGGTTTTAGGTGCCCTGCACAGATCTTGGTTAGCAATTAAAGAGGCTTTTTCTTCTAATGAAGATGGAGCAATTTTAAGTGCCATTGAAACTGGAGAAGAAGCTGCGCTAGAAAAATATGACACCATATTAAAAGATTACGAAGGCCATGCAGATCATTACGCTTTGTTAAAAAAACAGAGAGATGGAATTAAAGGGCATTTAAACAAAATCAAATCGCTTGAATTAGCACATCAAGACTGATTATAATCTATATTATGGGTTAGGTTATATTCAAACAAAGAATATGATCTAGCCCTTATTTTTTAGTGCACCGTCATTAGCTGATGGCTTTTCTACAAACCAATCGCCTTTTACTTTCAAAACCTTTTCAATTATGTCCCGTACAACGCCTTGGCCACCTTTAAATTCAGAAATATAGCCGGCACAGTTTTTTATCTCTTCAACCGCATCAGCAGGACAAACTGAGAGTGCAACCTGTTCCATAATTTCTTGATCGGGCAAATCGTCTCCCACATAAACTATTTCTTCTCTTTTTAAATTGGCATTATTTAAAAAATCTTCAAACAATGGCATTTTATAAGAAGCGCCCAAATAAACATGATCAATGCCCAAACCCTGCATCCTAAGCCCAACAGATTTAGATTTTGCACCTGTAATGATACACACATGGTAACCTTTGCCCATGGCTAACTGGATTGCGTAACCATCTTTAATGTTATATTGCCTCAATTGATCTCCGTTTTCGGTAATCAAGATCTTACCATCGGTTAAAACACCATCAACATCAAAAATAAAGGTGGTTATCTGTTTTAATTTATCTAGCATTAGCCTCTTAATTTATCCAATAAATTACTTAAATGTTGGCAATCTTTTTCTGAAATATTCTGGGATAAAATCTTTGACATTTCAGCTTCTAAATGAATGTTCTCTAAAAGGCATAAACCTTTATCGCTAATTAGAATATCCACAGATCGCCTATCTTTTTTATTGGTATTGCGGGTTACCAATTCTTTTTGTACTAACCTATCAACAATACGCGATGCGTCAGACATTTTATCTAACATCCTCTCTTTTAAAATATTAACGGTACATGGATTAGGATATTGGCCCCTTAAAATCCTTAAGATATTGAATTGTTGATTTGTGATTTTATGTTGATTCAACTCTTTTTTTAACATCGAGTTTAACCAATTATATGTGAAAAGGATATTTACCGAAGCCTTGTGATAATTGTTGATAAACTTATTGTTCTTGATCTCTTTTTCAATTTCCATAATTGATGGTTATTTGGAGTTTTGATTGTTTTTTTGTGCTTTCTTATATTTCCAGGGACAATGTTTACACTCGTTCTTACAACAATACCCTCTGTTTAAATGATATTTTTCTGTAAAAACGTAGTTACCATCTGCGTTAATATAATAATCTATCTTTTCTATTAACATCTAAAGAATCTTTACCTCTAAACTATCGCTAAAATAATGCTTTAAATTTTTACCATCGCCATGTAGTGTCCAAACTTTTTTTGGCGATACAATTTTAATGGTTTGCAAGATACCTTCCCAATCTACATGATCAGAAATATAGAGCTTTTCATCATTCCCTTTTTGTATATTATCCCAACCAGATGCAAAGATCTTAACCAGATTGATCGCTTTACCGTAAGCGTTAAAAGTAAGCGGGGGTACTAAATAAACCTGGTTTGTTTGGTGTTGTTTTATCCATTTACGATCATAAAATTGGTATTTACCTAAATCATACCCTTGTTTTTGATAAAGTTGATGTATTGGGTAAATGGAATAATGAACCAAAACGTTTTTTTGGGGACAAATTTTATTGATGAGTTGCGTAATACGCTGCGCCTTGCCCAAACCATAAACACCTAGTAAAATATTTTGATGGATACTATTGAGTTTTTCAATTTCTTTTGCTGGATCTGGATGTTTGGTTTCTGGGTTTGCAAAAGTTGTTTCTGTAATCAAAACATCTGCTTTACAAAATTCTATGGGTTGGCAAGTGGCATCTTCTTGTAATTTATAATCGCCAGTGTAGAGGTAAGTTACATTTTTATATACCATCTTGATCATTGCAGAGCCAATGATGTGCCCTGCCGATAGGAAAGAAATTAACACCTCTCCTATCTTAAATTCTTGATGATAATTATATAAATGAAAGTGTTTACCTGCATTTTTTTTAAACCTTAGCACCATAATTTCTTTGGTTGGGCAGGTACAAAAAACGTGGTGATTGTTTGGCCTTGCATGATCACCATGGGCATGGGAAATGACCACATTGTTTACCGGCAAAATTGCATCAATATAAAAATCTCCGTATTTACAATATAAACCCTGTGGCGTTTTAATCAAAAAATCGTCTTCCATTAAATGTTAGGTATGTTGGGCCTTATTTAAAAATACCCGGTGTAGTTTTAGCACTTGGGGGATCAGAAGATCAACCTCATTGTTGTAAACGATATAATCTGCCAGCTCCTGTTTTTTTGCCTCTGAAAGTTGATTGTTGATTCTTTCTTGCACTTTTTCATTGCTGATACGGTCCCTCAGCATTATTCTTTTGATACGCAATTCTAAAGGAGAGCTCACCAAAATATTGATGTTGTTTTTTAAGTAAGATCTACTCTCGAAAAGTAAAGCTGCTTCTTTTGTTACATAAGGAGATTTTTGTTTTTGGCTCCAAATATCCATTGCTTCAAAAACCTTTGGGTGTACCAAAGAGTTTAATATATTCAACTTCTCAGGAGAATTAAAAACTTGGTTTGCAATATGCTTTCTATTTAGGTTGCCGTTTGCAAGATAGGCTTTAGACCCAAAATTTTGTCTTATGGCTTCCATTAAAGATCCATCGCTAATCATTAATTCTTTTGCGGCATCATCTGCATAAAACACCGGGATGTGTAAAAGCTCAAATATTTTACAAACAGTAGTTTTTCCGCTACCGATACCTCCGGTTATACCAACTTTAAACATCATTTCCTTATAAAAAAATCTATTTGATTTGGTTCTACCCTTCTAAACTTTAAAAAAGGTTTTTTCTTTTCTATAACAATGGGCAGTTGTTGCATTTTATCGTTTTTCCATAAATTAAAATCTACCGTTGCCACAAAATCGCTTTCATTTACATTGGCATAAGCCGATAAAGGAACCATAAAAACTATTTTAACCTTTTCTGGTATCAGCTTAATATTATAGTATTCTTTATTATTGATTACCTTAACGGGTATTTTAAATGTTTTTTCTGTAAATTCTTCTATCGGTATTTTAGCCAATGTTTGCGAGGGGAAAACAGAAATATTGTTTTCATCGGGTTGTTTTAAACTAACGTTTTGTATTATATCTACATTAACTTTATTTTTATCTAGCGTATCTGTTGGCCAATAAGTAATTTTATCTAACTCTTTCTGGGGCCCAGTTACGGTTACTTCTTTTGGGTCTAAAACCACCTGGTTTGATTGCCCAAACTGTTTGATAAAAGAAAGCTTGGTAACCAATTTAATAGGCACCCTCTTAACTTTTCTTGTAGTAAAATCAAAATAAAGTGTATCTGGCACAACGCTAACAATTTGCTGTTGTGAAGAATACTCTTGGTTAATGTCTTTCAACTGGTTGGTAAAAGTGATAAAATTTCTATTTTTTAGAGGTGCCAAACTAACTTTTACATCTTTGGGGTAGATCCTTAATTTGGTAAATAACAATTGCCAGCCCGTCCCTTGAACGGTTAAAACCACTGTATCTGACTGTAAGGGATTAAAAGCTTTGTTTAAAGGCGGGTTTTTGAAAATTACGGCGGTCTTTACTTCATATTCATAATTGTTAGAAAGCGAAAAAAACAACCATGCTAAAACTGCTAAGATTAAGCAAGTAAAGAAGATGGTAAGTTTTCTTCTTTCTATTGCAGATAATTTAATGATAGCCATAATTACAATTTTACGTTAAAGGTATCAATTAGCGAATTATAAAAAGGTTTTTAACAAAAAATGCCGTTTTTTCCAAAACGGCATCCTTGTTATCTACAACTTAAATATTATGCGTTTATTACCTTAGAGGCATCTAAGGAAACTGCAGATTTATCAAACCTGATCTTACCGCCACCTTCAGTTTCTATCAAGAAGGTAGTTTCGTTCATATCTGCAATTTTACCGTGAATACCTGCCGTAGTAATCACTTTATCACCTTTTTTAAGTTCTGCAACAAACTTTTTATGGTCTTTTGCTTTTTTCATCTGTGGCCTTATCATAAAAAAATAAAACACCACAACAATTAATACCATAGGTAAAAAACTCATGATATTGGCTGGTAATTCTAATAAAATCAAATTTAACATGTTTATATATTTATTATTTTTTTGTTACTTCTCCTATTAAATGAACTTGTGTTTGTGCTGGGATGGTATTTGCGGTAATGGTAATTACCTTGTCTTGCAATCCTTCTTTGCCAGTACTATTAAAAACAACCTTGATGATACCTTTTGCCCCTGGCGAGATTGGATCTTTTGGAGGCTCTGGGATGGTACAACCGCAAGACGCGATTGCCTCTTTGATGATCAAAGGTGTTTTTCCAACGTTGGTAAACTCATAATTGTAAGAAACCTTTTCTCCTTCTGTTATCTTCCCAAAATCATGTACATTGTTTTCAAACTTAAATTTAGGTGCGCTTGCTTGGTTAACAGATGATCCTTGGTTAACAACAGAACTATCCTGGTTTGCTGTTGAAGCTTTGTTATTGTTACAAGATGCTAAAACAACCAGGGTTAATAAACTAAAAACTAATTTTTTCATTATAATAATCCTCTTCCGTATTTTTTGATTTTTCCTTGATTTTTTAAATCGTCTAAAATTTTGTCTAAAATACCATTTATAAACGAATTGCTTTTTGGTGTGCTAAATTCTTTGGCTATTTCTAAATATTCGTTAATGGTTACTTTTAAAGGGATGCTGGTAAAGAAAACAAATTCTGCCAAAGCCATTTTCATTAAAATCACATCTACAAGTGCAATCCTATCTGCTTCCCAATTTTTTGTTTTTACCACGATCATCTCTTGGAAACTATCATTGTTGGCAATAGTTTTCTGAAAAAGATCTAATATAAATTCTTTGTCTTCTAACCAATTAACACTAATACTTGCTAAATCATTTTTACCGGTCTCAGAATCAAAGTTCTTTAGGGTCTTAGCGATCATGGCCTGCAAAACATCTTGATCTACCTGCCAGTTCAGATGTTTTTCTTCCAAAGCCTGTTGCGCTAAAGTAGATTTTAAGATAACTTTTTTAAAGATAAACTTGATTAAATCTTTGTCGGTATGGAGGTCATGCTCTGAGCTTTTTATGTAATCTTTATACTCTTCAGATGCCCTCAAGGCGGCAAATAAAGACCTAGCCAATTCGGGATCAAAATCCCAAGAGGTTTTATACTTCTTAACTGCCGTTAGGTATTCATTATTGTTGAGTAAAATTTTAACAAATAAATTGTTTAAAACTTTAAGGTTAGCATTTAGATCATCTTCGGTAGGCAAATGTTTGTTTGCCCTATCAATGGCATCTATTTCTGCATATTGGGTAACATCAACGATCAATGCCAATAAACTGATATACATTTCAAAAACCTTATCAACACTTGCTAAAAGATTTTTTTCTTGAAGCCGAATATCCTTAACCTCTGATTGTTGAAAAGCATACAAAACCTGCATTACTTTTACCCTTAGGTGCCTTCTATTTAACATTTTTAAAGAACGATTTGGTTTTTAAAACCCGTAAAATTATAATTAATAAGTTGATTTTATTTTTTTGATGTCTTGGATTCTCTTTTCTGCGATTTTGTTGGCGGCCAAACTAGTGGGTATTTTTTCTGCTTTTGATTTTTTAAGTACTTCCCTTGTTGCCTCGTAAATATTATCGGCCAGTTGCATGGTTCTCTTTTTATTATAACCGGCTATTTCAGAGTAACAATTTATTAAACCACCCGCATTGATCAAATAATCTGGGGCGTATAAAATACCTTTATCCAATAGCAATTGCCCGTCTATTTTTTCATCTGCCAATTGGTTATTGGCAGATCCAGCAACTATACTGCATTTCATTTTGCCGATAGTTTCTGAATTAACGGTTGCTCCCAAAGCACACGGTGCATAAACATCAAAATCAAGATCAAAAAGCTGATTGTTGTTTACCACCTCCGCTCCGTACCTTTTGGCCACCTTGCCTAAACGCTCCTCGTTAATATCGCTCACATAAACTTTTGCGTTTTCTGCCCTTAACAAACTTACCAAATACTCGCCTACATGCCCGGCACCTTGCACCGCAACGATCCTCCCGGCTAAACTATCTGTACCAAAAAGCTCTTTTACACAAGCTTTTATCCCCATAAAAACCCCTCTTGCAGTAATTGGCGAAGGGTCTCCACTACCGCCAACACTTTCAGGCACCCCGGTAACATACTCGGTCTCCATACGGATATATTCCATATCTTTTGTGCCGGTACCAACCTCTGCGGCCGTAATAAAAGTTCCGTTTAGGTCTTCTATAAACCTGCCAAACCTGCGCATCATTGCTTCAGATTTATCCGTTCTGCTATCGCCAATGATTACTGCTTTACCACCGCCTAAATTTAAGCCGGTTATTGCAGCCTTATAAGTCATGGCTTGGGATAACCTCAAAACATCGTTTAATGCGTCTTGCTCTGTTTTGTAAGACCACATCCTAGTACCGCCAATTGCTGGGCCCAATGTGGTATCATGTATGGCGATGATCGCTTTTAGACCTGTGTAATCATCATTACAAAAAACAACTTTTTGATGACCGCAAGCACTAAGTTGATTAAAAATTGAGTTTTCTTCTAGTTTAACGGATGACATATACGGCAAAAATTGAAGCTATTGAAGCTATCTGTGGTGCAAAAGTAGATTTTTTTATCGGTGTCAGAAAATAAATCGGTTTAAAAGGCATAGTTTTACTGTTTAATCTTTGTTTTAGCAGCAAAGCAAGGTTAATTCTTACCATAAGACAGCCTTCATTCTTGGCTCTTTCAGCGAAGCGGTCTCGATTCTTCGTTCTTCACTCTTGCCTCTTTAAGCGAAGCGGTCTCGATTCTTCGTTCTTCACTCTTGGCCCTTTAAGCGAAGCGGTCTTGATGCTTTATACTTAAAAATCCCTACTTTTGTAAACAGAATATATGAAAGAACTTGCCTATTTAAATAAATTCTTCTTAAAATATAAATGGAAGCTATTACCTGGGGTCGTATTTGTAATTATATCTAATTTCTTTGCCGTTATACCCGCACAAATCATACGTATCGCTTTTGATTTGGTTAACGAAAACATAGCTCTTTACCGCCTGTTTAATGGTTTTGATAAACAAGCATTGATACTAGATATTTTTGGTTCTAGCCTGTTGTTTTTTGGGGGATTGGTTATCGTTATCGCTTTAATAAGAGGTCTGTTCTTGTTTTTTATGCGCCAAACCATCATTTTAACCAGCAGGCATATAGAGTTCGACCTTAAGAACGAAATCTACCAGCAATACCAAAAACTCTCTCTAGCTTTTTACAGAAGAAACAATACCGGCGATTTAATGAATAGGGTTACAGAAGATGTAAGCCGAGTGAGGATGTATGTTGGGCCAGCTATCATGTACACCATTAACACTTCCATATTATTCGTTTTGATCATCATCGCAATGCTAAACGTAAACGTAAAATTGGCTTTATACTGTTTGGCACCGCTCCCACTTCTTGCAATTACCATCTATTATGTAAATAATATCATCAACCATAAAAGCGAGAAAATTCAGAAACGTTTAAGTACGCTATCATCTTTTGTGCAAGAAACTTTTTCTGGGATTAGGGTTATAAAATCTTATGTGCGGGAAGAAAACATAAGAGAAGGGTTTGCCAAAGAAAGCGAAGCTTATAAATCAGAATCATTATCACTGGTTAGGGTGCAAGCTTTTTTTTTCCCAACCATGCTTTTAATGGTGGGCTTAAGTACAATTATTACCGTTTATATTGGCGGTATACAGGTAATAAACGGCAAAATAAGCAGCGGTAACATTGCAGAATTTATTGTTTATGTAAACCAGCTCACCTTCCCTGTTACATCTTTAGGATGGGTAACCTCGTTAATTCAAAGAGCTGCTGCATCGCAAAAAAGGATCAATCAGTTCTTAAAAATTAAACCAGAGATCAGCAATCCAAACCCAAACCCTTTAAAAGTTAATGGCACAATCGCTTTTGAGAATGTAAGCTTTACCTATCCCGATACAGGCATACAAGCCCTAAAAAATATTTCTTTTGATATTAAAGAGGGGCAATTATTGGCCATAATCGGGAGAACGGGGTCTGGTAAATCTACCATTGCCAATTTGGTAATGAGGATGTACGATGTTGATAAGGGCGCTATAAGAATAGATGGTACAGACATCAAATACCTAAACTTAGAAGATTATAGAAGCCAAACAGGCTTTGTGCCTCAAGAGGTCTTTTTGTTTTCTGATACCATCGCAAGAAACATAGCCTTTGGGCAAGATAAATTGGATATGCAGCAGGTAGAGCAAGCCGCAAAAGATGCCGCAGTTTATAAAAACATCATTGCATTTGATAAAAAGTTTGAAACCTTTATTGGTGAGAGGGGGATTACTTTATCTGGTGGGCAAAAGCAACGGGTTTCCATAGCTAGGGCGATTATAAAATCTCCGCAAATCTTAATCTTTGATGATTGCCTTTCTGCCGTAGATACCAAAACAGAAGAAGAGATCTTAAACAGCCTGGGCAAGGTTATGAAAGGCAAAACAAGTATCATAATTGCACACAGGGTTTCTACCATAAAAAATGCAGATAAAATTATTGTATTGGATAATGGCGAAATTGTAGAACAGGGCACACATGATATTTTAATGGATAAAAAAGGAGTTTATTTTGAGCTTTACGAGAAACAATTATTAGAAGAACAGCAAGAATTATCTTAAACTTTGATGGTTTATTTGGAACTTCGGTATTTTCTTTATTTATTTACCGCAACAAACCACAAATTTATTTTATAATGGGAGATTACGATAACAGGGAAAGAGAAGAAGTTTACTCTAAGAAGGTAAGGGCCGGCAAAAGAACCTATTTCTTTGATGTAAAAGCTACTAGATCTAACGATTACTACATTACCATCACAGAGAGCAAAAAAAGATTGGAGGATGGTGTGTTCATCAAGCATAAAATCTTTTTATATAAAGAAGATTTTGAAAAGTTTGCCGAAGGTTTAACAGATACCGTAGATTATATTAAGGCTAACCAAGAAGTGGTAGAAAAAAAATATGAGTTTAACCCAGATGGTGCACCAGTAAAATCAGATGATGATTTCTCTTTCGATATTTAACGGATAGATATAAAATATTTTAACGGCCGGTTTTATTAAAAATCGGCTTTTTTTGTGAAAAAGGGTATTTAACAAAAAAAGCCCAGCTAAATTAGCGGGGCTTTAAAAAATAATATTTGATTTATACTTTTCTAACGTTTACCGCTTGTGGCCCTTTTTTACCTTCAGAAACCTCAAACTCAACATTATCATTATCTTTAATTCCATTAACCCCACCTTCTACATCTTTGAAGTGGACAAAGATATCTTTCCCTTGGAAAATAATAAATCCAAATCCTTTTTGAGCGTTAAACCATTTTACTGTACCTGTTTCCATAAAAAATTGATTTTTAAAATTTATAGTTAAAATAAAACCAACGTCTGTAAAGTAACAAGAACTTGATTGTTATTTTGTTAATACCCAAATTTATAATTATTTTCTATCAAACAAACTAAATTATTTATTTGGTTGAGGTGTGGTTCTCAAATAAGGCTTGATCACTTTATGCCCTTTTGGGAATTTAGCTGGGATATCTTCTGTTTTGATAGCAGGTGAAACAACTACATCTTCGCCATCTTTCCAATCTGCAGGTGTGGCTACGCTATGGTAAGCAGTTAATTGTAATGAATCTATCACCCTCAAGATTTCTTGGAAATTTCTTCCCGTTGATGCTGGGTAGGTAATTATCAATTTAACCGTTTTATCTGGTGCTATGATAAACAAAGACCTAACAGTTAATGTTGCGGAAGCGTTTGGATGTAGCATTCCGTAAGCTTCTGAAATGCTCTTATCTTCATCTGCGATAATAGGAAAATTAACTTCTGTGTTTTGGGTCTCGTTAATATCATTTATCCAACCTTTGTGAGATTCTACAGAATCTACGCTCAAAGCCATCACTTTAACATTTCTTTTATCAAACTCTGGTTTTAAAGAAGCCGTACGGCCCAATTCTGTTGTACAAACGGGCGTATAATCTGCCGGATGAGAGAAAAGCACCCCCCAACTATCGCCTAAATAATCATAAAAATCTATTTCTCCGTTTGAGGTCTTGGCCTTAAAATTCGGAGCTATATCACCTAATCTTAACATAATATATTTCTTTTAATTTATACTACTAAATTAGTAGAGTTTTATTGATAAAGCAAATTATAAAACACAAGCTTGTAATCGCATGACAATGTTAACTCTATTGTGCTTTAAAAACCACCATCCCTAAAGGAGGTATATTTACTTCTATGGAATTTGCTTTCCAATGACTTCCCTTTTCCTCAGATCTTTTAACAGAATTGGTAATGCCACTTCCCCAAAACTCTTGAGCATCTGAATTGAAAATTTCTTTATAAACACCAGGCTTAGAAACCCCAAACCTGTAATTGCATCTAGGCACAGGGGTTAAATTAAGAGCAATCACTAAATCGTTTTTTGGATCATAACCTTTTCTGGCAAAAACCACAACAGAATTTTCCCAATCATCATTAACCAACCATTCAAAACCGTTGCCATCAAAACTTCGCTCGTATAATGCCGGTTCTTGCTTATAAAGCTTGTTTAATGCCATTACCGTTTTCTTGATGCCTTGGTGTGGAGCATATTCTAACAAATGCCAATCTAAAGAGTGCGTAGGGTCCCATTCTTTTGTTTGTGCAAACTCGTTACCCATAAACAGCAATTTTGTCCCAGGATGGGTCCACATATAGCTATAAAGTAATCTCAAATTTGCAAACTGCTGCCACTCGTCTCCGGGCATTTTATAGATCAAAGATTTTTTTCCATGTACCACTTCATCATGCGATAGCGGTAGCATAAAATTCTCTGTAAAGGCGTAAATAGTACTAAAAGTAAGTTCAGAATGATGGTATTTTCTATTGATTGGATCTTCTGCAAAATAGCTTAGGGTATCGTTCATCCATCCCATCATCCATTTTTGCCCGAAACCTAAACCACCTGTATAAGTTGGGTGGCTAACTCCTGGGAAAGAGGTAGATTCTTCTGCTATCGTTTGCACATCAGGAAAATTGGCATAAACCGCTTCGTTAAATTCTTTTAATAAAGAAATGGCTTCTAAATTCTCTCTTCCGCCAAATTCATTCGGTATCCATTCTCCTTCTTCTCTAGAGTAATCCAAATATAACATCGATGCTACGGCATCTACCCTTAAACCATCAACATGGTACCTATCTAACCAAAAAATGGCATTAGAGATTAAAAAAGAACGTACCTCATTACGCCCATAGTTAAAAATGTATGATTTCCAATCGGGATGGAAACCTTTCTTCATATCGGCATGTTCATAAAGATGGGAGCCATCAAAATTATAAAGGCCATGCGCATCTCCGGGGAAATGTGATGGCACCCAATCCATTATTACTCCAATATCATTTTTATGGAACTCTTCTATTAGGTACATTAGATCTTGAGGGGTACCATATCTGCAACTGGCCGCAAAATAACCGGTGATCTGGTAGCCCCAACTAGGGTAAAATGGATGCTCCATCAATGGCATAAACTCTACATGGGTAAAGCCCATTTCTTTAACATAAGGCACTAATTTATAGGCCATGTCTCTATAAGAAACATATTGGTCTGGTGATTCTATCCCTCTTGCCCAAGAGCCAAAATGGACTTCATAAACCGCCATTGGTTGGTTTAAAGCATTGTTTTTATGCCTTTTTCTCATCCATGAGGCATCTTTCCATTCATACCAATTATCCCAAACTATAGATGCGGTACGTGGTGGCTCTTCAAATCTTAGGGCATAGGGGTCTGCTTTTTCTAAATCTTCTCCGGTGGTAGAGTTTATAAAGTATTTATAGGCCTCGCCGTTACCTACGTTGGGAATAAAACCTTCCCAGATCCCAGATCCATCCCATCTTACGTACAATGGATGGGTGCCTTTATCCCAATAGTTAAAATTTCCCATTACAGAAACATAATGGGCGTTGGGAGCCCAAATGGCGAAATAAGTGCCTGTTATACCCCTATGCTCTATAACATGGCTCCCAAATTTTTCATAAAGCTTGTAATGCTTACCAGATCTGAACAAAGAAATATCAAAATCCGTAAATCTCGAATAAACGTAAACCGATCTGTTTTCTTCCTTTTTAGGGATCAGTATGTTTTTATCATCGGTTAGGTTTTCTAAAATCGATTTTTTTCCCGCTCGTTTTTTTACAACTAAGGTGTTTTCTGGTTCTACTTTATCTTTGTGGGGTTCTCTTTTAACCGTGGCCTTTTTACCGGAAGGTTTTTTATCAGCCGCGTTCAATTTTACAGATTGTTCTTTTATTTTCTTGGCCATAGAGCTAGAATATGTTAATTGGGTATTAATTTGGTTAGTTAATCTTGCGAGGATTATTTGAACAATTTACACATTAAATCATGTTTAATATACTTTAGTTAAAAAAAATAAAGTTTAATGGATCTAAACAAAAAAGCCCAAAATTAATTGGGCTTTGCTTTACTTCAAAATCTGAATGTTTTTAAAGTACTTAGAAACATTGATCCTTATCCTTTTTAGCTCATCAAAAACTATTTCTTCTTTAAAGTCTTTACCGTCTATAATGATCTTAGAGGGTTTAAATGGTAATCCTATAAACTTTAATTCATAAGTTTCATATCTTGGGGTAAACAATCCTTCAACAGATTTTTTAATGGTCATCGATTTTTTATCGCCATTAACTATGAATTTACGCTCTAGGTAGATATCTTGTTCATACCCAAAGGTGTCTCCATGGTCTTCAAATTGAAATGAATTGACCTCACAATCAGAATAATAGATCTGGAACTTCAATTCTTCGATCTCAAATTCATTAGTATGCTGCATTATAGGATATTCTGGGATAACAGAGCCTGCTTTAACAAATATAGGCATAGAGTCTAAAGGGGCATCAATTAAATGTTCTTGCCCGCCTTCGTACAATTCATGCGTCCAGTAATCATACCATTTGCCTTTTGGCATATAAACGTTGCGAGATGTGGCTCCCTCATCTAATATTGGGCAAACCAATATCTTATCGCCAAAGGTAAACTCATCTTCTCGAAACCTGTTGGTGTCATTTTCTTGCTCGATCATTACCACAGGCCGCAAAATAGGAAAGCCATAGCGGTGATGCTCCCAAAATGTACTATAAATATAAGGAAGGAGCTTGTACCTTAATTCTATAAACTTTCTATTGATGTTTTCTAGTTGTTCCCCAAAACTCCATGGTTCCCTTTCTGCGGTATCGCCTGCAGAATGCGCTCTCATAAAGGGAGAAAATACGCCTAGCTGAATCCATCTCGTAAATAATTCGCCTGTTGGCTCTCCGCTAAAACCGCCAATATCCGTACCTGCAAATGGCAAACCAGACATAGAAAGTCTTTGCATTTGTAAACTACCGATTTTTAGATGTTCCCAACTCGCAACGTTATCGCCTGTCCAAACAGAGCTATACCTTTGCACACCAGAATAACCAGCCCTTGTAATGGTAAAAGGCCTTTTGTTTTTCTGTATTTTCTTTAGGCCATCATAAGTTGCCCTTACCATTTGCATCCCATAAACGTTGTGCGCTTTTCTGTGAGAGCCTCTAAAACCATCGTAATTATGGCGCACATCATCAGGGAAAGTACCTGCGCCAAATACCGCAGGTTCGTTCATATCATTCCAAACACCTGCCACCCCATCTTCTATTAGTTCTTTAAACAAGCCGCCCCACCATTGCCTAACTTCTGGGTTGGTAAAATCTGGGAATTGGCAACGCCCCGGCCAAACATGGCCTTCCATAAAATAATCATCGCTACGGCGACAGAAATATTTATTTTCTTTACCTTCTTTAAAAACCCAGTAATTATCATCCACTTTAATACCCGGATCAATAATTACCACTGTTTTAAAACCATCATCAGATAGTTCTTTCATCATTTTCTTAGGGTTTGGAAAATACTTTTTGTTCCAAGTAAAACACCTGTAACCATCCATATAATCTATGTCCAAATAAAGCGCATCACAAGGGATCTTTCTACTCCTAAACTGATGAGCTAAATCTTTAACCTTAGATTCTGGATAATAACTCCACCTGCATTGATGATAACCCAAAGCCCAAATTGGGGGCAATTTATGCGTACCAGTAATAGAATTATAACGTTTTACCACATCCATCATGTGCGGCCCGTGGATATAATAATATTGCAGTTCACCACCATCTGCCCAAAAACTCAATTTGGTAGCATCTTCTTGTGCAAAATCGAAATGTGTTTTGTAAGTATTATCTAAGAAGATACCGTGTGCGTCTCCATCTTTTAAAGAAATAAAGAAAGGTATGCTCCTGTATAATGGATCTTGATGTTTTGCAAAAGAATAAGTATCGGAGTTCCAATTTTGTAATCTTTTGCCCCTAAGGTTTAAATCCGTTGGTTTATCGCCTAGGCCAAAATAAGCTTCGTTTTCACTGCTTTTTTTGGTGCAATAAACATAATAGCCACCAAATTTAGCGTTTTCTTCCCAGTGCATTGCCAAATGGTCTTCGTTGGTAACTTTGTTATTGTTATCAACAAAAGAAATCAGAAAGTTATCTTTGTTTATTCTGCAGGTAACCGTATTGGTAGAAACAGAATAGAAAGTTTTTTCTTCTTTAAAATTAAAAACGGCAACTTTTTGGTCTAAACTTGGCACAGCGTAAGAAAAATCGTCTAAGAAAACGCTGTGCGGTGCCATCCTAATCCTGATGATTTCATCGCTCACCACCCTAACTTCAACAGAAGCAGCTCCATCGCTAAAGATATATTTATTGTTTTCTTGCCTTACTTCCTTTACGGCCCCCAAAAATACCTTTTCAATAGGTTTTAGCCCAACAATTGGGTTATTAACATGGTGTATCTCTTCCTCATCCAATTCATCAACACTTACTTCAATATGGTCTGAGGTATCTTTAGGGTCTTTTATTATATCTATATCCGCATTGTTATCCAATGGGCTTGTTTTATTCTTATTCATCTATCCAAAAAAAAAATCAAATGCTAATATGCTTATTATAGTTTAATTATCGAAAACAAATACAAAGTTTAACAGGTTATTTTATAAACATTGCAACAAAACCTGAAGATATTTTAAAATTAACCGCTAAAAGAATAATTTTATTGAATTAATTGTTAAAAAAGTTTAATCAATTTACACGTTTGTTTGGGTAGATCGCTTAATAGTTAAAGGTTTTTGAATTTGTAAAATCGATTTTTGAATTATATTTGATTGATGAACGTTTTTAAAATCCATGATGAAATTGATTTTAACAAAACCTGTTTAGATGTTTTTAAACTTCAATACCACACAATAGAGGTTTACCAACTATTTGTTAAAAGTTTAAGGGTTAAACCCGATGAAGTAACGCATTATAGGCAGGTTCCTTTTTTACCTATATCATTTTTTAAAACGCATAAAATTATAGAAGACAAGGCTTTTGCCGATGTAACATTTTCTAGCTCTGGCACAACCGGGATGGTAACGAGCCAACATTTGGTACAAGATGTAAAGATCTATGAAAACAGTTACACCAAAGGTTTTGAGCAGTTTTATGGGAATATTGAAGATTATTGCATATTGGCTTTGCTACCTAATTACTTAGAAAGAGAAGGCTCTTCCCTTATCTATATGGTTGAAGATTTGATAAGGAAATCCAATGATGCAGAAAGTGGTTTTTACCTATATGATCATCAACAATTATCAGAAAAACTGGATCGGCTTAAAGCCAAAAAACAGAAAACGATATTGATTGGGGTAACCTATGCCCTTTTGGATTTTATAGAAAGCTTTCCTTTAAATTTCCCAGACTTGATCGTAATGGAAACAGGAGGAATGAAAGGCAAAAGAAAAGAAATGGTACGTGAAGAACTGCATCAAATACTTTGCGCAGGTTTTGGTGTAAAACAAATCCATTCTGAATATGGGATGACAGAGCTACTTTCGCAAGCTTATTCTGAAGGAGAAGGGATTTTTGAGACACCCCCTTGGATGAAAGTTTTAATTAGGGACACAAATGACCCACTAACATTTTTAGAAAACGGGAAATCTGGGGGGATCAATATAATTGACCTGGCAAACGTACATTCTTGTTCTTTTATAGCAACCCAAGATTTGGGAAAAATCTTTAACGATGGAACTTTTGAAGTTTTAGGCAGGTTTGATGACAGCGATATTAGGGGATGTAATCTAATGGTGGGTAACTAAACCAACCTTTCATCAAAAGAAAAAGCCTCAGTCTCAACACTCATTACATCATCAGCTTTTATTTTTAATGGGTTTAAAATAAAATTGAACTCGCCCTTCACTATGGCAGAAGGAACCCTAAGCAGAGCAAGTTGGTTATATTTGAGAAATTTATCCCCCACTATCTGCACATCAACCAAAAAAGGAAAAGAATTCCAATCTGTTGGCAATGTTGTTTCATCAATTTTGAGGAAAGGCAAATTACACTCAAATTTAGCCATACAAAAATTGTAAGGCAATAACCTTGGCGGCAAATGGACCAAACATTCTAAAACAGCCAAAGCTTTTGATGTTGTAAAATAAACGGCAGCAATACCAACAGAATTCCATCTTCCGCCATAGATCCTAGAGCCTTCGCCGCTTAAATTATTTACATACTGGCAAGATCCTAACCTGTAAAGCTCCATTTAAGAAAATATGCCATGTTGTATCCTTCCCAACTCTTTTTTAACCAAATCAAAACCTATAGAAGTATCTAATAAAGAGAACGGTGTCTCATTTTTAAATACATGAGATGGCATTTTTACCCAAATTTTAAATTTATCCAAAGAACCAAAAACCTCCTCGCCGTGGGCATATAAACGGGCAAGCTCTAATGCCTTTTCAGAATATTCTGACTTTATCAAAGTTGTATCATCAAAACGCTGAAAGGTACGATCAGAGATATGCATGATGTTAGAAAATTCTTGTAAAGTGATAGAAATCTTTTTAACAAAGTTGAGCATGGCGTTTTTGGGAATACCTCTTCTAGTCAATCGCATCAAATCAAAATCCGAAGCAATTTTATCATTCAAATTTAAAGCAGCTAAACCCCCAAAAAAAGCAAGGGTTAACTGTATCGAATTGCTAAACGAAGTAATATACTCTGCAATTGGCTCAGAAACTAAATTGTTATTATCAAAATCAGACATCTATACAAAGATAATGTATTTTTGTCTAATATATAATTTATTTAACAACAATTAAAAAATAATTTTTCTTGCCTTTTTGGGCAACTAAAAATTGATTGTTTATGAGGTCTAAAACGGTAAAAACTTTATCCACATCTCCTAATTTCTCCCTATTTAAAGAAACTCCTCCGCCAACGATCATCTTTCTCGCTTCCCCTTTTGATGGAAAAATAGAAGTCTTATCTGCTAACAAAGTTAAAGCATCATAGCCATTCACAAAATCTGGCCTAGAAATTTCAAATTGCGGAATCCCTTCAAAAACATTAAACACCTCATTATCGGTTAAGGATCTTAAAAAGTCTAAAGAACCAGACCCAAAGAGGAAATCAGTGGTTTTTAAAGCCGTTTCTAAAGCTTTTACCCCATGAACCCTCTCTGTAATATCTTTTGCCAATATCTTTTGTAAGTTTCTTTGATGAGGAACCTTGGAATGTTCGGCAATAAAACCTTCTATTTCTTGCTGATCGAAGAAAGTGAATATCCTGATATAATTTGCAGCATCGTCATCAGATGCGCTTAGCCAAAATTGATAAAATTGATAAGGGCTTGTTTTATTGGCATCCAACCAAACGTTACCGCCCTCGGTTTTACCAAATTTTGTGCCGTCAGATTTTTTTATCAACGGCGAAGTTATCGCAAAAGCTTGTCCACCGTCTTTCCTTCTGATCAATTCGGTCCCGGTTACAATGTTGCCCCATTGATCCGATCCTCCCATCTGCAAAACACAGTTTTTATGTTTCCACAGATAATAAAAATCATAACCCTGTACCAACTGATAGCTAAATTCTGTAAAAGACATCCCAACTTCACTCTCTAGTCTTTTCTTCACAGAGTCTTTCGCCATCATATAATTTACCGTAATATGTTTACCAACATCACGTATAAAATCTAAGAAGGTAAAACTCTTGAACCAATCATAATTATTTACAATCTCTGCACTATTGGCACCACGATCAAAATCTAAAAAACGTTCTAATTGCGCCTGTATTCCTTTTAAATTATGATGAAGGATTTCTTCTGATAACAAGTTTCTTTCTTGCGATTTGCCCGATGGATCGCCCACCATCCCGGTAGCGCCCCCAACCAATGCAACAGGCTTGTGCCCAGCCTGTTGAAACCTAACCAATGTGATGATTTGCAACAAACTACCTACGTGTAAAGAATCTGCGGTAGGGTCAAAACCAATGTATCCGGCTACCATGCCTTTTGCAAGTTCTTCTTCTGTCCCCGGCATTATATCATGTAGCAAACCTCTCCAGCGTAATTCTTCAACAAAATTCATGTGAAATATCTTTTAAAAATTGTGTTATATTGTAAAAGCGCAAATATATCAATTCACTTTTAATGTATCGTTTAAATTGTATTTGCGTATTGGTAAATAACGTATGAATTTTTTATCTCATTATTATTTCGATAGGCACAACCATAACCCTTATGAAGTGCTTGGAATGGTATTGCCAGATTTAATCAAGAATGCGGATAAATCTTGGAACATATATCCAGAAAAAAACTCCAGCTTATTTAAAGATGAAGATCAAAAATCATTACTAAAAGGATGGAAAAGGCATTTAAAGGTAGATCAACTTTTTCATGGCTCTACTTTCTTTTTGCACCATCAGCACCAAATTAAATTGTTAATTAGAAATGCCATAGCGGGATCGCCCGTAAAACCTTTCTTTTTAGGGCATATAAGTTTAGAATTAATGCTAGATAGCCTATTGCTCACAGAAGATTTAATTAATGCCCAACACTTCTACGGTTTGATAAACGAGGTAAATGAAGAAACGCTAAAACAATTTATCTACCAAAACGGAATAGGAGATACAGATAGGTTTTTTCATTTTTTCAATATCTTTAAAAAAGAAAAATATTTGTTCAGTTATACCAATCCAGAGAAAATTACGTATGCCTTAGAGCGGATTTGTAAAAGATTGTGGAAAGACCCGTTTACAGAAGAACAAAAAAACACCTTAACCAAAAGTTTAATACTTTATAAAAGTAAATTATCAGAAGAATTTCTTCATATATTTGAACTGATTGATTCACAATTAAATTAATGAATAAACGCTTTACCTTCTTACTTTTCTTATTATTACCTGCCCTAATTTTTGCCCAGACCAGAAAATATTCTAATGAATTTTTACAGATAGGCGTAGGATCAAGGGCTTTTGGAATGTCGGGTTCTGTGGTTGCCTCTACTAGCGATGTAACTTCTGGCTATTGGAACCCTGCCGGATTGGTAAATATGAAATCGCAGACCCAAGCTAGCTTAATGCACTCAGAATATTTTGCGGGCATAGCAAAATATGATTATGCCGGTTTTGCAACTTTTGTAGCTGATAATACTGCCGTAGTAAGTGCTTCATTAATAAGATTTGGGGTAGATGACATACCCGATACCTCCGAATTGATCGATGCTGACGGTAATATTAACTACGATCGGGTAAAATCTTTCTCGGCTGCAGATTATGCCTTTTTATTCAGTTACGCCAGAAACGCAAAGAACCGCAAAGAAGGAGGAAACGGTTTAAGCTATGGGGCCAATGTTAAAGTAATACACAGAATAGTTGGGGATTATGGTAAATCTTGGGGCTTTGGTTTAGATGTTGGGGCACAATATAAACTCAACAAATTCACTTTTGCCGCAGTAGGAAGAGACATTACCACAACCTTTAATGCTTGGAGCTATAATCCCGATAAATTTTCTAGTATTTATACTGCTACCGGGAACGACATTCCAAAAAATTCTACCGAGACCACCTTGCCCAGAATTGTTTTAGGAGCAGCTTATGATACGCAAATCTCAAAAAACATCGGTTTATTATCAGAGGCTAACTTCAATTTTACCACAGATGGTAGAAGAAACGTTTTGGTTTCGGCAGATCCGGTAAGTATTGATCCAACCCTAGGTTTAGAAGCCAATTATAAAAAATTGGTTTTTTTAAGAACAGGCATCGGAAACATCCAAAAAATAACGGATTTTACCGGAAAACAAAGTTATAGCGTACAACCAAATTTAGGCGTTGGTATCAAGATCAAAAATTTTTCTATTGATTATGCCCTTACTGATATTGGCAACCAAAGCGATGGTTTGTACAGTAACGTCTTTTCAATCCGTTTAGATTTTGATAAAAAATAGTGGATTTAACAACTTTAATAGGGCTCTTGGCTGCCTTTGGGACAACATTTTCCTTTCTCCCCCAAGCTATAAAAATCATAAAAACAAAAAACACCGAAGGCATTTCGCTTTCGATGTACTTGATGTTTTCTAGCGGTGTGTTCTTATGGCTCTTATACGGCTATTTGAAAAGCGATACCCCCGTAATGTTAGCTAACGGAATAACATTGGTATTGGCCGTAATCATCCTATCCCTCAAGATAAAATACAAACCAAAATCATAAAGTGGCCATATACGCTTTAAATTTAGGCAATAACAGTTTATCGTAACCATAAACATCTTTAGAAGAAATCAACTGTCCGTCATCATTTGTCCATGCGGTATAATAAGCTATAAACACCGGAACTGGGTCCTTAATTTTTACCCATCTTGCCTCTACTTTTGCGCCCGAAGAGGCAGCTTTGGTTTCTTTAACAATTTCCTCAGATTTTGATTTATTGTTCAATAAAAATTCTTGCAGTTTCATAGGTTCTTGTACCCTTACACAACCATGGCTTACAGCTCTCATATCTTGCTTAAACATGGCCTGTGCAGGTGTATCATGTAAATAAATGGCATAAGGGTTTTGGAAAATAAACTTTATTTGCCCTAAAGAATTATCGGCCCCTGGGTTTTGCTTAAAAGAATACTCGTCAATATTAGCATTGTTCCAATCAACGTTAGCAGATTCTACCAACTCCCCGTTTTTATAGGCCACCATGTTTTTAGACTCTAAATAATAAGGGTCGTTTTTTAAGCTATTGAAAATCTCTGTTGAAGCAATACTTTTTGGGATGTTCCAAACGGGGTTGATCTGCATCCTATCAACCATTCCACTTAAGATAGGGGTCTCATGCCCGCCCGCCTCGCCAACGCAAACCTTCATTTTTAGATCCGTAGTGTTGTTTTCTATCAGGCGCAAGGTAAACTCTGGGATGTTTACCAATAAATATTTACCCTTATATTCTTTAACGGGCCATCTCAAACGCTCCATAGAAAGATAAATCTTCTCTTTATCCTCTTTGTTCAATTTTTGAGTGTTATCTGGTTTATCGTCATTGATTAACAGGTTTGATAACCTCTGATAATAACCATTTTTTGGTTGCACATCATCTAAAAATTTTGTTAAATCTATCTGGTCCAAAGCTTTTTTTGCATCAATAATGGCAGGGCGTTCTACACTTACATAATACCTGCTTAAAACCGTTTTAGGGTTTATGGCCCCATATTTTAAAATATTGGCGTAATTGATCAAACCATCGGCAGAATACAGTTCTAGCTGTGCCAAATATGGGTAGCTTTCCTCAACGTTTTTAAATTTTTTCGTTTTCACGATATCTAAGATAGCTGTCAATTTATCAGCATGAAAAAATTGAGGATTCAAACCTTGATATTTTGAGTTTAATAAATACTGGTGAAGGCTATCTAATTTACCATTGATCAAAAACGCACCAACTAATGTTAGCCCCTTATCTTCATCTTGGTAAATTTTGCTTATCCAGTTGGGGTCATGTAATTGAGGCCTTAGTTTTTTGAGTTCTGCTTTAAATATCTTATTGTAAGCGGTAGTGTCAAAGTTTTTATATTTTTTACTTTTAAAAGCTTTGGCTAAATCTCTTCCAAATTCTTCATGCCTGCCCTTAGAACAGGACATAAATAGCATAGAGGATATAAAAATTAAAGTTAGTATCTGTTTAAATTTCATTATTGAATAGTTTAGACATCAAGTTAACAACATTAATGCCCTTTTAATTTTGATACTTAAGGTAAAAGGCAAACCAGTAGATTAACCTAAAGAAAACCAATATTGGTATGCAAATTGAACAATTTTAATAAATTTAAAATTATGATGACGATACAGGTTAATACAGACAACCACATTGATGGAAAAGAGGATTTTAACACTTACATTAAAGATTTATTTAATGATAAATTAAAAAGATTTGATGCTCACCTAACTAGAATTGAAGTGCATTTAAGTGATGAAAACGCTGGCAGAGGTGGGTCTGATGATAAGAAATGTAATGTTGAAGCTCGTTTAGAAGGGCATGAACCAATTTTTGCCAGTGCAACTGCTAGTGAAATGCACATTGCTATTAGTGAAGCACTTCAAAAAATAAAAAGTGGTATAGATCATACCCTAGATAAAGTAAAAAATTAATTCCCGATTAATCTGATTAGAAAGCCGTTGAGATATAAGCATCCCAACGGCTTTTTTTATCTACTGTAAATCCATTGATAATAAATAACATTCTTGCAAACCCTAATCGATCATAAATTTTATATTTGCATTGTGAAAGATAAAAAAGTTGCATTATTAATATTAGATGGCTGGGGATACGGAAACAACGACTCTTCAAACGCCATATTAGCTGCAAAAACCCCGTTTTTTGATAGCTGCTTAAAAAAGTACCCTAATTCTAAACTAGAAGCATCTGGCGAAGCCGTTGGTTTACCTGATGGTCAAATGGGAAATTCTGAAGTTGGACACATGAATTTAGGTGCCGGCCGAGTTGTTTATCAAGAACTTGGTCGCATACATAAAGCGGTAAAAGATGGCGATTTTAATACAAATCCTGCATTACAAAACGCTTTTAAATACGCAAAGGAAAACAATAAGAAAATCCATTTAATTGGTCTGGTTTCTGATGGCGGCGTACATGCCCATACCAAGCATATCAAAGGTTTGTGTGATGCCGCAAAAACCGCAGGCTTGCAGCAAGTTTTTATCCATGCCTTTACCGATGGAAGAGATACCGATCCTAATTCTGGGGTTGGCTTTTTAACCGATTTGAATGAATATCTAAAAAATTCTAGCGGGCAAATTGCTTCTGCAATTGGAAGGTATTACGCTATGGATCGCGATAACAGATGGGAAAGGGTAAAACTTGCTTATGATTTATTGGTAAAAGGCCAAGGAGAAAAAGTAAAAGACCTAACCGGTGCGCTAAAAAAATCTTATGAAAATGGCATTACAGATGAGTTTTTAAAACCCGTTGTTAAGGTTGATGCAAATGGAAACCCCATAGCAGTTATTGCAGATGGCGATGTGGTGATTTGTTTTAATTTTAGAACAGACAGAGGGCGTGAGATTACCCAAGCTTTAACCCAAAAAGCTTTTCCAGAACAAGATATGAAGCCATTAAAGCTTCATTATATTACCCTTACCACTTATGACGATACCTTTAAAGGTGTTGATGTAATGTTTACCAAAGATGACCTTGTAAATACATTAGGACAAGTTTTAGAGAACAACGATAAATCACAGATAAGGATCGCAGAAACAGAAAAATACCCACACGTTACCTTCTTTTTTAGCGGTGGCCGAGAAAAAGAATTTGAAAAAGAAAAAAGATTGATGGTTCCATCGCCAAAAGTGGCTACTTACGATCTGCAACCAGAAATGAGTGCAGAAGGAATTAGAAATGCCATTATCCCAGAAATTGAAAAAGGCAGTGCAGATTTTATTTGTTTAAATTTTGCCAACCCAGATATGGTAGGGCATACGGGTGTTTTTGATGCAGTGGTTAAAGCGGTAGAAACCGTTGATGCTTGTACACAGCAAGTTGTTGAAGCTGGGATCAAAAATGGTTATTCATTTATTATTTTAGCCGATCATGGAAATGCAGATTATATGATCAATGAAGATGGCTCTGTGAATACGGCGCATACCACTAATTTAGTTCCCTGTATTTTAATTGATGAGGATCATAAAACCTTAAAAGACGGCAAATTGGGAGATATTGCCCCTACGGTACTAAAGCTCTTAAAGCTAGAACAACCAAAGGAAATGGGGGGCGTAGCCTTAATTTAATGCAAAAAATAAATAAACTTTTAATAGTTTCCTTTTTGTTGTTTGGATGTAATGCTGGCAGCAAAAAGGCAGAAATAAGGCAAATCTATTATTTCGATTTAAAAAGCTATTTCCAGAATTTAGCAGATAGCCTCAACAAAACAAATACGATTATTGAGAAAACCGTTGCAAAAAATGGTGTTAAAGAAACAAAAAAAATAAAAGTAGCAGATTGGAAAAATGAATTTGCGCTATTTATTGATGCTGATATTAATAAATCTGCTTGGCAAGATAGCTATATTAAAGATTCTACAGCCACAAAAATTAGTTATAAAGCCAAGAACAAAAGCCTGAAAACCCAAAGCATTACTATTGGTTTAGAAAAGGGTAAAGCCAAAAAAATAATTGTTAAAACCAAGGCCGATAATTTGCTATACCAAGGAGAAGAGACGCTTACCTATACAAACGGGGTTTCTTATCAAATAAAAAAACACCAAAAAGTGATCTTCTTGGGTTTAAACGATTATTTGATAGAAGGGAGATTTAAAAACAAATGATCTAAAAAGAATTTGCATTCTTATTAGATCATTTGTTTTGCAACAGGGATAGGAATTAAAATTTTGCCTTCATGCGCTTTGCAGGTTTTGGCAAAATTTGTGCGCAGCACCGCAGCGATAGCGGAGTAATGTATAGCCCGGCGGTTGCCCATAAAAATATTATTTTAAACTTTAATCAATCAAAATATTCTGCATTTTTGCAAACAATATGGCAAAAAACGGAAAAGCAGCATTAGGTTTCATCTTCGTAACTTTATTGGTTGATGTTACAGGCTTGGGTATCATTATACCCGTTTTACCTACTTTAATAGCCCAATTGATCCATGGTAATTTAAGTGATGCCGCAAGTTACGGTGGGTGGCTCACGTTTGCTTATGCCATTATGCAATTTGTTTGCGCACCAATTTTAGGGAATTTGAGCGATAGGTTTGGGAGGAGGCCAATTTTGTTGTTTTCTTTGCTAGGATTTGGGATAGATTACCTCTTTTTGGCCTTCGCCCCTACTATTTGGTGGCTTTTTGTAGGAAGGATTATTGCGGGGATCACGGGAGCAAGCATTACCACCGCTTCGGCGTATATTGCGGATATTAGCACCCCAGAAAAACGGGCGCAAAACTTTGGGTTGATCGGTGCTGCTTTTGGTTTAGGCTTTATATTAGGACCTGTTATAGGCGGTATTTTAGGTCAGTTTGGTTCTAGGATACCATTTTTTGCTGCCGCAGGATTAAGTTTGTTAAATACCATTTACGGTTTCTTTGTTTTACCAGAATCTTTGCCAGAAGAAAAACGAAGGCCTTTTGAGATCAAAAGAGCCAACCCCTTAGGTTCTCTTTTACAGCTAAAAAAATATCCGGCCATGGGTGGTTTGATCATTGTTCTGATTTTAATGTACACCGCCATGAATGGCTTACAAAGTACTTGGGCTTATTACGGGATGGAAAAATTTAGTTGGAACGAAGCTTGGGTAGGTTATTCTTTAGGGTTTATTGGATTGATGATCGGTATTGTGCAGGTTGGGATCATACGCTGGGCAATCCCAAAATTTGGGCAAGAGAAAAGCCTTTATATTGGTTTGGCGTTTTATAGCTTGGGGCTTTTGCTGTTTGCTTTTGCCCCAAGCGGCCTTTGGATGTTCATATTTATAATTCCTTATGCACTTGGCGGCATTGCTGGCCCTGCGCTACAGAGTATTATAAGCGGGTTTGCCCCGGGCAACCAACAAGGAGAAATACAAGGTGCCTTAACCAGTTTAATGAGTGCTACCACCATTTTTGCCCCACCTTTAATGACAACTATTTTTGCTTATTTTACAGATAAGGATAATTCGATACAATTCCCTGGGGCACCGTTTCTATTAAGTTCTATTTTGGTTTTAGCTGCAGTTTTCTTGGCGATGAACAGTTTGAAACCGAAGGTGAGTTAGGTCTTTTTGGTTCATTAGGCTTATTGATTTGGTAAGTTTAGTTTGTTAGTTCATTAGGCTCATTGATTTGGTAAGTTTAGTTCATTGGTTCATTAGCAGGCTTATTGATTTTGGTTTGTTAGAATTTAGTTTAGCTCATTAAGTTGACTCTAATTAAATATTTACTGAAAAACAAACTAAAGAACCTTAAATTTGTCTATCCCCTATGGCAAAATCAAATCTATCCAATGTTTTTAGGTCTTTGAAATCTCGCAACTTTAAGCTTTATTTTGCTGGTCAATCTGTTTCATTAATTGGGACCTGGATGCAGCGTTTGGCCGTAAGTTGGTTGGTTTATGATGTTACTCACTCGGCTTTCTTATTAGGGTTGGTCATGTTTTCAGGGCAAATCCCTGCGTTGATCCTATCACCTTATGGCGGTGCGGTAACCGATAGGCATAGCAGGTATAAAATTTTACTGATTACCCAAATCGCATCTATGGTGCAAGCGGGTTTGTTGGCTTTTATGATTCTTGCCGGATTTTACAGCACAACCGGTGTAATTTTATTGAGCGCTTTACTGGGTTGCATCAACGCTTTCGATATCCCTTCGAGGCAATCTTTGATGATAGAATTAATAGACGATAAAAAGGATTTGCCCAATGCGATTGCATTAAACTCTAGCATGGTTAATATGGCCCGGTTAATTGGGCCGGTGGTTGCAGGTTTATTGATCACTTGGGTGGGCGAAGGGATGTGTTTTTTAATCAATACACTTACTTTTATTCCCGTAATTTCTTCTCTGTTATTGATTAAGATCAAACCGAAGAAAATAGAAAAAACAGCTGAAAGCGTTTGGAAAGGTTTAAAAGAAGGATATAATTATCTTAAAACCAAACCCGATTTACGCTTGATGATTCTGTTGATGGCCTGCATCAGTTTTTTCTTGATGCCAATAGTAACCTTACTACCTATTTTCGCAAAAGATGTTTTTAAAGGGAACGCATCAACATTGAGCTATTTAGAGGGCGCAATGGGCCTAGGTGCCTTAAGCGGTGCCATTTATTTAGCAGGTGCCAAAAAATTAAAGAACTTGGCAAAAACCATTATACTATCCATATTTGTTTATGCCGTAAGTTTGCTGTTTTTTTCCTTTACTCCGTGGTTTGGCCTAGCTTTGTTATTTATTTTATTCGCTGGTATTGGGCAAATGATCCAAATCTCTGGGTCTAACAGTTTTATCCAAACCCATGTAGATGATAAAATGCGAGGCAGGGTTATCAGTTATTATGCCATGGCTTTTCAAGGGATGATGCCAATTGGTAGTTTTATAGCTGGTTTTTCGGCCAATCATATCGGCGCACAAAATACCTTGTTAATACAAAGTATATTGGGAATTTTTACCGCTACTATCTTTTACTTTTTATTAAAAAAAGTGCGTTTAAAGGTAGTAAACAATGAAAGGAATGCCTTGAGGCAAAATCCTGAGTTTGTTGTTTAACCTACTTTCAAATCTGAAAATTTACAGCATAAAAAAAGACCAGCCTCTCTGCCGGTCTTTTCTTTCATAGGTATAATAAGTATTAATTGAATAAAGTAAACTCTACGCGTCTATTGTTCTGACGGCCAGCTGCTGTTTTATTGGTATCAATTGGTTGGGTTTCACCATAACCGGTTGCTTCAACCCTTGATGGGTTAACTCCTTTACTTACCAAATAAGCTTTAACTGCTTCTGCTCTATCCTTAGAAAGTTTCATGTTGTAAGAATCACTACCTTGGCTATCTGTATGGCCAGCTAATTTTAAGCTTAAGTTTTTAGAAATGATCAAGTTTGCAACCTTATCTAAGGTTGGAAAAGAAGAAGGCCTTATCGTTGATTTTGCTAGATCAAACTCCAAGTTCTTTATCGCATCGTTAACCACTTTTTTGTCTTCATCTGTGATGATATAAGTTACTGGTTTTGTAATTTTAGCTACCGGTAAAGGACAACCCGAACCATCTACCGCTGTTCCATTTGGTGTTTTTGGGCATTTGTCATAAAAATCAGAAACACCGTCACCATCAGAATCTGTCATTAATTGGTTTATTTTATCCTTAAGCATATTCACTTCGGTATTGTTTTTAGAAGCATCTAACTGTGCCTTTAAATCATCGTATTTAGCAACATAATCTTTCTCTAGGCTTGCCGCTGGGTTTACAAATGCTAATTGCGGTTTATTCTTATTCCCTAGTGCAAATTCTAAACCTCCGTAACCATAAGAAAATTTATCGTTTCCGGGTGCTCTGCTATATCCGTCTAAAATATCAGAATCAACAAAGTTCATTTTATATCCTAAATCTAAATTAACGCCCTTGGCAACCATAAACTTTAAACCTAATGCCACGGGAACCACTAATTCATGATAGTTGTCTCCATTGTTCAAATTTGTGGTTAAGCCCGCATTATCTGTAATTGTTGGTTGAAAACCCATTAAACCCGCACCTGCAGAAATGTAAGGTGTTACGTAACTTTGGCGATGTAGGATATTGAAATTACCAATGTTATATACGCCGCTTAATGTTGCGTCCCATTTGATCTCTGTTTTGTAAGATGAGTAAGGCGTATTGGATATTACCGGTCCTTTTGTTTTCGATGTTGAATTATCGGCTTTAAGGGTTCCCCTAAAAAAATCTGCTTGTAAGCCAAAATTGTGGGTAAGTTGCTTTTTTAGATAACCACCATATCCTGCGTTTACCTCCCAATTTGAGAAATCGTTGTTTCCACCTGTTACAACGGTAGGAGCTAGAATTCCACCATTTACCCCGAAAGACCATGTCCTGTATGCGGAAGCACCTGAAAATGGTGCGGGGTTTTCTTTGGCCATATCTAACTTCATATCAGAATTAGACTTTGGCATTGTTTCTTGTGCAAATGTGAAATTTGCGATTGTTACCGCCCCTAAGAGCATTATACTTTTTTTTAGATTTGTTTTCATAACCTATTTTAATTGTTTCTTATTAGGTTGTCAAAACTCTGCCAAAAGATTTTAAAGCGTACATTTCATATCATATAATAGGTTTAAGTACATTAAAGCCCATAAAAAAAGCCCAACGGTAAATGTTGAGCTTTAAAAATTGATGTATATATTTTAGTACTATTACCAAAGTTTGGATGGATAAACGCCATCCTTTACCAATTTATTGATGTTTTCTTGAACAATGTCTTTATCCTCTTTATAAGTTACGCCAAACCATTTAGCATCTGTTGGGATAACTTTGAAGGTGGCGATATTATTCTTTATCAAATAATCGGCAATAAGAGGGATAAAGAATTCTGATTTTGGATTAGTTTGGTTTTGATGAACAAAATCGACAAATAATTTTTCTGTGATCTTGAAAACTTCTGGCGTAAAGCCCCAAAAATTCATAGAAACCGGTGTGTTGGCATCTAAGCCATGGGTACTACCGTCTTCATTTTCATAAACAATACCACCATCTTTTTTATAAACTTTGGTACGTTCGTTAATTTCTGCCATATTTCCTTGCGCATCAGTTTGGCAAACCCCTCTAGAAACAGAACCATTTTCTGAAAGGGTGTTTCCAATTTTATAACCTACGATACTATATTTGTTGGGAGCCGCTTGGGTGGTTAAAAAATGCACCATATTTTCAAAAGCTTCATAGCCATAATAATCATCGGCATTGATCACACAAAAAGGTTCATGAATTTGATTTTTAGCTTCTAAAATAGCATGGCCTGTTCCCCATGGCTTTGCTCTTTCAATCTCTTTATCAATCCCGTACTTTTTTAAATCAAATGTCTGGAAAACGTAATCAGTTTCTATCTTACCGGCAAGCTTAGGTTCAAAAATAGATTTAAAGCTATCTAAAAACTCTTCTCTTATGATAAAACTGATTTTCCCGAAACCTGCTTTTATGGCATCGTGGATAGAATAATCTATAATAGTTTCGCCATTTGGGCCAAAGCCATCAATCTGTTTCATACTGCCGTAACGGCTTGCCATTCCTGCTGCTAAAATTAATAAGGTTGGTTTTTTCATTTTACGTGTTTATGTTAATGGGTCTTAAAACCCGAATAATCCTCCGCTGTTTGTTCTCGTTTTTTTTCCTGTTATCATTCCAAAAATACCCCTTACAATTTCCCTTCCTATTTGGCGGGTAATGGGTGCATTTAGGGCTTCTTCTAACATACTCTTTTCTGGTTTTGTAGCTTTGGTTGTCTTTTGCTCTTGTATAATTTCTTGTTGGGTTTCATGCTCTTTCATTTTTTGGTTGATGCGGGCCGTTAAGATCTCACAGGCACTTTCTGGGTTAATTGCTTCTTGGTATTTTTTAAAAATATCAGAAGTTTTCATCAGTTCTTCACAATCTATATTGCTCATTGGCCCCATCACAGACCGTGGAGGAGTTAAATGCGTAGCAACAACTTCCGTTGGGATTCCTTTTTCGTTTAATACGGTTATTAGGGCTTGCCCGGTCCCTAAACTAGTTAAAATGGTTTCTATTTCATAAAAGTCTGATTTGGGATAGGTTTTTACCGTCTTTTTTAAAGCATCCGCATCATTTGGAGTAAATGCCCTTAGTGCATGTTGTACCCTATTCCCTAATTGCCCTAATACGCTTTCTGGAACATCAGAGGCAGCCTGGGTACAAAAAAACACTCCCACGCCCTTTGATCTTATTAATCTGATCACTTGTTCAATTTGTTCTAAGAATGCCTTAGAAGAATTATTGAAAAGTAAATGTGCCTCATCAAAAAAGAATACTAGTTTAGGCTGGTCTAAATCGCCAGCTTCTGGCAAACTGTTAAAAATCTCTGCTAAAAGGCTCAATAAAAAAGTAGAATATAACGAAGGTTGGTTTTGAACATCAGAGATGTTTAACAAACTGATCACTCCTTTGCCATCTACTTTTTGATATAGATCTTCGGTATCAAAAGATTTCTCACCAAACAAGGTGCCCAGGCCTTGCTGCTCTATAGATACTATTTTTCGTAAAATAGTGCCAGATGTAGAAGAAGATATCTTTCCATAATCTTCTTTGATTTCTGCTGCACCATCACCGTCTGATAAATAGCCCAACAATTTCTTAAGGTCTTCTAAATCAACCATTGCCATTTTTTGGTCATCGGCATATTTAAAAATGGCTGCTAAAACCCCGGTTTGGGTATCGTTTAAATCTAAAATTTTACCCAATAATACAGGGCCAAATTCAGAAACGGTGGCTCGCATGGTTGCACCTAGTTTACCCGAAAGGGAATAAAGCTCAACAGGGAATTCGCTAGGCATAAATGGCTTTTTTAACGCCTCGCCTCGTTCTACCAACTTTGGGTTTGGTGTACCAGCTTTATTTAAACCAGAAAGATCGCCTTTAACATCGAGCATAAAAACAGGTACCCCTGCATCAGAAAGCTGTTCTGCAATCAGTTGCAATGTTCTGGTTTTTCCCGTACCTGTAGCACCAGCTATTAAACCATGTCGGTTCATCATCCTCAAAGGAATATTTACCTCGGCTTCTGCAACAATATTTCCATCTAAAATACCAGCTCCTAAATAAATGGAACTACCTTTTGGAGCGTAAGATTTCTTTACTGCCTCTATAAATGTGTTTTGGTCTTTTGCCATGGTGGTTTATTTATTTTTCACGTATTTATCCAACCAAGAATCCATCTCCCAAAGCATGTGCAAAATAGATTCTTTAGCCCTGTAACTATGTGCCTCGTAAGGCAAATATACTAATCTTGTGATTGCGCCAAACCCTTTTAAGGCACTATAAAATCTTTCGCTTTGTATAGGGAAAGTGCCAGGATTATCATCGGCTTCGCCGTGTATCAATAATAAAGGTGCCTTAATTTTATCGGCGTAAGAAAAGGGCGACATTTTATAATACAGTTCTGGTGCTTGCCAATAGGTTCTTTCTTCTGCTTGGAAACCATTTGGGGTTAAGGTTCTGTTGTAAGCTCCGCTCCTTGCGATTCCCGCCGCAAAAAGATTGGTGTGCGCTAAAAGGTTAGCCGTCATAAAAGCACCATAAGAATGCCCTCCAATAGCTATCCTTTTGGCATCTCCAATTCCCATGCCCACAATTTTATTTACTGCTGCCAAAGCATTTTCTTGTAATTGTTCTATAAAAGTATCGTTAGGGTAATCGTTGCTTTCGCCAACTATTGGCATATCTACATTATCCATTACGGCATATCCCCTGGTAACCCAATAAATTGGCGATGCCCAAGAAATTTTGCTGAAACGGTAAGGAGAGCCTTTAACCTGCCCTGCCGCCGCAGCCGTTTTATATTCTTTTGGATAAGCCCACATCAAAACGGGTAATTTACCTTGCCCTACAGTATAACCGATTGGTAAATATAAATTTGCCGTTAAGTTTAAATTGTCTTCTCTTTTATAGTTAAGTAACTGTTTATTGATTCCAAATAATTGGGGATAAGGGTTTTTGAAGAAAGTAAGTTGTTGTGTTTTTCCTTTGCGGTAATCTAAATTGAAATAATTAGCAGGTTCTGCTACAGATTCCCTACTGATGATGAGGTTATCTTTATTATCGAAAAATATGGGTTTCTCATAAAAAGGTGCTCTAGAGTGAAAAAGCGTATCAGTCAATTTGGTTTTAACGTTAAACTGCAGTAAGAAAGGCCTATCGCCAATTGGTGATGCACCATCAGATATAGAAAAAATATTGATGTTATTAGGATCGGTAGCCCTTCTGATAACGCTATAATCTAACAACAGAACATCTCTATTATATTGATTTTTAACCTTAACAAACTCCCCTGGATCAGAGTAAGCATCTTCAGAATATCTATCCCATAAATTTACCCTGTAGCTGTCGTTTCCCGGTTTGATAAAAACCCTCCTCTCGGCCTTTGTTTTCCACCATCGCTCGGTAACTAGGGCAATCTGATCATCGCCCCAATCAATTTTGTTGAAACGTAAATAACAATCTGCCAATTTTAATTTTGTTCCGTAAGGTTCTGTTGCTTTTCGGGTATATAAAACATCCCTAATGGTGCTTGGCTTGTTTGGATCGCCACCGTCTTGCGCCTCTGCCCAAAAAATGGTTTGCGGTTTATCGGCCCGCCACTCAAATTCCCTGGGCCCGTTTATAACTGCATCAAAACCTTGCGGTAAATTATCTGCCAAAGGTACATCGGCAAAATCTTGTACCAACTTACCATATCTATCCCTCACTTCTATCTTGTAAGGAAAATCTTCAATCGGTACGATGTAAGAATAAGGTTTATGTATAACTGAAAGCATTACCAGCTCTCCATCTGGAGAGAAATCAAAAGATTTATAAATATCGGGGCGGCTGTAATTTACCGCTTGGCCATCTAAATAAACCATTTTAAGCTGAGCTGTTAGGTAATAATCTAACTTTAACTCGTCATTTGGGTTTTTTAAGAGGTCTTGATAAGTTCTATTTGGGGATGGTTTGCCTGTACTTTCTTGAATATTTGGCCCTGCTGATTGAGCGGAAATCGATTTCAGCGATTTTTGATCTATCTTAAATTTAGCTAAAATCGTTTTGCTATCCGGAGACCATTTAAGCAAAGTCCCATAAGCATCGTTCAACGCAAAATTTGTTAACCTCTTGGCATATTTAGTTTCCAGATCTCCCAACCATAATTCTATTTCCGTATCTGTGGTAATACTAAAGGCCACCTTAGATTCATCTGGGCAAAAAACAACATTTTTGATCTGTGCATCTTTAGGGATGTTCAAAAGTTCGAAATCTTCATTACTATCTATCTTTTTAAACTTTAGAGAAGTGTACAAAGCAGACCGCTGGTTTCCATAGTTTTGGGGGTTTACCCTTAAGCCTGCCAATTTTTCATAAGGGGCTGCAATTTCTTTGATAGAAGGATAACCTGGTTGCTCTAAAATAGCCATGTATTTTGCCCTACCACTTAAAATCACCGTCCTAGAAACAGATTCATCTACAATTTTAGCGATAGATTCTGGCGGTTTTTGATAACCCGTAACCTCTTGTGCAAAAGAAACATCTAAAGAGAATGCAGAAACAATAAAAAATGTAAAAAAAGCACATTTTTTAATCTTATAAAAAGTCATTAATTTTTATTTGATATATTTAAAATCTTGGTTTTCTTTTAAAGCCAATAAAGAATGATAAATTAAGCTGATCACATTGTCCACATCGTTCTTGTGAACCATTTCTACTGTAGTGTGCATGTATCTTAACGATAAAGAAATCAATGCAGATACAACACCATCGTTAGAATATGCAAAAGCATCTGTATCTGTCCCTGTAGAACGCGACGAAGCTTGTCTTTGAAAGGGGATATTATTTTTTATAGCCGTTTCTACCAATAATTTATTCAAATTTACTTGCACAGCCGGTGCGTAAGAAACAACAGGCCCTTTCCCGCAGGCCAAATCTCCTTGTGTAATTTTGTTGATCATTGGCGTTGTGGTATCATGGGTAACGTCAGTGATAATAGCTACATCCGGTTTGATCCTGTTGGCAATCATCTCTGCACCACGCAAACCAATTTCTTCTTGTACCGCGTTCACAATGTACAATCCGAAATCGAGCTTTTTCTTGTTCTCATGCAATAAACGGGCAACCTCTGCAATCATAAAACCGCCTACCCTATTATCTAAAGCCCTACCCACATAATAACGGTTGTTTAAAACCATAAACTGATCTTCATAAGTGATTACGCAGCCCACATGGATGCCCATTTTTTCTACCTCTTCTTTAGAAGTACAACCACAATCTAAAAATATATTTTTCAAGGCAGGGGCTTCTTCCTTTTCCCCACCATGGCGGGTATGGATTGCTGGCCAGCCAAAAACAGCAGTAACTGGGCCATTGTCTGTATGTATCACCACTCTTTTAGAAGGTGCTATTTGATGATCTGAGCCACCATTTCTGATCACATAGATCAAACCATCAGATGTAATGTAATTCACAAACCAAGAGATTTCATCGGCATGTGCCTCAATAACAACTTTATATTTTGCTTTTGGATTGATAACGGCAACCGCTGTACCATAATTATCTACATAATGCTCATCTACAAATGGTTTAATATAATCTAACCAAAGCTTTTGCCCTTCCCATTCAAAACCTGTTGGAGATGGGTTATTAATGTATTTTTCTAAAAATGCCAGCGATTTTTTATTGACTACTGCTACGTGTTTGGTTTCTTCTTGCTCTTTCTTTTTAGCCATTATAATTATTTATCTATGATTTTAACAAATATAAAAAACCTTATTTAAGAGAGGTATTTATTTATCATTTGGGTTTATTTTGAAGAGTATTGCTGATAAAGTTGAAAATAATACAGGATAAAAATATCTTCTGGTCCGTAACTAACGTTGTTTAATACAACCAAACCATCTTAATATAAAAATGAAGATGAGGATTTTGATTTTCGATACTTACCAAACAACCGCCATTTTGCCATAAAAACACCAAGTTCTGCCATAATTTCTGTACCGAGAATTATTTATGGGAATTTTGGTCAGATAAGGGTAATTTAAGGCTTCAAAACGTCTATTGTAGCGTTTTCCACGTAAATGGTAGTATTGTTGATAAAAACTATTGAATACCCACCTATCTTTTAGAAAACTATTTGATACATTGTGGCGTTCAACACTATATTAGAAAGGTTTTATTATGGAAGCAAAATTTTCACCGAGAGTTAAAGACGTGATTTCTTACAGCAGAGAAGAAGCTTTAAGGTTAGGTCATGATTATATCGGTACAGAACACTTATTGCTAGGATTGATACGTGAGGGAGACGGAATGGCTATAAAGATTTTAAAATCTTTAAGTGTTGATACTGCTAAACTACGTAGGGCAATTGAAGACGCGGTAAGGGGCAATTCTGGCACAACGGTTAACTTAGGGAATATCCCTTTAACCAAACAGGCAGAAAAAGTATTAAAGATCACTTACCTAGAAGCCAAAATTTTTAAAAGCGATGTAATTGGAACAGAACATTTATTACTTTCTGTTTTAAGGGAAGAAGATAATATTGCATCCCAAATTTTAGCCCAGTTTAATTTAAATTACGAGGTTTTTAAGGCCGAAGTAGAGAATAACAAAGACGGCTTTAGGGATGATATTAGAAATGCAGCTGCGGGAGAAGAAGATTTTAAAGATGACGATGCTTTTACTGCTCCTAAAAAAGTTTCTGATATTAAATCTAAAACGCCGGTTTTAGACAATTTCGGTCGTGATTTAACACGTATGGCCGAAGACGGAAAACTAGACCCGATAGTTGGGCGTGAGAAAGAGATAGAACGTGTTTCTCAAATTTTATCGAGAAGAAAAAAGAACAATCCAATTTTAATTGGGGAGCCGGGTGTTGGTAAATCTGCCATTGCAGAAGGTTTGGCCTTAAGGATTATCCAACGTAAAGTATCTAGGGTTTTGTTCAATAAAAGAGTGGTAACGCTAGATCTAGCCTCTTTAGTGGCAGGTACAAAATACCGTGGCCAGTTTGAAGAACGTATGAAAGCGGTAATGAACGAATTAGAAAAATCTCCAGACGTAATCTTATTTATTGATGAGATACACACCATTGTTGGTGCTGGCGGCGCTTCTGGCTCTTTAGACGCATCTAATATGTTTAAACCTGCCTTAGCAAGAGGAGAGATACAGTGCATTGGCGCAACAACTTTAGATGAATACCGTCAATACATAGAAAAAGATGGTGCCTTGGATCGTCGTTTCCAAAAGGTGATGATAGAACCTGCTACACCAACAGAAACTATTGAAATCTTAAACAGGATTAAAGATAAATACGAAGATCACCATGGCGTTACCTACACAGACGAAGCTATTAATGCTTGTGTAAGTTTAACTGCTAGGTATATCACTGATCGTTTTTTACCAGATAAAGCTATTGATGCTTTGGATGAAGCTGGTTCAAGGGTTCATTTAACCAATATCCATGTCCCAGAAAACATCATTGATATTGAACAAAAAATTGAACAAATTAAAATCGAGAAAAATAAGGTTGTAAAAAGCCAAAAATACGAAGAGGCAGCAAAATTACGGGATACCGAAAAAAATCTTTTAGAAGAATTAGAAAAGGCAAAAACAGAGTGGGAAGCCGATACTAAGAGTAAAAGATACGAGGTTACAGAAGATAATGTTGCCGAAGTAGTTTCTATGATGACTGGTATTCCTGTACAAAGGGTTGGGCAAACAGATAGTGCCAAACTCTTGAACATGAAAGAGAAAATCAATGAGAAAATTATTGGGCAAGATGATGCCATCAAAAAATTAACAAGGGCAATACAAAGAACAAGAGCCGGGTTAAAAGATCCTAAAAAACCAATCGGTTCATTTATTTTCTTAGGCCCAACAGGTGTGGGCAAAACCGAATTAGCAAAAGAGCTAGCCCGTTTCATGTTCGATTCTGATGACTCTTTGATCCAAATCGATATGAGCGAATACATGGAGAAATTTGCGGTTTCAAGATTGGTTGGAGCGCCCCCGGGATACGTTGGTTATGAAGAAGGCGGACAGTTAACAGAAAAAGTACGTAGAAAACCTTATTCGGTTATCCTTTTAGATGAAATCGAAAAAGCGCATCCAGATGTGTTCAATATTTTGTTACAAGTATTAGATGAAGGCCAGTTAACTGATTCTTTAGGAAGAAAGGTAGATTTTAGAAATACCATCGTTATCATGACTTCTAACATAGGTGCCCGCCAGTTAAAAGATTTTGGGCAAGGAGTTGGTTTTACCACCGCGGCAAAAGCAAACCAAGCAGATACGCACAGTAGAGCCGTAATTGAAGGTGCTTTGAAAAAAGCATTTGCCCCAGAGTTTTTGAACAGGGTTGATGATGTGATCGTATTTAACTCCTTAGCAAAAGAAGAAATATTTAAGATCATAGATATTGAATTAGAAGCTTTATTTGGTAGGGTACATACATTAGGTTATGATATTAAATTAACCAATGAAGCCAAAGAATACATTGCCGATAAAGGTTTTGACAGTGCTTTTGGGGCAAGGCCATTAAAAAGAGCCATCCAAAAATTCTTAGAGGATCCAATTGCAGAAGAAATACTGAAAGGAGATTTATCTGAAGGCGATGTAATGGAAGTTGGATTTGACAAAGAGAAAGAAGAGATTAAAATAGTTGGCAAAAGCAACAAGAAAAAGAAAAAGAAAGAAGAAGAGAAAGAGGGCGGAGAATAGTAAATTTAATTTTTAAAATACAAAGCGTCTGGATAATATCTGGGCGCTTTTTTTGTTTTAGACGCAACCAATGTGAAATTATAATCGTCTTTCATTTATTGGCATCATTATTAATGATCAAGGTTAACAATTAAAACAAAATCGATATGAAAAAGCTATTATTTTTATTCTTAGGTCTCTCCATAATTGGAATCACTTCTTGCAAAAAAGAATATGTAACCACTCCTAACCAAACCATTTATTATACCATTGATGCAAGTACTTGGGTAACAAATGATGGAGGTAAAACATATACCGCCAACCTCTCTTTTACAAACACAGATATTTATCAGAATACCTCAGATGGGGTGTTGGTTTATGTTTCTTTTGCAGATGGTGTTTATGAACCTGTACCACAAACTTATTTTGGTGTGTCTTATTCTTATGAAGTGAACAATCAAAGAGTACAATTGAGGATCCAAAGCTCTGATGGCTCATCAACCATTACTCCTCCAGGAACTATAAGTTCTAAAGTAGTTCTGATCCCATCACAACAATAAAAACAGATTTACAAATAAAAAAGCCCTTCTTGAAAATTGCGAGAAGGGCTTTTTACTTTTTATTTTAAGCAACTATATTTTTACGGATGATATTTAATGCGGCCCCTGCCTTAAACCATTCTATCTGTTGCGCATTGTAAGTATGGTTTACTTCAAAAGAATCCGTACCGCCATCCTTATGGTTCAATACGATCGTTAATGGTTTATTAGGGGTAAAATCAGTTAAACCAATAATATCTAAGGTATCATCCTCTAAAATTTTATCGTAATCCGAAGGATTAGCAAAAGTTAAGGCTAACATCCCTTGCTTTTTCAAGTTTGTTTCGTGGATACGGGCAAAAGACTTTACGATAACCGCTCTAACACCCAAGAAACGGGGCTCCATAGCTGCGTGTTCCCTAGAAGAACCTTCCCCATAATTTTCATCCCCAACAACAACAGAACCAATTCCGGCAGCTTTATAATCTCGTTGCGTTTGCGGAACTGGGCCGTATTCTCCTGTAAGCTGATTTTTTACTTTATCGGTTTCTTCATTAAAAAAGTTTACCGCACCAATAAGCATATTATTAGAAATATTGTCTAAATGTCCACGGAATTTTAACCAAGGCCCAGCCATAGAAATATGATCGGTTGTACATTTTCCTTTGGCTTTAATCAACAATTTTAAACCTTTCAAATCTGTACCCTCCCACTCTGGAAATGGCTCTAACAATTGCAAACGGTGTGAAGTAGGCGAAACAACAACCTTCACATTAGATCCATCTTCTGCGGGTGCTTGGTAGCCCGCATCTTCCACAGCGAAACCTTTTTCTGGCAATTCATCGCCAACTGGTGCATCTAATTTAATCTGCTCGCCCTTATCGTTTGTTAAGGTATCTGTTAAAGGGTTAAAATCTAAACGACCAGAAATCGCGATAGCAGCAACCATTTCTGGGGAGGCCACAAACGCACAAGTATTTGGGTTTCCATCCGCTCTTTTTGCAAAGTTTCTGTTAAAAGAATGAACTATTGTGTTCCTTTCTTGCTTTTCTGCTCCTACCCTGTCCCACATCCCAATACAAGGACCGCAAGCATTGGTAAATATGGTTGCGTTCAATTTTTCAAAAACACTCAATAAGCCATCTCTATCAGCCGTGTAACGCACTTGTTCTGATCCAGGGTTTATCCCGAAAGAGGATTTTGTACCCAAACCTTTATCAATTGCCTGTTGAGCAATGGATGCCGCCCTAGATAAATCCTCATAAGAAGAATTTGTACAAGAACCAATCAAGCCCCATTCTACTGTTAAAGGCCAATCGTGGTGCTTTGCCGCTTCTTTCATTTTAGAAACAGGAGTAGCCAGATCTGGGGTAAAAGGCCCGTTAAGATGAGGTTCTAAAGTTGATAAATCTATCTCAACAACTTGATCAAAGTATTTTTCTGGGTTAGCGTAAACCTCTGGGTCTGCGGTTAAATGTTCCTTAATTTTATTTGCAGCATCGGCAACATCATTTCTATCGGTAGAACGCAAGTAACGCTCCATAGATTCATCGTAACCGAAAGTAGAAGTAGTTGCGCCAATCTCTGCACCCATATTACAGATGGTTCCCTTTCCGGTACAAGACATAGAAGTTGCGCCTTCGCCAAAATATTCTACAATTGCCCCTGTACCTCCTTTTACGGTTAAAATACCGGCAACTTTTAAGATAACATCCTTGGGGGCTGTCCAGCCAGAAAGCTTTCCAGTTAATTTTACGCCAATTAGTTTAGGGAATTTAAGTTCCCAAGGCAAACCAGCCATCACATCACAGGCATCGGCACCACCAACACCAATGGCCAACATACCCAATCCGCCTGCGTTTACAGTATGCGAATCTGTACCGATCATCATCCCGCCGGGGAAAGCATAATTTTCTAAAACAACTTGATGGATAATACCTGCGCCTGGTTTCCAAAAACCGATACCGTATTTATTGGATACAGAGCCCAAAAAATCAAAAACTTCTTTACTTTCTGTATTTGCTTTTTCTAGATCTGTTTCTGCACCCACTTTCGCTTGTATCAAATGGTCGCAATGCGCTGTTGAAGGCACTGCAACTTTTGGGCGACCAGCTTGCATAAACTGCAAAAGCGCCATTTGAGCGGTGGCATCTTGCATTGCCACACGGTCTGGTGCAAAATCTACGTAATCTACACCTCTTTTATAAGCTTGGTTTGCTTCTTGGTCCCAGATATGGGCATAAAGGATTTTTTCTGTTAAAGTTAATGGTTTACCAACTGCTTTACGGGCAGCTTCTACCTTGCTACCAAAGCCAGCATAAACCTTTTTGATCATGTCTAAATCAAATGCCATTATTGTATTGATTTTATTTGTGTACGAAATTTTATGAGTTGCTAATTTAGTAAAAAATGATGTCTAGTAACCAATTTTAATGTAAAGTATTTTATTTGGGAGGGTTTTAATAGGAGATTATAAACCATTAAATATTTATGCTAGGGTATTAAGAGTATTGTTGGGTTTTCATTATCGCTTTAACGCAAAAAAGCTGATTATTTTAACCTAAACCTTAAACCTCATGATTTAACCGATTGCTAAATTTTAACCAATAATGATTATGGTTAAATACAGGTTTAAGAAAAACTGGCTTAAGGTATAATCTTTACGGTAAAACCATTTTTCTATCGGTTTAAAATTGTACGTTAGAATTTTTTACCGCTAATTCTCTGTAATTCTAAAAGTATTTCATCGCTATAAACCCATCTATTAAAAAAATTTATTTATACTTGAATTTAATCTAAAAATGTAAATCATAAAAGATTCTATAATATGAGTGAATTAGTAACCAATAAATTTCCAAAAAGTATTCCATTTATAATTGGGAATGAAGCCGCCGAACGCTTTAGTTTCTACGGAATGAGGTCGATCTTGGCAACTTTTTTAGTGGCACAATTTTTTAACCCAACGCTAAACCCAGCCTTGCAAACAATGGCAGAGGCCAAAGCCAATGAAAGCACCCATTTTTTTGTTTCTTTAGCTTATACGTTACCTTTTGTTGGTGCCATCATGGCCGATTGGTTTTTTGGGAAATATAAAGTTATATTGTATGTATCTATCATATATTGCATCGGTCATCTTTTTTTAGCGGTTTTTGATACCAACCTTCAATATTTTACTTATGGGCTTTTGTTAATTGCCATTGGCGCAGGCGGGATCAAATCTTGCGTTTCTGCTAACGTTGGCGATCAGTTCACAAGATCAAACCAGCATTTAATGTCAACAATCTATGGCTGGTTTTACTTTAGTATAAATGCGGGTTCTGTAATCTCTACTATTTTAATCCCTTGGGTATATAACAAATATGGTGCATCATGGGCCTTTGGTATTCCGGGCATATTAATGGCAATAGCAACGATCATATTTTTCTTGGGCCGTAAAATGTACATCAGAATACCACCTTCTGGAATCAAAAGAAACAATTTTATCTGGATTTCTTTTTATGCGCTTTTTCATTTAGGTAAAAAGAAAAAGGGTGAAAGCATCTTAGACATTGCTAAAGCTAAATTTGACGCCGAAAAAGTAGAAGGGATTAAAGCTGTTTACAGAGTAATGGCGGTATTTGCTTTCATTCCCATTTTTTGGGCCATGTGGGATCAAAATTTATCTGAATGGGTTTTACAGGCAACAAAATTGGATAGACATATTTTAGGGTTTGAGCTGTTACCAGAACAGGTACAAACCGTAAACCCGATATTTCTTCTATCAATGATACCTGTTTTTAACTATTTTATCTATCCTGCATTTGATAAGATGGGCTTTAAAACAACTCCACTAAGAAGGATTGGAGTGGGATTATTGTTAACCGCCCTATCATTTGTGGTAATCGCATTAATTCAACAAAATATAGATGCGGGCGGCCATCCTTCTGTTTGGTGGCAAATATTCGCTTATTTCATATTGTCTGCAGCAGAGGTTTTAGTCTCTATAACCGGCTTAGAATATGCTTATACCCAAGCTCCAAAATCTATGAAAAGTACCATGTCTGCAATATGGTTGTTAACAGTTGCCGTGGGCAACATTTTTACCGCATTGGTAAATTCAAGCATATCATCTGGCGGCTTCTTTTCACAACTGGAAGGCGCATTATATTTCTGGTTCTTTGTTGGGCTTATGATGGCGTTCTTTATTCTTTACTTATTTGTTTCCCCAAGATTAAAAGAGAGAGCTTATATTATAGAGGCTGATGAAGCAGAGGTGTTGGCAGAAACAAATAACTTATAAATAATGGAGCCTAATTAATCCAACACTAAAATTTTCAAGAGTTTTTATGTTAATTTGTTCATCAAAATCACAACTCTTAAACCTATAATTTAATAGTGCCCGATAGCTTAGTCATTATCCCAACGTACAACGAGAAAGAAAACATCGAAAAGATACTTCGTAAAGTTTTCTCTCTGCCTCATTTATTCCACGTTTTAATCATTGATGATGGCTCGCCCGATGGAACTGCCCAAATAGTGAAAAAATTGCAAGGGGAATATAATGGGCATTTATTTATAGAAGAGCGCAAGGGAAAATTAGGGTTGGGTACAGCTTATATACATGGCTTTAAATGGGCTTTAACCCATAATTATGAATATATTTTTGAGATGGATGCAGATTTCTCTCATAACCCTGAAGACCTGATAAAATTAAGGGATGCTTGCCAAAACGGAGCTGATGTTGCCATTGGATCTAGGTATATAAAAGGTGTTAATGTGGTAAATTGGCCAATGGGAAGGGTTTTAATGTCTTATTTTGCCTCGGTTTATGTGAGATTTATTACCGGAATCAACATACAAGACGCTACCGCAGGCTTTAAGTGCTACAAAAAGAGGGTTTTAGAAACCATCAAATTTGATAAGATCAAATTTGTGGGTTATGCTTTCCAGATCGAGATGAAATTTACCGCCATAAAACATGGTTTTAATGTGGTAGAGGTGCCCATAATCTTTACAGATCGTACCGAAGGGGTATCTAAAATGAGTACTCGTATTTTTAGGGAAGCTTTTTTAGGCGTAATACAGCTAAAAACCAGCAGTTGGTTTAGAAAGTACGAGCAAGTAGAAAAATAGCTTAAAATTCTTTAAAAGATTTAGCGTTTTGATTTTAAGGTTGACAAATAACCCAGATTGTAGTAACATCTTAAAATCATAAATCTTTATGTCTTTATTCCATTTTAAACAATTTGTGATAGACCAAGAAAATTGCCCAATGAAAATTAATACCGATGGGGTTTTGTTGGGAGCTTCCGTTGGCTTAAAAAATGTTAGAAAGGTTTTGGATATTGGTACGGGAACAGGGGTAATTGCGTTGATGTTGGCACAGCGTTCTCATGAAATTTTTGTTGATGCAATTGATATTGACCATTTTGCCTTTGAAAAAGCAAGTTTGAATTTTAATAATTCTCTGTTTCACGAGCAATTAAAAGCTCATCACCATGGCTTTATAGCTTTTTTTGAATTAAACCCGCAAAAAAAATATGATCTAATAGTCTCAAACCCGCCTTATTTTTTAAATGCCCTAAAATCTCCCAAATTAGCAAACAACATTTCTAAACACACCAATGAGCAGTTTTTTATCGATTTAATATCAAAAACAAAGAATCATCTAAACCCATACGGTAATTTAACCTTGATCGTACCAGTTGATATTTCTTTGATGCTGCAGAATTTAGCTCCTTCTTTTGGGCTAAAACCAGTAAAATGCGTAAAGATAAAATCATACCCCGATAAAGCGCACATAAGGCACATCATCAGTTTTTCAAATACCAATAATAGGGAATTAAAGTTTGAGGATTTTTGCATTTATGCCTCACCGGGGGTTTATTCGTTACAATATCAAGCTTTGCTTAAAAACTTTTTTAAAATATTTTGATGATAAAAATAGGCCTGATATCCGATACCCACAGCTATTTAGACGATGCTGTTTTTAAATATTTTGATGATAGGGACGAAATTTGGCATGCTGGAGATTTTGGGAATATAGCGCTTGCGGATAAGTTAGCGGCATTTAAACCTTTAAAGGGAGTATATGGAAATATTGATGGGAAAGATGTGAGAGAGGTATATCCAGAAAATTTGAGGTTCAATTGCGAAAACGTTGATGTTTGGATTACACATATTGGTGGTTACCCAGATAGATATGCCCCAAAAGTAAAATCAGAAATTTACACTAAGCCCCCACAACTATTTATATCTGGGCATTCGCATATATTGAAGGTTATTTACGATAAGAAAATACAATGCTTGCATATAAACCCCGGTGCTGCCGGAAAACAAGGCTGGCATAAAAAAAGAACTTTGATAAGATTTTGTATTTCTGAAAATAAAATCCATACTTTAGAGGCCATAGAACTAGCTGATAGATAGCGTAATAATTACACTAAGTAAAATAAAAATTGAAAACATTAGGACAATTTATTATTGAAAAACAGGCCGACTTCCCTTACGCAAAAGGAGAATTATCAAGACTTTTAAGAGACATTGGTATCGCCGCAAAAATTGTAAACAGAGAAATAAACAAGGCAGGCCTTACGGATAAATTAGGTGAAGTAGGAGAAATAAATGTACAAGGCGAGGCACAAAAAATAATGGATGTTTACGCAAATGAACAGTTTATATCTGCCTTAAGTTCTGGTGGAGAGTGTTGTTTGGTAGCCTCGGAAGAGAATGAGGAAATTGTTCTTTTAAATAAGTTGGTCTCTAAAAACGCAAAATATGCGGTGGCAATAGACCCTTTAGATGGATCATCAAATATTGATGTAAACGTTGCCGTTGGTACAACTTTTTCTATTTACAGAAGAAAATCTAAAGACGGCCCGGGGCAATTAGAAGATATTTTACAAAAAGGTACCGAACAAGTTGCGGCAGGCTATATCATTTACGGTTCTTCTACCATGCTGGTTTACACTACCGGTAAAGGCGTAAATGGCTTTACTTTAGACCCATCTATCGGAGAGTTTTGCCTGTCTCACCCAAATATCAAGATGCCCGAAACCGGGTATATTTATAGCATGAACGAAGGTAACTACGTCCATTTCCCAGAAGGGGTAAAAAAATACATCAAATATTGCCAAGTAGAAGATGATGCAACTTCACGCCCTTATACTTCTAGGTACATTGGTTCTATGGTTGCAGATTTACATCGTAACTTAATTAAGGGCGGCATTTACATTTATCCTACTACCGCAAGCGCACCAAATGGCAAGCTCAGGTTAGTTTACGAGTGTAACCCATTAGCTTTTATAATAGAGCAAGCTGGCGGCAGGGCTACAAATGGTTATGATAGAATTTTAGACATTGAAGTAACGGAAATCCATCAAAGAGAATCCATTTTCATCGGTTCTACCAAAATGGTATTAAAAGCAGAAGAATTTATGGCAGAATATTCTCCAAAAGAAGTTTTGGCATAAGGCAATATGCAAAAGGTATAAAGTAAAAAAAGCAATATCTAGGGCATTAAATTTTTGGTTTAAAAATGGTTTAAAGTAGTTTCTGGATTTTATTTTCCGCTTCAAAAACACTATCGATCTTTAAATCTTTTCCTTTAGATGCGATGACCGCAAGCTCATCGCACCTTTCGTTTTCTAAATGGCCGGCGTGGCCTTTTACCCAAATAAACTTTATTTGATGTTTTTTATGAGATTGCAAATACCTTAACCAAAGATCTTTGTTCTTTTTACCTGTAAAACCTTTCTTTACCCAGCCAAAAACCCATTTTTTTTCTACAGAATCTATAACATATTTAGAGTCGGAATAAATGGCGACTTCTTGGTTAGGTTTCTTAATACACTCTAAAGCCACACAAACCGCCAACAATTCCATCCGGTTATTAGTAGTGAGCCTAAAACCTTCTGATATTTCTTTATAATAATTCCCAGATTTCAAGATCGCACCATAGCCTCCTGGGCCTGGGTTACCACTAGCTGCACCATCTGTATAAATAGAGATCATTCACGAATATAGAGATTTACTTATTTTAAGCAGCTATATAATTTTATATCACAATAAATCAACCCGATAGGCTAAAAACGCTCAAAAAGAAATCAAAAAATTTGAATAGTATAATTAATAGATTATTTTTGCAATCCACTAAAACAAATGGCGGTCGTAGCTCAGTTGGTTAGAGCACTGGTTTGTGGTGCCGGGGGTCGTGGGTTCGAGCCCCATCGTCCGCCCTATCAAAAGAGGCTATCTTAACAAATAGCCTCTTTTTAATTAAACCGCTTTCTTTTAATTTAATCAATAGGTTCCCATAGTTCGATTTTGTTCCCCTCTGTATCAAGTATATGCACAAACTTACCATAATCGAATGTTTCTATACTATCAACAAAGGTAACGCCTTCCTTTTTTAATTGCTCTACTAGCGTTTCTAAGTTTTCGACCCGATAATTTATCATAAAATCTTTATCGGAGGGTTCAAAATATTTTGTTGTCTCGGCAAAAGGTGTCCATTGGGTTTGTGCTTTGGTGGTGCTATCTGGCCTTTCATACCACTCAAAAGTTGCTCCATAAGGGTTGGTATCTAAACCAAGGTGCTTTTGATACCACTCTGTTACTTTTTTTGGGTCTTTACATTTAAAAAAGATGCCTCCAATTCCTGTTACTCTTTTCATTTCATTTTTGTTATTAGCTGTTGTTGAAATTGCCCTAAATGCGAAACCAATAAAAAAGCTTATCGCAGTTATTAAAGTTACAAAAATTGTCTTCTTCATAGTTTATAGCATTATTATGAGGATTTATGTTTTCTAAACTAAACTTTTGTCGGTTATCGGCCTAATGCAGATTTATCAATCGCCTAACGGCAAAAGATATTTATGTTACGCGTCTGGTATTAGGGGTTCTACCAGTTTTTTTAGTTTTTCCAAAGATTCTTGCCAACCCAAATAGCACATTTCTGTTGGTATTGCATCAGGTATTCCCTCTTGCACAATATGAAGCTCTGTTCCGCACATCACTTTTCTAAGTTGTACGGTAGTGATCATCTCACCGGGTAAATTAGGGTCATCAAAACGATCGGTATATTTGATGAGTTCGTTGGTTTTGATCTCTAAGAATTCTCCCCAAAAAGAATGGGAATTACCCATAGAGAAATTGAGGAAAGACATCTTATAGCTTCCCCCTACCTCAAACTCCATCTGGTGTACTTTACAGATAAACCCATAAGGCGGAAGCCATGAAGCATAGGCATCTGGGTTAGAAAAAGCCCGGAATACTTTTTCGGGAGAGGCGGTTAGCACTCGGTGCAAGGTTACTTTATTGCTCATGATGATTAAAATAAAAATGTTTATTTTGATTATTAAAGTTCAAGAATTATTTCTGCACTATTTTAAATATTTAGATCTATTGCATATATTCTTTGATCACTATTTTTTTCTGCCTGCCCATTACCTGCCCTGCATTGGGTTTGCTCATCAATGCTCCCAAATTTTCTGGAATGATCTGCCAACGCAATCCAAATTTATCCATACACCATCCGCACATAGATTCTTTGCCTTCACGTGTAAAATAATCCCAATATTTGTCTATTTCTGCTTGGTCTTTACAATGGATCATTACTGCAAAGGTGTCATTAAATTTATGATGCTCAACAGCGGTAGTCATCCATAAATAATCGTTCCCAAAAAGTTTGATATTGCACATTTCGGCATAACCACTAGGTGTTTCGCCCAAAGGCATCGGTTGGTTTGCCATAAAGTTATTCTCAAATATTTTAGAGTAATAATCCGTAACGTGTTCCATTTTTCCGTTTTGAGTGTGAAACCAAAGTGCTGGAGTTATTTTGCTTTTTTTTGTTTCATTTTCTCTGTTTTTATCTGGGTTAAACTCTACGATCCACTCGATACCATATTTGTCCCTAAACATCCCAGCGTATGTTCCCCAAGGGCTTTCATCCATATTGCCCTCCACATTTCCACCAGCAGATAATCCTTTAAAAATTTTATCTGCATCTTCACGGCTTTCTGTACTGACTGAAATTTTAGACCGATTTTCGTTCTCGTTTGTTGGTCCCATAATCTCTGGGACATCATTGCCCATTAATGTGTTGTTATTACCTATTGGCAAAGCAATGTGCATGATTTTATTGGCTTCTTTTTTGGCTATCGAAAAATCAGTGCCTGCTAAATCTTTAAAACGGATAATCTTAGTGAATTCTCCACCAAAAACTGATTTATAGAAAGTAAATGCCTCTTCGGCATTACCGTTAAAATTAATCCAAGGGTTTACTATTCTCATGATTTTTGGGTTTTTATTTGATGGTTTTTATGTGCTTTTATTTGGTTTTCTGTACCCTCGGTTAAGAAAAAATTTAGTTGAAAATGCTTTTTAATAAAACATTCCACTTTTAAAGAACCTCAATTTCTTTTATCTAAGGTTGGTTATTGATGATAAAACATTCACATTTATTGGGTATATTCTACAATATCCGGAAGTATTTGAGCGATAAAGCCATGGCTGTTGAGTATATCAACAATTTGTGAGGCATCAATAGTTTTGGTATATGATTCTATCCTAAGAATGTTATCGCAATCTTCCAAGTCAAAATTGATTTCATAAGCTGGAAAACTTTTGTTTAACTGATATAATAGAAAATTTGCTTGCACATGATCTTTAACATTTGTTTTAAATACTTCAACCATAGTTTAAAATTTAGGGTTTACCACTTATTGCTTACTTCGGCAAATCGTAATTAATCATCCAATTGATGCCGAATTTATCCGTCCACATCCCAAAATAAGCATTCCAAAAAGTAACCTCCAAAGGCATGGTAACATTTCCTCCGGCCGATAGGGCAGCAAATAATTTGTCGGCTTCCTCTTTAGAGTTTACACCAACCGAAATGGAGAAATTGTTGCCTGTAATTAAATCAGGGCTCATGCCTGGCATATTATCGCTCCCCATCAAAATTGTTTCTTCACTTATGGGCAGGCTCACATGCATAATCCTGTTTTTTAAATCCTCAGAGAGCGGAGACGTTCCATCTTGGGGAGGCATTTCGCCAAACCGGTTTATGCCGCTAAATTCTTTGCCAAAAGCAGATTTGTAAAAATTGAAAGCTGCCTCGCAATTGCCATCAAAAATTAAATAGGTGTTTACAGTTGCCATGATTTTGTTGTTTTTATGATTCAATTATATAATTAAGTTCAGTTACACCACAAGTAAATTGTTTGGTAGTTAATAGTTTTAATGTTGTTTTGTGTTTGAGGTCTTCAAACAATGGAATACCTTGTCCAAGAATAATGGGGTTCACAAATAACCAGTAACCGTCAATTAAGTTGTGTTGCATCAATGAATGCGTAGCTGACGGGCTACCGAAAAGCAGCATCTCTTTACCCGACTGTTGTTTTAATTCATTTATTCTTTCAGAAAGGTTATCGCTAATAATTTGTGTGTTATTCAAAACCGCACCTTTCATTGTTTTTGATAAAACAACTTTTTGAGCTTTATTGTACCATTTTGAATGTTCCATATCGTGTTTACTTGCACTTGGTTTATCTGCTGCGGTGGGCCAGTAGTTTTCCATCATCTGATAAGTAACCCTTCCGTAAAGGGCAGTATCGCTTTTGCCAATTCGCATTGCTACGTGGTCAAAAATTTCTTCATTAACCTTAATCCAGTTCATCTCTCCCTTTGGCCCGGCTACAAAACCGTCTAACGATATGTGCATAAATGAAATTATTTTTCCCATATATTCTATATTTTTAAAAGGTGGGTTTTTAAATCCCTAATTTGTTTTTTAATAATTTCAATAGGTTAGATTTTTATCTATGTCCTCATTTAATTGGTTTAAGCAATTCGGCAGTTATATTGCCAAATTGATGTTAGCTGTTTTCTTATCACTCGGTTTTCTCTTTAAATGTTGCGTAAATAGCCATGGTGTGTCCGTGTCCTAATCCAAATTCTTCTTTAAGCCAATTGGTAACTTCTGTTGCCTTTATTTTAGGATTAAGTTTTCCATCAATGATAAAATCCTTTTCCTCTGCCATTTTTTTAAAGTCAGCCGGTGTTTTACCAGTCTTGGTTTTGATATTGTCTATGTATGCTTGAAACGACATAATGCTTAGTTTTTAATGGCGTTTAATTTATGATAGTAAATGTATGAAACGGCTAAAATTCCGAAGACGATTAAGGGAAAGAAAGTTTGCCCATTTACCCCGTCAACTGCTGCATGACTAATTGTTGCAAAAATGAAATCAAAGGCAAAGCCTGCATAGGCCCATTCTTTTATTCGTTTCGGGACTTTTGGAATCATCAATGCCAATACGCCTAAAATTTTAAAAACAACCAATGCGTTTCCAAAATATTCGGGATAACCCAAATGTCTAATTCCTTCTTTTGCTAATTCTGTTTGTGAAGTCAATGCTGGGAGTAGCCCTTCAAATAAAGCGATGATGGTTGTTGCTGTCCAGAATATTATTTTTTCTTTCTTCATTTTCTTTTTTTTAAATGATGGTTTAATTTATCTCTTTAATTTTTAATAAGTCAGGTTTTTATCTATATCATAGCTCATCCCTTTTAAGCCCAGTAGTTTGCGCATCAGGCCTATTTGGCCAAATAGATAATCTTCCCTGGCTATGCACATCCCAATCATGTTCAATACGTTTTCTTTAATAAAGGGCACATTCATCCCAAAAGAATAAGCTTTATCCAAATCTTCGTCAGTTGCGGTTAACAATTTTTGATAATTTTTTGGCGATATGGCCTCGAAACTTTTCTTTAGTTTTTCCAATGTGGGATAGTCGAGACTTTCATCCAAAGCCCTGCCTTCTTTAAACAAATCATTGTAAGGGTCTTTGTCGTCTATACCCAACATATTGCCAATCCAATAACGGCAACTCACTAAGTTTCCCGTCATCCAAATGACGTGGTTGGTGTTGTTGTCGATACGTTTCAATGCGGCTTCTTCGGTAATACCGTCTAAAGCGTTTCTGAAACTTTGCGAATGCATCCGGTAAGCCGGGATGATGATTTCCAATTTTTTTGATGCTGCTGTGTCCATGATGTTTATTTTATTGATTTATGTAAAAGCTTAAGGCTTAAAGCAAAAAGCTAAAGCTCATTGTATTTTTGTAATCGGTTGATAGTAGAGCGCTAAAGCTCATTGTATTTTTGTAATCGGTTGATAGTAGAGCGTTATTGCCCCGCTTTTAAAATTCTTGGTTTTGATGAGTTTAAAAACTGTTCTGTGGTTAATACCTTCAAATAATGGCAAACCATTTCCTGCAACAACAGGGTGTACGCAAAGCTGGTATTCATCAATCAGGTTAAGTTTCATGAGCTGTATAATTAAACTCCTGCTCCCAACAAAAATAGCTTTACCTGTTTGTTTTTTGAGTGCACCCACTTCATCTTCAAGGCTTCGGTTTGCCAGTTTTGCACTTTTCCAATCTATATTTTTAAGCGTGTTAGAAAATACAAGTTTTGGAATTTCGTTAATAGCCACCGCAAAATCATTCATTGATTTTTCTTCAGAAGGATTTTCTAAAACTGTCCGCCAAAATTCCATCAATTGATAGGTTGTTCTGCCATACAGCATTACGCCTCCCTGCCCCAGTAGTTCTGTATAATGCTGATGTATTTCCTCATCCGGAATTCCTGCGGTATGGTCGCAAATACCATCAATGGTGGTGTTTATTGCTGCAATTACTTTTCTCATCCTATGCTTTTAATCGTTTTTTTTAAGATTGCTTTTGTACTTTGTAGTGTAGCTGAACGGTATTGTCATTCAATTTTTTTACTTCCAATAAGTTGAGTTTTAATTCGAGTTCTACGTTTTTTAAAAGGGGCAATCCGCTTCCAAAAATTACAGGTTCCATCACCAGATAAATATCATCTACTAATCCTGCATTTATAAATTCGCTCATCGTCATAGTTCCACCAATAATCACTGCTTCCTTGTGTCCTTTTTCTATAAGCATTTGAACTATTTCAGATGAGTTTTTTTGAGTAAAAACTACTGTTGGATTATCAGATTTTGCCTGTTTGTCTGTTGTTAAAACAACCGTTGTTCCTTCGTTTGTAAGAGGCAGATAATTTGGTGCAAGTATATTATAGGTGGTTTTGCCCATAATAACCGCCTTATATTTTTGGCAAATGGTAAAAAGTCCCTGTCCGTATTCCGGCGATAACCAATCGGCAACATTTCTTGAATTTGAGATTTGCCCATTTGCGGTAATTGCTACAAAAATGCTCGTTTTCATCTGTTTATTTTTTATTGATTTGATGTTATGATTTCATGCCAGAAGCGAAACCCTGCTTCTCCATCAAGAAATTCTTCGGCCTTTTTAAAAAATGTTTGCATGTGAGGAGTTTGCATGTGAGGCCCGTTAAAGACTTCTTCGCTGTCCCAATTTTCGATGATTAATAATTGTTGCGGGTTTTTTGGGTCATCATACACACGGATGCCGTGGCAGGCCGGCTCTTTGGCCATTACTATCTTGATGTTCGCTTCAAGCTCTCGTTTTGCCATCGCCATTTTGCCGGGTTTAATTTTACCGGTTATCACTACGGTTACCGGCGTGGGATTGTGGTTCATAACTTTGTTTTTTTCAATTTTTATTTTTGAGATTTTCAGATTAATTAATAAGTCTTTATCTGCCGGTGATAAAGTTTCCGTTCGCCATATTATGTTATTGATTATTTTTTCGATAATTCTTCCGCAAGCCCAATTAAAAGCCCTTCCACACCACGAATGTAGCAAAGCCGATATACGTTTTCATACTGAACAATTTCGCCAACCAGTTCAGCACCATTCTTAATCAACCGGGCTACCAACTCGTCGATATTGTCAACGGCGAACATTACCCGAAGATAACCGAGTGAGTTTACAGGCGCAGTTCTATGGTCCGAAATAGTTGCAGGTGTTAAAAATCTGGAAAGTTCAAGCCGGCTGTGTCCATCGGGCGTAACCATCATTGCAATTTCTACGGTTTGATTTCCCAGCCCGGTTACTTTCCCGGCCCATTCTCCTTCAACCATTCCCCGTCCCTCTAATTTGAGCCCAAGTTCCATGAAAAATGAAATTGCATCATCAAGTGATTTTACCACGATGCCCACATTGTTCATGCTTAATAAATTGTTTTTCTTCATGAGTAAAGCGTTTTTAAAAATCAGCAATGATGAATTTTTTCATGCCCATCATTTTTTTGAATGCGCCTGGTTTTTTGCTCAGTTCTTCCCAGTTTTCTGGACATACCTGCCAGCTTAATCCGTATTTGTCTTTTAACCAGCCGCAAACACTTTCTTCGCCACCATTTGCGGTGAGCGCATTCCAGTAATAGTCAATTTCTGCCTGGTCTTTGCAGGGTATCATTAATGAAATTGCTTCATTAAATTTAAACATCGGTCCGGCATTTATGCCAATAAACCGCATCCCTAAAACCTCAAACTCAACCGTTAAAACTTTGCCGGCAAAATCCTTTTGAAAATCTGCCAGTCCTTCTGCTTCTGTTGAAGGATAGTAAGTGGTATTAATCATTTTAGCGTCTTTGAAAACAGAGAGGTAATATTCGGCGGCTTCTTTTGCATTGCCGTCAAACCAGAGATTTGGAATTATCTTTTGCATGTTGTTTGGTTTTGATGAGTTGAAATATTTTTTTATTGTTAGTCTATAAAACTTTAGGATTAATCTATCCAATAAATTATCGTAAAAAAACTTTATTGTCTGTCTATTATTTAGCGATATATTATTGTTCGGCAATTTGCTTAACCAGCCTCAGCGCTTCAGGAAAAACTTTACTAAAGTATTCCTCCATATCTTGGGTAACATCCATAATTACCTGCAATTCTGTACTGGTACCGGTTTCTTCTTTTAGATAATAAATTTCCTTTGCACCTTGCCACAGCGAATCGGTTTCTACGCCGTTTTTCACCTCCCTTTGATGGGAAAAAACCATCTGTTCGTTTTCTACCATTTTTTCGATAATAGCTATCATGCCATCACTACCACTCCCCAAAAAATGTATCGTATTGCCTTGTTTCAGCTCGCCTTCGTAATGGCTGCCTTCGGCAAATACGCCCGTCCATTTTTTATAGGTTTCAGGGTTCCAAAGTACCTTCCAAACTTTTTTGCGGTTAGCTTTAATCTGGATAGAAAAAGAGATGGTTTTTAAGTGTTTCATTTTGATTATTTGCTTTACCAAAAATAAAAGCAGAAAATGTGAAAGCACTTTACATAAGTCAAGAAATGTTAGGAAACAACAATTTCCTTACGGATGCGACTGAGAGAGGTATCGGCAATGCCGAGATAAGAAGCTATTTGTTTTAAAGGTGCCTGTTGAATGATTTGCGGCCGGTACTCCATCAGATGCAGGTAACGGGAAGAGGCAGATTGGGTAATCATTTCTATAGAACGTTGCTGTATCTGAAAGAGTTGTGCCGACATCCACTCCCGGCCCCATTCCCTTACCGATTCCATGGTATGGTATAAATGTTGAAAATCTTCGAAATCTATTTTCCAAACTACTGCATCGGTAACCGCCTGGATATTTTGGATGGAAGGTATGCGTTGAAAAAGAGATGAAACTTCGTTCGCTATTTCATTTTCGCAGATAAACTGTGTGGTGATTTCATTGCCGTTATAATCATGGACGTAAAAACGTATCAAACCTTTTTCTATCAGGTAGTAGGCGTTGGCGGTTTTTCCTTCCTCCAATAAAAAACTATTTTTCGGTAAGATTACCCTCTTATGCAGCGAAACGATTTCCAGCATATCTGTAGAAGTAAAAAGCGGATGATTGTAAATTTTACGAAAAAGTTGATCCATGATTTTTATTTCTAGTAAAGATACAAATCGTTAATTTTAAAACAAGCACTTCGCTTTTCTCTCGAAAATAAGAGATACAACCTAATTAATTTTTGATCTTAAAGCATTACATTAACTTTTTGTATCAAAAAGAAGGTTTAAGGGCAATCATAAAAGTTTAGGGAATGGTTTGCTTGTTTTAATAAGTCAAGTAAAAAATAAAATAAATTTAACAGTCTTTATTAATTAATTGGCGATGCCAACTATCCTTATTAGTTCGTTTTATTTCGTTCAAAAATTAAGATATAAGTATTCTCAACATACAAATTTAAACAGGTGCCCATAATTTTGCTAGATTTATTGCGCAGCAAGAAGGGTTTTTCATTAATTTCACAATTTCTTTAACCTACCCGTTCGCAAAATATTACAAAACAAAGCTAATGGTACCTATCATCAAAAACCATAAAATATGCCCTCTAAAAAAGCAGTAATAGACATTGGGACAAACACTTTCCATCTACTGATTGCCGAAGTTGATAAAGCCAGTAATATTAAGGTAATCCATAAAAACACCATTGCCGTTAAATTGGGAGAGGGCGGCGTAAATAAAGGATATATCGCAGAAACCGCTTATAAAAGAGGTATAGATGCACTTATTCTTTATCGAGAAGAATTGAAAGAATTTGGTTTGGGATATGTTTTTGCAACCGCAACTGCTGCGGTAAGGGATGCTGCCAACGGGCAACAATTTATTGACGAAGCCTTTCTGAAATCTGGTATAAAGATCAATTTGATAGATGGTTTAAAAGAGGCAGAATATATTTATAATGGTGCAAAAGGTGCAGGTGTTTTAAGCCAAGAGACTTCGCTAATTATGGATATTGGCGGTGGAAGCGTAGAATTTATTATTTGCAACCAAAACGAAATATTTTTTAAGAACAGCTATCAATTAGGTGCTGCAAGGTTGTTAGCAGATTTTTACCATAACGATGCTGCTATTTCTGATGAAACCGTGATTGAATTGCATCGATTATTTGAGAAAAAAATCTACGATCTAAAAAAAGCGATAGAAAAACATCATCCAAGAGAACTGATAGGCACTGCGGGTTCTTTTGATTCTTTCGCAAATATCATTGCAACAAGAAAGAACGAATTATTTGATGCTGCCTTACAACGTGATTATCAATTCCAGATTGATCAGTTTAATGAACTGTTGAATGAGATTATCAGGAGTAACCATCAACAAAGAGAAAATTTAGAAGGTTTGATCCCTTTAAGAACCGATATGGTTTTGATGGCAGCTATACTTACACAGTACACTATGGGTATAGGAAATATAGAAAAAGTAACCACCTGTACCTATTCTTTAAAAGAAGGTTTGATATTGGCCGAAACTCTTTAAAACAAAAAAACCTGTTTACCGGCCGATAAACAGGATAATCCGTAAGAACTAGAAAAATTATTTAGATAATGAAGCTAGTACTGCATTATTTTTTATCACTTGGCTATTCTTAGGTTCTGTTGAACGGCTACCTTTTTCTATGTTTGTAGCGTTTTTTAGAAATTGTACTTCCAAGCGAGAAACTGTTTTATTTCTTCTGTCTTTTCTTTTTAAACGAGTTACTGCCATGACTTTTTTTTATTAAATTTTTAAATGAGGTCGAGAGCGGATTCGAACCGCTGTAGAAGGTTTTGCAGACCTCTGCCTAGCCACTCGGCCACTCGACCCTTTTACTTTAAGGAGTGCAAAAATAGTAAAATTTTAATAGAAGGCAACTTATTTGAACATATTTCTGCGCACTTCTGCACAGCAAATAGCTGCGGATATACTCACGTTTAAAGATTCTGTGTTTGTACCCCCGGGTATGGTTACCGCTTTGTTGATAAACCCTTTAATTTCTTCAGAAATCCCTTTACCCTCATTACCGAAAACCAAAAAACCCTTTTCACTAAAATTATAGCCAAAAATATTATCTCCGTTTAGCAATGTGCCATAAACTGGTAGTGCATTATTCGCAAATAAAGTATCCAGATCCAAATAGCTAACAGTTACCCTTGCCAAAGAACCCATACTTGCTTGCACAACTTTTGGATTATATATTTCTACCGTATCTTTAGAACAGACCATTTTTTTGAAACCAAACCAATCTGCGGTGCGGATAATGGTACCCATATTTCCCGGATCCTGCACTCCATCCAAAACAATAACCAAATCATCTACCTTATCCATATCAAAACCCTTTTCCTTCGGTATTTCAAACACCGCTAAAACACCTTGTGGGCTTTGCAATGCACTTATTTTTTCTAATTCATTTATACTAACTTCAAAAACTTTTTGTTTATGAGATAAATTAGGCAATTTTGAAACTAATTCTGAAACTGTATAAATGGAATGCAGCGAAAAACCAGAGTTTAAAAACTCTGTTACCGCTTTAACGCCTTCTACAAAAAAAAGATGGTTTTCTTTACGATACTTTTTTTGATGAAGTGATTTTACTAAACTTAACTGAGACTTTGAAAGCATATATATCTTATCCTTCTGCAATAATACTATTTTTAACCTTTATAACCCTAGGCTGTAGATCTACCAGAAGATTAGATAAAAACCAAGCTTTAGTTACCAAACTTGAAGTAAATGGCGTAAATGATCAATTTGCAGAACAGGCTAAGGGTTACGTTGCCCTAGAAGTTAGGCCAAACTCTAAATTTAATCTTTTCATTTATAATACCTTAAATAAAAAGGGCAAAAAGAAACTGGGCGAAGCGCCACATATTTTAGATAGCGCTTTGGTAGAAGCATCTCGCGTACAAATAGAGAAGTTCTTAAACATAAAAGGGTATTTGAACGCAAAAGTTACGGATAGCATCTATATTAAGAACAAAAAAGCATCGGTAATTTATAATGCCAAAATGGGTACAGAATTCAAATTCAGGAATTTATCTTTTGACATTCCCGATACCACGGTTAAAGCCTTGTACCTAGCCAATAGGAAAAAATTCACAAAGATAGATTCTGGAAAAAGATACGACACCGATAGCCTAGCCTATGAGAGAGAGCAGATTTATCTAATGATGAGGAAAAACGGCTATTATGATTATATACGCCAATATATGAGGCCAACGGTTGACACTAATTTTAACAAAGGCGTTGCCGATGTGAAAATAGAGATCTTGAACCCTCCTAACGCTAACAAACATTTTACCTACACCTTAAAAGATACCTATATCCGCATACAACCTAGTAGTGGCATCATTACAAAAGGGATGCAAAGAGACACAGCGGTTTTAGATTCACAGTATCACTTTTTTGATTATTCTAGGTTCTTTAAACCAAAAAAATTAAAGAGCTATATATTCCTTAAAAAAGGAGAGCTATACAACATTGAAAATTCTGAACTTACCACCCAACGTTTTTTTGATATGAATGCCTTTAAAAGCATTAGTGTTGATTATAGAAAAGTTGGCGATAGCACAGCCAGGACGCTTGCCGGCTTAATTGATATTGTTCCTCTAAAGAAAAAAACCAATAGGTTAGAGGGCGAGTACACCTTTAACAGCAGCATAACAGGTGTTAACCTAGGCTTAACCTATCAAAACAGAAACATTTTTGGTGGTGCAGAACTGTTTGAAGTAAAATTAAGGGGCGGTTTACAATTTGATAAAAAGCTATCTGGCAATTTATCAGATAGGTTATTGAGCAGGGATTACCAAGTGGGTGTTAGTTTAAGTTTTCCGAGGTTAATCACTCCTTTTAATTTTCCAGAACTGGGCAGAAACGGCATTCCACGTACAAGGATAGGCACCAGCTACCAAGTTTACAAGTTAAGGGACAATTACCTAAGAAAAAGTTTGGGCGCAAACCTAACCTACGATTGGGTAGAGACAAAAAACAAACTCCACTCTTTTACACCCGTAAACGTACAATACTCTTTAGCAGACATTAACCCCGCTTTGGTACAAAATTTAATTGATCAAGGAAATGCGTTTTTCTTATTTACCCTACGCTCTCAGTTAATCTCTAGCAGTTATTATAATTACACCTTAAATTTATCAAAATTAACGTCATATAATAATTTTACCTTCTTTTCTGGCAATATAGAAGTTGGGGGTAATTCTGCCGCATTAATTGGCAATTTAAGCAACAACAAAAACAGCGACGGGCAAAAAACGCTATTCGGTGTTCCTTACTATCAATTTGCGAAATTAGAAACAGATGTTAGGTTTTATAAATCTTTGGGGGGAGAAAAACAGCTTATCTTAAGGTTAAACCCTGGTTTGGGGTATTCTTATGGCAACGTAAAAAGCTTACCGTTTGAGAAACAGTTTTTTGCCGGTGGTTCTACCGGGATTAGGGCTTGGCAGGCCAGGACTTTGGGCCCTGGGAACTATAACAGGGCATCTTTGGCCAGTGATTCTGTAAGGGCAAATCTTAGAAACCTTGATCAACTTGGCGATATTAAATTTGAGGGGAACATAGAGTATCGGTTTAAGCTATTGGATAATTTTTTTGGGGCTAAGGTTAAAGGTGCAACTTTTATAGATTTTGGTAACGTTTGGCAATTAAGAGGCAATGGTTTACAAGGCGGCCAAATTAAATTTAACAAGTTATTTGATCAAACCGCCATTGGCACCGGCTTTGGGCTTAGGTTTGATGTTTCTTTCTTTGTATTTAGATTAGATGCAGGCTTTAAATTTAAAGATCCGCAATTTAGCGGATCGGACCAATACGTTTATAAATACTGGTTTAACAGAAGTGCCAAAAAAGCTTTTAAAGATAATTACGCCATTACCAACGGCCCTGATAGATATTCTTTATCACAAATACAATTTGGTATAGGATTGCCGTTTTAAATTGCGCTTCAGGGCATTTTAAAAAGGAAATATCAATAAGGCGTGTTGGCTAACGGTGTTTAGGTCTCGCCAAACCCTATTTATCTCGGTATGGTTTTTAGCAGCTTCTAAACCCGCAAACGGGTGTAATTTTGAGGTGGCTTCCCTGCAAATTTGCGCTAAATCTCTACTGCATTTGCTAACCATTTTTAGCGTTTGTAAACTTATAATGCTATTTTGAACCAATTCTTCCCAAGATCTATCTACAATAGCATAAAATGCGGCTTTTGCGTTCAAGATGTTTTGTTGTTGCTTGTATTTTAATTCTTTAAAATATGTTAAGTGCTGCTGATCATGTTTTCTAACCTTGTTTCTTTCTTCAAAACAGGCTGATACCAGATCCATAAAATGTAAGCTTATCCCTAAAACGTTGGCAACCAAAGTTGTTTCTGCCAATTGCAAAAATGGATATTTAAAAACAGGGTCTTCTAACGTTGTTTTCTCGGGCAAAATCTCGAAGCACCTGTTGATAGGAACCTCTAAATTATGGACCTTAAAAGCGTGGCTTCCTGTTGCAACCATCCCCATATAGTGCCAGCCATCTAATATTTCTACCTCTTCTCTTTTTAAAATAAAGGCTTTTATCTGCTTCTCTCCTTTACTATCAAAAACGTGTTGACCATCTTTTAGCATTTCGCAATTTGCGGTTAAATGGGTGGCATGCAACGCCCCGCTAGCATAAGTCCAGTTTCCGCTGATTTGGTATTTATCACCAACTAAATTGGCCGTACCACCCACAAAACCACTGCCCGCCAAACAAACCTTTGGATCAGAGAAAACTTCTTTGGCCAAAGCCCGATCCAGAAAACCAACAAACCAAGCTGCTCCGGCGCATAAAGTGATGGTCCACCCTAAACTTCCATCTTTGTTGGCCAAGTTCTCTTGGATCTTTAAACCGTTTGGTAAAGTGCAGCCCAAACCGTTCAAATTTTTGGGCACAAATAGTTTAAACCAGCTTTCTTTATAAATTAAATTGAGCCATTCTTGGGGTAGTTGCCCTAATTTTTCTGCTTTTTTAGAATAATTGTTGTTGATGATTGCTATATCTTCCATGTTTAGGTTTTGGGTTAGGGATTGGAGCGGCATACTTTATTGTTATCCTGAGCGGAGCGGAAGGAAGACAATAAAGATATAGCGTAAAGCCCGGCAACGTTTTTCACGTTGCAACCCCCAAATTGTTTTCATCGGTTTTATTTTGTTTAATGATCTTTTGCCAATCTATGTAGCCAAAAATGGCTATCACAAAAAGAAAAACGGTTAATAAGGCAAACATTGCCAAGTGTTTATGAAACAATAACGGGATGGCAACAAGGTTAGAGATATTTAACCAGATCCAGTTTTCGAGCTTTCTTTTTGCCAGCAACCACATACCCGCCCAAGCGGTGGATGATACAAAAGCATCCATAATGGGCACATCAGAATCTGTGAATTTTTTTAAGACGAGGTATAAAAATCCCCATCCAAAAATCGCGATTGCCAAGGTAACGATGAATTCTTTCTGGTTGCTCTTTGTAATTTTGGATGCGCCAGCATTGTTTCTGGTTTCCCACATTGCCCAGCCATAAACGCTCATTACCAAATAATAGGTATTTAAGGCGGTTTCGGCGTATAATTTAGTTTCTATGAGTAAATATGAGGAGGTTAAAATAGAGATTATACCAACCGGATATAACAAAACTTTGTTCTTTTTTGCCAATAAAACTTCGGCTATACCGGTTAAAACGGCGATCCATTCTAAAGCGCTGGTGCCCTTAAATTGTTCGCTCAATAAGTTAAACCATTCTGTTATGTTCATTTTGAAAAATAATAAATGTATTATCTTCAAAGAGGGGAGAAAATTCTCCTTAAACCGTTTCCCTACGTCGGCATTACCCGAATCAGGTGTATAGAAAGGTATCAGGATACAAGGTTTTTGGTGTAAGGTTTGCGCCTTTTGCCTTTCTAATGGGTATGTTCTCAGCCTGAAATATTAGGCACCCCTGTTTGATGTTGCGAATATATCAAATTAGTGATCCAATAAACAAAGTTTCTATCTATTTGGGCCTAAAATTCTCCTAGCGCTTTATTTTTTATTAGCTTACGAGGATGATGAAAATACTCTACTTGTTTGGTGCCGATAAAATTCCTTTTAGCCAAATGATCCATTTAGAAAAAAATGCCCCCAATTTGATCATATATGCCATCCCGGTAATGGCGATACTTACGTTCTTAGAGATTTACCACTCTTATAAAAAAGAGAAAAAAAACTACCCTTTGAAAGAAACTTTGGGATCTACGGTGGTGGGCTTGGGAAATGTAGCTTTAGGTTTATTGGTTAAAATAGGATTGTTGTACATGGCAATCTGGATTTACGACCTAGTACCTTGGCGAATGGAACTGAATTGGTGGATGCTGATACCTTGTTATTTATTATTTGACCTATGTAGTTACTGGTCCCACAGGGTATCGCATGAAAATCGTTTTTTTTGGGCAACACATATAGTACACCATTCTGCAGAGAATTATAATCTTTCGGTTTCGTTTAGGTTAAGTTGGGTACAAAACATAAAAATAGTATTCTTTTTACCTATTTTTTTCTTGGGTTTTCACCCGATAATTATTTTTGTGGTAAGCCAGGCCAGCGTTTTATTTCAGTTTTGGGTGCATACAGAGTACATAAAAAAACTGCACCCCGCTTTTGAATATGTTTTAGCTACACCCTCTAACCACCGCGTACACCACGGCACACAAGAAAAATACTTGGATAAAAACTATGCAGCTACATTTATTTTCTGGGATAGGATGTTTGGCACCTACCAAAAAGAAGAAGAGAGACCCGATTATGGTTTAACGAATAAGATTGGGAACAGGTTTAATCCGCTTTTTTTGAATTTCCATGAATATGGTGATATGATAAAAGATGTTAAAGAAGCCAAAACATGGAGAAGAAAGCTATTCTTTATATTCGGAAGCCCGTTGAGGATTTATAAAGATAAAAACGATATTACATAAAATTGTATAGAATTACATACATAATAGGTGTTTAAACGTTATTAAAAACGATTGTTAGCTGGTTATAATCAATTGGCATCATAATTACATGGTTGGGATATATCAAAAATTAAATGTTATGAAAAAGTTGATGAGTATAATGATTATAGCTGCCACACTTGCGGCTTGTAACAATAAATACAAGGCAAGTTCTGAAGAAAGGGCAGATTCTATTAAGATGATGAAAGACAGCTTAACCTTAGACAGTTTTAAAAGAGCAGAGGCTGCAAAAGCAGAAGCAAAAAAACAAACTGAGACCAAAACAGTTGTTGTAAACCATTATGATTCTAATACAGGCACTACAACAACACAGAAAAAAGGATGGAGTTCTGCTGCTAAAGGTGCGGTAATAGGTGGCGCCGCAGGTGCAATTGGTGGTGCTTTAATTGATAAGAAAAAAGGAAGGGGCGCAATTATTGGTGGTGCAGCTGGTGCAGGTGCAGGGTATTTAATTGGAAGAGACAAAGATAAGAGAACAGGTAGGGTAAAATAAATTTAACTTAATTTACCAAATAAAAGTGGCTGATCCAGTTTTGGAACAGCCACTTTTTTTATGAAATTTAACCTGACTGGCACTAAACGCAGCGTTGTGGTTTTGAGACTTCATAAGCCTAAGTATCTTATTTTTTGCAACAACCTTTTTATTATACCAAATTTGGTTTTAGATACGTTTGTTTATTTAACTACATTTGTAGCTCAAAAATAAAAACTCAAAATCTTAAAAAAAGGATGGCAAAAACCAAGTATTACTTTAACTCACAAACGCTTAAATATGAAAAAGTTAAAAGTAATTTAGGTACAAAGGTTTTAAAATTCTTAGGCTTTGTTTCTACCGCTTTGGTTTTTTCTTTCGTAATTATCGCATTTGCATATACCTTTCTAGATTCGCCCAAAGAAAAGCAGCTAAAAAGAGAAATTAGCGAGCTAAATTTGCAATATGATATTTTGAACAAACGTATGAAACAGGTTGATGGGGTTGTAAAAGACCTCCAACAGAGAGACGATAATATTTATAGGGTAATTTTTGAGGCAGAGCCTATCCCGCTAGAGATTAGAAATGCAGGTTTTGGTGGCATTAATAGGTATAAAAATTTAGAAAACTATGATTATTCTGATTTGATGATAGAGACCACCAAAAAAATGGACATCATCTCTAAACAGCTATACGTACAATCTAAATCTTATGATGAGCTGGCCAAAGCCGTAAACTCTAAAAGTAAAATGATGGCATCTATACCTGCCATACAACCTATTGAAAGTAATAAAATAAGTTCTATTTCTGGGTTTGGATATAGGATGCACCCCATCTATAAAATAAGGAAAATGCATGATGGGATGGATTTTGCATCACCGATAGGCACCGCTATACATGCTACCGGTGATGGGGTAATTATTGCAGCCGGACAAGAAAGGGGTTATGGCAACAGGGTAATGATTAGCCATGGCTATGGCTATGTAACCAAATATGCCCACATGAGCAAATTTAAAGTTAAGGTAGGGCAAAGGGTTAAACGCGGTGACGTAATTGGCTTTGTTGGCAATACTGGCGCATCTACCGGCCCACATTGCCATTATGAGGTTTATAAAAACAACAAACCCATTAACCCCATCAACTTTTTCTTTAATGATCTAACCCCAACCGAGTACATGACAATGTTAGAGGTCGCATCGCAAGAAAACCAATCTTTAGATTAAAATTATACTGTTTTGCCATGGCATATAAAGAAAAAGAAATCAGCAAGCTCTATTACCCCATTGGGGAGGTAGCAGAAATGTTTGGAGAAAACGCTTCTTTGATCAGGTTTTATGAAAAAGAATTTGATATCCTTCAACCCAAAAAAAACGCAAAAGGAAACAGGCTATTTAGGCCAGAGGATATAGATAACCTTAAAATTATCTTCAACCTAATCAAAGAAAAAGGCTATACCCTACAAGGTGCCAAAGATTTTCTGAAGAAAAACAAGAACGAAGCTTTAGAGCAGCAAAAAATTATAGATTCTTTAGAGAAATTAAAATCTTTTATGATCGATCTAAAAGAACAGCTATGATTTTTTTTGATTGATGACCAATGGAGAAAACCCCACTAAAAGTGCTATTTGTGATCAATCATAAAGCTGGCGACCAAAAAAAATTAGATGTCAAGAAAATTATAGATCAGCATTCTAAAAAACATCATTACCAATACAATCACTGTTTAATGGATGAAGATGATCTTGAGGCAAAGATATCGAGAGAATTAACCAATTACCAGCCTGATATTATTGCTGCCCTAGGCGGCGATGGTACGGTAAGCCTGGTTTCATCTTTAATTTACAAAACCAACATCAAATTAGTGATCGTACCTTTCGGTTCTGCCAATGGTATGGCCAAAGAGCTGCAAATACCAGAAGATTTTAACAACAGCTTAGATCTGATCGTAAAAGGTAAATGCGTAGAGATTGATCTACTAAAGGTAAATAATGAGGTAAGCATCCATCTGGCAGATATCGGGATCAACGCCAGGATCGTAAAGCGATTTCAGATGGATAAAAAAAGGGGTTTACTTACCTATGCCAAACATCTTTTTTTTGAGGTTTTCATTCTTAAAACCCATCGCTTTAAAATTGAATCCGACGGTAATAATATTAAAACAAAAGCATTTTCTTTAACTTTTGCCAATGCCACAAAATATGGTACAGGTGCGGTAATTAACCCCACAGGCAAACTTAACGATGGTTTTTTTGAGATTTGCATCGTTAAGCCTTTCCCAAAATGGCATATTTTTAAAATATCGTGGCAAATGTTTAATAATACTTTAGCCTACTCAGAATTTTTTGAGGTTTTGAGGTGCAAAAAAAGCCTAATTACCTGCTCTAAAAAAAGCACCTTACAGGTTGATGGTGAAATAATTGGTAAAGTAAAGGAAATTGAATTAGAGATCTTGCCCAAGGCCTTAAAAGTAATGATCGATAAAAATTTAATACATCCAACCCTCGTAAATTAATTCGCCCGCAGGGTTATCATCATCTACGATCAAAACCTCTGTTTTCACTTTTAAATCGTCATAAAACTTTAATCTAAAAAATCCTTTTGCAGATATACCAAACTTAGAATATTTACTATCCACAACATAGGTAGCTTTTGAGGCCGCACCGCTTATAATAAAGTTATTTTGATATTTCTCTATAAACTGCAGATTATGCTCGTGGCCGGCAGCGTAAATTAAACCGGGATGTTTCTTAAAGATCTGTTTCAGTTTTTTTCTTAAAACCTTATACCTTGGGTGCGATAGATCTTCCCTAGCCCCAAAATATTTCCTATACAATGGCAATAAAGAGCCTACAATGGGTAATGGCAAATAAGCCCTTTTCTTGTAAAGCGTAAAGGGGAATAGATGGTGCTTAATAGAATATCGCCCGCCGTGTAAAGAATTGCTGTAAATTGGATAATGCCCTATCACTAAAACCCTTTTCTTTTTGTTGCGATTTAGGATTTCTTCTAAATTGGTAAAAAAATCGGCTTCATGCTCTATATCGCAACCTTCGTGTTTGCCAATTGGCCTAAACCCCTTTTGCACCCACCACTGCGTATTAATGGCTATTATTACTAGTTTATCATTTATCTGCACCTCTTTAGGCCCCGGACAGCCATTAGCTGGGATATAAGTTTCATCATCGTTAAAAAGTTTGTTTATGTAATTTTGCTGACGTAAAACGTACTCAATACCATCTTCTTTTCCTTTGTTCCAATCGTGGTTGCCAGAGATAAAAACCACCTTGCCCTCAAAATGCGCTAATGCCTTATGATGGTTTAAAATTACGGTTTCGGCATCTTTCCTCAATTCATCGGTTTCTGCGGGCAAACCTTTAGGATAAACATTATCGCCCAAAAAAATCACTGCGCTATCTTTACTCTTTGGTAAATGTACCTTCATCAGCTCCAACAACTCATCAGGTACATTTCGCTTGATGTTTCCAGAATCCCCTATCAATAAGATTTCATAAATTTGCCTATGTTTTTCCACTGCTAAAAGATATTAAAAAATTGATAAATATTTTTTATTTTGAACATATATGCTTCATATTGTTTAATTTCATTGCAAATATTTGTCCATGGGGAAATTCTACTTGCTATTATTCTTTGTTTTTATTTTTATATCGGCCAGGGCACAAGATAACAACGGCCCAAGAATAACAGCTTTAGGCAATGCGGGAGTTGCGTTGCAAGATGTTTGGTCTGTAAAAAGCAACCAAGCTGGTATTGCTGGTTTAAAAAGGGCTTTTTTGGCCGCGGGTTATGAAAACAAATTTGGTGTAAAAGGTTTAAGCAACCAATCTGCGGTTTTCTCTATCCCCGTAAAAGATTATGCCCTTGGCGCATCGTTTAATTCTTATGGCGTTAGTGATTATAACGAGATAAAAACCGGGCTTACTTTGGCAAGGTCTTTTGGCCCTAAACTATTTTTAGCAATCGGTTTAAATTATCATCAACTAAAAATAACCGATTATGGTAGTGCAAAGGCTGTTTCTGTTGATGTTGGCGTACAATACCAAGCTTTCCCTAATTTATGGTTGGCCAGTCATATCTCCAACCCTAATCAAAGCAAATACGACAACAATACCGATCAGATCATACCCGCCCACATACAATTTGGGGCAAATTATATATTCTCTGATCAACTTTTGATAACTACCGAAGTAGAAAAGATCTTAGATGCCCAAGCAGATTTTAAAGCCGGTTTAGAATACAAACTAGTTAAGTTTGTTGCTTTAAGAGGGGGCATATCCGTAAATCCTTTTAAGCAGTACGCTGGTTTTGGTGTTAATTATCAAAGAATTAATATCGATTTTGCCGTCTCCTCTCATCCGGTTTTGGGTTATTCACCACAAGTAGCTTTAGGGTATGAGTTTTAAAACTAAGCTATTTTTACTTTTTTCTTTGTTGGTTTTTAGCAAAGTAAGTTTTGCCCAAACAAGCGACGACCCTGATATAGAGTATATCATAGAATCTATTGCAAGTAACCAGACCCAAGATTATGATTATTCTGAATTAATTGATAGGCTTACCTATTACAAACGCAACAAAATTAACCTCAATAAAACCTCTAAAGAGCAATTACAAGAACTGGTATTTTTAAATCCTTTACAAATAGATGCGCTTTTGAACCATATTGCCGTTAACGGGAAATTAATAAATGTATTAGAATTACAGAGCATTAAAGGTTTTGATCTTGAAACGATCAAAAACTTGCTCCGTTTTGCAGATATCAACACGCCATCAGGTTTTGAGAATTTCTCTTTTAATAAACTTTTTAAAGATGGCAGAAACGATCTTTTAGTAAGATATAGTAGATATTTAGAACAGCAGCAAGGATTCTCGCCCGCTAAGTCAACATCAACTAGTAGATATTTAGGCACACCAGAAAGGGTTTTTACCAGGTATAGGTTTGCTTATAGCAACAATATTGAGTTTTCATTAAACCTAGAAAAAGACCCCGGAGAAAAGTATTTGAACGGTAATTATGGCCCAGATTTTTCTTCGGCGAGCTTGTACATTAAAGATCTAGGCAAAGTAAAAAAATTGGTAATTGGCGATTATTCTTTACAATTTGGCCAAGGTTTAACTTTATGGAGCGGATTGAGCTTTGGGAAAGGTGCCGACATTTTTACGGTGGCCAAACAAGACATTGGCCTAAAAAACTATACCTCTATCAATGAATTTTCTTTTTTTAGAGGGGTAGCCACGCAAATAAATTTTGGAAAATTTGATTTTACGCCTTTTGTATCTTATAATAAGATTGATGCTGGGTTGGCATTAAACCCGCTTACCAATTTAGAAGAAATATCTTCATTACAACAAAGCGGGCTGCACCGTACAAGTAGCGAATTAAAAAACAGGAGAAGGATTTCACAATTGGTTTTTGGAGGTAATTTACAATACAATTATAAGAAGCTTTCTATTGGTTTAACGGGATACCATAGCAATTACAGTCAAGATTTTGCACCTGGCAACTCTGTTTATAACCAGTTTGATTTTACCGGAAACTCTTTAAACAATGTCGGGATCAATTACAGCTACACGTTAAACAACACTTATTTTTTTGGGGAGTTTGCACATAGCTTAAATTCTGGTATAGCCTACATCAACGGTTTAATAAGCAGTTTGTCTCCTACTGTTTCAGCGGTTTTGTTCAACAGAAATTATCAAAAAGATTATTATTCTTTTTATAACCAGGGCATAGGCGAAAGCAGCACTGCCGTAAACGAAAAAGGGTTTTATGCAGGCTTACAAATTAAACCAGATCGCCAGTTTGAATTAGATTTTTATAGCGATTTATTTAAGTTCCCTTATTTAAAATTTGGGGTCGATGCTCCATCGCAAGGATATGATATTTTTAGCCAGTTTAGTTTTACGCCCAATAAAACAACCAGGTTAACCTTAAGGTACCAGTTTCAAAACAAACAACAAAATGATACCCAACCAACATATACCAATGTGCTTGCTTTTGCAAAAAAATCTAATTACAGGGCAGATTTGTTGTACCAAGTAAATAAAAGCTTTTCGTTGCGTAACAGGATCGAGATTGTTCAATACCATGAAGAAAACAAAGCAAACAGATATGGATTTTTAGCCTATCAAGATGTTATATATAGCCCTTTAAGCTCTAGATGGTCTGGTAACACAAGGTTGGCCTTGTTTGATACCGATGGTTTTGATACTAGGATTTATGCCTATGAAAACGATGTTCTTTACGGATTCTCTATCCCAGGTTTCCAAAACAGGGGAGTAAGGTATTATTTGAATGCCCGTTATAACGTTAAAAGAGGGGTTGATCTATGGATGAAATATAGCTTAACCAAATTTAACGATCAACAAACCGTGGGTTCTGGTTTAGATCAAATTCAAGGAGATTTAAGATCTGAGTTGAAATTGCAGTTAAGGCTTCAATTTTAGGGTATGATTGCCTATTATAAAACCGAGGTCCCTTTTATCAGGTTGGTTTTGTTTTTTATTTTGGGGATAAGCATTTCCATTCTATTTGATATCGCTCCAAATAATTTATTCCCTTTAGGTTGGTTAATATTAATCTTGGTTAGCATCGGCTTTGGCCTTCTAAACAAAAAGAAACCCCATTATTTTGGCTCTTATATCTTCGGTACGCTTGTTTATGTTTTGATGATATTATCAGGCATCATTATTTGTAACCAGCATAAAGAAATTTATAGAAGCAACCATTTCTCAAAAATAGGTGCCAAATATTTAACCGCTTATCTATTAGAAGAACCTAAAATTAAGGGAGATATTGCAAGGTTTAACGTTAGCGTAACACAAAACATCCAAGATAAGCGCATCATCAGAACGCAGGGGAAACTATTACTGGCCATGAGGTTTGATTCGACAAAAAAGATTGACCTCCATTATGGCGATATGCTGCTTTTAAAGGCGAAATATAAAGAGACAGAGCCCGCATATAATCCGGCAGAATTTAATTACAAAAGGTTCTTAAGCTTTCAACAAGTTTATCATCAAACATTTATCAACCAAAAAGAAACAAAAAAACTAGGCGAACACCAAGGAAATTTAATCAGAGAATTTGCGCTAAAATTTAGGGAAAGGCAAATTTTAAAGTTTGATGCGTATTTAAAAGATACGGCGATAAGAGCGGTGGCATCTACATTGATCTTGGGTTATAGGGCAGAATTGAATAAAGATACTTTAGAGACCTATACAAAAACAGGTACTATGCATGTGCTTTCTGTTTCGGGGATGCATGTAGGTATAGTTGTGGTTTTATTGGTTTTTGCTTTTAGTTTTTTAAATAAAACCAAACGGGGAAGGCTTTTATCTACCATCACGATAATCGCTATAATTTGGTTTTATGCCCTAATTACAGGTTTTGCGCCATCTATAGAAAGAGCGGCGATAATGGTAACTTTTATTATGTTGGCAAAAGCCCGCTCCGTTAAAGCAAATATATTTAACGTGATCGCGATTACGGCCTTTATCATTTTGATAACAGATCCTTTTGCATTGATAAATGTTGGCTTTCAACTATCTTTTATAGCGGTTGCAGGCATTATTTATCTACAGCCCCTCATTTACGATTTTTACAATACAACAAATAAGTTGTTGGATGTAATTTGGAAAGTAATCTCTGTATCCATCGCGGCCCAAATATCAACCGCTCCGATCAGTTTATATTATTTTCATCAATTCCCTATCTATTTTATCATAAGCAATGTCTTTATCTTTTTACCGGCTATACTCATCATGTATTTTGGCTTGTTCTTTTTGATTTTTTACAGCTTCCCTCCTATTGCGGCAGTTTTTGCTTTTTGTTTACAAACAACTATCAAATACACCAACGAAGGTTTAAAACTTATCGAGAACATAGCCCACGCAAATATTACCCAAATTTGGTGGGGAGCATTAGAGATTTTACTTTTTTACGGTTTCTTCCTTTTTGGTTTCGCTGCTATCAAACGCAAAAAATATCTAAAATTAGCCTGTATTTGTCTATTGCTTTTAATCCTAACGATCAACATTAAACAATTTTATCATGTACAACAAAAACAAGCTGTATTTTTTGCCTTAAGAAAAAACACGGCTGTTGCATTGATCAAGGGAAAAACCGCAGTTTTAATTACAGATCTAAAAGCAGATGAATTTACTTATCAGTTCTCGGTAAAACCGTATTTGGATAGTTGCCAAATCAATTATATAGAATGGATAAATCCCCATCTTATACAAGATGAAAAATTGATTAGCTTTGAAGGTAAGAAACTTAAGATCATCAATCATAAACTAAATAATTTTGCTGTATCTAAACAAGATTGGCTTTTATTGAGTAGTGATAAAAAGCAAGGCCTAAAATCTATAATTGATGCAAATACATTTGAAGAGTTGTTTATAGATGGTAAAAACAGAGATTTTGTGATCGAGGATCTTAAAAACCAAGCAGAAAATTTAGGGTTAAAACCTCATGTCCTTAAAAGAGATTTTGCGATAGAAATTAAATTGTAGCATAGATGTTTGTAGATTATCAACTAAAAAATAGAGTAGCAAATATAGTTATCAATAGGCCCGATAAGAGAAATGCTTTAAACGCAGAATTGGTTGCCCAACTTACACAAGCTTTTGAAAAAGCAGAACAAGATGAAAACGTAAAAGTTATTGTTTTAAAAGCCATGGGCGATGTTTTTAGTGCTGGCGCAGATTTAGATTATCTTAAAAAACTACAATCTAATTCTTTTGATGAAAACTTAAAAGACTCTAACCAATTGAGAAAACTATTCCAATTGATATATGAACAACCAAAAATAGTGATCGCCCAAGTACAAGGGCATGCTATAGCTGGCGGTTGTGGTTTAGCATCAGTTTGCGATTTTATATTTAGCATACCCGAGGCAAAATTTGGTTATACGGAAGTTAAAATTGGTTTTATCCCAGCAATTGTTGCCGTTTTCTTGTTAAGAAAAATTGGGGAAGGCTTAACAAAAGAGCTTGTTTTTAGTGGCGATTTAATAGATGCGGAAAGGGCAAAACAAATAAACCTGATCAATTTTATTTGCCCAAACAATGAGATTGAAAACGAAGTTGTGAAATTTGCAGAAAAGCTTTGTGTCTCCACATCTGCCCAATCAATAGCGTTAACCAAACAACTGCTAAATAAAGTGCAAGATCAACCATTAGATGAGGCTTTGGATTTTGCCGCAGAAATGAACGCACACGCCCGATCTACAAACGACTGCAAAAACGGAATACAAGCATTTTTGGATAAGAAGAAAATAATTTGGTAATTCATTTTTTAATGTAACTTTATTTATAAAATCTCATCTAACAATAAAAATTTAAAACTAAAAAGAACATGTTCAAAAACATTAAAACAGGTCTGATAGCATTTATTTGTTTAGGATCTACCATTGCAGCTCATGCACAAAAAGTAATAAAAGAGGGTACGGCAACTTATGCTGTTGAGTATGATTTACCCGCCGCACAGCAATCTATGGCATCAATGCTACCATCAGAGTTTAAAGTGCAGTTTAAAGGAGATTACAGCAAATTTAAAATGGATATGGGAATGTATGCTACAGAAGTTGTTTTTAACAATGCTACAAAAGAAAGCTTAAGTCTTACTGATGTGCCTATGCAAAACAAAAAAATTGCAGTTAAAATGACCAAAGAGCAAACAGATAAAATGCAAGAATTACAATCTGGCGAAAAAGATATTGAGGTAACGCCAACAACCGAAACCAAAAAAATTGGAGGCTACAATTGCACCAAATATATCTTAAAGGATAAAATCTCTGGAGAAGATGCAGAGGTTTGGGCAACAACGGATATCAGCATACCAGCAAACTCTTTAACTGCAAACATTAAAAATGTAAAAGGTGTGCCAGTAGAGTTTAGTTCTAATGCCAGAGGGATTAAATCTAAAATGACCTTGAAAAGCATTTCTGAAGAACCAGTAGAAGATATAAAGATGGAAATACCAACAGGTTATGAAACAATGACTTTTGAGGACGTTATGAAACAAATGGGCGGTTAATATTAAGTAAATTTATTGTTAAGGCTTTTGAGCTTTGGTGTAAATACCTAATTTGCGCCATGCTTAAGAGCCTTTCTTTTTTTCTTAAATATTTTGTTTGCTGGTGTATCTTCTTCTTTCTTAGCAGGCTGTTTTTTGAAATAGCATTTTATCAAAACCTTTCCCGCATTAAATTATCAGAAATTTTACCCTCTTTTTTTTACGGTTTACACATGGATGCCTCTATGGCAGGTTATATATGTGCCTTGCCTTTTTTGCTTTTTGGGATAAGCTTTTTTATACTTAACGCCAATGCCTTTTTAAAACCCATAAAAATATACACTTTGGTTTTATTGGCGATAAGTTCTATAATCTCTATTGCAGATATAAACATTTACAGAGAATGGGGCACAAAACTAAATTACAGGGCTTTAGAATTTCTTTTTTCATCGCCATCAGAAGCATTGGCTTCTACTGCATCTTCACCCATATTATTGAGCATAATTGCAGCAGTTATTTTACTTTTTTTGGGTGTTTTATTGTTTTGGAAGTTTGTTTTTAAAACACATTATCACCAAAAGAAACAAAACCCTTTACTAATCAGCACCCCTATTTACCTTTTTGTTTTAGCACTTACTTTCTTAGCCATAAGAGGCGGAGTTAGCGTTGCGCCAATGAATACCAGCAAAGCTTATTATAGCCAACACCAAATCTTAAATTTTGCAGCAATAAATACCAATTGGTTTTTAATGTCTAATTTAATAGATCATCAAAAAACCAATGAGAACCCATATATCTATTATCCCCAAGATAAACTAGAAGATAAAATAGATAGTATTTACATTACCGATGACACCCTAAAAAAAGAAATATTTGCCATAGATAAACCAAATATCGTTTTTATAATAATGGAAAGCTTTACAGCCGATATTGTAAAAGAGTTGGGCGGCGAAACCGATGTAACACCAAAATTTAGCGAACTTATTAAAGAAGGCTTGTTCTTTAACCATATTTATGCAGCATCAGATCGTACGGATAAGGGCATTGTGGCGGTTATTAGTGGCTTCCCCGCACAAGCTACCCGTTCTATCATTAAAGAGAACGACAAACAAATAAAATTACCATCTATAGCAGATCAGCTGGCTAAAAATAATTATCAAACATCTTTTTTTTATGGGGGCGATACCGATTTCTCTAATTTTAGATCTTATATTCTAAGTAACCAATTTCAAAGATTGATCGATAAGAGGAACTTTAAAAAAGAAGAGTTGAAATCTAATTGGGGAGCTTATGATAATGTTACCTTAGGCAAACAGATCAAATACCTCAATAGCATTAGGCAACCTTTTTTTTCTACCTTATTAACTTTAACCAACCACGAACCGTTTCAATTGCCAGTTAAGGGTAAATTTGGAGATAACTCTGTTGAAAATAAATTTAGAAGCACCAGTTACTATGTAGATCAGGCTTTGTACCAATACATCCAAACCGCAAAAAAACAAAAATGGTATGCAAACACTATATTTGTGATCACGGCAGATCATGGGCATAGGTTGCCAAAAAATATCAATAATGTTTATGACCCAAAGAAATACCACATTCCTCTTTTAATTTTAGGTGGAGCATTAAAACCAAAATTTAAAGGGAAACAGATCCATAAATACGGCAGCCAGGTTGATATTGTTGCAACCGTTCTAAACCAATTAAATTTACCAGATACTGCCTTTAAGTACAGCAAGAATTTATTGAACCCTAAATTAAAAGGATTTGCATTTTTTAATTGGGATAATGGCTTTGGATATATTGATAGAAATATGGCAATAAGCTATGATCCTGTTAGTGAGCGTACTATTTTTAGTCAACAAAAAACTGATAAGGAAGTTTCTAAAGCAACATTATCTAAAGCAAAAGCAATGATGCAAAGTGTTTACAATGATTATCTTAAATATTAACAAATGAAATTTATTACCTCGTTCTTTTTGTCGGTTTGTTTTCTTATCCCAAATTCAAAAGCTTTTAATAAAAATCCTATTGCAGATAGTTGTAAAAACCAAGTTACCATCATCGCAGAATATCAAAGATTAAGAAGCACACATTCTACAGTTTTTCAGGGTTTTAACTTAATATTTACCAAGCAGATCAATTTAAAAAACTCTTTAGGTTTAGGCCTTGAGTATAGTAACGCCCCATTTCATGGTGATAATGGTTATAATCTTTACGACCTAAAATTTTTACCTGTTTTTGTAGATTTTAGACACAATTTTTTAACCTATAAAATACTAACTCCTTTTTTTATTACAGATTTAGGTTACACTTTTATTGGGTATGATAGGGAAAAGGAAGGTTTTCCGTTAACAAAAACCAGAATTAAGGAAGGCGGTATTTATTTAAACGGGGCTATTGGACTAAAATGCAAAATTTTGAAACGCTTTTATCCCAACGTTAGTTTTGGGTTTAAGGGTTTCCATAACTCTTTCAATAATTTAGATATTGATCCTCACGGATTAGTTTTTAGGACCGGGATAGCCATAGTAATTTAATTCTTTATCTCATTAAGATCAAAACGGTTTCCCTTTAAAAAATATCTGATGGTCTTTTTCTCGATTATCTTTTTGGATTCTTTATCATCGGGATCAAATAAGTTAAACTCCCTATACAGTTTTCCTTCTTTTACATAAAACTTATCTTTTCCACGATATTGCTTTTTGGTTTTAGTGCTTAAACTTGGGAAATCTATCTCATTCGCTTCCTTTCCTTTAAACTCATAACAAATAACTTTTGCAGATTGATACTGATCATTTGCGGTGTAGTAAATCAAAACTTCAGGGTTACCATCATCGTCCATATCTGTATTAAAAACTTCTTTTAGTTTACCATCAATGTTATTAGTAGAGGCTACCGAGAAATCATTTTTTATGGAGTCTGACCTTAAAACCAGCAAAGAAGAAGTAGAATCTGCGCCTCTTCCCCAACTGTAAATATCAAAAATCAACTCGGGGCCAACCTCTATCTTTTCATGATGTTTAAAGGGTGCTGGCAATACCATCTCTTTTTTGGGTATTACTTTTAACTTTTCTTGCTGTTTATTTCCACAAGAAGAAAAAAGTATCAACACTAAACTAGAGCAAAGAAAACTATTTAACAATTTCATTTATAATTAATTATAAAGCATTACCGATGGGATTTCAATCTTTTTACCATCAGTTCCCTTTACAGAAACCTGTAAAGTAGAACCTGGCCCATCATCAAAATATAAAACCTTTATTTTATGCAAACCCGCTTGCAAAACCACTCCTGCAGAACGCTCAAACCTAGCGTGTTTACCATCGTTATCAATGATCAATTCATCATCTATATACAAACGGCTACCGTCATCGCTGTAAAGTGAAAACTCAAAATCAGCATTCTCATTTATGTTGATGTATCCGGTAAAAACGATCCCATATTCTCTTGCTTTTCCGCTCACTTTGTTAAAAGATATTTGACTGGCCAAACCCTTCTTTATTGCCAAATTGGTATCAATTTCTAAAGTGCTTTTAAATTTACCGGGTACATAATAGTATTTTAACGCTCCCTGATTTTTATTATTTCCCGTGGTATCTGCTTTTAGCGTATCCCTATTAAATAATAAGGTAGTGGTTACCGCACTTCTTTTGCCCGATGGGGTAATTACCCTTGCTTTAACGGGGCGCATCTCTCTGCTTGGTACATTAACGGTAAAAGGCCCGGTGTACAAAGTAGTGGTTTCATTAGGCTCATAACCATCAATGGTATAATAAATTTTTGCGCCATTTACAGAGGGTTTAAAATTGAAGGTATAAGCATTACCCGCAACATTTATAGATGTGTCTTTTGCCCCTATCACTTCTGGCACACGGTAAAAAGTTTGCGTTTTATCTAACAAGGCCAAATGCCGAGGGACCCTAATCTCATTAAAATTTTTAAAGTCTTTTTTATCCAAGTTAGTCCATGCTATTTCAGAAACGGCCATTAACCTTGGTAATAGCATATATTCTATTTTATTGGTTGTTGTAAGGTATTCTGTCCACATGTTGGCCTGTACGCCCAAAATGTATTGTTGCTGGTTTATGGGCAAATCTTCTGGCGTTGGATCGTAAGCATATATTTTAGCGATCCTTCCATCACCGCCAATGCCTACGGGTTCTTGATCAGACCTGCCCTGTGTGTGATCTAAATATAATCCTGCGGTACTGGGTGTCATAATTACTTGATGATTTTGCTTTGCTGCGGTAATGCCTCCAGAAACTCCCCTCCAGCTCATAACAGTTGCATTTGGAGCTAATCCGCCATCTAAAATCTCGTCCCAACCAATAATTGATCTTCCTTTTTTATTTACAAATTTTTCTATGCGATGGATAAAATAAGATTGCAAACCATCTTCATTTTTCAGATGCTCTTTTTTAATTCTCCTTTGGCAATATGGGCAGGTTTTCCAAACCGTTTTTGGGGCCTCGTCTCCACCAATATGGATATATTTTGAAGGGAATAAATCCATCACTTCTGTTAAAACATCTTCCATAAAATCGAAAGTATGGTCTTTGCCGGCACAAAAAATTTCTGGGAAAACGCCCCATTTCTCTGCCACTTTGTAAGGCCCTGGATCATCTCCGCAACCTAATTCTGGATATGCAGCCAGCGCAGCCAGCGCATGGCCTGGCATTTCTATCTCTGGGATAACGGTAATGTACTTTGTTTGCGCATAAGCCACCACTTCTTTGATCTCTTCTTGTGTGTAATAACCACCGTACTTATTCCCATCAAACCATTGCGGCATCCTATCGTGATAATTACCTATTAAAGTTTGATCACGATAAGCACCAACAGAAGTTAATTTAGGGTATTTTTTTATATCTATACGCCATCCTTGATCATCTGTTAAATGCCAATGGAAGGTATTAAGCTTGTAGGCGGCCATTAAATCTATGTATTTTTTGATAAAATCGACAGGGAAAAAATGCCTGCAAACATCTAAATGCAAACCACGGTAAGCATATCTTGGTTTATCTTGAATATTGCACTGTGGTATTTGATGATTTTCTAGATTATTGAGATACAACTGGGTTAGCGTTTGCATGGCATAAAACACTCCTCTCCCGCTTCCTTTTATTAGAATATTTTTGCTATCGATATTTAAAGTATAAGCCTCTGAATTGGTATCTTGGCTTTGCGCCGAGTTAAACGAAATGATACTTTCTGGTGCTTGGATAAAATTTTTGGCCAACACCAGATCAATTCCTTGCTTATCCTTTACCAAGGTTTTAAAAAGCTCTGCCGTTTTTCTATCGTCATCGGTCTCATACTGCAAGGCCGTTTTTTCTGTGAGCATAAAATAACCCGATTTAATCAAAATGTTTTGTGGGGCCGGGATAATTCCCAAATTTGGGTCGGTTTGGGCAAAGGTTAAAGTGCTAACAAGCGTTAATAAAACGCTAAATAAGTATTTTAAATTCATGGTTTTGAGCGTGAATTGCGATATGCAAGAATATTGGAAAATTAAGAAAATATTTTGGAAATGAGATTTCCATGGTTTGATAGATGAGAAAAAACGATGTTTTTCTTTGGTTGATGTTATAGCAATAATTGCTGAAAATATAAATTCTATCAACTATTTGGAAGTTAATATCAAAATAAAAAAAATGAGGAAGTGGGTTGGTTAAAAACTTTAACTAACGGATAATAATTGAAAACGATGGAAAGAGATTTTTAAAATCAACATTTATTGAGTGTTAGAATATCCTGTTGGATTCTAACACTCAATTATAATAAATAATTGATTTAGTACTATCTAATAAAAATTATTGGCTTAAAGTTTAACAACCTCGCCAGAGCCCACTTTATTAACAGATAATTTCGGGTTTCCTTTATAGTTTACAGAACCAGAGCCCAATAAAGTGGCATTTAACTCTTCTTTAGAAGTAATGGAAACGTTTCCAGAACCGGCAATTTGCATTTTACTTTTTTCGCTGATTAAATCTGTGGCATTTACGTTGCCCGAACCAGAAATTGAAATATTTACCGCCCCAACCTCGCCGCTAAGGTTTATGGTGCCGGATCCACTTAGTGCAACACCAGCCGTTTGAGAATCTAAGCCGGCAGTAATTTTACCAGAACCACTTAATTGAACATCTGCACTGGCAGAAGAAAGTTTTCCATCTAAATTTATATTCCCAGAGCCAGAAAGAACCAAGCCATCTAATCTTTTTGCCGTGATATATATGGTAACCTTACCTATACCTACATTCCAATTATTAACGTCTCGCTTTAAGCGGATCCTTAATACCCCATTTTGTACGATGGTTTCTACCCTATTTAGATCTTGTGCATCGCCTTCTAAAGAAATACTTTCTTTAGCCCCTATTTTAACCATGATATTAAAAGAACCGCTTAAAGAAATCGAATGGAAGTTTTTTACTTCCCGATCATCATCCTGATAAGTAAAACGAGAACGATCAATGATTTTTGCTTCTGAACTAGGTAGGTTAAGCGCTAAAACAGCACCTAAACAAATTGCATATAATTTCATGAAAATAATATTTTTGGTTTTTTATAAGACGAACTACTTTAGAAAAAGTTGCATCAGTTCTTCAGAATTTTTTGATTTATATAAAAATCCCTTGTTACTTTTAGATCATCAATGGCTTGTTGGGTGTTTAAAACTTTCCATTTATCTGTGGGATAAATAAATCCCTTTTGTCCTTCCAATTTTACCGGCATATCAAAGCCTTTTACATCGGCCTGCCATTTATATTCTATTTTACCACCGTTCTGTTTAAATTCTAAAATTGGGATACTGGTATATCTTAAATATTGATCAAATATTTTGGTAAGGTTTAAACCCGATTTTTTATTGATATAGCCAACTACTTCTTTGGTATCTGTTGTTTTTTTGCCGAAATTATTGTTCAAACCCATTAAAATAGAACGCCATTTCTCATCATCATCGATTATTGTCCTGATGGTATGCAACATATTGCCACCTTTATAATACATATCGCCACTACCTTCTTTATTTACGCCATAAGGTGCAATAATTGGCGCATCATTAACAATATTTTTTCTGGTACCTATCACATAATCTATCCCTGCTTTTTTACCATAAAAATACTCGGTAAACAAACTTTCGGCATAATTGGTAAAGCTTTCATGTATCCACATATCGGCAATATCTTTTGAAGTGATGTTATTTCCAAACCACTCATGCCCGCTCTCATGTACGATGATGAAATCCCATTTTAACCCCCAACCCGTACCCGATAAATCTCTGCCCAAGTAACCATTTTCATATTTATTCCCATAGGCAATGGCACTTTGGTGTTCCATTCCCAAATGCGGGGTTTCTACCAATTTGTAACCATCCTTATAAAAAGGATAAGGGCCAAACCAATGTTCAAATGCTTCTAACATTCTTTTTACATCTGTAAATTGGGTTTTAGCTTTTTCCAAGTTTTCTGGCAACACGTAATAATCAAGCGTTAGATTTCCTTTCAATCCTTTATAAATATCATTGAAATGGGCATAATTTGCCGCGTTAACGGCGATGTCGTAATTATTGATGGGGTTTACCACCTTCCAATCATATTTGGTAAAACCGTTTTTTAAATCGGTTTTACCTACCAAACGCCCGTTAGAAACATCCATTATATCATCAGGGACGCTGATGCTGATCAACGCACTATCTACTTCATCTGCTTGTTGATCTTTGTTTGGCCACCAAATACTTGCGCCAACTCCCTGGCAGGCCGTAGCGATCCAATCTTTATCGCCATCATGTTTTGTAAAAACAAAACCACCGTCCCAAGGTGCCCTTTTGGCTACGGTCGGTTTACCCGAGTAATAAACCTCAAAACTATCTCGCTCCCCTTTTAAAATTTCTTTTGGGAAGGTTAAAAAAACGGCATTAAATTCTCTTTTACCTTTTAATTCTTGATCATGATAGCTGATTTTATCTATGTTTAGGTTATCGAATAAATCAAATTGCAGGGTTTTAAAAGTTGTTGCGGCGGTAAACCTAAAAAGATTGCTGCCGCTGATGTACCTTTCTTTTGGGTCTATCTTAACATCTAAATGATAATAATTGATGTCATAACAAGTACGATAAGGCGATTTGTTGCTACCCCTCAAACTATCAGCTCTAGTAAAAGTTGCCTTTTTCTCTAACAATTGGGCACAACTGTTTAATGAACTGGCAATTAAACCAATGAAGATAATGATGAGGATGATATTTTTCATTTTTTAATTTGTAGGTACAAATAATGGTTACCCAATTAAATTAATTAGGCACCCCGAGGTTTGCATCTGCCTATTTTATAACATTAAACTCTATGGTACTGTTGTTAAACACTTTATGGGTTTGTTTTTGGAAATCCTTTTCATCTGCTTTATAGATATTGGGCACAAATGTTTGCGGATTTCTTTGAATTAATGGGAACCAAGTACTTTGGATCTGTACCATAATGCGATGTCCTTTTTTAAAAGTGTGTAAAATATCCTGCATCGGGATATTTATTTTGGTTTCTTGATTGGCTACCATGGGTTCTGCTTTATCAAAACCATCCCTAAACCTGGCCGGCATCACTTCTGAGCGCACCATTTGCCAATAATTGCTTAAGGTTACATTTTTGTTGGGCATATAAGGGTTATTTGGCTCATCTGCAGGATATACATCGATTACTTTAACCACCCAATCTGCATCTGTACCCGTTGTACTCACATTTAATTTTGCCAAAATCTCTCCACCAATGGTAATATCCTTATCTAAAACCTCGGTTTGGTAAACCAAAACATCTGGTCTTCTGCCTGCAAAACGTTGGTCTTCGCTCATGTAACCAAAAGGGGTAAATGCAGTTGTTGCCGTAATATCGTTTGTGTAAGGAACGGGTTTCATTGGGTCGCTTTCAAAAGATCTTGCACCATATTCCATGGTCGAGATTTCTGATAAGCCACCTGTTAAATTAAGCGAATAAACTTTTTTCTCGGTATTTTTTGCTGGCCATTGATCAAAAGTTTTCCATTGTTTAACACCCGTATCAAATAGATAAGCTTCTGGTAAGCCAGAATTTTTATCGCCAGATCCTTTTAAGAAATGATAGAAAAACTTTGCCTCTATGTTTTTTTGGTAAAAAGTAGCAATGCTATCTCCAAAATAAATATCGCCATGCATGGTATGGCCTGTCTCACGGCTCCATCTGCCATGGCCAAAAGGGCCTTCTACAATGGTATTGTAAGCATTAGGGCTGCTTTTTTCTATCGTTTTATAAATAGCTAAAGGGCCACGTAGATCCTCAGCATCATACCAACCGCCAACACTCATTACTGCTGGTTTTATATTTTTAAGGTGTGGTAAAAGGTTACGCTTTTGCCAAAACTCGTCGTAATTGGGGTGGTTAACCGTTTCTTGCCAAAAGAAATTATCGGCATAATATTTATCCATATTTTTTAACGGCCCTAGATCCATCCCAAACTGGTAACCATCTTTGGTTTTAGGATCGATCATATTGTACCAAGCTTTGGTGGTGGTATCTGTTTTTTGGATCCCAAAAACCGGGAATGTAAATAAATAGGCTTGGATAAAGGCACCGTTGTGATGAAAATCATCGAACCAAAAATCAGAGATTGGCGCTTGTGGCGTAGATGCTTTTAAGGCCGGATGGTTAGAAGTTAAACCTGCAGCCGTATAAAAACCAGGATAAGAAATGCCCCACTGCCCTACCCTGCCATTATTGTTCGGTACATTCTTGATCAGCCAATCAATCGTATCATAGGTATCGGACCCTTCATCCACATCTTTTTTCGATTGCTTATTATCTATTTCAGGTGTCATGTTTGTCCATTGTCCTTCGCTCTTCCACCTACCCCTTACATCTTCATAAACAAAAATATAACCTTCTTTCATCATCGTTTCTGATGGGCCGATGCTGGTTTTATATTTATCCTCGCCATAAGGTGCAACACTATAACAAGTGCGCTGCATCATAATAGGATATTGTTTGTTTTTAGAAGCATCTTTAGGGATATAGATAGAAGCAAAAAGCTTTATACCATCCCTCATGGTAATATATTTCTCAATTTTATTGTAATTCTCTTTTACATAGTTAGAATTGCTTTGTGCATTGGCTAAAAAAGGTAAGCATGCAAGTATCAAACAAATAAATCTTTTCATCATAATCTTGTGGTGTTAATTAACTAAGGTAGGAAACATGATCTTAAAATTTATAAGCAATTGAATATATATTATAAAAATTACATAATACTTTGTTTACAACGCATTGATCGCCTTTAAATATAGAATATGTTATAAAATGTTAAAGTTTAAATTTTATTTTCGAGATTAATATTATTTCAACACCTTTACCTAAATATTTAGTTAATCATCTAAACCACATGAACAAACATCTACTTAGCCTGCTCATTGTTTTTTCTTCATTTTATTTGGCAAAGGCCCAAAGCGCTAAAATATTGGGAGTTGTGCGAGATAGCACAGATAATATTATGCTTACAAACGCTTCTATTAATGTTTTACAAGCTAAAGATTCTATCCTGGTAAGATTTACAAGGGCAAATACAGATGGGAAATTTAACATCGAAAACCTAAAACCTGGGGATTATCTATTGTTAATTACCTATCCCGATTATGCAGATTATATTGAAAATTTTTCTTTAGCAGAAAACCAAAGCAAAAACTTTGGAAACATAAACCTGCTTTTAAAATCAAGGTTATTGCAAGAAGTTATTTTTAAAGGAGAAGCTGTACAAGTGAGGGTTAAGGGAGATACAACAGAGTATGATGCCAAGACTTTTAAGGTACAACCAAACGCAAAAGTAGAAGATTTATTAAAACAATTACCTGGCATACAGGTAGATAAAGACGGGAAAATTACGGCCCAAGGGCAAACAGTAACAAAAGTATTGGTAGATGGTGAAGAATTTTTTGGGGATGATCCCACGCTTGTTACCAAAAATATCCGTTCTGATATGGTAGATAAAGTTCAGCTTTATGATGATAAAAGCGAGAACGCCAAATTTACCGGGATTGATGATGGTGTGAAAAATAACACCATCAACCTAAAGTTAAAAGAAGACAAAAAGAAAGGCTTGTTTGGTAAAATTGATGGGGGCATTGGTAACGATGGTTATTATACCTCACAAGGTTTGCTCAATTTTTTTAACAACAAAAAGAAGTTTTCTATTTACAATACCATTGGGAATACTACCAGAACAGGTTTGGATTTTAGAACTGCCCAAAAGGCGGGTGTGGGAAGTATGAATATTGATATCTCTGACGATGGTAGCGTAAGCTACTATTTTGGTGGTGGCGATGCTTTTTCAAACCAGAATTTTTATGGGGAAGGTGTTCCTAAAATCATTAACAGCGGTGTGCATTTTGAAAACAAGTGGAAAGAAGATAAACATAGCATAAATGTTGATTATAGATATGGAAGACTAAATAACTTAGGTTTCAAAAACGATCTAAACCAAAACAACTTGCCTAATAAGACTTTAACAAACGCTAACAACCAAAACTTTGATAACCTGTTAAACCAGCAAAAAATAAACTTGAATTATGAATTTAAGATAGATACCTCCTCAAACATCAAGCTTACTCTTGGTGATACCTATAAAAAGAACAACGATTTTGAGAAAACCATAACTTCTGGTTTCAATGATGTAAATAATCAAAAAATAAACGATGGTAGCAGAACTTTTGACAATCAAAATTCTAACAATAATTTAAACACCTCTTTATTTTACGGCAAAAAATTTAAAAAAATTGGTCGCACCTTAACTTTTAGATTTAACCAATCTTATTTTAAGAATAAATCTAACGGGATCTTAAAATCGACCAATAATTTTTACGATGCTAACAACCAGTTAGATAGCTTGGATATCATCAATCAGCAAAAACTGAACAACCAAGTAGGTGAATCTTATAAAACCAGTTTAACTTTTACAGAAAAACTCACAAAGTACCTATCAGTATCTACCAATTATGATTTTGCGCTCAATAATGTACGTTCAAAATTAAATTCTTTTAATGCAAATGGTGCCGGAGATTACGTAAACCTAGATTCTGTTTTCTCTAACAATTTAAAATATGATGTAACCACGCACCAAGGTGGTTTATCTTTTGGCTTCAAAAAAGAAAAAACCAATTTAACAATTGGCTCTAAAGTGGCTTTCTCTAATCTCAAACAAAATAATTTAGCTATCAATGATGAGTTTAAGCGTAATTTCATAAATTTTGTCCCTTCCTTAAATTATCAATACAGTTTTAGCAAGCAAAAAGCTTTTAGGTTTACCTATAATGGAAACACCAAACAGCCCAATATTAACCAATTACAACCCGTTTTAAATAATAGCAATCCGCTTTATATTACATTAGGGAACAAAGATTTAGATATTGCTTTTACACATCGTTTTAATATTAATTATAATTCTTACAAAGTATTAACAAGCAAGAACATCTATCTCTACGGTTCTTATAGTTTTACAAATAACGATATCGTTAATAACGTAACCACCAATGATAAAGGAGCAAGCGTTTCTAGCTATACCAATCTAAAGAACGGCAAAAGCACAAATAATTTTTATTTTGGTGGAGCAATTGGTGGTAAATTAGGAAAATCAAAAACCTATTGGGATATAGGCTTTTCATCGAACGGAAATACCTATTACAACATCATCAATAATAAATTGAATAACAATCACAGTTATTTTTTATCACCAAGGTTTAGTATCAATAGATATGAAGATAAATTCGGTTTCTATGTCTCGGTTGAACCAGGATATAATATCAATAAATCATCATTACAACCTTTGCAAAACGCCAATGGCCTCAATATTAACTCTAGTGGAGAGATTTCTTATCAACTACCTAAAAAAGTGACCATTGCATTAAGTTACAATTACCAATTTCAAGAAAAAACCGTTGCTTTCAATAATAACTTCGATAAGTTGATTGTTAATTCCTCTATCTATAAAACTTTCTTTAAAAACGACAATCTAAAACTTGAAATCTCTGGTAACGACCTTTTAAACCAAAATATTGGCTTTGAGAGAAATGCGAGCGGAAATTACATCTCACAAACTACATTTAATAATATCCAAAGGTATTTCTTAACCACTCTATCGTGGGATTTTTCAAAATTCGGCACTAAAAAATAAGCACATGAAAAACACTTTATATTTATTCATCGTAGGGCTGTTCATCAACATCTGTTCTTCCCGGGCACAGTTTGCGCACTTTACCAATAGTGGCGTGATCGAGTTTGAAAAATCGGCAAATATGTTTGCCATCTTAAAACCAAAAAACGGAGATGACAACCTATGGCAAAAAGAGTTCTACGAGAAGTATATCAGCAACCAACCACAGTTCAATAAGTTTAAATCCAAACTATATTTCAATACAGAAAAATCGTTGTTCGTCCCTAATCAAGAAGATAACAACAACGCCAAAGGTGGTTATTATGCAAATGGGGTTGTTCAAATCAACGAGGTAAGCACCAATTTTAAAACAGAAAGATTCACAACCAAAAAGAAAGTGTTCGAAGAAGATTTTTTGGTAAAAGATACTCTGCGGAAAATTGATTGGAAGATCACCTCCGAGCTTAGGAACATTGCCGGTTACAATTGCAGAAGAGCAAACGCGATCATCATGGATTCTGTTTATGTAGTTGCGTTTTATACCGATCAGATACCGGTTTCTGGCGGCCCAGAATCGTTTACGGGTTTACCCGGAATGATTTTGGGCGTAGCTTTGCCCTATGAACACATTACCTGGTTCGCCACAAAGGTAAACGATATGCCTGTGCCAGAAAAAGATTTGGCACCACCAATAAAAGGTAAATTGATCACTTTAAAAGGCTTAAAAGAAAAGGTTTTAAGCACCGGCGATTATTTAAAAGAAAGTTTAAAAGCGTTTTTGCTGTAAAATAACCAGGGCGTTTTAACACGCTATCCACTCATACGCCACGGGCATTATCCCCAGGCCGGTATCCGTTTCTATCGTTAACGCCTTATAAACGTGGCATATATTTTTTGAAATCTTTTTTAAAATCTTAATTTGCCGCCTTAAATCAAAATACAAAATGAACCAAAGAAAAAACTATACAACCGGAAGCGAATGGGAAGAGATAATAGGTTATTGCAGAGCAGTTAAAGTTGGCAATACCATAGAGATCGCCGGTACAACCGCCACAAAAGATAGCGATGGAAACAACCTGACCACCTTATTTGACCAAACAAAAGCAATTTTAGAGAAACTTAAACAAGTTTTAATCGGTGCGGATGCCTCTTTAGAAAACGTAGTGCGCACCAGAATGTTTATTACGGATATTAGCCTTTGGGAGCAGGCCGCAAAAGCGCATGGTTTATTCTTTAAAGATATAAAACCCGTTACCACAATGGTAGAAGTGCGAAAACTTATAGATCCAGATATGCTGATCGAAATGGAAATGACCGCTATATTGTAGGTTAAAATAGAATTATCTGTCATGCTGTCCGCCAACTGGCGGACGGAATGACAAATATCAAAAAAGTGCACCCGACAGGAATCGAACCTGTACCGTAAGAACCGGAATCTTACATTCTATCCATTAAACTACGGATGCAATATTTAAAAACTAAACGTTAAACCTAAAGTGCATAATGTCGCCATCTTCTACCACATAAGTTTTACCTTCTACTCCTAATTTCCCTACCTCTTTACAGGCATTTTCAGAGCCGTAATTTACAAAATCATTGTATTTAATTACCTCGGCCCTAATAAATCCCTTTTCAAAATCAGAATGGATAACCCCGGCAGCCTGTGGCGCAGTAAAACCTTTTGTGATTGTCCATGCCCTCACTTCTTGTACGCCTGCCGTAAAATAAGTATATAGATCTAATAGCCTATAAGCCGCCCTTATCAATTTTGCCACACCAGATTCTTTTAAACCTAGATCATCTAAAAACATGGTTCTTTCCTCGTAATCTTCTAATTCGGCAATTTCAGATTCTATTTTAGCAGAAATGATCAAAACTTCGGCATTTTCATCCTTTACCGCTTCTTTTACTAAATCTACATATTTATTACCGGTGTTAACAGATTTCTCATCCACGTTGCAAACATAAAGAACAGGCTTAACGGTTAGCAAACTCAAGTCTTCTATAAACTCTAGGTCATCTTCAGAAATCGGCGCAGTTCTGGCAGATTTCCCTTTTTCTAAATGATCTTTAACTAAAGATAAAACCTCAAAAGTTCTTTTAGCATCTTTATCGCCACCAGTCTTGGCCATTTTTTCTACCTTTTGGATACGTTTAGAAACGGTATCCAAATCTTTAAGCTGCAGTTCTGTATCAATTATTTCTTTATCCCTAATTGGATCAACAGACCCATCAACATGGATCACGTTATCATCCTCAAAACATCTTAAAACATGGATAATAGCATTTGTAGCCCTAATATTGCCCAAAAATTGATTTCCCAAACCTTCCCCTTTAGAAGCACCTTTTACCAAGCCGGCTATATCTACGATCTCGATATTATTTGGCACCACTTTTAAAGGTTTTACCAATTCGGCAAGTTTTGTTAAACGATTATCCGGAACGGTAATTACACCAATATTGGGTTCTATGGTACAAAAAGGGAAATTGGCAGCCTGTGCCTTTGCATTTGATAAACAATTGAAGAGCGTAGATTTTCCTACATTTGGTAATCCTACTATTCCACATTGTAAAGCCATATTATATCTCTATTTGAATATTAAACGATTTGAGGATTTGAACACAGATCAAACCTTTTTTCGGGCGCAAAGATAGGTTTTAAGATTTAATTTTTCTTTGGTTGTTTATTTTAACCACAGAGAATACAAAGGTTTTTCACAGAGATAACAGAGATTGATGGTTTTTTTAGCTTCATGTACCTTCATTCATCAATGTTTAAGAATTTTTAACCGCAAAGAACCCAAAGTTCACAAAGCTAGATCGGTAAAATTCTCGCAATTGAAATCTTGCTAATCTTTAAATCCTGATTCAGACTATTTTAAACCGCAAAGAACCCAAAGTTCACAAAGCTAGATCGGTAAAATTCTAACAATTGAAATCTTGCTAATCTTAAAATCCTTTAAATCCTGATCCAGAATATTTTAAACCGCAAAGAACCCAAAGTTCACAAAGCTAGATCGGTAAAATTCTAACAATTGAAATCTTGCTAATCTTTAAATCCTTTAAATCCTGATTCGGGGAATTTAAAAAAAAACAATCGGTTAAACCCCAAATAAACTCCCACCTTTTTCAAACATCGCATTTACTTTTTCTTCTATTTTGGCATCCATAATTAATGGCGGGGCATGATGCGGTTTTACCCTAGCATCGATAATCAGTGGGCCATTGCAACCCCAATGTTTATGCTCTATAAAACTATTGATCCCAAAAACATCATGAGAAGGGTTGCTTCTTGTAAAAGTTACCCAAACAAAATTATTCATGCTTGCAGCCGTAAATGCCGCATCATCACATAAAATGATCAAGGGCAAACCTTGCAAATCCTCGGCTTTTAAGGCCTCATTTAAAGTTTTTATTTCTTGGTCTGTTTGTAATTCTTCCTGATATTTTGGTAATTCTAATGCTAAAACCCCTGGCATTACCATTCTATGATTTTTTACGCTTTCTGGCAGTAGAATATTTTTAGGAAAGGCATCTAATAATTCCCTTTTCTTATCTCCGGCCACGGTAATGGCAACTTTAGAACCCGCATTCAAATCAGAACCGCTATAATCTAAAGTATCAATAGTGGTTTTGGTATAAAAATGAAGATCACGGGTTAAATCTACACGTTGCAAAATATGCTGCATAAATCCATAAATATCATAAATGTTTAGATCTGGGTTGTCTTCCTTGGCACAAATGAATAGATACTTGGCCAAGCTCAGTTGGTTTTTACCGAAGATATGGTTGGCAATGGTGATGATTTCTTGAGGCTTTCTACCTTTTAAATAAGGCGTATATCTTTCGCTACCGATCGCAAATAATAGTGGGTGTACACCTGCCGCATCTACCGCATTTACGGCATGTAAACCCGGTATTTCCTTAGGGATGGCTGCACCCGTAATCTCGTGGATCAATTCACCAAAACTGGTATCTTCTTGCGGTGGCCTGCCAACAACCGTAAAACTCCAAATGGGGTCTTTTTTATGGTAAACGTTATGCACTTTCAGCAATGGAAAAGGATGTTTTAAGCTGTAATAACCCAAATGATCCCCAAAAGGGCCTTCGGGTTTGTTGGCCATTGGCTCTACCGTTCCTGTAATCACAAAATCGGCATCTGCCGAAAGGCAAAAACCTTCATCGTCATAAAAATATCTAAAACGTCTGTTTCCCAAGGCACCGGCAAAAGTCATTTCTGATAAGCCTTCTGGCAAGGGCATTACCGCAGCCAAAGGATGCGAAGGTGGGCCACCCACAAAAATACTCACTTTAAGCGGCTGGTTTTTTGCGTTTGCTTTGGTTTGATGAACACCAATCCCTCTGTGAAGTTGATAATGGAGCCCAATTTCTTGGTTCATGATATAATCGTTTCCGGCCAACTGGATGCGGTACATCCCTAAATTGGCGTTCATGATCCCTTTTTTATCTATATCTTCTGTATAAACTTGGGGCATTGTCACAAACGGACCGCCATCCATTGGCCAATTTACGATCTGTGGAATATCAGAAATTTTACATTTGGCAAAATTAATTGCTGCCCCACTCTTACCAACTTTCATTGGCAAGGCAGAAAGTGCGGTTAAAGAAACCGAAGCATATTTTAAGGGATTTTTAACCGCTTTTATCGGGTCGTTTTTTAAATCAACTAAAGTTTTTATTTTGTCGAGGCTATCCCTAAACATAAATTTACTGCGTTCTATAGTCCCAAAAAGATTAGAGACAGCAGGGAATTTACTCCCTTTAATGTTTTCAAAATAAAGGGCAGGGCCTTGCTTTTCATAAACCTTTAAATGGATGGCAGCTGCTTGTAAATATGGATCAACCTCTTCCCTAATCCTAATTAAATGACCATGCTTTTCAAGATCATTAACGCAATTTCTTAAACTTTTATAGCCCATCAATCAAAGAAATATTAAATAAGGAAAATTGTTTGTAATCAATGCCATTTTTAAAAAATACGGTGCAAAATAAGCATAATGTTACGCCAATTTATTTCATCATTTTCAAAATCTTTTTGCTCCTAGAGACCAAAGCCGCAGAACCACTCAAAAGCTTCTGCTCCAATATTGCTACAAGTTCTTCCTTAACCCAATCAAAATTAGGCGAAAGCTGAAACAAAATTTCCATAGCATTCGCTTGTACAGCAACCGGAGTTTTTGGGTTTAACAACCACTCAAAAGTGATGGCTAAAACATTTTCAAAATCATCGGGCTTAAGCCCATAAAAATCTATATACTCGTTAGAAGACAAACGCATTATGATTTTTGTAAAATGTCTTTGAACGCTATCGTTATTAACATCGGGGTAAACCCTGATAAAGTCTTTGGCATACGGAAGAAAATCTTCTGGAGAAAACCCTTCTGCATATTCTAAAACCCATGCGGCCCTAAAAGCGATTTGTTTATCTTTATGGAAGCATAGCCCCAACAAATCTTGATAAGAAATTTGACCATCACAGGTTTCAAAACCCAAATTCATAATATCATCTACCGAATGATTATTTTTAAGCTCAATTTCTAAATCTTTTTTATTCATCTGTTTACAATCTATCCATATTTATTTTGAACGATAAACCCTACCTTTGCATCAATTATGATTACAGTTTCAAATTTATCATTACGTTTTGGAAAACGTACACTTTTTGAGGACGTTAACCTCAAATTTACACAAGGGAATTGCTACGGCGTTATCGGGGCAAATGGCGCAGGGAAATCTACGTTTATGAAAATATTGGCTGGCGAGGTTGACCCAACCAGTGGTTCGGTTAGTTTTACGCCCGGCGAACGTATGGCTGTGTTAAACCAAAATCATTATGAATTTGACGACAATACAGTTTTAGAGACCGTTATGATGGGATGGAAAGAGCTGTACAGCATCATGAAAGAAAAGGATGCCATCTACCTAAAAGAAGATTTTTCTGAAGCTGATGGTATTAGAGCAGGCGAGTTAGAAAACACTTTTGCAGAAATGAACGGCTGGAACGCCGAAAACGATGCAGCAACGCTACTAAGCAATCTTGGGATTACAGAAGATAAACATTATAAACTCATCAAAGAATTAGATGGTAACGAAAAAGTGAGGGCATTATTGGCACAGGCACTTTTCGGTAATCCGGATATTTTGATCTTGGATGAGCCAACCAACGACCTTGATATTGAAACCATCGGATGGCTAGAGAATTTCTTGGCAGATTATCAGAATATTGTTCTCGTTGTTTCTCACGATAGGCACTTTTTGGATACCGTTTGTACGCATATTGTTGATATAGATTTTAGCAAAATGAACATTTATACCGGTAATTACAGTTTCTGGTACGAGTCTTCTCAATTGGCATTAAAACAACGATCAGACCAGAACAAGAAAGCGGAAGACAAGATCAAGGAATTACAAGAGTTTATCCGTCGTTTTTCTGCCAACGCCTCCAAATCTAAGCAGGCAACATCCCGTAAAAAGGCTTTGGATAAAATAAATGTAGATGAGATCAAGGCATCTAGCAGAAAGTACCCCGCAATTATGTTTAACCAAATGGCTAGGGAAATTGGCGACCAAGTTTTACAGGTAGAAAACCTAACAAAGGTTGCCAATGGCGAAACCTTGTTTAAAAACATCAGTTTTACCATCGCAAAAGGCGATAAGGTAGCCCTGTTATCCCAAAACTCATTGGCTACTACAGCTTTGCATGATATTTTAGCGGGAAGGGATACAGATTTTACCGGCGAATTCAAATGGGGCGTAACCGTAGTCCCATCGAGTTTACCTATTGATAATCACGAATATTTTGACGGTAAAGATGATAATTTGGTAGATTGGCTAAGGGAATTTTCTAAAGAAGAAAAAGACGAAACCTTTATCAGGAGTTTTTTAGGCAGGATGTTATTCTCTGGCGAAGAGGTTTTCAAAAAATCTAGCGTACTTTCTGGAGGAGAAAAAATGCGCTGTATGTTCTCTAAAATGATGTTGGAAGCACCAAACCTTTTACTGTTTGATGAGCCGACAAACCATTTAGATCTAGAATCTATCACAGCGCTAAACAACGGAATGAAAGACTTTAAAGGGGTAATATTATTTACCTCACGCGATCATGAACTAACAGAAACCGTTGCTAACCGTGTAATAGAAGTAACGCCCAAAGGTGTTTTGGATAAGCTGATGGATTACGATGAGTACATCAGCAGCGATGCAATAAAACAACAAAGATTGGAGTTATACGGAGAACTGGTTTAGTTTTTTTGGAAGAAATAATTTTTAAGAATCAAGAAAAAAGAGGCAAGAATTAAGAGTTAAAACCTTTTTTGAGTGGCAAGATTAAAGAGCAAAGATTAAAGACCTTGCTAAGTTGTAGAATATATAGGTTTCAGAAATTTTTATTTGGGCGTTCGGGCGGGCTATACGTTTTATCTTTTTTGAGAAAAACAAAAAAGGATATCACTTCTATCCCTAACGCAAAAAAATTCAATATCTTTTTCTAAAAACATTAATTTTACTGTCATCCTGGGCAGGGTCGAAGGATAACAAACTAAAAACTATCAAACTAAAATTATGATAAAATTCTTTCAAACATTTGCGGTGGTTTGCCTAATGGCATTTACCGCTTTCGCACAAGAGCCAGTGAGTGCGGCAAAAGGCGTAACTTATGGAGAAAAAATTGATGCCAAAAATTTAATCCCTGTAAACGGATTAAGTGCAAAAATGGGGAACAATGATATTCTTGCTGCAAAGATCTATGGCACAGTTACAGATGTTTGTACCAAAAAAGGTTGCTGGATGAAACTTGATAATGGCGATGGCACAACAACCATGGTAACTTTTAAAGATTATAAATTCTTTATGCCAAAAGATATTGTGGGTAAAAAAGTAGCTTTAGATGGCGTTTCTAAACAAGTGCTTACCTCTGTAGCAGAGCAAAAACATTATTTGGAAGATGCCGGGAAATCTAAAGAAGAAATCGCCAAAGTTACCAAACCAAAAAAAGAGATCAAATATGAAGCTAAAGGGGTTTTAGTTTTGTAGGAGATATATTTATTACTTCTGCCTATAACCAACTTGTTTCAGTAACACATCATAAGCTTAGGTGCTGCATGGAAACCTATAATAGGAGATACCGAAATAAATTCGGGATGGTAAAAAAGCCTTCGATTCTAAAAATTGAAGGCTTTTTTGTTGTATGGTTGATTAGGAATATTACTCTCCTAAAATGTTATGTAAAACATTATCAAAAGTATGGGTAGCTTCTTTAACACCAATAAAAGCTTCTTCATCAATAATTATATCGCCATTATTTACAGTTCCCAATAAACTAAAATCTGTATCTACGGTTGCCAAAAACTCTACAAAGGCTTCTTGATCTTCTGGAGACACCGAAACCACAACCCTACCTTGAGCCTCGCCAAAAAGGAAAGCATCTTTTCTTAAATCGCTATCTGTCTCAATCTCAAAACCTAAACCATTTGGCATGGCAGATTCTAATAAAGTGATGTACAAACCACCATCAGCAACATCATGAACAGATTTTACCAATTTATTTAAAATCAATTGCTTGATCACTTGGTGCATCTCGTATTCCTTTTCCAAATCGAAATATGGAGCAGGAGATTTAGAGATTTTATGATAAGAAGCTAGGTATTGCGATGAAGCAATATCATTCTGACTTTCGCCAATCAAATAAATTAAATCACCTTCCTTTTTAAAATCTAAGGTCATCATGTTTTTAACATCATCCATCACACCTAGCATCCCTATGGTTGGCGTTGGAAAAACCGGGCCCTCATCTGAAGATTGATTGTAAAAAGAAACGTTACCACCTGTAACCGGTGTTTCAAATTTGGTACAAGCAGCACTCATCCCTTTAATGGCGCCAACAAACTGCCAATAAACTTCTGGAATATATGGGTTTCCGAAATTTAAGCAATTGGTGATGGCTACTGGCTCGCCACCGGCACAAGTGATGTTTCTGGCGGCTTCGGCTACGGCAATGGCACAACCTTTCTCTGGATCGGCGTTTACGTAACGAGAATTACAATCAACGGTTAAAACAATAGCTTTATCTGTATTTTTTATAGAAACAACGGCAGCATCACTTGGTTTATTGGTAGTCATTGTGGCCGTTCCCACCATAGAATCATACTGGCTGGTAACCCATCTTTTTGATGCGATATTTGGATGTGATGTTAAGTGCTTTGCCACTTCCCTTAAATCTTTTGGCTCTTCAACATCATCTATATTAAATTTCTGATATTCTTGGTAATACGCAGGTTCTTTATATTCACGGGTATAAACAGGTGCACCGCCACCCAAAACTAAATCATCTGCCGGCACATCGGCAACCAATTCGCCGTTCATATAATATTCTAAACGTTTGGTATCGGTAACTTCGCCAATGATGGCACAATTTAGGTCCCATTTATCAAAAACGGCTTCAACCAAGGCTTCTTTTCCTTTTTCAACAACAATAAGCATTCGCTCTTGAGATTCTGACAATAAAATCTCGAAAGGCAACATATTTTGCTGGCGGGTTGGCACTTTATCCAAATCGATACGCATCCCATGTTCGCCTTTGGCACTCATTTCTGAGTTAGAACAAATAATACCTGCCGCTCCCATATCTTGCATCCCGATAACGGCACCTGTTTGAATTACCTCTAAAGAAGCTTCTAATAATAATTTTTCTTGGAAAGGGTCGCCAACCTGTACCGCCGGTAAATCATTAACAGAATCTTCTGATATGTCTTTAGATGCGAAAGAGGCACCATTTATCCCATCCTTGCCAGTTGCAGAACCTACAATATAAACCGGGTTGCCAACTCCATAAGAAGTTGCAGAAGCGGTTTCCCCTACTTTTACGATCCCTGCCGACATTGCATTTACCAACGGATTAACATGGTAGCACTCATCAAAGAAAACTTCGCCACCCACGGTTGGGATACCGAAAGCGTTGCCATAATCTCCAATCCCTTTAACCACACCTTTGATCAACCACTGTGTTTTTGGATGGTTGATATCGCCAAAACGTAGGGAATTTAGCTGCGCAATTGGCCTTGCTCCCATGGTAAAAATATCACGGTTTATACCCCCAACACCTGTTGCAGCACCTTGGTAAGGTTCTAATGCCGATGGATGGTTGTGGGATTCTATCTTAAAAACACAAGCTATGCCATCGCCTAAATCTACCATTCCGGCATTTTCTTCCCCGGCCTTGGCCAACATCCTTGGCCCGTCTTTAGGTAATTTTTTTAGCCAGTTGATAGAGTTTTTGTAAGAACAATGCTCGCTCCACATCACAGAAAAGATAGAAAGTTCTGTAAAGTTTGGTGTTCGCCCTAAAATTTCTTTTATCCTATCGAATTCTTCTGGTCTTAAACCTAATTCTTTTGCGGTATCTTGGGTGGTTAATTGTGTATTTTCCAATTTATGTTAAGTATATTTGAATAATTTTCAAAGTTAAAAATTCAAATCAGTTAGCGAAAAGGATTTAATTTTAATGTTAATCTAAACCATGCTTAAACGTTTTTCTGTTTTTCTTTCCCTAATAATGGTTTCTTTTTGCTCTTATGCGCAAAAGTATGGAAACGAGTGGATAGATTTCTCACTAAAATATTCTAAAATAACCATAACCGAAGAAGGTTTATATAAAATAACTTATGATGATGTGGTTTCTAAGGCGCTTCAAAACGGCGTTTTAGACCCCAATAAATTTCAATTATTTAACAAAGGGCTAGAAATACCCCTAAATATCACCGGAGCACAAGATGGTGTTTTTAACCAAGGTGATGAAATATATTTTTATGGGACTAAGAATAACGCTTCATTAGATAAAGTTTTATATACAAACCAAGCAGATTTACCTAATGATGATGTAAGTTTATTTACGGATGAAAATTATTATTTCTTAACATATAATCCATCAAAAAATGGATTGCGTTACCAAATCTATAATTTAAGCACCAATGGTTTAACACCAGAAAATTCTGTTATTGCAAATAGTAGGCTAAACTTCAACTCAAATTACTATCCTGGTGCCTATATATTAGATGCGATGAGTTTATCTGAATATATAGAAGGCGAGGGTTATTTGGGTGCTACTCTTTCAAAAGGTCAAACGGTCAATTATCAATTAAACACTTCCAATTATATTAATTCGGGGTATCAATCAAAAATTTCTTTTTATGTAGCGGGCAGGTCTAATGCCGCATCAACAAATAGCACCGGCAATAATCATCACTTTAGGGTTTCATTCAACAATTCTTCATTGTTTGATTCTTTGTACCGCAGCTACGGAACTATCAGGAAAACCACACCAATAAACATCAATTCTAGTGTAACCAATATCTCTTTTTCTTCGATAGATGATTTGGGAGCTGTGACAGATTTTCAAGCACCCGGATATTTGGAGGTCAATTACGGTAGGGACCTAAACTTGAATGGCCTAAAAAGCTTAAGTTTTAAGGTTGATACACCAAAGCCTTTAATGTTGTTGAGCTTTTCAAATATAAACCTGACAACCCCGCTTATTATAGAAAAGAATGGTATAAATCTTTTTACCAGTTCTGGTCCTGGCCAATTTGTGCTTAAAGATGCAACGCTAGGTACAGATTATTTACTAACGGATCAATCATTAGCCAAAGGTGTGGCTTTGAGCGATGTAACTTTTAAAAACATCAATACCAACACATCTAAGACTTATCTGATCATAAGCAATAATCTGTTGAAAGATGGGGCCGAAGCTTATCAAAGCTATAATCAATCCATAGGAATGCCAACTTCTGTTGTTTATACCGATGATCTTTACAATGAATTTTATTACGGTTTTCATCATCCTTTGGCCTTAAGAAATTATTGTAGATATATGGTTGACAAAGGGAATGTTAAACCAGAATATCTATTGTTATTGGGCAAAGGCCAAGAGTACCCGAAACTTTCTATCAATAACGACTTGGTGCCAACAATGGGCTTTCCCGCTAGTGATAATATGTTAACCTCGGGTTTAAATGGTAGCAATTTAGAACCTGGTTTGGCAACCGGAAGGATACCAGCAACAGAAAACCTAGATGTTCTAAATTATTTAGAAAAGTTAAAGGTTTATAACAACCTTCCGGATTCTTTATGGAGAAAAAAAATGCAGTTTATATCTGGCGGAAGAACTTTATCTGAAAATTTAAGCTTTCAGGGCTATCAAAATTCATTGGCGCAATTGGCAACCGGAGAGTTTTTTGGTGCGAAACCAGTTTATATCAAAAAAAATGTTAACAGCCCAGTAACAGAAAATTTTACAGACCTTATAGTTAAGGAAACCAAATTAGGCACAGGGTTGATTTCATATCTTGGCCATGGAAGTACAATTACCACTGAAATAATAATGGGCGAACCATCAACCCTTGGCAACCAGGATAAACCAACCATTTACCTTGTTAATGGTTGCAGCACTGGCAATGCCTTTACCGAGGTTAGATCTTTGGGGGAAAAATTTTTATTACAGAAAGATTTTGGGGCAGTGGCATGGATAGGCACAACGAGCGAAGGAGTGGCCTCTTATTTGAATGGTGCATCTTTAAAGTTTTATAATAATTGGTTTGTTTCTAATTACGGATTATCCTTAGCAAAAGGAATTAAGTATGGGCTAAACCTTTTCCAAAACAGTAACGATAAATTAAATTTAGCACATTTAAGGCAATATATACTTTTGGGCGATCCATACTTAAAATTTTATTCGTTGGATAAACCCGATTACAGTATAAGCACTACAGATATATTCCCTACAATACCTGATCAAAATGCCAACAATAAAAACTTGCAGCTAAGTTTAATAGTAAAAAACTTGGGCAAAAGTGTATCAGATAGTTTAGAAATCGAAATTACCAGAAACCTTCCTGATGGGTCTTCTGTTAAATACCCGATTTATAATGTTGCCCCAGTTTTTAATTCAGATACATTAAAGATAATCTTAAACAATGATATTAAGGGGATAGCAGGCAATAACAAAATTTCTATAAAGATAAATCCTAATAATAAGGTAGCTGAAAAAACTTTAACCAATAATGATGCCTCTATTGAGGTTTTTTTACCAAGTAATGGTTTAAATTTGATATTTCCTTTAAAGAATTCAATCGTTGGCAGCAATCAAATTTCATTAAAAGCAGAGCCAGACGATCTATTTACAAAAAACGCATCTTATTTATTTGAAATTGATACAATTCCCACATTTACATCTAGCTTTAAAGTATCTTCCCCGATAATTGTTGCCGATTTATTTCCAACTTGGGCTCCCAATGTGAACTGGGAAAACAATAAGGTTTACTATTGGAGAGCAAGGCTAAACCTCCCTTTAGATAAGGGTGGGCAATGGAGCCAAAGTTCATTTACTTATATCAAAGATGAAACTGATGGATATATGGTATCATCATACAATGAATTAAAAGATTTTGAATTAAATGGGATAGAAACCGGCTTAAATTATCTTCAATTTTTACCAGATGTGTTTTCTACCACTATCCAAACAAGAGGAGACAACGCCTCAAATTTAGAAGAAAGAAGGTTTAGATATGGGGGGCTGGGTCTAGGTTATTGTACTCCAGAATTCAGCGGATTGAGTATTGTTACTTATGACCCAGTAGTTACTGGCAAACGGTTTAGCTATCCAAGCCCTTATAATTGTAGTAATGATTCTGGCCCGATAATAGGCTATACAGGGCAATATTATTGGGACACAAACAATACAACAGAATTAGATTCTCTTTTAAGCTATTTAAGACAGGTACCAAATGGATCGAGGGTAATTGGTTATAATGGTTACAACGCTGCTTTTGACGAATTGCCAACAAGCATTAAGAATGAATTGAAGAATTTGGGGCTCTCTAAATTTGAAAATGTTAAACGTGGCGAACCTTATATGTTTTGGGGGGTAAAGGGGAGTTTGCCCGGAACTGCAATTGAAGAAACAGCAGATTATAATTCGACTATCAATCCTAAAGAACAAATTATAAAGAAATCTGTAGATTTGATCTACAAAAGCTCTAAAGGGTTTATTAAAAGCAATAAAATTGGGCCTGCAAAGAAATGGATAAGCTTTAATAGCAATTTTTTTAACAGAACATCAGACAAGACAACTTACACTATCATTGGCGTTGATAAAAACAATACAGAAAAGACCATTTATAATAATTTTGATGCAAATACCCAAGATTTATCCTCAATTGATGCAAATGCTTACCCATTTTTAAAATTAAAAACCAACTTTGAGAACAACGATTTAAGAAGCATACCACAGCTAAAATACATCAAGGTATCTTACCAACCGGTATCAGAGATCTCTTTTAATCCAGAATTTAAAAATGAATTTTACAGTAATGAATTACAAGAAGGTGATTCATTAAGATTAAGTTTTGGGCTTAGCAATCTATCAAAATATCAAACCGATCAAATTAACGTCTATTACCAACTGATTGTTAACAATAAAACCTTGCCAGAAAAATTAATAGATAAGATAGATAGTTTGAAACCATTTGAAAATTCATCTTTTAGTTTGATCGAAGACACTAAAAACCTAAGCGGGGATAATATAATAAAACTTAGTGCTAAGTATGAAAACCAAGAAGACGCATTTCAATTTAATAATTACGTCACAAAAGCCTTTACGGTAAAAAGGGATAACAAAGAGCCAATAGTTAATGTATTATTTGATGGAAAGAACATCATCAACGGAGAAATTGTTAGCCCTAGCCCTCTAATATCAATTACCAGTATAGACGAGAACAAGTTTCTTCTAATGAATGATACCACCAATGTGGATGTTTACCTAAGAGGATCTAAACAAGATGACTTTAAAAGGATAAACTACTCCTCAAAACAGTTAAACTTTATACCATCGGCAACAAAAGAATTAAACAAAAGCGTAATCAATTTTAAGCCCGATTTATTGCCAGATGATGTTTACACCCTAAAAGTTAAATCTAAAGATAATAGCGGCAATGGAGGTAACCTACCAGATTATTTAACCGAGTTTACAGTAGTAAATGAATCTTCCATAAGTAATTTCTATCCCTACCCAAATCCTGTGGTAAATGAAATGAGGTTTGTTTTTACCTTAACGGGAAGCAAAATCCCAGATAAAATAAAAATCCAAATTTTGACATCTAGCGGCAAAGTTGTTAGGGAAATCAATAAAAATGAATTAGGCAATTTAAGGATCGGTAACAATGTAACCGATTTTAACTGGGACGGAACAGACCAATTTGGGGATAGACTAGCAAACGGAATTTATTTTTACAAAGTGAGCGTAGAAGATAACGAAAAAGGCGAATTTAAAACAAGGAAGACATCTAACACGCCTTTTTTCAAAAACAACATTGGCAAAATTTACCTATTAAAGTAGTTTAAAAGCTTAATTGTGTAATATTTTAGTTTTCTTTTTAGATTCTTAATGCTGATTAGTTGTTTTTTGTGAAATACAATATAATTAACTTGAAGCTGGGGCTTAAACCTTGATTTAAACTCTGCTATAGACCTTATGTTGGCACCCATATAATCTAAATTCAAATAATGTAAGTGATCTAAAAAGTTTAGTACCTCTACGTATAAAAAACAATTAACAAATTTTCTGATATCAGATTCCGGGATTTTTCTAAGTAGGAAATATGCTTTTTTATTAGCACCATCATTTAACAATATGGCCGATCCCAGCTTCTTGCCTTCCTTAATAACAGCAAATTGAAAGATCATCCCTAAAGAATGAAGGTTTACAAGCCAATCTTTCATTCTATTGATCTTAAAAATCGGGAGGTTAAAGCTTTTTAATTGTTCTTTAAATAAAGGCCAATCTAGTTCTTCTGAAGAATGGTCTAAAAAACTTAGGCCCAAATCCAAAGATCTTTTGTAATTATTTAAAACATCTTCAGCAAAATTTTTAGATCCTGTTTTCTTGATAAAGGTATGCCTAATCCTGATATCAAAATCTAACCACATAAAAGGTCTAATGTCTGTTAAACTTAATGGCAAACAAAGTTCAACCTTATTGTAAGTCTGTTTTAAAAACAACAAGCACTCTACCAAGGCGTCCCTACTTTGTTTGCTTTCTAAATTGTCACTTACCCAAACGCCAGAATAAAACAGGAATGAAGATGGGAGCACTATATCGTTACCTTTAATAAATAATGCCAATGCGATTAGCGGAGTGCTTTTTTTATAAAAAACAAAGTACTTTAAGTTTGATTTGTTAGCTTTAGCCGTGGCAAGTAAAAATAACGGATCGTAAAAAACCTCTTTGCTAGATTTTGTTATTCTAGAAAATTCTTCTGTAGCAACTTCATTAACCATAATTAAAGCGATGATAAAAAATTTATTGAGGAAATTTATTGAGAAAAGAGGTTACATTATTTATAAAAAACCGGTTTTTTTTGATGATAAAAATGCTTTTGATTATAACTCATCAACAAATACGGATAAATTTTATATTTCTAAAACAAACTTAAAAAAATATCTCAATAAAAGTAGAATAGCGGCGTTTGGAGAAATCATAGCCCTTGCAAAAAAAAACATTGACAAAAATCCATTGAAGGTTTTAGATGCGGGGTGCGGTTGCGGATTTTTAACAACTTTAATAAAAGAAAATTTCAAAGATGCCGAAGTTATGGGAATTGATTATTCTGAGGTTGGCATAAGGTACGCAAAAGAAAAATTTAACAATATCGTTTTTAAACAAAAAGACCTTTATGAAGCATTGGACTGCAAATTCGATTTGATCTTCTGTAGCTCTGTTTTAGAACACCTGAAATTTCCTGAACTGATCATCACTAATCTTACACAAGCATTAAACCACGGAGGAAAAATAATCATTACTGTACCAAACGGTAGGATAGATTTTTTTGAAGGCCATATACACTTTTGGAGCCCCGAGAGCTGGGAGCTATTTTTAAACAAGACCCTCCCAAATAATTCACATAAATTACAACTGCTTAAATCTAAACCTGATATACTAACCATCATTAGTTAGATAGCTTCTGATAGATTTTTTCTTTATCAAGAGAATAAAAACCGCCCAAACCGTAATCGAAACGTAGAATGATGATTTGGGCATTATTTTATCGAAAATGCAACTCAAAAATATCGCAGATATGCAAAGTATTAGCGTGTTTTTAAAAATTATAAAATATGGGAACATAGCAAAAACATTAGTTTTTAACACCCTTGCACTGTAAACGTTAACCAAAAATATATAGGTGTAATTGGTGATAACTGTAGCTATAACCAAGCCTAGGATGCCCAAGTAATGGTACAATATCATAGATAAAATTACGTGTAAAATCAGTTCTACAAATTGAAAATAGAAGATGTATTTTGTTTTGTTAGAGGATAGTAAAACATCATGATGGCTACAAACACGTAATAACCCTATCATAGAATAAATAGCAAACAGATAAGAATAGTTAGCGTAAATGTTTCCGAAAAAAATAGAAATTAGCTCTTTGTGCCAAACTACAATTGCCACAGATAGGGGCAAGACGATATCGATTACCTTTGAGATATAATCGAACCTAAGCTTTATCAATTCTTGGTAGTTTTTTTTTTGAAACGCAAGAACCATCCCCGGCAAAGCTATAGTGAAGTAGGATAAATAAACGTTGCCTACAAACGGCACATCAGATGTAACATTTGTAAAAACTGCAAAGTTGATCGGACTTGCGTTATTTAAGCTCAAGATCAGCTTACCAGTGTTTGCTATAAAAAAACTTGATATGGTGCTAAAAAAAAGGGGAGTTGAATAGTTCATTAAATTTCTTTGTAAAACAACATCTATTCTCCAGCTTTTTACGCCCATAAAACTACTCTCTAATATCATCCAATTTACCGCAGTTATAAATATCTGAATTACAGCATTTAACAATAATATATTTGTTAAATCCATAGACAAATAGGTAAAAATCAAGAAGAGCGTACATCGTAAAATTTGGATAACTATGTTATACTTGATATATGGTAAGTATTTTTTATACACCAGCGCAATATTTAGATCAATTACAGAAAAGCCTGTAAACAGCACATAAAGACCTATGGAAAGTATCTCTGTTAAATTTAAGCCATTCTGGTTTTTAAAAAAGACTATAAATATTGTAGCAAAAATTATTAAGGAAACGGTTAACAAGATAATCTGAAAAATCCTTACCTGCTTAATTAAGGTTTCTCTTTTAGAATAAAAAGATTCTAGGTTGAGATAATAATACACGGTTTGAGAAAATCCCGCACTGCCAAACTGGATTATTAACCCAGCGTAAAGTAATATCTCTCTTAATTTGCCATAAATACCTGGGGATAAATTATGCGATAAAATGACCAAACTTAAAAAAGTAAATACAGATAGCAGAGAATTTCCTAACACTAAAGAAAATCCTTCATTTCTAACTACTTTTTCAAAAATTTTATTTACGGTCATTTACTACAAAAATCAACTCAAACAGATGTTTTCAAGGTATGAAACAAATTTAAAAATAGATTATATTTCATGATACATTTGTCAAGTATTTGGATTTTTTACACATCTTTGTTTATGACCTAAGAACCTAAATTTACGGTTATTCTTAATGGTAAAAACTGTTTTATTTTAGAATTAATATGAATTTTATTTCTTTTTTATCAATCACTAAAAAAAAATGGAAAGTTTTTCATTCCTTTTCAATTATATTTATTGTGGGTACTTTGGTTTGCTCTTTTATAGTTAGGCAATCAGTTGCTCCTTTTTATATATTCTCTATGTATTCATATGTTTTTCCGAAAGATTCTTATATGTCTAGCTCAAAGATTATCATCAACGGTAAAGAATTCAACACTTTCAATTTACTAAAAGCCAAAGGAGATATTATAAGAGGAAACGTGAAAAGATTCATTTATCTAAAAAACAACAAGGGTAAAGACAAATATTACTATAAATTAAAGCAAATGACTGGGAATAAACTCCCCGACTTTTTTTACCAAAAGATTTTTATCTCAAACAATACAGAAACCCTATTTACAAAATGGCTTAAACCTTTTGTAGAATCACAGTACCATAACAAGATAAAAAGCATTAAAATTTATTCTATAGATTTTCTTCTAGATAAAGACAATCGCCCGTATATAAATAAAAGCACTTTGGTTTTAAATCAAAAATTTGATGACTGAAACTATAGATAAGAACCAAGTTAAAACAATTGTTTTTTGTGGTTATCTTATACTTTTAAGCTATAAATTTTTCAACGGAGAATTGCTGTATCAACACACTTATCCTCCGTATAATTATCCAGTTTTAAATATACCTTATTGGTTGTTTTTATTAACTGGGATTAAAAATTTAATATTTAATCATATTTTTTTGAAAATAGTGATTACTTGTACATTATTTCTTTCAAGTATTTTATCGATCATAAAAAAAGAAAGCACTTTGTATCCGAAGATATTCTGTTTTTGTATCTGGATTTACCAATTTTCTTACTATTCTATTGTCGCATATCAACATTTCGATATCGGTATACTGTTTCCTTGTTTACCATTTATTTTCAAGGACAACATGAAATTTTCTATATCATTTAATTTCGGAAGATATTTTTTTTGTGGCTTATATTTTTTGGCCGGAATATTAAAAATTTTCAATGGTGGCGTTTTTAATGTCTATCAGATGAGGGATAGTATTTTAATGACGTGTTTAGACTTTATGTATTTTAATCCCAATAGTTTTAAAACTGAAATTATGAGCTTTTTCATTCAGAATTATATTTTAGGTTATTTTTTATATTTAGGGGCTTGTATATTAGAGATCAGTTTTATTTTAGGCTTTTTTGGCAAAAAATACGATCTGTATTTATTTATTCTTTTTTTAGTTTTTCACTTTTCTAACTATCTATTGTTAGATATTCCTTTTACCAACCATTGTATTATATTAACTTTTTTATTACCAGTAAAAAATTACATGGGCAATAAAACCCATCATCTAAAACCAAGCTTAAGATCATAAGATTATCTTTTCTCATAGACCAAAATCGAAGTAAATAATCTGTTTTTTGTATAGAGATTATAGAGTTTTTTTATAAGAACTCTGGCAAAAGGGAAATAAAATATAATTTTTTTTGTAAGATTGATAAATCCATACCTCCCTGGAGAGAGCAAATATTGTTTAGATAGTAAATCTTCAGCCAAAGAAATTAATAGCTTCTCTTTTAAATTAAAATTAAATTTTTGTGAGATGTATTCAGGAGTTGGTTCTCCTATAAATTGAATATGCTCCGGTATGTTCCAATCAAAACCATTTATCTTTCTAAAACCCTTTTTCATTAATCCTGTTTTTATGATTAACAAACCTTTCGGTTTTAACAACTGATCAATTCTTAAGAAAAATGCTTTTAAATCTGGTATATGAGAAATTACATTAATTAGCACCGCAACGTCAAACTTTTCTGTAACTGTATAGTTTTGGATCTCGGTTTCTAGAATTCTACCATTTGTAATCTTTCTTGCATATTTTGCTCTATTAAAATCGTTTTCTATACCAACGATTTTTTTGACACCTAATCTTTTACATTCTTTTAAAAAAGCACCGCAACCACAACCAATATCTATAACAGAATTCTTGTTTATAATATGTTTAGCAATAAGGGGTAAGAAATATTTAACCGATTGGATTTCGCCTTCATATTGCTTGTCTAGTGATAGGGGATTTCTGTCATAATCTTTCTGCTCATAAGGATTTATATAATGAAGTCCGCAATTTTCGCATGATAATAATTGGTATTTACCAAAATTAAAATTGAATTTATTTTTGCTTGAATTACATAAAGGACAACTCATCATAAGCATTTTATTATTTTAAATATCAACGATGTTTAAATTTGAACATATTACTTCAAATATGTTTTTGATCTTTTTAACTTTTACCTTATCTAAATCTTAAAACTTTATGGATTAAGTGATTAATTTTAGACCAATTTTTTTTGTTTTTTGCATTAAACTCAGCATAAAAAACCTCGTAATAGCCCTCTAAACTAGGTAAAAAATTACTTTTATATTTAGAGATGCTTTTCATATTTGCTCCTAAAAAATCAACTTTTAAAATATCCTTTTGCTTAAGCCTATTTAGAGCATTATCATACAATAACGTGGGCAATCCTTTTCGGTAGTGTTTATCTTCTACTAAACCCATTAAAGCAAAATAGGCCAATTTAGATTTATAATCAACAATTGTAAGTATCGAAGTAATAAAACCATCATCGTCATAAACATTAAAAACTTCTAATTGATTGATTTCTTTTAAGCCCTTAAAGTATGAGACATATAACCGCAAATCATTTTTTTTTACTCCGAGTTTTACCAAATCATTATTATAAAAGTCCCAATTAGGTGCCCAATCGCAATTTTCATTAAAAGAATATTTTTTATTATGATGGTTTAAAATCCTTTTAATGTTTCTATTGTAAGTTAATTTTTGTAAATCTTTTTCATAAGTATATTTTAACCTAATATCAAAGTTATTCCAAATAAAAGGCCTTACATCCTTCAGTTTTGTTGGTAATCTTAGTTTAATTTCTTTGTATTTTTTTTGAAGTTCTTTAATTAGAAAACTCCATGCTTCAATCTGATTCCAAGATTCTTTAGAGGTTTCCTTTTCCCAGATATATTGATAGTAATAATGGTTAGGACTAACAACTTTATTTCCCTTAATAAATAAAGGGACAGCTAAAATTGGTTTATTGTTAAACAACACTACCCTAATATCTAAATCGCAATTATAAACCGAAGTCGTAGTTTTTAGAAAAGTCTCAGTACCAAAAACATTCACTTCTGAATATTGATTTATAAATAACTCCCAATCATTTACATCAATATTTAAGAAGCTATAGCTCATAATTTTACTCGGTTTTTTTCAACAAAAAAAAAACCACTCACAACAAAGTAAGTGGTTTTTAAAATTACTATTATTTTCTTTTAATCCAACCTAAATACGATTGGCATTACGTAGCTTACCCTAACCGGCCTGCCGTTTTGTATGCCAGCGCTCCACAATGGCGATTTTCTGATCACCCTTATCGCTTCCTCATCGCAGCCTGCTCCAATTCCCCTTAAAATTTTAATATCGGTAATTGCTCCGTTTTTTTCGACAACAAAAGACACGGTTACCCTTCCCGTTACGTTTGCATCTTTAGCCATTGAAGGATAATTCAAATTTTTATTCAAAAACTTTGCCCAAGCAGCCATTCCGCCCGGGAATTCTGGCATCCTTTCAACTAAATTAGCATCATAAGTTTCGCTATTACCACTTTCTTCTGTGGTACCATAATTGTTTTTTCCGTTTTCTGCACCTCCATTTGTACCTTCCTCAGCATTTTTACCAACTTTGGTAACAGTGCTTATAATACTGTTTTTTAAATCGGTTTCCGTTGGTAACTGAAGATCTATTTTTGGCTGATCCACGGGTTTTATGTTTCCACTGTAATTGATAGTTTTAACGTCCTCTATGTTTTGGGTTTGTTTTGTTTCTGCCTTTTGTATTGGCTCTTGTTTTTTAATGGGGTCTTTAATCAATTCTACCTCGGTAATAATTTCTGGGGTTATGAGGGCAGAAATCGGTTGATTGCTTTTCACAACGTTTGGTTTGGCTTTAAATGCAGACAAAAGAAAGAAACCAAGCAGCAACGCCATGGCAACAATTAAAGCTTTCATTAAATAATTACCAGATTCTTTTCTTAACACATAAGCACCGTAAGATTGGTTTCGGTTTTCGAAAATAAGATTGAGCCACTCAACCTTGTTTACATTGATTTTTGAGAATAACATAGCGATAAGGGTTTAAAAATTTTTAATTATAACGATACAATATTTTAAATATTATTTAATTGTAATATTAATGATACAAAACTTTCTTTTTGATAAAACAAGATTTCTTGTTTAGTTTTTTCATTAAGATATTTTTCTATTTCTTTGCAGTTCATCTTTTTTAAATTCTTATGAGGATCGTTTTTATGGGTACGCCCGATTTTGCCGTTGCATCTTTAGCTGCTCTTTTAAATGCTGGTTTCGATATAGTTGGGGTGGTTACTGCGCCAGATAAACCTGCCGGAAGGGGCCAGAAGTTAAATGAATCTGCCGTGAAAAAATATGCAATGGAAAATAATTTAAAGGTTTTGCAACCAGAAAAACTAAAAAACCCTCAATTTATTGATGAACTAAGAAGTTTAAATGCCGATCTGCAGGTGGTTGTAGCTTTTAGAATGTTGCCAGAAATTGTTTGGGATATGCCACAGAAAGGAACCATAAACCTCCATGCTTCTTTATTGCCACAATACCGTGGTGCTGCTCCAATTAATTGGGCAATCATAAATGGGGAAAAAGAAAGTGGCGTTTCTACTTTTTTCTTAAAGCAACAGATCGATACCGGTAATGTGCTATTTACAGAAAAATTAGTGATTGCCGATGATATGACAGCGGGCGAGCTGCATGATGAATTAATGGGATTAGGTGCCAATTTATTGACAAAAACCGTTAAAGCTGTAGAAAATAACGATTATCGGGAGAAACCTCAAGAAAGTTTTAACGATCAAGACCTTAAACACGCTCCCAAAATTTTTAAAGAAGATTGCAAAATTGATTGGAATTTAGTCAATGATGTGGTTTATAATAAAATTAGAGGTTTAAGCCCCTATCCTACCGCATTTACCCAGTTTTTGGATAAAGGGTTAAAGATTTACAAAGCCTCCAAAGAAAATACCGAACCTGGCATCTCTGCCGGTGCTTTTTTGAGCGATGGAAAAACTTATTTAAAATTTGCCACTAAAAACGGGTTTATAAGCGTTAAGGAAATTCAACAAGAAGGGAAAAAGAAAATGTTTATTGAGGATTTTTTAAGAGGGATAAGGTTAGATTGATCATTTTTTTTGAAATTTTGTTGAAGTAAAAATACCTGGGTTAAATAAACGGGATTGTAATGGAAAGCCCGCAGCATTGGATGGTGCTTTGGGAAAAAGCGGACTTGTAATGTAAAGCCCGGC
>NZ_JAEHFY010000011.1 GCF_016623585.1 Pedobacter segetis
ATACTCTGGTCAGTTTCTAACGGAATGACTGGCCAGTTTAAATCGGAATAGGGTGGTCAACTTCATCGGAATCTCCAGATATTGGGCTGATAAGAAAAGGACAGGATGTACGCTTTAATATTGATGCCTTCAATTACAACCAGTGGGGCTTTGTTACGGGCAAAGTGATGGATATTTCTGATGATATTTTAATGGCGGATAAACAACCCGTTTTTAAAGTAAAATGCAGTTTAGACCAAGGATTTTTAAAACTAAAAAATGGCTATAAAGGGAAACTAAAAAAAGGGATGACATTCAATGCAAGGTTTATGGTTACAGAAAGAAGTTTATACCAACTGCTTTATGATAAGGTAGATGATTGGGTAAACCCTAATTTGGCAAGTAATTGAATTACAAGGATTTTATCATTTTGGTCCGCCGTCATGTCAAGGATACGAGACCTGTCCGATTGTACAGGCGGGCATCTCATATATAGGTTTCCGTTCAATATGGCTGCTTTGCAAATTGGATATGCGAATGAGATGCTGAAATAAATTCAGCATGACGATGGCCAAGAGCCGTATCGTGTTGGAGGATGATGAAACATTTCATTTAAACCAATATGAAATGACATTAAGTTTTAGGGCTTACCAACAGTATGATTAGGTGCCGCCCTGAGTGGAGACGAAAGGGGGTAAGATGGGCTGTATGCTTCCACTTCGCTCAGCATGGCAAACGCGGCAAAGCATGAACAAACTCTAAACCTTAAACCATCAACCATTTGCCCCAAAACCTCCACAAAAAAATGAGCATCAAGATAAAACAAAGAGACATTACCGATTGTGGTGCGGCTTGTTTGGCATCCATCGCCTCGCATTATAAACTGAAATTACCCGTTGCCCGCATCCGCCAAATGGCAGGTACGGATAAAAAAGGAACCAATGTTTTGGGTATGATTGAGGCTGCCCAAAAACTGGGTTTTGAGGCAAAAGGCGTAAAAGGTCCGTTCGAAAGTTTGTTTAAAATTCCTTTGCCAGCCATTGCCCATGTAGTTGTAAAAGAGGTTTTACAACATTATGTGGTAATTTATAAAGTTACCAAGCAATACGTAGAACTTATGGATCCTGCGGATGGGCAGATCCACAAAAAAAGCCATGAAGAATTTAAAATGGAATGGACAGGCGTATTGATTCTTTTATTGCCAGATGATGGTTTTAAAATGGGTAACGAGAAAGTCTCCATTAATGCCCGGTTTTGGAGTTTGATCAAACCGCACAGATCCATTTTGTTGCAAGCTATTTTTGGTGCGGTGGTTTACACCGTTTTAGGTTTGTCAACCTCTATTTTTGTTCAGAAAATTGTGGATTTTGTATTGGTAGATGGTAATAGAAACCTGTTGAACCTGATGGGTTGTGTGATGGTGGTTTTGTTGTTAGTACAATTATTTATTGGTACCGCAAAAACCATTCTTACCATCCGTACAGGGCAAATGATAGATGCAAACCTCATTTTGGGTTATTATAAGCACCTTTTAAAACTTCCGCAACAGTTTTTTGATACCATGCGGGTGGGCGAAATTATATCTAGGATTAATGATGCCGTAAAGATAAGGGCTTTTTTAAACGATGTGAGCATCAACTTTTTGCTCAACATTTTTATCCTGTTTTTTTCCTTCGCCTTGATGTTTACCTATTATTGGAAACTTGCCCTGGTTTTAATCGTGGTGATTCCTTTATATGCTTTGGTTTATTGGATCATCAACAAGCTCAATAAAAAAGTACAAAGAAAATTGATGGAAGATAGTGCAGAGTTGGAATCGCAATTGGTTGAGAGTTTGAACTCGATGAGTACTATTAAAAGATTTGGATTAGAGGAATTTGCTAACGATAAAACAGAGACGCGTTTTATCAAATTGTTAGGTACCGTTTATACCTCTAGTATGAATGCTGTTTTCGCCGGTACTTCATCGGAGTTTATATCCCGTATCATTACCATTATTTTACTATGGGTTGGCGCAGGTTTCGTTTTGGATAATGAGATAACGCCCGGCGAATTATTATCTTTTTATGCTTTAGTGGGCTATTTTACCAGCCCCGTTGCAGGGTTGATCGGTATGAACAAAACAGTGCAAGATGCGGTAATCGCTGCGGATAGGTTGTTCGAGATTTTGGATCTGGAGCAAGAAAAATCAGAAAACCAAATTGATTTAATGGTTGAAGATGTGGGGGACATACAGTTCAAGAATGTTTCTTTTAGGTATGGAACCAGGGTTCAGGTTTTCGATGATTTGAATTTGAATATCGCTAAGGGAAAATTCACAGCGATAGTTGGAGAAAGTGGATCTGGTAAAACAACTTTAATGTCTTTACTACAAAATATTTATCTGATTCAGAATGGTAAAATTACCATTGGCGAATATGATATCAGATACCTCAAAAATAATTCATTAAGAAAGTTAGTGTCTGTAGTTCCTCAAAAAATTGACTTATTTGCTGGAAATGTGATTGAAAATATTGCCGTTGGAGATGAAGAACCCGACATGAAAAAAATTATAGAGATTTGTAGTCAATTAGGAATCATCGAATTTATTGAAAGTTTGCCTAAAAGTTTTGAGACATATTTAGGAGAAAATGGCGCAACATTATCTGGCGGACAAAGACAACGGATTGCTATTGCAAGGGCATTATATCGTAACCCAGAGATTTTGATTTTAGACGAAGCCACATCATCATCATTGGATTCTAAATCAGAACAATACGTTCAAGAGGCGATTAATTATTTAAAAGAATCCAACAAAACAATCATCGTAATTGCCCATAGATTAAGTACGGTTTATCATGCCGATAAAATTATTGTTTTGGATAAGGGAAAAGTAATGGAACAAGGAAACCACCATGAGTTGATGATGAAGGAATCTTACTATTACAATTTATGGAAAGATGCTTTCCCGTCTTTAGAAAGTTTATGAAAAACGGTAAGTTTAAGTTACCGCTTTAGTTTTTTTGTTAAACTATATTTATTACTGTGTTTGGCCAACATAAAAAAGGGAACAACTTTGCCCTACCAAAGTGGTAATAGAAAGAAACTTAAAAAACTTAAATGTTAAAGAAATGAAAAATTTAGAATTGGAAAGTTTTGGTTTAGTAGAGATGAACCATGATGAAAAATTATCTTTATTTGGAGGTCAAGATCCAGCATCAGACTATCTTGGAGGTAAAGTAATCGATTGGCTTGTTGATGGATTATGGTGGGTGGCTAATAAAAATGCTGATTTAGAAGTTACAAGTAAACAAGGCTGGAAATATGAACATTTTTAAATAAAAAATTAATTAAGGATTAGGGCATCTAATCCTTTCTTATAAATTTTTTGATGGAGTTTCAAAAAAAACATAAATCTTTTTTAGCATCACTATATTTTATTTTGATGGCTTTATTAGTATCTAAAGCGATAGATTATTTGTTAAATGAAATATTTATTCATTTGGTAAGTAATTATAGTTTGGTGAAAGGAGGTTTTAAACCTAATTTTAAAAATATAAATCAAATTGTTAAGGCTGTATTCAAAGTCATTATATTTATACCATTAATAGAAACGGCTCTTTTTCAATATTTTATTATCAATCTTTTAAAAACTTCAGAAAGATTCGAAAAAAATGAAGTATTAATAATTATAATTTCTGCTTTTTTATTTGCACTTTCTCATTACTACAGTATTTATTATATCATTATCACATTTTTTGCAGGATGTATCCTCGCATATTCTTTTCTTGCATCTAAAAATTTTAAGATTAAACCTTTTTGGTTGGTATTTACGATTCATGCCTTGTTTAATCTCATTAGTTTTTTAGTAGAATTTTATCAGTATAGATATTCATGAAATAAAATTTCTAAAAAATATGTACCAAGTAATAATCTCAAATTATACGATTTAAAGGTTCTATGTATTTTATTTTAAAGATTCAATTTCATTAAAACACCAACATGGTAAACAAACTCAGCTTGTTTATATAGAAGTTTTATCTTTTTGCTTCAACCCTATTTCCTCAACTCTACCAAGGCCTTCTCCACAAAATCATCATCCTTGTTAAGCACCCTATAAAAACCTTCCTCATCAAAATAATACCTCGCTAACAAAGCTTTCATTTGGCTATCAATTAAAGGTTTAGAAAGCTGTGTTTCATTAAGTTTATAATCCACTTTATTAAAAGTACAGAAATTTAAAAAACCTTGATATTCTTTATCGCTGATTTTATATTTGATAGTAAAATCTGCTGCGTTAACAAATTGTTTTGGATTTATATGATTGATTAAAACATCATAAACATATTTGGTGATCAATCCTTTCTCATTTATTTTTTGATAGAAAGTACTGTACTTACTGGTGTCTAAAGGAATAAAAATATCTGGCATAATGCCACCTCCACCGTAAACTACCCTACCTTTTGCGGTTTTAAACTTTTGTTTTGGCAAAAAAGTACTATCGGTTAAGGCACTATCTAAAGAAGTATAATCGCCATGCTCAAACCTTTTATTTATTTCGTCTTTATAAACATCTTTTCCTTTGGTATATGATTTTTGGATAGATCTGCCAGATGTGGTATAATACCTGGCAATGGTCAAATTCATGGCCGATCCATCGTCAAAGCCAAATTGTTCTTGCACCAAGCCTTTGCCAAAAGAGCGCCTCCCTATTATTGTTGCCCTATCTAGATCTTGCAAGGCACCGGTTAATATCTCACTTGCCGATGCCGTTCCTTCATCTATCAAAACCGCCAAATTTCCTTTCTCAAACAAGCCATCTTTTGTAGAGGTATAATCTGTTCGGGGTTCATGCAAGCCCTTGGTATAAACGATCAACTTGCCATCTGGTAAAAACTGATCGGCCAATGCAGTTGCTGCGTTCAAATAGCCGCCGCCGTTTCCCCTTAAATCTAAAATCAGGCTTTTCATGCCGTTTTTCATCAATCGATCCAGGGCATCAGAAAAATCTTCTTCGGTGTTTGCACCAAACCTGCTAATTTTAATAAAACCTGTTTCTTTATCGATCAAAAAAGCAACATCAATACTGCTTACTACAATTTTATCCCTTGTAATATCAAAAAATAAAGGCTTGGGGCTGCCCTTGCGCTTTACCGTTACCTTTACGTTACTGCCGCTTTTTCCGCGTAGGCTATTCACTATGTTCTCGCTCAGTAATTTTTTGTCGGCCAGATTTTTATCGTTAACGGCGGTAATCTTATCTCCTTTTAACAGGCCAGCTTTAAACGAAGGCCCGTTTTCCCTTACGTGTGTAACAAAAAGCGTGTCGTTTAAAATGTAATACTCGATCCCGATCCCATCAAAGTTGCCTTCTAAACTCTCGTTCTGGTTTTTTGCTTGTACTGGTGGTAAATAAACCGTGTGAGGATCTAAACTATTTAAAATGTCATTAATGGCCAATTCTTGTAGCGAATCGGTATTAACAGAATCTACATAATTGTTCTTGATTACCTTCAATATGCGATCTAGTTTTTCTTTGGGCTGTAAAGAAATAGAAGGGAAGATCTTTAGCTCTCCATCGTTCTTTTTTTGCTGATAGGTTGCGCCCAAGATCATCCCGATTAAAACGGTAATGACAATAATTAAGGTGTTTCGAAGGGTGTTTTTGGGAAATCCGAACATTCAGCGCAAAATAACTAATTAATTGGCTCTTTTTTAGATGTTTTTATAATGTAACACTTAAAATATCTTTTTATTATTAACTTGATACAGCTGAGTTTAACTAATTGCTATTTCAAAATTTTTTAAGAGCGTTAAAGGTAGGAGTGTTAAAACGCCCTAATTCTTTTTAATAAAACTACTCATAAAACCATCTTATTAAAAACGCGATAGGTTTTAAATTTTTATATTGAACTAATTATTTCTTTTTGAAATAGTATTTTCTCAATTTTACTTCTCGATCTTAAGCCATGAAAAAATATAAGCCAGATAATTACAATGCGCTATCGCCCTATTTAATTGTTGATGATGCCCAAAAATTGGTAAGTCAATTAAAAACAATTTTTGATTGTGTAGAGTTAAGAAGGATGGATAGGGAGAATGGGAAAATTGCCCATTTAGAGTTAAAGTTTGAAGATTCTGTTTTAATGGTTAGCGATAGTTTAGAGGGCTATCCTGCATATAAAACCATGTTGCACATTTACGTTGCCGATGTTTTTGAGACTTTTGATAAAGCTATAAGAAACGGATGTAAGGCTATAGAAAAACCTGTTAATAAAAAGGGCGATCCTGATACAAGGGGTGCTTTTTATGATCTAGCAGGTAATTATTGGGCAATCGGCACCCAAACACATCCATCCTAAAAATTAAAAAAATGGTAAAACAAACCACAGAGCAAGATTCTAATTATGATGATTTAGAAAATAAATCGGTACATGAAATCTTAAACGATATTAACAAAGAAGACCAATCGGTTGCAAAATCGGTAGAGAAAGTGCTGCCAAAAATAGAAGCTTTGGTAAATGCAGCCATAGAGAAAATGGCAAGTGGGGGCAGGTTGTTTTATATTGGGGCGGGCACAAGTGGAAGGTTGGGCGTGGTTGATGCCTCTGAATGCCCACCAACTTTTGGTGTCCCGTTTGATTGGGTAGTGGGGATCATTGCCGGTGGCGATAGTGCCATTAGAAAGGCCGTAGAATTTGCCGAAGATGATGATCAGCAAGCTTGGAAAGATCTACAGCAGTTTAACGTAAACCCAAACGATGTTTTGATCGGCATTGCAGCCTCTGGCAGAACGCCCTACGTAATTGGCGGCCTAAAAAAAGCGAATGAACTTGGGCTGATAACAGGTTGCGTTGTTTGCAATGCAGATAGCCAGGTAGCGGCAACCGCAAAGTTCCCGATAGAGGTTATTGTTGGGCCAGAATATGTTACGGGATCTACGAGGATGAAAGCCGGTACCGCCCAAAAATTGGTTTTGAACATGATCAGTACCTCCGTAATGATAAAATTGGGGAAAGTGAAGGGAAATAAAATGGTTGATATGCAATTAACCAACCACAAATTAGTTAATAGAGGAACTAATATGGTAATGGAAGAGACCGGTTTAGAGAAAGAAAAAGCCGCAGAGCTATTACAAAAATATGGAAGCGTTAGAAAAGCGGTGGAAGCTTTTTTGGCAACATTACAATAAATTTATGCATGAAATAGAGCCTTACTATAAATGGAGAGACGATTATATTGCCGCAGAAGACGACCGCTCTCCATTTTACAATACAGAATACAACGAGTTTGGTTACGATAAGCAAATCTATAACTATCTGATACACCCACAATGGGATTTTTTTGGCTCCAACACCCTATATGTCAAAATCTTGTTTGTTGATTATGAACTCTCTTATGCCATTATTGAGCTTATCGGCGAATGGAACGATGCCATTGACAATGATATTATGTTGCTGAAAAGGGAGATTTTAGAATCCATCGTTCATGAAGGGATCGATAAATTTATTCTGATCGGTGAAAACGTTTTGAACTTTCATTCATCTGACGATTGTTACTATGAAGAATGGTTCCAAGAAATTGAAGACGGTTGGATCGCCGGGATCAACTTTAGGGAACACGTTATCGATGAGTTTAAATCTAACAATATCGATTATTATATCAATTTTGGTGGTGAGCTGGACGAAATGAACTGGCGACAATTAAAGCCTTTACAGCTCTATCAAAAGGTAGAAAGTTTATTGGTTAAAAGATTGGGGTAATTAGTAAAAGCTTCTTTTCTAAAAAATAGAAATAGCATAAATAATTATCGAATATTTTATTCAAATTATTATAAAAGAGAAGTTTACATTTTTAGTTGGGCGTTCGGGCGGGCTATCCTTGCCCGTTCCATTCAGGCGGGCGTTATATCTTTTTTGTCTTATTCTTCGGTTCCGCTCAGAATGACAAGAAAGCCTGCCCGAAAAACAGGCGGGGATACCACTACTATCCCTAACGCACTTTACTGAATAAAAAACATCGACTAAATAATCAGTTAGGATAGATGTCACCCGCTGGAGGGAATTTAGGTGGTTAATTATTAAAAAGATTTTTCGATTTATCATTCAAAACAACTTCAACTGTTCTTCCCTTTTATGAAAATGAGCTAAAGACAATTGATGTAAATTAGGTTTTGGCATATATTTCTTAACCGCCAATTTAAAAAGCTGTCTAATCGCTTCCGCCTCATTTCCTTCTCCTTTCATCCTAGTTCCCCAGCGGCTGTCATTTAAACTGCCACCATGGCAAGCTGCAATTTGTCCCAATACTTTCTGTGCTCTATCAGGATAAGCTTTTAAGATCCAATCTTCAAAAATATCTGCAATTGCTCCGTTTAACCTTACTATGGTAAACCCTGCATCGGTAGCGCCGGCATTTGCTACAGCTTTAATTATATTTGGTATCTCATCGCTGTTTAAACCCGGTATAATGGGTGCAACCATTACCCTCACAGGAATATTTTTTTCAGCTAATTTTTCAATAACTTTTATTCTCACTTTTCCTGTTACCGTTCTTGGCTCTAGCTTTTGTCGCAATTCTTCATTTAACGAGGTCACACTTATGTTAATATGAATCAGGTCTAGCTTGTTCAATTCCTCCAGCAAATCTAAATCCCTCAAAATCAAACTGTTTTTGGTAATGATACTTACCGGATGTTTATATTTCAAAAAAACCTTTAATAGAGATTGTGTAATCTTAAATTTTCTTTCGGCTGGCTGATAACAATCTGTATTGCCAGAAAGCATGATAGGTTGCGGTTGGTAATTTTTATGATTGATTTGCTTTTCCAAAATTTCGGCAGCATCTGGTTTATAGATTATTTTTCTTTCGAAATCTAATCCGGCACTAAAACCCCAATATTCATGAGCGTTGCGGGCATAGCAATAAATACATCCATGTTCGCAACCTTGGTAAGGATTTATAGAATATAAAAAAGGAATATCAGGACTATTACTAACGCTAATAATTTTCTTCGGACTCTCTTTTATAAATTCTGTTAAAGAGTTTTCTAAAAAAGGCTCGTCTAAACCTTCTATATTTTCTGTAGAAAATTGGTGGCAATGAAATTTGTTATTGGGGTTACTTTGTGAACCTCTTCCTTTAAAATAAGAACCATTTTCTAAATCTTCCACAAGCCAAAAATACTAATTTTTTTAGTAAAGTAATCATTTATTTAGAAGAGCATAATAAGCCTAAGACCGTAATGATGCAAAAAATTAAACATGAAGGAGTGAAAAAAATTAAACATTAAGATTCAAAGCATTTAATCTTAATTACCACCCAACTCTGCGTACACTGCGCCCTCTGCGGTTAATTTGGTTATGTTTTCTGTGGAAATGCTTCGTGTTTAAAAAATATCTTCTACAGATTTTCGCTGATAACGACAGAAAAACTTTGCTTCATGCCTTCAAGGTCTTAAGATTAAAAATTAAGGAGTGAAGATAAAGTAATTAATATTTTATTTACACTCCACTTTTTTACTAATGGCTGGCTGCGATTAAAATTTTTTGTAAGATTTTGTGGTTTAGAAAAAATCAAATCTCAATTTCAGTCAGAATTTTCTATTTTTGTCAAAATCCTCAGAAATGAAATGCACCAGGGCAATAATTTATTCAAACCTCTCTGTAAACAGCATTTCTTTTCACTCCAAAAATATCCCAAAAAATGAAGTATAAAAGAATCCTTTTAAAATTGAGTGGCGAGTCTTTAATGGGCGAACAATCTTACGGTATAGATAATGCAAGGGTGTTACAATATGCAGAAGAGATAAAAGCCATACAAAAATTGGGGATAGAGGTTGCGGTGGTTGTTGGTGGTGGCAACATTTTTAGGGGATTAAGTGCAGAAAAATCTGGAATGGATAGGGCGCAGGCAGATTATATGGGAATGTTGGCAACCGTGATCAACGCCATGGCCTTGCAAAATGCTTTAGAAACTTTAGGGGTTTACACCAGATTGCTATCTGCCATAAAAATGGAGCAAATTTGCGAGCCTTATGTAAGAAGAAGGGCCATGCGCCATTTAGAAAAGGGGAGGGTGGTTATCTTTGGAGCAGGAACCGGTAACCCTTACTTTACAACAGATTCGGCAGCGGCATTAAGGGCCATAGAAATTAAGGCAGATGTGGTTTTAAAAGGTACAAGGGTTGATGGTATTTATACCGCCGATCCAGAAAAAGACCCAACAGCCACAAAATTTGATGCCCTTACCTTTGATGAAGTTTACGATAGGCAATTAAACGTGATGGATATGACCGCTTTTACTTTATGCGATGAAAACAATTTGCCTATTATTGTTTTTGATATGAACAAAGAAAACAACTTGATGAAATTGATACAGGGGGAGGCGATAGGCACTTTAGTAAAATAAAACAAGCAATTTAAAACCATGAACGAGTTTATAAAAATGGAATTAGATGAAGCGTCATCCAGTATGGGAAAAGCTTTAGCACATACTGATTCGGAATTCACTAAAATTAGGGCCGGCAAAGCAAGCGTTAATATGCTAGATGGGATAGCGGCAGATTATTACGGCGCTTCTACTCCTTTGCCACAGATAGCCAACATCAACACGCCAGATGCCCGCACCATAGTGGTACAACCTTGGGAAAAAAGCATGATCGGGCCAATAGAGAAAGCAATTATGGAAGCCAACATTGGGCTAAACCCACAAAACGATGGTCAGCTGATACGTTTAAACGTACCACCATTAACCGAAGAGCGTAGAAGAGATCTGGTTAAGAAGGTTAAAGAAGAAGCAGAAAGGGGCAAAATCACTATCCGTAACATTAGAAAGGCAACTAATGAAAGCATTAAAAAGCTAAAAAACGATGGTGCCTCTGAAGACGAGATAAAAGTAGGCGAGGTAGAAGTCCAAAAACTCACTGATGCCTTTATTGCCAAAGTGGATCAGCTAACAGAAACAAAAGAAAAAGATGTTATGACGGTTTAAAAGTCAAACAATGATCACAAATTAAGGGAATAGGTTAAATACTTGTTCCCTTTCTTATTTTTGGAAAGTTTATTAAATGGGGTGTTACAACATTTTAAATGAAAATACTAAAGAGATATTTACAAAATTATAAGGGGTTAATAGGCTTGGCATTGTTGTTTGCGGCCATCAATCAATGTTTTTCTTTGATAGACCCACATATTACCGGGCTTATTGTAGATGAGTTTATAGAGAAAAAAGATGCTTTATCTAACCATGAATTTACGCTAGGAGTTTTAAAACTGGTAGGCTTAGGCGTTGGGGCGGCCATGGTTTCTAGGATTGCCAAAAACTTTCAGGATTATTTTGCCAATATCATCACTCAAAAATTGGGTGCTAGCATGTATGCCGATGGTTTAGCGCATTCTTTAAAACTACCCTATCAAACTTTTGAAGATCAACGTAGCGGAGAAACTTTGGGTATTTTACAAAAAGTAAGGCTAGATTCTGAAAAATTTATTGTTGCATTTATCAACATACTTTTTACCAGTTTAGTAGGGATGATTTTTGTTACTATTTATTCATTAACAGTAAGTTATAAAGTTACTTTGGTTTACTTTGCTGCAATTCCTTTAATTTTTATCGTCAGCTGGACATTGTCTAAAAAGATAAAAGCCATCCAAAAGAAAATTGTTGGTGCAACTACATCTTTAGCGGGATCTACCACAGAATCTTTAAGAAACATAGAGTTGGTAAAAAGTTTAGGTTTGGCAAACCAAGAAATCAAGAGGCTTAACAATACCACCTACAAAATCTTAGACTTAGAGCTAAAGAAAGTAAAATACGTAAGGAGCATGAGTTTCTTGCAGGGCACTACGGTTAACCTGGTGAGAAGCTCTATGGTGGTTATTTTACTATTGTTGATCTTTCAAAATGATATTTCTGCGGGGCAATATTTCACTTTCTTGTTTTATTCTTTCTTTTTGTTTGGGCCGCTACAAGAATTTGGCAATATCATTTTAACCTATCGCGAAGCAGAGGCATCCTTAAATAATTTTGAATCTATTTTAAGCAGCCCTATTGAGGTTAAACCAAAAAAACCGGTAGCTACGGGTAATATTAAAGAACTGGTGTTTAACGAGGTAAGCTTTAAACACTTAACCGCAACAAGGAATGCGTTAAATGGCATCAGTTTTAAGGTTAAGCATGGCGAAACCATTGCTTTTGTAGGGCCCTCTGGTTCGGGAAAAACCACTTTGGTTAAATTGTTGGTTGGTCTTTACAATCCGGTTTTCGGGAAAATAAAATACAATGGTGTTGATAGTTTAGCCATTGATCTAGACGAATTAAGAGAACGGATCGGCTTTGTAACCCAAGATACGCAGCTATTTTCTGGTACTATAAGAGAAAACTTATTGTTTGTTAGGCCTGCTGCCACAGATGAGGAATGTATGGAAGTGTTAAAAAGAGCCGCTTGTGATTCTTTATTGGCCAGGGCATCGCATGGTTTAGATACGGTAATAGGGGAAGGCGGGGTAAAGGTTTCTGGTGGTGAGAAACAACGTTTATCCATTGCCAGATCCTTATTAAGAAAACCAAATATCTTGGTATTTGATGAGGCAACATCTGCCCTAGACTCCATCACGGAAGAAGAGATCACAGAAACCATTAGAAATGTTTCTGATCAATCTGATAGGATCACCATATTGATTGCCCACCGTTTATCAACCATCATGCATGCCGATAGGATTTTTGTTTTAGAAAAAGGGAATATCGTAGAGCAAGGGAAGCATCTACAATTGATAGAAGAAAAAGGACTATATTATGCCATGTGGAGACAACAAATAGGCGAGCGATACAGCCAAGAGGTTTCTGAAACCATATAAATCATTATTTTTGGGCATGAGTAAAATAACTTTAATTGGCCTGTTCTTTTTGCCATTGATCGTAAGCGTAATGGCGGTAAAGGATATTTTTGAAAATAAAGAGCTTAGCAACAATACCAAATTGATTTGGATTGTTTTGGTAATATTGATCCCCCTGTTTGGTGCGATAGCGTATTTCTTTTTTGGCAAACCAAAGAATGTTTGATTGTTTAAAGCATGATAATAGATCTTTAAATTTATCTTCTTAATATTAAAGTAAAATATTTTTGCGAAATAGGCAGAGATAAAACTCTTTGTAGCCCTGTTCTTAAAGCGGGGTTTAACGGCCAATCTAATCTTGTTGTTGTATTGCTTAATCTTGAAGAAAGTACTTTCTTAAAAGCGCAGATCAATGCTTTGATCCCAAATTCTGTTAAGAAGATATAAAAAAATTTGATCTGTTAGAAAAAGTAGCATAAGAGAGCGAGATTTTAAAACTTTCACTCGCCAAGCTTAGAAACCCATAATAGCTAAAAGATCTGTTTTATAATATTGGTATTTTGATCATCCATAAAATTTATTTGCATTCTAGAGATTGGCTTTTATCGGTTTGCTTTATGAAATTAAAGAAAGTGAGTATTGCTGCTGGTTACGTTAATTTAATCATAACATCATCAAGATCGGATAACTTAATTGAAAAACATAACCAAAATACGCTTTTGTTAAAACGATATAGTAACAGGCAATTAGAAAAGGTTTTATCCCCTTTAATAAATGGTTTTTTTATGTGGTCTAAATAGATTTAGTAATCTTAATTGAGCTATTTCTTGAGACATTTGACCCTAAAATTGAATTATTAATCCCCCTTAAATCATTTAAACCTTTGCATAAATTAGCCCCCTCTTATTTATGAAGAGATACTAACCAAATTATTTATTCTTTAAACTTAAAGGAGCATGAATTTTTATTCTAAAAAATTGTATTTATCGCTTTTGCTAAGCATGGGCTTTTGGCTTTATGGTTTTGCGCAAAAAGATAATATAATTAAAGGTAAGGTGTTGGATGCGTATGACAAATCTGCACTCCCCGGAGTGAGCGTAAATGAAGTAGGGTCAAACAACGGCATACAGACAGACCTAAACGGAGAATTTTCGATCAGCCTAAAAACAAGCGATCCATCTCTAAAATTCTCGTTTTTAGGTTATGAAACGCAAACCATAAAGGTGCAAGGAAAGGCAACAATAACCCTAGAGCTTAAGCCTTCTGCCAAAGAGCTTAATCAGGTAGTGGTGGTAGGTTATGGTTCGCAAAAAAAGGCTAACCTTACGGGTGCGGTAGCATCTGTTAATATGGATGATATACAGGGCGTACCCATATCCAATGCTGCAACGGCATTACAGGGTAGGTTGCCAGGTGTAACCATAAGTGCATTTAGCAATCAGCCTGGTAAAAACGATCCACAGATAAGGATACGTGGTGTTGGCACCTTGGGCAATAACGATCCTTTGGTTGTTATTGATGGTGTACCAAGTGATGTAGGCGCTTTAGGAAATCTCTCGCCAGATGACATTGAAAGTATTTCGGTACTAAAAGATGCTTCTTCAGCTTCTATTTATGGGGTTAGGGCAGGAAATGGCGTTATCTTGGTAAACACCAAAAGGGGGCAAGCCGGTAAACCAACAGTTCAGTTTAGAGAAACACAAGCCATACAAACAGCCTTATTAAAACCTTCTTACATGGATGGTTTTACATGGGCAAGTACCTTTAATGATTATCAGGTAGAAACAGGTGCTGCCCCTGTTTATACACCAGATATGTTGCAGAAATTAAAAGATGGGTCTGATCCCAATCACTTCGGAAATACCGACTGGTTTGATGAGGTTTATAGGCCTGCCTCCTTTCAAAACCATTATTTTTCTGCCTCTGGCGGAAGTGAGCAGAGCAAGTACCTAGTTTCTGCTGAATACCAGAAACAGGACGGGTTAATGGTTAATACAGGATCAGATCGGATGCAGCTTAGGACAAACCTAGATAATAAAATTTCTAATGCCATAAGCTTTGGCTTAAACCTAAGGGGATACAAAGAAAAAATTAAAGAACCAGTTTTTTCTGCAAGCGGCAACTCAGGGCCAGGCGATAACGGTATCAACAGGCAGATTAGTGGGTTTACGAGACCAACAGTACCAATTAGATATAGCTTTGGAGAATATGGCTCAAGAGATGGCTCAACATTAGGCGGTATAAAAAACCCTTTGCAGGCCTTAAATGAACAATCTTATGGTACCGATAACTATCACCTTGATGGAAAATTATTTGCAGAGGTAAAATTCTTGAAAGATTTTAGCTTTACCACCAGTTTGGCCGCAGTATATGAAAACAGCAAAGAAGTGCAATTTATACCATCGCTCAATACTTACGGGCCAGATGATGAACTGCTTGCCTTAGGGGGGTTAAATACGCTCTACAATTCTTCCGCAACTTTTACTCGTTACATCAATGAAAATTTACTGCGCTACAATAAAAAAATCGGTAAGCATGATATCAAGGTTTTGCTAGGTCATACTTTGCAGCATGATGCCAATGAAAATTTTAACGCCGGAGTTGTAAACTTGCCAAGTAATAACATACGTGTTATCGGCGCAAGTTCTGAGCAACCTACCAATGGAGGCGGTGCTAATGCGCTATCGCTACAATCATTTTTAGGAAGAATCAACTATGTGTACGCTGATAAATACCTTTTTGAGGTAAGTGGGCGTATTGATGGTTCATCGCGTTTGCCACAATCTCAGCAATATCCGTTGTTCCCGTCGGTTTCTGCGGGATGGGTACTGTCTGAAGAACCATTTTTGAAGAATAATAAAATAATTTCCTTTTTAAAGTTAAGAGGTAGTTACGGAGAACTGGGAAACCAAGATATTGGAAATTACGCTTATTCCCAAAACTATAACGTAGGCCAGGATTATGTTTTTAACGGAACGCTTGTGCAGGGTGCTGCTATTACAAATTTAGCCAATCCTAACATCAAATGGGAAACCACAAAAATGTCTAACGTAGGGTTGGATGCAGAACTTTTAAACGGCAAATTGAGTTTAGTTGCAGAATATTTTTACAGAAACACTTCGGATATCCTATTTAGCTTACCAATTCCAAATACGCTGGGAGGCTTGGGTGCGCCTCCTCAAAATACGGCAAAGGTAAATAACAAAGGTTTTGAAATAACCCTTAACCACCAAAACAAAATCGGGAAATTTACTTATAATGTAGGCGTTAACGGTTCGTTTATCAAAAACAAAGTGGTTAGCTTGGCAGATCAAGACCAAGTAATAAACGGAAGCACCATTTTAAAGCCAGGCTATGCGATAGACTCCTATTATGGCTATATATCTACGGGCATTATAAGAACTCCTGAACAATTGGCGGCAGCCCCGGCCGGCCTTGGCACAGTACCATTACGTTTAGGCGATATTGCCTACAAAGATATGGATGGTGATAATAAAATCACTACCGCAGATCGCGTAATTATAGGAAACCAATTTCCAAAATTAAGTTACGGTATTAATTTAGGCGGTGCGTACAAAGGTTTCGACTTAAATGTTTTTTTACAGGGAATAGCGGGTATTAACCGTTATTACAACGACCCTGTTTCTATGGGTTTTAGGCAGCAGAAACTAAACATGTGGACCCAAAGGTACACGCCAATCAATACCGATGGTGTTTTACCAAGGTTTGGAAACCCCACAAATAATAATCCTATTTCTACTTTTGGAGCTTCAGAATCTTTTGGTTTCAAAGATGCTTCTTATTTAAGGTTAAAAAACCTAGAATTTGGTTATAGTTTTTCGGTAAAAAGTATTAGCAAAATAGGTCTTTCCAAAGCTCGCTTGTATTTCAGTGGGGTTAATCTATTTACTTGGTCTGGTGTGAAAAACTACGACGTAGAAAAAGGTGGTACAGACAATAGTTCATACGGCTACGTAAATACCAAAAATTACGCATTAGGTTTAAGTTTAACGTTTTAAATTAAAGTGATGAAAAAGACAATCACATTTCTCCTATATTTTTCCGTTTTCATGATAAGCGGATGTTCAAAGGATTTCTTAAATGAATCTAACCCCAATACCCTTTCAGAGGAAACATTTTGGCAAACACCTGCAGATGTTGATAGGGCTTTGGCAGGTTGTTATTCTGCTTTGCAAAACAACCAGATGTATAATGGTTCGGCGAATTACACAACCGCTGGTCTTATCAGGCTAGATATCATAACCGATGATAGTTATGCGAACAACCAAGGTATAGATGGCGGGGCCGTAGCCCGTGGCGAGCATAGCCCTACTGATGGTTATGTAAATGGTCTTTGGACCGGCTGTTACCGTTTAATTGCCAGATGTAACGTATTCTTAGAAAATGTAGATAGGGTAACATCTGTACCTGAAGCATCCAGAAACACCATGAAGGCCGAAGTGCGTTTTTTAAGGGCATTGGCTTACCAAAACTTGGCCATGATTTTTAGAGATGTACCCTTGATTACCAAGACACAAACCTTAGCAGAATCTAAGGTCCCAAAAAATCTAAATTCAGAGATAAATGCCTTCATAATTAGTGAGCTTAAAGACATAAGTTCTAGTGCTGATTTACCTATTACTGCAACCGCTGTTGGCCGGGTAGAAAAAGGTGCCGCATTGGCACTATTGGCCCGTCAATATCTATATGTTAAAGATTATCCAAATGCTGCCGCAACCGCAAAAACGGTAATGGATATACCAAACAGGTACGATCTTAAAACACCAGACAGTACTTTATTTAAACTCGCCGGTGAATCTAGCAAAGAAATTATTTTTAGGGTGGCTTACGCAGGGCCTTCTTTGGGTGTTGGTTCTGGTTATGCCGGTTATTTTTCTCCGGCCCCACCGGTAGGGTATGTGGCATTGCCAAATTTGGCCAATGAATTTTATTTTAAAGATGGGAAACCTAAAAGCACTTCTGCTTTATACGTCCCATCTAATGAGCTAACCAATCGCGACCCACGTTTTGATGCTACATTTTTAACTTCCAAATCACTATTCAGAGGCAAACCCCTTACTGCCAACAATCTTGTACCTACTGGTTACAGGGTAAGAAAATTTACTGAAGAAACTTCTATCGTAAACTTTGATTCGGGTCAGGATTTTTATGTTATCCGATACCCAGAGGTGCTTTTAACAAGGGCAGAAGCACTTGTAGAAAGTGGAAGTTATACAGAGTCTGAGGTAGATGGGCTTATTGATAAGGTTAGAGCAAGAGCTACAATGCCAACCGTAGAAGCGGTAGAAGGCACAAATTTAAGCCAGGCACAACTTAGGGCAATCATTAGGCATGAAAGAAGGGTAGAGTTGGCCTTTGAGGGTTTAAGATTCTATGATTTAAAAAGATGGGGAATTTATGAACAGGAAGCCGTTACCAAATATTTGGCGGTAGATAAAGCTGCTATACCTGGCCTACAAGGCAGGCTGCTCATCGGAGAGGTGAAGCACAGCGTTTTTCCAATCCCACAGCGTGAGCTTGATGCAAACAATGCACTTGTACAAGCCGACGAATGGAAGTAAGTTAGGGCAAAACCCAACTGATTAGAAATAGGTTAGAATATAACCCTAACAATATTTAAAACAATTAGAAGATCAATTTTGCCTTTTAATGCAAAATTGGTCTTTTATTCATATAAAAATTTCATCTTATCTTTAGTAAGGGCCAGTAAAAAAACAGACACATTTAACGCTAATGCAAAGGCAACAAGCTGTTTAAAAATCATCAATTTTGTTTTCGGTGGTTTTATTTTTTTTAAGGTAATCTGATGGATTTATACCATATTGTTTGTGAAAAGAAGTTCTAAAATATTTAAGATCATTAAAGCCAGATTTAAAAGCGGCCTCGCTTACGGTAAATTGTCCAGAGTTTAGTAGTTGAACGCTCCGCCTCAGCCTGATCAGGCGTTTAAATTCTAATCCAGACATACCCGTTAAGGCTTTTATTTTACGGTAAAATGTAGATTTGCTCATGTTAAGCTCTTTTGCAAAATCCTCGATAGAGAAATCATCTTTTTCGATATTATCTTCTACAAATTGAATAGCGTTTTTGATAAAATCGTTCTCGGTAGCTAAGTTTATTTCTTTTGGTTCTATACCAAAACGAGAAGAAAACAGTTCTTTTAATTTCTTTCTAGAGTCTAATAAACCTTCAACATAAGATAGAAGCACTTGTGGATTAAAAGGTTTTGAAAGGTAATTATCTGCGCCATATTTTATGCCCGAGATATGCGTATGATCATCAGATTTAGCCGTAAGCAATATGATCGGGATGTGTGATGTGCGCTTATCGGTTTTTAAGGTTTCACAAAGGTGTAGCCCATCAATCTCGGGCATCATAACGTCACTCACTATCAAATCTGGCATCTCTTCAAATGCCATAGCAATACCTTCTCTTCCGTTTGCGGCAGAGATAATATCGCTGGTTTTGCCTAAAAGTTTGCATAAATAAATATTTAACTCCTCATTATCCTCAACAACCAATACTAAGGGAAGGTCTTTTTTCTGTTTAAGTTTTGTGATGTTGGTATTCTCTGTTTCATCTATGTTTTTGTTATCCTTATCAGAAACAAGGGGTATAGCGTTGCTTGGCTCTAAAGGCAAGGTTATTTTGAAACTGCTGCCCTTGCCCTCATCGCTTTCTAAGGTTATGGTACCCTTGTGGAGTTCTACAAGCTCTTTAACAAATGCAAGACCGATACCCGTTCCCATGTATTTTCCGGGTTCTGTTTGGCTGGCCTGATAAAACCTATCAAATACCAATTGCTGCTCTGATTTTTTTATGCCCTTGCCGGTATCAATAATTATAAGTTCGCAGGTTGGCGTTAAACCGTTTAAAAAATTAACCGAAACGTGGATGCTGCCGCCAATTGGTGTAAATTTAAAAGCATTAGAAAGCAAATTGTACACAATATTCTCGAACTTATCCTTATCAAGCATCAGAAAGATCTGCCCAGTATTGGTATAAAATGCGTAGCTGATCTTCTTTCTCATGGCCTCATCTTGAAAAGATTCATAAATGACCTTTACCAATTGCACTATATCATAATTAGAGGAGTGCAGCTTGAGCAAGTTCATTTCTGATTTTTGTAAGTCTAATAGTTGATTGACTAAGCTTAGTACCCTTTTTGCTTGGTTTTGTATTTTATATATCGAGTTTTTCATTTCTGGGCTTATATTTTCACGAACCATATCTTCTAACGGCCCGATCATTAATGTTAGCGGGGTCCTAAATTCATGTGAAATATTTGTAAATACCTTACTTTTAACCTCTGCTATTGCATGCTCTTTTTCGTAGTTTAAATTTGCGATCTGTAGTTTGTTTTTCAAATTTATACGAACCAAGATAAACCAAATCAATAGATAAAAACCAGAAATGATAGCTACAATGTAAAGAGAATATGCCCACCAAGTTGCCCAGGGAGGAGACGAGATTTCTATCTGCAGTTGTGGCCCTTTGGTATTCCACTTTTGATCGCTGTTACTTCCCATCACACAGAAATTGTATTTACCGGGAGGCAAATTAGTGTAGGTTGCGGTTTTTCTGTTGCCACAATAAACCCAGTTTTTATCAAAACCTTCTAGCTTATAAGCATATTGGTTTTTGGTGGGTGCATGATAATCTAGCGCAGAAAAACCTAATGAGATTGTATTTTCTTTGTAGGATAAGTTTATTTTACGAGTTGCAAATAGGGAAAAGTTTAATATTCGGTTTTTTTCTTCGGGATTTTTAACCCTTATTTTTTTGTTGTTGATCATAAGGCGTGTTAAATACACGCTTGGTTTTCTGGTATTTAGCTTAATACTATCCGGATAAAATGAAACTACGCCTTTTATACAACCAAAAAACATTTCGCCGCTATTTGATAAAAACGCTGCGTTTTCAGAAAAATAATCTGTAACCAAACCATCATACATATCAAAGTTCCTGAAACTGCCTGCCTTTGTATTATATTGGGTTATACCTTTATTGGTACTCATCCAAACATTGTTGCTTTTATCGGTTAAAACAGCATGAACATAATCGCTAGGGAAACCCGCTTGGGCAGAGTAATTATTAATGATAATTTGATTTTTACTATTAAAACTTAACTTGTTAAGCCCTTGCTGTGTCCCTATCCATAAATTTCCAATGCCATCTTCTACAATTGCTAGTATGGTATTGTTACTTAGCCCGTATCTTTGGTTGATCAAGGTAAAACTATCGCTTTTTCTGTTGTACAAATGCAGCCCATTGTAGGTGCCCACCCAAAGGTTGTTCTTATGGTCAACAAGCAAGCAGCTAACCCTGTCATTTTGTAAATATCCGTTTGTTGCTAAACTGTCTCCGTAATTCTTAAAAACAGGTTTCCCGTTTTTATAAGCAATAAGCTTATTTAAACCCCTATCTTGAGTACCCACCCAAATGATACCGCTTTTATCCTTCGCAACCGCTGTTATTTTATCCCCACTGATGCTCGCGTTATCATTTTTATCATATCTGAACACCTTTATATCGCTGTTCTTTTTATCGTTGTTACAAACTGCAAGGCCTTGCGAGGTACTTACCCATAAAGATTGGTCTATCTTTGAAAAAGCCCGTACAGAGGAGCCGGCATTATCAAGGTTTTTCTTAAGAAAGTGCTGGCCGTCTTTGGCATAAAGTAGTCCTCCGCCTTTTGTGCCCAGCCAAAGGCCATGTTTATTGTCTTGCCATACCGCTAAAACGTGGGTATTGGTTAATCCGCTGAAAGCAAGAGAATGGTGACTGATGTTTTTAAAAGCCTTTTCGTAAGGATCGATCTTGCAAATCCCTCCTCCATCTGTCCCTATCCAAAGTATGCCGGTTTTATCCTGCTCAAGAGATAGTATGATTTTATAGTCATCGTTATAATTATTCTCGGGATTAAGGTGATAGCGAGTAAAATTGCCCGTTTTGGCATTAAATTTATTTAAGCCGTTTCCCCATGTGCCTGCCCAAATATTTTTTGCCCTATCTAAAAATAATACGTAAACATCGTTGCCGCTTATGCTTTTCTCATTACCGCTAACATTTACAAACTGCTGGCTTTGCTTAGTTTTGATGTTATAGGTTAACATCCCACTTCTCCAAGTGCCCAAATACAATATTTGTTTTTCTTCATCTAATGATATTGAAGCAATATCTAGGTTAGGCTGCTTAAGATGGATCGGGATAATTTTATTGCTTTCTATAACGTAGTGGTAAAGGCCCGTATTGCCGCCGATCCAAGCCCCGCCCTCACCATCGGCCTTAATGGCCGAAATTGTGCTTTTTAATTGCGTTTTTATAAATCGGTTTTTAGATAAAATAAAAAACCCCTTTCCGGTGCCAATAAACAGCTTACCCTGCTTGTTTTCTGTTAGCGCATTTATAGAGCTCCCTTTAAGCTCTTTTAATGCAGGATATTTTGTGATGGTTTCCCTTAAAAGATCGTAACTGTTTAAACCCCCGCTTTTGGTGCCAATCCATAGCTTATTAGCAGCCCCTTCTGCAATTACCTCTATAGATTGATCGCTAAAATTATTGTTAGAGCTAGATAAATTCCTTATAACGCTAAATCCATTCCCATCAAACTTGTTAAGCCCACCCCTGGTACCCACCCATAAAAAACCGTATTTATCTTGATGGATAGATGTGATTTCATTATTGGTGAGGCCGTTTTGATCAATATATCTTGTGCCGTTCTGAATTTGGGAGAAACCCATAATACCATAGCAAACAAACAGCATGGTAAGTAAATTTCTTTTGTTCAAAGATTGACGATTAAAAAAAAGAGCTTTTATTATTAAGCTATATTGGTGTGGCATAGCTGGGTTATAATCAAAACTACCTGTTATATTCTAAATATGGAATTACTTTTAGAAAGAGCGAAATAAAAGCTCCCGTTTTAAAAAAAACGATTATTATACCCCTGTTTATGAACCAAATTGCCCCCTTTGCTAAAGAGAAGAAATATAGATCATCTTTTTCTGAATTTTCTAAAAAACGTATGGATTTTCCATTTATTTTATAATTCTGTTGTTGGTTTTTCTGTATAAAGGGGTAGGGGTGTTTGGTTATAAACCAAGATCAGTTAAGAAGATTTTTGGAAATCAAATTTTAAAAGGGGCCTCTGCTTATGGTATTGAAAAAAAAGACCTCCATCGTATTATGGTAAAATACAATGGAGGCAAAAAATATGAACAGAATAAATACTTTTTATTGGTATCCCGGGTTTTGGGTAATACTTCCTTTTGAAATATCGATCTCTCTTTGTGGAACCGGCATCAGTACATTAAAGTCTTTTATGCTTGCCCTAGGAATTGATAGAAACGTAGAAGTGCTGTTTTTAATGGTTGAAACAAAAATGCCCCATCTTAACAGATCGAATTTTCTGATGCCTTCTAAGCTTAGTTCTGTTGCTCTTTCTTTTCTGATGGCCAATCGTAAACCATTTTTGTCTAATCCTGATAATGGTGGGATGCCCGCTCTTTCTCGAACCAAATTAATAAACTGATAAGCTCCGTCTGGGCCATTTAACTCATTTTCTGCCTCTGCTCTCATCAGTAAAACATCAGAATACCTAATGATTGGAACGTTTTGGCTGCTGTTGTTGTATTTGGTAACCCCCGGGCGGTTTAAAAATTTGCCGGTGATGGGGCCAGCACCAGGTGTATTTGGCGATACAAGTTGGTTTCCGTCTAAGTTTTCTACATAGCTGATCCCCAATCTCAAATCACCGGGTTCAAACATAGATTTTAATCCTGGCAAAAGCAGCATATTTTCAAATCCTCCGCCAAAAGCACTGGCCCCCCCTTTTATTTCAACATCCCTAGAGCCTGTCCATGTTCCAATTTGACTGCCAACTAAGTCTTGTTGGTATTGTCTGGCGAAAATCACTTCGTTAACTAAAGCCCCATTTTTGTCGGGAAAAAGCTGGTTATCAGCATTCTGATCCCACAGGCTATTATAGTTTTTTACCAAACCGTAATTGCTAGATCCTATAACCAGTTTGGCAGTTTCGTTCGCATTGTTCCAATCACCCATTGTCATATAAACCCTTACTAATAAAGATCTTGCAGCACCTGCGGTTACCCTGCCTGCATCTACAGCCGGATAAACAATAGGTAAATCTTTAATAGCCTCGTTTAGGTCTTTTTTGATAAGATCATAAACCTCTGTTACGGTATTTCTTTTGATCCCGACAATAGCATCGGGCCCAGATATAGATTTATCTAAAACCGGAACGCCACCGTAGATCCTTACCAAATCAAAATAATAATAAGCCCTTAAAAATTTTGCCTCTGCTACGATCCTGTTTCTAAGGGTAAGGTCCATATTGATTTTCGGGACATAATCTATCACCGTGTTGGCTCTGGCAATTCCTTCATAACTGTTTTGCCACATTACCGTGGCATCGCCATCTAATGCAGATAAATTTGCGAAATAAACCGAAGGCCTTTTATTATGGTAACCCTGGAAAGCCTCGTCTGTAGTAACACAGCCATAATAGAAGGATATGGTAGAACTAAAAATACGGGAATAAGCGGCGTTAACTGCTGCTAGTGCGTCTTTTTGATTGCCCGGGAATGAACCTGGTGTTAAAAAGCTTGTTGGTTTTTCTGTTAAAATATCTTTACAAGATGATATGCAAACCGACATTAATGCCAATAAACAATAGACTTTAAATATTTTTTTCATTGTTATCTTTTTTAAGATGATTGTATTTTTTAAAAATTAAACCTAGCACCAAGGGTAAATGATTTTGTTGAAGGGTCCTGGGCCAGATCATAACCACGGCGAGTATTGTTAAAGCCCCTATTCACCTCTGGGTCATAGCCACTATAGTTATCAAATAATAATACATTGGTGCCAGAAACATAAACTTGTGCGCCATTTAACCATTTGATATTCTTTACCGGTAGATCATAAGATAAGCTCACGTTTCTAAGTCTTAAGAACGAGCCATCTTCTACATAACTAGAGTTAGAAACTGTCAATGATCTTTGTACAGCTTGTACAGAAGGAACATTGGTATTGGTATTTGTTGGGGTCCATCTGTTTACAAACTCGGCAAATGTATTATTATCAAATGCTACACCAATACGAGACCCTGTTTCGTTAAATATTTGGTTTCCCTGAACAAAAGAGAAATAGAAGTTTAATTCTAACCTTTTATAGGATAATGTATTCCCTATACCGCCAAAAATCTTAGGGTTTGCATTTCCTATTATTTGCCTATCTAAAGTTTGGTTAATAACCTTGTCCCCGTCTATATCCACATATCTTCTACCACCCGGGAAAACCGAAAACCCCGAAAGGCCCGAGGCATCAATCTCTGCTTGTGAATGCCAGATACCATTTGCAACCAATCCATAGAACGAGCCTAAAGGCTGGCCTTCTTGTAAGATACCCGAAATAGAGGTTGAGCCTCTCCCGATATTATTTATCAAGACCTTACCCGTTGGATCTGATAGATCAAGTATTTTGTTTTTATTGGTGGCGATATTAAAATTGGTTGTCCATTTAAAGTTGCCTTTATCAAGGTTAACGCTATTAATTGTAACTTCAAATCCTTTGTTAGAAACCGAGCCGAAATTGCTTAAAGAGGTTTGAAAACCCGTTAACCATAATACAGGTACATTAACTAATAAATTGGTGGTTTTCTTAGTATAATAATCTAAAGAGGCCGATAATCTGTTTTTAAAAAAGCCCACATCAATACCATAGTTATATTGCTTGGTTGTTTCCCATTTCAAGTTGTCGTTTCCTAAAGTGTTTGCGGCAATACCTGCAACTAAAGATTGGCTTGCACCTAAAATGTAATTATTGCCATTCTGCGCCAGTTTTGTTAATGATGCGCCAGGATCTACTCCCGGGTTTCCTAATTCCCCATAACTTGCCCTTAGTTTCAAATTATCGAATGTCCCTAAATCTCTTATAAAGTTTTCATTACCTATATTCCATGCTAAGGCAACTGAAGGGAAAGTACCCCATTTATTATTTTTCGCAAAAACAGATGAGCCATCCAAACGGGCAGAAGTAGTTATCAGATATTTACTTTTATAAGAATAATTGGCCCTGAACAGATAAGACTCCAGTCCTTCTAGTGTGTTGTTAGATGTTGCATCACTACGTACTACCCCAGCTGCCAGATTGTTGTAAGCATACGCATCGGTTACAAACCCGGTTGTTTGCACAGAATTGTTAAAATTCTTAATGGTTTGCCTAGTGTACCCAAACAAGCCGCTGAAACTATGATCGCCTATCGTTTTGTTATAATTTAACGTATTCTCAATCAATAAGTTGGTGTACTCGGTATTATTAATTGTGGCAGTACCCTGATTTGCGGTTTGCGAAAAAAGCGTGGTTGGTAAATATTGGTCGGTTCTGCCTGTATTATAGTTTAAACCAAAATTCAATTTGTACTTTAAACCTTTAAGGATCTCTAATTCTCCGTAAGCATTTCCTATCGTTCTAAAAGCATATGTGGTATTTAAGCTTTGGACCGAAACACTCACAGGGTTATCAGAAGCTAATTCTGTTGTTTGAGTTTGATAGGTAAAATTACCATTGGCATCTTTTACCGGAATTGTTGGGAACCACCCTATCAAATCTTCGGCAGAAGTGTTTTTATCCTTGTTAATGGTGCGGCTTAAAGAAAGGTTGGTCCCAAATTTAAACTTCTCGCCTATCTTATTCTCGGTATTTACCCTAAATTGATAGCGTTTAAAATTACTTTCTATGTGAATACCGTCTTGATCTAGGTAATTACCAGATACATAAAATATACTTTTATCATTTCCACCAGAAACCGAAAGGTTATGGTTCATCATCAACGCATTATTTTTATATATTTCCTTCTGGTAATTTGTACCTGCACCCAATGATTCTGGATTTGGATAGGCAAGAAAGCCCTTTACCTCATTTTGCCAGCTCGCAAATTGGGCTGCGTTCATTACGTTTAAAAATCTTGTAGGAGAGGCAAAATTCGCATAAGTGTCGTAACTAATTTTGGTAACTCCTGCCTTGCCTTTTTTTGTAGTGATTATTATTACCCCGTTTGATCCTCTTGAACCATATATGGCTGTTGCCGAGGCATCTTTTAATATCTCAACCGACTCTATATCTGCGGTATTGATATCGTTTAAATTTCCGGCACCAACAAAACCATCAATTACGTAAAGTGGTTCATTATTGCCTTGAAGAGAATTGCTGCCCCTTATCCTGATGGTAGAAGCAGCCCCAGGTGCCGAGGAAGTGGGCGTTATTTGTAAGCCCGCAACCTTGCCACGCATGGCATCATCCAAGCGTATGGTTGGTGTTTGCTTTATTTCATCTGCTTTGATCGTACCTACCGATCCGGTTAAATCTGATTTTTTGACGGTTCCGTAACCTATAACCACCACTTGATCAAGGCTATGTACGTCAGATTGAAGCACTATATTGATTTCAGTCCTCGCATTTACAGTAACTTCTTTTGTTTGATAGCCTATAAAACTAAATACCAGTGTTTGATTAGGCTCTGCCTGAATAGTGTAGGCACCATCTGAAGTTGTAGTTGTACCAAAAGAAGTGCCCTTTACAGATACGCCCACACCCGGTAATGTTAGCCCTGTTTCGTCTTTTACAAATCCTTTTACGGTAATTTTTTTTACTTGAGCATCCAGACTTGAAAAGTTGATGAATGCGAATAAAAGAAGCATTAATAAGCTCCTTTTTTTAAGGATAATTAGTTTAGTTTCATTCATAAAGTGTGGTTTAAAATTGGTTTAAATTAGGACATAGAAAGTTGTTTGGCTCAAATTCCTATCCTTGGTTTATAAAATCAAATGTAAAAGATTAGGCCGCTCGGTAATAGGGTAATCAATTCAAATAACAGGTACAAATGGTTCAATAGGAGGGCCATATTATACTGGAAAAATGCTTAAATTAACCTTATTAAGATAATTGCCAGAAATGGCTTAATGCCCCATTTGGGGGTACACTTTGAGATTTATCCTAATACGATCAAAAATCTTTTCTTAAACTTTCCATTTGTAATTTATAGCCAGAAAATGATGTCAAGAGTATGGTATTTGGGTATTTTACCCTTGTTTTCTTATAGAAGCCGTGTTTTAGCTTATGGATATTCTTTTTGAATTTTTTAATGATCTGCTTTAAAAGTCAGCCATTAAAATTTATAGGTGCAACACTATTTATGTCGGTTGGTTTAACTGTTAACTTTAACAAGTATTTACTTAGCTAAATTTATCTTTTACGCTTAAATACTCCTTTTACCCTAGATAAAGAAGCCTGTTTTTTTACAACCTGAGTTATATAATTGAACAAGCAAAACTATGATGGGTTGGGCGTTTTAACTTTCTACCAACTCTTAAAGGAATTTTTTTTTGTCTTTTAACTCCGATCAGGACGACTTTAAAACGATACCGCTTCAATTGTAACGCTCTTATAAGATTCACAAAATCAGGCGTAAATTATCTAAAACAAATATGAATAATCGAATTTAGGCTTAAAGGCTGCCAAATTGTTTTATCGCCAATCTAAAGAGAACCATTCTTAATTATTTTATAGATTAGCGATATAGCTATTGGTTTTAGTTATTAAATATCTGTTATCAAAGGGTTTTATTTGCTTACTTTTGCTTTAGAGGTTTAACAGGCTTCAGGTTTGTTTTACAAATGGATTTTAACCCAGCTTTCTTTATTTTGTGTAATTTAATTACAATTGAAAAAAAAATAAAAACAAACCTTTAAGGTAATCTTTTTAAAACTTAATGGCCAAGCCTAGCCTTGCGTTAGTAGAACCTACATCGCCAAGTTCTAAAAACACACCTATTTTATCATTAAAATAATATTTGCCCCCAATATGTATCCCAATAAAAAGCCCACTACCGTATTTATTGCCCAAAGAACCTCCAAAATCGTCTTTCCAAGAGAATATACGATACCCCAAAGAAGGACCAGCATATAAATCGATATGCTTGTTATTTACTTTTAACAAATTGTTGAAATGATAAGAACCCCTGGCTGCAAGATAGATTGCAGTAAATTTTGAATTTACACCACTGGCTCCAAAATCTGTGGCAAGGTAATCGAAATTTCCACCAACACTAATATTATCGTTGATTCCTTTCTCAAACGATGCCCCAAACGGAATGCCGTTATCATAAAAAGAATTAACACCAATCCCAATGTTTAGTAGTTTATCTGTTTTGCTAAATGCGCCATTTTGGGCAAAAACTTTAGATAAGCAGAAGAGGTAAATTAGTATCCCGTGAAATAATTTTTTCATTTAAATAAATTTAAAAGCAACTTGTTAACCATTGCTACTATGTACAAAAACCAATGTTTAAAAGCCTGTTAATAAGTAAAACTAAGTCCGCCAAAAATGATAGTTCCATTATTATTTGCAGTTTGCGTTGCTGTTTGTTTTATTTGGCCACCAATATATAAATTAGCCACTGCAACCTTGCCAGGCGTGGTAGTACCGTTAGATGTAAACACTACCGCCTGAACAGAATTTTGCACCGTTAACTCTTTTGACCAAGGCAAAGACTGTACGGTAACATTTTCTGCTACCCCGCTACTGTTGGTGTAAACCATTGTGAAACTGCCGGTTGCGTTTCCTGTAATTTCATATTTTACCTTTCGGGAAGTAGCGTTATTGCTCTTTTTGTCTTTAGAGCAAGAACCAATAATTAGTATTGCACCAAGTGCGCTTAAAAGAAATAAATTTTTCATAACTGAAGTATTTTTTGTGAGTTTTAAAATTATATTACTGAGAAGTTAACCCTCCCTTTATTTATCATAACAAAAATATTTGATGTTAATTTAATACACGTTAACTTAAGTTAAGAAATGCGTTAGTGGTGTTTTTTTTAACGTGAGCTTCGGTATAGTTTTTTAAAATATGCTGAAGCCACTTTCTTAACTTAAGTGAATAAATTTTGGCTGTTGGCCGATATACTTTTGCAGCGTTATTTAACATTCTAAAAACTATGCAAAAGAAAATTTTATGGATTGGGTTGGTTTTAATGCCGATAACTGTACTTCAATTAAAAGCGCAATACGCAAAAGAGGATAGTACTTACAAGCGGTACTTTATGGGCAGCACAATGTTTTTGCTGGGTAATTTAGCAAGCACAAACCCTCCAAATTTTTTTCAGCTTAATTTAGGTTATCGAATTACTGGGAAAGATATAATTACGATAGAACCAAAAACCTGGAAATATGCCTGGCCAAACGGGATAAACCCGATTTTCAATAAATCGTACGGGAAGGCGGAAGAAAAATTCCCGGGATACGTTCGCGAATTTGGTTTGTCAATTGCCTACCAAAGGTTTATTTGGAATGGTTTGTATGCCGAATTTAACGTAATGCCTTCTTCTCAAAAGTTTGTAAATGAAGGAGGAAATAAAATTGACAATGGCTTTCAGGTTTTTAACACTTACCGAATTGGTTATCATGTAAAACTTTTTAGCGATAGGTTTTTTATTCAGCCCTCGCTTGCCATTACACACCGGGCTTACCATACAGCATTGCCAAATGGTTTTAAACAGTTAGACGATAAATGGTCGAAATTTGTATTTGGCGAACCGGGATTTCACTTCGGTTTTGATTTTTAGCGGATAAATAGCAATTCTGACAACAAGTTTTTACGCATTCAACAAATCATAACATAATAAAATGAAAAAAATCAGCCTTTATTCTTTATTACTGATGCTTACGGCATCTTTTAGTTCATGTGGCATTGGTGCCGCACTTGTAACTAACCATAATCAAAATGCCACAGAAGTACAGCTTAACCAAAACAATTTTAAAGTAGTTGACCAAGTAAGTGGAAGTTCTGAAGTTTCTTATGTATTAGCGATTGGAGGTATGAAAGAGAAGCAACTGTACCAGAATGCATATTCGGCTATGATAAAAAAAGCCAACTTGCTAAATGGTTCAAAAGCGATAACCAACGTTGTTACCGAGGAACACGTTAGTGGTTTTGCCCCTTTCTTTGTTAAAAGAACGATAACCGTGAGCGCCCAAGTAGTTGAATTTACAAGGTAAGATCAATTAAAAATGTTTACCAATCGCTTTCATGGTTGCCCCTAACAAGGGCAACCTGTAATTAAAAAATTAAAGGTAAGCAGGCGGAACAATCTAGTAAATCAGGAACGCTAATTTATGGTTTACTGGGTTTTGCATCAGCTTTTAGCACCTATTAGCAATTACTACACGGCAACTTTACGTTGCGCAATCTCATCGTTCAACAACCTTTTACGCATGCGGCTTAGCGATTGCGGCGTTAGGCCCAGATAGCTGGCAATTTGATACTGTGGCACACGTTGTAACAAATCTGGGCGTTTGGCAGCAAAATTAATGTAACGCTGCTCTGGCGAGGCCATTTTAAAATCGTTAAACTCGGCCTGCTGTTTTACTACCAAAGCCTCTGAATATGCCCTACATAATTTTTCAAAACGAGGAAACTTCTCTAATATAATTGCTTCAGATTCTGCAGTGCTAACGTTTACTAAACAGTCTTCTAAACAGTCTAAATAATGATCTACAGGTTTATTAGTTACCAAACAGCTTGGGGTAAAATAATCGCCTTCCGTATAAAATTCATTTGTTTTCTCCTCACCATCTACCAAATAGTAGCTGCGTAAACAGCCTTTTATTACATAAAAACTTGTTTTAGAAAACTGCCCTTTCTTAAGTAGCACATTTCCTTTTTTATATTGCCTAAAACTGTGCAGAGAGGTGATTACTTCTTTTTCTTCTTCCGTAAAATTCATCAATTTAAACATATCGTTTAGGTATTGATTCTTTAGCAGTTCTACTTCTTTTAAATTCATCGGTTTTTTTATTTAACGCTTAGCTTTCCGTTTGTAAATCAAATAGTTATATAAATATATTTACTCTGCCACAATTTTCAAAACTACATTACCTGTTTTTTGTCCGCTATCAACATAAGTGTAGGCCTCAACAATATCGGCCATGTTACGGTAGCTATCAATTACTGGCTTAAACATTTCTTTTTCAACTAATTCTTTTAAAAAGATGATATCGTGTTGTGAAAGTTCTGGGGGAATTGGAAATAAAACCCTTTTACTGCGCTTCAAAATCCAATGTTTTAGGGCCAAAAAAATATTCGCTCCGTTTTTGCCTGGCTCGGTAGAAATATAAATACCGTTTTTACTTAGCAAAGGCTTACATATTTTGAACGACGATTTGCCAACCGCATCAAAAACAAAATCGAATTTTTGATTAAGTTTTGTGATAGCCGATTGTTGGTAGTCGATTACGTTTTTCGCACCTAAACCTTTAACTAGCCCAACATTTTTTGTATTGCAAACAGCGGTAACGTTAGCGCCAAAATAATTTAAGAGTTGCACCGCCGAAGAACCGATAGCACCGGTAGCTCCGTAAACCAAAACATTTTGATCGGATTTTACTTTGGCCGCTCTGATTATATTTAGTGCATAATGAGCACCTTCTGAGATAGCTGCTGCGTGGTATAAGCTAATATTTGTGGGTGCAATGGCTACTGCAGCATCATAGGTGATAGCAACATACTCTGCATGGCCACCAAATGTTTTATCATTATAACCAAAAACCTTATCGCCAACTTTAAAACCGCTTACGTTTTTACCGGCATACACTACAATTCCAGAAAATTCGCTCCCGAGAACCTGATTTTTAGGTTTTAACAAACCACTAAACAAGCGTGAAACAACATATTCGGCACTTCTAAATCCAGCATCCGTACGGTTAACGGTAGATGCGTAAACTTTTACCAACAATTCATTATCATTTGGCTGTGGCTGGGCAACTTCTGCCAGATAGGCTACATTTGGATCTCCGTACTTTTTATGGATGATAGCTCTCATTAAAATGGCTTTCTATAAACACGACAAAGGAAATCAAAAAGGTTGACCATGGATTTCAGTTTGCATTATAATATTGCCAATACATCAAAACTAATAAGTCCTTGTTGCAGTTAATTTTCAAACTGCAAATTTAAGCCATCAAAATCTCTCATCTATTAACTTAAGTGAATACGTTATGGCATCTCACCAATCTACTTTTGGCATACCATTTAGCAGTAAAAAAAGATATGCAAAAGAAAATTTTAAGGCTTGGACTAGCATTAATGTTGGCAAGCAGTTTACAGGTAAAAGCACAAACAGACCAACAAGACAGTACCTACAAACGATGTTTTGTTGGGAGTTCTTTACTCATGTTGGGAAATTTTTCTAAAACAAACAACCCTGAGTATGTACAATTAAATTTTGGTTACAGAATAACCTTTAAGGATGTTCTTTCGTTAGATTTTAAAAGATCTATTTATTCTTGGCCGATAGGTATCCCTTTTGGGTCTCCGTCATTTGATAAACCTGGGGAAGGATATTCTGGTCATGCTCGCATACTTGCACCAACAGTAGGATACCAACGGTTTTTGTGGAAAGGAGCTTTTGCATCTATCCATGCGTTAAATGCCTTTGAAAAATACATAGATGAGGACGGTAAAAAAATTGGAAACGGCTATACGCTATATCTTAACTTCCACTTAGGTTACCAGCTTAAATTCTTTAAAAACAGGTTCTTTTTTGAACCAGCTGTTGGGTGTAGTTATTGGCCATTAAGAACCAAAGTTCCAGAATCCTTTAAATCAGTAGAAAATAAATGGCCTAACTATTTTATCCAACCTGGGCTTAATTTTGGGTTTAACTTTTAGCTTAAAATGTATAATAAAAGGGCTAATTTAGTAAATCAAATGTTCAAATATTCACAACGCTTAATGATGGGAGCGACACCCTCTAAATAACTTGGTTAACTTTCTTTATCGTTTTAACAATGGTAAAAAGATAAAACAAAGAAAAATATATTTACCAATTGGCTGTGCTTTAAAATGCCCAAAGCCTAGATTTATGGAACAAAATTATAAAGAACCAGAACGGATTTATCCGTTCTGGTTCTTTAAGGTCTTGATACTTTAATATCCAGGATTTTGTTGATTTCTTAATGCAGGGTTTGAGGTAATCTCATTAAGTGGGATGGCGTATAAATAATTTTTAGTAGGATCAAAGTTTAACTTATCTACATTTACTGTTTGATAAGTAAATGTAGTTGTACCTGTTTTAGTGATTTTTATACCATGAAGTGTGCTGTTGCCCACCACATCCGCAATTTTCCACCTACGTATATCCCAAAAACGTTGTTCTTCAAAAGCCATCTCTATACGTCTTTCATTTCTAATTGCAGTACGCATTTCTGCTTGGGTCATGGTGGTTTTTAAACCATATTGGTACCCAGCGGTTGTCCCTTTGGTAATACCTGCCCTAGCCCTTATAGCAGCAAGTTGATTGAAAGCTTCGGTTTGGTTTGTTCCTGTTCCGGCTTCATTTATGGCCTCTGCATAATTTAGTAAAACTTCGGCATATCTAAATATTGGGAAAGAACGCTGTTGGTTTGAATAAGAGCTTGCGTTTGCGAAATCTCCCAAAAACTTACGCTCATAATAACCAGTTCTGGTAGCTCCTTTTATATTGGTTGGGTTATCTAAACCGCCCTCAAAAGCTTCTACGGGCCTGCCCAACCAATTATCCCCATTTAAGAAAACGGTATAAGCTAACCTAGGATCGCGGTTGGCGTATGGGTTTGCAGGGTCATAGCCCGAAGCAGGGTCAGTAATTGGTCTGCCGTTTAACGCTGGGAAAGCATCTACCAAATCTTGGGTCGGGCTAACAACACCTCTACTGTTATTGGTAAAAACATAGCCAATTGGTGCATTGGCTTTTTCTAAATTAACGTTTGGTGCTGTTTGATACCCTAAAATAGATTCATAATTGTTGCCCCTAACCACAAATTGATTTGCAAACGCAGGTAAGTTACCTGCTGCTACGGTATATAGTTTTAAGTTTGTTAAACCCGTTATAATTGCTTTGGCAGCAGATGCTGCATTTGCCCATCTTGTAAGATCATTATTTGGGTTGTTTAATGGGCTAGCAGCATATAACAAAACTCTTGCCTTTAATGCCATTGCTGCGCCAACACTTATCCTCCCGATGTTAGAGCCTGTTAGTTCGCCATTAGAAGAATAATCATTAGGCCTTAAAAAACCAGCAATGGCATCGCACTCACTAACGATATATTGTACGCACTCATCATAAGTGTTTCTCGGGATGTTGATAACTTCTGTGCCATCGTAAATTTTATCCCCGATTAGAGGAACACCACCGTATCGTTTAATCAATTCAAAATAGCTAATAGCCCTAATAAACCTAACTTCAGCTTTATAAAAAGTTTTTGTTAAAGGGTCAATCGGCACTACCAGTTCATTGGCGAGATAGTTATTTGCATTTCTGATTGTATTGTAGGCATCGTTCCAATTATTATCGGGATTAGAGTTTGCGGTAATACGCGATTTTGCAAGGTCTTCAATGGTTGCGTTGTAGCTGCTAGCAACTGCATCGTCTGTGGCGGCATCTAAGGGCAAACCATCAATTCTGTTAAAACCATTGGGCAAGCCTAGATACAGACTGACTACCCGCTGTTGTAGATAAGTTCCGTTTTTATCTTTACTATCATAAACTATGCTATCAGTTAAGATGTCTAGAGGTTGGGTCTCATATTTTTTACAGGCATCTAAACTTACTAATCCTGTAAGTAACCCTGCCGTAAAAATCGTTTTCAAATATATTTTCATCTTCATGTTTCAATTAAAATGTAACAGATAAACCACCATTTACTACTTTCAGGATTGAATAATCAGAAAAAGGCATCTCTGGGTCAAAAATCTTAAAGTCAGAATGGGTAAATAAATTTTCGCCATTAACAAACAGGCGGATATTTTTAACCTTTATTTTATCTAATAATTTTGGAGAAAAGTTATACCCCAACTCTATGTTTTTTAACCGCACATAACTGGTACTCCTTAACCAAAAAGATGATGCCGCATAATTATTGGGGTTGCCTCCAATGGTCAACCGAGGAAAAGTAGCCGTATTGGCGGTTTGTGGTGTCCATCTGTTTAAACTTTCTGGGAAAGCTTGTGAAATACCACCATTAGGAGCATTTAAGAAAGGGAATACGGTATTGCCCGATAACATTTCATTGGTATTGGCTAATCCTTGTACCAAGAACGACAAGCAAAACTTGTTGTAGCTAAATTGAGAGCTTAAACCATAGTTTATAATTGGTTTTGCTTTTCCGATTGCTGTTACATCTCGGTAGTCAATAGTATTATCGCCATTCAAATCCTTATACTTTATATCACCGGGTTTTGAAGCGTATCCGGTAATTACCGGCCCTTGGCCTGCCGTGGTTACAAAACCATCTGCGATATAACCATAATTTTGATTTGTATATTGCCCCGTTCTGATCAGGTTTTGGTAGCCCGCTGTTTGTTCTCCATTAAAGATTGTTTTCACTTGGTAGGTAGAAAAATTAGCTGCTACAGAATAAACAAGCTTTCTTGTTTTGTTTGTTGTAAAACCAATTTCAGACTCTATTCCTTTAATATCGTTTTTACCGATAAAAGAGGTAGGATAAGTAGAACCAAGGATGCCAGAATCATACCCGGTTGTTATTGGTAATTTTGATTGTTTATTTAAAAAGTAATCAAATGAAACCCAAAGCTGATTTTTCAATAAAGAAGCATCTAACCCTACATCCGTTTTTAAAGATTGAGACCAGGTATTATTAAAAGGAATTGCGCCTTCAACCAAGCTATTTAAGTTTGAACCGCTTGGGCCAAAAGGATAATTTCCGCCACCAACGTAGCCTTTTTGGTTGTCGAAGTTTCCGGCATTGATACTACCCGTTAAGCCATAACTTCCACGCAGCTTTAAGGCATCAATAAATTTTACCGATTTCATAAAACCTTCGTTATTGATATTCCAGCCAAGCCCAACCGCAGGGAAAAACCCATACTGCTGCCCATCAACATAATAATTTAACCCGCTGTAAGCTGCGGCACCTTCTATAATATACTTTTTATCGAAATCGTATTTTAAACTAGCGGCATAATTAGTAAGTACTCTGGGAAGAAAATCGCCCACAAAATTCTTGTAATTTTCTGAATTGGCAGTTAAAAATGCCGTTATACCGTTTTTATTAAATCTTCTGTTATAATTAGCGGTAAATTTTGCATATGATGTTTGTTGTGAAGCCGATACGTTTGAGGTGTTTGATTGGTTATTGGCAGAACTTAGGGTGGTGTAAACTGGATTTCCGTTTGCATCTACGCTGTAATTAACAACTCCAAAAGCTTTGCTTCTATTGGTATTCAAATTTGTAAAAGAACTAAAAGATAATTTCCCCCCGATAGACAAACCTTTTGTAAGGTTATCTAGAGATTGTTTTAGGCCAAAATCAAAGAAGCCTTCTCTTGTCAAACTCTGGAAATAACCATTGTAAGTTGATCTTCCCCATAAATTGTTGCTATAATTAATGTTACCGCCCAGTGTGCCGTTAGGGTTATAAACTGGGTATGCGTTGTTAGGGGTAATGTTTAATTCACTGGTAACCGCAGTCAAATTACCCCCTGCAGGTGCATTGGTATCGTTAACACGGCCATATAGGTTTAAATAACCTTCTAAGGTTTTTGTTAATTGCAGATTAATATTAGAGCGTAATATGTAACGTTTATAACTTGCGTTGGTTTCATAGCTATTACTATCCAACTCGTTTAACAAACCTCCTTGGTCTAAATAATCCATGGATAACATATACCTTAACGACTTGCTTTTACCATCGGCATATAAGTTGGTTCTACTGTAGCCTGCGTTATTTTTGTAGATCTGTTTTTGCCAATCTACATTTGGGTGCAAATAAGGGTCGCTGCCATCTTTATAGGCTTGTAGATCAGCAGGAGTATAAAGTGGTGCTTTTCCATCGTTTGCCAAAGCCTCATTATATAGAGTAGAATAATCGAAAGCGTTTAAATATCTACGAGAAACCACCGGTGATTGAATGCCCGCTTGCGTTTTTACGTTAAAATTGAAATAATCTGGCCCATTGCTTTCTCCTTTACGCGTTGTTATCAAAATAGCACCGTTCATGCTGCGTTGGCCTAGGGTTACGGTAGATATAGCATCTTTCAAAACAGTAACTGAGGATATTTGTTCTGGGTTAAGCTCAGAAATATCCCTTGGCACCCCATCAACTAAAATGGCGGGGCTTCTACCCCTCAAGGTTAAAGAAACGTTATCAGAGCCAGGGATACCAGAATCTTGTGTGGTTCTTAAACCTGCGATCCTACCGGTTAATCCTTGAAATATAAAGCTATTTGGGGTGCTTTCTAAAGCTCTCCCGTTTAAATAGCCCAATGCTGCAACATTTAATTTATTCTCTGATTTTTGGCCATACAGAATAGCAATACTATCGGCCTTAATTTTTATTATTTGAGGATGCTGATTTATCAACGAATCCGTCTCTTTGATTTTGCTCTGAGCTTGAGTGTTATAAGATATGGTTGACAAACCTAATAACATGCACACCATTTTGCCCGGCATTTTTATATGGCTATATAAGCCCATAAATATATTTTTTAACATAATTTCTTTTTTAAGATAATCAAATTACCAGCCTGGGTTTTTAACAAAGTCTAGGTTGTTTCCCAATTCTTTAACAGGTATTGGCCATAGATAACTTTTGAAAGTGAATATTCTGGTTTGTGTTAAAGGAACCCTGGTAAATGTATAGTTACTTCCGGTATTCCCTATTCTTTGGATTTTCATTCCGGTTAAAGGGCCATTTAATTTGGCCTCTCCCAATTTCCAGCGTTTAAGATCAAATGACCTTTTATTCTCAAAAGCAAGTTCTACAAAACGCTCATCCATGATCATTTTTCGCATTTGATCTTGTGAAGGATTTACCATAAGGCCATAATTTCCATCGGTACCGGGTAAAATCCCTGCTCTGTTCCTGATGGTTTTTAACTGGGTCATGGCTATACCTGTTTGGCCCACTTCATTTGCAGCCTCAGCATACATCAGTAAAACATCTGCATATCTAATTAAAGGATAACAGGTGTTTGTATTTGCACCTAGGGTAATTGTTACGGTCGAGTCGCACATTTTTCTTCCAAAGTATCCGGTCTTTGTAGCTGTTCCGGTGGTATTAAAAGCATCAGCAGTTTGCCCTGTACCTAAAAAAGTATAAATAGGTGCTTGCGCCCGTGTGGTATTATTCATATAATTTGCGCCGTTGTAAATTACGGTGTAATAAAAACGTGGATCACGGTTTACATAAGGGTTATTAGGGTTATAACCAGAACCCGCGGCAAAAATATTTTTCCCATCCTTCATAGAGAAAGCATCTACCAGTTCTTGCGAAGGAACATCCAGAAAACGCTCAAACGTACTTACTGCAGCTGTTCCAAAACCTGTGCTTGTCCCTTGGCCAGATCCCGTACCCCCGCAGCTGGGCGGTAATAAATAGCGCTCCATATTTTTATTGGCCGGTTGCATATTAGCCAAAACATATTCTGTGTTTGACCTTTTTAAAAAAAGATTATAAAAACCATCGCCAGGCTTAGTGGTATATTGCTCTAAGCTGTATGGATTGCCGGGCATATTTATTACATCGGTAAAAGCATTATAGGCCTTTTGCCAACGAGAGGCATCTGCAGTTGGATAGCCAATGATACCTATTTGTCTATCATCATCTGTTGTTCCGCCACCATTAAAGAATGGGCTTGCTGCGTAAAGTAATATCTCTCCTTTTAAAGATAAGGCAGCCCCACGTGTTACACGTCCGTAATCAATCCCGTTATAGGTTACGGGTAATAATGGAGCCACTTCTGTTAGTTCTTTAGATAAGTAATCTACACAATCTCCATAAGGAGAACGCAAAATATCAAAAGGGGCGCTTTCATCTTTTACATCATCTCCCAATAATGGTACACCACCAAAATATTTCATCAAAATAAAATAGTAATATGCCCTTAGCACCCTAGCTTCTGCCTTTGTGCGTTGTTTTTTAGCGGTACTTAAAGGCCCGGCATCTACGTTTTTTAAATAGATGTTTACCGCCCTTATCTTTTGGAAATATTTAGTCCATACGCCATCAGCAACATTGGTAAAACGACCGCTTAGGTTTTCTGTATTAATGGCATTTTGGGTAGCCCCGGCAGGTGCAAACCTTCCCTCTGCTTCGTCTGATAGGGAGGCCGTAGGAAAACCGCCTGCAAAATCTATGTTTTTAGGGGGTGCTTCAATACCTAAACCATCGTAAATGCTGTTTAAAAACTGTAAGGTTCTGGTGCTGTCGCTAAACGTGACGGTCTCGTTTAAGTCGTTAGATATTACCGGATCTAAAAACCCTTGTTTTTTACAGGATGAAATTGCTACTGCTACCACCATGGTGGCAAAAGTTATTTTTATATAATTTAATTTCATTGCTATATCTCTTTTAAAATGATAAATTAATTCCAAAATTGTATATCTTTTGGATTGGATAGACCCCTGTTCTAGTGCCTGTTGCTACTTCTGGATCAAAATCATAACGTTTAAAAACATTACTTACCGTAAACAAATTAGCACCGTTGATATATAAAGTTGCCCCGCTTAACCCAAGTTTTTTGGCAAATTTATCTCCTAGGTTATAGGATAGGCTTACATTTCTTAACCTCACATAATAAGCATCGATATTATAAAATGTAGAAGTTAAGCTTCCGTTATTACCGGCAGACTGGCTACTTTGCGTATATTCTACCAAGGGGATGATACGGGTAGCGGAATTGCCTCTTTCGGGTGTCCAATAGTTTAGATCATAAGTGGTTAAATTTGCATAAAGTGGATCTGCACTATCTCTGTACAAAGTTAGATTATAATCAAAGGCACTTTGTACAATAGCTGATAGGGAGAAGTTTTTATAGTTTAACCCTAAGTTAAAGCTTAAGTTGCTTTCTGGAAGGTTTGGCTTCCCTGTATAAGGAGCATCATTATCATTGATGTTTCCATCGCCGTTTAGGTCTTTAAATTTAATCATACCTGCAATTGGATCTGCACCGTTGGGGATAGGTATAGTACGCAATGGAACGGGCTGTTTGTTTGCAATGGCAGCATTAATTGCAGCTGTTTCTGCATGTATGGTTGCCTCGTCTGCTTGGTTATAAAACCCATCCCACAATAAAAACCTGCCAACGCCTAAAGACTGACCTGTTCTTTGCAACCAAGGATAAAGTGGTGGAGCCTCGTCAAATGCCAACAGTTTATTTTTGATGAAACTATACTTAGTACCAAATGTATAACCTAATTTCCCAACTTTCCCGGCATAGTTCAATTCCACCTCGATACCCCTGTTTTGAACACGTCCAATATTTTGGGGAGGAGGAGAAGCAATTCCGTAAAATATTGGGATAGTATTTCTAATGTATAGAATATCAGTCCTTAGGTTATCAAACACACCAACGGTACCAAATAATTTACTTTTAAATACCCCAAAATCTATACTTAGATCTCTCTTTAATTCTTTTTGCCAGGTAATATTATCTTTACCCAATGCCCCTTCATAAATACCCGGCGAAGCGTTTGGTGCATTATCTCCAAAATAAGTGTTGCCACCTTGCGTATAAACAGATTGATAGGTGTATGTATAAGGTTGATTGGTAATTGGGTTATTTCCCAAATCATCAGACCCTACAAGACCAATAGAGCCTCTTATCTTAAAGTCATTAATTGCAGGCAAAGCTTTTTTCCAAAAATCCTCGTCAGAAATGTTATAGCCTAAACCAACGGATGGGAAAAACCCATATTTTTGAGTGAATTTTGGTGTTCCGTTATAGGCTCCGGTGGTTTCAAATAAATATTTATGCTTAAAATTATAAGATAAACGATAGGTATATCCGCGTAATTTATCTTGGAACCTGTTGGTTAAACGATCGTTGGTTACCACGGTTTGGGATGATGAAGAATACAATAACAATGCAGACACGTTATGATCGCCGAAAGACCTATCATAACTTAGGTTGCCCTGCAAATTAAGGCGGTTTAATGGTGAGATATAGCCATTACCATTAACCGTTACGTCTGTAGAGGTGGTTAGCGGCGATGTGGTGTAAATCTGCGGATCGCGAGGTGTATAGGTGTTTGTTGCAGGGTCGTATTGGAAAGAAGGAAAATCTCCGCTACGGCTTAGTATTCTGTTTGCCCTATCAATGTTTGTATAACCAAGCAGGCCCCTAACTTTTAAACCAGGAGTAATGAAACCTAAATCGTGGGTAGCATTTATATTGCCGTTTAATTGTGTGCTAAACTGGCGATTGTAGCCCCCTAAAGCTATCTGGCCTATAAGGTTGTTTGGGATAGAATTGTAGTTTGGTGCCCTTGGCGACGAAGCATTGGTAAACCCATAAGAACCATTGGGGTTATAGATGTTATAGACCCATGGTGGCAAGGTTTTAAAACTGTTTACTTGGTTAAAAACATTGGCCGATGCTGGTTGGTTTCTTGCATCGGTATTACCGCTTAGATCAACCTTTATTAGCAGTTTCTTGGTGGCTTGTATGTCTAAATTAGATCTAAAATTATATCTATTGTAGTAATAATTATTGTTAGCATCAATTGGGCCTCCGTAATAATCGGTTGCGTTAAAGTCTTTTAAAATACCGTTTTGATACAAATAGCCTACGGATGTAAAGTATTTAACCTTATCGTTACCTCCAGATACAGAAAGATTATTGGTATTCATTAAAGATGATTTCTTAAAAAGCACATCGTACCAATCTACGTTAGGGTGATTGTAAGGATCAGAGCCATCCTTAAATTTCTGAAGGTCGTCATCGGTAAATGTAAAAGGAAGAAAGCTTGAATTACCTAATTTTGCTTCGTTTTTAACAGCCTCGTTCCAAAATAAAGCCGTTTGATAAGAGTCTAACCTATTAGCGGGTTTAATTTGAGCCTGCAAACCAACTTGCGAAGAAAAAGCAAATTTTGGGGCACCGGCTTTCCCTCTTTTTGTGGTAACAAGCATTACACCGTTAGCGCCCTTTATGCCATAAATTGAGGTTGATACCGCATCTTTTAAAAACGAGATGGATTCTATTTCGCTTGGATCTATTTTAGAAACCTGTCCGTAATCAGATTCAACATCATCGATAAGAACCAATGGTTTGTTATTACCTACTTCTGTAGATACCCCGCGTAAGTAAAAACTAGCCCCATCAACTCCGGGTTGGCCGCTTTGCTGTTGTGTAGTTAAACCCACTACTTTACCCACCAACATATTTTGAACATTGGCCGCTGGTGTAGATCTTATGGCATCTCCACTGATCTGGGTTACATTAGACGTTGCATCTTTTCTTGATTGTGTGCCATAACCTATAACCACAACTTCGTTAAGTTTAGAAACATCAGAGATCAGCTTTATTGAAAGCGTTTTGGATGCTCTAACTTCTTGCGTGGTATAACCTATTGAGGATATAACGATTATCGCATTTTCATCAACGCCTTTGAGCGTAAATTCTCCGTCTATATTTGTGCTGGTAGCGTTTTTTCCGCCTTTTACCGTAATGGATGCACCTGGCAATGGTAATCCCTGCTCGTCAACAACCTTTCCGGTTACATTAATATCAACAAACTTATAAGAGTAAATAACACGATTGATGATAGTTGCCTTTGCCTCAAAACTGTTTACAATTATCATGTAAAAAGCAACTGTTATTATAAAAAAGATTTTTAATATCGAATTACCTAAAAACCGATATGGGTTAAAATCGTAAAATTTCATTTGCGTAATTGGTTTAATTGATTCCCTGTAAAGGGAAATTTTGGTTATTTTAAGTACTGGGAGAATTGGAGATTGAAATCTATGTTTTTGCTACCTACAATTATGTAGGTTTTGATTCTCCCTTAATGTAAAGATTTAAAGCATTTTGATTTTCCTCCTTTCAATTAATTCAAAAAAATGAAACTTATTTCTGATATTTTAATTAAGCTGATGTGGTTAGCGTATCAATACAATAACACTACTAATTTAAAGCTAAATCACATTTATATTAATGGATAAAAAAGTAAAAATGATAGACAATATTACGTTTCATCCTACTCTTAACCTATAAATGGTTATATCAAAACCTTAATCCAAAAGCGTGTTTCTTAAAGGCAAACCAGAAAATTTAAAATACTTCATAAAAAGAGTATTTGCCTTATTGGGTTAAACAATAGCCCTGCCTTTGAGCATTGATTTTAATTAAAGCGATTTTTTGTTCCTTAAAGCCTATAAAGTTGTTTTATGCTTAATTACCTTTTAATATTTATACAGAAAATGGTTATTCTAAAGATGTATTTACCGCCCATAATTAGGTGTGCTTACTTCCTTTTACAGAAAAAACCGCTCTTTGAACATTTAATTAAACTGTTTAAAAGTTGCTAACCAATTCGGTTTTTCTTAAAGCTAAACTTGTTTGTTTTAGTAAACATTAAATTTAATTACCTCAGAGCCGGCATTTCCTGATACTTTTAATATTTTAATTCCTGGGGTAATGGGTTTTTCTAAATTCAAAGTTAAACCGTTGTTGCCTTTTTCTATTCGGTGATCTTTAGCATAACATCTTTTCCCGGTCAAATCAAAAATAGATACGTTTACGGTTTCATTGGATCCCCAATTTAGTTTCAAATTGATATTATTGTTTTTGGCGTAAACAGAGATTGAATTGCTTAAAGAAGTCAAATTAAAATTGACAGATATGGGATTAAACGCTTCTGATTTTCCATCAAAATCAGTTTGTTTGATCTGATAATAATTTACCCCACTAAAAGGGTTTAAATCTTTGAAATTATAAATATTGGTTGTAGATGAATTTCCTTTCCCTTTTATTGTTGCTATTTCCTCAAATGTTTTACCATCTGAACTACGTAAAATGGTAAACTTATCATTATTGATTTCGCTTTTTGTAACCCAAGTTAAATTAACCCCGTCAAAACTAGGTTTACCGGTAAAAGAGCTTAAAGTAATGGGTAATAAAGAAGCGTCCTGAAACTTTACATCATCTAACCATGCCACACCATAAGCAGTAGCTGGATTGCTGCCAAATTTAGTGAACTTGATATAAACCTGCGTATAAGAAGCATCGGCGGGTATGGTAAATTCAAAATATACGGTAGTATTAACTTCTGAGTTGCCAGAATTAGAACTTATAGCGGTAGCACTGTTTGATGGGAACACTTCTGCTTGAAACATACTGGTTGTAATATTAGTCCCAGCGGCACTTTGGCTATTGGATGTTCTAATTCTATAGGTATATGTTAATCTATATGTTTTCCCAGGCTCTATCGTAAAGGCGTCTGATTGAATTTCTCTATTAGCGTTTGCGCCAGGAAACCTACAAGTAATATTATTATTGATCGGAAACTGGTTTGCGGTGGCGGGTGCATCAGGGGTCATATCAAAAGGGCTTGCCTCTGTCCAGTTGGTAAAACTTTGATTAGATCCAATACCCGTACCTAATTCAAAATCACCATTTAGAACTAAATTTGGGGCTTGTGCGCTAACCATAAAAGGTGTAAACAAAAAAGTAATACACCAGAAAAAAATAAAAAGTAATTGTTTTTTCATTTGAACAAGATTTAAAATTGATTAATAATTAGTTTATTTCTTTAATACAGAAAGTGGTTAATTGGCAACTTTCAATTATTATTTGTTTAGATACTAAGCGTTTAAGAAATTATCCAATGCAAATTACGCTATACATGAAACCAAATAAATAGACATTTATACTTAAATAATAGACAAAACCCCGATTTGATTTTATCCAAAATCAATTGACCCACATTCTTGTCATAGCCGTTTTTTACTCATAAACCCAGGTTATAAACGCAGCGTTATTTAAAAAAAGAAGAGAGAATGGCATATTGCTACCCCCTAAAACAGATGGTTCTATTTCGGTTGAATTATTGGTGCCGAAATATAAACTTACAGCAATAGGGGTAGGGGAGCTATTACCAAAAACCGTTAGTTATTATTAAACCAAGTAAGGTTCCATTTATCTAGCCAAGTAAGGATAAACTTATTGTTTTTTACTCTAAAAGGCAGCCAAATATATGTTGATTTGGTTGGTGTAGTTGGTCTCCATACATCACAAAGGGCAATATATTGGTTATCCGCCCCTTCAACTTTTAAAATAAAAGTAGGTTGGCCTCCAAAGGTTTTTTCTGGCCCAAAGCCAGAGAGCGGGTTTGTGCCTACACAAGGATTTCCACCATTTGTCCACGGGCCGTCTATGCTGTTACTGGTATAATATCTGGCAGGGTTGGGATCCCAGCCAGATGAGCCAGAGGCCAACAAGTGGTAAATACCATCTTTATAAAAAATAGCAGGCCCTTCTGTATTTGAGGCAATACCCGGGCATGGCACATAAGCCGTAGCCGGGCTAAGGTAATCATCAGACATTTTGGCTTTTACAAATACCCTATCAGATTTACGTACTGTAAAATGATACAAGTCTCCGTTTGGTGCCTGATATAGCGCAAAATCTCCAGAACCATTAACCGGCGAAGCAGCAATAAATTTAGATACATAAGTAAATGGCCCTGTTATTTTATCTGCGGTTGCCACTCCGTTATAACCAAGCTCCACACCGCCGCCCTTGAGAAACAGTTTAAAAATCATCACATATTTTTTTGTTGATGCGTTATAAACCACTTTTGGTCTTTGGATCCTGCAGCCATAAGAAATGTCGCTTTGAGAATTGTTGTAATCTACTGATAAAACTAAGCCCATGTTCTGCCAATTGATCAAATCTTTCGATTTATAGACCGCAACACCGCCATCAGCAAAAGAGGTGTTCTCATTAAAGTTTAGTTTACTTTCGCCTAACCAATAATAAAACCCATTTTCAAAGTACACACCTGCACTATGTGCATTAATAGGTTTCCCATCAGTATCTTCCCATTCTTTATAAGGATAAATATCTGTTTGTGAGCTGCCAGTTACCGGGGGCAAAGTTGGTATCTCAATCTTCTTTTTAGAACACCTTGTAAAAGTTAATACGATTATAAATAGGGCAAAAAATCTAAAAAACGATTTGAAATTCATTTGTTATAAATTTTAGTTTATAATTTGGTCATAAGATCAATTGGTTTATCTTAAAACAACCCATCTTTAATTACAAACTTACACCAAGCCATCTCTGTAAAAAATGGACATTACGTAAAAAAGGATAGACTATTCTATGAAATTAAGAAAGGAGTTTGTGTTGAACAGAGGTCTCTAGAATTGCGTCAAAATAAATCATCTGGGATTATATAGATATTTAAAACAGATTTGCCGCCTGTTTAAGTTAAATAGCGATAGAAAAAGGACTCTTTCTTACCGTAAACTTCTATTTTACTCAACCTTGCGATTTAATGCCCTCCTTCGGCTTCAATCCTGTTCACATCAAAACCTTGTTTTTTTAACTCTTTGCTTACCTTCCATGCAAAAAACAGTAAATAGCCGAAGCAGATTACCGGTACAACATAAGAAAAGTGGATGCCACTGCCATCGGCAAGGATACCCTGAACCGGTGGAATGATCGCCCCGCCCAAGATCATCATGATCAAAAATGAGGAGCCCTGGCTGGTATATTTACCCAGCCCTGTGATGGAAAGCGAAAAGATAGAAGGCCACATGATGGAACAACATAAACCTCCGCTGATGAAGGCATAGGTGGCTATTTTTCCTTCGGTAAGCAAACCGATGATCATTGCGATAACACCCAAAGTTGCGAAAACGGCCAATGTTTTCGCCGGTTTTTCTTGACTGTAAAAGAAGCCTACGATCAGTACGGCAATACAGATGACGTAGATGTACATGTGCGAAATATCTGTCCCGCTGATGTGGTTGAAGAACAGGATCACCCCGAACGCAAAAAAAGGAACCACAACGGTCAATATTCGCTTCATGCTTTTTGATAGATTAAAAGCGCTTACCGCCCCTGTCCACCTACCGATCATCAAGCTGCCCCAATAAAGGGATATGAAAGGCGATATTTCGGATTCACTGTAACCCCCAAAATTAGGAAGTTGCAAAAGTGCGCCCATATTGCTCTGGATGCTTACCTCTACGCCCACGTAGGTAAATATCGCCAGCATCCCCAAAACCAGTTGCGGATATTTCATTGCGCCCCAACCGTTTGGAGATTTACCCGCAGATCTGGATGCAAACAAGAGGGTAACTACAATAATTACGAGTGCCAAATAAACATATATTGCTTTCGCAAAGCCTGTTGCATTCGCCAAAATATCCGAGGCAAGAATTATTAAAAAGGCTACAAACATCACCATTAATGGGATATTGGTTTTGCTACTGGCTTCGATCTGCTCATCGCTGGTAACTTTTGGTAGTTTTGATACCGCAAAAAATACGGCCACTACCAAAAACAGACCTGCCAAAATGTAATAAAGATTATTGATGGAGGATATTTCTACCGATTTTGGCGATGCACCTGCCGCACTTCCAAAAAGCACAACGCTAACGATGATAGGGCCTAAAATAGACCCGAAATTGTTGACCCCACCGGCCAGGTTTAACCTGTCAGCACCGGTTTCTGGTGTGCCCAGTGCAACCGCAAAGGGGTTGGCGGCGGTCTGCTGAAGTGAAAACCCGATGGCTATCAGAAAAAAGGAAGCCAGTATAAAACTGAACGAACCCGAGTTTACCGCCGGTATCATGGTTAGGGCCCCAACCGCAGAAATAATTAAACCATAGATGATCCCGTTCTTGAAGCCTATCTTGTTGAGGATATCTAGTTTGAAAATCTGCGAAGCGTAATAAAGCACCAGAGAACCTATGAAATAGCCCCCGTAGAAGGTAAAATCTATCAGCTGTGACTCAAACTGGGTAAGGTGGAAGTGTGCCTTACAGAAAGGGATAAAAATACCGTTGCTGGCCGCTACAAAGCCCCAGAAAAAGAAAACTGTGATCAAGGTGTACAGTGCGGAACTATAGCTTTTTTGTTGGTCCATATTTTGGCTTGTCGTTTAAATATTAAGGTTTTTGGTAGGTTACATTGTCCCAATTATCTGTTCTAAATGGTTGGGCGGGTAATCCGATTTTTTTCTTTTTTGTTAAAAGCTGCATTTAAAAGTGTAAATCTAAGTTTTGCTGCAAAATTATGATCATTTATTTTAATGATTATTCATTTCTGCCTGTTTATTTATGCTTCTATTTACAGCCCGATTCAATGTTAATCAATCGCCAATTTATAAAATTTTTTCTTCGTAATCTTAAAGTTGGGTAGTTACTCGCAATAGTGTTTATGTAAATAAAATCTCAAATTTTAGAATTTGTAAAACACAGTGAATAAAAATTTAACCATGCTGATACCAAAAATGGCATGAGCAAGTTTTTGACTTAATTTAAGCGGTTTTGATCGAGGAGTAATTTTATACTTAAATAGGTTAATTTAAGCAAATCTTTATTTTTGCCTATCGGCGTAGCCAAAAACCTTTTGTAACAAAGAAGTACTTCTGGCCGCTAAGTTCTGGCGTATTTTTAATTCTTCTTGGGCAATTTCTATAAACATACCATCAATTGCTTTATCAGTTACGTAACCGGCCAAATCTGTATTGATAGGTTTTACCAAAGGGATTTTATTATAGCGGGAAGTTAAATCTCCCCAATAACGGGTTGCGCCCACTTTGTTTAAACTGTTATTGATTATTGGCCTAAATTTATCTGCTAAGGCAATGCTTGTTGTACGTTTAAAATACAATGTTGCCGCATCTTGCTGGCCTAATAAAATATTGCTCACATCCTGAAAACTCATTTGCTTTATGGCGTTCACAAATATCGGCTTTGCCTCAATGGCTGCATTTTCTGCCGCTCTATTTAAACTGGTAATTACATTATCGCATAATGAGTTTAGGCCAATAGACCTTAGGGTGTTTTCTACTTTTTGCGCTTCGGGCGGCATCAAGATCTTAACTGCTAAATTTCCTAAATAACCGTCTTTAGCTGATAATCTTTCGGCACTGTAGTTGGTACCAAATTCTAAGGCTTGCTTTAAACCCAAGCTCATTTCTGTACTGGAAGGAGTACCAACGGTTTGATTGATCGCTCCCGCATATTGGTTTAAAGTATCGCAACCAGAGAAAATAAATAGGGTGGAGAATAGGGTTATAAGGATCAATTTTTTCATCTCGTTTTTTTGTTTAAGCGCAATAATGTTGCCATTAGGGATTTATTTTTTTTCGTAAATAAAAAATCAGACCAATATAACCATAAAAGATATTTGAAAACTTCCCTATTTCTTTTCTGCTTGCGCAAAAACCTTTTTCATTAAATCTGTGGTTCTAAACGCACTGTTTTCCCTGATTTTTAATTCTTCGGTTGCTATCTGTTTAAATAGCCCATCAATGGCTTTTTGGGTAACATAAGCCTTTAAATCGGGGTTAATTTTTGTTGCGAAGGGTACTTTATTATACCTATCCGCTACTTCGCCATAATATTTTGTGGCACCAACTTTTTCTATACTTTTTGATACGATGGGTTCAAAAACCTTTGTTAGGGAATCTGTTGTGGTATTTTTAAAATAAGTGGTTGCAGCATCATTTGCGCCCATTAATATATTGGTGGCATCTTTAATGGTCATTTGTTTTACTGCGTTTACGAATATGGGTTTGGCGGTTTTTGCGGCATCTTCGGCGGCCCTGTTAAAGCTTAGGATGGCATCGTCGCACATTTTATTTAAACCTAGTTTTCTTAAGGTTGCTTCTGCTTTTAATGCTTCTGGCGGAAACAATATCTTAACCGATGGATTGCCAAAAAAACCGTTTTGTGCAGAAAGCAAATCGGCACTTTTTGTTGCGCCAAGCTCTAAAGCTTGTTTTAAGGCCGTTGCTATTTCTGTTGGGCTTGCAGAAACGCCGTTTGCACCCACGGCACTTTTTGCTTTATCTAGCAATTTGCCAAATTGTGCAAAGGCCCCGCTGCTTGCCGTTAAAAGCATCAGCGAAAGCGCTATTTTATTTACTGTCTTATTCGTCTTCATTTTTTGAAATTACATCTTTTTTGGCTAATAGTTTAGCGTTTTCTATCAATTGTATAAATTCAGAGCGGTAGCCGTTATCGTCTTTGCCTTTGCCGCTTTTTGCCAGGGCGATAGCTTGATCATAATTGGCGTTTTGTTTAAACCCCGATTCCCCGATCAATAATCCATACTCGGCAACAGCCGCAACAAATTTAAAATCTAAAGTTGCGTTCGCTAATTTTTGCTGATGATCCACCAATGAAACGCTTAACACTTGGCTCTTATTTTCATCTGGGTTTTTATACCTCATCTTAACGGTCAATAATTCGTTAGAGTTTTTAATCTCTTTTGGTGTTTGGTACTTCATTTCATCTACGTTTCTTATAAATTCATCTTTATATCCTTCCGGGATGATTTCATAAAGTGCGGTTACGGTATGCCCTGCGCCCATCTCACCGGCATCTTTTTTATCATCTTTAAAATCCTCGTTATTTAACAACCTATTTTCATAGCCCACTAAACGGTAAGCCGCCACTTTTGCAGGGTTAAACTCAACCTGTAGTTTAACGTCTTTTGCAACCGTAAAAAGTGTCCCTCCAAATTCATTGATCAACACTTTCTTGGCCTCATTAATCCCATCTATGTAGTAATAGTTTCCATTGCCCTTATCGGCGATAGCTTCCATTTTACTATCTTTTAAATTACCGCTGCCAAAGCCTAAAACGCTCAAGAAAATCCCATCATTTTTATAGCTTTCAATCAATCTTTGCATTTCTGCATCGCTGCTTGCGCCAACGTTAAAATCGCCATCGGTAGCTAAAATAACACGGTTATTGCCTCCTTTAATAAAATTGTTTTTTGCGGTTTGGTAAGCCAGTTTAATGCCGGCACCGCCCGCTGTAGAACCTCCGGCAGAAAGATTGGTTAACGCATCTTTGATCTTATTTTTTTGGTTTCCGTTGGTACCGGGCAAAACCAAGCCGGCAGCACCTGCATAAACTAGGATCGCTACTTTATCGTTGGGCCTTAACTGATCCGTTAACAATTTCATGGATGTTTTTAACAACCCCAATCTATCGGGGCCTTGCATAGAACCAGAAACATCTATCAAAAAAACCAGATTAGAAGCGGGCAGGTTTTCGCTTTTTATGCTCTTGGCTTTTAAGCCGATGCGAACCAAACGGTGGTTTTTGTTCCAAGGTGCATCGGCCACATCGGTAATAATGCTTACCGGATCGCCATCTTTTGGCTCTGGATAATCGTAGCCAAAATAATTGATCATTTCTTCTACCCTAATGGCATCTTTTGGCGGCATTTGCCCGCTTTGTATAAAACGCCTCATATTACTGTAAGATACTGCATCAACATCTATAGAAAAAGTAGATAGCGGATCGTTTTTGGTGTTTTTAAATCCGTTTTCATCAATGGCATTATAAGATTCTGTATTGTAACCCACATTAGAAAGCATCGGCGAAGCCATATAACTACTGGCTGCCATACTTTTTGTATTTGAAACCAACATTTCCCTTTTATTTTGGGAGCCATAACCTGCAACAACTAGCTCATCCAAATTAGCGTTTACCGCCTTCAGGATTATTTTTAAAGTTTTGGGCGTAAGAACAATCTCCCTAGTTTCAAACCCTATAAAAGATACCAATATTTTCTTCTCTGTTTGCGAAACTTTTAGTTTAAAAAATCCATTACTACCTGTATTTGTTTTAATTTTTGGGTTCAATTTAGAACTTACAGTAGCACCAACTAATACTTGTTGGTTAACATCATAAACATAACCGCTTACCAGTTTGGTGTCATCGGTTTTAAAGGCCATTAAAAGTGTGGCGGCAATAATTAAGGAGCATATTGTTTTCATAATCTTGTTTTTAAATTCACATTAATGATGTAGGTTAAAACGTTTTTCCATAAACAGCCCAAAAATTTTTTTTATTATTGATGTTAGATGGCATTGATTGTTGAACCCGCAGAGCGCTCTTTAAACGAAGAGAATTTGATTGCCCGATACAAAAAATCGGGCGATTTAAAGCTTTTGGGCGGCTTATACCAAAATTATATGCCTTTGGTTTACGGTGTTTGTTTAAAATATTTTAAAGATGAAGAACGCAGTAAAGATGCCGTAATGCAGATATTTGAAGAATTGATCGCAAAGTTGAAAAACCATGAGGTAAAAAATTTTAAGAGCTGGTTATATGTGCTAAGCCGTAATTTTTGTTTGATGGATTTGAGAAAAACATCGAAAATAAATAAGGTTGAAATTGACGAGGAATTTATGGATTCTGAGGTGCTATTGCATCATGAGGATGAAAACGATAAAGAAAAGCGATTGATTTTGATGGAAGATTGCATGGAAACGTTAAACGAAGAGCAAAAATTGAGCGTGAAGTTATTTTATCTTCAACAAAAATGCTACACAGAGGTAGCCCATGAAACAGGATACGATTTAAAGAAAGTGAAAAGCTACATCCAAAACGGCAAAAGAAATTTAAGACTTTGTATAGAAAAGAGAAGTGATTAAGAAAGTATCTGACATAGAACTGATCCGTAAATACTTAAACGGACAACTAAGCCCTGCTGAAATGAACAGTTTGGAAGCTAGGGCTTTGGATGATCCTTTTTTACAGGATGCCCTAGACGGTTTCTCTGAATTTGGTTTAAAAGATCCTGATATGAACGATCTAAACTATCGCTTGAATGAGAAGCTAAGCAAAAAAGAGAAAATTATTGGTTTAAATTGGGGAGTAAAACAATGGGGAATTGCGGCATCTATTATTCTGGCACTTACCTTATCTGCGATTTATTTTAACCAAACCCCCAACAATAAAAATATTGCCTTGGCAGATTTGCAAAAAGCAAAGCAAATACCCGATGATGAAAAGATAAAAACAGATACCCCGACAAATAACGATAAGGGGCAAAACAATTATCCTGAAATAGAAAACGATAAAAAAGAGCAACAAATAGCCATTTTAAACGATACCGAATACCCAGAAACAAAAAAAGCCTTTTCGCCAGGAACCGGTATTACCTTAGAGCAAAAAGAAACTATGGCTGATGCCAATATGGATAGCGATGAAGCAGCGGCCGCACCAACTTTAGAAAAAGAAAAAATTGCGGCAATATCTGCCAAGCAAGAAAATTTGATGGCAGCAAGATCAATGAAATCTGCCATTGCTGCCCCTCAAACCATTAACATAAAAGGAAGGGTAATAGACGAAAAAGATAGTGCAGCAATACCCGGCGTTTCGATAAGAAATTTAGCTACCGGTAATGTTACCCAAACAGATGCCCATGGAGAATTTGATATAGAAGCCCCAAAGAACAGCAAATTGGCAATCAGTTACATAGGTTATGAAACCATAACCAAAAGCATTGAGAACGATTCTCTGAATATAGCCTTAAAACAAGATAAATCTCAACTTTCTGAAGTAGTAGTTGTGGGCTATGGAACCCCAAAAAGCAATGAAAATTTAATTGCAGGCCCTAAAAAAGGATGGGCTACTTTTAGGAAATATTTAGATGATGAAGCAAAAAAAGCAGATCTGAACGGGGGCGAAGTACAGATAGAGTTTGTGATACAAGCAGATGGGAAACTCACTGATTTTAAAGTTTTAAAAAGTTTTAATGCCATTGCAGATGAAAAAGCCGTAAATTTAGTGAAAGACTTTTCTGGAGGTTGGAACGGCTCTGCCGATAAAACCCCTCAAAAAGCAAGTGTTACCGTTAAATTTTAGTGATCAATTATGAATAAACTGCTGTTATTTATCCCAGTATTAATGCTTTCTTGCACTCAAAACAAAAAGAAAACAACTAATGAAAAAGAGGTAAGGCCCATAGAAAGAAAAGATCCCCATTCATATTCTGAACCCGATAATTGCGTGGTTAAGCATTTAGACCTAAAACTTAACGTAAATTTTGACACACAGATCTTAAATGGCGAGGCCACCTGGACAATTAGTAAAACAGGGAAGATCGATGAGATGATTTTTGATACTAAAGGGTTAAACATAGAAAAAGTAACCTTAGATGATGATACCAAAAACGCTTTTTATGCTTTAGGCGATGAAGAGGAATTTATAGGGCAACCGTTAAGCGTGGAGATTACCCCGAAAACAAAAAAAATACATATTTTTTATTCTACCAGTAAAGATGCAGCCGCTTTACAATGGTTAAACCCGCAACAAACAGCAGGCAAAAAATTCCCTTATCTGTTTACACAGTCAGAAGCTATTTTGGCCCGTACTTGGCTCCCTTGTCAGGATAGCCCATCAATCAGGTTTACTTATAATGCCGATGTAACTGTCCCTAAAGAGCTTTTAGCTTTAATGAGCGCAGAAAATCCTCAACAAAAAAATGATTCTGGCGTTTATCATTTCGAGCAAAAACATGCTATCCCTTCTTATTTAATGGCCTTGGCCGTAGGCGATATCGCTTTTAAAGCGATTGATAGAAGAACCGGAGTTTATGCAGAACCTTCAGTATTACCTAAGGCGGCTTATGAATTTGCCGATATGGGTAAAATGGTTTCTGCTGCCGAAAAAATCTATGGCGATTACCGTTGGGGACGCTATGATGTATTGGTGTTGCCGCCAAGTTTCCCTTTTGGAGGGATGGAAAACCCGATGCTGACTTTTGCCACACCAACGGTTATTGCCGGCGACCGCTCTTTGGTAAGCTTAATTGCCCATGAACTCGCTCATAGCTGGAGCGGCAATTTGGTTACCAACGCCACCTGGAACGATTTCTGGCTAAACGAAGGTTTTACGGTTTACTTTGAGCGTAGGATCGTAGAACAACTATACGGTAAAGAAGAAGCTAAAATGCAAGAGGTTTTAGGTTATAACGATTTAAAAGAAAGCATTGAAGAAATGGGCGCAACCAACCCAGATACTCGGTTAAAAGTTGATTTTACGGGACGAGATCCAGATTTAGGGGTAACCGACATTGCTTATGAAAAAGGTTACTTCTTTTTAAAGAATATTGAAAAAGCAGCAGGTAGAGAAAAATTTGATGCCTTTTTGAAATCTTATTTTAACGAACATGCTTTCACAAGTATGGGCAACGATGCTTTTTTAGCAGAATTAAACCAAAAACTCATTAAAAATGATGAAAGTTTAAAGAAAAAAATAAACTCTTACGCTTGGGTCTATCAGCCGGGTTTGCCAAAAGATTTTGTTGCGCCCGTTAGCCAAACTTTTAACAAAATTGATAGCTTACAAAAAAAACTGGCCTCAACCCAAGATCCAAAAGGATTAAGTAAAACAATAGGTTCTACCAACGAGAAGTTATATTTTATACGCACCATTCCTGCTAATACAAGTTTAAAATTAATGGCGGCAATTGATCAGGAGTTTGGTTTTACCAATTCTGGTAATGCAGAAATACAATGCGCTTGGTACACTTTGGCAATTAACCAAAATTATAAAACTGCTTTCCCGGCCATGAAAGATTTCTTGATAAATGTAGGGAGAAGAAAGTTTTTAACACCAATTTATAAAGCATTGATCAAAACGCCAGAAGGGAAAAAGATGGCTTTAGAGATCTACAAACAAGCAAGGCCAAATTATCATTCTGTGGCTTACAATACTTTAGATGAGCTATTAAAACCTCAGTAATAATGAAATTCTAATTTCTCAGCTATAAATCTTCGTTCTGTATAATGCAGAACGAAGATTTATAATAAAATATGCTGTCTCAAAAATGAAAACTTTGTCATGCTGAATTTATTTCAGCATCCAATTTGAATGTTTATAATCTAGATGGCAACTTATTCTGATAAGATTCCGAAACAAGTTCGGGATGACAAATATTATGTTTAAGACAATATTTTTTTAAAACTAATTAGCTTACAAACCAAAGTATTCTTTGGCATTGTTGTAAGAAATATCCTGTACAATCTTACCGATCCATTTTTCATCATCCGGCACTTGCCCATTTTCCATTTCGTTACCTAAAAGGTTGCATAAAATTCTACGGAAATACTCATGTCGAGGATATGAAAGGAAACTTCTAGAATCTGTTAACATCCCTACAAAAGTGCTTAAAACACCCATGTTTGATAATGAGTTCAATTGTTTTTCCATCCCGTCTTTTTGATCCAAAAACCACCAGCCAGAGCCAAACTGTACCTTACCTTTTATCTTTCCATCGGCAAAGTTTCCAATCATGGTTGCAAAAACATCGTTATCAGCAGGGTTTAAATTGTAGATTATTGTCTTGGCCAATTGATCGTCTAAACTCAAATTTCCTAAGAAATTAGATAAGCTTGTTGCCTGGCTAAAATCGCCAATAGAATCGTAACCTGTATCGGGGCCTAATTTACGCATCATACCATGGTTATTATTTCTTATTGCACCCAAATGGAACTGTTGCACCCAACCTTTTTCGTGATAAATTTTACAGATCTCCGTCAGTACGTAACCTGCAAAAGCATCAGGATCAGAGAAAGAATCCGCATCGCCGCTCAAGACCTTTTCGAACTCAGATTTTTGCGCATCAGTCAAAGTAACTTTTGAAGGAATGGTGTTTAAACCATGATCAGAAATGGAAGCTCCATGGGCCTCAAAAAACTCAATCCTGTTTCTTAAAGCACCTAATAACGATTCTAGGTCAATAATCTCAACTCCAGAAGCTACAGACAATTTTTGGATGTAAGCTCTGTAAGTTTTCACATCGCCGATCATCAATGATTTATCCGGGCGGAAAGAAGGCTTTACCTTAATTTCAAAACCTTGGTCTATAATTGCTTTGTGGTATTCTAAACTATCAGTAGGATCATCAGTTGTGCCTACCATAGCTACATTAAATTTCTTTAGTAAACCTTGGGTAGAGAAATCTTTTTGCGCTAAAAGCTGATTGGTATGTACATAGATTTCTTTGGCCGAGTTCTCATTTAAGTAAGAATTGATCCCAAAAGGATTTTTCAATTCCATGTGAGACCAATGGAACAATGGATTACGCACCGTTGCCGGTACACATTTTGCCCAAGCCATAAACTTTTCTTCGTCGCTAGCATCGCCCGTAATGAAACGTTCGTTTACGCCCAAAGTACGCATGGCTCTCCACTTATAATGATCGCCCTTTAACCAAATTTCGGTAATACTTCTGAAGTTTTTGGCTTCAGCAATTTCTTGAGGTGGCAGGTGGTTATGGTAATCTATTATGGGTAAATCTTTTGCGTATTGATGATAAAGTATTCTAGCTTTTTCAGAATACAATAAAAAATCATCAGGGATTACTGCTCCATTTTTCATGTCTTTTTTTGTTCTGTATTTTGTTTAAATTTTAACTTTAAGATGGAAGCTTTCATAAATAAGTAAATCGGTATTTTGGTTTATTGATAAGTGTGATGTTTCCTTATCGTTAACATAGCGATTGATTAAATTACAATGAAATTCCTCTTTTCCAAGGTATAAAATCATCCTGACCGTGTTTTACGGCACAAACTTCAACCTCACCGCTAGCTACCTGTATTACATAATTTAATATGCGTTCGCCGGCCTCATAAATGGTTTCACCTTCATCAATAATTGTCCCCGTGTTTACATCAATAATATCGTTCATTTTTTTAAACAAGGTTGTGTTGCTTGCAATCTTAACCACCGGTACTATCGGGTTGCCCGTTGGCGTTCCCAAACCGGTTGTAAAAAGCACAACGTTTGCACCAGACCCAACTTCTGCCGTGGTAGATTCTACATCATTACCCGGGGTGCAAAGCAAATTTAAACCCGGTTTTGTTGCCTTTTCTGGATAATCTAAAATGGCCGCTACTGGCGAGGTACCACCTTTTTTTGCGGCCCCGGCAGATTTTATCGCATCTGTAATTAATCCATCTTTTATATTTCCTGGAGATGGGTTCATATCAAACCCAGAACCTGCGTCTTCTGCTCTTGCAGCGTAAGTTTTCATCAATGATGAAAAACGTCTTGCGTCTTCGGTAGAAACGCATCTATCACTGATATTCTGCTCCACTCCGCAAAGTTCGGGAAATTCTGCTAAGATAACCTTACCTCCAAGGGCAACCAATAGATCTGAAGTGTAACCAATTGCGGGGTTTGCAGATATGCCAGAAAAACCATCGGAACCGCCGCATTCTAAACCAATGGTAATCTGGCTCAAGGGGGCTGGTTTTCTTTCTTGTAAATTTGCTTCCATTAAACCTGCAAAGGTTTGCTTTATTGCCAATGAAAGTAAATCTGCTTCGGTACCTACCTTTTGTTGTTCTAAAATGTACATTGGTTTGCTAAAATCAGCATCCCTTTTTTTTATTTCTTCTTCTAAAATATTGATCTGTGCATTTTGGCAACCTAAACTCAATACCGTTGCACCTGCTACGTTGGGGTGCGTTATATAACCCGCTAGTAAACCACAAAGTGTTTGTGAATCTTGCCTTATACCACCGCAACCACCATCATGGTTTAAAAACTTGATCCCATCAACATTGGGGAAAAGCCTTTTAGATTTCTCTGTTTCGTTTTCAACAAAGATCTCTGTGTTTAATATGGCTTCCTTATCGGCACCAGCCTGATAAAGATCTATTAATTTATTAGCTTGGTTTTGATAGGTTTTTTTTCTGCCATAGCCTAATGGATGTATCAAAGCTTCTTGTAAAACCTCTAGATTTCTATTTTCGCAAAAAACCATGGGTATTACCAACCAATAATTTGCGGTGCCAACGCTGCCGTCTGCTCGGTAAAAACCATTAAAAGTGACGTTTTCCCACTTTTTTATATTCGGTTTTTGCCAATCTGTTTTCCGATCTCCGATCTCGAAAGAATTTGCGGCATGTTTAACGTTTTTGGTATGGATAAGATTCCCGGCTTTTAGATCGCTTTGCGCTTTCCCAACCAAAACACTGTACATGATTATCTCTTGCCCAGTAGATAAATCTTGCGTTAAAAATTTGTGCTTCGCTTTTACATCATCTAAAAGCGTTATTTTTTCATCTTGATAAATGATGATCTCGCCTTTAAACAAATCTGTTAAGGCTACCAGCAAATTATCTTTTGGATGTACTTTTAAAACCCTATCCATCTTTTATATATTAACGCTTTCTTTGATCATGAGTTGTTTGATGGATATTTTATCATCCATAAATTTTAGATAATTGTTTACTGAGCTTTCAAAATGAGGGAATGATGTTAAATCTGTGCCCCAAAGCGAAACATCCGCTAATATCACATTAACAATTTTATCGGGGTTTTGATGCCAAAAAGCAGTTACATATTCTGCTTCGCTATCATTTATCAAGTAATCTTGATCGCTAATTCTCCCATAAAATTTATTGTTTTTTTTGTCAGAAGGTTTCATAAACCTAATATATGCGGCAAAACCCAAAGCGATCAAAACTGGTGCCGAGCGATGGTTTTTGTAATGGCTTTTAAGAACAGGAACAACCCTCATGTTTAGTTTTGAGGTATAATTAGAGGTTATGCTTAGCCATTGGTGTTTGATATATGGGTTTCTAAACCTATCCAAAACGTTTGCTGCAAAAACATCTGTTTGTTCTTTTGAAACTTCATAAGGAATGGAAGGAGCTATTTCATTTATCATCAAATCACGGATATAGCTTTCCATATCTTCATCATCCATGGCAGATTTTACCGTATCGAAGCCTGCTAAAAATGCCAGACCACAACTCAAAGTATGTGTTCCGTTTAGCAGCCTTAATTTTAATTCCCTATGTAAATTTATATCCGGAGTAATGATTACTCCGCTATCCGCTTTTGCAAAAGAAAGCTTCTCTTTAACTTTCTCGTTTCCTTCTATAGCCCAAAGACGGTAAGCTTCAGACATGATCAAAAGATTGTCTTCATAACCAAGCCCATCTTTTATTTCATTCAATTGTTCATTATCTGGCTTACCCGGAACGATACGATCTACCAAAGAATTGCAAAAATGATTGCTCTCTTGCAGCCAGTTAATAAAATCTGGAGAAAGATTATTGCGCTCACAAAGCTTTAATAAAATGGTTTTTAATTTAGTAGCGTTATCTACGATCAATTCTGTAGGCACAATTACCAAACCTTTATCTATTGCGCCATTAAAAGTTTTGTACCTATGGTGTAAAATAGCCAATAACTTACCAGGAAAAGATGAAGGTGGGCTTGAATTTACATCATCATCTATTAAAGTAATCCCAACTTCTGTGGTATTGCTGATCACTATTTCTAGAGAATCACTTGCTGCAAAATCTAAGATTTGATCCCATTGTTTACTTGCGGTAAGTACTCTGCTAATTGCAGATGAAACAATATTTTGTTCTATCGTTTTTCCTTTTTCTATGCCTTTAACACAAACGGTATATAAATTATCCTGATGGTCAAATTCATCGGTATTGCCATGATCGGTAGATTTTACCACAACAATTCTCCCATTAAAAAAACCTTCCCTATTTGCTTTATCAATAAAATAATCTGGTAAGCCACGCAGTAAAACACCTGTACCAAATTGTAAAACTTTCTCTGGCAAATCAAACAAGTTTGTTTGTGGCTTGGTTATGTTTTTTGATAAAACCAAACTTATGTTTTTCTTATTTAAAATCATGATATTATTTATTTGGCGCTTGCTTTAAGAGCCAATACATTAATTCTTTTCCTGCTTTTAAATTTTGGAAAGTACTTGGCAATTTTCTACCATCTGTATATTCGTTGTATAACCATGGATCGCCAACTGCAAAGACTGTCCCTTTACCTATTTTAGCTGATGCCATTATAACGTCTCCCTTATTTTCTACTATCGCTTTAGCTGGCGTTTTAATAGCAAGGGTGCTAATTTCTTTTAGATAGGTTTGCGGCCCAGATGGGAATACATTATTTCCCTCGGGAATTTTTATCATACCCATATCAAACTGAGAACCTATAACCGCATTTTTTAATTCATCCTTAAACCGAATGCCAAACTGCCTTGCTAAATCATTAAAATGAGGCAGTTCACAATTACTAGAATCATTTGCCATCAATAACAAAACACCACCTTGCTTTACCCATTCTACTATATTATGGATGTATGGAGCCATCATATAATTTGGGTTTGCAGTTTCTTTTTTAGTATCAGGATCAACTATGATATAAACTGAGGCATTGGATAAATTTGATGCTGTTGGACCTTCTTTTAAAGTCTCTGTTTTTGCACCCATATTACGGATACTCTCGCCTAAAATCCCAAAGCCATTGTTGTCCCATTCATTCCATAAATAATGGAAACTTTCTGGTTTGCCTGTAATATCTTTTCTGGTTTCGTTATTAAAATAGTTGTCTAATAAAACAGTTTTGTTTTGCCCTACTTGTGGGATATTTCTCAATTCCATTTCATTACTTGCCAACAAGAAAGCACCAACCCCTTTAGGATCATCTTGCACTACTTTTTCGCTCAAATAATATTCATAACTACCATCGCGATAAGGTTTACCCCCCAAACCTGCAACGCTTACCGTTCCGTTTAGGTGAAGTAATCCTTGGGCATCTCTAACTAAAAACTGTTTTTGAATGCCTACATAACCTTTTTTTGCTACCGCTTCATATTTAGCGGGTAAATAGCCTAACCTTACTCCTTTTGCTAAAGCGTAAACAAACATATTTGAAGCTGAGGCTTCCAAATAATTCCCCTTACCATTTGGTTGATCTAAAACTTCATACCATAAGCCAGATTTTTTATCTTGAACTTTAGTTGCTGCATCAGCAAAACGATTTAAAATGGCTAGCAATTCTTGTCGTTTGGGATTATCTGATGGGAAGTTTTCCAAAACATCAACCAACGCCATGCCATACCAGCCCATAGCTCGTCCCCAAAAATTTGGAGAATTACCGGTTTCTTTATTTGCCCATGTTTGTTCTTTAGATTCGTCCCAGCCATGATAAAGCAAACCAGTTTTAGGGTCTCTAGCATGCTTCTCCATGTAAATAAACTGATTAGCTATATCATCGAAAGCTGCATTCTGATGAAAATCTTTAGCATATTGAGCGTAAAAAGGTTCTCCCATATACAAGCCATCTAACCACATTTGATAGGGATAGGCTTTTTTATGCCAAAACCCGCCCTCTTTTGTTCTTGGTTGCTCTTGTAGTTGTTTTCTTAATAATGAAGCAGCTTTGTAGTATTTATCTTTTCCGGTTACGTTATATAAAAACAATAATGATCTTCCGTTTTTAATATTATCGATATTATAATCAGATAATTTATAACGATTGATTGAACCGTCGTTTTTAACAAAAAAGTCCATACTCTTTTGTATATAAGTAAAGTATTTATCTTGGCCGGTACGTTTCCAAATATTGGCGATGCCTTCTAAAACCACACCTTGATCGTACGCCCATTTTACCGGTTTGCCCTCTTCCATTAAAAGTGAATCAGCCCATTTTGTCATAACGGTTTTTGCCATATCTTCGGAAAGGCTTAAATGAGAATTTTGATTTATTATACTTTTTTTTGATGCACATGATGAAACCACCATCAAAAGAAAAACAAAAAGGAAACCGTATTTTTTAAATGTTTGGATCATTTTATTTTATGGTTAATGCTTTTGAAGATGCTCCAAGAGTATATGTGATTTTATCTTTTGATGTAGAAATTGAGGAATTGGAAATTTTTACTCCCGTTGTTTTTACTCCTGAAATATTCATTAAAAAACCTACGTCTGTAAATGATTTTAACCCTTCAAAACTGATGTTTTTGCTGTTATCTACGTTTATTAAAGGATTGCTGTTGCCAACCATTAAGTTTAAATTTTTAATGCTGATATTACTTGCTTCTGTTAATTCTACACCTTCTTTAGCTTGGATGGTTAGGTTTTCTAAATAAATATCATGGATGTTCATTTCTGGCAAACCCCTCATAAAAATTGCTTTAGCAGCTCCATCACAGTTGATATTCCTAATATGGAAATCTTTAAATTGTGGCGTTTCATCTGTTACCGGAAATAACTCAACCTTTGGGGCTTCCCTAACCTCATCTGCTAATGGAACTGGGTCTTTTGCTGCATAATACATATCAAAACGAATAGCTTCGCCAGCGATGTCTTTCATATTGATATCAGAAATATAAATCTTTTCAACTACTCCACCACGACCTCTTGTGGTCTTAAAACGCAAGCCAATATCGGTTCCGATGAATGAATTATTATAAACGAATAGGTTTTTAGCCCCGCCAGACATTTCACTACCAATTACAAAACCGCCGTGTGCATGATAAACCACATTATTACGAGCTATCAAATTTTCTGTAGGCATTCCACGTTTTCTGCCATCTTCATCTCTTCCAGATTTGATACAGATACCATCATCGCCAACATCAAAAGTTGAGTTTTCAATCATTACATTTTTACAAGATTCTACATCAACACCATCGCCATTTTGAGCATAAAATGGGTTTTTTGCATAAACTCCTTTAAGCGTTAAATCTTCGCACATTAATGGGTGCAGACACCAAGCTGGTGAATTTTGGAAAGTAACGCCTTCTAGCAATACCGTTTTGCACTTTGTTAAAACCAACAAGTTTGGGCGAAAGAAATCTTTCATATCTTGATAATCGGCCAAAGATTTTCCTTCTTGAATAACACTCGCATCCTTAGTTTGGTCTCCTTTTAAATAGCTTTTTGATGGATACCAAGTTTTTTTATCCTCACCTACCAAACCGCCAGACTTAACTAAATTTTTCCATTGAGATTCTGTTAGTTTATCCTTTTTTACCGCCCTCCAAACATCTCCATTACCATCAATTATTCCAGTACCGCTAATGGCAATATTTTCTAAATTGTTTCCAGAAATTGGTGATTCGTTTCTAACAGAGGGCTTACCTTCCCAATTTCCTTCTACTAACTTGTATTGATTTTTATCTTTAGTGAATTGTAAGATTGCATCTCTTTTAATATGAAGATTTACATTGCTCTTCATGTATATAGGCCCTGTTAGCCATATTCCTCCCGGAATTAAAACAACACCACCACCTTTATTACTACATGCCGTAATTGTAGCATTAATGATTTGAGTATTTAAGAAAATGCCATCTCCTTTAGCTCCAGATTTACTGATATCAAATGTATCTTTCTTAAAAACGGGTGTTTTAATAATTGGCATTTTAACCTTAAAATAGTTTGTAAATTCTAAGGAATCTGTAATACCAGATTGATCAGGATTTATCTTAGAAATTGTATTTGCGCTACATGATTGTAAACAAGCTTGTATGATGATACCTAAAAAAAGTATTTTGAAAATCCTCATTTGTTTAATTTTATTTAAATGTGTCGAATTTGTTTGCTGTACTTGATGTATGTGCAGTTCAAATAAATTCATTTTAACTTTTAAAATATACTCTCGGTTTATAACTAAATGACTTTTAGTTAGTGTAGAAAACTTTGTTTCTGAACAATTTTAAGAATTTTAAGCTTGGTTCTGAACCATTATTGCCTATTTATTTGTGCAATCGTTACCGGCAAGGATTGCATAAAAAATTCAAGAAATTATGCCTGTTAAAATCGCATAGTTTTCAAAAATCTAATCCTCCTTAAATACTTTATCTAAGAATTTTAACGTGAAATTATTGGTCTCGTTAAACCATGGATTAAATAACCAAAATGGATGTGGGGTATTGGGAATTTCATGAACTTCTGAATAAATATTAAGCTCATTCAGTTTTTTAATCATATCGTCTCTGCCAGCGTGAAACCTTGGGTTAGAGCTATTGATAAATAATATTGGTGGAGTTTGGCTGCTTACATTATTTAATGCAGAAGCTTGATCCCAAACAGCTGGCTTTTCTTGATATGTGCCGCCCAACCACTCAGAAGCAGCTTCCCCCTCTAAAGATTCTGGGTGATGGAAAGCTAAAATACCGTCAATATCTACAACTGCCTGTACATCATCAGAAAGAAAAAGATTTTGCCCGCTTTGGTATTTTTTATCGCCACCGGTACTGCCAATTAAAGCCGCTAATTGCCCACCGGCAGACCTGCCTAAAACAGCAATGTGATAAGGATCAATATTGTATTCTTTAGCATGTAATCTTACCCATCTGATAGCTTCTTTAACATCTAAAACGGCAGCGGGATATTTAGATTCTGGAGATAAACGATATTCTACCGAAACTGCAACGTAACCGTTATCGGCCAAAAAGCGAGCTTGCGGATTACACATAGATTTATCTCCCGATTTCCATCCTCCACCAAACAAAAGAATCACTACAGGATAACCGCCTTTCTTTTCTTTTTTAGGATAAGTAATATCCAAATTAAGTTTTCTGTAACCTAAATTCTTATACGGAATATTTAGCTTCTCTAACGTATTTTTTGCTAAGGGTAATTTGGCTATTTCAATTTCTGGATAATGTTTTTTTTCTTTGGTAAATGCACTGTAAGTAGTAAAACTAGTGTCTCTTTTAAATTGTGAATGTGCCTGAAAAACATCAACAAATAATAAAATCAACAATAATATTTTATAACGCATACCCTTTTATATTTTAATGTTTGCTTTTTAAATCCTAATTTATTCTGGTTTCCAACCTCTTAAAACATTTTCTAAATTATAATTTTTGGCTTCCGCCGATGTTAATTGACGAGACCAAGAAACTCTGGTATTTGGGTTGGCGCCTGGTCCATAATTCTCATATTCAGAAAATCTAGATAATGTGTAAGTATCTAGTTTATTCCAAACAGACCAGCCTTCTGGCTTAACCTGCTCGGGCAGATAACAATGTAGATAAGCCACGTTTGCATAAGGTCTCCATGGCCTTCCTAAAGAAACTTTATTTAATGAAGTATCCGCAGTTACTACACAATTATAAAAAACAAGCCCAAAAGCATGCTCTTTTGGAGTAGATGCCGCAGTAATGTGAGAATTCTTTTTGCTATGTATATGACAGTTTTGAAACCAAGCCGTGGCTGCACCGAAGATAAAATCTGTAGTTCCTTCCAAATAACAATCTTCGTAATATTGGCGGCTGTTTACCGAGTTTAAAAACAGAATATCTTGGTTTCCCACAACTCTACAATTCTTAAAAACAGCTTTATCGCCACGCACTTCTAAAGCTACGGCTTGCCCGGCCGTAAAACCAGCATCGTTTTGAAAAGTAATATTATTTGCACTAAAATCATCCGCGGCAATTAAAAAACTATAAGAAGATTGAGTATTAATAGATTTACCATTTCCATCAACCTTACCAGGATGATCATCAAAAGTTAAAATAGTTTTAAACTGATCCTCGCCAATTAAAGTCACCTTATTTTTAGTAGAATCTAACTGTAATTTCTCTTTATAAATCCCATTTTTAATATAAATGATAATTGTCTTTGTGTTATTTATAGGGACGGCATCCAACGCTTTTTGAACAGTTTTAAAATTACCATCACCGCTTTGTGAAACCAATAATTTGGTTTGAGAAAAAGCCGAAAAGCTAACCCCTAAGAACAATAAAATCAATGTTTTTTTCATGGGCTTTATGGCTTCCAGTTGCAGAATATGTTTTTTAAATTGTATTCTTTGGCTTCCGCCGATGTTAACTGATGAGACCAATTTACTCGATTTTGGGTTTTTGATCCCGCTCCAGTATTTTGATATTCAGCATAAAAAACCGTCTTTTCTTTATCAGGGAACATTGCATCACCTTTCCAAGGATCCCAACCTTCTGGTAAAATTTGAGTCCCTAAATTGCAATGAATAAAAACGGTTTTTGCATACGGCCGCCAAGGGCGACCGAGAAAAGCCTTATCAACACCACTATCAGCTATCAGTTTACAATCAAAAAAAACAAAGCCAAATTGTTGATTGCAAGAAGTAGACGCGGCAGTAATAAAAGAATTTGTTAAGCTTTTAATGGTGCAATTTTGAAAAACTGCCGTGGCCTCGCCAAAAATAAAATCTGTTGTCCCCTCTATGTAGCAATTTTCTAAATAATTACGCCCGTCTTTAGCCAAGTATAAAGTATCTTGATTGCCTAAAATATTACAATTCTTTATGCTTACTCTATCTGCCTCCACATTTAAAGCTACAGCTTGCCCAACTCTTCCGGCAGTATTTTGGATGGTTAAATTCTCCAGAACACAATCATTAGCCTGTACATAAACTGTGTAAGAAGTATAAGTACTGTATTTAGGATTGCCGGTAAAATCTGTTGCAATTGGAAAGGGTTTTCCAGAAAAATCATCATTGGTAATAATGGTTTTTTCTTTGCTTTCGCCAATAAGTTTAATGTTTTTTTTCCACGATGGAATCACTAGTTTTTCGTTGTAAATACCTTCTTTTATTTCAATAGTTACTTCTTGTTGAGAATGATCTCTTACTGCATTAACCGCTTCTTGTATAGTTTTAAAATCTCCACTTCCATCTTGCGCTACTACAAATTTGAATTTTTGCGCTTGTGCAGATACCGTAACAGAACTCAAAAAAAGAAAGAAGAAAACCAATTGTTTCATGTTAAACTATTTTAAAGAGTAATCCTAAACCAGTCAAAATCAGCATAACCAGAATCATTACTTTTTTGATTGCCTATACTATAAATCCCAACTTTTGCTCCCGTCCATTTACCGGCTTCGGCAGAAAATTCATCTTCAATTTCTTTATATTTTTTATCATCAAAACTGTAGTAGAAATTACATTTAGCACCCGCCGTCACTTTTACCCTTAGATAAACCTCAGATGATGATAGTTTTAATAGTTCTTCATCTTTCTCTGGATTTCCTTTATCGGCTTTTTCGCAAATCCCTTTCATCAAATACAAACCATCTTCTTTGTTTTGTATAAAAACGTTGGCATAACTCAAACCTAAAATAACCAACCCTGCTTTTTCATTCTTTAATTTTGGGTTTGGTATCAGTTTTAGTTTAGTTGTTACTGTAAAATTATCTGCCGGAAATTTTTGTGCTAGAATGTTTGGAACATCCCATAGGTTTTTGGTACTATCCGTAAAAACTGAGTAAAGCCGTAAATTCCCATCATGATTAGGCATATACCAATTGCCATTATAGTTTGCTTCCCATTGCCATTGTAAACCTAATTTTTGGTTATTAAACTCATCAGATTCTTGTGGTGTTTGTATTGGATAAATTTTTCCAACATCAGGTTTTTTATAAACCGAAACTGGTTCGCCTATTCCATCTCCATCTTTATCTAAACCAATAACCGGCCAATCGTTTATCCATTTCATGGGTTCTAAATGGACAACTCTTCCGTAAGCCCCTTTATCCTGAAAGTGTAAAAACCAATCTTCGCCTGTTTGTGTTTTTACCCAAGCCCCTTGATGCGGGCCATTTACGACGCTTTTACCTTGGCCCATCATTACTTTCCGCTCATAAGGTCCCAATATATTTTTTGACCTTAAAACCAGTTGCCAGCCTGTTGGTACTCCGCCGGCAGGCGCAAAAATGTAATAATAATTGTTTCTCTTGTAAATTTTTGGGCCTTCAATAGTTGGGTCGGTCTCATGCCCGTCATAAATAATCTGGCTTTCGCCGATGACTTTTGTGCCTTCCAAATTCATTGGTGCAATGGCAATTAAACTTTTAATACCTGCTCTGCTACCGGCATAAGCATGTACTAACCAAGTTTTGCCATCTTCATCCCAAAAGGGACATGGATCAATAATTCCTTTGCCGGGATAAACCAAAATTGGCTGAGACCAATCCTTAGCGGGATTAGCTGTTTTTATCCTATAAATCCCATAATCGGGATCTGGATAATAGATATAAAATTCTTTGTTATGATAGCGTATTGCGGGTGCCCAAACTCCGTTACCGTGTTGAGGCTTGTTGTAAGCATCATAAGGAGGTTGCTTTTTTAAAGCATGATTAATGATTGTCCAGTTTACTAAATCCTTAGAATGCAGAATTGGCAAACCCGGAATATGTTCAAAGCTAGAAGATGTTAAATAAAAATCTTCTCCTACTCTTATCGCATCAGGATCAGAATAGTCTGCATTTAAAATCGGGTTTTTATATGTCCCGTTACCTTGGTCGGCTATCCAAACTTTAGAAGCTTCCTGAGCGGATAAAAACTGAGAAATAAACAAAAAAACAAATAGGAAGTTTTTCATTTCTTGGTTATGAAATAACTGGTATTTTCAATTTTACAAAGAAAATATGCAGATTAAAAGCATTTAAGCATATAATTCTATGCAATCGATGCCGTTTACAGAAATGAAAAAGGATGCACCAACCAAAAGTACACCCTAACTCTAATTATCAACCAAAAGACGATATTAGTTTTTAATAAACTTTAATGCAGATTGTTGGCTACCATTATCGAACATCATAAAATAAGCTCCTGAACTTAGCTTAGAAATATCAGTGCTTGTTTTTGTATTATCCTTATTAACACCAATTGTAAATAATTTTTGCCCATTTAAAGAAACAATACTTAAAGACGCACCATCATTTGCTTTTGGATGAATGATATTTAAAATGTTTGAAACAGGGTTTGGATAAACGCTCAAGCTGATATAGCTTTCCAAATTTACAGCTTCAATTGGGCTATATTTATTTGCACCATTCAAATCTATTTGGTTTAAACGATAATATGCAGTTCCCGTAAGCGGATTATCATCTACAAAAGCATAATCATGAATTCCCGGTGTATTCATAGCGTTAACTAATCCAATATTAGAAAAAGATTTCCCATCAAAACTTCTTTCTACATCAAATTTTAAGGTATTTACTTCATTTGTAGTTTTCCAACTCAAATTTACCTTTGGACTTAAACCCTTATTTACAGATGCTGTAAATGAAATCAAATCGAGTGGTAAAACGGTAGAATTACCAACACCAAAAGGACTAAATGAATTGAAGCCAGATGCAGTTGCTAAATAAGGATCTGCAACTGTTCCACTTCCAGAAATTGAAGCCAATGTTCCCGCCCAATTACCACTTGTGTAATGCAAAAGAGAAATTGGGTTAGAAGGGTTAAAACCCACAGCTTGATCCGCACCTGACCACCCCAAAGTTAAAGTGGCGTTGCTGCCGCCAGCAATATCTTCTTCTATGTTCCATTGTTTATTTACAGTTTGGTTATTATTTGGGGTAGCGTTATCAAAGGTGTTTTGTACGCTCATAGAAAAATTATCAACAATGCCAGCATTATTTATAGTAACTGGATTATAAGATGTTGCAGATGTACCTATAGGAAAGGTAACATTAGTTGTCCCAATATTATTTATTTTTAATTTCCCAACGCCATTAGTAATTACATACGCCGATGAAGAACCACCAGTTAGCAAAGTTGTTGTTAAAGTATTAGCTCCTAATGTTATTTTTCCATTACCTGTTAAAGCTAAATTATTCAAGTTTAATGAAGACTGTAAGGTGTAATTTCCGCTTATGTTTGTATTAAGGTTTGTAAGTACATGGGTGGCATCATCGTAATTGTATTTGCTACTTGCACCAGTTAGATTAAGGATTACAGAAGCTGCGGAATTAGACTCAAAAGTACCACCAGTAACTGCAAAATCTTTACCGATATTAAAAATGGCATTTACAGTTCCGCTTTCTCTTACTAAAACTTTACCACCCGTTTGCTCATAGCCACTGGGTAAAGTTGTAGTTCCATCTGCATTAAATAATGAAATATAAGTTGCGCCTGTACTTTTTACCGTCAACTTGCCTAAAACATTTGTTGCTGTTAGATTGCCACGTACTGCATAATATTTTCCTGAAGCCTCGTTCTGATTATCCCAAATGATATTATAGTAATTTATCGTGTTTTTGAAAATACTAGTTTGGCTAGTTGTGAGTCCTGTAATCAAGAAATTTGAACCAGTCTTCCATACTGCTGTTGGTGCATTTGGACTATTTGCATTGTGCTGATAAGTTGCTAATGAATCTATAGTAAGTATATCAGTTCCATTTAAGCTAATTGAGTTTGAATTCACTAATTTTCCTCCAACTTCAATAGTACAAGCTCCGTTAGTGCTTAATGTACCGTTAATGTTCATATTGCCATTAACTAATAAATCAACTGTATTTGCATCTCCATCATTAGATAATTTTAAATCAGCACCAGAACTTACAACTAATTGTCCTCCTAGTTTAACAGTAGTTAAATGAATATAACCGCTTCCATTTGCAAGAGAAGAAGAAACAGTAATAGTATGCCCATTTTGTATAGTAGATTTACCAGAATTATTATAAACAGGATAATCTGGTGCCGGAGTTACCCAAGCTGTACCATCATATCTTTCCCAAGTGCTTAGGGCTGTCCAATCACCAGATTGGTGCGACTGGTAATCTCCTAAAACTGGGGCTAAAGAAGATTCTCCTTTTACCAAAAAGTCTTTAACTTTTACATATCTATTTGTACTGCTGCTACTTCCCGTTTTAAAGTAGATCCTAATTTTTAAGGTTTGCCCATTTTGGATATTTAGATTACTAACAGGGAATTTAAACTTAGAAATATTTGCAGCATCTTCCCTTATCATTGCAATTGCTGTGGTAGGGAAAACTCCATTTGAGGTAAACATGATTGAATTTCCATCAGGTGCAATACCAGTATTCAAATCAACTTTGTTTGTAAAATCATCTAAAGAATAACTTACTGCAAAATTACCGGTTGTAAGCTCTACTGAAGTATTAAAACTTATCGTATCTACTCTTATCTGATAATTAGCACTCGGCTGAACGGTAAATTGCTCATAGAAATTAGTATTCAAATTTCCAGGACCGGCGGGTGTTGAGCTTGATGACCATCCTCCACCTGCCGCATTTACGGCAAAAGATTGTCCCTGAACACTTGAATAAGGTGGAAAAGAAGTATTTGTTGTTCCGTCTGAAGGTACAAACCCGTTTAAAGTTGGGGTTGTAGCCGTTACGCCAGTTGCCCTAACTAAAGAGTTATCTACATTATCAGCAGTTAATGGCCAATTGATTAATGTTGCAGAAACGGTAAGAGAACCACTTTGAACTGTTCCAGAAACAGCCTGATTAACATCAATTGCGCCAGTGCTGGTTTGTGTAATATTACCCGAATAAGTTGCTGCCGTACTGACATTTAACCTTACAGAAATACTTGTGTTGGCAACAGCACCACTAGTAGGTACCAAATGAATAGGGTTGGTTAAATCATACCAATTTGTACCCCCATTTGATGAAATTTCATACCCCACAGGAGGAGTAATGATGATATCGTTTGTTAAATCTAGACCAGAAACAGTATAAGATTGTGATGTTGATGGTGTACCTAAACCTTGTAAAAACACTCCTAAAGAACCTGTTACCGTAACCGTAGGTACACTAGAAATAGTAACTATATCAGATGAATTATCAGCATAACTACTTTTAGTTGCTTTCACATAATATTGATAGCTAGAGCCTGGAGGCGGATTTGGTGCCGTATAATTAAAATTTACATTTGCATCTGAAGATGTTTGTGTATTCACTATTGAATAATTCATACCGTTATCTGTACTTCTATAAACATCATATTGTACACCGGTAATTGGCCAGCTAATATTCCATTTAAACGGGGTTGTAGTTGCACCTTTTGTTCCCTGAAAATTTGAAACTACCAAAGGAGCTGTATAAGTTGCTGCATCTATAAAAACGGCTGTGGGATCCCATCCTGCAAATAAATTAGCATCAGAATAAACAGCGGCGTCAGTAGTGGTAAATTGTTTAGACCATGAAACCCTGGAGCTAACATCATAAGGAGAACCATCGGTATTTTGGCTATTGTATTCTCCATAGATAATTAAGTTTGTATCTGTACCAGAATCCCAAGTAGACCAACCTGCAGGGCTAACAGAAGCTCCCATTTTTGTGTTTAAATACACGGTTCTATTTTCTGATTTGTTGACTGTAGTAGCCGCATCATTTTGCCACGGCCTACCTAAAACATATTTTGTTATCCCTGTATTTTCTGTTATTTGCGAGTTTCTGAAAACAAAGCCATAAGGTTCTGGATTTTTTGTATTTGCAGCCGTGATATAACTAGAATTACCATCTTTTCTATCTTTAGGATAAATCACACAATTATCAAAAACCGCCCTAGCGTTGCCGAAGATAAAATCAACAACGCCGTCTATATAACAATTGAGATAATACTGTCTTAAACCGTTATTATTTGCCAATAAAGTATCTTGTCCGCCTAAAAACCTACAATTTTTAAATGAAGCTCTATCATTATTTACATTAATTGCCAATGCCTGAGGAGCGTCGCCGGTTGTGTTTTGAAATGTAATATTAACCGCACTAAAATCTGTTGCGCTAATTGTTACGGTTGCCGAAGTGCTTGTACCATAAACTCCGCCGCCTGGTATTGCTTTTCCAGAATAGTTATCATAAGTAATAATGGTACCGGCAACGCTTTCTCCAACCAATTGTATAAAAGGTTTATTTGATGGCACTGTTACTATTTCTTTATAAATACCGTTTTTGATAAAAATTCTGTATGGTGCAATTAAACCTGTTGGTGCTGCATCAATGGCCGCCTGAACTGTAGTGTAATCACCCGTTCCGGTTTTATCAACGGTTTTGTCATATTGTGCAAATGCACTTTGCATTAAAAAAAGCAATAAAAAACTCAAGAGATAATTCCATCTCACTTTGGTAATAATTGGTTTCATAATTTTTGATTTATATTTAATAGACCTTAAATTTTCTAGAGGAAAATCAGATTTAATCAGTTTAATTATTATGCCTTTGAAAGGCTTAATAAAAAGCGTTTTGAAGAATTTTTAGGGCAATACACAGTTAATACGCCTTAAAAGGCGTTAAAAAAAAGAGGGATTAACCTTTTTAACCCCTTTCTTTTATACTTTATTTTTTAATAAATTTTAATGTTGATTTTTCGTTATTGTTATCTAAAACAATGAGGTAAGAACCGCTTGCTAATTGTGAAACATCTAATTGTGTTGATGTTGAATTTTCATCCACCTTTTTTTGAATGATGGTTTTGCCGTCTAAACTCAAAATTTTGATAAAGGCATTTGATGCTAAAGCATGAGTAATGCCTAAAGAATTTTCTACCGGATTTGGGTAAATAGATAGTGCTGTTGCCGATTTAATATTTACGGGTACTATTACACTTGGTTTTGAGGCGCCATCATTATCAAATTGTAAAATTTGATAGTAAGAACTTCCTTGTGATACATTACCATCAGTAAATGAATAGTTATGAATTCCAGCAGTGTTTTTGCTAATTACTTTACCAATAGTTTTAAATTCTGTAACATCTGTTCTTCTTTGAATCTCGAAGTTTTTGGTGTTTATTTCATTGGTAGTACTCCAATTTAAAGCAACTGTTTTACCCAATGCATCGGCTTTAGCTGTAAATGAAAGGAAATCGAGAGGCAAGGTAAAGGATGATGGTCCTGCAGCGATGCGAAACACCCTAACCGTAGCAATTCTAACCATTTTAACATATCTGGTCCCCATTGGAAAAATGTATGTCAATGGGGCTCCTGGGGCTGCGCTTGTTGCGCTTTGAGCAGTAGATGTAACCATTGCAGGATCAGAAGAAGAGACGCCATAAGTTACAACAGGTGTTGCCGCAGTAGAAGTTCCTGCGCCTCTTACATAATAAATCACTTGCCTAATATCTGATGTTGTTGATGATAAAGTAACATCGTAACTGTTTGAACTGATATTTAACATTTTATAAACAGGCGATGAACCATCCGTAGCTACCGGCGCAGTGGTGGTTAGTGATATTCCGCCTTGGGTACTTGTTGGAAAACTTGCTGTTGCAGGATCAGCAGCCGTAACATCATAATCAAAAGATTGCGCTTTTGCTTCAAAAACAAAAAGAACAGCAAAAATAAATGTAAAATAAAGTAAAGATTTTTTCATAATTGAATTTTAATTAGTTAAAAATTACCCTTATAAATTAAATCAATAATAGATTGTACGATCAAAAATCAGTAAGATTAGAAACAACTAAAAATCAGTAAGATTGCTTTTATTTATAATTGGTTAAATAAACTTAACTAGTTTATCGCTGTATTTTAAGCATTTAACCAATTAAAAATGTGCAATCGTTGCCGGCATCGATACCGAAAATTTATTTTAGAAACGCCGTGTTCTTTTTCAAAATAAAATGCCCTGAAGATTGATTATTATTGGTAGGCTGAATTTACTAATGAACATACAATCTTGGATTTTGAGAACTCTTAGAGATCAAATTTTCAAGGATAATCTTTTTATATTGATGGTTAAACGCTTTGGCATTATCCAAGAATTTGGATCTGCAATATTTACAAATGATAGCGGAAGAGATAAAAGGTCTGTAATATTTATTTTTTAAACTTAGTGGGTTACTTGCCCGTTAATTTAAAATCCCTTTAACATAGTATTATGCTAATTATTTCTTTAAAAAATTGCTTTTTACAATGTGGGCAACCAATGGAAGATTTAATTCCTTAATGCCATCTAATACCAATTGAGCTATTTTTCTTGCTCCTAACTCGTTAAAATGAGTGTCATCCTTTTTACCATCTGGGTAGTTTGGGTTTTCTCCGGGCTGTAAATGATTGTATATCAGCGTAGATTTATCAGGGCCTAAATCTTGAACAAGGGCCATACTTTTCTGTGAAAGATCTATTAATGGAACATTTAATTCTTTAGCTACATTTCTGACCAATTGTGCATAAACTTTATGGGTATCTTCCACTTTACCTTGCTCATCAAAAGAACGGCGGGCAACAGGTGTAATCAATACCGGCAAAGCTCCTTTTTCTCTTGTTTCATTCACATATTTGGTAAGATACATCACATAATCTGAGGGTGTAGTATAGGTTTTTTTGGTAGAAACTTCATCATTATGCCCAAACTGAATTAAAACATAATCTCCTGCTTTTAATGAATCTAAAATAGGTTGCCATCTGTTTTCTTCAAAAAAACTTCGGGTACTTCTACCATTTTTAGCCCTATCATCTACTTTTATATCTTTATCAAAAAACCAAGCAAATGGCATCCCCCAACCAGTTTCTGGATAAGCTTTTACCTCTTTAATTGATAGCGTAGAATCGCCGATCAAAAAAACTGTTATTGGCTCTTTCTGCTTAAATGCAAAACAAAAAACCGTTAGTATAAATAGAGCTATCCATTTTAATTTTCTCATTTTAAAACTATTTAGTTATTAAACTATTGATATAAATTTCTATGTTGGTGTATTGCTTATTTATACCAAATGATGCAGAATCATTAATCTTTGGGTTAAGATTATTCTTAATCTCCCAATCATCAGGCATTCCATCTTTATCCGAATCTTTTAGAGCTGGATTACTTTTTAAAACTGGCCAAGCAATTTTAGAGATTTCATAAGGTGTTCCATGTTTAAAACCTCCTTGTACATCTATCATGCGGCCGGTTCTTGTTTTTACTTCATTAATTATCCTTTGATCCAAGGTGTCTCTTTTGGGTAAGGTTGCGCCTACATTTTTTAATACTTCGCCATAAGCTTTTATAGCAGTGGTGGTAAAAATTGGCATAACATCCATTGGAGAATTGACGATGGTTTTTTCCATATCTGCTTCGCCAAAACCCTTGTCTAATTGTACGCCTAATTTATTATCTTTAGTTACATCAGGAAAACCATCGACATAATTATCTGCTACATAAAACTGACCGAATCCAACTTCTTTAAGATAACTTGGGTTAACAATGCGGTTCTTAACGCTTTTGTGGGTTGACGGGCCATATTTATAATAATTAGCTACCATATTATATTTACCGCCCTCACCTCCGTAAGCACTATTATGTCCCCAGTCATAAATTACATTATTTCTAAAATCGGCAAGTTCTTCGGTTGCCCCTAATCTAGCACCATTCCATCTAGGGTTTCTACTTCCGCAATGTGCAAATAAATTATGGTGTGCAGTAAAGTGTTCGCCACCCCAAATGCCTCCATAGCCATGATGTTCAAAATCTTTATCACCATCTTCAAAATGGTAGCTATAATTTAACGGCTCTTCAATTAAATTCCATTGTAGTGTTGTACTATCACCACGATAAACTGAAAATGCCTCATCGGTACTCCAGCTCATACTACAATGATCAATTATAATATTTTTCTTCTTTGATCCTCCAAAAGCATCATCAGCACCAGTTTTATCTATCATTCCTTTGTTCTGATACCTATCTCCCATTCTAAATCTCATAAACCTAACGATGATATTATCACCGCCCAAAAGAACTGGTTCATCTGCTAAACAAATTCCATCTCCAGGGGCTGTTTGCCCAGCAATAGTAGCATTTTTACTTATCGATAATTCTGATTTTAAATGAATGGTTCCCGAAACTGCAAATACAATAATCCTTGGATGTTTAGCTGTTGCGGCTTCTCTAAAACTGCCCGTACCGCTATCTTCTAAATTATCAACTATAAATACTTCACCCCCTCTGCCCCCAGTTGTATATTTACCATAACCTTCTGCACTTGGAAAAGCAAGAGGTTTATCGTTTATAGCTACTGTAGGTTTTTTTGCAGAACATGAAAGAAAAATGATAGTAATAGCGGCTAAATTTAAATTTCTAAACATAATTAAGGTTTATTGTGCTTGCTTTTCTGTGATTTCTTTTACCAATGAATTTAAATAGACTTCAATATTTTCATATCCAGAACTTAAATCATGCCCGTTTGCATTTGCTTGTTTTGGATCTAACTTATTGGCAATCTCCCAAGCATCTGGCATTCCGTCTCCATCTGTATCTAAAGGAACATCCGTTTGCATCAGTGCAGGCCATCCTCCAACATCGGTTTGTGTATCTATAATTCCTTTTAATCCTGTTTTAGAACCAACAAAAGTGGTTGTTCCATCTTTTACTTCTTTGGTAATTCTGGTATCAATAGGATCTCTTTTTAAACTTGCCCCCACATATAACAATACTGCATTATAGGCTTGTTCTGCTGTTTGTACAGGGATTTCTACTGATTGAAAAGGATTGATGTTTTGAACTAATACCTGGCTTGTACCAGATTGATAATCTACACCTCCATTCCAATTATTAGCAGTAATAGTCGCATTACCATCAACATAATTTCCATTGATATAAAAAGTACCATATCCAACGCCATACACACTTGGGTTGCTTGCTCCGGTAGTAACATCTTTATAAACCTGCATGATACGCCTGTTTATACTTGCAGGAGTTGCAGGCCCTGCTTTATAATAATTGTTTACAATATTATATTCGCCATTCTCGCCTCCATAAGCACTATTAGAACTCCAATTATAAATTACGTTATTACGAAAATCTACTTTATCTATTCCGTATTTACCTACCATTGTACCACTGCCTGCACTATATCTTAGGCCTCCATCAAACCTTGGGTTTCTGCTGGCGTGATGTGCTAAAAGGTTGTGATGAAAAGAAGCAGGACTACCGCCCCAAATACCTCCATAACCATGCTTTCCCTTCGCATGACCAGAATCATTCATACTTTCTGAAATGATGCACCACTGCATGGTAAAGTTTTTATTGTGATAAAATGATGCGGTTTCATCTATAGACCAACTCATAGAACAATGATCTATCATGATATTTTCTGCATCTCTTCCGCCAAAAGCATCACTTTCTATGGTTGCTACATTGGTGTCTCCTAATCTAAAACGCATATATCTTACAATAACATTGCTCGCAGATATATACATATCATAATCTTGAATACAAATTCCGTCGCCGGGTGCGGTTTGGCCGGCAATAGTAACATTGGAATTTCTTAACTGTAAACTACTTTTCAATTTTATATTTCCAGAAACATCAAATACAATTATTCTAGCACCTGTTGATTCTATTGCCGCTCTTAAACTTCCATTACCAGAATCATTTAGGTTTGTTACTTTAATAACTTTACCTCCACGCCCACCAGTAGTGTTTTTACCAGCACCTTCTGCGCCTGCAAAAGCATAAGCACTTTCAACAACTTTAACCGGTGTTTCCAAAACCGGAGGTTCAGGAATAACCTCCCCACCGCTTTTATTTGCTTTTTTGCAAGAGCAGGCTAAAAATATAAAGGCTAATATTATTATACGCCTTGAGTTAAAACTTCTTATCATTTTGATATAATTAAAAATGGGCAGTTAAAATATACTGCCCATTAACCAGATTTTATTTATCAATTACTTAATGCCATCTTGGATCACCTATTGCATCACTTAGTGTTCCAGCGGTTCTTAACTCAGAATTTGCAGGTAGTGCAAATGTTGTGGTACTTGCGTTCCAACCTAAATCTACCGTTTTATTGCTGATTAGTGTGACATTAGAACCAAAGGTAACCTGATTACCATCGCCGGTATTTAAATTGAAATAATCATTATTATTAAATTTAATATTTCCGGCGGCTTTAATTGCATTTGTGCCAACTGTTTCGCCTGCTTTAGGAGTATTGGCAATTATAGAATTTTGCATAGTGAAAGTAACCGTGTTTGTATTAGCATCTAATACAATGTTATTTCTTACACCAGAGCCAAATCCATTTATAGTAACGTGATCAATAGTTATCACAGGAGTTTGAGCGGGAGTGATATTTGTTCCCCAACTGATAATTGCCCTAGCTGAATTGTAAATAGTAGTATTTGTGATGCTAATTGTTTTAAATTCTGATTTATCCATCATGAAATAACTATAAGATGATGCGTTATTATCATAAAGAATACAATTATCAAATTTAATGTCATCTAATTTTTGACCATTGTTTGAGCCTCTGTTTGCTCTTATCAAACAATTTCTTGTAAAATGGATTTTACAGTTTTCTACCACTATAGATTTAAAAGTAGCTGCTTCCCCATCACTATTTAAGCCAACAACATTAATAAAATAATCTGCGGGTGCTATAGATCCATCAAACTCGATTCCCGAGAATTTTATCCCCGCTCCTGAACCTTTCAAATTAAATTGCTTGAAATTAATTTTAGTGTTATTTGGATTTTTAGATACCGATTGCAAAGTGATATTTTTACCTATTATATCTGTAGTTACCACCGTAAGATCATAGGTCCCTGGCTGAATTGCAATTACTGCATTGTTTGATGCCGCTGCTATTGCCGCTGCTAAATCATCAGTTGGTGCTAAGGTTTGTGTTGCAACAGAAGCACCAGGTGTACCAAAAGAAACCTTTCCTTTAGATACATTTCCAGCAAAAAGTTCAGCTTCGTAATTTGTGTTTGGTTGTAAACCTGTAACCGTTATCTGTCCGGCATTTCTTTCAGTTGTTCCAATGTTTGCTGTAACAGCTGTACCACCAGCTACTGGAGTAAGCACCACTTTAGAAATATTTGGTTTTACTCTCCATTTTAATAAAACTGTTGTTTCTGTTACTTGTGAAGAATAAACAGGTAAAAACAACTGCTCGCCAGTAATGGTAAAACTCTTACTTGTTATAAATTTAGACTCAACAGATTTTGCGGTTGCATTAGCCTTTATCCTGGCATAATGTTTTTGTTTAATCGCCAATTCTTCATCTTGTACGGTTAAAGTTAAGCTGTCTGTTACTTTAGTTAATTCTATACCCGTGGTAAACAAAGAATCTTTAGCAAACTCTACCGTATAAGTTGTTGCAGTATCAGAGAATAAAGATTTACTCCATGTAATTAAAGCACTGGTCTCTTTGCCAGAAACAGTAATAGTTGCTGGGGTAAACTGTCTTGTAGGAACAAAATTTAAATCAACATTGTCTTTTTTACATGCTGATATTAATCCAATGACCAATGAAATAAGACCGAGTACTATAAATAATTTATTTGAATTTCTATTTTTCATATTTTCAATTTTACTTAATAACCGTAGTCTTGTGTTAATAGTGGGTTTGCATCTATAGCTGATTGTGGGATAGGCAACAGCTCGCTCTTATTTGCTGTAAAATTTACAGCGTAATAGGTTGAAATAGTACTTGTTATCCCAGACCCTATCCATGTTACACCAACAGAATTTGCAGGTGCTGTAGTTGGAGCAGGGTTATACAAAGAGTTAAGATAAATTACTGAGGTGGAATTATCTTGAAAATACATCATCTTGGGTAACATATCATAAGGAGCAGCACTTACCGCCATTTTAGCTAATTCAGCTTTTGTATCAGCTAGTTTTTGCCCTAAAAGGTTCCATCTTATTAAATCATATTTTCTTATCCCTTCACCACCAAATTCCATTTTTCTTTCCTTAACAATTGCATCAAAGAAACTTAAATATGCTGTTGGCGTAGTACCAATTAAGCCCGCATTTTGATTGAAAGCTCTTAAACGTACTTTTTCAAACGCAGCTATTCCAGCAGGAGTTGGCCCATTATTTAATTCATTATCAGCCTCGGCAAACATCAATAATACATCAGAGTATCTCAAAACCGGCCAATTAACTCCCAAATATTGTGCTGTTGATGTTAAAGCGCCTGTTATCCAATTTCTCCTGAATTTACCATCAACCATGGTTTGTAAAGTACGGGGTTGAATGACACCTGTTGCGCTTACATTAAATGGAGCACAGGTTACGTCTCTTCTGGTATCATTTGCATCAAAAGAATAGAAGTAAGTTGGTAAAATGGTTAAAGCACCGTTTCCGGTAGATCCATTTAATCTTGGGCCATTATAATAACCCAATTTGCTATCTCCATAAGAACTAGCCCCTCCAGACATTCCAATTTCCCAGATAATTTCTCCATAAGGACCTTGTACGTGAGCGTCTAAACCATCTTTAAAAATAGATTGAAAACTTGGATTCAAGTTATGCTCTCTGCTCTGAATAATTTTATTACACTCATCATAGGCTATTTGATAATACTTTTTAAAATCAGAACCTCTCTCCATTTGCCTGCTAACTCTTAAAGAGTATCCTCCTCTAAATAAAGCAATCCTAGCCCTAAGCCCTCTTACTGCACCTTGAGTTATTCGCTCATTTGTAGTGCCTGCCTGTGATTTCCAGGGCACAATATCTTCTGCTGTTGCCAAATCATCCAATAGATGGTCATATATTTCATCTCTATCAGATTTTGCTTTGTATAATTCTGTTTCAAAACTTGCCGGTAGATATCTAGCTGGCAAGTCTCCCCAATTACGAATCAATTCAAAATAATATTGAGCTCTTAATGTTAAAGCTTCTCCATAGAGCTTTTTTAATTGTTTTTTTTGTGCATCTGTACCAGAATTGTACATATTCATTTTAGGGATATTATAAATGCAAATGTTGGACATTTCTACCCCTTTAAATAATTGCGAAAATGGATTTGATAATTGTGTATTACCTGCATTTACATTATAATGAGCAATATCACGACGTTCATTATCTGGATATGGAGTTGCACCTTGACCCATCATCTCGTCATTATCATAAGGGTAATACATACTCAGTCGGATTCCATATCCGTTATCACCACCTAAATAAGAATAGGCTCCCAAAACTGCTTTATCCGCATTTCCTACATTACTGAAAACATATTCAGGGCCAAATGATGAAATAGGGGCTACCTCCAAATAATTTTTACAAGAAGGTATGAAAATGATAGAAACCAATAAAGTAACTGTTCCTATTACTAATTTATTTAACTTTAAAGTCATCATGCTTAATATTTTATAACGTTAAGTTTAATCCAAAAATAAATGCTGAACTTCTAGGGTAGGCCGAATAATCGACACCGGAAGTAATAGGTGTTGACCTTCTAGTGTTCACTTCAGGATCATATCCAGAATAATTGGTTAATACCGCTAAATTGTTTACTGTGGCGTAAAATCTTAACCTTTCCATTCTTAATTTTTTCAAGGTCTTATCAGGCAAAGTATAACCTATAGTAATGTTATTTAACCTTAAAAAAGAGCCGTCTTCAATTGCCCAAGAATTCACATAGAATGAACTTGCGGTTGTTAAAGGAGTCCATAGGGTTGCATTTTTGTTTAAATCTGCTAATTGAACTGGATCTGTAACAGTTTGACCTTGAGCATTTACGTTTCTCCATCTATTTGTTTCAATGGCTAGTAGATTTGAATTAACCGTGTAACCACTAGTGAATTCTAATTTGTTTGCATTGTACACATCATTACCTGTTTGGAAGTTCACAAAAACACTTAAATCAAAGTTTTTATAAGTAAATTGTTGATTTAAACCTCCAAAGAATTTTGGTTGAGTGTTACCGATAACAGTTCTATCATTAATATCCACCACATTGTCATTGTTGATATCTTTAAATTTTATCCCTCCAGGGTAAGGATCTGCTGCAGTTATACTTTTATTGCTCGCTACGGTTGATTTTAAAGTGTACTTACCATTAGCACTGTTATAATCAAAGTCATCAATCTTATAAAAACCATCACTAACCAAGCCCCAAATAGTTCCTACGGGCTCGCCAACTCTCACTATATAATCTGATGGTTGATTACTTCCGCCCCATCCAGAAGAATAAAGAGCTGAATTGGATATACTACCAATACTTTCTACATTGTTTTTGTTGTGGGATAAATTGAAATTGGCATTCCAACTAAAATTCTTTTTGTTTATGATGTTCCCACTAATTTGAAGTTCAAGACCTTTATTTGATGTTGAAGCTGCATTACGTAATTGAGTGCTATATCCTGAAGTTGGATCCACTGGCACCGGAAATAATAAATCTTTGGTAGTGTTGTAATAAGCATCTGCAGTAATTTGAATTCTATCGTTAAATAATCCAATATCTAAACCCGCATTTCTTGAAATTGTGGTTTCCCATTTTAAATCATTAAAGGCAAGTGCGCTTGGATTATATGTAGTATTAAGTTGATTATTAGTAGTATAATACCCACTAGGTGAAAATTGGGTTAGATATAAAAAGTTATCAATCCTATTATTCCCACTTTCTCCATAACTTAATCTCAATTTTAATTCAGAAACCTTAATTTTCTCTTTTAAATCCTTAAAAAAATCTTCTTCAGAAATTCTCCAAGCTAAAGAAGCCGATGGGAAATAACCCCATTTGTTACCGTCAGAAAATTTTGAAGACCCATCTGCCCTCATCGTTGCCGTTAGCAAATACTTATCTTTAAAAGTGTAATTCACTCTACCAAATAAAGAGAATAACCTTTCTGTATATTGATTTGAGGTAGGAATATTTGGTGTCCCTAAACTGAAATTTCCTAGTGCTGTTATAGGTGAAATACCTACCGGAAAGAACTTACTAGAATAATCATCCTCTCTATATTTATTTTGATAAAGCTCTTCACCTAAAAGCGCATCAATTCTATTGTTCTTTGCAAACTTCGATTTTGACTTACTAAAATCAAAAGTTAGCACATTAGAGTTTGTTAAAGAATTTCTTCCGCTAGTGGTAATGCCCGCGGTTGGCATATTAGAGTTTTGTTTTGCAACACTGGTAATGGTATCGTTAAAGAAAGTATTTCTTCTGTCTTGCATATCAACACCAACAGTTGTTTTAAAGGCTAAATATTTATTGAATTTGTAAGTTACATTACCACTTAAATTAGTGGTATTAGTAATATTTTTACGATATTCTGCCTGATTTAATAAAAGAGGGTTTATTAATGCTAAACTATTAGAGTTGGTTTCTAAAGCATAGTCAGGATCGTAATCTAATAAATCTTGACCCGCACCTAAAATTGGCTTATATTTAATAGCATGTCTCAATCTGTTAGTAGAAGATGAGCCTTCGCTAGAAGTTCCCGCTCCATTAACATTAGTATTATTATACCTTACAGAAAAACTAGCAGATAGCTTATCATTTACTTTTTGATCAAGTTTAAGGTTGATCAAGTTTCTATTAAAATCAGACCCTAACTGAACCCCTTGTTCAGAATTATTAGTATAGCTTACATTGTATTTTGTAGTAGCTGTTCCACCTGTTAAACTTACATTCTGAGTTTGTTGTAAAGCTGTTCTTCCAAATAATTCGTCTTGCCAATCTACAAAAGGTGCATCTTTATAAAGTTCTAGATCTGCAAAATTACCGTATGTACTTTGGAAGGTGTTTTCTTGAGTAGTGCTACCTCTGCTTCTATCATACTGATAAAGCACAAAATCATAAGGCTTTAAAACATCTAATGTTCTTAATAACTTCCTAGCACCAACAAGCCCACTATAAGAAATTTTTGGTGCTTGCTCTTTTCCTCCTTTAGTAGTAATGATTACTACTCCATTTGCACCGCGAGAACCATAAATAGCAGTTGCCGACGCATCTTTTAAAACATCAATTGAAGCAATGTCTTGTGGTGCTAAACTTGAAAGGGCATCCTCAACCTGAACACCATCTACAATATATAAGGGTGAGTTATCTTGGGTAATAGAACCCCCGCCTCTAACCTTTATTTGTGCAGATGCGCCAGGAGTTCCCTCTGAAGAAATTATTTGAACACCCGCTAATCTTCCGGCAAGTGCTTCTGCGGTAGAGTTTATTGGAGTATCTTTTAATTGTTTTGCACCAATCGATGATACAGAACCTGTTAAATCTCTTCTATTAACCGTTTGGTAACCAATGGCAACAACCTCGTTTAAAAGTTGAGAGTCGTTTTCTAGTATAACGTTTAATGTCTTTTGCTCTGATATTTTAACACTTTTAACCTTAAAACCTATATAGGTAAATGTAAGGGTAGAACCACTAGCCGCTTTAATGCTGTAATTTCCATTTACATCTGTTTGGGTTCCTGTTTTTGTTCCAACAACTGTAACTGATACACCTATTAAGGTTTCTCCTGTTGTTGAATCTGTAACCTTACCGGTAATTAGTCTAGTTTGTGCAAATGCGGCACTTAACGTAAACCCAATTACTAATAAAAAAAGTAGAATTTTTTTTCTCATCATAAGAATGTTTGTTAAAATTTGAATCTTTTTTAAGAATAGGATTTAAGAAAAGATTGAAAGTTTTTTCCCATATAATGGAGATTTTCTCACTTTTCAAAAAAGAATATGCTTAATTATTTTAATTGGTTTAGACAATGTTAACGAGATTTATACCAATAAAAAAGCTTATTAAGCTAAATAAGTGTGCAATCGATGCCGGCATCGTTACCGAGTGAGGGTTAATTTTTCTCAATAGGATAAACTGTTCTAAAATTGCATTTAATTGTGTATTTTAGCTGGTAACATCACATCAATTAAGAATAGAGAATGTTTAAGCCAACAACTATTAAAGATATTGCCAAAGTCTTAAATCTTTCTACTTCCACAGTTTCCAGGGCATTGAGGGGCGGCTACGAAATTAGTGAGGAAACAAAAAAAATTGTTTTGGAATATGCAGAAAAAATCAATTTTACTAGAAATCCAATTGCATTAAGTTTAAAAGAGAGACGGAGTTATTCTATTGGGATAATTGTTTGTGAAGTTGCCAATGTTTTTTTCTCGCAAGCGATTGATGGAATTGAATCTATTGCTTATAACCGTGGGTATAATATCGTGATTTCACAAAGCCATGACCATTATGAACGCGAGGTTACCAATATCCAACATTTGGCCAATAGATCTGTAGATGGAATTATTATTTCTTTGGCTGCCGAAACTAAAGATTATTCTCATATAGAAAAATTGCATAACCAAGGTTTGCCCATCGTTTTTTTTGATAGGATATTGGAAACAATGAACACACATAAAGTTACCAGTAACAATACACAAGGAGCATTTGAAGCAACGGAATACTTAATTAGTAAAGGGATTAAAAAAATCGCCCATCTTGCTAATGCTAAACAATTATCAATTACAGAGCAAAGAAAAATTGGCTATCTAAATGCCTTAGAAAAACACGGGATAGTATTTGATGAAAATTATGTAAAATATTGTGAGCATGGGGGAAGCAAAAAAGGAGAGGTAGATACCGCAATTAAAGAATTACTTGATTTGCCACAAAAGCCAGATGCCATCTTTGTTGCTAGTGACCGTTTAAGCATTGGCTGTTTAGAAGCCTTAAAAAAATATAATCCTAAAAACGATATTTTAATTGCTGGTTTTAGTAATTCTGATGTAGTAAATTTATTAAAGCCATCTTTATCTTATGTGAGACAGCCAGCATTTGAAATGGGAAGAATTGCTACAGAAATGTTAATTAACCTAATAGAAAGCAAATACCCCGTTGAAGAGTTTGAGACAAAAATCTTAGATACAACATTCCATATAAACGAATAGAATTAAACTGTTAATGTAACTTTAATCTCACAAACTGTTCCTCCATCCAATTTTTAACTGATCTTAAAGTCATGGTCAATAGTTTTCGTCCTAGCACCCACGTTTGTTAACCCCGTATATTTTTTGACTTTATCAACACCCAACCTTAAACCATTGTCTGTAACCCTAATATTTAGTACTTGATTTTTTAATTGGCATAAAAAGCAATCTCAGTAGCTTGGGCATATTTTGATGATATTTTGAAACGCTTCTTGTACGCATCTTGAATAATGATTTCTTGAGCATTAGGCAATTGAATGTTTGAGATTTCTAAACGATCATTGACGATAAAAATCCTGATTTTCCTAGTTTTTTAATCATCTTAGGGTTTAATTCTCCTACGCTTGACTAGAAATAAAAAGGAATTTGCCTTGTTTGCTAAAAAATTAAACTCTAAGCAATTTCACAACATACATTTAAACAGGCGTTAGGTTTTTTCTTTAAAAGTAAAAATAAAACAGAGATTTAAAGCACACCAAATCTGGTGTTTACAAGTCAATTAACGTTTAAGATGCGTTTAAATAAAATGATATAAGAAAACAACCTCGCCGGTAAAGGCTGGCTTCTTCTCGTCTTTAATTTCTAACGTTAAACTGATATTTGCTTTTGTAACTCCTCTTAAATTAGCAATGGAGGCTAAGCTAACCTTCAATCTCACTTCGCTATCTACGGTTACTGCCTGGGCAAACCTTAATTTCTCGATGCCGTAATTGATTTCCATTTTCAGGTTTTGGATGTTCACAATTTGTTTCCATAAGTACGGAATTAAAGAAAGCGTTAAATACCCGTGAGCTATCGTTTTCTTAAACGGGCTTTCAACCTCGGCCCTTTCTGGTTGGGTGTGTATCCATTGGTGATCTAAAGTGGCATCGGCAAAAAGATTGATTTGGGACTGTTCTATTTTATGCCACTGAGATAAGCCCATGTCTTTACCCAGATGACTTTCAAATTCTTCGTAGTTATTTATTACAACCATAGCTTTTAATATTGATTAAAAATCCAAAGCTAAAAACAATTCTTTTAATAAAGGGGCAATTTACCTTTTCAAAAAGCCCTAATAATTAATCAATCGATTAATTTAATATATTTGAATATCAATAAGTTAGGTAAAGAATACATTTTCATGACAATAATTAATCAATCGATTAATTATTTTTGTTGCCGTAATGACAGAAGAAAGACAAGATAAAAAAGACCATATACTAGAAATTGCGGAAAAATTATTCGCAGACCTAGGCTATGATGGTGCTTCTACCCGTCATATTTCTCAAGCAGCGGGGGTTAATATGGCTATGCTCAATTATTATTTTGGAGGAAAAGAAGGATTGTATTTATCCATTTTCCAAAAACATGTTACTCAGCAAAAAATCAAACTCGAAAACCTAAATAATGAAGAGATTTCCTCAATAGAAAAGCTGGAGAAGTGCATTGATGATTATGCCGATAAAATGATGTCTAACTGTGCTTTCCAAAAAATAATATATAGGGAGATGAGCCTTTCGCAAAGATCAGAATTGAACAAGAAAATAATTTCCCTAATTTCTTTAAATGCTTTAGAGGTAAAAAGAATAATTTCTGAGGGGATAAAAAACGGCAGCTTTAACCAAGATGCTGATGCCGATATGTTGGTAGCTTCTTTATTTGGTACTAAAAGTTATATCATTAATGCCGCAGAAATGTCGTCTTTGTTAATGGGTTATGATGTTACCAATCCTTCTGTTATAGAAACCGTTGTGAAACCACGTCTTAAAAACCATATAAAAAAAATGTTTAGAGCTTATTTAATAAACAACAATGAAAATAATTAACACAAAAAACCATAAAATTATTTCTGTGAAAATGGCGAAGTTACTCTGCGTTATTTTTACGTCATTTGCTTTTTTATCCCCGCTTATAAGCGTTGCGCAAGAAACTAAAACAATTACCTTAAATGATGCCATTTCATTAGGCTTAACAAACAGTAAAACTTTAAAACTATCAAAGTCTAAAGTTGATAAAGCAATTTCTGTGTACAACCAAACACTAGATAAGGCTTTGCCTTCTGCAAAAGCAAGCGCAATTTATAACCATGCAGAAATACCCAATAATGTTTTACAACTAGGCCCTGGGGACCCTGTTAGGTTACCAAAAAGAGCAGATGCGTTTATAGGTACATTATCTATACAAGAGCTTATTTTTGCGGGGAATAAACTTAAATATGCAAAAGAAAGTACAGATCTATTAAAGAAAATTACTGAATTAGATGTTGATAAAAGCAAACAGGATGTCTCATTAGCAATTATAAACTCTTACCTAAACTTGTATAAGCTGGATCATAGCAAAGAGGTGATCAACCAAAACATAGCCGCAATTGATACGCAGCTTAAACAAACAAACAGATTTTTTGATCAAGGTTTGGTAACAAAAAACGATGTTTTACGATTGCAACTACAACGTTCCAATATAGAGCTTACCGGTTTAGATCTTGATAAAAACAGGAATATCGTAAATTATAACCTGGATATTTTATTGGGTTTACAGGAAAATACCATTATTAAAACCGCACCTTTCAATATTGCTGATAATCAAAAAATGGGTTTTGTTGATTATTTGGATAGCGCCATGTTAAACCGGGTAGAAATAAAACAAATGGATTTTAGAGCTGGTGTAAACGATAGAAATATCGCTTCTATAAAAGCCGATAAACTGCCAACTTTAGGTGCCGGTGTTAGTGCTTATTACCTAAACCCCAAAGGTTTTATCCCAAACCAAAATGAGTTTATAACGCCCTTAACCATTGGCGCAACCTTGTCTTGGAATATCAGTAATTTATTTACCACAAAAAATAAAGTTGCAGAAGCCACCATTGATAAAAATGAAACTTTGATCAACAAAAATATTTTAATGGATAATATTAAGCTTGATGTTAATAGAAATTATGAAACTTACTTACAGTCTTTAAAACGCATCGATGTGATCAGTGCTTCTATAGCTCAGGCGCAAGAAAACGATAAAATAGTTACTTCAAAATATCAAAACAACATTGCCTCTATTACTGATAGGATAGATGCAGATACCCAGCTTTTTCAAGCTAAAATAAATTTAGAAATAGCTAAAGCTGATGCCCAAATAGCTTATTATAACTTATTGCGCTCGGCAGGAATTGAATTAAATCGTTAAACACAGACATATAAAAACAATGGAAAATAACAATAAACCAAAATCGAAATCAAAAAAAGTAATCCCATTTATATTGGGTGCAATTATCCTTATTGGCGGCTTTTTTGGAGTAAAGGAATATATTTACTTCAGCAACCATGTTGATACCGATGATGCACAAATTGATGGCGATATTAGCCCGGTTGTATCACGTGTGGGCGGGTATATAGATTCTATCTATTTTGAGGAAAACCAACACGTAAACGCGGGGCAGCTTTTGGTTAAACTTGATGATAGGGACTATAAAATTAAGTTAGAACAGGCGCAGGCAGGTAAGCAATCTGCACTAGCCAATGTGAACGTGAGCGAAACGGTGGTTAGTTCAACCTCAGCCAATATCGCCACGGCAAGGGCCAATGTAAACGCTGCTAGTGCAAGGGCAGAAAAAGCATCAAAAGACTTTGTCCGCTACCAAAACCTAATTAAAGATGGCTCCATCACTCAACAACAATTTGACCAAGCCAAAGCAGAAAAAGAAACGGCTAGTGCACAATTAGAGGCCGCCAAAGCCCAATTTGCTGCTGCGCAAAAACAAGTGAACACTAGCGAGTCTCAGGTTAGTGCCGCAAATTCTAATATTTCATCAAGAACGGCAGATATAGACTTTGCCAAATTGCAACTATCGTACACAAAAATTACCGCCCCTTCATCTGGTATCGTATCTAATAAAAACATACAAATTGGCCAGCTTATACAACCCGGGCAGTCTTTGTTTGCCGTTGTTAACGATAATAGCTTATACGTAAAAGCAAATTTTAAAGAGACACAATTAGAAAAACTAAAAGAAGGGCAGTTGGTAGATGTGGTTGTTGATGCTTATCCTGATGTTGATCTAAAAGGGCACATTTATAATTTTGCCCCTGCAACGGGTGCTAAGTTCTCATTGCTCCCACCCGATAACGCTACGGGTAATTACGTAAAGGTTATTCAAAGAGTACCAGTTAAGATAAAATTAGAAAAGAACAAGATCTTGGACAAATTGCGCCCAGGCATGAGCGTAAAAGCTTCTGTACACATTTCAGAATAATCAATCATGGCAGAAAAAGGTTTAAGAAAGTGGGTTATTACCATTACCGTAATCACCGCATCACTTTTAGAGTTAATAGATACTACCATTGTAAATGTATCCTTGCCCCAAATACAAGGTAATTTAGGTGCCACCCTAGAAGATGTTGCCTGGATAACCACTGGCTATGCGATCGCCAATGTGATCATTTTGCCCATGTCTGGTTGGTTAGGCGAAACTTTTGGAAGAAAAAATTACTTCCTTTTTTCTATCGTCATCTTTACCATTGCATCTTTTTTATGTGGTAATGCCACAAGTTTGGATGAGTTGATCGCTTTTAGGATATTACAAGGTTTAGCAGGAGGTGGATTGATATCTACCGGGCAAGCAATTCTTTTAGAAGCTTGGCCACCAGAAGAAGTAGGCGTGGCAACCGCCATGTTTGGTTTAGGTGCGGTTGTTGGGCCAACTTTAGGGCCTACCATTGGTGGTTACATCACCGATCATTTCTCTTGGCCTTGGATCTTTTATGTAAATATCCCGGTAGGTATTATTGCCGCTTTTGCTACTTTTCTGTTTATTAAAGAAACACCCAAAACGGCTAAAGGGAAACCAATTGATTGGTGGGGAATTGTACTTTTAGCCTTAACAGTTGGAAGTTTACAAACCGTATTAGAAAAGGGCGAAAGTGAAGATTGGTTTGCAACTTCCTACATCTTGGTATTATCAATTATTTCATTGCTGGGTTTTCTATTGTTTATCTGGCGAGAAAAAAGCACCGAACATCCCATCGTAAATTTAGACATTCTCAAAAAACGTAGCTTTTCTGTGGGTATGTTCTTTAGTTTCATCTTGGGCTTTGGTTTGTATGGCTCGGTATTTATATTCCCCATATTTTGTCAGAATTTATTAGGCTTTACCGCCTTACAAACAGGGGAAATATTACTGCCTGGAGGTTTGGCCACCATTGTTTTGATGCCCGCTATTGGCATAATGTTAAAGAAGGGTGTGCCCGCACAACTGATGGCGGGTTTTGGTATGCTAATGTTCTTTTTATTTTCATTGATGTTGAGCAAATCTACGCTATCTTCTGGCACAGGCGATTTCTTTTGGCCTTTGATAATACGGGGTGTGGGCATGGCCTTTTTATTTGTGCCGCTCACAACACTGGCAATCCAAGATCTAAGGGGTAAAGAAATTGGACAGGGGACAGGTTTAAACAATATGGGAAGGCAATTGGGCGGTTCTTTTGGTATTGCCGCACTTACCACTTTTATCCATATTAGAAACGGTTTGCACAGAAGCAATTTATTGAGCAATGTTAATGACTACAATACTGCTTTTACGCAAAAAATACAGATGATCACAAGAAGCTTTGAAGCAAAAGGCTATACTTTTTTAGATGCCCAACACGTAGCCTTAAAAGCCATAGAAGGAATGGTAACCAGACAGACTTTTTTATTGACCTATACCGATGCTTATTGGTTGGTTGGTTATACTATGCTGTTCTCTATACCTTTATTATTACTTCAAAAATTTAAGAAAAACGTAGAAATCCCGGCAGACGTACATTAAAATAAATAAGGCGGCTTTTATTAAAAAGCCGCCTTAAATTAACAATTAAAACCTATTAAATCCTAAAAGATCGGTTAAATGCTTTTAGGGTTGATTAACCTTATTACTAATTTAATAAATTTTAAGGTTAAAAAGCAAATTTTAATTCAATTTTATCAAAAAAATATTACTTCATAAATACCAAAAGCAAATATATTAATTATAAATATTTTATTTTTCTTTAGTAAATAATATTTCCTGTTGCCGTTACCAACGATGCTATTCTTACCGCATCAAAAATCCTTTCTTCTTTGGTTGCTAATTTTATTAAAGAATCTTCGTGGGCGTTTACGCACATTTCGCAACCGTTAACCGCAGATATGGCTAAACTCATTAATTCAAAAAACTCTTTGCTGGTTACGGGTTTCATCATAATTTGCATCCTGACACGGGCCGGAATTTGGGTGTATTTTTCTTTTTGGGTAAAATGGCGAAATCTATAAAACACATTGTTTGAGGCCAATAACGAAGCGCATGAAACCGCCTCTGCTAATTCTTCTTCCGTTGCCCCAAATTTTGCCGCATAATTTTTATAAAAGCTGATCAAAACAGGGTTTCGGTTATTTACAGCCACAGACAATCCTAGCAAACCGCACTCTTTTTCACTAATATATTCTGACGTTAAGGTACTGTTGAAATTTAATTTTAGATCTCTAAGATATTTAAAATCTACGGCGTTTAATATTTCTAAAGCTTTATTGTTGATATTGTTTTCTCCAAAAATAGCTAATAGTTCTTGGGTGGTTTCTGATATAATGCTCATTGTATTTTATTTTAGATTTTTTGTTTTTTTATGGACACAAAAAACCCTTATCATTAAATTTATAACAATAAGGGTTCTTTAATTTTAAGCTTCTAATGCAGCATTAAGGGTTTCTTCGCCTTTTTCCCAATTGCAAGGACACAATTCATCGGTTTGTAAACCATCCAAAACACGTAAAACCTCTTTAACGTTTCTACCCACATTAAGATCGTTTACACAAACCCATCTAATTACACCCTGCGGGTCAATAATAAATGTTGCCCTATAAGCTACCTTTTCGCCGGCAACCAAAATACCCAGATCCTCTGCTAAAGATTTTGAAGTATCGGCAATCATCGGAAATTTTAAACCTCTTAGATCATCGTGGTTATTTCTCCAAGCTAAATGAACAAATTCAGAATCTGTTGAAGCGCCTAACAAAGTGGTATCCCTATCTCTAAACTCTCCGTAGTTATTATTAAATTCTGCAATTTCTGTAGGGCAAACAAACGTGAAATCTTTTGGCCACCAGAACATTACCGTCCAACGGTTATCATCGTTTACGAAAGATGAAGATGAGATATTATCAAATTCTTTTCCTTTTTCTAGACTTGCAACGGCTACTTTATCAAAATCCGGAAACTTTTCTCCTATACTTATCATGTTTACTGTGTTTAAATGAATATTTTAATATGCGGCAAATGTAAGATTATTAAAGTGCCTAAAAAAGCAAACAGAGGTTGTTTTAATCTATACATCAATAGATAAACACTATATAATTTTAAAAAAATATAGGCAATATTTTGATCTTAATTTTAGGCGTTTCTTAAATAGATCAATCTAAAATAAAATCTAAATAATTCTCTTTATTGATGATGGTAAAAGGTGCTTCAGGATAATTTTTTGTAAAAAAAGCAGGGATTTTTTTTGTGCCGTTTCCATACTTAAACTCAAAAGCCTTAATTTCTTTTCCTGTTTTCTCGATCAAATCTATCTCTTGTTGATCGTACGTTCTCCAGAAATAATATTCAGAATTAATTTGCTGATGATTGTTAAGCTTTATCCTTTCATAAATGCAATAGTTTTCCCAAAGCAAGCCCAAATCTTGCCTTACAGGCACTAATCTAAAATCATTGATTATGGCATTCCTAATCCCGTTATCAAAGAAATACCATTTTGCAGATTTGATGATCTCTTTACGCAAATTTGTGCTAAAGCCCCCAAGTTTAAATAATATTTGCACTTTGCTTAAAAGATCTAAATATCTTTCTACGGTGTTTTTGCTAATGCCTAGTTTTTTGCCCAATTCATTTAATGAAACCTCAGACCCAACCTGGTAGGCCATTAGTTTTAATAGATCAAATATTTTTGTGCTGTTCTGGATATTCTCGAAATGTAAAATATCTTTTAACAGGTAAGATTTTACCAGATTTTTTAGATACTCTTCTTTTTCTTTAGGGGTTTCTAATTGAAAAACCTCTGGATAAGAACCAAAAACCAACCTGTCGTCTAAATTCTGTTTTGTTTCTAAATTGTTTTCTAAGGCAGATAACTCTTTTTGGGATACAGGATATAAATGATAAGTATAGCTTCTGCCCGTTAATGGTTCGCCGGTTTGGTTAGATAGGTCAAAAGCAGAGGATCCGGTTGCTATAATTGTTAAGTCTTCAAAACTATCGATCATTAACTTTAAGATCTTTCCAATTTCTGGAATCACTTGGGCCTCATCTATGATCAATAGTTTTTTGCCCGCCAACAATCTTTGGTAATTGCTTACGCTCCTGTTTTCTAAAATAGAGGCCACATCCGCATCTTCTGCATTAAGGTGCAGAAAGGGTATGGTGTAATCTTTCTCTACAGATTTGATCAAGTAGGTTTTACCAACTCTCCTAGTGCCATAAAGCAGTAATACCTTGTTTTGATTAATGCGTTTTTGAATTAAATCTTGAACCTTTCTATAGATTTTCATAATTCAAATATAATAAAAACGTTAATTTCGTCAATTAACTGACTAAATTAACGTTAATTGGGTCAATCAACTGACTAAATTAACGTTAATTGGGGGCAATAAAATCATTTATTTTATTTCGATAGGTTCTAATTCAGAGATGTCTTCGAGTTTAGGATTCATTTGATACTTCATATAAGCCACTTTTATGTAATTGATCAAATCATAATTGCGGGCTTTGATTGCAAAGGCGTAAGAAGGGCGATAGTTGATCATAAAAATCAATAATCTGTCGCCTTTTAAGCCAGTAACCCTGGCCACCAAATCTTTATTGAAAATCTCATCAACAAAAGAGTTTTGATAATCGCGTTCCATAATTTCCATCAGCTTACGGGCGTTTCTTCCTTCTTTGCTAAATGCACTCCATATAGCTTCTATGCTTAGCCCTGCCCCCGCCGGGCCAGTGCTTATCAAATCTTTATCATTGCCCAATCTTATTGCCTTATTAAATTCTCTTTTTGTTTCTTCGTATTTGGCCTTAGCCGATAATACAGAATCTTTGAAAACCACTTCGGGCAGTGGGATAGCAAGTCTTTTAAGATAAATGATCAAGGTTGTTTGTCCGGTATATCTCAAAGTGTCGGTTCTATAACCTTGTAATTTACTGGTTAAAATATCACCAACATTAATTTTGATAAAAAACTCTCCCTTATTATTATTGTAGATGGATTGTTGCGTATTTACGTTTGTTAGTAAAACCCTATTTAACCTAAATTTGGTATTACTATCAAACACGATCCCACCTATTTCTCCTTTAGTTTGAGCATAAGCGGAAAGAGTAAAGATTACAAAGGAAAAAAAGCAAAGGATGTTTTTCAAATTTATTTTTTGATGGTTATTTCTTGGCCTATCTTAATTGTGCTATCGTTCATGTTGTTTAGGGCTTTAAGCTGCTCAACGGTTAAGCCAAAACGTTTAGAAATGTTGTAAAGTGTATCGCCCTGTTGTACCAGGTATTTATCGCCGGCGATCACTGGTGGCGCATCTGTTTTACGGTCTTTTGATTGCTCTTTAGGAATGTTTTTATTGATGTCTGATAATACACGGTCTTCCCTTTTTATTTTATCAATTTCTCCTTCGCGTTTATCGTATTGATGTAGATCATACTTTTCAATTATACTGATCAATAAAGTTGGGTATCTCGGGTTTGTTGCATACCCAGCTTGCTTTAAGCCTTTTGCCCATCCTTCATAATCGTTTTTATCTAACTCAAATAAAAAGGCATATCGCTTTCTTTTTAAAAATTCTGAATGATCTTTAAAGCTTTCTTCGGGGTTATTGTAAACCCTAAAGCAATCGTCTTTTTTATCATCATCTTTATAATATCCTTTACCACTCCAATCTGAGGTACATTTGATACCAAAATGATTATTGGCATATTTAGCCAAATCACTATTACCAGTTCCAGATTCTAAAAGTGCTTGTGCCAAAGTGATGCTAGCCGGGATACCATATTTGTTCATCTCGGTAACGGCAATGTTTTTAAATCTATCGATATAAGATTGGGTATCATAAGAAATGTAATTACCGCCAGATATTTTGTTGGCGGTTTTTTCAACTTGTTTATTTTCTTTTTGATAAACTTTTCTTTTAGAAGCACAAGAAGCCAATAAAATTATCAGCGAAAGCGATAACAATAGGTTTTTCATTTAATTCTTAATTTTTGTCCTATTTGCAATATGGGAGATTTTAAATTATTTCTCTTCATCAAGTTTTTAACAGTAGTATGGTATTTAAGTGCAATTTTACCCAAAGTATCACCAGGTTTTACTTTGTAATAAATGTTAACCTTTACCGCTTCCACGGGTTCTACATAATCTATGGGCCTGTTATCTAGCTCATAAAGTTTGTATTTTTTTATGATTGCTATTACCTGTGAGGCCCAAGTTCTACTTGCTGCGTAACCGCCCCTTTGAATGCCATAAGCCCAAGAACGATAATCGTAATCTGAGTATTTGTTAAACAGGATCTTAAATTTTGATCGGCTTTGCAGAATATCGATAAAGTTTAAATAAGAATCTTCTGCAACCTCAAAGCCTTTGTATGCAGACCTAATTTGAGTGCTGTTATTATAACCTTTAATGCCAAAATGATTGTTCAAATATCTGGCTATTTTACTTGTTCCGCTACCAGACTCGTGAATTGCAACACCCAAAATAATACTGGCCGGTAAATGGTATTTGTTCATTAGGTCAACAGAGAAGTCTTTATGTTCTTCGATATAATTTTGGGTTACGGATTGTGAAAAACATCTAGAATTGAGCGTAATAAAAAATAGGGTTAGCAAAACTATCTTTAGTAGGGTTTTTTTAAAAAAGTTATCATTTATTGAAAAGAGCATTTTTATTTTTTACGAATGATAAAAAGCCCATCTCTCACGGGTAAGATCAATTGCTCAACCCTAGTGTCGTTTTTTACCATTTGGTTAAATGTACTGATATTTATAGTGTCAGAATCGTTAATATTGGTTAAAACTTTCCCGCTCCATAAAACATTATCAACAATAATGATCCCGCCGGGTTTCAGTTTATCAAAAACCAAATCATAATAAGCGCCGTTGTTTTTTTTATCGGCATCTATAAATACCAGATCAAAAACATCCTCAATTTTCGGTATCAATTCAAGGGCGTTTCCGATCCTGTAATCTATTTGTTGTTTATAATCCGATGCCGAAAAGTAGCCCCTAACCCTGTCTTCTAATTCTTCGTTTATGTCTAAGGAGATGATCTTCCCATCTTTTGGTAAGCCTTCGGCCAAACATAAGGTAGCGTAACCGGTAAAAGTCCCCACTTCTAAAATAACCTTGGGTTTCAGCATCTTACTCAACATGCTTAAAACCCTTCCTTGAAAATGCCCAGAGAGCATCCTCGGCATTAGAACTTCTAATTGGGTTTCCCTATCGATTCTTTTTAATAGATGGCCCTCTGGTTCGCTGGTTTTAGAAAGATAATGGTTTAACTCTTCTGAGGTTGATAACATTTGACAAAGATAATGATAGCAAATAAATAAATAATGGAATGCCCTTAAGCCGTAATTTATTTAAGATTTGTAAAATAAACCATCTATTAAACTCAAACAACACTAACTTATTATTTGTCTTATCTTTGCACAAGAAAATAATCTCTTTGCAAATTTGAAATGCGAAAAACGATCATTACCATAAACTATTTAAAACTCATTATTACATCTGCGGTTGTGAGTTTATTTGCCGTTTTGCTGGCGGTATCCTTAAAAAAAGCCACAGAACATTTTGAGCATTTGATATTTGGCAAGGCCAGTCTTTATCCGCTATTGTTCATTATTTTGCCTTCCGTTGGGATAACCTTGATTTATTTTCTGAGAAAGTACTTGTTTAAGGGCAAACAAAACAAGGGCATAAAAGAGATTTATCAAACCATTGATAACAGAAAGAATATGTTGCCAACCTTTAAGGTGCCATCACATTATTTTAACGGGTTTTTAACGGTAATTTTTGGTGGTTCTACGGGCGTAGAGGTATCTACGGTTGTTGCAACGGCCGCCATAGGTGCGGTGGCCCAAAGAAAAACCGCCATTGCGAACATTTATAAAACAGAATTGATCTGTGCAGGCGTAGCTTCTGGTATTGCGATGTTGTTTGTTAGCCCAATTGCCGGCTTTTTGTTTGCCATAGAAGTAATAGCCAGAAAAAAGTTGACTTTTTCGATCGTATTAAGTTGTGGTATCTCTGTTTTGGTAAGTTGGTTAAGCATTATTTTACTGGGCGGGGAAACCCTTTTCAAATTCTCGGTGATCAATTGGAATACAAGTGCTATTCCGTTTTTTATTATCCTCAGTGTTTTGGTTGGGGCCTTGGCAGTTTACTTTACCAAAGCGGTAATTTATATCAAAGGCACTTTTGCTAAAATAGAGAACAATTTTATAAGGGTTAACAGCGGCGCAATTTTGGTTGGTATCGGTTTGCTATTTCTTCCACAGCTTTACGGCGATAGCTATCATGCCATACCGGGATTGATGGATAAAATTAACCAGCAACCTTTTTCTTTAAGCTTGATGTTTTTGTTGTTGATTATAGCTTTGTTAAAACCTTTGGCCGCTTCTTTAACATTGGGTGCGGGTGGCGATGGGGGAGTTTTCGCACCAAGTATAGTTGCTGGCGCAGTTTTAGGAATGTTAACGGCAATGATGCTTAACCATTATTTAGGCACTCATTTGATCATTTTGAATTTTGCTTTATTAGGGGCGGCAGGTATGCTAAGTGCGGCTATTCATGCCCCTTTAACCTCTATATTTTTGATCTGCAGCATGGTTCCTGGAGGCTACTTGTTGTTTGTCCCTGTTTTGATCTGTAGTTTTATCGCAAAATACGCTGCTCAGTTTTTATGTAGCTACACGGTTTATAGTTATAATAAGCCTTAGTAAAACTATCAGAATCAATTTGAAATTCCATAAAAAATCCCCGTTGGTTAAAGCACCAACGGGGATTTTTTGATTAAAAAAATTTTACTTTTTGGTAGTGGCCGCTGCTTGCTGTTCTGCCTGTTTTAAAGCTCTAGACATAATTACAGAAACAACCGTATCTTCTGGTACGTTAGTAATCACAAAACCATCAGGTTTTAAATCACGCACTCTTACAGATTTACCAACCGTTAAAGGTTCTAAAGAAACCTCTACATATTGTGGCATATCCTTAGGTAATGCTTTAACTTTTAATTTGCGCAATTTCTGGATTAATTTACCACCTTCTTTAACACCAGGAGAAGTTCCGGTTAATTTTACCGGTATTTCCATGGTAACTATTTTATCGTCAAACAACTGAAGAAAATCAATATGTACTATTTTCTCTGTTAAAGGATGAAATTGTATATCCTGCATTATTGCATTAAACTTCTTGTTTCCCACGGTTATTTCGGCAAAGTTTACCTCCGGTGTGTAAACTAGGTCTCTCAATTCTGGGGCATCAATTGCAAAATGTATTTGTTCTTTACCACCGTATAGTACGGCTGGTACTTTACCTTCGTAACGCAGTTCCTTTGCGTCGCGTTTCCCTACGTTCTCTCTTAGAGAACCGCTAATAGCGATTGAATTCATGATTTGTATTTATTTTATTGTTAAATTTTAAAAAGTTCACTTATTGATGCGTGTTCATTTACGTTTGCGATTGCTTTTGAAAACAAATCTGCCGTTGATAATACTTTTATTTTATTGCTATGATGCTTTAAAGGGATAGTATCGGTAACTATTAACTCGTCTAAAGCAGAGTTCTCTATGGTTTCATAGGCTTTGCCCGATAAAACAGCATGCGTACAAACGGCTCTAACACTTTTTGCGCCATTTTCCATAATCAAACCTGCTGCTTTTGAAAGCGTCCCTGCGGTGTCTATTATGTCATCTATCAAAACAATATCTTGGCCTGTTACATCACCAATTATAGACATTGATTCTATTTCATTGGCTCTTTTTCTCCTCTTATCACAAATTACAACCTCTGCATTAAAATATTTTGCAAACGTTCTGGCCCTGTAAGAACCACCCATATCTGGCGAGGCGATGGTTAAATTTTGTAATCCTAAACTTTTGATATAGGGAACAAATATTACCGATGCGTCTAAATGATCTACCGGGATGTCAAAAAAACCTTGGATTTGCGCTGCGTGTAAATCCATTGTCATGATGCGATGGATACCCGCCGCCACCAAAAGATTAGCGACCAGCTTTGCGCCGATAGCCACCCTGGGCTTGTCTTTTCTATCTTGCCTTGCTAAACCAAAATAAGGGATAACCGCAGTAATGTAATGCGCCGAAGCTCTTTTTGCTGCATCTATCATCATCAAAAGCTCTACCAAATTATCATTGGGTTGGCAGGTAGATTGAATCAAGAAAACATCACAACCTCTTATAGACTCGTCATAATGTGGTTGAAACTCTCCATCAGAAAACCTAGAAAGAATTACCTTTCCCAAATCTTTACCATAACATTTAGCGATTTTTTCTGATAGCCCAGTTGTGCCAGATCCTGAAAAAAGTTTTACGGTATTAAAAGTTGAAGGCATGAGCTTTTACTTTTGGAGTAGTTTAAAATGAAAAATTCGGAAATTTATGCAACTTCCGAATTTTTCTTAAGTTGCCCGACCAGGATTCGAACCTAGACAGACGGTACCAAAAACCGTTGTACTACCATTATACTATCGGGCAATCTTGTCTTAAAAAACAATAGTCTTCCAAAACGGAATGCAAATATAGGAGCATTAGATAAATGATGCAAATTATTTTGATAATAAAGTTTTTAAGGATAAGATCGTATGCGCCATAAAATGTTTTTGATTAGAGGATTCCATAACGTTACCTAGCTCATCTACGAAGTTTTGTGCCTTTCAGCAGCATTAACGATAGGAACGGCATCCAAGCCTGTTTTTAGGGCAGGCTTTTTTTTGCGCTTGCCATTTAGCAAATAGCAAAAAAAGATGTATCCGCCAGCTGGCGAAGTGTTAAAACGCCCAAATCATTAATTATCTTTTATTTTGAGCTATTGTTGATCTTAAAAAACCATCTGTGGTTAATAAATGTTAAAATGCCTTTAATTTGAATACAATTAGTTATTTTCGGCGGTTAAAAGATTATTTTCGAAATGACCTATACAAAAATCAACAACCTACTAGGTTGGCTAGCCTTTTTAATCGCATCAACGGTTTATATTTTAACCTTAGAGCCTACCGCAAGCTATTGGGATTGTGGCGAGTTTATCTCTGCCGCTTATAAATTACAGATTGTACACCAGCCTGGCGCACCCTTGTTCTTAATGATAGGGAAAATCTTCAGCCTATTTGCCAGCGACCCCAAAAAGGTGGCTTATTGTGTAAATGTAAGTTCGGCTTTAGCTAGTGGTGCAACCATCATGTTTCTGTTTTGGTCCATCACGGCACTAGGGAAAAAAGTGGTTTTAAAGGCGGGCGTAATGCCTAGCACTTATCAATTAATTACGATAATGGGTGCTGGTTTAGTGGGTGCATTAGCTTATGCTTTTTCAGATTCTTTCTGGTTTTCTGCTGTAGAGTCAGAAGTTTACGCCATGTCTTCATTATGTACGGCAGTTGTGTTTTGGGCAATTTTAAAATGGGATGCACATGCTGATGAGCCTTATGCAGATAAATGGTTGTTGTTTATAGCTTATGTAATGGGTTTATCCATTGGCATCCACTTATTAAATCTATTGGCCATACCCGCAATGGCTTTGGTGTACTATTTCAGAAGAAATAAATTGGCCACCACCAAAGGGGTTTTTGTTGCCCTGCTTGCTGGTATCCTCATTTTGGGTATCATCCAATATGGTATTATCCAATACATGATCAAGATTGCTGCAAATTTTGATCTGCTTTTTGTAAATACATTTGGTTTTGGCTTTGGGTCTGGGGTGCTTTTCTTCGCTTTATTGATGATAGGTTTAACCATTTATTTAACCGTTTATTCTATAAAGAAAAACAAGCCTGTTTTGAATATGGCGATGCTTTCTTTTATCCTGATCATTTTTGGGTACAGCTCATTTGCCATGATCGTTATCAGGGCAAAAGCCAACCCAACTTTAAATAACAGCAATCCACAAGATGCTTTTTCTTTCTTAAGTTATTTAAATAGAGAGCAATATGGCGATAGGCCTTTGGTTTATGGCCAGTATTTCGATTCTAAGCCCATTGATACCAAGCAAGGTGCAAATCAATACAGAAAAGGTGAAACAAAATATGAAGTAACCGGGCAAAAGCAATCTTATGAATACGATAGAAATACTTTGTTCCCTAGAATGTACAGTGATGATTCTAATCATCCGGCGGTGTATAGGGATTGGATGAATTTAGGCCCTCAAGAAAGCCCAACTTTTGCTACAAACATTGGTTTCTTCGCCACTTATCAGGTTGGTTTTATGTATATGCGATATTTACTGTGGGATTATGCCGGCCGCCAAAACGATAGCCAAGGAATTGGAAATTATACCGATGGGAATTGGATAAGCGGGATTAAATTTTTAGATGCTTTACGCTTGGGAGACCAATCTGCTCTGCCCGAAAGCATCACCAAAAACAAAGCTTATAACAGGATGTTTTTCTTGCCTTTAATTTTAGGGCTTTTAGGTGCTTTTTGGCATTTTAAAAACAGCCAAAAAGATGCTGGGATCGTTGCGCTATTATTTTTCTTTACCGGCTTGGCCATTGTAATTTATCTAAACCAAACGCCAAGCCAACCGCGTGAGCGAGATTATGCCTACGTTGGTTCCTTTTATGCCTATGCCATTTGGATAGGTTTGGGCGTTTTTGCGGTAATGGATTGGCTCAAAAAAGTTGTCACGCCAAAAACGGCGGCAGTAATTGCAACCGTGGTATGTTTATTTGCAGCGCCAATATTAATGGCTAGCCAAGAGTGGAACGATCACGATCGTTCTGGAAAATCTACCGCAAGGGATTTTGCCAAGAATTATTTGGCCAGCTGTGCGCCAAATGCCATTTTGTTTACCTATGGAGATAATGACACCTACCCTTTATGGTTTGTACAAGAGGTAGAAAACTTTAGGCCAGATGTTAGGATTGTTAACCTAAGCTTATTTGATACAGATTGGTATATTGATCAATTGAGAAGGCCTTTTAACCAATCGGCCCCTTTACCAATGAGCATGAAGCCCGATATGTACAAAACCGGGACCAGGGATGTGCTTTTTTACCAAGACTTTAAACTGGAAGGACCCCAAGAGCTAAAGGATGTATTTGAGTTTTTAACATCAGATAATCCGGAAGCAAAAGTGGCCTACCAAAGTGGTAAATCTGAAAACTTTTTACCTACAAAAAGTTTTAAAATGACCATTAACCCAGCAGAAGTTTTAGCCACCAAAACGGTTAAAACAGTAAATAAAAGCCAAATTGTACCAGAAATGGATTGGACTTTCAGTGGCAATTATTTAACAAAAGGGCAATTGGCAATTTTAGATATTTTAGTTCATAACCATTGGAAACGCCCTATCTATTTTGCTTTTACCGTACCTAACAGCAACTTTTTGGGTTTAGATAATTATTTGTTTAACGAAGGTTTTGCTTTGAGGCTACAACCAAAGGTTAAAGGAAAAATCGCCTCAGATAGCCCTCTTGGAGAAACAGAAGTGGTTAACACCGATGTAATGTACAATAATTTGATGCATAATTTTGATTGGGGACCTATTAAAACCGCACCTTATTTAGATCCAGAATCTGAAAAGATGGTGTTCTTATCTGTAAACAAGTTTAATGAGCTGGCTAAAAACTTAATACACGAAGGCAAAGTAGATAGCGCAAGAAACGTGATGAAAGAATGCTTAAGGGTTTTACCTATAACCACTACTTACGACCCTAATTTTGCATTAAGTAAATTTGAGATGATTTCTAATATGTACAGCTTGGGAATGAAACAACAAGCCACAGATTTGTTAAAGCAAAGTGAAAAGCTGATCATTGAAGAGCTGGATTACCACGCAAGTATTATTGCCAGTAAAGAAAACTTGGCCAGCAGAGATATACAACTCAATCTTTTTGTACTCTCCCAATTTGTAGATATGACCAACAAATATGGCGAACCAGCTTTACATAAAGAGCTAGAAAGTAAAATGAAAACCTACGAAGCCACTTTCGGGATGGCGAGATAAGATTTAGATTTTTTTAAGATTTTGGAGCACAGCGGTAATTATCGTTGTGCTTTTTTTGTTTTAGGGAAATTATACATTACCCAAAAAATACTTTTCCATAAATGTGTACAAACCAATTCTAAAATAAGTTCTCAATTTCCCATCTTCGTACCACAAAAACAAAGCATGGCACAACAACATATATTTTTAATCGCACAAGAATTAAATATAGGCAGCAAACAGGTAGAAGCTACTTTGAGCTTATTAGATGAAGGCGCAACCATTCCGTTTATTTCTAGGTATAGGAAAGAAATGACGGGCAGTTTGGACGAAGTACAAGTAGCCAACATCCGTGATAGGGCGCAGCAATTACGTGATCTGGATAAAAGAAAAGAAGCTATCCTAAAATCTATTGAAGAGCAAGGGAAATTAACCGACGAATTAAAAAAAGCAGTTTTGGATGCCGAAACCATGACTTTGTTGGAAGATATTTATTTGCCCTATAAACCTAGGCGAAAAACAAAGGCTTCTATCGCCAAAGAAAAAGGATTAGAACCATTAGGATTAAGCTTGTTGCTTCAAGACGCTAAAAACCCAGAAGAGGAGGCGAAAGCTTTTATTGACATAGAAAAAGGGGTAAATACTATCGATGAAGCTTTGCAGGGCGCAAGGGATATTGTTGCAGAGATCATATCTGAAAATGCCGATGCAAGGGCCAATTTGCGTTTGCTGTTTTTTGATAAAGGGATTTATAAAGCCGAGGTTTTAAAAGGCAAGGAAGAAGAGGGAATAAAATATAAAGATTATTTTGATTGGAGCGAACCCGTTAAAACGGCACCATCTCACCGTGTTTTGGCCATGCGGCGTGGCGAGAAAGAACTGATTTTGAAATTGGATGCTTTGCCAGAAGAAGAGGCTGCCATACAGATTTTAGAAAATCAATTCGTTACGACCAACAATAAAAAATCGCAACAAATAAAGTTGGCTTTAAATGATTGCTATAAACGATTGTTAAAGCCATCCATGGAAACTGAAACCCGATTAAAATCTAAACAAATGGCTGATGAGGAAGCCATTAGGGTTTTTGCAGAGAATGCTCGTCAGCTTTTATTGGCAGCGCCCATTGGGCAGAAACGGGTTCTGGCCTTAGACCCAGGTTTTAGAACGGGCTGTAAATTGGTTTGTTTAGATCAGCAGGGCAAACTATTGGAAAACACCACCATTTACCCGCATACTGGTGCTGGGGTTGCCAAAGAAGCTGCACAAACTTTAAAGTATTTATGCGAGAAATATAAAATAGAAGCCATTGCGATTGGCAACGGAACGGCGAGCAGAGAAACCGAGGATTTTGTGAAGACGCAAAACTTACAAAATGTTTTGGTGGTGATGGTAAACGAGAGCGGAGCTTCTATTTATTCGGCATCTGAAACGGCAAGGGAAGAATTGCCCGATCATGATGTTACGGTTAGGGGCGCAATTTCCATAGGTAGAAGGATGATGGATCCCTTGGCAGAACTGGTAAAAATAGACCCAAAATCTATTGGTGTTGGGCAGTACCAACATGATGTAGATCAAAATAAATTACAAACCTCTTTAGATGATACCGTGATTAGTTGTGTAAATGCCGTTGGTGTAGAATTAAATACGGCCTCCAAGCAAATTTTAGCTTATGTATCGGGTTTGGGGTCACAATTGGCGCAAAATATTGTGGAGTATCGTAATTTACATGGTGCATTTAAAAACAGGAACTCTTTAAAAAAAGTTGCCCGTTTGGGCGATAAGGCCTTTGAACAAGCCGCTGCTTTTTTACGTATCAGAAACAGCGACCATCCATTAGATGCCAGTGCAGTACACCCAGAACGTTATGCCTTGGTAGAGAAAATGGCAAAAGATTTAAATTGTAAAGTGGCGGATTTACTGAATGATGAGGAGAAAAGAAAACAGATAGATTTAAAAAATTATGTTTCTGAAGAAGTTGGTTTGCCAACTTTAAAGGATATCATTGCCGAACTGGCAAAACCTGGGAGAGACCCCCGTGAAGCTTTTGAGGCTTTTGCCTTCGCCGATGGGATCAATAAAATAGAAGATCTGAAAGCAGGGATGAAACTGCCCGGCATTGTTACCAACATAACCAATTTTGGGGCTTTTGTTGATATTGGCGTACACCAAGATGGTTTGGTGCATTTAAGCCAGATGGCAGATAAATTTATCAGCAACCCAAATGAAGTGGTTAAAGTTTCGCAAAGGGTACAAGTTACCGTGGTTGAAGTGGATGTTGCTAGAAAGAGAATTTCACTGACCATGAAATCTGGGGAGAAAAAAGAAATCGCCCAAAAACCCGTAGAGCGCAAACCGTTTCAAAAACACGCGAATAAAGTGGTTCAGCAAAAAGCTGTTGTTATGAAAAAAGAACAACCAAAAGTTGCAGAAGGTGATATGCAAGATAAATTGAAAGCTTTAATGGGGAAGTTTAAATAGGCTGATTATGTTTTATGGCCCATAGCTTAAGCCATGGGCCATAAAAAGCATTTTGACCTTTAAAGGGATTTGCGTTAACGATAGGAACGGCATCCCCGCCTGTTTTCGGGCAGGCTTTTTTGTCTTTATGCGTAAAGCCAGTTGCAAAAAAAGAGTTAAAACGCCCAAAATATTTAACAGGAAAGATTTATTGTTGGTTAGCAGATGGATTAGTGCCTCGCTTTTAGGATGGGGAAATATATTAAAACTGATTTTGATGAGATCCCGATTAGCCAGCTGGCTAACGGAATAACATCGACAATGGATTTCTTAATTATATCGATAAAAAAAACCATTTAATTTTCTAATTTTAACACATGGCAATTTCTAAATGGAAAACACTTTCTTCTAAATATTTAGTGCAAAAACCTTGGGCAACTTTAAGGGTTGATGAATGTGAATTGCCCAATGGGAGGGTGGCGAGCGAATATTATGTGCTTGAATACCCAAATTGGGTAAACGTGGTTGCCGTAACTGATGATGAAAAAGTGATCATGGTGAGGCAATATCGCCATAGCGGAGATATTGTTTCTATCGAAATACCTGGAGGTGTGATCGATGGTGATGAAAAGCCCGTTGATGCCGCAAAGCGTGAACTTTTAGAAGAAACAGGTTATTTGTTTGATGATTTTGAATTGGTTTCTACCATTTACCCCAACCCCGCAACTTCTAATAATGTTACTTATTGCTATTTGGCCAAAGGCGGAAAAAAAGTGCAAGAGCAAGATCTAGATGAACATGAAGATATAGACATTGAACTTTATTCTGTTGCCGAAGTAAAGCAAATGCTGTTGCACAATGAGATCCCGCAAGCGTTGCATGTAACTGGTTTAACTTATGGGCTTTTGAAATTAGGTGTTTTGAAGTAAGCTTTTGCTGTTTTCCTTATGCTTTAAACCCTTTCTCCTTTTAGCTATTCATCTAATGACATAAAAAGATTGTTCAGCGATTCTGAAAAGAGGGGGTGGGCAAAAATATTGGACCTAATTTGCTCATAAGTGATATTCCCCATCATGGCCATTTGCAAAACCGACATGATTTCTCCACCTTGCTCGCCAATGATAGATGCACCTAAAATGAGTTTAGTACCCGCATCTACTATGGCTTTCATATAACCTTTGGTTTCGCCAGTTTCTAAAGCCCTAGCTACATATTTCATTTCTAACTTGGCCACTTTGTAATTCAATTTTTGCTTTTTAGCCTCGCCTTCTGTAATGCCAATGCGCCCTAGTTGTGGGTCTGTAAACATACAATATGGTACAAGCCTTCCTTTGGTGGTTTTGCTGCCATTTTTTAATAGATTATCGGCCAAAATTACATAATCATTGTAGGCAATGTGCGTAAAAGCAGGGCCGCCTTTAACATCGCCCAAAGCATAAATATTTTTTTGTGTGGTTTTTAGATGTTCATCAACTTCAATAAAACCCCTATCATTAGTGTTTATGCCAGCAAATGATAATTTTAGATTTTTTGTTTGTGGAGAGCGCCCCGCAGCCACTAAAATATGGCTCCCGGTAAAGTCTCTCTTTTTACCTTTAATGGTGGTGCTTACCGTTTTTTCATTTTTTCCCGAAACAGCAATTACTTCTGCAGAGGTGTGTATCTCTATGTTTTCACTTTTAAATATGTCTGTAATGGCAACACAAACATCATCATCTTCATGAGGCAGCAAAGTATCAGACTTTTCTAAAATGGTCACTTTCGCTCCAAAACGGCTCATCATCTGCCCAAATTCTAAGGCAATGTAGCCACCACCTATAATGATTAGATGTGTTGGAACTTCTTCTAATTCCATAATGGTGGTAGAAGTAAGGTAAGAAGTGGTTTTTATACCCTCTATGTTTGGGATGGTTGGCGAACAGCCCGTATTGATAAAAATAAGTTCTCCCTCTATGTCTATTGTTTCTTCTTTTGTATCGATTTTTATATGGTGCGCAGCTTCAAAATAGCCTTCGCCCATAAAAACCGTGATGTTTTTTTCTTTTTCTAAACCTTTGATCGCTCCGTTTCTAAAAGATTTAACGATTGCGTTTTTCCTTTCTAAAACGGTTGAATAATCAAGCTCGAAATTTTTTGGATTTGCGCCCCACTTTGCGCCGTTTTTTACCAAATATGCAACCCTTGCGCTGGCAACCATCGTTTTTGTTGGCGAGCAACCATCGTTTATACAGGTGCCACCGATCATTCTTTTTTCTATTAATGCTACTTTTTTACCTGCTTGGGCAAACTTTTTTGATAGTGGGATTCCTGCTTGGCCTGCGCCAATAACAATTACATCGAATTTTTGCATGATCTTAATTATGGAGTGAATGATAACCTACTAAAGCACATAAGATGCCATAATAGATTTGACAAGAAAACAAAACCCCTTTAACCAAATTAATGGTTAAAGGGGTTTTTAAAAGCTATCTTTAAATTATCCGCCAGTTTGCGGATGGGTAGCTTTTTTATCTTGCTTGGGCTCGTTTCTTATATCTGTAAATTGCCTTTTATGGTCTCCGTTTTTTTCTTTGTAACCGCCCTCGGGCTCCTCCTCGTCTAAATTCTCGTTTCTTCTTTGGGCCTCTTCTTTAGCCCTATTTATTTGCTCAATGGTTCTTTTATCGTCTGTTTCTTGCATGGGGCCAGATTCCCATTTTTTATCTTTTGCTTCCATGGTGTTTGAGTTTAATTCTTAGTATTAAATCAAACTTCTTGCCATTTAGCTTTTTAATAATCTATTTCAAAGTAATCTGTCTTTTGATGCTCTCTTCTAAAGAAATAAATGTTTCTGTACGCTGGATACCCGAAACCGCTTGTATTTCATCGTTTAAAACATATCTTAAATGGTTGGTGTCTCTACAAATAATTTTTGCAAACATAGAATAGCCACCCGTGGTATAATGTAGTTCTACTATCTCTTTGATTTTTTTTAGCTCATTAACGGCATCATGATAAATAGAACCTTTTTCTAAATAGATCCCTAAAAAAGCACAAATATCATAACCCACTTTTTGGGCATCTACAATTAGGTTAGATCCTTTGATAATGCCCAAATCCTGCATCTTTTTCATCCTCACATGTATGGTGCCGCCAGAAACGATCAATTCTTTGGCTATTTCTGTATAGGCGGTGGTTGCATCGTTCATTAAAATAGATAAAATATCTATATCCAAATTATCAATTTCTAAATTAGGTCTTAATTTATCATTCATGTTTTTATCGATTACTAATATTTAACAATTATAAATAAAAAATTAATAAAAATTAAAATATTTTGTTGAAATATTTGCAACGTATTACCAATAGCATTACATTTGTTCTATACAATAAGACAAACGGGCAAGCCGAATGTTAAAATTGAAAAAATAAAATACACTGTAGGGTGGTGAAATTGGCAGACACACCTCCTTGTCTCGGTGGCGAAGATTTGGGAAATAGCCGCAAGGTGAAATAACTGCTTCGTGTAGGTTCGACTCCTACCCCTACAGCCCTTTCGTTTAATTTAGGTTTATAATTGGTTAGTTTAAGCTCCACTCTCCCCGTTTGGAGCTTAACTGTTTTATAAGCTTTTTGAAATTGAAAAACTTAAATCTATAATTAAAACAGCTAGCATCTGAACATTTTAATATCTCCGTCAAAAAATTTCTATTTTCGGTAAAAGCATTTAAACTATAATGCTATAAATATCCAATATGAAAAAAAAATCGATACCACTTACTTAGAGCGTTGTATTGCAACATTAGACAAAGCCTACGGACTATTACTAAGCGCAGACCCAAACGAGATAGATGATGATAGGTATCGTTAGGCCTGTGTTAAAGAGTTTGAGATTATTTTACCTATACAAGTTTGGGCTTATGGCAGCCGAGTAAACGGAGATGCACATGTAGGCAGCGATTTAGATTTAGTGATAAGAACCCCTGACTTAAAGAGATTATCACTCGATATATTTTTGAATGTTTAAGAAAAAATACGGGAGTGTAATGTGCTGATTGTGGTACATCTTTTTGATTGGGCAAGGTTGCCAGAAAGTTTCCATAAAAACATAGAAGCGCAACATGAGGTGCTTTATGAAAATAAAGATATGATTTTTAAAGTGCCCAATGCAAAACCTTAAACGGCCGATTAATTTTTGAGCCTTAACTTTATGAAGCACTAAGGTTTGATCTAATAGATCATTTATTTTGGCCTTGCATAACCAGCCGAAAATTGATGACTACAATACCACCATACCGATCGCATCAAAAGAGATCATTCTTTTTGGGCCTTTTATTTTTGCTATTTCTTTTTCTGGGGCATCAATTTCTTGGGCGAGCTGCTTTTGTTGATCTTCGCTAAAAATATCGGTTTTGGCCATTCCTTTAATTACTACCGTTTTTCCTTTAGTGCTGTTGGGAATTTTAAATTTACCTTCTTCAAAATTTACCTTCATAAGGTCGTTATTGGGTAATTTAATGGTAACCCAATTACCGTCTTTATTGCAAACATTATTAACCACACCTTTAACGGTAACTTTTTCACGCTCGCCACCATGTACCAAATCTAATAAAGTACTTAATTCTCTAACGTTATTGTCAAGTATAGAGTCGCCGTAAACGGTTCCCTTAATGTTTTGGGCACCCCTTAAACGCACTTTTTCTCTATTAACGCATGAAGTAGCTAAAAGCGCAAGCAGCAATAGGGATAGAATATTTATTTTCATTTTTAATAACCAATGAGACAAATATCTATTTATTTATTAAAGCTTTACATTATTTCTTACTAATAAGACAATAAATTTACCAATGACTTACAATAGGCAATAATTTTGATGCTTAAAATAACCGGTAAAACCTATTTTCATTTTGCCTTTCTTAATAATACCTCTAGTTTTTCTCTCCATTCTAAAGTGAGTTCTTTTAAATCAACCAAGCGTTCTAGAGCGGCTTTATTTTTAAAATCGTGGTAACGGATTTGGTTAACAAAAGCAACAGAGATCTTTTTTGGATGAGCTGATAAATGTACCAATCCATCGGTTTTTTTAACCTGCCCCTCTTTGATGGTGCGCAGATAGAAACCAGTAAAACCTGTATCTTGACAAAGTTTAGCGAATGGTTTATAGTTATATCTTATCCCGATGATAAAACAAGGCCCACGGGGTTCTGAAACTTCTACTATTGCATCTCCTAATTGATATTTATCGCCAATAAAAATATTTTCTTCTAAACTACTTTCTCCTTCTAGGGTTAGGTTTTCTCCAAAGGCGGCAAACCCTAAATCTAAATTTAATTCTTTTTCCCAATAGGCAAACCTATTTGCACTATAACAGCAAATCGCCTTATCGTTGCCGCCATGGTGTTTTTTATCTGCAACCATATCGCCTTCAAAACCCGTCATGCGTAAAAATATGTTTCTATCACCAATGCTTTCTTTTTTAAAAGCGGTTTTTACCGATTGATGATCGGCCACCAACTGTTCTATATTCCCTTTTATATTGATTGATTGTATGGAAATGTTTTTATTCATGATGAATGGTGATGAGGATTTCAAATTTACTCAGGATATAAGATTAAAGAAAAGCAATACTACGTATTGTAAAATCAAGGTTCCGTCTAAGTAAAAAAAATAGTAGTATTCATTTTTTTCCCATTTAGATTTAAAAATGAGCCAAGCAGTTAGAATAATGGTTAAAGTGAGCGCAAAAAAATCGATATTGAATCCGCCTGAGCGGAAGAAGAACAATAAAATCAGATAAACCACCAATAATATTTGGCAAAATAAATAGGCTTTTTTTTCGCCATAAACCGTTGCAATTGTTTTTAGTTTATACTTGGTGTCTTGCAGCATATCCCTAATATCAAAAGGGATAGTAATTGCTGTTACAAACAGTAATCTCTTAAAAATTAGAATAAATAAATCTGGTTTACTAAGGTTAATTTGTTGGTTAGCAGCAATTTCTAAATAGGGCAACCATACCGAACTTAAGGCCCAAACCAGAGCGATCAATAATAATTTTAGCCCTGGTATGTTTCTTAAACCGTATTTTGCCCCACCGGTAGAAAATAAAGGGGTAGAGTATCCTATTGAAATAATCCCTAAGAATACCAACAGTACTTGGGGCTTAAAACCCAATTCAAAAAAGCAAGGCATTAAAGCTAAAGCAGCCAAAACGGTAATGGCCAAATTAAGTTTATAATGGGCAAAGATCCATCGCACACGCCTATATTCTGAATTCTGTGGGTTTTTTGGTTTTTGGATGAGGATGCTAAAATTATAGGAAACAATGGTAGAAAAGAAGAGGCAACCTATGATGTACCAATTTATGGCAAAGCCTAACAGATGGTAGGTTACCAAACCTTGTGCTGCCGCACCCAAAGAAATAAAGATGTTGCTAAAGAGTAAAAAATCTAAAGGAAGCCGGAAATATCTAATCATTTTAAAGTGGAAAGCCAACGGTTTAAAGCTAGCAAACAGATTTTATATTTCTCAATAGAAAAAACTAACCTTTTTTTAATTCAAAAATAGTGATCTCTGGCAAAATACCAACTCTCCCCGGATAACCTAAAAAGCCGTAACCCACGTTTACGTATAATTGTTGGTTGCCTTCTTTATAAAGCCCGTCCCATTCGTTATATACATATTGTACCGGGCTCCATTTAACATATTCGCTTTCGATACCAAATTGCGCACCATGTGTATGGCCGGCGAAACTTGCATCAACGGTGGGGTATTTTGGCAATACTTCTGCCCGCCAGTGCGAAGGATCATGAGAAAGCAGTAGTTTTATCGGCAGATCATCGGTGTTTTTAATGGCCTCTTCCATTTTACCAAACTTAGGGAAACGGCCGGTACCCCAATTTTCGATTCCCAAAATACCAATTTCTGCTCCGTTTACTTTCAACCTGCGGTTTTCGTTCATCAATAGATCCCAACCCATTAATTGATGTGCTTTTTTAACATCTTCCACATTTTTTAATCTAGCCGCTTCGCTAGCCCATTTTTCATAGGTGCCATAATCATGGTTACCCAAGGTAGAATAAACGCCCAAAGGTGCTCTTACTTTAGAAAAAATATCTTGGTAATCTTTCATTTCGGTGGCTTTGCCATTTACCAGATCACCAGTAAAAAATATAAAATCGGGCTTTTGTTGCAATAGCATTTCTACACCGCCCAAAACCGCTTTTTTATTGTAGAAACTCCCAGAATGTATGTCGGATATCTGCCCCAACGTAATCCCGTCAAATTCTGATGGTAAATTTTTGAAATACAAAGTCTGCCTCCTTACCCTATAATCATAAGCACCATAGGCAATTCCCCAGGTTAACGATGCCAAAGGGATGGCCGCAACAGCTAAACCCGCTTTAACCAAAAACTCTGAACGCGGAATGGAATTTTCTTGCTTAACAACCTCTTTTTCAGGAAAAATTTTACCTTTTATCCATAAAAAAAAACGCCTTATATCATCTATAAACAAGAAAGGCATAAAAACCAGTTTGGTTACAAAGGTAATGAAGAAAGCCACCAAGAACACGGTTTTTATACTTAGGTATAGATTAAAAATCATGCTCAAATAAACCCCTAAGAGCAAGATCAAAGTATATCCCCACCAAATAGATTTTAAAATTTTTCGCTTTTTGATGTTCCAATCTCGGTAAACATTCATAATTGCTTTGAAGCTGTAAAAATCTATCAGCAAAAGCAAAAAGGTTATAATTATGAGTGGTATAACTCTTCCCATGTTCTTTTTAATATTTTTTGGCGTTTCCCGCAGAAAAAGAGTGTAGGTCCGCCAGCCGGAGGATAAATTTTTTTGTCCATTCTTCGACTTCGCTCAGAATAACAAAAAAAAGATTTTCACTGCAATCCCTAACCGCAAAACAAACAAATAGCCCACTATTAAAACCGTGGGCTATTTGTTTATTTAATATCTATCGTTAAAATCGTCTTCGCCATCTTCATCTGCAAATTCTGAACTGAACAAGCTATTGAACATATCCTTAAATTCATAGCCTTTTTCTAAATAGCCTTTGCTTACCAAAGAGAATTCTGCCAAGCCATGTAACACAAATTCCATATAAAGCAGTTTTTGGCTTTCGCTGATGTCTTTATGGAATTGTTTAACAACTTCCTTTAACCCCGGGACAGAGTTTAAAGCTTTTTTATATTCAACGTCGGTAATATCGTCTAATAAATTTAAGCTATTTCCACTTCCAAACCAGTTAATGATATCCGCATAAGGATTATCTTTTTTGGCTTTTTTCATTCTTTCTGGATCTGGGAAATAGGTTTGAAGTAATGTTTTTATCGCTTTTCCTATCAAAATATTGGCAACTTTTGCCGGTCCCTCTAGTTCTCCCTCATAAACCAACTCAATTTTGCCGGTTATTGCCGGGATCACGCCCAAGAAATCGCTAATTCTTACTACCGTACTTTTCTCGCCGTTGATCAACATCCTTCTTTCTGCATGTGAAATCAAATTTTCATAGGCAGAGATAGTCAGCCTTGCAGAAACCCCAGATTTTTTATCTATGTATTCAGAATTTCTAGCTTCAAAGGCTATTTGCTCTATTAAATCTTTAACCAAGCCATCTGCTTCAATCAGCTTTTGATTGGGTGTTATTAATGCTTCTTGTTGCGTAATTTTTCTAGAAATGGCAATAGATTTTGGGTAATGAGTTAAGATCTGGCTTTCGATCCTATCTTTCAAAGGTGTAACAATAGATCCACGGTTGGTATAATCTTCTGGGTTTGCCGTAAACACAAATTGTATATCTAAAGGCAACCTTAATTTAAAACCCCTAATTTGTATATCATGCTCTTGCAAAATATTAAACAATGCAACCTGTATCCTGGCCTGTAAATCTGGCAGTTCATTGATTACAAAAATGCTCCTGTGTGCCCTTGGTATCAAACCAAAATGGATTACCCTTTCGTCAGAATAGTTTAATTTTTGCGTTGCCGCTTTTATGGGGTCAATGTCTCCTATTAAATCTGCCACGGTAACATCCGGAGTAGCCAATTTTTCTGTATATCTATCGCTACGGTGCCACCAAGCAATTGGAGTTTCATCGCCATGTATTTCAATAGTGTTTTTACCCGCCCAACTTATCGGGTTTAAAGGATCATCGTATAATTCAGAACCTGCAATATAGGGGATATACTCATCTAACAGGTTTACCATTAAACGGGCAATCCTGGTTTTGGCTTGCCCACGCAAACCCAATAACAAAATGTTATGGCGGCTTAAAATGGCCGTTTGCAGATCGGGCATAACGGTATCTTCAAAACCTATGATCCCCTCAAAACCCAAATTTTTATCTTTTAGCCTTGCAATTAGGTTTTCCCTTAATTCTTCTTTTATCGAACGGCTTTTATATCCCGATTTTTTTAATTCTCCTAGTGTCTTTATCATGTGCCTCATCCTAAATCCTTCTCCGCCAGCTGGCGTAGGGGGGACTTTCTAATATTATGGTGTGAAATTTATTGTTTTGATGTTAGTATTTCCCGTTTTGAATCTATTAAAAAAGTTCTTGTTTCTTGATACTTGGCTCTTAAATCTCATATCCTATCTCACCGTTTTTCTTCTATTCTTTATATAATCTTCAAAAATGTATTCGCCTAAACCTTTTAACGAACTGTAAAATGCCCTGCCGCCATTTACTTCGGTAAATTTCCTCACAAATTGTTGTAAGTAAGGGTCGCGGGCAATCATGAAGGTAGTGATAGGGATATTCAACTTTTTACATTGGGCAGCCATTGTCAAAGTTTTATTGATGACTTTCTTGTCCAATCCAACGCTATTTTTATAATACTTTAAGCCCTCTTTTAAGCAAGTTGGCTTACCATCAGTAATCATAAAAATTTGCTTGTTGTGGGTTTTTCTACGTCTTAAAATATCAGTAGCCAGCTCTAAACCAGCATAAGTATTGGTATGATATGGCCCAACTTGCAAATAGGGCAAATCTTTAACGGTTATCGGCCAAGCATCGTTACCAAAAACCACAATATCCAAGGTGTCTTTCGGGTATTTTGTTTTGATCAGTTCTGCCAAGGCCATGGCCACTTTTTTGGCAGGGGTAATCCTATCCTCGCCGTAAAGGATCATAGAATGGGAAATATCTATCATCAAAACGGTAGATGTTAGCGTTTTAAAATCTCGCTCTTCTACTTCCAGATCACGCTCCGTCATCATAAAATCACCGATGCCGTTATTGATCTGCGCATTTTGGATAGAGGCAGTCATATCTATCTGATCAGAACTATCGCCAAATTGATATTCTCTTCTATCTGCATTTTTTTCTTCCCCGGGGCCGCTTTTTGGGGTAGAATGGTTGCCTTTGCCAGATTTTTTTAATTTCCCAAAAATTTCTTCTAATGCCGATTTACGGATGGTTTGCTCCGTTTTGGCCGTGATATTGAAACCTCCACCTTTATCATCATCGCCCAAATAGCCTTTGCTTTTCAAATCTTCTATAAAATCGCCCATGCCATAATCATCTTTAGTGATGTTATGCTGCTTATCCAGCTCGTTCATCCAAGCTAAAGCCTCATTGGCATCACCGGCTGTATAGTTTAAAAGTTCTAAAAATAATTTCAGTAACTCCTCAAACCCGCCATTTGGTAATTGTTTAGGGATATATTTTGAAAAACCGTAACCTCTCATCTGCTATATTTCTGCCTTATTAACGTTTATGTAAAGTTAAAAGTTTGCGCCCTTAGACATATTATTTTTAGGTTATAGGGCTGTCATTTTATAAGGGTAAGGTTTGCCCCCAAATAGTGAAGACCTAAGAAATAAAGCAAAGCTTTTTAGAATAGCTACGAGAAAAAATATTTGTTTGTTTTAGTTCATTTAAGCGGTTCCTGTTTTTAGCATTACTTAATGTGCGAGTTTAAGAATATCTTTGCCCGCATGGTAAGCCCCGTATAAATCTACAAAAGGCACTTTACGAACTTCTTTTGATGCTATATAATTAGGGTTTATGGTTGGCAGGTATTTCTTCTCTACGTTGGTATCAAGCCAATCTATTAAATCAGCAAAGAGTTTTTTTGTTAAATTTGGTTTTTTAAATATCTCCTGCCTATTTGGTCTCGGGCTTTTCTCAAATTGTTATTACATTTGATTTTAAACAAAACCTTAAATGGATTTCATCCCAATCATCATATCAGTTGTTGTTCTTTTAATTTCTATCGTTTTATTTCTTAAAAAGCCAAAAACCATAAACGGAGTTACGATTGAAGAATACCACCAACTTAAAACAGAATTGGCCGTTAACGAGCAGAAGTTTTTGAGTGCAAAATTAGAAAGACAAGAAGCGGAACAAGGTTTTTTACTGCGCATCAATCGTTTAGAAGAAGAAAAAACAGAATTAATCGATCTTTTATCCAAAGAAAAGCAACAAGTTTCTAAAATTGAGGAGGCTTATAAAGCAGAGCAATATCGGTTGCAGCTTCAAGAAAAGTTCATAAACGATACGCAAACAAAATTCTCTAAAGATTTTGAACTGATCGCGGTACAAATACTCAAACAAAAAACAGCAGAGTTTACAGAAACCAACAGAACCAACCTTGATGTTTTATTAAATCCATTAAAAGAAAACATCAAAGCTTTTGAAGAAAAAGTAGAGAAAGTTTATAAATCAGAATCTGATGAGCGCAATGTTTTAAAAGGCGAGCTTTCTAAACTGATGGAGTTTAACAAGCAGATTAGTGATGAAGCACATAACCTAACAAAAGCTTTAAAAGGCGATAATAAAAAGCAGGGAAATTGGGGCGAGATGGTTTTGGATAAACTGATGGAAGGCTCGGGATTGTTAGAGGGCATCAATTATACCAAACAGAGCAATTATGTTGCTGCCGATGGAAATAGATTGTTGCCAGATATGGTGGTTTTTTTACCCGATCAAAAGCATATTGTTATAGATTCTAAAGTTTCTTTGATTGCTTATGAGAAACTGGTTTCCGCAGAAAGTGAAGATGATAGATCGACTTTTACCAAACAACATATTGCTTCTATCAAAGCACACATCACAGGTTTAAGCCTTAAAAATTATCAGGATCTCTATCAAATCAATTCGCCAGAATTTGTGCTTTTATTTATCCCGATAGAATCTTCCTTTGCCATTGCCGTTCAATATGATCAAGATCTTTTTGATTTTGCATGGAACAAAAAAGTGGTCATCGTAACTCCATCTACCCTTTTAGCTACTTTAAAAACCGTGGCCTCTATTTGGAAACAAGAACAGCAGACTAAAAACGCCATTGATATTGCCACAAAAGCTGGTCAGCTTTATGATAAATTTGTAGGCTTTGTTTCTGATCTACAAAAAATTGGCGACCATTTGGACAAATCTCAAAAAGTATATGGCGATGCCATGAGCAAACTAACTTTGGGAAGCGGAAATTTGGTAAACCGAGTAGAGAACTTGAAAAAATTAGGTGCAAAAGCAACCAAAGAAATTGATAGCAGGTTGTTAGAAGAATAAATTGGGAATTTAATCTTGGGTAATCGGGTATTTTAATACGCTATACCTTTTTTTGAAATTTATAGATTGCCTAAAGCAAAATTTGAAATTGCTTCTATTTTTAACGGAGCTGTCCTGCAATAAAATATCCTTTTAATATTTTGGCTTCTCCTTTGCAAACAATTAAAGCTAAATAGCATTTTTAATTCATGGCAATCTCTAAGGGAGAAACACTTATCCAACAATGGTATCTTTTAAAAGATTGGGAACAATTCCCGTTTCAGAAAGAGATGATGGATAGTTACTTAAATGGTTTTTCGGGATTGCTGAATGCCCCAACAGGTAGCGGAAAAACCTTTGCCATGTTTTTGCCTTTTCTGGCAGATTACATCAATGAAAACCCTGAAACTTACCGGCAAAAGCTAAATAGCGGCTTAATGTTATTATGGATAACGCCACTTCGGGCCTTAACAAATGATATTCAAAAAGCCATGCAATCTGTGGTTGATGATTTAGGCATCCCATGGAAAATAGGCACAAGAACAGGAGATACTTCTTCTTCAGATAAACAAGCCATCAAACGCAAACCCCCAGAAGTTTTATTAACAACACCAGAAAGTTTGCATTTAATGTTGGCGCAAAAAGAATATCCAAAAACTTTCAAAAATTTGAGGGTTGTGGTAATTGACGAGTGGCATGAACTATTGGGCACAAAACGCGGCGTACAAGTAGAATTAGGTTTATCTAGGCTTAAAAGTCTTAGAAGTCGGCAGTCGATAGAAGACAGTCCGCTTATTGAAGAGCATAAAAACCAATCTATTTACACAAAAAAAGCAGCCAATCAAACTGCGAACAACGGAGTAAAAGCTACCGACTTTAAACAGTTAAAAATTTGGGGCATCAGCGCAACCATTGGTAATTTAGAGGAAGCCGCAGATGTTTTATTAGGGCCAAATTTTCCTTTAGAAAGAAAGAGAATGGTGCGGGCCAACATCACAAAAAAGCTTGCGATAAAATCCATTATCCCAGAAAACGTAGAAAAATATAGCTGGAGCGGGCATATTGGCCTAAAACTTTTACCACAAGTGATGCAGATCGTGGCCAATAGCAAAACCACTTTGATATTTACCAACACAAGGGCGCAATCAGAAATTTGGTACCATGCCATCTTGGATAATTATCCAGAATATGCTGGCGTTATGGCCATGCACCATGGTTCTTTAGATAACCAACTAAGAGCTTGGGTAGAGGAAGCGTTACATGCAGCAATTTTAAAATTGGTGGTTTGCACTTCAAGTTTAGATTTAGGCGTAGATTTTCGCCCGGTTGATACCGTTATACAAATAGGAAGCCCGAAGGGGGTTGCCCGGTTTATGCAAAGGGCGGGTAGAAGTGGGCATCATCCTGGCGCAACCTCTAAAGCATATTTTGTGCCTACGCATTCTTTAGAATTATTGGAAGGAGCTGCGTTAAAATACGGTATTGCCCATAAGATTTTTGAAAGCCGCGATCCAATTTTGTTGGCTTATGATGTGTTGATACAGTATTTGGTAACACTTGCGGTTTCTGATGGTTTTAGAGCAGAAGATACTTATCAGCAAATCATCAACACATTTGCTTACGCCGATTTAAGCCGAAACGAGTTCCACGATATTTTACAGTTTATTACCCGAGGAGGGAAATCATTGAGTGCCTACGATGAGTTTCTAAAAGTAGAGATCCAGGATGGTATTTTTAAGGTTAACGATAAAAGAGTGGCCATGAGGCATCGTTTAAGCATGGGAACCATTACTGGGGATATAAACGTGAGGGTAAAATTTCAATCGGGCGGGAGTTTGGGAACAGTAGAAGAAGGATTTATTTCTAAACTAAAAGCAGGTGATACGTTTTGGTTTGCAGGTAGAAGCTTAGAGTTTATCCGCTTTAAGGATATGACCGCTTTTGTAAAAAAGAGCAATAAAAAGAAAGGACAGATTGCTAGTTGGGTTGGGAGCAGGATGCCCTTATCTTCCCAACTTTCTGCCGTATTTAGAGAAAAATTGGATGAAGTTGCCTTGGGCGTAGAAGAAGATGAAGAGGTAAAAGCTTTGCGCCCTTTATTTGATCGCCAAATTGCGCAATCTCACTTACCTTTTAAAGATGAATTTTTAATAGAGACCCTTCAAAGCAGGAGCGGATTTCATTATTTTTTCTATCCTTTTGAAGGCCGCTTGGTACATGAAGGTTTAGCATCACTTTTTGCCTACAGGATCACAAAACTTAAAAGTGCTTCGTTTTCTATTGCGATGAACGATTATGGTTTTGAGTTGCTTACAGATGAAGAAATGCCCTTGGAGCAATCAATTTTGGATGGTTTATTTAGCGATAGAAATTTATTGGATGATATTCAGCATAGTTTAAATGCCAATGAGATGGCAAGGAGAAAATTTAGGGACATTGCCCATATCGCCGGGTTGGTTTTTACGGGTTTCCCGGGCAAAAATATGTCTAACAAGAATCTGCAATCTAATACATCTTTATTGTTTGATGTTTTTAACGAGTATGAAAAGGATAATTTACTGATAAGGCAAGCCTACAACGAAGCGTTGGCTTTTCAATTGGAAGAGTTTAGGATGCGTGAAGCTTTGCAAAGGATACAATCGCAAAAACATATCATCAAACATACTAATGGGCCATCTCCTTTCGCTTTTCCCGTAATGGTTGATAGATTGAGCAGAGAAAAATTAAGTACCGAAACTTTGGAAGAACGTGTAGCAAAAATGATCGGTAAAATGGAAGCCGATTTTTAAAGATCTATATTCCGATGATCTCTTTTTTCTTTTTGGTTTTCATTCTTTTTGGCACAGCATTTAAAATTTCGCTTTCCAAAGCATCGATCACTCTTTTTTTAACAAAGTTTTTGTTGGTAACAATGCTTACTTCTCTACTTGGCTCCGGGCTTTTAAAATATCTAACCTTATCCAACTGCTTAACAGAAAAATCTTGAAGGGAGAGTTCTGGCAAAATGGTAATGCCATCATTCAAATCTACCATTTTTATAAGCGTTTCTATACTGCCTGTATTGTATTCTAATTTTGCATCATTAGAGTTTTTATGTTTACAAATATTTAAAACCTGGTTTCTCATACAATGGCCCTCGTTTAAAAGCCAAAGATTATCCACATCCAAATCACTTGTGTTGATGGCTTTTTTCTTAAAAATGGGGCTGTGCTTAGAAATATAGCTCACAAAATTCTCATAAAAAACAGGGCGTTCTGTTAAGGCATTTTCATCTAAAGGGGTTGCCAAAATACCACAATCTAACAGGTTAACTTTTAATTGATGGATGATGTTTTCTGTTGTTAGTTCTGAAACGATAAGTTTTACCTTTGGGTATTTTTCAATAAAACCACCTATTACATGGGGCAGCAAATAGGGGGCAATAGTTGGTATCACACCAATCTTTAATTCCCCGGCCAATTCGCCTTTACGCTCTTCAATAATCTCTTTTATTTTATAACTTTCTTGTAATAAGATACGGGCTTGTTCTATAACCTCTATACCGATCTCGGTTGGTATTACCGGTTGTCTAGAGCGGTCAAAAAGCTTAACGCCCAAATGCTCTTCTAGTTTTTGTACCTGCATACTTAGCGTTGGCTGGGTAACAAAACATTTTTCTGCCGCTAAAACAAAACTGCGATAGGTATCAACCGCAACTACGTATTCTAATTGAACAATGGTCATAAAAGTAAATATAGATAAATTCTATTACAATTAAATTGAAGATGTAAATCTAAAGACTTATAGAACAATCTTAAATAATTTAGTTTTAAATAGGTCAAACATTTTTGCGTTAATGATAGAAACAGCATCCCCGCCTGTAATTTGGGCAAACTCTTTTTTGTCATCCTTAGCATTGTCATTCTGAGCAAATTCGAATAGGGGGGGTCGAAGGAAGACAAATAAAAAGATATATACGCCAGTTTGCGGAGTGTAAAAACGCCCAAAAATAGCTCTAAAACAAAAAAAGGCAAACCATAAAGGCTTGCCTTAATATTAGATCATAAGTTAAAACTATTTATCTGCTGTCCAAACATCATTTGCAGAATTGCTGTCTGGCAGTACGTGTTGTGGATCAAAAGTTACCGATTCTATTTTTTCTGTAGAAGGATATTGTAGTGTCCAAGTATTGTTTCTTTCCCAAATTTCTACTGGTAATTTGATGGTTTCTGTTTTACCACTTTCTGTTTTGATTTCTAAAATCACGGGGATAGGCATTTTTTCTTTACACTCTACCGTGATCAATGCACCATTTTTAGCATCATCTTTAACATACTTTACGTCGTTAACAGCAATGTCTGCTTTCCAATTGTTCGCAAACCAACCTCTCCAAAACCAGTTTAAGTTTTCGCCGGCAACGTTTTCTATTGTTCTAAAAAAATCGTTTGGGGTTGGGTGTTTAAATGCCCATCTGTTAATATAAGTTTGAAAAGCCCTATCAAAACGCTCTGGTCCCAAAATTTGTTCTCGCAATAAAATCAATCCCGTACTTGGCTTAAAGTAGCATAATACGCCAATATGAGATTCTTTCATATTATCTGGGCTAACCATTATCGGCTCAAAAACGGGGTTTGTTAAGTATGGTGCCAATTTGTGCATATCTGTTGCTGCTTTTGGGGCATACTCTCCATTATTGAAATTCTGGGTAGATAAGGTGTTGATAAAAGTGTTAAAGCCTTCATCCATCCAACCGTATAAACGTTCGTTAGAACCTACGATCATCGGGAACCAATTATGTCCAAATTCATGGTCTGTAACGCCCCACAAACTCGCTTTTTTAGATTTCCACCCACAAAAAACTATCCCTGGGTATTCCATCCCACCTTCGTTACCCGCTACGTTTGTTGCCGCAGGATAAGTAAAAGGGTACCATTTGCTAGAGTTATACTCGATGGATTTCTTAGTGTATTCTGTTGATCGGCTCCAAGCATCATTACCGGCACTTTCTACGGGGTAGGCAGATATCGCCATAGATTTTTTATCGTTTGGCAAATTCATCCTTGCGGCATCAATTATAAATGCCGGGGAAGAAGCCCATGCTACATCCCTTGCGTTTTCTAATTTAAAATGCCAGGTCAGCTCCTTTTTTCCGCTAGGGCGGGATGCAGGGTCGGTTACCTCATCGGCACTTCGTATCATTACGGTTGCATCGCTCTTTGAAGCGGATTCCCATCTTTTGTTTTCTTCTGGGGTATAAACCTCTTTGGCGTTTTGCAATTCGCCAGAGCAAACCACTATATGACTTGCAGGGACGGTGATGTTGACATCAAAGTTCCCATAGTCTAAATAAAACTCACTTGGGCCAGTATAAGGGAGGGTATTCCAACCGGTAACATCGTCGTACACACATGATCTTGGATACCATTGTGCCTGGGTAAAAATTTTACCGTTTTTAGTCTCTAAAACACCCATCCTATCAGATCCATACTCTGGGGAGATATAAGAAAAATCGATCTTCATTTTTAAAACCCCACCGTTTGCCTTTAGGTTTTCTGGTAAAAATATTTGGATGCGGGTATCATTGATCATGTATTTTAGATCAACTTCTTGGTTTTTACCATTTAAACTGATCAAACGGACTAAACTTAATTGATGCCCGCCATCAAAATTTTGCCCATGGCTTCCGTTTCGGCTACCCGTAGGCGGGATGATGGCCGTTCCGCGAGAATCTTGCTTGAATAGATTTTGGTCTAAATTCATCCATATAAAAGATAGCTCATCTGGGCTGTTGTTGGTATAGGTCAAAACCTCTGTACCTGTGATCTTATTTTCGGCTTCGTTTAATGATGCCGTTAATTGATAATCAGATCGGTTTTGCCAATATTGTTGGCCCGGCTGCCCACTTGCCGAACGATAAGTGTTCCCATTTTGGGTAAAATAAAAGGGTTTAAACGCTTCGTTATAATCATAGTTGCTAGTAGTAGCGGTAGGGTTTTGTGTTTGTGAGTTTGCCTTAAAACCCATTAAGCAAATAGAAAGACTTAAAACACCTATAAATTGAAATTTTAGCATGAAATAGGATTAAATAAAAAAAGCAATATAATGTATATTGTAATGAATAATTTTAATACGATAAAATTGTTACGTTGTTAGAAACTCCCGCTAAAAGATGTTTTAGGCAAATTGGGATAAATACGGTTTTCTGCTGGTAACCTAATATACTCGTTGTAAGATTTTACGATATAAGTTCGTAGGTCAACATCGTTCATGCTGGTAACCTGTGAATAGGTTGGGCGATAGTATGACATAAAATCTTCTAACAATTGCCCCCTTATTTTGGTAAGGTTTGTTACCAGTTCTTTATTAAACTTTTGATCTATCACTTTTTCGTTCAGCTCTTTATCCATAAATTTTTGAAAAGCCCTTTTTTGTTGAGATTGTTTGCCAAAGGCATTTCCCAAGCTAAGCTTGCCGTCTTGGGTTAAAACGGTGGTGTTGGCATAAGAATATGCAGAAGAATATGCACTCCTTACGTTTTCTGGTACGTTCCCTTTTGCGCTAACAATAACTTCATCCAAAACGATCAGGCTTGGGCGCATTAAAACCAGTTTTGGGCGCATGTTCTCTAAAACCAAAGTGTCGTTTTGGTAACCCGGGCAAGAAAAAATAATGAGGTCTCCTAAATCGGCTTTCACCACAAAATCTCCTTTTTGCCCTGTATGATCAACTTCTCTTTGGGTAAGGTTATTTACAAAAACCAGTTTCAATTTGTTGTGGGTATCAGCATCGTAAGCCGTACCTTCTATCTTCATTTGGGCTTTTAACGCAAATGGCAATAGACTTAACAAAACGATAAAGAGGTTTTTCATCTTTACAAAGATCAATTAATATCTTTTAATAAGCAAATGCTTAACATTTTTTAACGCTGCAAATACATTTATGGGTTTAAATAAAAAGCTGTTCATATTCCTCTTCGTTAAAGCCAATGATATTTCCTTTTGCACTTTCTACAACCGGCCTCTTAATTGTGCTGGTATTATCCTTCATCAATTTTATTGCCGAAGCTGCATCTTTAACCTCTATTTTGATGATTTCATCTAGATTGCGCCAGGTTAAGCCTTTTTTATTGAGTACTTTTTCCCAACCAAACTCTTTACACCATTTTTCTAGATTTTGTTGGCTTACGCCGAGTTTCTTATAATCGTGGAAATCGTAATCGATTTTGTTTTGCTCAAAAAAGGTTTTGGCTTTTTTTACCGAGCCACAATTAGGGATGCCGAATATCTTAACGTTCATAATTCTTATTTATTAAAATTAGTCATTGTTAGCTCTGCACCAATAGTTGCAAAGCTCTTTATCATGTTGATGGTTTTATCTATCAATGCGGGCAAAGCAGGTATTTCGTCTTTATCAAAGCCGCTTAAAACGTAATCTACCTGCCTGCCTTTGGGAAAGTTATCGCTTATCCCAAACTTAATCCTGGCATATTCATTTGATCCCAAAATACCTTCGATGCTTTTTAAACCATTATGCCCAGCAGGGCTTCCTTTGGGTTTTAATTTAACAGAACCAAACGGGATCGCCAGATCATCTACAATCACCAACACGTTTTCTATCGGGATCTTTAATTCTTGCATCCAATGCCTCACTGCTTTTCCGCTCAAATTCATATAAGTGGTTGGTTTTATCAAGCATAATGTTCTTCCTTTATGGTTCACTTCTGTGTAAGCCGCCAGTTTCATGGTGCTAAAAGTTGCGGATGCCTCTTTTGCCATTTGATTCAAAACCATAAAACCAATATTGTGGCGGTTATCGGCATATTCGCTTCCTATATTTCCTAATCCTACGATGAGATATTTCATTTTGATACGTTTAAAGAGGCGTTAACGATTGTAGTGGCATCCCCGCCTGTAATTCGGGCAGGCTTTTTTTGTCATCCTGAGCATTGTCTCTCTGATCCTTGTCACTCTGAGCCTTGCCACTCTGAGCCTTGTCACTCTGAGCGGAGTCGAAGAGGGAGTCGAAGGATAAGACAAAAAAAGACACAACGGAAAGCGTAGCCTGTCCCGAATTTATTTCGGGATTAAAATGCACAAATATATTTTTATATGATGCTTTAAATCAATTTTTATCGAAAAAATAATTCCCTAAAAAGGCATCCTTGCTAAGGGCGCAACATCTTGTCCTACAAAATCTTTATTCAAAAATTTATAATACCCGGCAATGGCAATCATGGCGGCATTGTCTGTACAATATTGAAACTGTGGGATAAACACGTTAAAGTTTTGCTCTTTTGCCAAATCTGTTAAACCTTTTCTTAAACCAGAATTTGCAGAAACACCCCCGGCAATGGCTAGATCTGTGATGTGATGTTCTTTCGCTGCTTTTTTAAACTTATTCAGTAAAATAGAAACGATCCTACTTTGTACAGATGCGCAAACATCATTTAAGTTTTCTTGTAAAAAATTTGGATTAGCTTTCACCTGATCTCTCACAAAATAAAGGATAGCAGTTTTTAATCCGCTGAAGCTAAAATTTAAGCCAGCAATCTGCGGTTCTGGGAAAGTATATTTGTTTGGATTGCCTTCTTTGGCATATTTATCTATCAGCGGACCGCCCGGATAAGGTAAATCTAAAATTTTTGCGGTTTTATCAAAGGCTTCGCCGGCAGCATCGTCTAAGGTTTCGCCAACAATTTGCATATCAAAATAATCTTTAACCAAAACAATTTGCGTATGCCCGCCAGAAACGGTTAAACATAAAAACGGAAATTTGGGTTTAGGCTCATCAATAAAATGGGCTAAAATATGCGCTTGCATATGGTTAACCTCAATTAAAGGAATACTGTTTGCTAATGCAAACGCTTTAGAAAAACAAGTACCTACTAGCAGTGATCCCAATAAACCGGGGCCGCGTGTAAAAGCTACCGCATCTATTTGTTTTTTGCTTATTTTCGCAGCGTTAATTGCCTGATCAACGGCCGGAACAATATTTTGTTGATGAACCCTAGAAGCCAATTCTGGGACAACGCCTCCGTATTGTTCATGAATTGTTTGGTTGGCTATAATATTTGAGACTATTTTTCCGTCTATGCAGATAGATGCTGATGTTTCATCACAAGATGACTCTATACCAAGAACAATTGACACAAGTATGGGTTTAATGTATTTTAAAAAACAAAACTATTAAAAAAGTATTCAAAATTCTGCTTTATGTACTGTTGGCTTTCATTTTATTGATAGGCGGCATCATCTTTTCGTTTCAATTTGAAACGGTACAAACTTGGGCGGCAAAAAAAGCAACCAAATACTTATCTAAAGAATGGAAAACTACCGTTGACATTAAAAAGTTATACCTAAAGCCATTTAGCGCCGTAGTTTTAGAAGGCGTTTACGTTCAAGATCTAGATAAGGATACGCTATTAAGCGCACCGAAATTAAATATCGATATTTCTTATTTTGCCCCATTTTCTGAAAGGAAGATTATTTTAGATAAAATTACTTTAGAAGATACCAAATTTTACCTAAAATCTTATAAAGATAGCAGCACCAACCTATCTTTCATTATCAATTATTTTAATACCGGCAATGTTGATACAACTTCTAAAAAACCTTTCGATTTTCTGATAAACAACGTAAACATCAAAAACCTAGCTTTTAAATACAAGAATTATAGAAAAACCGATACTATTAACAACGGTGCGGTAAATTATGATGATGTGTATATTACGGGTTTAAGTGCGGCGATCAATAATTTAGATACCAAAAATTACATTTTAAAGGCGCAAATAAACCACCTAAAGTTTAAGGAAAAAAGTGGTTTTGTTTTAAACGATCTAACTGCGGCAACAACAATAGATTCTAACAAGATAGTACTTGATGATCTATATCTAAAAACACCGCACACCATGCTAACCAATTACTTTAGCATGAAATTTCATGATTATACAGATTTTGACAACGTAGAAAACAAAGTGATTTTAGAAGGCCATTTTAAAAACTCTAAGATCTACGCCAAAGACATCGCTTTTTTTGCACCAGAATTATCAAACATTAAATTACAATTAGATGTAACAGGTAATATTAAAGGGAAGGTAAATGATCTAAGAGCCAAAGATTTGATGGTAAAAGTGGGGAAGGCTTCTTATTTGAAAGGAGATTTCCAGGTTAAGGGTTTGCCCGATATCAAAAACACTTTTTTAGATCTAAACTTTAAACAGGTATATACCAATAAAAAGGATATTGAATACATTATTGAGAGGGCTACGGGTAAAAAATCCAACAATATCCCAGATGTGGTGAGCAAGTTTGGCAACATCAATTTTGTGGGGCAGTTTACTGGGTTTATAAATGATTTTGTTGCCTACGGCGATTTTAAGACCCGTTTAGGGAGGGTAAAATCTGATGTGAACATGAAGATCAACAATCAGAATATCCCGTCTTATAGCGGTAAAGTACAAGCCATTGATTTTAATTTAGGAGATTTAATTGATGAGCCAAGCATCAACAGAACCTCTTTTGTTACCAATGTTAACGGCAGAGGGTTTAAAATAAATAATTTGGCAGAAAAGCTGAAAGCTGATGTTGCCTACTTTGATTATAACGATTACCGTTATGAAAACATTAAAGTAGATGGCGAAATAAACAAGCAGGTTTTTAACGGCAAACTGCTCGTAAACGATAAGAACTTAAAGCTCAATTTTGATGGGAAAGCCAACCTAAACCCAAAATTGCCCGAGTTTAATTTTGTTGCAGATATACAAAAAGCCAATCTCCATGCTTTAAATTTCACTAAAGATACCATCCAAGTTGGTGCTAAACTAAACACCAATTTTACTGGGAACAGCCTAGAAAACATTCAGGGAGATTTTTCTGTACAAAACATTAGGTTAACCAATACGGTAAAATCTGTAGTTATAGATTCTGTTTATTTAATGGCAAAAGGTGTAGCAAACAACAGGGTCTTACAATTAACTTCTGATATTGGCGATGCGAGCATCAAAGGAGAATATGATCTAAACACTTTACCATCATCTTTTAAAACAATCATTAAAAAATATATCCCATCTTACCGGGGTAAGATAGTAACCACCAAAAACCAAAATTTTGAGTTTAAGATAGACCTCAAGAATTTCGATTATCTTTCTAGCCTGTTTATCCCAGAACTGCAGATCCCGCAGAGAGGGGCTTTTAACGGAAAGTTTAATTCTGCAAAAGACTCTGTTGCCTTAAACGGATACATCAAAACCCTTACCTATCAGGGTACTACATTTAATAACATCATCCTTGATCAAACCACCAACAGCAAATCTTTAGATGCTATTATATCTATGGATAAGGTAGAAATTTCTAAAGGCGGTTTGTTTGTTCAAAACGTAATAATCCAAAACACCTTAAAAAACGACAGTTTAACCTTTAACGTAAAACTAGCGGATAAAGATGCCATAAACCAGCTCGATTTATACGGTTTGGTAGAATTCGGTACCGATACTTTGGCCAAATTGAGTTTGCTGCCCTCCGATGTGATCATTGATAACCAGGTTTGGAAGATACAGGATAAAGTGAGGATCAAATTTGAAGATAGCAGAACGATCATAGATAATTTTGAACTGAGCAGCAATAAGCAACTGATCGCGGTTAATGGTGCAATATCCAAAAGCCCTGATGATGATTTGGAGGTAGTGATCAAAGATTTAAGAATGGCTTCTTTAAGCCAGCTTACCAAAGGCTTTGGCGTTAATTTAAGCGGCACCATGAACGGCCAGGCGCATCTTTCTGCTATTTTGGGAACGCCAAACATCAAATCCGATATCACGGTAGATTCCCTAAAATATAACAGTACAGATGTAGGGAATTTAAAACTTGCCTCCGTTTATAATAATGAAAATAACAAGGTGGATATTGATGCTACCATCTTCAAAAACAACAGCAAAACCATGGATATTAAAGGTGATGTTGACATTGCAAGTGATACCAATAACCTCAACCTGGATCTATTGTTGGATAAAACCGAACTGGTTATCATAGAGCCTTTTGTAAAAGATTTGGTTTCTAACCTAAAGGGCCAGGTTTCATCAGATCTAAAGGTAACGGGCAAGTTTAGCAACCCACAGATCAATGGCGATTTAACGTTTATCAATTCTGGTTTAACCGTAAATTACTTAAATACGGCTTACACTATAAATGATAAAGTTACCATTAACAACAGCGTTATTGATGTTAAAGATTTAGATTTAGTAGATATTAGAGGAAACAAAGCAACCGCAAACGGAACGGTAGATATGTCTAACCCCGGTAATCCTAACATTCAGGTTACCATAGATGCCGTAAACTTTATGGCTTTAAACACTACGGCAAAAGAGAACCCCATTTATTACGGCAAAGCTTATGGTACCGGTAAATTCAGTTTTATGGGCCCAACAGATGCCATGAAGATAAACATTAAAGCCAAAACAGAGCAAGGTACAGAGTTTACCATCCCACTTAATGGTGCCTCTACCGTTAGTTCTAGCGACTTTGTGATTTACGTAGCTAAAGATTCTTCTTTAAACAATAAAGACCGAGAAAATTATTTTAATGGTTTAACGATGGCTTTTGATCTAACCGTAGATGAAGGCTCTAAAGCCAATATTTTAACGGAAGTAGGGAACCTAACCGGAGTTGGTAACGCACAATTAAATCTTAAAATAACCAGTTTAGGTGATTTTGAGATGAAAGGAGACTATATAATAAATGAAGGCCAGTTTGATTTTACTGCCAATAACGTGATCAATAAAACTTTTGATATTAGTAAAGGGGGAACCATCCGTTGGACAGGGGACCCAACCGATGCCGAGATAAATTTGAATGCCGTTTACTCTACAAGGGCGGCAATTGCCCCACTTTATGCGGCCGCCGGCAGAACCTTACCAGATGAAAGTAGGAACGTAAGGGTTTTGGCAGAAGCCGAAATGATACTGAAAGGTTCTTTATTGAACCCGAAGATTACCTTTGGCTTAGATTTTCCCAATAATTCTGGTTATAAAACAGAGTTGCAGGGTTATCTGGACGATAAAGATAACGAAGCGCAACAGGTGATAAACCTAGTTGTGCGAAATAGCTTTAACGGAAACTCCAGTGCCGGCATAGGTATCGATAACCAAACATTGATAGGTTCTGGCCTAGAGCTTGGCTTTAGCAAGTTAAACAATATCGTGTCACAATCTTTAGGGCTTAAAAACCTCGATTTCAATATCCGATCCCTTAATGAATTTGGTATAGGTTACAATATCTTCAATAACCGGATAAAGTTTACCGGAAGCTTTATCAACAATACCTACGATAATAATTATTTCAACAACAATCTTTTTAATTCTTCTTTTAAGGATGTTTCCATAGATGCACAATTAACTTACGATATTAAAAAGGACGGCAGTTTTGTGGGTAAAGTATTCCAGAGGCCTGCCAACAGAGATTTTTTTAACCTTAACGGTGATGTGAACATTGCTGGTGCCGGATTGGTATATGTACAAGAGTATGATACCTTTAAAGAATTCATAAGCAAGGCCTTTGGCAGAAAAAGAAAAGATAAATCTGATGAAGACGATACAGAGCAAAGGAACAAGACCATGAAATCGCCTATAATCAATCCTAAAAAAGAGGAAGAGTAGGGCGGATCGTCAAACAAATCCTAATCATTTTAACCTAGTAAAAAAGTTTCCTTATCCCAATAAAAACAAAAACCATAAGGGTATAAGCCAAAAAGAAAGGCATAATCAGTGTTTTTAAGCCCAGTATAAGCATAGTGGCAATAACCAACAATTGGAAACCCAAACCAAAGGTAGAGATACCCGTCATTAACCAGTTGGGCAATATTTTACCTAGATCAGCATCGCTGTCTAAGATATAAATGGTTTTATCAAAAATACCATATAAAATTTTATACAAGCAAAAAAGAATATTTACCTGCTTTTGTGTTTCGCCCCTCAATGCTATCGGGGCTTTGTACTCAAAAACTCTGCTAGTAGTATCGCCATTTACTTTGTTTCTTAAAATAACGTAATAGTAATTGTAAAGTGTGCCTTGCAATTGCAAACCGAAAAATGCCAAAAGACATATCCAAATAGAATTGTTGCTTATCAACCAGATAGATATAAAAAACAAGGCATTTAAGACAATATCTGCAACAGAATCTAAATATCTACCCGTGTAAGAAGGTTTTTGCTTTAAACGGGCCAGTTCGCCGTCGGTGGCATCTAAAACCGACTTAAAAACCAAGAAGAATGCCGCTAGCCAATAATAACCATTTAAGATGCAATAAATTGCAAACAAACCAGAAATGATAAAGCCAATGGTAACGTGTATTGGAGTGAATTTTGTGTTTTTTAGCGCTTTTGCGATAAGCCTTGCAATGGGCCTGCCGTAATCTGAAAAATCAATAAATTTATGCTCTTTGGGCAATTTAGACATGCAATCTCATAGAAATGGTTAAAGTGGAATATACCATGAAAGGATACAAAGATATGATTAAATAATGAGGTAAGTATGTGTTTGAGGGGGATAATTACATTACACGATGGTAATTTAAGGCTTAATGATTCTTTGTTTGTGGCTTTGCCCATGATGTTTTTAAAAAGGATAATAATTTCTGTTTTAGAATTTTTTTAAGCTATATTTTTTTCCAATTCCAGGCTTGCCAAATTATTATTATGGTAATGATGCTTTCAAGAACAGATAAAAACAAATAAAATATCCTCCATTCAGAAATTGATGATATACCTGCCAATAAAGTAAGAAAAGTAAAAATAGTACCTATCCCTATATTTGACCATTTTGTTAATTTGGGAGAGAGCATAAGTGAAAGAAAAATCATTAAGGCGGGTATTGTTAACAGAAATGTTGCAATAAACAGCTTAATGGGAGTGTCTAACATATTCTGCCCGTTTAAAAATGAATGAACTTTGTTGGGTACGTATAGCTCAAAATAATCTCCATATATATAACAAAACATTACTGCTGTCCATAAGGCAGAAAGTTTTATTCTTATGTTGATCTTGAAGTCTTCTAAATTTTTGATCATTTTAAGTTGTCAATATTGAAGTGCTTTTTCTTTTTGTTCCCATAATTAAGAGCCATAGACAAGTACCAATTTCCCCTATACTTGCAGGTAAACCTAAATATGATGAAATACCAAGTTCGGTGTAACTTGGCATCAGAATAAAACCAAAGAAATTGATTATGTACCCAAAACAACCTAATATCAACAATATTCCCAAATATTTTGGAAGAAAGTTTGATTTCAAAATTAAATACCCAAGTGGGAATAACCAAAGGCCTGAAAAAATATGGATTAACCGCATTCCTGCGCTATATTGATGTAGGTAGGATAAGACCTGTGCTTGTAGTAGTGTAGCAGAATAAACTTTAGTAGTATAGTTTGGAGACTTTAACAGAGAAAGTACCATAATTTCATTACTCGCATTTAAAAAATACATGGCTACACTTATTATAACAAACAAAACCATCAATTTTGCCATATTTTCATTAACCTTTTGTAATAATCGATATAGAAATATTGATAAAAGGAGAAAGAAGCCGTAGCAAAGTAACCCACTAGCAATTCCTAATCTAAATAATGTTTCAGATGCTGAGATATTTTGAAAAGTTAACAAAGCACTATTATAATTGATGAGTTTATCAGGAACATATATTAAGCTAAATATTCCGGTTATGATTACCCCTAAATAGATTAATCCAACCATTTTGACTGATATATTCTGATTTGTATCCATGGTTTTTTTATCGGTCCTTTTAATATGCCTTCTTTTACCCTCTAATTTTTATTAATGCCGCTTCTAAAACCCTTCTATTTTTTATCTTTATGTTAACAAGAAAACAATTAAAATAAAATGGTTTACGATAACAATTCATCAACCAAATATTTAAGAGAGGAAGTTAATTTTTTATCTTTAAAATTTAAAATTTACCCCAAATTGGCCAATCAAAGGGAGCAATGGTTTCGATTTAAAATCCTGCTGTAATACTTTTTCAACTTTTATAGAGAAATCTACTTTTTTGATGGATAACCCTCCTTGTAAACCATAATAGAAATTGCCCCCAGTTGCAGGCTCGTACCAGCCATCTTGCACTTCGTTGTAAATATTTTTTCTGTACCATTCACTATGCTTAAAGTTTGTCACTATTGCTTTATCAAAACCAGTTTCAACTCCCATAAACCAACGTTTTTGATAATATCCAATTGTCCCGGCAAAATCACTTCCGAAATTGAAAAGTCTTACCGATTGATTATGATAGCGCCTTGAGATGGCTTGGATCCTTGCTGATAACAGGAAATGATGTATAGTGGCAATTCTAATTTGTGCACCCAACTTAAACTTATAGTCATCTGCCAATTCATTACCTGCAGGTATAGAAAGTTCAGAACCAATCCATACTGGGAACTTTCTTAGGGAAATCCGGTAATGATAACCTAATCCGGCAGTTATTCCATAATCTGTCCCTAAAGTGGCATTTAACAAATGCCTTCCCTGGTAGTTTTGGTTTCCCCAATTTATTACCTGTGCAGCTATTCTATTTTGGAAAAATACAAAGTTGGCGATTATGAAAATTGATTTGATCGTAAGTCTTTTCATTTATACAATTACAAAGATTTTATATAAGCAATAATTTTTGGTTCCATTATGGTTGTCCAAAAATCTATCTGATCTAACATTCCCGAATGGCCTACTCCCTCTGCTTTAAAAATTTCTTTATTATTATAGACAGATGACATCTTAGCAGCCCAAATATCGGGATATGCCTTGTTTTTACTACTGTAGATAAACAGTACTTTTTTTGTAAACTGATTGATACCGGCAGAAAAATCAGGTTTGGTATCTTGTCCCAACTCATAGGATGCTGCATTTACAACGGCACCACTTCTTGAGGCAACATAGTTTGGTGCATTGCTGCCTAACTTGGCACCCACATCACCAACTATTGTATTTGTGGAGCTTATCAAACCTGCTTTATAATCCAAGATTTCATGTTGGTTCTCTTTACCCGTCATAAACTGATCGATATATGTGGCATCATTTAAAGCTTCTCCCCACAACTTAAACGACCTTGATCTAGAAATATAGTCCATCACGTCTTGCCACTCTAACCCACCTGGTTCTGCTACTATTAAGCCGTCAACATCATGAGGATATTTGCCACTATAGCCCGTAGCCAACATGGCCCCCCAAGATTGTCCCAGCAGAATTACTTTTTGCGATGCTGCTGTTCTGTAATGGTAAATTATGCCTTTTAATTCATCATAAAATATTTTATTAATGGCGTTGCTACCTTGGGATTTATACCAATTTTTGGGAAATCTCTGCGAAAGCCCTGACCCTCTTTGATCGTAAAAAACAACTCTAAATCCCTTTGTTGCAAGACTTTTACAATTAAGCATATAACGGTAATCCCCCCCGGGGCCTCCATGAATGCAAACAATTAGTGTACTATCCCTTGGTCCAAAAGCCTCCGAATGTAATAAAGCGCCGTTTACAGAAATTGACGGAAGTGCAACATCTTGGTCAACTGTTTTCGGGACTAGGTTCCCTGGCTCATCAACGTACCGATTTTCGGTGCAAGAAAATGAGAATAATGAAACGATGATCAAGGTTAAATAAATTATGGGTGTGTTTTTCATGTGCTATACTTTTTTGTAATCAACCTAGATTTATTTCTTATTGAAAAGTATAGGATATGGATGAGTTAGATGAGGTAAGCTCTTGAGACTTTACCACCATATTGTTTACCAATATTTCTAATTTTACAGTTTGGGCCGGGTTTACAAAGTACCCAAGCGTTATAATATCATATTTCTTAACCATTTTTGTAATGGTTTTTGTGAAGGGTAAAGTAGGGTTGTTGGCAGTAGCAAGGCCTCCTGTTTCACTTTCATAGGTAATAGATGCCAGATTGTTAGGTGTTGTGCTACTAACCCTGTAAGTTATGCTAACTTGTTTAGGATAAGCATTGTTGGTATTTGAGTTTGTTTTTTTGCAAGAAGTTTCAAGCAACAGGGTTAATCCTATCAAAAGGAATGTCTTAAATGTTTTCATTTTTTTAAAGTTTAAGCAAAGAAAACCCTGATAGGAAAAGAAATCGCCCCAATAGGTAAGTTGATACTAATTTCAGAAAAAACAAACTTTAGTATTTAAGTCATGTATCCTTCTCTTTTCTCAAACCGTGTGAGCTAGGCTATTTTTGGATGGCTGTTTTTAAGCCCCTTTGTTTTACATATTCTGATGGAGAAACCCCAATTACTTTTTTGAAATTTCTGTTGAATGAAGTTTTAGAGTTAAAACCACATTCAAAAGCTAAAGAGAGTAAAGTGAATTTTTGATTTTCAGGCAAAGAAATCAATTTGATAAAATCATCTATACGGAGTTGATTGATGTAATCGTAAAAATTTTTATTTTCAATTGAGTTGATAACCTGTGATAGATGATTGGGCAAAACGTTTAGAGCTTCGGCCAGATCATCTAGTTTCAATTCGACATTCTTATACAACTTCTTAGTCAGCATAATTTGATTCAAATCATTATATATTCTTAACGCAGCTTCTTGGTTCAAAGTAGATTTTAAATATTTTAACCCCTTTGCCTCCAAATCTCTATCAGATAATGGAAGGCTATCCTTAAAAGTTGATGTTGCGAGATTGTATTTGGTGGTAATAAGGTTTTTATTATTTTCTAAAATTGAATGAGGGATGTGTCCAGTAAATATCCCTACCTGCCCTATGCCATAATACCCAATAATAAAAACAAACCCAACTACGAGTGAATAAATAATTTTATCGTTCCCTACAAACAGAACTGCAAGAAAAATTATTGTCATCCCACCGATAAGGTAGGATAACCAGTTTAAATTTATTTTTTCCAAGTATGAAAATTCATCCATAATTTGATTTTTATACCTCAGCAATTTAATGATTGACAATGTTGTGTAAATAACCGCAGATAACAGGATGGAGATTAAATGAATGATCAACTCTGTTTCATAACCTTTTCCTTCAATTTCATAAACATGAATTTTTGAATTTTCAGACAAAAACAGAAAGTTTGAAAACAATACGATTGTAAGGAAAAAAGGCACAAAATGTAGCCAAATTAGTTTAAGGCTAAATCCTTTTTTAGAGGTTAATGCAGATACATATAAATATAAAAAAGGCCAGTGTAAAAGTGGAAACGGAAATGCCCAACCTAATAATGAGGCGTAAATGTATTTATTTTCGGCAGTTTGCAAATTGATTAGGATAATGTTTAATGCAATTATCAAAAGCCAGGCTAATAAAATCCAGTTAGACTTGGTTTTGTTCTTCTTACTTAATAAAATTATAGAAAGAAAAAGGGACAGAATTATTCCTATAAAGTAAATCAAATTAATATCTTTTACTATTTGTGTGTTAAAACTATTTTTAAAATCTGTATGTTTTTTGAAATTGTTATGTTTAAGATAGGTTGATCATTTTTTTATCTGGAATGATTAGATCACGACTTCATGATTTCAAATATAATCAAAGTTGTTATTTTTTGTGATAGCGATTATTTTCTTGGATATAATTTGGTGGACATGTAGATTTTTTTGAGTATGCCATTGAATGCTTGGCAATAGCATTAAGTTTTCGGGGTATATTTTGGAATTTCTTGAGAATACGAAAGCACTTTAATCTCAGATTACTTTATTTAGAGTGGCAAAACTGTATTTTTTATAAAAGGTTAGGCGGTTTAATATTGTTGTGAAAAACATCCTAGAAGACCGTTTTTAAACCCTAAGTTAAACTTGCTGTTGTTATCTAAAAAGACCACCTGTTTTTAATCTAAATGATTTCCTCCGACGCTTGGGTTGAAATAAGAAAGAAATTTTTGTCTAATACCCCACGCCCTTGCACCAAGGTGGTTTATCTGATCTTCCAAAAAGTTGATAAAACATTATTTCCTCTAATTTGTCATGATTATTAACAAAGATTATCTTACTTTGTAAATTGTAAAAAAAAATCCTAAGTGTAAAAATGGAAGTACAGGCAGGGCCGCTATTATCAAAAATTGATTTACCAGAGGATTTAAAAAAACTTAAACCAAAGGAATTAAAAGAAGTTTGTAAAGAGCTAAGGCAATATATTATTGATGTAGTTTCGGTTAATGGGGGGCATTTTGCCGCAAGCTTAGGCGTTGTAGAATTAACCGTTGCTTTACATTATGTTTTAAATACACCTTATGATCAATTGGTTTGGGACGTAGGCCATCAAGCTTATGGACATAAAATATTAACCGGTAGGAGAGGCGTTTTTCATACCAATAGGATCTATAAAGGTATTTCTGGTTTCCCAAAACGTAGTGAAAGCATTTTCGATACTTTTGGCGTAGGGCATTCGTCCACTTCAATTTCTGCAGCTTTGGGTATGGCGGTAGCCTCGCAATATAAAGGCGAAACGGATAGGCAACACGTTGCTGTTATTGGCGATGGCTCTATGACGGCCGGGATGGCTTTTGAGGCATTAAACCATGCCGGTATAGAAAATTCTAACCTTTTGGTCATCCTCAACGATAATTGCATGTCTATTGACCCCAACGTTGGCGCATTAAAAGATTATTTAACTGATATTACCACCAGTAAATCTTATAACCGTTTTAGGGATGATGTTTCTGCGGTTTTGAGCAAGATTTCTGAACTTGGCCCAGATGCTCATAAAGTTGTAAAGAAAATAGAGAAAAGTATTAAGGGCACTATCCTTAAAAAAAGCAATCTTTTCGAATCATTAAAATTTAGGTATTTCGGCCCTATTGATGGGCATGACGTTGATCATCTGGTAAAGGTTTTAGAGGATCTAAAACATATCCCGGGGCCTAAATTGCTGCATTGTGTAACGGTTAAGGGCAAGGGCTTCGCTTTAGCAGAAAAAGACCAAACCAAATGGCATGCGCCGGGTTTGTTTGATAAAATTACTGGGGAGATTAAAAAAACTATTTCAGATAAGCCACAACCACCAAAATACCAAGATGTTTTTGGGCATACCATGGTAGAATTGGCACAGCAGAACGATAAAATTATGGGGATTACCCCCGCTATGCCCTCTGGTTGTTCTTTAAACATTATGATGAAAGCCATGCCAACCCGGGCTTTTGATGTTGGAATTGCAGAGCAACATGCCGTAACTTTTTCTGCCGGTTTGGCTACGCAAGGCTTAATCCCATACTGTAATATTTACTCTAGCTTTATGCAAAGAGCGTTTGATCAAGTGGTGCATGATGTTGCTTTGCAAAAATTACCCGTGGTTTTTTGTTTGGATAGGGCAGGTATAGCCGGTGCAGATGGCGCAACTCATCACGGAGCTTATGATATTTCTTTTTTTAGGGGCATTCCAAACATGATCGTTTCTGCACCAATGAACGAAGAGGAGTTGCGCAACCTAATGTACACTGCTCAGTTAAAGAATCATGGCGGGCCATTTTCTATCCGTTACCCAAGAGGTGCGGGCGTAATGACCGATTGGCAAAGACCCTTTAAAGAAATTGAAGTTGGTAGGGGGAGAAAGATATGTGATGGGGAAGACATAGCGATAATTACCCTAGGCAGTATCGGAAACGAAGCCGTTAAAGCTTGTATAGAATTAAATCAAGAGGGTTATCACCCGGCCCATTACGATATTAGGTTTGTAAAGCCCTTAGATGAAAAAATGCTGCATGAGGTCTTTAATAAATTCGATAAAATAATTACCGTTGAGGATGGCTGTATCCAAGGTGGCATGGGTAGTGCCGTTCTAGAGTTTATGGTAGATAACGATTATCATTCTAAGGTTGTTCGTTTGGGTATCCCCGATAAGGTAATAGAACACGGCGAACAAAAAGAGCTGTGGGCAGAATGTGGTTATGATAGCGCATCTATAGTTAAAAATGTTAAGAAATTAGCCATGCCGAGGGTTACAAAAGGGATGGTTGGGTAGTGGGAAACGTTTAAGAGTGCCTTTATATCACAATTTTATAGGTTATGATATTTTAGATAGGTAATGGTTTTCTTTAGCGGTCATCAAATCTTTGTCTTTACTAGATTTGTCTTTATAGCCCAAGAGGTGCAATACGCCATGGATCATTATACGGTGTAGCTCTTTATTTACCGTTACCTTAAAAATTTTCGCATTCTCTTTAACGCGTTCTATGCTAATGAAAATATCCCCTTGTATTTCTCCTTTTGTTTCAGAATTATCAAATGTAATGATGTCTGTATAGGTATCGTGATTGAGGTATTGCTGGTTTATTTTTAAGAGGTAGGTATCTGAGCATAAAATGAAATTTATTCCCTTTAAAAGGGACCTTTCGCTTTCAACGGTCGCTAAAATCCAATCTCTGGTTTTGTTGATCTGTTTGGGTTGGTATTTGCTTTCTTCGTTAAAGAAATAAATGGGTATTTTACTCATTAATATTTGAAGTGCAATTCTACTTCGTTGCCTTTGCTGTTAAATATACACTGATCGGCCAATTTTTTCATAATATAAACGCCTCTTCCGGTAAGTTTTTCTAAATTTTCAATGTCGGTGGGGTCTGGGATATTTGTAAAATCAAAGCCATCTCCCTCATCTGCAATGGTAAACATTAGCCTTTTGTTATTAACAACTTCTAAATTTACGAAAACTTTCTTTTCTGGATCTTGTTTGTTTCCATGATAAATGGCATTTGTTATGGCCTCGTTTAAGCAAGTCATTAAATTTGCATATACATCATCGCCTATATTTAGCTGTTTTACCAAATCATCAACAAAATTCTCCATAACGGCCACGCTTTGGCTGTTAGATTGAAGTTGTAGAGAATATAACCCATCCATAGTTTCAGTTAAATTATTCATTTTTTTATTCCCCTAGATTTAATTTCTTAAAGTACTCACTAATTTTTGATTTATAAAAATAATTTAACGCTGGAGGCATAGTTTTTATTTGCTCTACCTCTTTTGCTTTTTGTTTTTGGTATTCTTCTAAAATCAAATTATAATTTGGTGTAAAGTCTTTACCCGCCTTGCTCTCTCTTTTATCGTCTTGGTCTCTTTCTCTCTCGGCTTTATCTGCCTCCAACAATCTTGTTTGTATTTCTTGTTGGCGTAAAAGTGCTTCTTGCGTTATTCTTTTGTTTACGAGATCGGTCTCGGTTTGTTCCATTTGCTCTACTGTTTTTTCTAGATTTCCCAATTTCCCTCGCCCGTCTTTGTTTAGCTCATTATTTATTTCTTGTAATGCCTGTCTTATCATCTGCTGTTGCTGCGCCATTTTGGCCATTTGTTCGCTCATTTGAGGGTTTCCCTTTTGCCCAGGCTTTATCCCCTGTTTCTGCATTTGCTCTTTTGCGTTTTGCATATTTTTATTGAGCTGCTTTTGCATCTCGCTAAGCTGAGACAAATTTGGTTTTGATTTACCCTTACCTCCCGACTGTGCGTTTTTCATGGCATTTTGTAATTGTTGCAATGCCTCGCTCAACATTAAAGCCAAATTATTTATAGATGTTAAAGCAAATTGTTGGTTCCTATTTGCTTCACTTATTTTTCTATCGGTCAGTTTATCTAAGCCCTCTGTAATCTGTTGGTTTATTGTGCTTATTTCTTTGTTTACGGTACTTGCAATTTGAGGTACTTTTTTGCTTAAACTGTATAAACTATCTTCTACGTTCTTAAGGTTGTCTTTTATCTCCCTTTGTTTTTGAGCTAGTTTAACAAAGTTTGGATCATCCGGATTGATGCTTTTTAGATCTAACATTATCTTTTCTTGATCAAAAGAAGTTTTTAAAAGATTTTGTAGTATCTGTCTCAATTCCTTTTCGTTCACTTTATTTTCCTCCTCTTGTGCGCCACCTTGCATTTGTTTAAGGTTTTGAGATAACTGTTGCATTTTTTGGGCAGCGCTTTTTTGGGCTTGGGCAGCTTTTTGGGCTTTATTATCCTCTAAATTTTGTTGGGCATTATCCATTTCTTGCTCTATGGATTTTTGTTCCTCTTCGGGGTTTTTAAAATCTGCGGGCCGATCTAATTCTTGGTTCTTTTGATCTACCTCTTTTAAATCTTTCTTTAATTGATCAAAGTTTTTATTTAAGTCTTTTTGTTTATCTAGGTTTTCTTTATTGTTTTTATTAAGGGCCTCTTGGCTTAGGTCTTCTTGTTTTTTTGCTAGATCGGTCAACTTATCAATGGCATCGTTTAGTTTTTGTTCTACCTCTAGTTTTTTATACAGGTCTAAGATCCTATCCAATTCTTTTTCTAAAGATTTATTGTCTAGCTGCATTTTTTGGAGTTGATCTTGGGATAAATCTTTTTGGTTTTGATCCATTAATTTTTGAAGGTTTTCTAATAGCTTTTTGGTTTTGTTATCTAAAACGTTATCAAACAGATCTTGTATTTGCTTTTGCTTCTCTAATATTTTTTGCTGATCTGGGTTTACATCTTGCCTGTCCCTAAGGTTTTGCTTCCCATCTTTTTGTATATCTTTAATTAGATCTTCTAATTTCTTTTGCTTATCAACCAAAGTTTCTATCTGCTTCTTTTGCTGATAATTGATAGATTTTTGTTCTATCAGATCTTGGTTTAGTTTTTTTGTGTCTTTTTGGATATTTTCTGCTTGGCGAATGGCAGACTCCATTTTTTGATTAATGGCCTGTGAAGTCTCGTCAATCTTTTTGATGGCTTCATCCTTAGAAGCTAATTTATAAATCTTTGTGGCAGACTTAGTGTGCTTTGGCCCAAAAACACCATCGTTATCTGCAACATCAAAATAATAAGAAATTTCCTCACCGGCTTTTAGCCCCAACGTTTTTAATTGCCACAGGTAAAAAAAACTGCTTTGCGTAGCTAAGGCATCAAATTTTACAGGGACTTTAAATGATCTGTTTTTCCTTGCCCCATCGCTAGAATTTATGATTTGGTAATGAAAATCCAAACTACTTAAACCATGGTCATCATCGGCTTTGCCAATAAAATATAATACGTTCAAATTAGCAGAATCTATACGTTCTTTTATCTCTATTTTAGGAAAAGCATCCGGAATGGTGGTTAACTGATAGCTTATAGAATCTTTCGTGTTTACATCGTTGTTTTTTAAGATAATAGAATAAGCACCCTGTTTTAAAACGCTGTTTTGATATGAAAACCCGTTTTTGGTACCTGGTTTAAGGTTGGTTTTTTTATTATTGAAGTTAAACTCAAGATCAGAAACATTTTCGGTATCGAAATTCCATTTTACGATAGTACCCACCGGTAAAGTTAAATCGCCGGGGTTTTGTAAGGTCTCGGGTTGTTTTTTAAGATAGCTAGGATAGTAAAGTTGGGCATTATAGCTTAACAGAATAGGTTTCTTTTTTACGTAAATGGTAAATTCATCTGAAGAAAACTCTCCAGAAGTAAGCCTAAACTTCTTGTTTTGTTGAAGGTTTTTAAATTGATAGCTAAAATTGATTACATCTTTCTTATCTAGTTTAAATGTATTTATACCATCTTTTAAGTAAATATCTTGTGGAATTTCGTTACCGCCCATCTTTACCGTAAGCGTAAAATCGTCTCCCTGCACCGCCTCTAAACTTCTGTTTAAAATATTGAAATTGAAAGGGGCATTCTTTTTATAGAAAGTGTTATAGTTAACGATCCTTTTTGTGCCATCTTTTAAAATGGATGGCGCAGAAAAAGCAATAACGATTATTGCCGCCAACGGGACAGATAAAAAGCGGAAATATTTTTTATTGTCCCTAATTTTTACCGCAGCAATAAAAGGTATTGGTTTAAAACCTGCAATTCTTTGGTTTATACTAGCCTCTATCAAGCTGCTTTGCTCAATATTTTCTTGGGATAATTTTTTAAGCTGCAAGGTATTGATCAGCTTATCGCCGATGTTTGCGAAATGTTGGCCAATGATCTCTGAAGCTTTTTCATGATTGATCGTGTTGCCTAAGTTTAAATAATTTATCAGGTGCCTAAAAACCAAAAACCATCCTAAAATTATCTGAGTTATTATAAATGTATAAAAAAGGATTGTTCTGGTGCCGATACTAAAGTAACTGTAATACTCCGATACGATTAAGAACAGATAACAGATAATGAAAACACCAGCTAACCAAATTGCCCCACGAACAATCTTGTTCAGGTAATATTTCCTGATAAAATCATCAATTTTCTTTAAGAGCTGTTGATAGGCAGTATTCATTTCTAAAACATAAACTTACTTAAACCAATTGATATTGTAAACATCGAAATTAATAAAGCATATAAAAGGAATAATTTAAGCGTAAATCCTTTAAAGTATAGAAAATAGGTCATAACGTATGGATAGGATAAGGCTTTAGGCAATATAAAAGCCATTTGCACCATAATTGTATAAAACTTTTAAATTATTGACTAATAAATTTATTATCATGAAAATTAAATCAGTTTTAGCGGTTTTAGGAGTGATGTTGATCATGGCTTCATGCTCTGCCCCAAGAAAATTAAGAGAAGCTCAGGTAGAAAATAAAAGACTAGACAGCCTTTACAGAGACCTTCAGAATCAATTATTGGCTTGTGAAAACGCAAGGAAAAGCAGTAGCTCAGATTATGAGATGAAAATCAAGAATTTGAACGATCAGCTTGCCAACATCAAGACCAACAACAATCAAATGGTTAATCAACTCAAAGACCTTTCGGTTATTTCTGGTAAACAAGCAGAAAGCATTAATAAGTCTTTAGAAAATATCGGCGCTAAAGACAACTACATTATGAATTTACAATCGGCCATAGCCAGAAAAGATTCTTTAAATATGGCTTTGGTAATGAATTTGAAAGGTGCTATCGGAAACCTTGATGATAAAGACATCAATATCAAGATCGATAAAGGTGTTGTTTACATTGATATTTCTGATAAGCTTTTATTTAAAAGCGGAAGCTACGATGTAAATGAGGGCGCTAAAACCGTGTTAGGTAAAGTTGCTAAGGTTTTGATGAACCAACCAGATATAGAGTTTATGGTAGAAGGGCATACGGATAACGTTCCTTATAAATCTAACGGTATTTTATTAGACAATTGGGACCTAAGCGTTAAAAGAGCGACTTCTGTTGTTAGGATATTACAAAACCAATACAACATCCCACCGGCAAAAATGACTGCAGCAGGCAGGGGCGAGTATGTTCCGGTAACTTCTAATGATACCGCCGAAGGTAGGGCCGCAAATAGAAGAACTAGAATTGTTATTTTACCGCAATTAGACCAGTTTTTTAAATTATTAGAAAACCCTAAAGGTAAATAAACAATAGATTATTTGTTAATATTTAGGCAAGAGACCAGTTTTTCTGCCAAATAAAAAGCCGCTTTTGAGCGGCTTTTTTTGTGGTCTCGGCGGGAATCGAACATACATCTAAAGCTTTGTTTTTAGAAATCTTCTTCCTGCAGAAGTTTTATAATATTTTTCTCTCAGAATTGCTTCTCGTAAATTATCGAACTCTTCAAAATAAGCAATTTTAAATGGTAAGTAAGGTTTATTCGACCGAGTCATTCCAGAATTATGTTCTTTTAAGCGTTTTTCAAGGTTTTCGCAATGACCTTTATAATAATAATCAGCGATTTCACTTTTTAAAACATATGCGTAAAACATCTGAAATAAATTTTGTGGTCTCGGCGGGAATCGAACCCACATCTAAAGTTTAGGAAACTTCTATTCTATCCGTTGAACTACGAAACCAATTGTCCTAATTTTAAAGTTTAGGAAACTTCCCCATCTTTTGAGCCGGGCAGGTATTCTATCCCCGCCCGAACGGCGTTCAGCCGGGCGGGCGTTGAACTACGAAACCAATTGTCCTAATTTTAAAGTTTAGGAAACTTCCCCGTCTTTTGAGCCGGGCAGGTATTCTATCCCCG
>NZ_JAEHFY010000012.1 GCF_016623585.1 Pedobacter segetis
TTTCTAATAAAATTAACCCTGTTTGTTTTTGGTTTGCAATTAAGCAAAGCAATTAACTAGCAACTTGAATTAATTAGGGTAAAGTTATATTAATGTTAGATAAGAAGAAACCAATACTAGCGCAATTGCGGCAAGGTAATTACAAAACTTTAGCTCGTTTGCTTACCATAGTAGAAAATAATTTGGCTTTCGCCGATGATTATCTAAAGGCATTAGAAATCAAAAACATCCCGGTTATTGGGATAACAGGGCCACCCGGGGCAGGGAAAAGCACATTGGTAAATGCCTTATTGATCAATTTGGCAAAAGAAAACAAAATAGCGGTTTTGGCCGTAGATCCAACCTCACCATTTAATATGGGTTCTCTTCTGGGCGATAGGATAAGGATGATCAGCCAGTTTAATAACCCCAATGTATTTATAAGATCTATTGCAACTCGTGGTTCTTTAGGTGGTTTATCGGTAAAAACCATAGAAATGGTAGATGTTTTAAAAGCTGCCGATTTTGATTATATCTTTATAGAAACCGTTGGGGTTGGGCAATCTGAAGTTGAGGTTGCCGGTTTGGCGGATGTAAGTGTGGTAGTTTTGGTGCCAGAGGCAGGTGATGATATCCAAAGCATAAAATCTGGTTTAATGGAAATTGCCGATGTTTTTGTGGTTAATAAATCTGATAGGGAAGGAGCGCAAACGTTTGCCAATCATTTAAAAAAATTGGTACATCACCAAACTAAAAAAATTTCAGTGATTTCTACCGTTGCCCATCAAAATGAGGGAATACAACAATTGATAGATGGGATAAAGGATTTCCAAATTGGAGCAAATCTGAAAAAACCATTTTTATTAGCAGAGAAAGCTTGGCGTTTGATCCAAAATGATAGCATGAAAGGTATTAAAAAAGAAAAGCTTCAGCAAAAGATCACTGAAGCATTAGAAAAACCAGATTTTAACTTATATAGGTTTGTAGCCGAATTTAAGAGTTCATGATTTCTTCAATCTCATCAGCCTCTATGGGGATATTTGCCATTAGATCAACAGGGCCATCTTTAGTAATCAAGATATTGTTTTCTAACCTAATTCCCAAACCCTCGTTTAAGATATAAATACCGGGTTCGCAAGTTAAAATGTTACCAAGGGCAAAAGGTTGGTACCTGCTCGCAAAATCATGAACATCTAAACCTAGATGATGTGAGGTGCCATGCATAAAGTATTTTTTGTAAGCAGGCATTTTTGGGTTTTGTTTTTCTACATCATGTTTATCTAAAAGTCCTAATTTAATCAATTCAGAGGTCATTATTTTTCCAACCTCTTCATGGTAGTCGTTCCAGATTGTTCCAGAAACAAGCATTTTGGTTGCCTCTTTCATTACATGCAGAACCGCATTATAAACGTCTTTCTGTCTTTTGGTAAATTTTCCGTTAACAGGTATGCTTCGGCTCATATCTGCATTATAATTGGCGTATTCTGCTCCAAAATCGAATAGAATTACTTCCCCATCTTTACATTCTTCCTTGTTATCGTTATAATGTAGCACACACGCATTTTTACCAGCTGCAATTATCGGCGAATAGGCATGCCCCGTAGATTGCTGTTTAATAAATTCATGGATGATCTCTGCTTCAATCTCATATTCTTTTACCCCCGGCTTAACAAATTTTAAAACTCTTTTAAAGGCATCTTTGGTAATATCGCAGGCTTTTTGGGTGTAAGCCACCTCAAAATCAGATTTTATAGGCCTTAATTCCCTAAAGATCAAAGCTGCCCTCTCATAATGGTGTAAAGGGTATCTTGATTTTATTTCATTAATAAACCTCAAATCTTTATACGGCACTATTGGCGCATACCTATCATTTTCATTGGTGTTTATATATATATGAGTAGCATAATGGATAACGGAAGATAAAATATTCCAAAATTCATCAACCCAATAAATGTTTTCTATACCAGAAATGGCTCTTGCTTCTTCTATGGTGTACTTGTGCCCCTCCCAAATGGCAATATGTTCATTGGTCTGTCTTAAAAACAGGACTTCTCTGTATAGTGGATTAGGACAATCTGGGAAAATTATCAAGATTGATTGCTCTTGATCTATCCCAGAAAGGTAAAAAAAATCGGGATTTTGTTTAAAATTATAAATTTGATCGCCACTTCTAGGAAATTCGTCATTAGAATTGATAATCGCAACGGCGTTTTTCTTAATTCTAGAGGAAAAATTTTTTCTATTTATCTTAAACAATTCATTTTTCTCAATCTGTACTTTCATTTTAATTAATATATATTTTAAAGATAAATTAATTTAAGTTATTTTTGCGGAGATTAAAAGTTTGGAATGAAGTTTGAATATTTGCTGATGTCAAACTTATAATTAATTTTACAAATAATTAAGCAATTAAGAATTGTTAACCTTAAAAAAAAAATGATGAATTATTCTACATTAAAAAAAACAGTTGCTTTGTCTCTTGCCACTGCTTTTGCTATAGCAGCAAACGCCCAAGACACAATGCCAACTACAAGCTCTGCCAAAACATTTGGTGGTAGATCACAGTACCGTACTTGGACTTTAGGTTTGAATGGCGGTGGTACAGTTCCGGTTGTTATTACTGGTGGTACAAACGATTTCGGAAGAAACGTTAAATTTGGAGAATATACTGTTGGTGCTTATTACGGACTTAGTTTAAGAAAACAATTAGGTCATGTATTTGGCCTCCAAGGTAACCTTTACAGAGGTCATGTTATTTCTTACAACAAAAATTCTGGAACCAGCTTAACTGGTGGATCTGGTATTTACAGTTCTACAGAAACTAAAGTTCAATATGATGCTAATTTGTCAGGTGTTTTCACTTTAGGATCTATTGATTTCTTAAATAGAAAAAATGCAGTTAATTTCTACGCAACCGTTGGTTACGGAATTATAGCTTATAACCCAGTAGTTTTCTCTACTTACGGTGTAGCAGACGCTACTCACCCATTTGTTGATGGTAAAGGTAGCTACGGCGATCCGGGCGAAAATCACGATTATATAAAAGAGGCTTACATTCCTGTTGGAGTAGGTGTTAAATTTAAACTAAGCGATAGAGTTGCAATAGATTTAGGTTACGATGCTAAATTTATTGATGGCGATAACTTTGATGGTGTTTACGCAGGTGGTACTTCAAAAGATAAATTTTCTGTTGCACATGCTGGTTTAGAGTTCTCTTTAGGTTCAAAATCAAAACCAGATTTAACTTGGTCTAACCCAATTGCAATGATGTACGATGAATTAAAAGATCCTACATTACGTCAAGAAGTTGAAGCATTGAAAGGTCGTGTAACTAACGTTGAACAAGCTGTTGAGGATATGAAAAAAGATTCTGATGGTGATGGAGTTGCTGATTATTTAGACAAATGCCCAAATACTCCGGCCGGAGCTAAAGTTGATGGTGCTGGTTGTGAGTTAGATACAGATGGTGATGGTGTGCCAGATTGGAAAGACAAATGCCCTACAGAAAAAGGAACAGCAGAATTGAACGGTTGCCCAGCAATGGAAACAGCAACAATGGAAGGTGTAAGCAATATCCAGTTTGAATATAACTCATCTGTATTAAGAACTTCTTCTTATGCAACTTTAGATAAAGTTTCTTCATCAATGAGAGCAGATAACAACATGATGTTGCAATTAGATGGTCATGCTTCTGCAGAAGGAACCGATGCTTACAATATGCAATTATCTATTGATAGAGCAAACGCAGTAAAAACTTACCTAGTTAATTCAGGAGTTGATGCGAAAAGAATTGCAACAAAAGGTTACGGAGAAACACGTCCTATTGCTTCAAATGCAACTGAAGAAGGTCGTGAGTTAAACCGTCGTGTTGAGTTCAGACAAAAATAATTAGATTTTTAATCTATATTAAAGGGAGTTCTTAACAGACTCCCTTTTTTTATTTATAATTTTATCAAATGTATTTTTTTAGAAAAAAAGACCCAAACCGCCCAGATAACTTTAACTTACGGGCTATGCACTGGATAAACCGCATAGCCATTACCGTATTTATCCTAGGTGTAATATGGAAATTGATAGATATTTTAATCTTAGAAAAATAAGTGATGAAGAAGGTGATCAAAACAGAAAATGCCCCAGCACCCATTGGGCCATATAACCAAGCAATTTTGGCGCATGATACTTTATATATATCTGGTCAAATCGCTATTGATCCCAAAACGGGGCAAGTTGTAAATGATTCTTTAGAAGAAGAAACCCTTCAAGTTTTAGAAAACCTAAAAGCGGTTTTAGAAGCTGCGGGTTTATCTTTTAAAAACATCGTAAAAACCTCAATATTTTTGAGTGATATGGATTATTTTTCTAAAGTAAATGAAATTTATGGTAATTATTTTGAAGGGGAGTTCCCTGCCAGGGAAACTTTAGCAGTTAAAACATTGCCTAAAAATGTAAATGTAGAAATATCTGCAATAGCCGTTAAGTTTTAGATGAGTAAAAAGGCCATTGGCTTATTAGCAGCATTATCGGCTAATGTTATCTGGGGTTTTATGTCTATACCCCTTAGGCAAATTAAAAATTATGATGCAAATCAAATTTTATATTATAGGATAGCGGTCTCTTTTTTCATCTGTCTCTTTTATATTCTGCTGTTCAGGAGAAAAAGTTTGTTAAACGATATAAATGCGTTTAGCGGTTTAAAACGGGGGGATTTAAAACAAACTGCTATTTTAATTTTGTTATCAGGAGTTTTTATTACGCTAAATTGGTTCTCATTTATCTATGTGATCAATAATGTAAATATAAAATCTGCTGCTTTCGCCTACATGGTTTGCCCTCTCATAACGGCATTGGGAGGTTACTTTCTGTTAAAAGAGAATTTATCTGTTACAAAGTTTGTTGCAATTGGTATAGCGATAATTTCTATCATATTGTTATCAACCGGTTCTTTAAAAGATACCCTCTGTTCTGTACTCATAGCTTTTTTTTATAGCTTTTTTCTAATCATTCAGCGCAAGGTGCAAGGGATAAATAAGTTAAATATGCTATTTGTACAACTTGTTATCGCTATGCTGATTATTGCACCCATATTTTTTTTATTCCCAGAAGCTTTCCCAAAAGAACCCATCTTTTGGTTAAACATTATACTCATTTCAACGGTATTTACTATTTTACCTTTGCTGCTGAGCTTATATGCCTTAGAAAGTTTGCCATCATCAACAGTAGGGATATTAATTTATATTAACCCGATTGTTGTTTTTAATGTGGCATTTTTTTATTTTAAAGAAACGGTTCGGCCGTACCAGATAATGGCTTACTCAATTTTAGTATTAGCCGTAATTCTCTTTAACTATAAAATTTTACTAAAGGGTTTTGGTAAAATCAAATCGAATAACAATAATAATATACCAGTACAATAGCATTGATTGAGCAAATACTTAAAAGCCCAATAGCCTATTTAAAAGGGGTAGGCCCACAAAGAGCCGAAATCCTGAAAAAGGAAATCGGTATCTATACCTATTCAGATTTATTAACCTATTATCCATTTAGGTACATAGACAAAACAAAGTTTTATAAAATAAATCAAATAGATGTAGATCTGCCGTTTATCCAGGTTTTGGTTAGGTTAAGATCATTTGAAATTATCGGGGAAAAAAGAACCAAACGCTTAATTGCCCAAGCTATTGATGATACCGGGGAGATAGAATTAATTTGGTTCCAAGGCATAAACTGGCTTCAAAAAAACCTTCGGGCTAACCAAGTTTACATCATATTTGGTAAGGCAGTTTTGTTTAATGGCAAAGTTCAGATGGCTCATCCAGAAATGGAAAGTTATAATAAAAACGCCATTAGCAAAGGTAACCTTAGGTTACAACCGGTTTATTCATCAACAGAGAAATTAAAGCAATATAGTTTAGATAGTAAAGGCATCCAAAAAATAATGTCTAATCTTTTAGATGTTTGTTTAGATCAAATTCAAGAAAGTTTACCTTTTTATTTGATAGAGAAATATAAACTTTATAAACAGCAACAGGCTATTCAAAACATTCATTTCCCTCTTGATGCCCACAACCTAAAGAAAGCCCAAAGCACCTTAAAATTTGAGGAATTATTTCTTATACAATTTAGGATGTTGAAGGCCAAAATGCTGAGGACAGAAAAATATAAAGGAAATATATTTAGCAACGTTGGCGAAAAGTTTAATTATTTCTATAATAATTTGTTGCCCTTTGAGCTGACAAATGCTCAAAAGAAAGTAATTAAAGAGATTAGGTTTGATACCCAAAGAGGTGCGCAAATGAATAGATTAGTGCAAGGTGATGTTGGATCGGGGAAAACCATTGTTGCGCTAATGGCCATGCTTTTGGCAATTGATAATGGCTTCCAAGCCTGCTTAATGGCACCAACAGAGATTTTGGCCACACAACACTATCATTCTTTAAAGGCTTTACTTCCCAATGATTTTGTAACAATATCTTTGTTAACAGGCTCTACCAAAAAAAAGGACAGAAAGATAATTGCAGAAAACTTAGCTTCTGGGAAGCTTTCTATATTGATAGGCACACACGCCTTGATTGAAGAGCCCGTTAAATTCAAAAATCTGGGATTTGCCGTAATTGATGAACAACATAGGTTTGGGGTAGAACAAAGGGCAAAACTTTGGAAGAAAAACAATATCCCCCCACATATTTTAGTGATGACAGCTACCCCTATCCCAAGAACATTAGCCATGACGCTTTATGGGGACCTAGATATTTCTGTGATCGATGAATTGCCAGCTGGGAGAAAACCCATAGAAACAAAACACCTTTTTGAAAGCCAAAGACTAAGGATGTTTGGCTTTATGAAACAAGAAATAGCTAAAGGGCGGCAGGTTTACATTGTTTATCCTTTAATACAAGAAAGCGCAAAGCTTGATCTAAAGAATCTGTTAGATGGTGTAGATACCATGAGTAAGGAGTTTCCGCTTCCGCAGTATAAAATAAGCATAGTTCATGGGCAACTAAAGGCGGCAGAAAAAGAATTTGAGATGCAGCGTTTTGTGAAAGGAGAAACCCAGATCATGGTGGCAACAACAGTTATAGAAGTTGGTGTAAATGTTCCAAACGCATCGGTTATGATTATAGAAAATGCCGAACGCTTTGGCTTGTCTCAATTGCATCAACTACGTGGGAGAGTAGGGAGAGGGGCAGAGCAATCTTATTGTATTTTAATGTCTGGCGATAAATTGAGCAAAGACGGGAGGATAAGATTAGATACCATGGTACGCAGTAACGATGGTTTTGAAATTGCAGAGATAGACTTGCAGTTACGTGGGCCAGGGAATATTGAAGGTAAACAACAAAGTGGCGTAATGGATTTAAAATTAGCAGATTTAGCCACAGACCAAACAATTTTAAACGAAGCCAGGCTAAGTGTGCTAGATATTTTTGATAAAGACCCTAATCTAGAACTGCCAGAGCATCAAATATTGAAGTCTATATCTCAAAATTCTGATAACGGTATTATGTTAAATAAAATATCTTGATGTTTTAATAATTCGATACATTTACAATCTTAATTTTTATAAATATGATCAAAATCTTTAAAAAAGCTCTTTTTACGATAGCTGTTATTTTAATTTTTAACACCGTTAAAGCTCAAGATTCTTTAATGTTAAGAAATATCTATGATAATGCTTTAGTTAGGGGAGAAGCTTATGAAAACTTGAGGCATCTTTGTAAAAATATTGGGCCACGGTTAAGTGGTTCTGCTAATGCACAAAAAGCAGTAGATTGGGGTAAAAAACTTATGGAGTCTTATGGGTTTGATAAAGTGTATTTACAGGAGTGTATGGTGCCACATTGGGTTAGGGGAGAAAAAGAGGTTGGGAAAATTATAAATGGGAAAACAGAAATCAATGTTCCTATTTGTGCATTGGGAATGTCTCCTGCAACTCCAAAAAACGGCTTAAAAGCAAAAATAATAGAGGTTAAGAGTTTAGAAGAATTAGCTTCACTCGGCGAAAGCCTGGTAAAAGGCAAAATCGTGTTTTTTAATAGACCTTTTGATCAAAGATTTATAGAAACCGGTAGAGCATACGGAGCCGCAGGCGATCAAAGATTTAAAGGCCCGGCAGAGGCAGCAAAATATGGTGCAGTTGGTGTTATCGTAAGATCGCTTTCTAGCACTTTAGATGATTATCCCCATACAGGGACAACCATATTTCCTGAAGGATCAAAAAAAATACCTGCAGCGGCAATTTCTACAAAAGCGGCAAACCAACTCAGCAATTTGTTAAGATTAAAAAAATTGCCAGAGATACAGTTTTACTTTAAACAAAATTGCCAACTTTTACCAGATGTGAAATCTTACAACGTGGTAGGAGAGATAACCGGGACAGAAAAGCCCAATGAATTTATTACGGTTGGAGGCCATTTAGATTCTTGGGATTTGGCAGAAGGTGCCCATGATGATGGTACCGGTGTGGTACAAGGAGTAGAAGTATTGAGAATTTATAAATCTTTGGGGCTAAAACCAAAACACGCTATTAGAGCGGTAATGTTTATGAACGAAGAAAATGGAGGAAGAGGTGGCGAGAAATATACAGAATTAGCGCAAAAAAATAAGGAAATCCATATTGCGGCCATAGAGTCTGATGGTGGCGGTTTTACGCCGAGGGGATTTAGTTTTCAAGATGTAACGCAAAAAGGTATTATAAAAATCAATGAGGATTGGAAGCATTTATTTACCCCATATCTTGGCGATTTATTAACCATAGGAGGGAGCGGAAGCGATATTGAACCTCTTTCTGTTTATAAAGACGCAGTATTGATTGGTTTTAGAGCAGATTCTCAAAGATATTTTGATATACACCATACGCCAAATGATGTTTTTGAAAACGTGAACAAAAGAGAGTTAGAATTGGGGGCAGCATCTATGGCCTCTCTGGTTTATTTGATAGACAATTACGGTATCACTCATTAAATTATTTTTTTGGAACCAAATCTTACTAATTTTAAGAAAGACCCCTATATATCTCTTAGGTTTAAAGAATTTAGATCGTATTTAATCATGCGATTTTTCTTAACCATAGGCTACCAAGTGCAAGGTGTAATAATTGGCTGGTACATTTACAAACTAACCAGAGACCCGCTTTCATTAGGTTTAATTGGCTTGGCCGAAGCTATCCCAGCTATTGGTATTGCATTATATGGGGGCTACATTGCCGATAAATCGAACAAAAAAACATTGCTTCAGAAAGTTGTAGGCTTAATTCTATTGTCATCAACAATACTGTTTATAATCACATTACCTGCCATAACAAATCAGCTTGGGCAATCTTTGATCATTTCTATTATTTATTTAATGATTTTTGTGAACGGTATGGCAAGGGGTTTTTATGCCCCAACTGCTTTTTCATTAATGGCAATGATCATCCCCAGAGAGCATTATCCAAATTCATCTACCTGGAATAGCTCTGCATGGCAAATCGCATCTATTGGCGGCCCTGCGATAGGCGGTTTATTGTATGGCTTTGCAGGCCTTAATCATTCTTTCTTCTTTATATTGATTTGTTTATCAATATCTTTTATTTCTACTTTCTTTTTTAAGAGTAGGCCGGCAACCTATGTACAAACCACCAATATTTTTCAAAGTTTATCTGAAGGTTTAAAGTTTGTTTTTAAAACAAAAATGCTTTTGGGTGCTTTAAGCTTAGATTTATTTTCGGTGTTTTTTGGCGGTGCGGTAGCTTTGATACCGGTTATAGCTACAGAAATATTACATGTTGGTGCAACAGAATTTGGCTTTTTAAGAGCAGCACCAGCTGTGGGTGCGGTAGTAACCATGTTATTCATGACCCGTTTCTCGCCCATGGGAAAACCTTGGAGAAACTTGCTTTTTGCGGTAACTGGCTTTGGGATTTCTATTATATGTTATGGCTTATCCACAAATTTTTATCTTACCCTTTTCTTTTTGTTTTTAGAAGGGGCTTTTGATAGCGTAAGTGTAATCATAAGATCAACAATTTTGCAGATCTTAACCCCTGATGATATGCGTGGCAGGGTTTCGGCAGTTAATTCCATGTTCATTGGGTCATCTAATGAGATAGGCCAGTTTGAGTCTGGTTTGACCGCAAAATTGATGCGCACTGTGCCAGCTGTAGTTTTCGGCGGCACCATGACTTTGATCGTTGCAGGCACAACTTGGCTAAAAACAAAAAAATTAGTGCCTTTAACTTTAGATGATATCAATAAATCTTAAATGATGGAGCAAATAAAAGAGTTTTCGATCAAACTTCCCATTTTTGAAGGCCCTTTTGATTTATTGCTTTTTTTTATCGAGAAAGATGAACTGGATATTTACAACATACCTATCGCAAAAATAACCGATGACTTTTTAAATTACCTGCATCAGCTTGCTTCTTTAAACATAGAATTAGCCAGTGAATTTATTTACGTAGCCGCTACTTTAATGCGTATAAAGGCAAAAATGCTTTTACCAAGACCAGATTTAAACGAATACGGGGAAGAGGTAGATTTACAAAAAGATCTGATACAGCGTTTAATAGAATATAAAAGGTATAAAAAAGCAGTAGAAAATTTTAAGATCTTAGAAGAAGAAAGGATATCTAAAAGCCGTAGAGGTAATATCAATGAAGATATTGATGGTTTACTGTCTCAGTCAACTTCAAATTTAGAAGATTTTTCTTCTTTTGATCTTTATAAATTGTTGAAGGCCTATTTAAAAGCAATAAAAAACCACGAAATAAAAACCAATGAGGTTAAACATACCGTTACAAAATATCCTTACAGTATTGAGGAGCAAAAGGCAGAAATTAAAGCTTTAATGGCTATAAATGATAAATTGGAGTTTAGAGATTTACTCAAAATATCAAAAGATAAAGTTCAGTTTGTTTATAATTTTTTGGCCATGCTAGAGCTGTTGCAGCAGCAATTAATTAAAATACAAGTTGGGTTGGGTTTTAATAACTTTTGGCTTCAGCATAAAGAACAGCCTGCTCAATAAAGTGGATAACATTTAACTCATCAACCAAACCAATTTCTGGCACCTTATCTTGTAGTAGGCACTCGATAACATTTTTTAAGAAAACATCATGCTTATCTGCCGAACCTTTATAATAACTATAATTATTGGCTTGGGTAACCTTGTCAAAAACCGGGACTTCAAATTCTTTCTCAAGATTTACGAAATCTAGTTTTTCCATATATTGGCCACCCACCTTAACGTTTCCTTTAGTTCCAATAATGGTTAAGCTGCTTTCAATATTTGTTTGGTAAGCCGCATTGGTAAAAGTGAAAACACCTTTCCCAACAGGGTTTAAATTAAAATTGATGATTCCGCTATCTTTAAATTCTGTTTGTATTTGTTGGTTGAGCGAAAAAAACTCACTTTTTACTTCATAAGGATTACCACAGATCCATATCATTAAATCTATAAAATGGCTAAATTGCGAGTAAAGCGGCCCTCCTCCCAGTTCTTTGCTAGCCCTCCAAGGAGAGTCTTCGTAATATTTACTGTTTCTGTTCCAAAAACAATTTATTTGTAATAATAAAATATTGCCAAGCAGCTTTTGATCCATTAGTTTTTTTAGCCACAAAGCAACTGGGCTATATCTGTTTTGCATCACGGCAAAAACCTTTTTGCCAGAAACTTTTTCGGCTTCAATCATTTTCAGCACATCATCTACCTCTAACGCAACTGGTTTTTCACAAATTACATGGTAGCCCGCATTTAAGCAAGAAATAGTATGAGACGGGTGCAACCCATTTGGGGTACAGATACAAATTACGTCTGCAGGAATTCTAGCGCTGATAAAATCTTCTAAAGATGTGAAAAAAGGAATTAATTTAGCTATGGATTTACGCCGGCCAAAATTAACATCCACTATCGCAACCAATTCTGCATTTGGTAACTCATTCAATAGCGTTACGTACTTTGTGCCAATATTGCCCACCCCAACAATTACGAAGTTAATTTTATTCATGTATGGTTTTATTCAAATAATGGCTTAAAATTTATAATTTAGGGCATCCAAAAGCATTGGTTTTGAAAGTAATAATTTTGGTTTAGGCTGCTAATAAACGTAATAATATTAAAAATATATAAATTAAATGAAAAAAGACAAAGTTATTTTTGACCTTATAGAAAAAGAAAAAAACAGACAAGAAAACGGGATAGAACTAATTGCATCAGAAAACTTTGTTAGTAAGCAAGTTATGGAAGCGGCCGGTTCTGTTTTAACCAATAAATATGCAGAAGGGCTGCCCAATAAAAGATATTATGGGGGCTGTGAGGTGGTTGATGAAATTGAGACAATAGCAATAGACAGGGCAAAAGAATTGTTTAACGCAGCTTGGGCAAACGTACAGCCTCATTCTGGCGCACAAGCAAATGCCGCTGTTTTATTAGCGGTTTTAAACGCTGGCGATAAAATTTTAGGTTTTGACCTTTCACACGGTGGGCACCTTACGCATGGTTCGCCGGTAAATTTTTCTGGTAAATTATATCAACCGTTTTTTTACGGAGTAGAAGAAGAAACGGGCTTGATCAACTATAAGCAATTAGAAGAAGTTGCGCTTAAAGAAAAACCAAAATTGATCATTTGCGGTGCTTCGGCTTATTCTAGAGATTGGGATTATGCCTTCATAAGAAAAGTGGCAGATAAAATCGGTGCATTGGTTTTGGCAGATATTTCACATCCTTCAGGTTTAATTGCCAGGGGTTTATTAGCAGACCCACTTCCGCATTGCCATATTGTTACCACCACAACCCATAAAACTTTAAGAGGCCCAAGAGGCGGTTTAATTATGATGGGAAAAGATTTTGAAAACCCATGGGGCATCAAAACTCCGAAAGGAGAAGTGAAAATGATGTCGGCATTATTAGACGGGGCAGTTTTCCCGGGTACACAAGGCGGCCCTTTAGAGCATATCATTGCAGCTAAAGCTATTGCATTTGGCGAAGCTTTAAGCGATGATTATATGGATTATATCGTTCAGGTAAAGAAAAACGCAGATGCTATGGCCCAAGCCTTGGTTGCCAAAGATTACAAGCTGATTTCTGGCGGCACCGATAACCATTTGATGTTGATAGATTTGAGCAATAAGAACATCACCGGAAAACTTGCCGAAGAAACATTGGGCAAAGCCGATATTACGGTGAATAAAAACATGGTGCCATTTGATAAACGCTCTCCCTTTGTTACATCTGGCATAAGGGTGGGTACTGCTGCCATAACTTCAAGAGGGTTGAAAGAAAACGATATGTTATTGATAGTGGATTTTATTGATCAGGCACTAATCAATCACGCTGATGTATCTTTCTTAGAAACTTTACGTATGAAGGTTAATAAACTAATGGCTAAACACCCATTATATAGATAACCTAAGCTTAATTTTATAATTGATTGCTGAAGAAACATACCTAACTACGATTCATGCGGTGGCAAACATGTCATTATATGACCTGTTTAATGAAAATTCTGAAAAGGACTTTATCCCAATTCTGAAATCTGCATGTTATGTTTCTGGCTGTAAAAATGCTTCTATATCTTTTATTAAAGATGATTTCCAAGATGTGAGATATACCGAAGGCAACATTGACCCAGTTAATTTACGTTTATCTAGGTCAATTTGTAAATTTACGGTAGAGAGTGAAGACGGATTTTTACAAATACAATCTCTTAAAACAGACCCTAAAACCAAAGAACTAATCCATGATCCTAATTTCCCTTTTAACTTTTATGCAGGCTTAAAATTTGAAACCTCTGATAACGACTTAACTGGTACCCTGTGCCTATTAGATGAAGGATCCAAAACATTGGATCAGCATCAAATTGAAGCATTAAGAAACATTGCCGATCAGTTAGTTAATGTTTTGGATTTGAGAAAGAAGGATTTAGAAGGTCAGAAAGATAAGGTAAAAAAAGAAGAGTTCAATATCCTCTTTAACTCTTCGCCAGATCTGATCTGTATCCTAGATGAAAATCAGAAAATTTTAAACATAAACAACGCATCAGAGAAAATTTTAGGTTTTAACCCCCAAGAATGTTTGGGGATGGATATCGCAAAGTTTGTTTTCCACGAAGATAAATTTAACGTTCTTAGGTCTGCTAATGAGGCATTATCAAACGGAAGTAAAAATTTTGAGGTAGAAACGCGTTTAATTTCCAAAACCGGGGAAATTAAATGGATCAGTTGGAACGCCGTTACCAAAAAACGTACCTGGTTTATTATAGGTAGAGAAGTAACCAAGCAAAAAGAATTGATTAGAAATTTAAACCAACTTTCTACGGTTGCTAGCAAGATCAATAACGGCGTTGTGATTAGCAATAACAAAAGCGAGGTGGTTTGGGTAAACGATGCTTTCGTTAAAATTACGGGGTATAGCCTTAATGATATTATCGATAAGAAATTGGGAGATGTTATTAGTGCATCAAACTCTTCCCAAAAGAGGGTAGAAGAAGCCAGAAAAGCAACTGAAAATAAGCAATCTTTTTCTGTTGAACTGCTAGCGAACAGAAAAGATGGCAAGCCGATATGGCTTTCTGTATTTAACACTATTATTTTAGATGAGCAAGGCGAGATAGAAAGCCTCATAGAGATTATCGTAGATATAACCGATAGAAAGCTATCAGAAGAAAAGTTAGAATTACTTTCTTTGGTGGCAAGCGAAACAGAAATTGGCGTATGTATAAGCGATCAAAATGGCAAAGTAAATTGGATCAATGATTCTTTGGTTAAATTATTAGGCTATCAATTAGAAGAAGTGGTTGGCAAACGCCTAGGTGATTTAGCCAACAGTAGTGAAACAGATTTAGATACAATAAGAGAGGGTAGAGAAAAAGCAGCCAACCTAATTCCTTTTAATATTGAAATAAAAGTAAATAAGAAAGATGGTTCTGAAGTATGGCTTTCTGTTTCAAATACACCTATTCATGATGAGAAGCAAGATGTTTATAAACAGATAGAGATCATATCGGATATAACCCAACGCAAACTGGCAGAATTCCAGCTTGTAGAGGCCAAAGAACAGGCTATACAATTAAGTAAGGCCAAAGAAATGTTCTTATCGGTAATGAGCCATGAGATAAGAACGCCTTTAAATGCCATTATTGGTTTATCTAATATCTTAAATGATGAGGAAAAGCTAGAATCACAAAACCATACCATTAAACTATTAAAATTTTCATCAGATAACCTATTGGCCTTGATCAACGATATCCTAGATTTTTCTAAGATAGAGGTAGGTAAAATGGAATTGGAAAATAAAAGGCTTTCTATCAATGATTTAATCAAGGATATTGCAGATTCCCTGATTTTTAAAGTCAAGGAAAAAAATATAGAAATAATATACGAGGTTGACCCTAACATCCCTGCCTTGGTTAGGGGAGATAAAACGCGTTTGTACCAGATCCTTATCAACCTGATCAATAACGCTATTAAATTTACGGATAAGGGATTTGTAAAGATTACGGCAGATTTAATAAGCATCGATAAAGAACATACAAGGCTAAACTTTAAGGTTATAGATACGGGTATCGGAATACCAGAGGATAAGTATGATTATATTTTTGAGTCTTTTACGCAAGCGGCTACCAATACGGCAAGGAAGTACGGTGGTTCTGGCTTAGGGCTATCCATTACCAAAAGATTGATACAACTCTACCATGGATCCATAAAAGTAAATAGCGAACTGGAAAAAGGCACTACTTTTGAATTTGACCTAAGGTTTAATAATTTTATCGATCTAGAGCAAAATCAGGTGGATCAAACAAAGCAACAAGATACATTAAAAGCCAAAATTCTGGTAGTTGATGATAATGAAATCAATAGGATATTGGCAATAAAGGTGCTAACCAGATATGGTTTAGAGGTTATACCTGCCGATAGCGGTTTTAAAGCCATAGAATTACTACAAGCCAAAGATTTTGACTTGGTTTTGATGGATGTTCACATGCCGGAAATGACGGGTTATGAAACCGTGAAAAAACTGAGAGAGGATAACGACGAGTATTTTGATAAACTCCCGATCATTGCCCTTACGGCCTCTATACTTAAAGAAGATATTAATGAGATCAATGCAAACGGAATGATTGATTATCAATTAAAACCGTTTAAACCAGACGAACTGGTTGCTAAAATAGCCAAGTATATCAAAAAATAGTTACTGTTTTTTCTTCAGGTCTTTTTTGCCGGAGATATTATACCTTAAGAAAAAAGCCTGTTGATTATCTAAAACGCCTTCTAAGAAGTGGTAGCTAAACACAAACTTACCTTCTAAATTTTTGTATTTTATTGCGGTATAGCCTAAATCAACCCTATCGTAATAGCCATGGGTGGTATAAAATGAGTCTCCATAAATGATATGGTGTGGGTTGCCGTTATAAAAAGTATTCTTTACGCTAAATTTTTTATAAGAGGCATATAAGTTAGAAATAAACCCGGCCGGTGTGTTAAAGGAAGAGGATATAGCCCTGGTTCTTTCGATAGAGAACATCACACCGCCACTTAGGGTTAAAGAATCTAAAATTGTTTTTTTGGATAGGTCCAAGCCAACTTCGGCCTGCAAACCACCGTTATCTTGCAGAAAATCTCCCGGTATAGGTATCCCTGCCCCGGCGTTATGGTACATAAAAGCATAATGGGATAAAAAGAACATACCGGGTTGGTACTTTCCAGAAAAACCAAATAAGAACGTTTCCTTATCTTTTGCGGTTTGCCTGCTGGTCCAATCTAGCCAAACAGTTTCTCTAAATTGCTTTGTTTGATATTTAACCAACATCCCTTCAATATTGGGTCTATAATAATTTAATGAATCTCTTAATAAACCTACGGGATAATCCGTCAATAAATTTAACCTCGGGAAAGAGCCAATAAAAAAACTCCAGTTGTTTTTTTCATGCTCGTAGTAAATTACGGGATCAACTCTATCAAAAAAGGTATGCTTTTGCGATCCAAATTCATACAGGGCATTAAAACCTATCCTAAACCTGTTAAAGCTATCTAACTTAAGGCCAATTTCGGGAGAAATGCGGTTGCCAAATATGGTTTGGGAAAACCTTTTAGACCTGGCATATTCTCTATTATCCATAAAACCAAAATAGTTAAGGTTTCCCTCAATTGTTTGCGATTTTGCGCTAAAAACTAATGTAGATAACAATGTTGATAGGATGAAGCTTATTTTTTTGATGCTCATATTTATTTAACTTTAAGGGAAATCATTTTGCTGTTTCTGGTACCTTTAAAGGGCTTTGTTTTTATTGATATAAATAACTTATAATCTCCCGCTTTATTTGGCGATTTAATATTGAGGTTAACTTTCTTTGTTTCGTTGGCTTTTAACGAAATTGCCTTTAAAGAATCTGGCAAAGCCGATAAGCTAATCATTTTACCGTTTTGCATTAAACCGTATTGAAAACTACATTTCCATTCTTGATCATCATCAGAAAATGAAACGGTTTTTTGGTACGGGTTTCTGATGGTAAAGGCAACAAGCCTGGTTTCGTTTTTATCCCATTGTTTTGGGAAATTTATAGGGTCAAAATATATCTTGGGATAAAACCTAACATGGTTTATTAAGGTGAGATGGTAGGCCCCTTTAATGGTTTTTACAGTTTGTTGATTTTTGCCTGTTGCTTTTCCATCTTCAATTAAAAACACGCTTTTACCTTGTATCTCATTTTCTAAAGGCCAAAGATCATATTGTGTTTGCCTGTAAGCAATAGAATTATAGGCATCTGCTTTTAAAGATCGGGTGTAAAAATTATAATAAGAAGCTTTTTGGAAACCGTCTAAAAAAATCACAGGTTTGTTTTCTGTTACCTCTTTTAGCTGATTTGCCCAAACATCATAATTTTGAAATTCGGCAACAAATTTTATTTTATTGGCGGCAGGGATAAATCCCATAATGATCAACCTGGCCAAAATTATCAAGAATATATTTATCCCAAACAACCACTTAAATTTAGAAACATGTGCCGTATTGTTACTGGCATAAACATAAGCCAAAATAAACAATGCAATAAACTCTATCAAAGGCCATTGGGCTTGTACCCTGCCTTTAAAAGTGCTGATAAAGAAAAAAATTAAAACCCCGTATAAAATGAATTTTAAAGATCTTAAAAACGCATCGGGCTTACTTTTTACCTTAAAACCGTAATAAAAAAACAACCAACCAACTAAAGGCCCCATCATCAATAATTGGTCTAAAAAGTATTGCGAAGTATAATCAAACCTATAAGGTGTTGCTGATCGATCAATAATATGGTAATAAAAAGAAGGGAAATTATTGAGGTATTGCCAGTATAAATGCGGTAAGCAAATTAAGATACCCAAAGAAATTACCAAATAAAAAGATTTTCTTTTAAATAAATTAAGATTAGAGATTAGTACAAAAAATATCACTAATATTCCATGATATTTGCTCATCATTAATGCTCCGCATACCAAACCCAACAGAATTGCCCAATATAATTTATCTTCTTTTAGATAAATCTGATAGAGGTATAAAAACAATATGGTAAAAAAGAATAGCGGCACATCTGGTGTGGTAATGAATGCGTAAACATGAAACATTAACACAGCGCTTACCATTAAGATAAACAATGGGACGTTTTGGTTATACTTTTTAACTATTTGGTATAGAATTATAAGCGCACCTAAATTGCTAATCACAGTAATTAACCTAAGCCCTAATGTGTTTTGGAATATTGCATAACCACCTTTAATAAATAATGCAACCATTGGCGGATGATCAAAATATCCCCAATCTAAAAACTTAGAATAGATCCAGTAATAAGCTTCATCTGGGTGTAAACCAGTAAAATAAGATTGTAAAAGATTGAGTACAAAAGTTAAGACAAGAAATAAGATAAAGAGGTTCTTGCTATTAACATCAGTAACCGTATTTTTCAAAAACTTATCCATTAGGCTGCAAAAGTATAAATATAGTTTGCAAAAAAGTTCCATAAAGAAACGGCAACAATTGCGAATACTTTTGATAGGTAAAAATTGATCTTCAATTTATCGTTTAAAAAATAGATGATCAGATTATTGAAGATTAAACCCACCAATGCAATAGCGAAAAATTTACCGAATTGCTGAAATGCTTTTGGATCGTGGCTTTGGAAAGTCCAGTACCTGTTTAGCAAATAGTTGGTTAAAGTAGCCAACAAAAAACCACAAGAATTGGCTACGTATTTATGGATCTTTACTTTTTCTTTTAGTAGCCACGTTGTTCCAAAATCAACAAAAATACCAGAAATGCCAACAATGCCAAATCTTATAAATTTGAAAATAAGGTCTTTAGAAAAAGTAACTATAAGATTCATTAACAGTTGTAAAAAGAAAAACCTCTAATCTCTCAGAGGTTTTTATGTTTATTTTTATCGATTTTAAACTCCTAATAATAACCTGGCGGGATCTTCTAACAATTGCTTAACCCTTACCAAAAAGCCTACGGATTCTCTACCATCAATTACCCTGTGATCATAAGATAATGCCAAATACATCATCGGAAGAATAACAACCTGGCCGTTTACTGCCATTGGGCGTTCTACTATGTTGTGCATCCCCAAAATTGCAGACTGTGGGGCGTTAATGATTGGTGTTGACATCATAGAACCAAATATACCACCATTAGTTATCGTAAAGGTTCCACCTGTCATCTCATCAATCCCTAATTTACCTTCGCGGGCCTTAACCGCCAATCTAATAACTTCTTTTTCAATCTCTGCTAAAGATAAACTATCTGCATTTCTTATTACAGGTACCACCAATCCTTTTGGTGCAGATACCGCAATTGAAACATCGGCAAAATTGCTGAAAACCAATTCTTCGCCTTCTATTCTTGCGCCAACAGATGGGAAATCTTTTAACGCTTCGGTAACTGCCTTTGTAAAAAACGACATGAAACCTAAACCAACGCCATGTTTTTCTTTAAATTGATCTTTATATTTCTTCCTTAGTTCCATCACCGGTCCCATGTTAACTTCGTTAAAGGTTGTTAACATGGCGGTTTCATTCTTTACGGTAACCAAGCGTTTAGAAATGGTTTTTCGTAAAGAGGTCATCTTTTCACGACGCTCATCTCTATTTCCAGAAGTTGGCTGTGAAGCAGATGTGCTTCCAGAAGATTTAGATATTGTTGAGCCTTCTACCTTCGTCTTTTGATCTTCAACTTTTTGGGCATTAATGGCATCTTCTTTTGTAATGCGGCCATCAACTCCAGTACTTTTCACATCTTTTGCATCAATACCTTTTTCTGCTAAAATTTTTGCGGCGGCAGGTGATGGCGATTTATCTGCATAAGAAGTATTAGATTTTTCAGTTTTTGAATTGCTCTCTGCTTCTGGCTTTTGGCTTTCAGCATTTTGTGCGCCTCTTCCAGAAATTTTAGCTACCACAGCACCAATCTCTAAGGTATCGCCTTCTTTTGCTATTAAACTTAAAATTCCCGCACTTTCTGCTGGTAATTCAAAAGTAGCCTTATCAGATTCTAGTTCGGCAATAACCTCATCCATCTCTACGCTATCACCTTCTTGTTTTAACCATTTTGTTAGGGTAACTTCTGTAATAGATTCTCCAACCGAAGGGACTTTTATTTCTTTCGTTTCACTGCTCTCGGCTTTTGGTTCTTCACTTGCGGCCTTCTCTACGTCTTGTTTTTCGCTTTTGGCTTTTGCCTTTTGGCTGTCGGTTTTAACAGGATCGCCGTCTTCAATACTACAAACAACAGCTCCAATTTCTAAAGTATCGCCTTCATTTGCGATCAACTTTAAAGTACCAGATGCTTCTGCTGGTAATTCAAAAGTAGCCTTGTCAGATTCTAACTCAGCAATTACCTCGTCCATTTCTACATGGTCGCCTTCTTTTTTTAACCATTTGGCCAGTACTACCTCTGTAATTGATTCGCCAACTGAAGGCACCTTTATATCTAAGCTCATAAATTTAAGAATATGATTTTCTATTAATCAACTTTGGCCGTTTTTGCCATTGCAGATTTTTTAATAACTTCTTTAACTTTTTCTACGTTTTTAATCTCAAATGCTTTGGCAACAATTGCGGCTTGTTCTGCCAAATGTTGTTTGGCAAAACCAGTTGCTGGGCTGCTAGATGGCTTTCTTGATATTACATCAAAATTAAAATCTGATTTTCTAAAAATCCTTGATATGAATGGCCAAGCGCCCATGTTTTCTGATTCCTCTTGCACCCAAACAAATTCTGCATTTTTATATTTTTTCCTGATTTTTTCTAATTGATCATAAGGCGTTGGATAAACCTGTTCTAACCTTACTATAGCAACATCATTTCTTTTGCTTTTTTCTTGCTCTTCTAATAAATCGTAATAAATTTTACCAAAAGATATTAAAACTCGTTTAACATTTACAGCTTTAACATTCTCATCATCAATTACTTCTTGAAACTTACCGTCTGTAAAATCTTTTAAGGGAGAAACACATTTAGGAAATCTCAATAGGCTTTTTGGCGAGAAAACTACTAAAGGTTTACGAATTTCTCTTATTAATTGTCTGCGTAGGGCATGGAAGAATTGGGCCGGTGTGGTGCAATTGATCACTTGCATATTATATTCTGCACAAAGCTCTAAGAAACGTTCTATCCTTGCTGAAGAATGTTCTGGCCCTTGCCCTTCATAACCGTGAGGTAAAAGCATAACCAATCCGTTTGCCCTTTGCCATTTTGTTTCGGCAGCAGAGATGTACTGATCCAGGATAATTTGCGCACCATTAAAGAAATCGCCAAACTGCGCTTCCCAAATTGTTAAAGCATTTGGGTTTGCCATGGCGTAACCATACTCGAAACCTAGAACACCATATTCTGAGAGGTGAGAGTTATAGATTTCAAACGGGGCTTGATCTTTTGCCAAGTTTGATAATGGTGTATATTCTTCTTCAGAATCTTCTACTTTCACTACGGCATGTCTGTGCGAGAAAGTCCCTCTTTCTACATCTTGTCCGCTCATTCTCACTCTTTTGCCATCATTTATAACGCTGGCATAAGCTACCAATTCTCCCATGGCCCAATCAAAAACATGGGTTTCTTCGGCCATTTTTAATCGCTCTTTAAACAAACGATCAATTTTTGAAAGGAAATTTTTATCTTTTGGTAAAGTAGAAATACTTTTTGCAAGCTTTAAAAACGTTTCTTTATCGATAGCTGTATTTGGAGATGATTCAAAATCTTCTGGTTTAGAAAAACGCATAGCTGTCCATGCTCCAGAAAATGCAGGGTTTGATGGTGCGCCTTCATCTTCTTTAGATTCGTTTAATCTTTCTTGTAAAAGGGCCTTAAACTCCTTTTCCATCTGCTTTGCCAAATTATTATCAACCGTACCAGAAGAAAGCAGTTTTTCTACATAAATTTCTCTTGGGTTTGGGTGGTTTTCTATGGTTTTATAAAGTATCGGCTGTGTAAACCTAGGCTCATCAGACTCATTGTGGCCGTATCTACGATAGCAAAGAATATCTATAAAAACATCGTTATGGAAACGTTGGCGATATTCCATCGCCATATTTATGGCATAAACCAACTCTTCTACATCGTCTCCGTTTACATGGAAAACAGGCGATAAAGTTACTTTGGCGATATCTGTACAATAGGTAGAAGATCTTGCATCTTTATAATTGGTGGTAAAGCCAATTTGATTATTGATGACCAAATGGATGGTGCCGCCGGTAGAGTAAGCATCTAACTTAGACATTTGCAAAACCTCATAAACTATGCCCTGCCCCGCAATAGAAGCATCGCCATGCAATAAAATAGGTGCAATCTTTTTATAATCGCTATCATATTTTAAATCCATCTTAGAGCGTGTAATCCCTTCTACCACGGCAGAAACCGTTTCTAAATGTGATGGATTTGGGCAAAGGCTTAAATGAACTTTTTGGTTATTAGAGGTTTCTACATCGGTAGAAAAACCAAGATGATATTTTACGTCGCCACCAAACGGAAGGTCTTTATTGTACTTCCCTTCAAACTCAGAGAAAATATCTTTATAGGTTTTACCCATAATGTTGGCCAATACGTTTAGCCGCCCTCTATGTGCCATTCCTATTACAAATTCCTGGATCCCTAAAGCTGCCCCTTTTTCTATAACAGAATCTAATGCAGGGATCAAGGCTTCTGCGCCTTCTAAAGAAAATCTTTTCTGGCCTAAAAATTTGGTACCTAAAAAACTCTCAAATGCAACCGCTTGGTTTAATTTTAGTAGGATCCTTTTTTTTGTCTCAACATCAAAATCTGGTTTGTTCCTAGATTTTTCCATGCGATCTTCAAACCATTTAAGTTTGATGGGGTTACGCATATAGCGATATTCTATCCCTAAAGATTGGCAATAGGTATCTTCTAAAAGTTGTTTAATTTCCCTTAAAGTGGCATTGGGGCCTAACCCAACTTCTACACCGGCCTTAAAAACGGTATCCAGATCGGCTTCTGTAAAGCCAAAAGTCTCTAATTCTTTGCCTGGGAAATATTGCCTCCTCTCTCTTACCGGATTTGTTTTAGTAAATAAATGCCCACGATCTCTGTATCCATTGATCATGTTTAGAGCATTTATTTCTTTTAAAACATGATCAGAAGAGCTAGAAGAAGTATTGCCAGTAGATGCTTCTTTGTCTGATTGTTGACCAAAATCAAAACCTTCAAAGAATTTTTGCCAACCAAAATCAACCGAATCTGGGTTTTGTTGGTAAGATTGGTATAAGGAATCTATGTATGCCGAATCGGCGTTGCTTAGATAAGATAAACTATCCATCAAAAAAAAATATTTTTATTGGTTGCAAAAGTAAAAAAATAGGTTTGTAAACCAGTAAATTAATGCTATTAATTAAATTTAATTATGTGCTTGTAGGTTATTTATAAGCAGAGCCGTTAAGATGGTGCACCTGATCTATAAATTCTTGTATGTTTTTGATAAAAATGGTGTTTGGGATAGGAGAGAAAGTATTACAAGAAATTTGTGCACCGGCCAAAATTAAAGGAGTATCATTAATTTTTTCTTTGATCTTGTGGATCAGATCTTCTAATTTAATTTCTGAATTTGCGATGGTAAGCACCGTAAAAACAAAGTCAGGTTCATAATATTCTACTACCTCTCCTAGGCTTTCAAAGGGCATATCTTGCCCTAAATATAATGCCCTGTGCCCATTGTTTTTAAGAAGGTATTGCGCAAATAGCAAACCTACTTCGTGGTGTTCTTGTGGGGGTAAAAACAAGATGAAGCGTTTAGAGTTTTCGTTCTTGGCACTCTTTAGTTCATAAGTATCGTGAATTATTTTTTGTTCTATTTTTTGGGTGGCGAAATGTTCATGCGCAGCATTTATAGTGCCTACTTGCCACATAAAGCCCACTTTGCGCATAAATGGGAAGATGATCTCACATATCGCTTTCTCCATTCCCAAATCGTTTACGCAACCGTTTAATACTTCATCAAACTCATGATCATCCATTTTTAACATGGCGTTTGATAGCATCTGGACTTGTACGTTGATATTATAGTGATCTTCTTGAAGTTTCTTTACCAATAGATTTATCTCGGCATTATCCATCTTGGATATCCTACTGATTTTGTAGCCGCTTTCATTTAAAGCGGCAATGTTTAAAAACTTACAAAGATCATGATCATCATAATACCTGATGTTGGTTTCTGTACGTTTAGGGGTAAAAAAATTGTAACGCTGTTCCCAAACCCTTATGGTATGGGCTTTAATACCTGTTAAATTTTCAATATCACTAATAGAGAATTTTCTCAAAACTTATGTTTTAACAATGTATTTGGTTTGGGTTATTTGTTTGGGTAACAAATTTATTAACAGTTTGTTTATTTTACAATGAGTTTAAGTTTGATAGGTAATGATTGCCCTGGTTTACGATTGTATCTATTTCTGATTTGTCCATTTTTTCTAATAACCTGTACACCATCCCTATACGGGCATTTTTTTTCAATTTATCTTCATGTTTGATATAGAAATTCCAGTACAAACTATTAAACGGACAGGCTTTGTCTCCATGTCTTAGGTTTTTATCGTACTTGCAACCGCTGCAATAATTGCTCATTTTATTGATGTAATTGGCAGATGCAACATAGGGTTTAGAACCTATTAAACCACCATCTGCAAATTGGCTCATGCCACGGGTGTTGGTTATCTGTACCCATTCTACGGCATCGGCATAAACGCCAAGGTACCAAGCATCCACTTCATTGGGGTTTGCGCCTATCAATAACGCAAAATTTCCGATTACCATTAACCGCTGGATATGATGGGCATAAGCATGGTCTAAAGAGTTATTGATGGCATATTTTAAACAATTCATTTTTACTTTGCCATCCCAAAACCAAGAAGGTAATTTGGTTTTATTATCCAAATAATTTTTTGAGGCAAAGGCCGGCATTTGGTCCCAATAAATTCCACGCATATATTCTCGCCAGCCGATCACCTGCCGTACAAAACCTTCTACCTGTGCAATATCGATCTCCTTTTTATTCGCCTGCCAAGTATCAATAACCTGATCTACCACTTCTTTTGGAGAGATCATTTTTAGGTTTAAAGAAAAAGAAAGACAAGAATGGAAAAGCGTATGGTGTTCTTTTAGCATGGCATCTTCATATCTGCCAAACGATGGGAGCAACTCATCACAAAAATACTTTAGAACTTTTAATGCTTCTTTTCTGCTTGTTGGGTAAGGGAATTCTTTTGGTTTGATGTTGCCGAAATAATCAACTTTAAGATCATCTAAAAGTTTAACAATATCAGAAACATCTTTTTTGAATAGTAGGGGGGCTTTTAGCGGATATTTACCATCGTATTTTTTTCTGTTTTCATGATCAAAGTTCCATTTATCGCCAAATGGTTCTAATTTATTATCAACCAGTAAATGGTGTTTTTTACGCATATCGCGGTAAAAGCTTTCCATTAAATATTGCTTTTTCCCTTTAAAAAAATCTTTTACGTCTTCACGGCTGGTGTAAAAATGTTCGGTATCAAAAACCTGTGTTTCAATTTCTAGGTTTTCGCAGATTTCTTTTATTTGTTGGTCTAAGCGATATTCATCTGGCAGTTGATATTCAAATTTTTCGATTGATAATTTTTCGATAAGGTTTTTTAGGTTTTCTTTAAAGTTTTGCTGATTATCCTCATCATCTAATCGAAAGTAAATGATTTGATGACCCTCATTTCTCAATTCTTCGGCAAAGTTTCTCATCGCCATAAAAAAACCGATTATTTTTTGGATATGATGCTTCACATATTGCTGTTCTTGCATCACTTCCATTATGATATATGTAACCTCATTATCTTTTTTATTAAACCAAGAATGATGATGGTTAAGCTGATCGCCTAAAATAAGTCGGAGTGTTTTTGCCATTTAGAATAAACAGCAAAGATTGAAATTGTGTTTTGATATGAATCTAAAATTAAATAAGTTTAAAAAAAAATATCAAAAAAATGAAAAATTTAAGTCGCATTTTAACTATAATTTGTCCCATTTTATTTTCATTCTCAGCAATTGCACAAAGTAATTTTTCTTTTCAGAAAAAAATATCTTTAAAAGGAAGCGGTGGCTGGGATTATATGCTTTTAGATTCACAAAAAAGCAGATTGTTCGTTTCGCATGATGATAGAGTTCATGTAATTGATTTGAACTCTTACAAAGAAACAAAAACTATTAAAAATTTGCATGGTGCACATCATATAGAAATTGCCCCAACTTTTAATAAGCTATTTATATCTAACGGAGATAATAATACTGTAACTGTGTATAATTATAGCAGTTTAGACAGCATAACTACTATCGCAGTTGGAAATGAAAATCCAGATCCAATGTGTTATGATGATTTTTCTAAGAAACTTTATGTGTTTTGTGATAACAATAAATCTGTAATCATAGACCCAAAAAACAATAAAATAACAGGAAGTATCGCATTAGGAGGAGCACCTGATTTTGCTTTTTCTAATCATAAAGGATTTATTTATAATAATCTTGAAGGTTCTGATGAAACTATTATTATTGATGTAAAGCAGCAAAAAGTTATTAAAAGATTTCCTTTACCAAAAGGTGCTGCACCAACCGGATTAGCTTTGGATGATCAAAACAAAAGGTTGTTTGCAATTTGTAGGGGAATTAATAAAATGGTGGTGCTAGATTCTGAAAAAGGTACTATGATTATGCAATTTCCAATTGGAGGAAATGACGATGGTATTCATTTTGACAAAGATCGTAAATTGATTTTTTGTTCTGCCGGTGCAGGAAAAGTTATTGTAATAAAACAATTATCGAAAGATAACTACGTGGTATCAAAACAATTTAATACCCATTTTGGTGCAAAAACAATGGAATATAATAAATCTAAAAACGAATTATATTTTTCTGCGGCAGATAGAGTTAAAAATTCGGATAAATTAAGCCCTGATAATTTTGGAGTTTATGTTTTTAAAATTACTGATAAATAATTTTAATTTAATTTTCTAACCAAAGCTTTCTATACTCCCCTTTCGGATCATAATCATCAGCTTGCTTTTCAATATTAAAATGGCGGTTTTCACGGGGATCGTTACCAACGCCGGCAACATAGGCCCAATTTCCCCAATTGCTCGCCGGGTTATAATCGATCAGTTTTTCTTCAAAATAGGCAGCGCCCCAGGTCCAGTTTACCTTTAAATCTTTTACCAAGTAAGAAGCCACGTTTTGGCGGCCACGGTTGCTCATAAAACCGGTTAAATTCAGCTCTTTCATATTGGCATCTATAAAGGGGATGCCAGTTTCGGCATTTTTCCATTTTTCGAAAAGTTCTTCTTGGTTTTCGGCGTGTTCATTTTCTTTGCCTTTAAAACCACCTTCCATAAAAAATTGGGTACCGTGTTTTTTGAACATAAAACGGAAATAATCTCGCCACAAAAGCTCAAAAATCAGCCAATAGGTACTATCGTTTGCGCCACGCTCTTGTTCGTATTTTTTTATCTCCCAGTAAACTTCCCTTGCAGATAAACATCCGGCGGATAGCCAAGCAGAAAACTTTGAGCTATAATCTGCCCCAATCAACCCATTTCGGGTTTTTTTATAGGTTTTTAGTAAATCGGTATCCCACAGATAATATTTTAATCTTGCTAAACCTTCGGTTTCACCGCCCTTGAATTTTATAGCGGTGCGATGGTCTGTTCTATTATGCTCTGCCCCTAAATCTTCTAAACTTGGTAAAGTGGTTTCTTCTAAATCTTTAGGTACGGTAATTTTTTGAGGAGATTCAAAAGCGGGGCGTATGATACCTTCTCGCTCTGTTTTTTTACGAAAAACGGTAAATACATCTGGGATGTCTTTTATAGGGAAGGGCAGATCTTCTTTATGGTACATGGTATGCCCAATAAAATGTTTTAGGTTGATCTGCTTTTTCCAAAGGGCATCTTCTACTTTTGAGGAAATATCTGTTTCTTCAGAAGCTACTTCACGGTGGTGATATACTTCATTAACGTTGTATTTTTCGCAGATCTGTGGGATAAGTTCTTCTGGATTACCTTGTAATACCAGTAGATCTCCCCCTAATTTTTGTAACGATTTTTTAAGATCGGCAACGCTTTCTAACAGGAATTGGGCCCTAAAGCCCCCTGTTTTTTTGGTGTTAAAGATGGTTTCCCTAAAATAGCGAGGATCAAAAATGAAAACAGGAACTATGGTGGATGCTTTTTGGGTAGCTTCTAATAAAATTTCATTATCATGTATGCGTAAATCATTTCTAAACCAAACAAGTATCGTTTTTTCGCTCATTTTTTATCTTCTCAGTTTTCTTTTACAATATTGCTTATTATTTAATATTTCGGCAAAGGTTTGAACAATATTTTACTTCGTCCCAACACTTTTCCCACTTTTTGCGCCAAGTAAATTCTTTTTGGCAAGTTAAACACACCTTTTTTGGTAGGTTGATTTTTTTTATTGTTATACCTTTTTGATTTAACATTAGGTTAGATTTCTTTTGGTTAGACGATAAACATTGTTAATTGCTGCATTAGGGATTGAAGCGGCATCCTTTTTATGCAAATAGCCGTTTTGCAAATGGCATAAAAAGATATAGCGGAAAGCCCGCCCGAATGCCCTAATTTTTATTAAACAATAGAAGCTAAAAGATGTTTGTAATGGATGAAAAGGGATTTTAAAGATCTAACAGATAGAGAGACGGATAGGATCATAGAAATGGCATGGGAGGACCGTACGCCTTTTGAGGCCATAGAATTACAGTTTGGTTTGCCAGAAAAGGATGTGATTAGGTTGATGAGAAGGGAACTGAAGCCCAATAGTTGGCGTTTGTGGCGAGAAAGGGCGCACCAAGTTTCGCACAAGCATCTGAAGAAAAGGAGTGATGATATTGGACGTTTTAAATGTACCTTACAAAGGCAAATTACTTTAAACAAAATCTCTAAAAGATAATTTAAGCGGTTTTACTAGAATTTGCCACCATTTTCATGATCTCTGCCAGTTCTTCTTTGCTAAGGTTTCGCCATTTGCCCAAAGGGATATTACCAAGTGAAACGTTCATGATGCGGGTGCGTTTCAGTTTTTTTACTTCGTAATCTAGGTGTTGGCACATTCTACGGATCTGCCTGTTTAAACCCTGGGTAAGGATAATCTTAAAAACCGTTTCGCTTTCTTGCTTTACCACACATTTATTGGTAACGGTGTTTAAAATAGGTACACCGCTGCCCATTTTTTTTATAAAGTTTGGGGTAATGGGTTTGTTTACCGTTACGATGTATTCTTTCTCGTGATTATTCCCTGCCCTTAATATCTTGTTCACGATATCGCCATCACTGGTTAAAAAAATTAGGCCTTCGGATGCTTTATCTAACCTGCCGATCGGGAAAATACGTTTTGGGTGGCGGATATAATCTATGATATTGCCTTCAATATGTTGGTCTGTGGTGCAAGTGATGCCTCGGGGTTTGTTAAAGGCGATGTAGATGGAGTCTTCTTCTTTTTTAAATTTAACTTTTCTGCCATCAACCCTTACATCATCTGTACTTAAAACACGATCGCCCAAAACCGCTTCTTTTCCGTTGATGGTTACGCGGCCTTCTGTGATAATGCGGTCTGCTTCACGGCGGGAGCAAAAGCCGGTATCGCTGATGGCTTTGTTTAAGCGTAAACCTTCTTTTGGGTTTTGCATATTTAAAACGGACTTTCTATCGTTGCAAAATTTGGGAGAATTGCATCTTTTGGAGAAACCAAGGCATCTTTTTCATCTATTCCCCAATTGATCGCAAGGTCTTTATCGTTCCAAATTACGCCAACTTCTGCATCTTTTTGATAAAGGCTGGTACATTTATAACTGAAAATGGTATTGTTTTCTAAGGTAACGAAGCCATGCAGAAAACCTGGTGGCACCCAAAACATCGTATTGTTTTCTCCGCTTAATTCTATGGTAAAATGTTGCCCAAACGTGGCTGAAGATTTTCTGATATCTACGGCAACATCCATCACTTTGCCTTGCACTACCCTTACCAATTTACCTTGTGCATAAGGATTTGCTTGGGCGTGTAAGCCCCTTAATGCACCTTTATGAGAAAAAGATTGGTTGTCTTGCACAAAATCTGCAACTATACCAGCATCGGCGAAAGCCTTTTTATTATAACTTTCAAAAAAATAACCTCTATCGTCTTTCCATATTTTAGGTTCTATGATCAGTAAGTCTTTGATTGGGGTTTGGATAATGTTCATTTATTAAGTTTAGAGTTAAATTGGAAAGTTACGGGATTAAATTTTTTCTAATACGCTCCTAAATGATACCACTTGATCGCCAAACTTTTGCTGTACATCTTGTTGTAATTTAGGGGCATAGTTTTCTCTATAATCTTTTAAATCTTCGGGATCTTCTGCGATATATTGTGCGCAGAAGGTGGTCCCTTCGTTTACAGGTTCTGTTAACCGATATAGATTTGAGGTGGTAAATTTGCCAGTTGCCATTACTTCTGGGATATGGATTTCTTGCATATAGGCCAAAAAATCGTCTTTGATGTTTTCTTCTACTATGCTGGTAACGTTATAGATAATCATTTGCCAAAGTTAGCATTTGCGATTTTAATTAATCGTATCGCCCCGCAAAATTCTAAATCTTTTTCTAGCTTCGATAGTGTACAAACTGCCCGGATAATCATTTATCAATTGATCAAAATGCTTTTGGGCATTTGTTTTATCGTTTAACTTATCGTTTTCTAAAACACCCAATTGAAATAAAGCATCATCTGCCCAAATACTTTGATTATAATTAGAGATCAGACTTTTATAGGTATCGGCAGCTTTTGTAAAATCTTTTTGTTTGGTGTAGATCTTTGCCTTTAGCATCAAAATATCGTCTAATAAATCTGTTTGAGGATAAAGAACGGCAATGCTATCTAAAGTGGTAAGAGATTGATCATTTAGATTTTTGTACTGCAAAAGATCTGCTTTGGCGTATAGTTTTAATGCGTTTCCGGTGGTATCAAAAACTAGGTTATCTTGGATCAATAAACTCAGATCTAAAGCATCGTTTGCGATCAGTTGGGATGTTGATGCTTTTAGAACATCTAACTGTGCCTTTGCCCAGGTAAAATCTCCGTTGTAGAACGAAAGTTTGGCGTTTTTAAATTTTGCCTCTTGCCCCAATTCTTCATTGGTAAAAGATTTTTCTACTTGTCCGTACAACAGGGCGGCTTCCCACCGCTCGTTATTTAAGATATAAATATCTGCTAGGTCCAGTTTTATTTGGGCAACGGTTTCTGGCCTGCTGTTTGGGAAATTTATGGCATTCTCTAATAATTGCTGGGCATCATCTAATTGGTTTAGATAAAATGCTTTTAGGTTTGCCAATTGCCTGATAGCGAATATGGTTTGCGCATTGCTACCAAACTCGGCAAGTAACTTTTCATAATCTGCAACTAAGCCTAAAATATCTTCTTTGGTATATTTCTCTTCTAAGATCTGTTTGTTTTTGCAACGTAAAATAGCCACTCTTGATGCGATATAATAGGTGCTATTTGGGCCTTTGCTGATCAAATAATCATAAACTTTATTAGCGGTAGCGTAAGCTTTGTTTTCTATCAATAGATCGGCAAAAGAGAATAATTGGCCACCATTTCCATTTGTTCTTTTGTCTAACGCGATCAACTGTATCAAAGCCAAATCAAATTGTTGCTGTTGCATATATTGCCAAGCCAATAAATTGATATAGTTGGTGTTCTGCGGGTTTTTTTGGATTTTTTTTAATAAAAGGCTTTTAAGTATGTTATAATCATCGTTGTTTTCATAAGTCTTAGAAAGGCTTGCTTTTGCCATTGGTAGCATTTCTGGTTGGGTATCCACAAGGTTTAAGACTTCTTGCGTCAACTCTTCTTTCATCTTTTTGTATCTATACAGATTGATCAGTTCAAAAGCGAAAGCACCGTTATCTTTTAACAATCTGCGGCCCTCAACTAAAGTTTTTATGGCATAATCAAAATTACCGGTACCGTAGAAGGCATTGGCAACATCGTTTATGGCAAACTGATCGGGCTGCATTTCTTTAACAACGCCATCATAAATTTTATCGGCAGAAGCCAGGTCTCCTTTTTCTTGGTAAAGCGCACCAAGATCTAAACGGGCTATGGGGTTTTGTTTTATTTCTTTTTGGATGATTTTTTCGGCATCGTTGTATAATTTAAGTTTTAAAAGTGTGTTCAAATACTCGCGATAATAAATGGAGGAGCCATTCTTTGATTGATAAAGGTTTTTGTAGATAGTTAAGGCCTTGGCATAATCACCGTTATTATAGAATTGGTTTGCTAAAGCATCTTGATTGCTTATCTGGGCCATTACGGGCTTAAATAAGATGGTAAAAGCAATAATGAACGATAACAGCAACCTTTTTATCATGAATGATAGGATTATAAATTTAAAAGAGACTAAGCCCGATTTATATTAAATACGTTAGGATTAAAGTTGTATTTTAAATGTTACCATATAATTTATCCTTGATGGGTTAGAATTAGTTATTTTGGAACAATATTTTGGCCATCATCTTTTTGGCTATCAAATATTGAAATAAATTAAACCAATGTTGGAATTTTGCAAAAAATATTTTTTTACGGTTTGCTTAATCGCATGTGTTACGGGGTGCATAAAATCCAAAAAAGCAGAACAGCTTTCTACAGAGACCTTTTTTAAAGACCCAGATCAATCTTCTTATCAAATTTCGCCAGATGGTAAGTTTTTATCTTTCTTGAAACCTAATAATGGGAACCTAAATATTTATGTTAGGTCTTTAAGCGATGATAAAATTGCGCAGGTTACTAAATTGAGCGGGCAATCTGTTAAATATTATTTTTGGGCGGGTAACGATAAGCTTTTCTATATGCAAGAGAAGGATAGTTTGGATAATTACCAAGCTTATACTATAAACAAAGACGGCAGCGATAATCTTTTGATAAAAACACCGCCAAAAAGCAAAGTAGAGGTTATAGACCAAATAAAAAACGATAATAATACCATTTTAGTTGCTGTTAATGATCGTGTTGCCGAGTATTTTGATGTTTATAAACTGGATATCAACACGGGTAAGAGAACGCTTTTTATTAAAAACCCAGGCAACATTGTGCAGTGGGTATCTGATGATAACGGCAATGTTAATTTAGCCGTTGGAAGTGATGGCGTTAATGAAACCATTTATTTTAGAGCTAATAGTAGCCAGAAATTTAAGCCCGTAATTACCAATAACTTTAGAAGTTCTTTATCTCCCTTCGGTTTTACCAATCAGCCAGATCATGTTTATGCCTTATCAAACCTAAACAGGGATAAATTGGCTTTGGTAGATTTTAACTGTAAAACCGGCAAAGAGGTAAAAGTGATCTATGAGAACCCCAATGCCGATATTATGGATGTGGTTTACTCTAAAACGCTAAAGAAACTTGCCTATGTAACTTATGAAATAAATAAAAGGGAAATCCATTTTTTAGATGATAGGTACAAGGATATGTATGAAGATATACGCACCTTGATACCTAACCAAGAAATTAAGATCGTAGATAAAGACCAATATGAAAACAAGTTTATCGTAAGGACCTTTACCGATAAAAACCCCGGTTCTTATTATCTATACCAATCTAACACCAACAAGATACAAAAATTAGGAGACGTAAACCCTCAAATTAAACCCGAGGAAATGTGCGAAATGAAACCCATAAGCTACCAAAGCCAAGATGGCTTAACCATACATGGTTATTTAACCTTGCCAAAAGGAAAAAAGAAAAGCGAGCTGCCCTGTATAGTTTTTCCGCACTCTGGGCCATCATTAAGAAACACTTGGGGCTACAATGCCGAAGTACAGTTTTTGGCAAATAGAGGTTTTGCCGTTTTACAAATGAATTACCGTGGTTCTGTTGGTTATGGCAAATCTTTTAGAAATGCTGGTTATAAGCAATGGGGCAAGCTGGTACAGAATGATATTGCCGATGGCGTTAAATGGTTGATCAACCAAAACATTGCCGACCCTGCCAAGATCGGGGTTTATGGTTATGGTTTTGGTGGGTTTTCTGCCTTAAATCAAGCAATTTATTATCCAGAATTATATAAATGTGCCGCATCATACTCTGGCTACATCAATCTCTTTACCTATCTAAAGGGATTCCCGGCCTATTATAAACCCTATCAGCAGATGATGAACGAAATTGTTGGTAACCCAGAAAGCGACATCGATTATTTGAGGTATTCTTCGCCAATTTTTCAAATAGATAAAATAAAGCTGCCATTATTTATTGCCCAAGGCGCAAGGGATAGCCGTGTAAACGTAAATGAAACCAATCAGTTTGTTAAAGAACTAAGGAAAAGACAGATTAACGTGAGCTATATGCTTAACGAAAACGAAAACCATGTTTTTAGGGACATGAACAATAGATTGGCATTTTACAAGCAACTTGGCAATTTTTTTGGCAAACAGTTGGCCACAGACAAATAGCGGATGAAGGCGAAGAACAACAGCTACCGAAAAAATTTCGCTCTGATCATTTCTTTTATGGTACTGATCTCTGTTTCACTGGTTTTAGCCTTGATCTTGGGATATAAACTGACCAAAAAATACATAGAGAATGAATTTTCTGCGCTTAAAATAGATGTACTAGAGAAAACCATTGCCCCTTACAACACGCTGTTTCAAAATAAGATCCCAGAAATTTCTTTTTATCAAGGATTTTTGGATTCTACCTCGGCAGAAAAATATGCCGATACCGTTTTAAAAAATTATCCTTTTGTAGAGAAAATCCTCTTTTACGATGCGCAGGTAAGTAACCATCATATAGAGGATGGTTTGCGGATAGGGAACTTTTCTGTTGGCATTAAAAAGCTATACCAGTTTGGGGCAAACATCAAACAGAAAGACAAGACCATTTTTGATGGGAAACATCCCGGCACTTTGTCTTTAAGCAGCGGAGACGAGTTTAATAAAATAAGCTTAAAGCTGGCCAGCTATATAGAAACGGCAGATACCACCAAAGCTTTAAGCAGTGAGCAGATCTTTAGGGTGTTTTACAGCATCGTTAATAATAAAATCAGCTACATGAATATCCCAAGGAGGGACGACATAAAAATATACCAAGATCTGATGTTTAAAAAACTGCCTCCTTCTCCTTTTTATGAGCAAGATGTATTCTCTTTTGAGCTTAATCCGCAGAAACTGAAGATCATAAATAACCATCCAGAGCTTTACCAGTTCATAACCATAAAGCCTCTTTCTTACGATCCAATTTTAGAAAAACCCAATTTGATCACAACTGATATAGCCTTACCCGGCGCTTTTTCTGATTATAAGATGTATTTTGGTAGTGAGCCGGGTTTTCTGGGAAAAGAGGTAAACCATCGTTTTTATCCGATAGGGGTGGCGGTTTTTATGGTTTATTTGATATTGGCGTTCATCACATTTTTAATTTATAGGAACCTTAACATCAACCAAAAGCTATTTAGTTTGCAGTATGATTTTATAAACAATTTAACACACGAGTTTAAAACCCCGGTTTCGGTAATCAAGATAGCGGGTAACAATATTAAAAACTCTAAAGAATTATCAGATAAAGAAAGAAACCATTACGGTAAAATATTAGATGAAGAGGCAGATAAACTTAACGATTTGATGAACAAGCTTTTATCTTTTACACAGATAGAAAACAAAGCCATAAAAATAAATTATCAAGAAATTAATTTAGAAGTTTTTGCGCAAAATGCGATAGATGCTTTCCAGCTAAAATACCCAGATTATGAAATACACCTAGAAATCAAAAAGCTCAAAACTTTTTCTACAGACCCGGTTTTACTCAATAGCATTTTTCATAACCTGATAGAGAACGCCTACAAATATGCCAATGAAGGGCAAAAAGATTTAAAGATTTGCATCTACAAAGAAAAGAAAGATATTGTGTTTTCTTTTAAAGACAGGGGAATTGGCATAGAAGCCAAAGAATTGAACCATATTTTTAAGAAATTTTATAGGATACAGAATAAATATAACCAACAGGGTAGCGTTGGTTTGGGCTTAGCTTTCTGCAAAGAATTAGTTAATTTTATGAACGGAAAAATTACCGTTAAAAGCAAAATTGGTAAAGGATCAGAATTTGAAGTTACCTTACCTTATGAGAAATAATATGCAAAAAGAAATAAAAATCGCCATCGTAGAAGACGACGAAAACCTAAGGTTTTTGGTAAGCAATAGGTTAGAAAAAGAAGGTTATAAAATTGTTGAGGCCAGTGATGGCAACATGGCCATTAAATTGATCTTAGAAGAACAGCCTAATATTGTTTTATTAGATTGGATGATGCCCGGCAAAGAAGGCTCTGAGGTTTGCAGCGAACTGCGAAAAAAAGGTTTTGAGAATATCATTATCATGATGACCGCAAAATCACAAGATTTGGATAAGATTGATGCCTATAATTTTGGCGTTTCTGATTATGTGACCAAACCTTTTAATATGGATGTTTTAGTAGCCATGCTAGATAGCAAGGTTAAATATTTGGTAAATGATAAGCCAGATCATAGTAAGTTTGGAGATATGGAGCATCATCCTAACATACATTCTTTAATTAAGGAGGGCAAAAAAATAGAGCTAACCATTTTAGAAAACCGCATTTTACTGTATTTCTTAGAGAATAAGAACAAAGTGGTGAGCCGTGATGATTTGATGATGGAAGTTTGGGGCTATAATTCTGATGTAAACACCCGTACTTTAGATATGCACATTGTTAGATTAAGAAAAAAGATAGAATCTAATGCAGATAGGCCCGAGTTTTTAAAGACCATTAGGGGCATTGGCTATCTTTTTAAAGATGAAGAGTAAAGATGAGGTATGTTTTTTTAGTTTTTATCTTAATCATATCACTATCGGCAAAAGCCCAAAAACACTTTCAGTTAAAAGTTTACGATCATAAAAAGTTAGAAAATCAAACTTTAAAAATCTTTTCAGAAAACGGTATCATCTCGCTAAGGGCTTTAAAACCCAATGTGATCAAAGTCGGTTTTTCTTCTTTACCAGATTTAGACCCTAAGCCCAAACAAAATAACGGCGTTTATGTAAGGGTAACGCAAAATTTGGATGATGTTTTTATGCAGACAGATTCTTTGCTCATCATCATCAATAAATTAAATTTTTCTATTAAATATAAATCTTTAAAAGAGAAACTGTACACCATCAATACTTTCGATAATCTAAGTGGTTCTGATAAAAACCTGGTCTTTTTAACCGCTGAAGATGAGGTTCTTTCTTATTCAAAAAATAAATCGATAAAAGAGGGAATCAATAAAAATATTTCTTTAAACGTCTGTTCTTCAAAAGGATATGCCATTGTTTTGGATAAAAAACAACAAGATTTATTAAAATCTATCGAATTAGATCATAAGATTTTAAAAATCTATAATAGTGATAAAAGTAAAATGATCGGATATACTTTTATTGCCGAGCATAAAAATAAAATACGGGCTGTGTTAAAAGGCTTAAAGTAATAACATCAGCCAATTTCTCTTTTAAACCTGCTCTGTAAATATTATGGTAAGGCATCAAAAACTAAGTTCAAAATTTCTTCAGTATTGTATGCGTAGTTTATGATTTTAATGAGAGTTAGGCGGTAAAAGCCATGTTTTCATTTTAAACCAAAACCCTTTTAGCTTGCTGTTGTAGAACTTAGTTTTGGCAGATCAGGCTTCTTAAACGCTAAAGAGTAGATCTAATAGATAAATTTGAATTGGCCTTTTTATATGTTTAAACCAACAGCATTGTTTTTCTTTTTGTTTTTGATGGTTGGTTTAGCTAAGGGGCAAGTTTTAGATACCGCTTTTACAACAGCTAAAATAGATACCACAGCTTTAAAGCAAATATATCCAAAACCAGAAAGGTTTGGGTTTATTACGCACACCCCAGTAGATTTATGGCAACTTACCAAATCGCCGTTTCAAAAAAGCAATTTTAAGGGTGTGGCTTTGGTTGCAGCCTCAACGGGTCTGCTAATCTGGCAAGATCAACATCTTCTAGATGCGGCTCAAAACTTTGGTAGATTTATCGAACTAAAACCCGATGTTGGCTTTAACAATATATTGAAAGCAGGTTCTACCCGTTTGGTTAAAATACCTAAAAACTTAAATACGGGGCTTTACCAGTTGGGCGAAGGCGGTACAAGTATGTATATTGCAGCAGGGTTGTTTATTTACGGAAAATTTGAGCATGATAACAGATCGTTGCAAACCGCCAGTGATTTAACAGAATCTTTTTTTGCCACCGGCATAGCCACTCAAATTTTAAAGAGGGTTTCTGGTAGGCAAACCCCATCAAGTTCTACCGTAGATGGTGGTTATTGGTCTGTTTTTCCTTCTTTTAAAGCTTTTCAAAACGATAAACCAAACTTTGATAGTTTCCCATCGGGGCATTTGACAACCATGATGGCCACGGTAACCGTATTAGCAGAAAATTATCCAGAAAAAAAATGGATAAAACCCGTAGGCTATTCTTTGATCGGGCTTACGGGTTTGGCTATGCTTAATAATGGGGTACATTGGGCCGGAGATTACCCTCTTGCGATCGCTATGGGATATCTTACCGGGAAGATCATCACTAATAGGCATCTAAAAAACCATTTATCTTTTAGGTAACTATATATTTTAATAATGCTTCTGGATTTGTTTATAGGCATCAAATTAATTGATTACGAACAGATTTTATGAACAGCCATTGCAGAGCATAAAACTTTAAGCTTTAAAGGCAAAAAATCCAAATTAGTTAACAAGAATAGGATAACAGTTAAACAGAGCCATGGTTACGCATATTAGTATTTCAATCTTATCCTCAAGATGATTAACCCAACCGATCAGCAAATTCTTGATGAAATAGTATCAGGGAACCAAAAAGCATTTGATGAATTATACCGGCGGGAGTATAAAAGGCTCTTTATGTTTTCTTTAAAATATATCCACGATCAAACGATGGCAGAAGAAGTGGTTCATGATGTGTTTATCAAAATCTGGAACCAAACTTCTTCTTTAATTATACAGCAATCTCTTAGTAGTTATTTAACAAAAGCTGTTTTTAATCTAAAGAATTTTCTAACGCTTACGTCGGGTATTGAGTGAAAACATGTGATTTTTTTATGGGTAAACATATTCATAAAAGCTATAATAAGAATTTGCTTTTGTAGCATTTGTTTTGTCAGATAAAATATAGACTGAAGGTATTAATTGAAGAAGTATCAGAAACATTGAAGGCCGTTTGTATACAATTATCATCAATATATGAGATTCATTTTTTAGAGATTGGCTATGATGAAGACCATGTTCATTTTTTGATTCAGAGTGTTGCCTATTATTTCTCCAAAAAAGATAGTAAACACGTTAAAGAGTTTGACAGCTAAAGAGGTATTCAGTTTACATCCAGAAGTGAAAAGGTTTTTGTGAGGAGATAAGTTTTGGCCGAGTGGTAATTATATTAACACAGTTGGGCAGTATGCTAATGAAGATATAATAAAAAAGTATGTTCAAGGTCAATGAAACAATCAAGAATATAAATGATACATTCCTCACAGTTGAGATTATTTTAATACGGATCGAGGTAGTCTATTTTACGATTAACAAAACCAAAAACCATGGGCATTAAAACATTATTAATAACTTTTGTAATGCTATTTCCGCGTACGGAGATTAAAAGCGCACTTCTACAAGAGAACCTTATCTTAGGGAAATGGATTTCAGTAAAAAAGAACGTTATTGTTGATGTTTACAAAGAAAATAATCTGTTTAGGGCAAAGGTGATATGGTTTAGCGATGCCGATAACCCGGCCAAGCCAATGGCCACCAGAACAGATTGGCGCAACCCAGATGCCAACCTAAGATCGCGTAAACTGTTAGGTATGGATATTTTGAAAAACCTTACCTATAAAAGCAGTTCTAAAAGATGGGAAGACGGCCTCATCTACGATCCTTTGAGCGGCAGAGAGTGGAGTTCTGTAGTTTATTTTAACGATCAGAAACAATTAGAAGTAAAAGGTTACTGGCATTTTGAGTTCATATCAAAAACAATGATCTTTAACAGATTGAAGGATTGATATTAGAATTGTGATTCTTTTGTGCCTTAATGACAGAAACTATCTTCTATTAAAATTCAATCCAAAAGCATAACCGCTTTTACCCTAATGTTGGGTTGATGGGCGGTTGTGCCTATTTCAAAATACTTAATTTGAAGCTAATCCAAAAAACATAAAATCCCTAAGATTCTTGCTTTAAATCAGCTAGCTGTAGCAGATATTTTAGCCGATTTTCTCTTCTCTAATATAGAAAGGTAAACCACCAAGCCTAATATAGAAGCTAAAAATATAGCATTTATTATGCCCGTAGGGATAGCTAAACCCCCATCTTTGTTAGACTGTGTCAATAAATCGCCAATTGAAGCACCAAGCGGACGGGTTAAGATATAAGCCAACCAAAAAGCGAGTATGGCATTTAGGTTTAAATAGCGATAGGCTGCATAGATTAAGGCTATGGTGCCAATAAATATGCTGCCAGCTAACAAATAACCCAGTCCTAAACTTTCAGAGAGCAGATCGCCACCAGAAGTACCCAAAGCAAAAGTGAACAGGATTGCCGCCCAATAAAAAAACTCGCGTTTAACGGTATTTATTTTATGCACCGATAAAGTCTTCTCACTTAAATACCATGCAACAAAAACGATGATAAGGCCGCTTCCAAAGCAAATAGTTGTAGTTGTTAAACTTACACCAAGGTTATCTACCAAATTATCAGATATCAAGGTTCCCATCACACTGATAAATACAACCACCAGCCAATAGATCCAAGGGACATATTTTTGATACTTAAACTGTATAAAAAGCACAATGATAAGCAAGGCCGCCATTACATAAGAAGTATTTACCAAACCCAGGTTTAGGTTGATATTGAGAAAATCTGCGGCAGTTTCTCCAATTGTGGTAGCCATTATTTTTATGATCCAAAAAGCTAAGGTAACTTCAGGCACTTTATTGAGTATCTTTTTCATTTTATTTTGGGTTCTTTAGCTAAGTAAATTCTCAACTATTTTTATTAATAAATTCTAATGATTTGTTTGATAGCGGTTATATCACTTCAGCTCTAAGGATATTATGCTATGCTACATTTTATCGGTAGGTTAAAATGAAAAAAGGAATCCATTTATAGATTCCTTCCTTCAAGATCAATACCAAAACCGATATTAATCGCCCGCTGCTTCTTTGATAAACTTACCGGCTTCTGTAAACAGCATATCTTTACCGTTCACTTCTGCTTCATACTGCACCTCGCCATTGGCCTTGGTAATTTTTGCAGCCTCTTTGATTTTTGCGCCTTTGTGCATTTTCATCACATTGTCTGTTACCACCTTTGGCAATTCAGAAACTTTGATCTCCATTTCCTTTTCTAGAGAAGTTCCATTAGAGGAATAGATTACGCTCATTTCATGCCCCATCTGTTCAAAACCGGCTTCGTAATTTGCGCCCTCTTTTTCCCATTTTACTTTGGTGCCGGGGTACTCTTTGTTAAAACTGCTTTTTACGGCATCGGGTACTTTTACTTGTGCACAGGCGGTAACGCTGAGTGCTACGGAAGCTGCGAGCATTAAAATCAAATTTTTCATAACTATTTTTTTTGTTTACGATAAATGTAATCGTGAAATCTGAAAACATCTTGAAGAACCGATAGCGTTTTGCAATTAATTTATTTGAAAAAACAAAGATCAAGGTTTGTTTTGCTTGGTAGGTGCCAAAACCAAAAAAAAAACATTAAGGCTTTTACAAAACGATAGGCAACCAATAAGAGAAATTAAACTCCTTTAGAATTCGGGGAAACCGTTGTTTACAAAAATAAAGACATCTATTTTAACATGCAAAAAGCCTTCGGGTTTCCCAGAAGGCTTTACATTTTATTAATGTTTACAAATTATCCTATCAACTTTTGTTCTAACAAATACTCGGCAATTTGAACCGCATTAGTTGCGGCACCTTTACGCAAGTTATCGGCAACGCACCACATATTCAAAGTATTGACTTGCGATTCATCTCTGCGGATACGGCCTACAAAAACTTCGTCTTTTTCATGCGCATCCATCGGCATTGGGTATTTTGCATTTGAAGGGTCATCCACCACAATCACTCCAGAAGTTGCCGCTAGCAGCTCACGCACTTTTGCTAGATCAAAATCCTTTTCAAACTCTATGTTTAACGCTTCAGAATGGCCGCCCATCACTGGGATCCTTACGGTTGTTGCGGTTACCCGGATGCTTTCATCGCCCATAATTTTCTTGGTCTCCAAAATCATTTTCATCTCTTCTTTGGTATATCCGTTAGCTTGGAAAACATCAATTTGAGGAATCACGTTTAGATCTATGGGATAGGCGTAGGCCATTTCTCCTTTGATGCCTTTTCGTTCGTTCATTAACTGATCAACCGCTTTAACGCCTGTACCGGTAACAGATTGATAAGTAGAAACTACAACCCTTTTGATTTTATACTCGTCATGAAGGGGCTTTAAGGCCACCACCATTTGTATGGTACTGCAATTTGGGTTGGCAATAATTTTATCTTCAGCAGTTAAAACATCGGCGTTAACTTCTGGCACTACCAACTTTTTTGTTGGGTCCATTCTCCAAGCAGAAGAATTATCAATCACGGTAGTTCCCACGGCGGCAAATTTTGGGGCTTGCTCTGTAGAAGTCGAACCTCCGGCAGAAAACAAGGCCACATCTGGTTTCATGGCAATGGCTTCATCAACAGTTACAACTTTGTATTTCTTTCCCTTAAAATCAATTTCCTTGCCCTTGCTTTTTGCCGAAGCAACCGGAATTAATTCTGTAACTGGGAAATTGCGCTCTGCTAAAACCTTTAACATAACCGTACCTACTAGGCCGGTTGCGCCTACAACTGCAACTTTCATGATGTAATTTTAATTTAAAATAATTTATTATTAATATCTTGTGGGTGTTTTTACAGGCGCAAATATGAGAAAGTTTTTACTAGTTTTTATTCTGTTTACCTCAAAAGTTGCATTTTCACAAGTTAATGAAAACTTTTCTGATGGAGATTTTACCCAAAACCCCGCTTGGCAAGCAGATGCGGTATCAAATTTTACCGTAGTAAACGGGCAGCTGCGATCAAACTCAACAACTTTAAACTCAAATTTTTATATTTCTACGCCAAACTCAAAAGCTTTAAACTGTACTTGGGCATTTGATGTGAATTTACAATTTGCCACCTCTGGAGCTAATTATGTAGATGTTTACTTAATTAGTAACGTTGCCGATTTAAAAAGCACCAACATTAACGGTTACTTTTTAAGGATGGGGAATACCAATGATGAGGTTGCCTTGTATAAAAGGTCGGGGAACACGGGAACAAGTGTGAAAATTATTGATGGGAGAGATGGCTCGGTAAGCAGCTCTTCCAATAATCCTTTTAAATTTAAGATAACCAGAGAAAGCAACGGCAACTTTACGTTAGAAAGAGACAGTACGGGTACTGGAAATTCTTTTATATCCGAAGGCTCTGTTATCGATAATACCTTTACTACTACAAGTTCTTTTGGTTTTTTTATCCAACAATCCACGGCATCTTTTCAACAAAAACATTTTTTTGATAATATCGTGATTCAAGATATTATCCCAGATGTTACGCCACCAGTATTAAACACCGCCAACACCACCAACGGAACAAATATTACCTTAAATTTTAATGAACCGCTTGATGCAAATGACGCTGCAATCGCCAATCATTATAACATTACGCCTGGGAATATCCAACCTAGCAGCGTTACGGTAAATGGCGCTGTGGCTACTTTAAACTTGGCCAATCAGCTAGCAACCGGGAATTACACGGTAACAGTTAGTTCTGTTAAAGATATTAAAGGAAATACGGCCGCACCTCAAAGTAAAGGTTTCGCTTATCATAAGCCTTATACCGCACAACCCAATGATATTGTAATCAACGAGATTTTTGCAGATCCTAGCCCCCAGGTAGATTTACCAACTATGGAGTTTGTAGAACTTTGGAACAGGAGCACAGAAGATATTAGTTTGGCAGGTTTTAAGTACAGCGACCCAACCACCATCGCAACTTTTGGTAACGATAGTATCAAAGCAAATTCTTATTTAATTATATGTGCCAAAGCAGATACCTTAGAGTTTAAAAAATTTGGGAAAGTGATTGGGCTTTCTCCTTGGCCAACGTTAAATAATAGCGGCGATCTAATTACTTTGGCTAATCAAAACGGTACCATACTTTCTCAAGTAAATTATTTTGACACTTTTTACAAAGATGCTGTAAAGAAAAACGGCGGTTGGACATTAGAACTCATAGATCCCAATTCTACTTGTAAGCCATCACAAAATTATTCTGCAAGTATAGATCCAACCGGCGGAACTCCCGGTAGGCAAAACTCTATTTATTTGAGCAACCAAACTACTGCTCCCTTGCAGCTCCTGTCTGCAAGTGTGAAAGATAATAAAACCATTTTGCTCACATTTAATAGGGGTTTAGATAGCTTACAGGCAACATTACCTTCGCATTATATGATCAATAATGGGGTGGGGCAGCCACAAACGGCCATACCTCTTTCGCCTTCATTTTCTACCGTAGAGTTAGATTATGCACAAGCATTAAACAGAAACCAAACCTATACGGTTACGGTAAACGGAGTTTCAGATTGTGGGGTAAATACAATAACTAATCAAACATTAGAATTGGTTTACCCTGCTTTAATTGCCAAAGGCGATGTTTTGATCAACGAAGTTTTATATAACCCCAAAAGTGGCGGCGTAGATTTTGTAGAGGTTTACAATAATTCTGATAAGATATTAGACTTTAAGGATTTAAAAATAGCCACAAAAGATGCCGTTAAAGATTCTGTTGTGAGCATAAAAATAGTAAGCGGCAATACTTTGCTTTTTCGGCCAAAAACCTATTGGGTTATTACCACCAATCCAGATACGGTTAAAGCACAATACCAAACCCAAAACAACAATTTTATAAAATTGAGCAGTTTACCATCTTATTCTGATGTGAGCGGCAGTGTGATTTTATTGAACAAGGATAGTTCTAAATTAGACCAATTAGATTACAACAAAAATATGCAGTTTGCTTTGTTGAAAGACTTGAACGGCGTTTCTTTAGAACGAAGCAGTTTTTCACAACCCACAAACGCTGTAGGTAACTTTAGATCTGCAGCCGCATCTGTAGGTTATGCTACCCCAGGCTACAAAAACTCGCAATTTTTAGAAGATGTAACCCCGGTAGAAGAAATTTCTTTCGCTTCAAAAACCTTTTCGCCAGATAACGATGGCTACCAAGATGTGCTCCAAATTTTATATCAATTTTCAAAGCCAAATTATGCCGCAAACGTTACGATCTATAATGATCAAGGTGTATTGATACGTAAGTTGATCCAAAACCAAACATTGGCAACTTCTGGTCAGTGGATTTGGGACGGCTTAGATCAAACCAGCCAAAAAGCAAAAACTGGGATTTATATTATCTACACAGAGATCTTCGATTTAAACGGAAACGTGAAAAAGTTTAAGAATACTGCTGTTTTAGCAGGTAAGTTTAATTGATATGACAGATAAAGAGTTAGTTTTTATAGCGGTTTTATTGCTCAATTTGGTTCTGATGGTTTTTGCCTTTAAAATGATCAACAAACTTAGCAATGAAGGCAAGATTACAAAAGGCAGAAAAACATATTTGATCATTATTTCTTTGATAATTCCCTTAATCGGATGGATGAGGGTTTGGTACGAATCTGAAAAGTTTTGAATAAATTATTTGGGCATTCCTCCCGATGAAAAATCGGGAGTCGGGCTTTTTGCTCATACGCACACAAGGCATTAGGCTCTTGGCCGGTATCCGCTTCAATCCCTAATGCAAACTATTTCCCATTCCCCTTCAATTCCCTACCTTTGCCGTTTAAATCCCAATTAAAAACATGGCGGAAATTATTTTAGTGATAGGCTCTAACGGGCAAATAGGCACAGAACTGGTTACAGAATTACGTAGGATACACCACATAAACCAAGTAGTAGCTTGCGATATCCGTCGCCCAGATTATGATACCAAAAATGCCGGGCCGTTTGAGTTCGTGAGCGTTTTAGATAAGGAGAACCTAAAAGCAATTTTTACTAAATATAAACCCACACAAGTTTATTTATTGGCGGCCCTGCTCTCTGCCACCGGAGAACAGAACCCAAAACTGGCTTGGGATCTAAACATGAACGGTTTGTTAAATGTACTGGATTTCGCCATAGACTTTGGTACAAAGCGAGTTTACTGGCCAAGCTCAATCGCTGTTTTTGGGCCTAACTCGCCAAAAGAAAACACGCCACAATATTGTACAATGGATCCAAACACGGTTTACGGCATTAGTAAACTGGCGGGCGAACGTTGGTGCGAATATTATTTCCAAAAATATGGTTTAGACGTAAGGAGCATCCGTTACCCGGGTTTGATCAGTTGGAAAGCCATGCCGGGCGGGGGAACAACAGATTATGCCATCCACATTTTTCATGAAGCTTTAAAGAAAGGGAGTTATAATTCTTTTCTTTCTGCAGAAACCAAATTACCGATGATGTATATGGATGATGCCATCCGCGGAACCATAGAATTGATGGATGCCCCAGCAACACAAATCAGCATTAGGTCTAGTTATAATTTTAGTGGGCTAAGTTTTAACCCAGAGGATCTAGCATCAGAGATAAAAAAGCATATCCCTAATTTTCAATTGAATTATATCCAAAATGATCCTCGCCAAAAAATCGCTGATGGTTGGCCAAAATCTATTAATGATGAGATTTCAAAAAAAGACTGGCAATGGCAACCAAAATTTGACTTGGAAAAATTAACTTTGGAAATGCTTAGAAATTTGAGGAAAGGATGAGTATCTAGTATCAAGAAACAAGATACAAGATGCAAGAATCGAGATACAAGAATCAAGATTTGAGAATCAAGTAGCAAGAATCTTGTAAAACGGATTATAATAAATCGAGTAAAAAAAATTATCAAGCTAAATGATAAGTATCAAATCTGTAAATCATCTTGATACTTAGTACTTACTACTCGATACTAAAATACTAATGAACTAAAAACTAACGAACTAATTGAATGGGAAGAGCATTTGAATTCCGCAAAGAAAGAAAATTTAAACGATGGACCAAAATGGCGGTCCAATTTACACGTATCGGCAAAGACATCGCCATAGCGGTAAAAGAAGGAGGGCCACATCCAGAAACCAACTCTAAATTAAGAACAGCCATACAAAATGCCAAGGCGGTTAATATGCCTAAGGATCGTGTTGATGCAGCTATAAAAAGAGCATCAGACAAGGATATGGCCGGCTATGAAGAGTTTGTTTATGAAGGTTACGCTCCTCATGGTGTTGCCATTTTGGTAGAAACCGCAACGGATAATACCAACAGAACGGTAGCTAACGTAAGAAGTTATTTTACCAAAACCAATGGCTCTTTGGGTAAAACAGGGTCCTTAGATTTCATTTTTAAAAGGGTCTCTACTTTTACTTTTGATCCGGGAGAAATGGACATTGAAGAATTGGAATTAGAACTGATCGATTTTGGTTTAGAAGAAATATTTGTTGAGGCTGATGAAGACGGAAATGATGTTGCAGTTGTGCATGCTACTTTTGAAGATTTCGGGAATATGCAAAAAGCCTTGGAAGAGAGGGGAATTGAAGTGAAATCTGCTAAATTAGAACGTATTCCTCTATCATATTCTCAAGTTACAGAAGAACAAGCGATAGATGTTACTAAATTACTTGATAAATTAGAAGAAGATGAAGATGTACAAGCGGTGTACCACAACATGGAAGAGTAGCCTATTGTGATGCTTTCTGCCATATGAAGGAGTCATTATCTCACTTTCTGTTAGAAACTAAATGAGAATTTATTTTGATGATATTAAAATTAGCAAGCTTGCTCATAAAAAAATTTAATAAATAAGAAGCTATCTCAATATAAAAGATTTGTCATGCTGAATTTATTTCAGCATCTCATTTGCAAGTTGTTACACTATATTAGAACTTATTTGATAAGAAAGATTTGTCATGCTGAATTTATTTCAGCATCTCATTTGCAAGTTGCTAGACTATATGAGAACTTATTTGATAAGATTCCGAAATAAATTCGGAATGACAATACTACATGAGACAGCTTTTTTTATTATAATAGTATCAATTAACCTATAAACGTTACAACGTCTTTGTTAAATTGGTCTTTATCGGTGTAAACCAAACCGTGTGGCTGCCCTTTATAAATCAGAAATTTATTATTTGGGATAATCTCGCTCGCTTGCTTGCCCGCTAGTTCTAATGGTACATTTGTATCGGCATCGCCATGGATAATTAAAGTTGGTATGGCAATTTTTCTGGCTTCTTCCCTAAAGTCTGTTTCTGCCCAAGCATACATACATTCTAAAGTTGCGATAGGCGAAGCTTGCATACATAAATTTACGTTCCAATCTAAAAACTCTTTGCTAACTGGCGAAGCAATCAATTTATCGCCAAAGAAATTCTTTAAAAAACTAGCCATAAAAGCGGGACGGTCTGCCTTGATATTATCTGCAAATCCATCGATCATTTCAATCGGGACGCCTTTAGGGTTATCCTCTGTTTTTTTGATAAAAGGAATAATAGAACTTGCTAAAATCGCTTTTGTAACCCTGCCTTCTGTATTAAACTTAGAAAGATAACGCACTACTTCGCCGCCACCCATAGAAAAACCTAAAAGCGTAACATCTTTTAAATCTAGTTTTTTGATGATTTGATCTAGATCACTTGCTAAAGTATCATAATCATAACCGCTAAAAGGTTGGTCAGATTTCCCAAAACCACGCCTATCATAAGCAATGCACCTAATGCCTTTTTTGGGCAATTCTGTTAATTGCGACTCGAACATGGCACTTGTAGATGGCCAGCCATGGATTAAAATCAAAGGTTTGCCTTCCCCTAAATCATGATAGGCTATATTTATTTCGTTAGCTTGCCCTTCGTTGATCTTTAAATTCTTCATAATTTTTTTATTGATGTTTAAACAATCATTCTGCCAAAAATCTACAAATTAATTTTCTAAGGTTTTCTTTTTAACCGTAAGGATATCTTGCCCGGTAGCATCGCCATGCTCTTGTAGTTTGCCAAAAGCAGCCGTGGTAGCGTAATCGATAATTTCTTGAGGTTGGTGGTGATTATAAAAACCATAAATTAAACCTGCCATAAAGCAATCGCCACTTCCAGATCTATCCACTACACCTTCACAATTATGCTCGGTAGAATGAAATGATTTTCCATCGGTAAACAAACTTGTATAATATTTAAGCTCATTAGCATCACTATCAAATCTAAAAGTATTCGCAACACTTTTCACTTTTACAAATTTATCAATAATCTCTTTTGCGGTTCTTTCTGCATGGGCTAAATAATCGCTTCTTTTGCCTTTTTGATGTATTTTTTCATCTATTGAAGTGCCTAAGAGGCTATTTGCACTCCAAATATTACCCATTACCACATCACAATATTCTATTAATTTTGGCATCACCTCAATAGGTTCTTTACCATACTTCCACAATCTAGATCTATAATTTAGATCGCAAGAAATAACAATCCCTTTTTTTGATGCAGCTTCTAAAGCTTCTAAACAAACATCGGCAACGCGTTCATTTAACGCGGGGCTAATTGCCGTGAAATTGAACCAAGAAACATCTCTTAAAACTTTGTCCCAATCAATCATTCCTCTTCTCAATTCGGCAAAAGAAGAATGTGCCCGATCATAAACCATGCTTCCTTTTAAATCAGCGCCACGTTCCAAATAATATACCCCAATGCGGTCTCCACCAAATAAAATGGAAGAAGTAAAAATCCCATGAAAATCTAAATAATCTATTACATGGCGAGCCATAAAATTATCTGGCAAAACCGTACAATATTTTACTGGCACATTCCAGCCGGCTAAAGCAGTTGCTGCATTGGCTTCGGCACCACCCATATAAAGTGTAAAAGGATTTTTTTCGGCATCATTAACAGGCGAAGGAGAAATCCTTAACAATAATTCGCCAAAACATAACACTTTTTTCATTAAGTTTTTATTGGTTTTTGAAATTGCAATTTAAAAATTTAAGTTTTATAAGGCATTATTTAAAACTCTTTTATGAACTAACTGCTTATTCAATAGAAATTAAATCATTAGCTTCACATTTTAAATCAATATTTTGAAAACCTACCAGCATATTTTTTTCGATTTAGATCATACCCTTTGGGACTTTGATAAAAATGCCGAAGAAACTTTGAATGAACTATATTTAACTTATAAACTTAGCGATCTAGGCTTAAATTCTTGCGATTTATTTATAGAAACCTACACCGCAAACAACCATCAGCTTTGGGCAGATTACCATTTGGGCAAAATTACCAAAGAAACCTTAAGGGAAACCCGTTTCAGAAAAACTTTTTTAGATCTTGGGCTTTCGCCCGATTTGATCCCGCACAAATTTGAGGATGATTACCTGAGTATTTGCCCTACAAAAACAAACCTTTTCCCTCAAACGCATGAAACGTTAAGCTACCTCCAAGATAAATATCATTTACATTTGATTTCTAATGGTTTTAAAGAATCAACAGAATATAAGATCAAGAATACCAACCTTGGCCCGTACTTTAAGAACATCGTTATTTCTGAGGTAGTTGGTGTTAACAAACCCGATAAGGCAATATTCCAATACGCAACGGATAAAGCGGGAGCCATGGCAAATGAAAGTTTAATGATAGGGGATAGTATAGAGGCAGATATTAGGGGCGCAATAAATTTTGGTATGGATGCTATTTATTTTAATCCTAACTTTATACAACCACCAACAGATGTTAAAAGGCATATTAACCACTTGCATGAACTATTAACAATTTTATGAGTGTAAAATCAGATAAAGAAGCCTTATTAAAGTCTTTAAAATTTTATGAAGAGTTTTTGAAAACCCTTAACGAAGATGTTTTTTTAACCACTCCGCCCATTGGTGGATGGTCTTACTCTGAGGTTTATTCCCATATCTTAAGCGCAAATCTTTTGTCTTTTATAGCCTTAGAAAAATGCTTGAACAAAACAGCCGAGATCAAGACCAAAAAACCAGATTGGAGGGTACGGCTGATTTTGTTTCTCGGTAAATTCCCTCCCGGTAAATTGAAGGCACCTAAGGTTATTGCAGATTTAGTAAAGAAAATAAGTACAGAAGAGGCAAGAAACCAAATGGTAAAGATTAAAAAAAGAATCACAGAAATGCCTGTCGGTTTTAAAAATTTTGATTCTAATTATAAAATGAAACACCCAAGATTGGGTTATTTAGATGCAAAATCGTGGTTAAGGTTTATGGTTATCCATACCCAACATCATGAGCGGCAGATTAAAAGGATCGTAAAAAGTTTCTCTTGAAAAAATCACTTTTAACAATTGTTGTTGCCCAGTTTTTTTGCACCTCGTTATGGTTTGCAGGTAATGCGATCCTATCAGATCTAATCAAAAGCCTAAATTTACAAGCCTCGTTTATGGCCAATTTAACCAGTTCGGTACAGTTTGGTTTTATCGTTGGCACTTTTCTATTTGCATTTTTAAGCATTTCCGATAGGTTTTCCCCATCAAAAGTATTTGCGTTTAGTGCACTTATAGCTGCTATTTTTAATTTGGGGATGGCAATAAATGGGATTACAGAATTTCATTTACTAGCGTTTAGGTTTTTTACCGGTTTCTTTTTGGCAGGTATTTATCCTGTGGGCATGAAGATAGCTTCTGATTATGAAGAAAAAGGTTTGGGGAAATCATTAGGTTTTTTAGTGGGCGCTTTGGTTTTAGGAACAGCTTTTCCCCATCTCTTAAAAAGTTTTACCACTCAATTCCCGTGGCAAAATGTTATTTATGGCACCTCTTTTTTAGCGGTCATCGGCGGAAGCCTAATTTATTTTTTGCCAGATGGGCCGTTTAGAAAACCAAACCCAAAACTTAAATGGAATGCTTTTTTTGAAGGTTTCAAAACCAAAAAATTTAGGAGTGCAGCCTTCGGTTATTTTGGGCACATGTGGGAATTGTATGCTTTTTGGGCATTTGTTCCCTTTATTTTAACTAACAACCATTCATTACAAAAAATCCAAAACATTGCAATTTTAAGTTTTTTCATTATTGGTATCGGTTGCCTTGCTTGTATTTTTAGTGGCTTGCTTTCCCAAAAATATGGCGCAAAAAGGGTTGCTTTTATTTGTCTCTTACTTTCTACGGTCTGCTGTTTAACATCTCCGGCTTTTTTGCAACAAAGCCCAATTGTTTTTATGCTTTTCATGTTGTTTTGGGGCATGGTTGTAGTTGCAGATTCTCCATTATTTTCTACGTTAGTTGCCCAAAATGCTCCTCAGCAAAACAGGGGAACGGCTTTAACTATTGTGAATTGTATCGGTTTTTCTATAACGATTATCAGTATTCAGTTTCTTCAAACCATTAGTTTACAAATTAATATTCAATATTTATATATGCTTTTAGCACTTGGCCCTATTTTAGGATTATACGCTTTACTGCAAAAACAGCAGGCATAAAAACAGAACCACTACCAAACAAAACAAGTTTATATTTACCTTTACCACTTAAATGCAAGGACTAGTTACAAAATCTACGGGCAGTTGGTACACCGTTTTAGGCGACGATAATACTTATTACGAATGTAGGATAAAAGGCAAATTACGTATGAAGGGTTTGGTAAGCACAAACCCCGTTGCAGTAGGAGACAGGGTAGTTTTTGAGTTAGAACCAGACCAAAAAACTGCGGTAATCTCTAAAGTTCAAGACCGTAAAAACTACATTATCCGTAAATCTATCAACCTTTCTAAACAAGTCCAGATAATTGCGGCTAATTTAGATTTGGCCTGTTTGGTGGTTACTTTGGCTTCGCCGAGAACTTCATTGGGTTTTATAGATAGGTTTTTGGTAACGGCCGAAGCTTACGGGGTTCCTGCCATTTTGATCTTCAATAAATTAGATTTATATAACAAAGACGGGTTAGAAATTTTAGACAATTATTTCGATTTATATCAAAATATAGGTTACCCCTGCTACGCAGTTTCGGCAATTAAGGGAACCAATATTGCGCAATTAGAAAATGTGATAAAAAACAAGATATCGCTTTTCTCAGGGCATTCTGGCGTTGGGAAATCTAGCTTGATCAACAGTTTGATTCCCGGAAAAGAATTAAGGACGGGAGAAATTTCTGATTGGAGCGATATGGGAAAACACACCACCACGTTTGCAGAGCTTTTTGAATTGCCCTTCGGCGGAAAATTGATTGATACGCCTGGGATTAGGGAATTGGGCATAGCCGATATTGAGCCACATGAATTAGGTCATTTTTTTCCAGAAATGCGGGCCCTGATGAACAATTGCAAATTCAACAATTGTGTGCATATCAACGAGCCGGGCTGTGCGGTTTTAAACGCTTTAGAAAACGGCGATTTAGAACCTACCCGTTATGATAGCTATCAAAGTATTTATTTTAATAACAATACAAGAAACTAAAAGCATTAAAACCAAAGGTTGTTTGGGCGTTTTAACGCTCTGCCAACCTACCCATATATTTTTTTGTCGTCCTAAGCAAAGTCTAAGGACAGAAAAAAAGGATACCGCATCAATCGTTACCGCACCTTTCTAATCCAAAAAAATCTGCTATTTTTGAGCTATTTAATAAATAATTGATGTTGGTAAAACCAAAAGTTTTAATTACAGGGGCAAGCAAGGGTTTGGGATTGGCGATGGCAAAAAAGCTAAGTAAGGATTATACCCTAATTTTACACGCCTCAAAAGACGAAAGCATCAGAGAATTTAGAGAAGGGAATTATCTATTAACTGCGGATCTGGCCAACCCCGAAGAATTAAAAGAATTTTGCAAAAAGCTAAAAACAGAACATGGCGAAGATCTTTATGGGGTAATAAATAATGCCGGTATAGCTTTAGATAAACCATTGCTTTTTCAACCAGAGAAAGATATAGAAAAAATGATGGCCGTTAATTTAAAAGCCCCAATCATTATTTCTAAAACCGCCATGAAAATTTTTGGCTTAAAAAATAAGGGCGTGATCATTAACGTAAGTTCTTGCGTTGCCGAAACAGGGAATGCTTTCCAATCGGTTTATGCTGCAACAAAAGCGGGTTTAATCGCCTTTTCAAAATCATTGGCAAAAGAGGCAGCTGCATTATATCAAGATCATCAGATCAGGGTTTTAAGCATCTCACCGGGCTTTATACAAACACCCATGACGGATGCTATCCCAGAATCAGAAAAAGAAAAATATTTAAGAATGATCCCCGCTCAGAGGTTTGGCAAAGCCGATGAAATAGCAGAAACCATAGCTTTTCTACTTTCAGATAAAGCACCATACATCAACGGAAGTAATATCGATATTAACGGAGGGCTTTTTTGAATGGATAATTTATTAGGTGTTTCCCCAGAACAACTGCTTTTGCATGGGCCAACAAAAAGATTGTTGGATGCTTATCATTGGCACCAACCAAAAATAGGGATCGTTGCCAGTTATACGCCAAAACCTTTTGATGTGAAAGATCATTTTGGCGTTTTTAGAGGCGTAGATCAAATTGAGGCTTTTGCACAAGCAACCATTGTTTCTTGCGCTACTTTTTTAGAGTGTAAAAAGCAAAATTGTTCTCCGTTAGAATTAAAGGATAAATTTATTCCTGCTTTTATAAGCGTTGGCAATGTCAATTTTCATAATTACTTACAAGAGGGAGATACCTTTATTAGTTTGGGTAAAATAAAGTTTTATAAATTTAGGCAGATGGTTGCCGATGGTAGGATTTATAAAGCGCCAAAAGATGTAGATTTGAACCAGTATTTTTCTGATTTTGACGAAAACAAATTAGAAAATTATATTTTAAACGATGATTTTGAACTCGTTGCAGAGCTTTTTGATATCACAGGTAGGGCCTTAAAAAAAGAAATTTTTAACAAATAACACAGAATGGAAAGACAAGAAATTATTGATGGTTTGGTAGAGATATTGAAAACGATCAGAACAATTGATCAAGAGAAACTAAAAAACGTAACAGAAGAAACAGATTTTATAGCTGATTTAGGAACACCATCTACAGAATTGATCAATATCGCCGCAAAGGCAGAGCAAAAATTTGAGGTAGAGTTTGATGATGATGATATTGATGATTTGGGCTCTAAAGTAAAAGACATTGTAGATTTGATCTTGCGTACCAAAGAAAGAGGTTAGTATGGTATTATCGGGTAGAAAAGTTGCGGTTGTTGGTATGGGCGGGGCTTTCCCAAAATGCACTAGTTTGGATCATTTTTCTGATCAGCTTTTTTCTAATCAAAGCTTGATTAGGGAATGGGATAAGGCAGTGGCCCATGGAAAAAATGTTCGCTCAACCGTTTCTGGCTTCATTACCGAGGCAGAAATGAACTTGGAAACCGTTTTTTCTACTCTTTTAGAAGGTTATCCGGAGGTTTACGTTGACTTATTGAACCGCATACCACCTGCCAATCTTTCCACGGCAGATATAGGGAGTATTTGGGCTATGCTAGGTTCTCTTGATGCCATAAAAATGGCAGGCTGGACAGATAAGGAAACCGAATCTGAAACTACCGGTGTTGTAGTGGGTTCTGGTGGAGGAGGTCATGAAATACAAAGAAATGCTTGGCATAACTTTTTCGAGCTAGGCAAAAAAACAAGGTTGGTGGGTTCTCATACCGTAGATCGAGCGATGGTTTACCGAGATGCGGCTAACGTTTCATGTTTGATAAAAAATAAAGGAGTTTGTGAATCTATTGGTTCTGCCTGTGCCACGGGCTTGGGCAATATTGGGCATGCTTATCGTTTAATAAAATTTGGCTTGCAAGATAGGGCGGTTGCAGGTGGTGTAGAAGGCACTTCATTAGAAACTTTTATCGGTTTTGATGCCATGCAGGTTTTGAGCAGAGGTTTTGCGCCCGAAGAAAGCTCTCGCCCTTTTGATAAGGACCGTAACGGTTTTGTTTGCTCTTTTGGTGCCGGTATTGTTTGCTTAGAAGAATATGAAATGGCAAAAGCCAGGGGAGCAAATATTTTGGCCGTAATTGATAATTATTTTAATAATTCTGATGGCGATGGCGATATGTTTTACCCATCGTTTGCCGGGCAGCAACGTTTATGGAAAGGCTTGTTGGGCAATTCTGGTTTTAAGCCTGATGTGGTAAAAGCACATGGAACTTCTACACCTGCCGGCGATGCGATAGAATTATTGAGCATTGTAGATTGTTTGGGAACTAAAGGTTACCATATTTCTGCCCCCAAATCTCAGTTTGGGCACATGCTAGGTGCGGCTGGGGCGGTTGAATTTATAACCTCTATTCTAATGCTTCAAAAACAAAGGGTTTTGCCTTGTTTAAATACGGTAAACTTAAATCCCGAGCAAGAAAACTTTCAGAAAACAGCTGCTTGGGACGGGCCAAAATCGCCTATGGCAGATTTTAGGGATTTGTTACCCCAAAAAAGCATCGATAAAGAAATAAATTCTATTACTTGTTTAAATTACGGTTTCGGTGGTACAAATAGTGCCATTTTAATTTCAAAGGATAATTGATGATCAATAACCAAGATAAAGTTGCGGTAGTTTTTGGTGTTAGGAATGATAGTTCTATCGGTTTTCAAATCGCTTTAAAATTGCACCAATCTGGTTGTAAAGTAGCTTTGAATTTTGTTGAAGACACCAAAGAAGAAGTTCTGTTCTTGATGGAAAAACACGGTATGGATGCAAAATCTGCTGCCCGTGTGGATGTTAGAAACGAGGAAGAGATCAAAACTTTCTTGAGTAAGACTTATGAGGAATTGGGCCCAATAGATTATATTTTACATGGTGTTGCCTTCGGCAGTCAAAATGTGATGTGCTATTCTTTACCGGGAAATGAAGCTCTGGCTCCGTCATATATCGATATTCCTTTTGATGATTTGATGGATTCATTTAATATCAGTGCTTATTCTTTATTGAGGATTTGCCGTGTGGCCGAGCCTTTGTTGGCCAAAAACGCTTCGGTTTTAACGTTAACCTATAATGCTTCACAACGTGTTTTCCCCGGTTATGCAGGGATGGCAATCAATAAAGCGGCTTTAGAAAATATTATGCTTTATTTGGCCAGTTATTTTAGAAAGAGTGGTGTACGCATAAATGCAATTTCTGCCGGTTTGGTAATGACAACCTCTGCCGGCGGTATAAACGGAGTAAGGAAGCTTAGAAAATTAGGTAAAATAACCGCTCCTTTGGGTAATATCGCTGCCGCTGATGTTGCCGATGGTGCATTATATTATTTCTCAGATCTATCTAAAAAGGTAACAGGAAACATCCATTTTGTAGATGGAGGTTTTAACATTATGGGAGTTGCAGTTGATGAGGATTGATTTATCAGAAAAAGTTGAAGAAATTACAGAGGGGCAAGATTTTGCAATAGGTAATGATCTGGTGTTTCTCCCTGATTTTGAGAAATCTTTCAATTTGCTGTTTAAGAAGAGGGTTTATACCCAAAAAGAAATTGATTATTGTGATCAATTTGATAACCCGATATTAAGGTACGCATCTACTTGGGCGGCAAAAGAGGCTGTTTATAAATCCATCAAACAGATAATCCCTAAGGCTATTTCGTTTAAGAAAATAGAAATTACGCGTTCTAAAATAGGAGGAAAACCAAGTGTTGTACTACCAGAATTATATAAAAACTTAAAACTTGGTTTAAGCTTAACCCATGATGGAGATTATGTTTGGGCGGTTGTTATCCTAAAATTGATAAATAATTGATAAATAATTTGTTTATCTTAAACAAATGTCTTAAATTTATGGACATAAGTCTAATGTTAAAGATATGGCAACTACTAATAAAGTAAAAGAATACAAAATAGATCAAGAGCTAACTTCGTTTTTTAGTGAGCCAGATGTGATGTATTACAATACCAAGCCAAAAAGTAGTGTTAAATATTCGGATTTTTTGGATGATAAAATGATGATCATTTCTGCAATTAGAACTGGCATCCCGTATTCATTATTTGATGTGATACAAGAGCAGGCTCCATTTACAGAGTCTGATTGGGCTAGTTTTTTAGATGTTTCTACTAAATCTTTACAACGCTATAAGGTTTCTGCTACACATCATTTTAAATCTATACATTCAGAAAAAATAATAGAAATGGCCGAAGTAACTAAGATAGGCTTGGATTTTTTTGGTGATATTGAGAAGCTAAAGTTATGGTTAAATACGCCCAATTTTGCTTTATCTAGTCTAAAACCCATAGAATTACTAAAAGATTCTTATGGTAAAGAATTAGTGTTAAGCGTATTAAACAATATGAGCCATGGCATTTTTGTTTAATGGAGGTTTTTAGGCTTACAAGAGAAAGGTATGCCAATACGTTTTCTGGTAAGGGTGCTTCTATTAAAGGTGCCAGGTGGAATTCTATTGGGGTAGAGCTGATCTATACTGCGGGCAATCGTTCTTTGGCTATGGCAGAGGTTGCTGTTTACCTTACTTTGGCCACTTTGCCAAATGATTATTTGATGTGGACAATTGAAATACCCGATGATATGCCTGTTAAACAAGTTTTACGGAGTGAGCTGCCCCAAAATTGGAACCTTTTCCCTCACCCGTCTGCAACCCAAAAAATAGGAAATGAATTTGTTTATGAAGGCAAGTTTTGTGTGCTAAAAATACCGTCTGTTGTTACGCAAGGCGATTTCAATTTTTTGATCAATCCAAACCATCAAGATTTTAAGTATATAAAAATAGTTAAATCAGAAAAATTTCCCTTTGATAAACGTATTTTCAAATAAAAATGACCGACCATTATTTTGAGAATAGGTTTGTAAAAATGCACTATTATAAATTTGGTGATGGCAATAAGGTAATGCTGTGCTTTCATGGTTATGGGATGCATGGCAAGCAGTTTAAGGTTTTAGAAGATAGTTTAGGTACGGTATATACTTTTTATGGCTTTGATCTGTTTTTTCATAAGGAGACCAAACTGATTGACCAAGGTTTGAATAAAGTAAAACAAGGGATTTCAAAAAGAGAGCTAAGCCATTTGTTTTTAGAATTTTGCGAGTCTTTAGCGATAAAGCGTTTCTCTGTGATTTCTTATTCTATGGGTTCTTTTTATGCCACTGCATTAGTTGAGGAAATCCCAGAAAAAATCGATGAATTTGTTACCGCCGCCCCATCTAGTTTAAATGCGGGCAAATTGATAACCTTTTTAAGTTCTAATAAGTTAGGTAATAAATTCTTAGAACGGTTGGCACTTAGCGATAATGGGATGATTCGCTTACTTTCGGTTTTAAAGAGCTTAAAGGTAATCGATCAAAAAGCGTACGAGATTTTATATCGCGAAATTGCAACTCCAGAATTAAGGTTTTCTTTTTTTGCCTGCACAACCTATATGCGGTTCTTAAAAATCGATATTGGAAAATTTATAGACCAATTAAATGTGCATAAAGTAAGGAGTATTTTTATTTTTGGGAAAAGAGACAAAAGCTATCCTGCTAAGATAGGGGCATCTGTAATCCCCAAGATTAATTTATCCAGGCAGTTGATCATCGATGAGAATCATGATATGATCAATAAGAATTTTGCTCAAAATTTAGTTAGATTGTTAAATGATCATTAAAGCAAAACTACTCCCTGCACCAATTATAAAGGCTACTGCTTATTTTTTGACTTGGATCTTTAGGAAACGGTTTAATAAAATGGTTATTAACGAAATTGGTATCAAAAAGCAGCATTCTTACCTGTTAATGTGCAATCATTTTAGTTTTTGGGATGGCTTTTGGGCAGCTTATCTGTGTCTGCATGCCATACATAAAAAACAAGAAATGACAGGCTTTTATATCATGGTTTTAAAAAAGCAGATGCAGATGAACCCTTGGTTAAGGTATTTTGGATGCTTTTCTGTTGCGCCAGGTACAAGTACGGTAAATGAGAGTTTAAGTTATGCTGCCGAATTATTGAGTAAACCCGGAAACTTGGTATTGATATTCCCGCAAGGGAATTTAGAAAGTAACCATGTTAGGGATATTGTAATGAAAGATGGCATCAACCAGATTGTGCCACAAATAAAAGGAGATTGCCAATTGATTTGGAGCAGTAATTTTATCGAATATTTTGAAAGCCTAAAACCATCCGTATATTTCAATATGTTAGATTGTGGCACCAACCATCATTTTAATTTCGAGGATACAAAATCAAAGATTAATAGCCATCACAAAGCGGCAATGAAAAAGCAGTTCAGGTTTACCGATGATTAAAATTAAACAACCTTAACGCCTTTCCAAAAGGCAACATGATCTTTTATCTCTTTGGCGGCATCTTTTGGGTTTGGATAAAACCATGCTGCGTCTGTATTTTCCTGTCCATCAACTTCTAAGGTATAGTAAGAGGCTTCGCCTTTCCAAGGGCAGCTGGTATGCTTGTTAGAAGGCTTAAAAAACTCTTTTTTTATTGAGGATGCAGGGAAATAATGGTTATTTTCTATAACGATAGTTTCATTGCTTTCTGCTACGGTTTGCCCGTTCCAACTTGCTTTCATGATTTTGAGATTTTATAATTAAACCAATTGATAAATATTTTGTTTTGAGAACCCAAAAATTATGGACTTTTTAATCTAACGATAGAAACGGTATCCTTTTTTCTGTCTTGGGCATTGCTATTTTGAGCGTAGCCGAAGAGAGAGCCGGCGCACAGAAAAAAAGATATAGCGGATAGCCCACCTTTACGGGCAGGCGTGTTAAAACGCCATTCTTAGATTAGAAATCAATGAAATATTATTTTGGTAAAGTTGCTAAAACGCTTATCCCACCTTTAACTATTTCATTTAGGTTAACGTTTATTTTAGAGCCTAGAGGCAAAAAAACATCAACCCTAGAACCAAATTTTATAAAGCCAAATTGTTCGCTTTGTTTAACCGGATCGCCTTCTTTTACATACCAAACAATTCTACGGGCCAAGGCACCTGCAATCTGACGGTATAAAATTTGAAATCCTTTTTCGTTTTCTACAACTGTTGTTGTCCGTTCGTTTTCTGTACTAGATTTTGGGTTCCAAGCCACCAAATATTTGCCGGGATGATATTTGAAGTATTTTACAACGCCGCTTATTGGGTTACGGTTAATATGTACGTTTACCGGCGACATGAACACGGAGATCTGGATCCTTCTATCCTTAAAAAATTCGGTTTCTTCAGTTTCTTCAATTACCACAACCTTTCCATCGGCGGGGCAAATGATCTGCAAATTATTTGTATTCCATTTTCTTAACGGGCTTCTAAAAAACTGTAAAATTGTTAAGAATAAAAAAACAGAAATACCATACCACAACCATATAAACCAAGTTATATCTGGCAGGTAATAATGGATGATCGCGTTGCTTACAAAGATAAATAAGATGCAAATTGCTAATGAGGTATATCCTTCTTTATGGATGGTCATATTAGTTAATTAGTTTATTAGCCATTAGTTTGTAAGGCTTGTATGTTTTTATGATTAGCTTTTTTAACTAATCGATGCTTTTTTTGCGAAAATACTAATAAGTAATTAAATAAAGATAAACAAATATTATGGGTGCTGATAGTAATAAGCCATCAAAACGATCTAGTAAACCGCCATGCCCTGGTAAGATCTTTCCAGAATCTTTTATCTCTATGCTACGTTTAAACATAGATTCTACCAGATCACCCAGGGTGCCAAAACAAGAAATAATGAAGGCCATTATCATCCAATGATAAAAAGCGTAATCTGTGAAATAGATTGATAAAATATAACCTACCAGCATACTGGTAAACACGCCGCCTATGAAGCCTTCCCAAGATTTTTTAGGCGAATGACGCTCAAATAACCGCGTTTTACCAAATTTAACGCCAAATAAGTATGCGCCCGTATCGTTTCCCCAAAGCATCAAAAAGAACCCTAATGCAATATGTAGATTGTAAATCCCAGAAATAAATGCCGACGAAACGTAAAAAACAAAAGGCACCACGGCATAAATTAACCCTAAAAAAGTATAGGCGATATTATTGAAAGGTAGTTTAGATTTTCTGTAAAGCTCCTTAATAAAAATCCCAAAAAATAAAGGAATATTGATCAATAACCATTTGGTTTCAAACTGGAATAAAAATCTGCCGGCGATAGAAAAAAATAGAATTATAGCAGCCACGTACCCTATTGTGCTGTGCGGCCTTAAACCTGTTGTTTTAACCAAGGTAAAAAACTCGATTAAACAAACAAGGCTTAAAAACATATAAAAACCTACAAAAACGTAAGTTCCTGTTAATAATGACGCAAGCATCACCAAAACAAAAATTGATCCTGTAACGGCCCTGGTTTTCAATTATAGATCGTTTTCTAGGATAATTGCTAAAGCTTTATCAAAATTGGTTTGATTAATATGCACTTCAACTTCCCCAAATTTGTAAGAAGAATCTTGTTTATTCATGATGATGGCATCTATATCATGATCTACCAAAACTTGTTTTACTATTTCTGATTGGAAGTATTGGTTTGATGAATATATTTTAACCCATTTATTATCCATAAGTTATTTTTTTGTTTTTTCTTTGGTTTGTTTAAAGAATATGATGAGCAAAACTAAAGTAATTATTGCACTAATTAGATAATTGATGCTATTAAATGAAGCGGTATTATCCAAGCTATCTAAACTTTTACCTTGTTTCTGATAAATATATGCCATTATAACGGCACTTCCGTTGTTTAAAAAATGCCCTAATATAGCTAGCCAAATGCTTTTGCCATAAACCAATACATAACCAAACAATGCCCCTAAAAGCATCCGTGGCAAAAAGCCATAAAATTGCATGTGGATGCTGCTGAAAATAATTGCCGTAACCCAAATTGCAACATGATGATTTTTAAACCATTGGCCAAAAACGTTTTGCATCCCACCTCTAAAAAAAAGCTCTTCCCCTATTGCCGGGATAATGGCAATCATCAAAATATTGATCGCTAAATCGCCATAATCTTTCATTATCAGCATCTTTTTTGTGATAAGGTCTGCTTGGTCTTCGCTTTGCTTCATCCAAATTTCTATGTTTTTTAAAGCGTCTGGCAAACTCATTTTTTGATTTATTAAAGTTATCCATTCAAACAAAGGGATAGAAAACAACATTATGGCAAATACCAAAAGCAATAAAACGCCTCTTAAAGGATTATCGAAATAAAAATAGTGCGAGGGCTTAGTTTCTATCAGATAGGCAAAAGCGATGGGGCCGGCAATAAACATCCCAAAAGAGCTGCTAATTTGTAAAGCCCTTATGAAGCCAATATCCATATTGTTCATGTCTCCTCCGGCCAAGCTTTTTAAATCTATACCGTTTGTGCTTAAAAAGAAATAAAGGAGCAAGCCAATAACGGTAAACACTAATGCTCCAATAATTGCCATCATGATCAAAAATATCAATTGAAAAAAAGGATGATAAGCGTTTGATTTTTGCATGGGTATCATAATAAATTCTTTTTGGTAAATTTGCGGTTAAAATACAGAATAGATTTTTGAATGTCGGTTAAAATTGGAAATATTGATTTAGGGAATTTCCCGCTTTTGCTTGCGCCGATGGAGGATGTAAGCGACCCACCTTTTCGTTTTGTTTGTAAACAGAGCGGTGTTGATATGATGTACACCGAATTTATTTCTTCTGAAGGATTGATTAGGGACGCGGCAAAAAGTCGCCAAAAGCTTGATATTTTTGAATATGAAAGGCCTATTGGCATCCAGATATTTGGATCTGAGATTGATCACATGAGGCAAGCAACAGAAATATCTTCATTGGCAAACCCAGATTTGATAGATATTAATTATGGTTGCCCCGTAAAAAATGTGGCTTGTAAAGGTGCCGGGGCAAGTTTGTTGCAAGATATTGATAAAATGGTAGCCATGACAGCCGCCGTTGTAAAAGCTACCCATTTACCCGTTACTGTAAAAACCCGTTTAGGTTGGGATGATAACACCAAGAACGTTTATGAAGTTGCAGAACGTTTACAAGATGTTGGTATCCAAGCTTTAACCATCCATGGGCGTACACGTTCTCAAATGTACAAAGGTGTTGCCGATTGGAGTTTGATCAGGGATATTAAAAGAAATCCTCGTATAAAAATCCCGATTTTTGGTAACGGCGACATAGACTCGCCAGAGAAAGCTGCCAATTGGAGGTTAGAGTACGAAGTGGATGGGATCATGATCGGGAGGGCCGCAATTGGTTATCCTTGGATATTTAGGGAGATCAAGCATTTTTTTGAAACCGGAGAACATTTAGCAGGGCCAACCTTAGAAGAAAGAATAGATACCTGTAATACCCATTTAATAAAATCTATTGAGTGGAAAGGGCCAAAAACAGGTATATTTGAGATGAGGAGGCACTATGCTAATTATTTTAAAGGGATTCCAAATTTTAAAGAATATAGGATAAAACTGGTTTCTTTAGAGAGCATAGAGCAGATTCAAGAAGTTTTAGAAGAAATAGCTGATAAATTTGAAACAGAAATGGCTTAAATTTTGTTATTTAAGATATTTTCTGATACATTGAAAAAAATCTAAATAGTATGGTTGCAAAAATTACCGAAGGAGTAAAGGTTTCTGTAGAAACAACTTACCAGCCAGAATATTCTAATCCGGCTAACGAGCATTTTATGTTCGCTTACAAGATCATGATTGAAAATTTAAGCGATTATAGCGTTCAGTTAATTAGCAGGCATTGGAATATATTTGATTCTAACGGTACAAAGAGAGAAGTAGAAGGGGAGGGTGTTGTTGGTTTGCAACCGATTATAGAACCTGGGCAGTTTCATGAATATGTTTCTGGATGTAACCTAAAGACAGATATGGGTACCATGCAAGGCACTTACCAAATGAAAAGGTTGGTAGATAATGATTTGTTTGATGTTAAAATCCCAGAATTTAATTTAGTAGCTCCTTTTAAGTTGAATTAGAAATATTCTTGATGTTAAAATATTAGACTTGCTTTTAACGATATTTGATTGATAATCAATAGTTATATCATATAATTGGCCTCATTCTGTTGCGAGTTTTAATAAAATTAACCCTCACTTTGTAATAAAGTTATAAAATGTTTGAAAGAGAGATGCGCAAGCGGTAAGAGATATAGATTGTTACACCTTCCCTATTATTTGGTTCTCCAAATTTATAATTGTTTAGAGTGGTTTGAAAACGAGGTTGAAAACAATATAAAAAAAAGAGGTTTTTCAAACACATAACACTTTAAAATGTCAATCTATTTGGAAAACCTCTAGTTTAATAGAACATTTAATCACATAAAGTTATCGCCAACCACCACCTAATTGTTGGTAAATAGCCGTGATGGCATTAAATTGTTGTTGCTTGGTTTCTATCAGCTCTAGTTTAGATGATAAAGCATCTCTTTGGGTTAAAAGAACTTCCAAATAATCTGCCCTAGCAGATTTGAACAAATCATTAGAGATAGTTATAGATTTGGTAAGCGCATCAACTTCTTTAGATTTTAGATCATAGCTTTTTTCTAAATTAGATACGTTTGAAAGTTGGTTAGAAACTTCCATATAAGCATTTAATACCGTTTTTTGATAATTGTAAAGTGCTTCTAACTGCATTGCATTAGCTGTATTATAAGCTGCTTTTATCGTATTTCTGTTGATCAAAGGCCCTGCTAGATCACCAGCCAAAGAATATAGAACAGATTCTGGGAACTTAAATAAAAAGCTGGGTTTAAAAGCTTGAAACCCGGCAGTTGCAGAAATACCTAAAGAAGGATAAAATTCTGCCCTTGCTACTTTAACATCTAATTTTGCGGCAGTTAATTCTAGTTCGGCTTGTTTGATGTCTGGCCTGTTATTGAGCAACTGTGATGGGATACCACTCAAAATTTTTGAAGGTATAAGTGTTAAAAAATCTGTTTTATCCCTAGGTATTTCTTGCGGATACCTTGCTAATAAAAAATTGATCTTGTTTTCTGTCTCTTTTATTTTTTGGAGAATATCAAATTCTAAACTTTCAGAATTAAAAACCTCTGCCTTAAATTTTTGTACAGCAAGCTCTGTTTCCCTCGCAGCCTCTTTTTGAACTTTGATGATCTCTAGCGCATTTTTTTGAATGGCGATATTTTGTTTAACCACTGCCAATTGATTGTCTAACGATAATAACTCGTAATAAGAATTGGCAACTTCTGCCACCAAATTGGTTACCACAAAGTTTTTGCCTTCAACAGATGCTAAATATCTGCTGATTGCGGCTTTTTTGGCATTGTGTAATTTTTTCCAAACATCCACTTCCCAATTTGCAGAAGCCGCTAAAGTAATATCAGTAAGTGCATCTGGTACAGGTTTTCCCGGCGTAATTTCTGTGGAAGCATCGCCAGCTCCTTGGCTGGTATATCTTCCAACTTTTTCTACGCCCGCTCCAATTCCTGCAATTACAGAAGGCAATAGCTCACCCTGCCTAAATTTAACATCATTTCTCGCAATTTCTATTTCTTGCAGGGTAATTTGTAATTCTTGGTTGTTTTTTAATGCTGTATCAATCAGGTTTACTAGATTTTTATCGGTAAAAAAAGATTGATAAGGTATGGTTGCCACATTATTACTATCACTAGGTAGCCCATAAAATTTCGGGGAAACTTTATTGTTTGCCAATTTTGTAATAGCCGGCACTTTACAGCTAATTACTGCCGAGGATAAGCCCAGCAGTAAAATATATTTATTTATCTTATACATTGTGGTCTATTTCTTCTGTTAACGGATTTTCTTCTTCATCTTTAACTAGGTTATTCCTTTCGGATATTTTACCGAATATGTAGTACAGGCCTGGTATAAGCAATACACCAAAGCCGGTGCCTATCAACATTCCACCTGCAGCGGCAGATCCTATTGTTCTGTTACCTATCGCACCTGGGCCAGATGCTATTACTAAAGGGATCAAACCTGCAATAAAAGCAAATGAGGTCATTAATATGGGGCGAAATCTTACAACTGCACCTTCAATAGCTGCCGCTAATAATGGTTTGCCGGCCCTATGTTTTTGAACTGCAAATTCTATGATCAATACCGCATTTTTACCTAATAAGCCTATAAGCATTATCATAGAAACCTGTGCATAAATGTTGTTTTCTAAACCTAGTAATTTGAGTAATAAAAATGCTCCAAAAATACCTGTGGGTAAAGAAAGTATCACCGGAAAAGGCAGTAGAAAACTTTCATATTGGGCGGCCAAAAGCATATAAACGAAAACCAAGCAGATCAAAAAGATGTAGATTGCTTGGTTGCCCGTTGCAACTTCATCGGCAGATATGCCTGCCCACTCTATACCAAAACCTCTTGGTAAACTAATTTTTGCTACTTCTTCAATCGTTTTTATGGCTTGCCCGCTACTATAACCAGGTGCAGAAGCACCACTTATTTCTGCAGAATTATAAAGATTGTGCCGTGTGATTTCTGATAGGCCGTAAACTTTATCCAGCTTCATAAAAGCAGAAAAAGGTACCATTTCATCCCTATTATTTTTTACATAAAGCTTTAAAATATCTTCTGGCAAGGCTCTATATTGAGGTAAAGCCTGCACCATTACCTTATATTGCCGGCCAAATTTTATAAAACTGGTTTCATAATTACTACCAATTAAGGTAGAAAGTGTGTTCATGGCATTATCAATAGTAACCCCTTTTTGCTGTGCTAGATCATTATCTATCCTTAACATAAATTGAGGGAAACTGGCACTGTAAAAGGTAAATACTTGCGATAGTTCTGGCCTTTTATTTAGCTCTTTCACAAAATCTTTACTCGCTGTTTCCATTTTCTTATAATCGCCGCTACCTGCTTTATCTAATAGGCGAAGCTCAAAACCTCCGCCTGCACCATAACCCGGAACCGCTGGCGGTTGAAAAAACTCTATGGTTGCACCAGAAATATTTTTAGATTTCTCTTCCAGTTCATCAATCACTTGTTGTACAGAATGATTTCTTTGATCCCAACTTTTTAAATTGATCAAACAAGTACCAGAGTTTGATCCCGTTCCTTCAGATAAAATTTCATAACCCGCTAATGATGATACCGATTTTACATCTGGGATTTCTTGTGCGATTTTTTGTAATTGTCTAGAAATTTCATTGGTTCTTTCTAAGGTAGATCCCGGTGGCGTTTGGATAATGGCATAAAACATCCCTTGGTCTTCATTGGGGATAAACCCTGATGGGATAGAGGAGTTTAATGCCCAAATGCCTATACAAAATGCGATCAATAGCCCAAAAGTAACAGTTCTTCTATTTACGATTTTTGTAAGCAGGTTTTGGTAGCTTCCGGTAATCTTGTTAAACTTATTGTTAAAACCTGCCAAAAAGCTATTTAACCATGTTTTCTTTTTAGGCTTGCCATGTTCATTCTTTAGCATCATTGCGCAAAGGGCAGGAGTTAAGGTTAATGCCACCAATCCCGATAGGATAATTGATGTGGCCATGGTAATAGAAAACTGACGATAAAAAATCCCAACCGGGCCAGACATGAAAGCAACAGGGATAAAAACAGCGGCCATTACCAAAGTGATCGCGATAATTGCCCCACTAATTTCATGCATCGCCTCTTCAGTTGCCTTTAATGGCGATAGATTTTTCTCTTCCATTTTAGCATGTACGGCTTCAATTACCACAATGGCATTATCTACCACAATCCCTATAGACAATACCAAAGCAAATAGCGTAATCAGATTGAGGGTAATACCAAAATATTGCATGAAGATAAACGTACCGATCAATGATACGGGAACGGCGATCGCAGGGATAACGGTAGAGCGCCAATCGCCGAGGAAAATAAAAACAACCAAACCAACCAAAATAAACGCCTCTATTAAAGTATGGATTACCTTTTCAATAGAGGCATCCAAAAATTTAGAAACATCATAACTTATTTCATAATCTACGCCTTTAGGGAAAGAGTTTGATTTAATCTCTGCCAATTTGGCCTTTACATCTTCAATTACCTGCGTTGCATTGCTACCATAAGATTGTTTAAGAACAATTGCAGCAGATGATTTCCCGTTTAGATTAGAATAAAGGTCATAATATTCACTTCCAAACTCCACATCGGCAACATCTTTAAGCTTTAAAAGCTCGCCGTTTGCGCTTGATTTTATGATAATATTCTCATATTCTTCTTTTGTTGTAAACCTACCGGGATATTTTAGAACATACTCAAATGATTGGCTTCTTTTTCCAGAGCTTTCGCCTATTTTACCAGGAGATGCTTCTAAACTTTGTTCGTTTAAAGCTTCTAAAACTTCATCTGCCGAAACTTTATGGGCAAGCATTTTATCAGGCCTAAGCCAAACCCTCATGGCATAATCTCGGTTTCCCAAAATATCGGCAAAACCAACGCCCTTTACCCTTTTTAACTCAGATAAGAGATTGATATCTGCAAAGTTGTAAAGAAATTTTTGATCCATCTTAGGGTCCTTGCTATACAAGTTAATGTACATCAGCATATTAGATTCTTCTCTGGTAATCTTTACGCCCTCACGTACAACGGCAGGCGGAAGTTTATTTACTACCGATGCCACCAAATTTTGTACGTTTATAGAAGCTTGGTTAGGATCTGTACCTAAATTAAAAACCACCTGTATGTTTCCCTCGCCATCGTTGCCCGCATCAGACTCAATGTATTTCATCCCCGGAACACCATTTATAGCCCTTTCTAACGGGATGATTACAGATTTGATCATTAATTCTCCGTTTGCACCAGGGTATTCTGCCGTAACGTTTACCTTTGGAGGTGAGATGGATGGAAATTGGGTAACAGGGAGTTGTGTGATTGCCAAAGCTCCCAAAAAAGTAATGATAAGGGATATAACTATTGACAGGACAGGCCTGTGTATGAATTTATTAAACATAGAATTATTTTTTAAGCTATTGCAACACTATTCTGCCTGTAATTGAAGATTATTTATCACTTTTTTTGGAGCAACAAATTTGACCTTGATCTGGTCATCGTCTTTTACTTTTTGTACACCTTCTAATAAGATTTTATCGTTTTCTGATAGTCCACTTGCTACAACGTATAAATCTGATAGTTCACTAGCAATGGTGATTTGTTTAGATTTAACCGTTCCTTTGCTATCAACCAAAAACACGTAAGTTTTATCCTGTATTTCATAAGTGGCTTTTTGTGGGATAACCAAAGCATTCTTGAGCGGGATGGTCATCTGCACCTTGCCGCTTTCCCCGTTCCTTAATAGTTTATCGGGGTTTGGGAATTTTGCCCTAAAGGCGATATTGCCGGTCTCATTATCAAACTGCCCTTCTATGGTCTCTACATCGCCTTTGTATTTTAAAGGCTGATTGTTAGCTAATATCAAGCTTACTTTTTTACTGCCGCGATCGGCAACATCTTGTTGGTAATTCAAATATTCTGGTTCAGAAACATTAAAATAGGCATATACCTGGCTGTTGTCCGATAGGCTTGTCAGTAAGTCGCCTTCATCTACTAGGCTTCCTAATTTTAAAGGAATACGATCAACGGTGCCATTAAACGGTGCTTTTATATCTGTAAAAGATAAGTGAAGCTTTGCCGATGAAACCTCAGCTTTGGCTTGATCTAATTTAGCTTGCATCATTACCTGCTCATTTCTTGAAACTATATTTTTATCTGCCAAGGTTTTGGTGTTCTGCAAATCTACTTCTGCAGATTTTTCCTCTGCCTCTGCTTTTAAAAGATCGTTCTGATACATATTGGGCATGATCTTAAATAATAATTGACCTGCTTTAACAGATTGGCCTTCATCAACATAGATTTTTTGTAAGTAGCCTTTTTCTTGTGCCCTTAATTCTATATTTCTAACAGATTTGATTTGTGATACATATTCTTTTGTAAAAGAAGTATCGATTTTTAACGGACTGGTTACTTCATATTCGGTAGATTCTTCTTTGGCCTGGGTTTTAGGTTTACAGCCTATTTGAATCAATATTGCACAAGCAAGTGCAAGCATTAAGACTTTTTTCATTTGTTTTATGAAATTTTAAAGGATAAAATATGTGAATGGAATAATAAAGTTTGAAACAACAGAAATGAATAAGTGAAATGGACTTATTTCTATTTCAAACTAAATGATGGGTTTATCAAATCCTCAATACCTTTTGCCACAAATATTTAGGGGTGGTGGTATAAGAAAAATCGGTGTTTGGGGTAGATTTATCTGATAAACATGCAGAACAGAAAATTAAAAGCGCCGAGAATAAATAAGTGATTAAATAACGAATTGGCACAATGTGCTTTCTAAAAAACAATAGATCATCATCATCATTATCTGAGCTTAATAAATCATTTTTATCAACAAGAGCATCCGTGTTTTTTAAAACCGGATTATCTTGGTTTTCTGCCTGTAATAAGATATTAGAAAGTGGGTTTTGCTTGATTTCTGCAGATAAATGGTTTTTGAAAACATTTCCTGAAAAGGTGGATAAATACCCAACCAACATCAGAAATAAAAATATCGAAAAGGATAATATTTTAGTCTTCATTTTTTTTGTAAAAGTATCACAAGGATCAGTAAAGTGTTTCTTATGGAATAAATTTGTTTGTCATTATTTTGTAAACATATAATTTGCTTTATTTATTATCGTGGTTAGGGATAATTTCACAAACTTTAACATTAAAGTCTTTCTATTAATCAGAAAGACTTTTTTAATTTAGTGCCTTATGGAAGAACAGAACGATAATCAACTAAATATAGAGCTTTCTGAAGAGATGGCTGAAGGAATTTATGCCAACTTAGCAATTATCACACATTCAAATAGCGAGTTTGTATTGGATTTTATTAGGGTAATGCCCGGTGTACCAAAAGCTAAAGTGAAGAGCAGAATTGTATTGACCCCTGATCATGCGAAGCGTTTATTAAATGCTCTGGCAGATAATATAGAAAAGTTTGAAATGAATAACGGGACTATAAAAGTTGGCGGTAACGATCAAGGTGGGATGCCGTTTAATTTTGGCGGCCCAACTGCGCAGGCTTAGGTTTTATAGATTTTCTCTTTTATAAAAGAAAGGATCTTTTCTTCTTCATCGGGTTTAAACCAAACTACGTCTTTATTTCTTCTGAACCACGTAAGCTGCCTTTTGGCAAAGTTGCGGGTGTTTTGTTTGATTTTATCGATGGCTTGCGCTAATGTCCATTCTCCGTTTAAATAGTTAAATATTTCTGAATAGCCTACGGTTTTAAGGGCGTTTAAATGTTGGTATTCTTTTAAGCTTTCAACTTCTCTTAACAAACCTTTGTTTATCATCAAATCAACCCGATGATTGATTCTTTGATAAAGTGTTTCTCTATGGCTATCTAGCCCGATAATTATGGTATTGAAATTTCTTTGTTTGATTGGTGCGTTGCGGAAAGAAGAAAATGGTTTCCCGGTACTTAAGCAAACTTCTAAAGCTCTGATTACCCTTTGTGGGTTATTGGTATCAACTTGATGGTAATAATCTGGGTCTAATTCTTTTAGTTGGTGTTGAAGTGGCTTAATCCCTGCCTGCTTAAATTGCTGATTTAGGTTTTCTCTGATGTTTTCATCTGCTTTGGGTATCTCATCAAAACCGTATAAAACAGCATTAACGTATAAACCAGAACCACCGGCCATGATCAAAACATCATGTTTAAGAAATAACTGGTCTATTTTGTTTATGGCTTCTTTTTCAAAAGAGCCAACGCTTACTTCTTGGGTTATGGATTGCGAATTGATAAAATGATGTGGAGCGGCGGCGAGTTCTTGCTGATCGGGCTTTGCGGTGCCAATACTCATTTCCCTAAAAAACTGGCGAGAATCGGCAGATATGATTTCTGTTTTGTAATGGTTTGCGAGCGCAATGGCCAACGCCGTTTTACCTATGGCCGTTGGGCCAACAATTGTAATGAGGGTTTTATTGGTTTTTAGATCGATCACCTGCTGGGTTTTTGCATTAGGGATAGTAGCGGCAGCTTTTTGTTGGCTTTTTGGCCAACAAAAACTAAAGCGGATAGCCCGTTAAAATGCCCAAATAAATTATTAAACTCAATCTCCTAGTCCCTTTCTAATTCCTCATCATCGTAACTTTCGTTATCAGAAAATTCATCGGCAAATTCATCGTCCTCGTCTTCTGTGTTTTCTCCTTCGGTGTCTGTATTTAAGCCTTCCAATTCGTCTTCATCGGCAATTTCTACTTCGCTATCATCGATCATATCTTCCTCGTCGCCGATTATATTTTCTGGGGTAAAGTTAGGAAGTACAATTTTTGGTGCCTCGCCAATGGTTTTAAACAAACTTGGCAAAGTTAACTCTGGGTTGTTGTCTAATATTTTGATCAGTTCTACATGAAACTCATAAGGTTTTTCAAAATTATAGATATAGTAAAATTTTTGGTGGGGATCATCTATAAATTTAGAAAATTTCGAGTTTTCCATCAGTGCAACGCTGTTATTGGTCTTTCTCTCGTTAGGAAGATAAGCCAATTCTTCATTTTTGATCCATTGATCGTTGCTCACATAAAATGAAGAGCTTTTTTCTGGATCATAGCCTATGTTTTTCAAAAAGAAATCGTGTAAATCTTTGAAGGTTTGGGTGGATTTGATGTCGATCTCTCTCACTACCTCATCGTAGTCTTCAAAGCTTATCCTAAATCTATAAATTGCCATGCTGCAAAAGTAATTTTTGTTTTTATTTTATCATCAACTAATCTTGTTTACCATCACTAAATTTAGGTTTTTTCCTAAATTTCGCATCAAATTAATTGCTTCTTCCCTGTTGTTTTTTATTTCTCCTTCTAAAATAGCTTCTCTTATCTGATTTTTTATCACCCCAACTTCTCTGCCAGCTTTTAGGTTGAAAGCTTTCATAATATCTTCGCCAGAAATTGGTGGTTGCCAGTTTCTTAGCTTATCACGTTCTTCAACATCTTTGATCTTTTGCTTAACCAGCTCAAAATTAGATCGATATTTCTTTTTCTTGTATTCGTTTTTGGTGGTTACATCGGCATGGCAAAGCTGCATTAGGGCTTCAATGTCTTCTCCGGCCTCAAATAACAAACGTCTCACGGCAGAATCCGTAACTATTTCTTTTGCCAAAACAATTGGGCGCAAATGTAGCAAAACCATCTTTTGCACAAATTTCATTTTGTCGTTTAACGGAAGCTTTAAATCGGCAAAAATTTTGGGTACCATCCTAGCTCCTTTGTCTTCATGGCCGTGAAACGTCCATCCGTGGTTTTTCTCGAACCTTTTTGTGGCTGGCTTTGCAATATCATGTAAAATAGCTGCCCAACGTAACCAAAGATCATCCGTTGTTTGGCAAATGTTATCTAGTACTTCTAAAGTGTGGTAAAAATTATCTTTATGCCCTTTTCCATTGATATACTTTACGCCATATAGATCAGACATGAGCGGAAAAATCTCTTTCAGCAAACCGGTATCAAACAAATAATTAAACCCGATAGAGGGAATAGGGGATAGGATGATTTTATTTAACTCATCCGTTATTCGCTCTTTAGAAACTATCTGTATGCGATTTTTATTTTTTTTGATGGCTTCAACGGCATCATCAGAGATCTTGAAGTTAAGTTGGGTAGCAAACCTTACTGCCCGCATCATTCTCAATGGGTCATCAGAAAAAGTTTCTCCCGGGTTTAAAGGTGTGATTAAAATTCTTTCTCGCAAATGTTGCATACCATTAAAGGGATCAAGCAATTCGCCAAAATTATCTTTAGAGAGATTAATTGCCATGGCGTTAATGGTAAAATCGCGACGTTTTTGGTCATCTTCTAAAGTGCCATCTTCTACAATAGGTTTGCGAGAATCTATGCGATAGGATTCTTTTCTTGCGCCCACAAATTCTACCTCTAGATCTTGGTGTTTAAGCATTGCCGTACCAAAACTTTTAAAAATATTTAGAGGCACATTTAGTTCTTTGGCTACCGCCGATGCAAAATCGGGACCGTTACCTAAAACTACGATATCAACATCTTTAGAGGGTCTGTTTAAAAAAATATCCCTCACAAAACCGCCAATCACAAAACTTTCTACATCTAATTGTGCAGCTACTTTTGATATGATCTTGAATACAGGGTGTGTAAGGTGGTTTTTCAAATTAAGAATTAAGGATATTTTCTTTTTTGCAAATATAATAATATAGCCCAAGGTTTTAACCTTGGGCTATATAGTTTGGTTATTTCTTTATAAAAGCAAACTGCCCAGCAGCACCCAATTTAATAATGGTAGATGATTGTTTTTCTTCTGTACTTTCTTGCTCCAGATCAACCACGTAGTCAACACCGTTTAAAATCTCATCAGAAATTTGAAAAAAATTGAAGGGTGTAGGTTCCCCGCTAATATTAGGCGAAGTAGAAACTATGGGTTTCCGAAAACGCTGGATCAGTTGCTCGCAAAAATCATGTTTTGGAATGCGTATGGCAACGCTGCCGTCTTCATTGATCAAGTTCTTGGCCAAATTTTTTGCGCCATCGTAAATGATGGTCAAAGGTTTTTCTGTGTATTCTATTAAATCATAAGCAACATCGGGGATCTCTGAAACATAACTTTGCAACTTGTTTTCCGTATCGATAAGAAAGATCAAACTTTTGCTATCTACCCGCTTTTTTAGAGCAAATATTTTAGCCACCGCTTCTTCATTTGTTGCATCGCAACCCAAACCCCAAGCGGTATCTGTTGGGAAAACGATAATTCCCCCAGCTTTTAATACCTCTAGTGCTTTGTTGATTTCTTCTTTTAGCATTATTAAACCTCAAACTGTAAAGCACTCAAATGTTTATACAAACCATCTTGGTTTTGCAAAAGTTGCTGATGGTTTCCGCTTTCCACAATTTGGCCTTTATCCAAAACTATAATTTGATCGGCCTCTCTAATAGTAGATAAACGGTGCGCAATAATGATAGAGGTTCTTCCTTTCATCAAAATCTCTAAGGCTTCTTGTACCAATCTTTCAGATTCTGAATCTAAGGAAGAAGTTGCTTCATCTAAAATTAATATAGCAGGATTTTTTAATAAAGCCCTTGCAATGGCAATTCTTTGCCTTTGCCCACCTGAAAGCTTTACACCTCTTTCGCCAACTACGGTTTCATAACCTTCCGGGAAACCGGTTATAAATAAATGTGCATTTGCTTTTTTAGCAGCATCTGCAATTTCCTCATCTGTTGCGGTTAATTTGCCATAGGCGATATTCTCTTTGATCGTTCCGCCAAATAAAATCACATCTTGCGGCACAATGGCTACTTGATTTCTAATATCCGTTAATGCAAAACTGCTGAATGGTTTCCCATCAAAAAGGATTTCTCCGTTTTGGGCATGGTAAAAACCCAAAATTAAGCTGGCAATGGTAGATTTTCCGGCACCTGATGGGCCAACAACGGCAATTTTTTCTCCGGCTTTTGCAGTAAATGAAACACCATCTAAAACTATAATGTCTTTCCTTGAGGGATAACTGAAATGGACATTGTTGAAATTCAAATCTCCATAAATAACATCTTTTATTTTATGGTCTGTTTGATGGATGGATATAGGTTCATTTTCTTCTTTTAATATTTCTAAAACTCTTTCAGAGGCACCTAATGCTTTTTGAACGTTTGCATAAAGCTCTGGGAAACTCCCCATCGCCGCACCTACAAAAACAGAATAAAGCATATAAGCCAATAAATCGCCGACTGATAAACCACCCTGTTGCACCAAAATAGAACCGTACCAAATTACGCCCATAATAGCCCCGAAGAGGCAAAATATAATGAAAGATGCAAAACCACCGCGATAATTAGAACCTCTTACGGCAATTTTCACTACTTCTCTTAAGCTTTTATCATATCTTTTGGCTTCATAAGGTTCATTCACAAAAGCTTTCACGTTAGAAATCCCTTGCAGGGTTTCTTCCACAATGGTGTTAGATTCTGCCAATTTATCTTGTGCTTGTCGCGATATTTTTCTGATGGCCTTACCGAAGAAAACCCCGGCGACCACAATAACGGGAAGTATAGATAAATTGAATAAAGTAAGTTTACCAGAAACCACTATCAATATAGAAATACCGCCAATTAATAAAATGATCTGCCGGATCATTTCTGCCAAGGTAGTAGTTAAAGTATCTTGTATTTGCGATAAATCGGCCGATATTCTGCTATTTAACTCTCCAACCCTTCTGTTTGCAAAGAAATTCATGGGCAGGGTAATCATTTTGAAATAAGTATCCCTTCTAATATCTGCCAAAGCTTTTTCTGCAACTTCTACAAATAGCCTTATCCTAAAAAAAGAAACAAAGGCCTGTACAAATAAAATTGCGAAGGCAATATAACCGATGGTGTTTACAGAATTTGGCATTCCATAATCTGCTTTGATACCTTGGGCAACATCAACCATCACTTTGATCAATGCAGGAAATGCCAAGCCGGTTAAACTTGATAAAAGCAAAAAAACCATACCCAACGCAAACTTCGTTCGGTATGGCTTAAGGTATTTTAAAAGTTCTGATATTTTTTGGAGATTCTCTTTGTTGATCTTTGATTTTGTAAATTCTTGCCCAGGGGTTGAGCTGCTGTTTAATCCGTTTCTCGCCATTCTAAATTTTATTTTTCAGCATTAAAAATGCTTTAGGCTTGCAAAATAGGCATATAAAAAACAAGCTATGATCTTTTTGGAGAAATTTTACGGAATACAAACAGAGCAAAGCTGATGATAGCCAATCCTAGCGCATAAGAAACAATTTGGAAAAACTTTTTGCTCTTTTTATTGCTTTCTGATTCTTTAACCAATTTTTCGTTTTCTGTTTGTAACTTATTGATGGTGTGCATATAAGCCAAGTTCTTAGATTCGTAATCTTTACCTTGGTTGGCAACCTGCTCTTGCTGAAATGTTTTGAAGTCTAGCAGGGTTTTGGTTTCCCTCAAAATATCGTTATCGGTTTTGATGATATCCGTTAAGATATCCATACTCTTTTGCATATCTTTTTTGGTTTTAAAACCAAAAATACCGGTATGCTGGCTTAGGCTATTATCAAACTGGCCAAATTTGGCACTTCTTGCATCCAGCATCCCATTAATTTTATTCCTTTGCAAGTTATAGGTTAAACTATCCACATTTTGAAATGCGTTTGCAAAAAAGCTGCTCAATATTAAAACACATAATATAAAATATCTCATCTCTTGTTTTTTATGATAAACTCCACGCTTCGGCTTTTTCCTTAAATAAAGGTTTTACCTGCTTCCAAGTAGTTATAAATAAATCAGAATTTCTGTAGTTTTCTAAAGCAGCTTCATTTGCCCAATGGCTGATCGTAAAAAATATCTCTGGATTTTTGATGTCTTGATGGAGATCAACCTGCAAACAACCTTGCATAGATATAATTTTAGGTTTTGCCATTTCAAAAACCGATTTAAAACTATCTATTTTATCTTTTTTGAGATTCATTTTCACTAAACGCACCATCATCAATGAAATTCTATCCTAATCATGTCATTGGCTTTTAAACCTAATAACCCGCTTGCTTTACCTTTGTTAATGGCAATTTCTAAATGATCAGAGATGCCAAACAAGCATAATTTCTCTCCTTCTTGTACCTCGTCGTAATGCCAACTTAACTGATTGATGGTTTCGTTTCGCCTAAAAAAAAGCGTAAAATTTCTACCGTTTTGCACCTTGGTAAATAAATCTTTGGTAACGTTGGTTACTACGTTCTCAAAAGAATCTATAAAAATTACGCAACCTTTTATCTGGTTTTTTTCTACCACGGGGTTAAAATTCATCCTATGCTCAATCTCGAAAGTTGGATCACCAATTTCTTTTAACTCGCCACCAGATGCTAAATGACAGGCCGCTTTCACAAAAATATCCGCTAAAGGGAAATGTAAAAATTTTAAGCTTTGCAAAATATTTAACTCTACAACTTCTTGTGGCGTTTCTTCAAATATCAATGAAAATATGCCATTATCAGATCCTACAAAGTAATGGTCGCGATATTTAACGGCCAAATATTTGTTAGAGGCACTGTAAACTGTATCTATACCAATTAAATGTACGGTATATTTTGGAAAATAATAAAAGCTGTTTTTTAATAAAAATGCAGCCTTAGAAATATTAAAAGCTTCAATTTCATGTGTAATGTCGATAATATTCACGTTAGGCAAAGTATTTAGGATACTTCCCTTTAATGCCGCCTGATAAAAATCTTTATAACCTAAGTCGGTTGTTAAAGTAATAATTGCCATTAATATTGTGAATATTTATTCTTAATCTTGTATCTCAAGATTAATGCTACAAATATTAAATTTTTAATTTACTTTCATATCAGAAACATAAAATCTCTAGCTTGAACGAACTTAAAATCATTTTAGAATCTGTAAACCCAGTTGTATTATGGGGGCCAAACAACGAGTATTACGATATTATAAAACGCTCATTTCCAAAGCTTAAAATAGTTACCAGGGGCAACGAGGTAAAAGCCTTGGGCGATGAAAGCGAACTTGTTAATTTTAATGAAAAACTAAATGCCATAATTTCACATCTCGATAAGTATCAAAACTTATCTACTGGTGATATAGATTCAATTTTAGGTACAGACAGTTCTGCCAGGTTAGCGCAAGTAAAAGAGGGAGAAGCACCGGCCTCAGCTTCTGAGGTTATTGTTTTTGGGCCCAATGGGATAATGGTAAAAGCGAGAACTGCCAACCAGCGTAAAATGGTTAGCAGTATAGTAAAAAACGATGTTTTATTTGCCATTGGCCCTGCCGGAACGGGAAAAACCTACACGGCAGTTGCTTTGGCAGTAAGGGCTTTAAAAAACAAAGAAATTAAAAGAATCATCTTAACTCGCCCGGCGGTTGAGGCCGGAGAGAATCTAGGTTTTTTACCGGGCGATCTAAAAGAAAAAATAGACCCTTATTTGCGCCCTTTGTACGATGCCTTGGACGATATGATACCTGCGGATAAACTAAAAACTTATTTAGAAAACAGAACTATTGAGATTGCACCTTTAGCTTTTATGCGTGGTAGAACCTTGGATAATTGCTTCGTGATTTTAGATGAAGCCCAAAACGCCACAGATATGCAATTGAAAATGTTTTTAACCCGGATGGGGCCAACGGCAAAATTCATAGTTACCGGAGATGTTACCCAAATTGATTTACCCAAAAAGCAACAATCGGGCTTGTTTAACGCCCTCAGGATTTTAGAAGGTATTAAAGGAATTGATATAATTTACTTGAGCGGTAAAGATGTGGTGCGCCATAAGCTGGTGATTAAAATATTAGAGGCCTACGGGGATATTCAGTAAGGTAAAAGGCTTAAGGCACCTTATGATTGGCATATAATAGTTCGTTTTTTTAATATCAACAAATCTAAAAAGAAAAAATAATTTTGAAAGTTTTTTGGCTTTTAGCCTTAAGCTTTCAGCATAAAAGGAATGCAAGCAATAAAAGAAACAAATTATAAATTCCCACAACAAACCAATTTTTACAAGGGTAAAGTGCGGGATGTGTACACCATCAATGATCAATATCTAGTAATGGTAGTGAGCGATCGCATATCTGCATTTGATGTGGTTTTGCCAGAGGCGATTCCTTTTAAGGGGCAAGTGCTTAATCAAATAGCTGCGATTTTTTTAGAGGCCACAAAAGACATTGTGCCAAATTGGGTAATCAATGTTCCAGATCCTAGCGTTACCATAGGCAGAATTTGCTCGCCTTTTAAGGTAGAAATGGTTATTAGAGGATATTTGGCAGGCCATGCAGCAAGGGAATATGCTTTAGGTAAGAGAGAGGTTTGTGGTGTAAAATTACCCGAAGGCTTAAAAGAAAACGATAAACTGCCAGAGCCGATCATAACACCTACAACAAAGGCAGCCTTTGGCCACGATGAAGATATATCTAGAGAAGACATTCTCAAAAAAGGGATAGTAAGCGAGCAAGATTATACTCAATTAGAAAAATATACCAGGGCTTTATACCAAAGAGGAACAGAAATTGCCGCAGAAAGAGGGTTGATATTAGTTGATACTAAATATGAATTTGGCAAAGCCGATGGTATAATTTATTTGATAGATGAAATTCACACACCAGATTCATCACGATATTTCTATAAAGACGGGTATAGCGAACTGCAAAAAAACGGCGGAGCGCAAAAGCAGTTATCAAAAGAATTTGTAAGGAAATGGTTGATAGAAAATGGTTTCCAAGGTAAAGAAGGGCAACAAGTACCACCGATGGACGAAGAAAAAGTAAAATCGATATCTGATAGATACATAGAACTTTTTGAAAAAATTACTGGTAAACCTTTTAAAAAAGAAGCCCATCAGAATATCTACGAAAGGGTAGAAAACAATATAAACCAAGCGTTAATTGCTATTCAAAATAATTGATTTTATTTTAAAAGAAAATAATTAACTTAGACACCACGCTAAGATTATGAAATTTACAATAGATAAACACGAAAAATACATTCTCATTAAACTTAATGAGGATAAGCTGAACTCGTTGGTTTCCCCACAGCTTAAATCAGAATTGATTTTAACAAACACAGAAGGGCAAAGGAATATTATTTTAGATATGTCTAACATTAAATATGCTGATTCTAGTGGTTTGAGCAGTTTATTGGTAGGGCATAGATTATGTAAAAATTCTGATGGTGTTTTTATCCTTACCGGGATTAACGATGCCGTTACCAGATTGATAAATATCTCCCAATTGGATAATGTGATAACAATTGTACCTAAAGTGGAAGAAGCTATTGATCTGATTTTTATGGAAGAAGTTGAAAAACAATTGAAAAAGGAGATAAAATAAAGCTATCTCCAAAACATAAATCCCAACCCGAACATGAAATTTGAGGTCACGATTTTGGGCAGCAGTTCGGCAACACCAATATTTCACAGAAACCCTACTTCCCAAATACTTAATGTAAACGAAAAGCTATTGATGATTGACTGTGGTGAGGGCACCCAGCAACAAATGCTTCGTTTTGGGATCAAGTACCATAAAATAGATTATATTTTCATCAGCCACCTACATGGCGATCATTACTTTGGGCTAGTTGGTTTAATATCTTCAATGCACTTAAATGGGCGCAAAAAACCACTTTATCTATTTGCCCCCAAAGAAATAAAAGAAATCTTAGAAGTTCAATTTAAGCACTCTGCAACAGTTATCAAATTCCCTATTGAATATTACGCAACGCAAAACAATACCTCAGAAGTTATTCTAGAAACTAATGATGTTGTTGTAGAAACCATTTTACTTAACCATCGCATACCAACAACGGGCTTCTTATTTAAAGAAAAACAGCGTTTAAGAAAGGTCAATAAAGAGTTGGTAGAGGGTTTAAATATCCCACAAGAGTATTACCAGCTGTTAAAGAAGGGCATAGATTTTAAAGACGAAAAGGGTAAACTACATAAGGCAATAGATTTAACTATTGAGGCCGATATACCCAAAAGTTATGCTTACTGTTCTGATACGCTAGCAGACGGAACTTATTTACCTCAAATACAAGGAGTTGATTTGCTTTATCATGAATCTACATTTATGCATGATATGGTTGATAGGGCAAAGGAAACTTACCATACCACAGCGTTAGAGGCTGCAACAATTGCCAAAGAATGCGTAGTAAAAAAACTGTTGATCGGGCATTTTTCTGCTCGTTACCGCGATCTTTCTCCACTATTAATGGAAGCCAAGGAAGTTTTTCCAGAATCTTACTTAGCAATTGAAGGAGAAACGGTTTTGATTTGATTTAGATCAAAATTTAGTTCAATCTTCTTCTAAAATCTCTTGTACCCTACCTACTTGTCCATCATCAAGCATAACTTTAATCCCTCTATGATGTTTTGGTGCGCTGGTTAATAAGCGTTTAACAATACCTTCTGTTAATACGCCAGAACGTTGGTCTTTTTTTAAAACTATGTTTACCAGCATCCCTGGTTTTATGTTTGCTCTTACTGTACCGTCCATTTATCAAATAATTAATCTTACGCCCCCTAATTCTTCTACCCTGTAAGGAAAGCGATCACCGGGCGAACCCACAAACATAAAATTAGCAGGAATATTCCACTCTGCAGATAACCTATCAATTAATTCTGGCCCAAACTTATCCACCATCTTAATAAATTCGATGTCAATTTCTGGGTACATCCTATCCAAAACATCAATGTCTGTTTCTAAGTTTTCGGCAACTTTTTCTTTATCTTTCAAAACAGTTACTATTTTAATTTTTTTAGTATGCTCGTTATTTCTAATATAAGTCATCACATGGTTAAGGTTAGCCACATTATCTCCTTTAGTAAAAAAAACAAATTCTTGCTGGTTTATTCTGTTGATGTTGCTTTGTAAGCCCCTGTTGATATATATGATAGCCCTTCTTAATGGGATTTCTAATTTGCTATTATCAATAGCTTTCCTAATGGGTTTAAAAAGATATTGCACAAAGTTGATCAAAAACTCTAGCAAGGTTGTTCTATTGAGCATTATTACCAAAAACAATATGGTTGGTATAAAATACTCTAAAAAAACCACAATATTTCTTGGTTCTGATGGGTCTTCGGGCACAATCAAGATATTTCCAACTATGGCACATATAACTGCTGCCAAAGCAAAAAGAAGTGCACTCCATTTTGCTTTTTCTGGCCTAGGCAACCTTTTCCGCTTAACCTTCAATAACATATTGCCTATTACAAACAATGCCATTACAGATAAAAAAGAAAGTGTATAAACACCAGCCAACAATTCTACCTCTCCTTTGGTAATGATCAATACAGAAACACTCAATAAAAAGAATAATATAATGATACGGTAAGAACTTCCTTTTTTATTTTTCTTTAAGAAGAAATTGGGCATAATACGATCTAAGGTCATCCTTTCTAATAGACCAGATACGCCAACAAAAGAAGTTAATACGGCGCCGCTCAATACCAAAACGGCATCAATAGAAATGATAAACGCTAGCCATTCTCCGGTACTCACTAATCCAATTTGGCTTAGTAAAGCATTGCTATATAATTTTATTTCAGGAATTGGTAAAACACAAATAGCCAAAAATGCAATAAGTGGGTTAAGTACGCTAACCACAATCCACATATTTCTTAAGGTTTTTGGGAAAACACCTTTCTTTTGCTCTTCTACAAAATTGGCCGAGCTTTCGAAGCCAGATATACCCAACATGGAAGCTGCAAAGCCAAAGAAAATGGCCATTCCAATACTCCCAAAAGTTAAAGGGCTGTGCCAATTGGCTAAAAGTTTATCAAATCCTATGTTAAAAATATAAAACACGATAGAACCTATAAGCACTACCATGGTGGTTAAATGGAATAAAAATATACCTATCGCCACTTTTGCCGACTCGGTAATTCCGGATATGGTAAGGAATGCAAAAATCCCTAAAATTACAACTGTGGCAATTATAATTGGCAAAGATGGGATAAGATGCGCCAAATAGTGCATAGCCTCGTTTGCAGAAATAACTGCGGTAGCCATATATGATAGGATGGTTAAACAAGCGGCCAAAGAAGCTAATGATTTGCTTGTAGTATTTAATAAGGCATTGTAAGCACCACCGTTCAAGGGCAAAGCACCAACTACTTCGCCGTAGATTTTTCTAAAGGTAAAAAGTACCACGGCAACGATCAATAATGTTACCCAGGCGTATTGGCCAGCAAAGCTGATAGCCAATGCAGATACATAAAGTACAGAAGAACTAATATCATTCCCGCAGATAGCTGTTGAGGCTAGTTCGCCTAATTTTTTTTCTTCTTTCATCTAATTTTTTGATTTATTAACCCTCCCAATGGTAGCTTCGTCTTTTAAAATAATTGGGATACCGGCTTGGCCACCATATATTTTTAATTCTTGGATATCGGCTGGTAAGCCATAACCTTTTTCTGTTAAATCTTTTTTAACCTGATTTATTACCAGCCCTTTAGTTACCATGGCCGCCTTTCTAAAATCTTTGGTATCTGCCCAAAACAGTACTTTTAAGTTTACTGTACTTGTTGCCAATTGATCTTCAATAACAAAATTTTCATGCTCGCTATCAGAAATTAAATCGGGGTGGTTGTTTAGCACTTCCATAATTTCTCTTTTCGCACCATCAATATCATCTTCATAGGCAATGCCCACCACAAATTCTAGCCTATAAAAACCATCTTCGGTGTAATTGTAAACCGGTAGCGTTAAAACATCGGCATTTGGGATGTAAACATCTTTTCCATCAAAGGTCTTAATTTTGGTATAACGAAGTTCTAGTGCTTTAACCTTACCAAAAATATCGTTTATCTTAATGGTATCATCTACATTGAAGGGCCTGTTAAAAGCCAATATAAACCCAGCTATAAAATTTTCGCCAATATCTTTAAAGGCAAATCCCAAAACTACTGCCCCTGCGCCGGCAGCGGCCAATATACCAGCAGCAATGCCACCAAAACCACCAGCGTAAAGGGCCATCATAATTATAAAAATGATAAAAATCATCTTTAAGGCTTTTGTTAAAAACTTGGCGGTTAAGGGGTCTTTTGAGGTTTTTAGTAAACGTTTTTGGATTAAGCCCGAAATGAGGTTACTCATTAGGATGCCAATTACTATTATCGCAACTGCGGTAATCAGTTTGGGCAATGATAAAATAAAAGAGTTCCAATAATGATTGATGGCATTTGTAAACTCGTTTGTAAAAGTATTCATAGATACAATTTATATCAGGTTTTTAATATAAGAAAAAAGCCCAAATAATTATTATTTAAGCTTTCAAATATTCGTCCAAAATCAAAATCGACTAAATTTAGTCTGTAACGATGGTTAAAAAGTGCTTAATAAAGCTGCTTTTCTAAATCAGAATATTAAAATGGTTATAATAAAGATAAAATTTAACAATTCTTTTATCTTTGAACGATTTATACAATCAGTCCTTTAAAGGGCATCAAACAAACTTCAATAACAGTATTACACATGTCAAACTCATCAAAAATTATCTACACCAAAACAGACGAAGCCCCATTATTGGCTACCTATTCTTTTTTACCCATTGTACAAGCTTTTACAGCTTCTGCGGATATTGATGTGGAAACAAGGGATATCTCTTTGGCAGGTAGAGTTTTAGCAAATTTTCCTGAGTTTTTGAATGATGACCAAAAAATTGGAGATGCGCTGGCAGAGTTGGGTGATTTGGCAACAACACCAGAAGCCAATATCATCAAATTACCTAATATTTCCGCTTCTATCCCACAGTTAAAAGCAGCAATCGCTGAACTGCAATCTCAAGGTTTTGCATTGCCAAATTATCCGGAAGATGCACAAACAGAACAAGAAAAAAACATAAAAGCTAAATATTCTAAAGTTTTGGGTTCTGCCGTAAACCCAGTTCTTCGCGAAGGTAACTCAGATCGTAGAGCACCAAAAGCAGTAAAAAATTATGTAAAAGCAAACCCACACTCTATGGGCGCTTGGTCGGCAGGTTCTAAGACTAAAGTGGCCAGCATGAGCGGGGGCGATTTTTATGGTTCAGAAAAATCTGTTACCGTAGAGAGCGATTCTAAATTTAAGATAGATTTCATAAATGCTGATGGTGGCGTTACCGAATTAAAGGGATTAGCCAATTTAAAAGCAGGTGAGGTTATTGATAGCTCAGTCTTGAGCATTTCTAAATTAAAAACTTTTGTAGCCGAAGCTATTAAGGAAGCTAAAGCTGATGGGGTTTTGCTTTCTGCACATTTAAAAGCTACGATGATGAAGGTTTCGGACCCTTTGATTTTCGGTGCAATTGTAGAAGTTTACTTTGCAGATGTTTTTAAAAAATATGCAGAGCTTTTCAAAACCTTAGGAGTTGATACCAGTAATGGTTTAGGGGATGTTTACTCAAAAATAATTGGTAACCCAAAAGAAGCAGAAGTGAAAGTAGCAATAGATGAAGCTATTGTAAACGGGCCAGCTATTGCAATGGTTAACTCTGATAAAGGCATTACCAATTTACACGTTCCTTCAGATGTAATTGTAGATGCTTCTATGCCGGCAATGATCCGTACTTCGGGCCAGATGTGGAATAAAGAGGGCAAACTACAAGATACTTTAGCATTAATTCCGGATAGGAGTTACGCTGGTGTTTACTCTGCAACCATTAACGATTGCAAAAAACACGGAGCTTTTGATCCCACTACAATGGGATCTGTACCAAACGTTGGTTTGATGGCCCAAAAGGCAGAAGAATATGGTTCTCATGATAAAACTTTTCAAGCTAAATCTTCAGGATTTATCCGCGTAAGTGATGCTTCTGGAAATGTGTTTTTTGAGCAGCCGGTAAGTAGCGGCGATATATTCCGTATGTGCCAAACAAAAGATGCACCTATCCAAGATTGGGTTAAACTAGCGGTTAACAGATCTCGTTTATCTAATACGCCAGCGGTTTTTTGGTTAGATGAAAACAGAGCGCATGATAGAGAAATCATCAAAAAAGTAAATAAATATTTACCAAATTACGATACCAAAGGATTAGATATCCGCATTCTCTCGCCAATTGAAGCCACAAAATTTACTTTAGAACGTATCCGCAAAGGGGAGGATACTATTTCTGTAACTGGCAACGTATTACGTGATTATTTAACCGATTTATTCCCAATCCTAGAGCTAGGAACTTCAGCAAAAATGCTTTCTATTGTACCTTTAATGAATGGCGGTGGTTTGTTTGAAACTGGCGCAGGTGGTTCTGCACCTAAACATGTAGAACAATTTATAAAAGAAGGTTATTTACGTTGGGATTCATTAGGCGAATTTTTGGCCTTACAAGCTTCATTAGAGCATTTGGCACAAACCCAGAATAATAGTAAAGCGCAAGTTTTGGCAGACGCCTTAGATGAAGCCAACTCAAAATTTTTGGCAAATGATAAATCTCCGGGCAGAAAATTAGGAACAAACGATAACCGTGGTTCTCATTTTTACTTAGCGTTATACTGGGCCGAGGCTTTGGCGGCACAAACAAAAGACGCAACTTTGAAGGCAAGATTTGCTCCGTTTGCAAAAACATTGGCCCAAAATGAAACTAAAATTTCTGCAGAATTAATAGCAGCGCAAGGAAAGCCCCAAGAAATTGGCGGTTATTACAACCCAAGTGATAACTTAGCATCTAAAGCGATGCGCCCGAGTGTTACCTTTAATAATGCTTTGACAGGATTGTAAGTATTATCATAAGCTGATTTAAAACGGTTTGAGCGAGAACTCAAACCGTTTTTTGGTTTGTAGGATTCTGTTTTGATACAAGCTATCCAAATATCGCTTGTTTTTTAACTGGGTTCTCACTGTACTGCTTTTCCTTCTTAGCAGAGTTGACGGTGATGTGTAGTGGTTTTTCCTGCAGGGCAAATTCGATTTTCCTGCAGAGCGGATTCGATTTTTCTGGCGAACGAAAGTGTTTGTTCTGAAGAGCGAAGGTGTTTGTTCTAAAGAGCGAAGTCGATTGTCATGCAGAGCGAGGGTGTTTGTTCTGAAGAGCGAAGTCGATTGTCATGCAGAGCGAAGTCGAAGCATAAAACCCAACGCACTCCCCCTTTTTAATCCGCTCAAGGTAACATTCCCATTTTTACTTTATTGGTATGAGGTTTTCTTTTTATTTTACCCATGATCACACCTCGTCTTAAAAAAGAACGCCAAAAATCTCATAAAACTTTCAATTGGCATATTTATGGTATCACTTAAACAAAATCAATAAGAAAACATCATGGAAAATAAAAAAGAAACTACCGATAATGAAAGCTTTGAAAGAAACGGAGAATCTAATTTAAACGATAACGAAGCTAGAAATTTAAAGTACAACGAGGAAGAAAACAGTTACGAGCTAGACGTGGAGCCTGAAGATGAAGATTACCAACATGCCGATCCTTACGATACTGCTGCAGATAATGGAGATGATATGGATTCTGATTATGATGAGGCAAATCCTTATGTTGGGGATGAATACGAAAGAAAGCACAGTTTAAAAGACGATATCAATAAACTAGGGATGCACAAAACTGATGCTGATCATCTTAAAATGAGCAAAAGAGATGAGAAAAACAGCCATGTACCAGAGGACGACCGTAGTGACTTGGATCAAGAAGGGTATCCTAAGAACTCATAATCAATTTACAAAAGCCTTTGAAGATAACAGTTGAATTTTAATTGAAATTATATTCAACTTCTAATTTCACGGCGCATAAAAAAATAATAAGAAATTGCAAAACAACTTATAGTTGATGCGATTAGCCCGCTAACTTGTGGCCAAACAATTAAAAGACTTTCCCTAAAAGGTAAAGGAGATGGAATGGCACCAGCCATTTGCTCCGTAGTTAAGGGGCCAAGGCTTCTTATAGATGGTATCAAAAGAGTTGTAGAGGCATCGGTATAAAGCCGGTTTGGCGATATTCTAAGTATATCTAAGATTAAATCATTATAGCTCAACACCTCTTGAGATGAAAGATAGGAAGGATCGGGAAGAAAAGTCTTTATCAATAGGGTAACCAAGATTTGATAAAACACCGTAAAAAATATCCAAATGCCTATTGCAGTAAGTGCCGAGGTTGCCGCTTGTTTAAACGCTATAGAAAGTAAAACAGAAAGACTTAACCAAAAAGCTACGTAAACGATGGTAATAACCATAAAAGTGAGTATCCTTAGCAGCTCCTGTGGTTCTATCCTCACACCTGTCCAAACTAATCCGCCACCAAGCATCAACAAAACCAGCACTAAAAAAAGCGAACCTATCATGATAAATGAAGAAGTAAACTTAGCCAGCAACAAATTATCACGATAAACAGGTTGTGCCATCAGCCTACCGAGTGTCCCATTATTTTGTTCGGCGTTAATGGCATCAAAACCTAAACCAATACCCAAAAGAGGAGCTAGAAAACTTAGCAGGATATGAAAAGGAGGTAATGAGTTATCTGTGGCAGTTAATAGCTTGAGGTACAGGAAACCATGATTCGGGTCGTTCGTATTCTCTACCGCTGTGCGGATATTACCCATAGATGCATATATAGAGGCAATAAAAGTAAGCAGTATCAATGTGATAAGCACTATAAAACGCCAACTTCGTATATGATCGGCAATTTCTTTGTTAACCATTACCATAAACAAACTTTGGTATTTAGACTTCTTCAATTTATCTTTATTTGCTAAACCGTGAAAAAAAGGATTTCTTAAAGACGCTACTAGACTTTTCATTAACCGTGTTTTCTGTTAAACTATTTTCAAAATATTTTTGATAAATCTCCTCGAGACCATAATTTCTTTGCCGAACGCCTAGGATGTTGTATCCTCTTTCTGCTAGGGTACGTACAATTAATGGGGTCATGTTTCTCCTATTGCAGGTAAATTCTATTGATTGCCCTTCTACTTTTATAGCCTTAATACCTTCTAGTGCCAAAAGTTCGTTTTCATGCGGTAAAATTCCGGTGATTTTTTCTTCTAGATCAACCCAAGTAACATGATCTTGCCCAGCAAAAAGCTTTTCGGAAAGCGATGCTATATTACCTTTTACCAATAGTTTTCCTTTTACAAATATCCCTACTTGATCACAAACCTGTTGCACATGATGTAAATGGTGAGAAGAAAGCAGTACCGTGAGCCCATTTTCTCTACTAAGCTGCTTGATTAACAAAAGAAAATCGCGTACACCGCTAGGATCTATACCCAAAGTAGGTTCGTCAAGAATAATCACTTCTGGTCTTTTGATCAACACATCCGCAAGACCCAACCTTTGTTTCATCCCTCGTGAGTAAGCCCCTGTTTTTAGGTGCATATCTTGGCCAAGCCCAACTATCTCCATTACCTCAACTGCTCTATAACTTAGTTCTTTTTCATCTATTCCGTTAAGCCTACCAATATACTCTAGGTTTTCGAGCGCAGTTAGGTTATCATAAAAACCAACACTGTCTGGCATATAGCCTACTCGTTTTTTTACATTAATGGGATTGCTTGTGGCATCAAAGCCACAAACCATCGCATTCCCAGAGCTAGGTTCCGTAAGTCCTAGCATCATCAGTATGGTTGTGGTTTTTCCCGCTCCGTTAGGCCCCAGTAAACCAAAGATCTCTCCTTTACTTATATCAAGGTTAAGGTTATCTACCGCTACCTTGGTGCCATAATTTTTACTAAGGTTTTTTAATTGTATAATAGAACTCATCACAAATAAAGGCTTTACGCTGAAACTTATCTTCTACCGTATTTTCTGATTAAATAGTACACAATACCAATAGCTAGCAAAATAACCAATACGCCAGCCCAACCTGTTAACAATGAAGTCTTTATCTCCAGCCTAAAATCTGTTTTAGCATTAGAATTGCTATTTGTTGCAGTAAAAGTAGCCGCATAATCGCCTGCAATTGTTTTATCTGGCACTTTCAGGTTGGCATTTATCGTGATGGATTTCCCGGGCGCTAACTTATCTAACCTCGATGGTTCAAAGCTGCACTCCCATCCGGTAGGTAATTGTGAGGTAAAGTCTATTGCGGTAAACGGAAGCGTACCCAAATTGCTAACTACCAATTGGATTTGTTTTGTGCTGCCAGAGGTTAGCTCTTCATTCAATTTCCCGGTAGGAGTGCTTAAAGAAAGCGAATATGAGCCTTTTACTACTGCTTCTAAACTTAAAGATAGCGTGTCTGTACCGCTTATTGCTTTTACTGGGATGATGTATTTTTTTGGAGACGCATTAGGAGATGCCCCAATTTCAATGGAAATATCCTGCGATTTGCCAGACTCCATATTTATGGAGGTCACTTGGCTTCCATTTACCGTGTAAGTGATGGTCCAACCGGGCGATAGTTTGGCTTCCAAATCATAAACCAATGCTTTGTTCGATGAGTTTTGAAGCGTGGTGTTAAAACGAAAAGGTTCGTTTGTTGGTTCCTCTAAATTTATCAGTTTGGCCTTAAAAGTTGATCCTTTAGATGAAATGTTGGTGGGTTTTTGGGCAAGTAGCAACTGTGCGGAAAGCACAAAGTTTATTATTAGAAATGCAATTTTTTGCCATTTGTGAGAAGAGATGAATGATAATTCTGTTAACATGATTCTACAACTAAAATTTATTATTAATAGCTTTAAAAATGTGCTTTCAATAGGTCGATTTGGAGATTGTGTTTCAAATTAAGAAAGGAAAAATTGTTTTTCAAACCTGTTTAACACTTTTTAACATAGGATGTGTTTCTGGTTTTGCCTGCTTTAAGCTTAAGCCAAGCTTTGTTGGTATTGATAAATGTTTGGTTAAAACCTTAAAAATTTAATCTGGCAATTGTAATTACCACTTGTTTATTTAACAGAAAAACAATTGTAATGCAGGCATCGTGATAAAAACTTTCCAATTGGCTAAGTCAACCAAAGTGGGCCTAAAAAAAAACAATATCGAATATCATTTAATTTGCGATAAATTAAGTTTGCGTTAATCTAGATCCAAATTAAAAACCCTTCTAAAATCATCTAATTTGGGGTTCTTTTCTAAAAGATGTTGGTATTTGTCTTTAGATGTATAAAGCTTTTTTTCTTGGGGTTTATCAACTATGATGGGTTCTAAAGTAATTTGGAAGTTTTTAAGGTTGGTTCTCAAATAATTCATTAGATCAACTTTTTCAAATAAAAGCTCATCAACTAATATTTTGCTTTCCACTTGTAGCTCAACATGAAAATCATCTTTTAGAATAGGAGTGTAATTATCCATCAAAGCAGATAGTTTCATCTTATTCTGGTTTTTCATCTGGCTAGAATATTTAGACCATAGTTCTAAAAACGCCTCTTTTGTGAAAGGATTTTTTTCGCTACCGGTTAATTCAACTTTTTCTTCCTCTTTTTCTTGTTCAGATTTTATCCCGTGAGGGTCTTTAAGATTTGGAATTAACGTATTCCCTGTTTTAGGAATAAACGACTTTGAAATATTAGGCTTTACTTCTTCTGTTTTCTCTACTTTTAAATCAGGGTTATCATTTGCTTTGTATAATTCTTCCTTTTCATTAAAAGCAGTTGTTGTTGGCTCAAATTCTGTCTTCTCAGATAGATTGTTTCCTTTCCCTACTAAATTTTCAGGTTTTTTTTTTTGTTGCTCAGTAATTTGCTGAACTTGATCTGATTGGCCCAATTGTAAAGCATTTGCCAAATGACTTATTTTTATCAGCGTAAGCTCTACCTGTAACCTTTGGTTCTTACTTATCCGATAGTTTAAATCGCATTGGTTGGCAATATTTAAACCACTGATCAAAAACGAGGCAGGAGATTTTTTTGCCTGTTCTAAATATTTTTGTTTGATATTATCGCTAACTTCTAACAACCTTGTGGTAGCTGCATCTTTACAGATCAAAACATTTCTTAGGTGTGAAGCCAACCCTGTGATAAAATGGTTTCCATCAAAACCATTGTTTAGTATCTCATCAAATAGCAATAATGAGCCAGCGGTATTCTGGGATAATAATTGATCGGTTAGCTTAAAATAATAATCGTAATCTAAGATATTCAGATTATCTATTACCGCTTGGTAACTTAACTCTCTGTTAGAAAAACTTACAATTTGATCAAACATAGATAAAGCATCCCGCAAACCACCATCTGCTTTTTGCGCAATTAAATGAAGACCATCAATATCAAACTTTACGTTTTCTTTTGCAGCGATGCTTGCCAGGTGGTTGGCCATATCTTCAACCCTTATCCTATTGAAATCAAAAATTTGGCATCTCGATAAGATAGTAGGTAAAATTTTGTGCTTCTCTGTTGTTGCCAAAATAAAAATCGCATAAGATGGTGGTTCTTCTAGCGTTTTCAAAAAAGCATTAAAAGCACTCTGGGAGAGCATATGAACCTCATCTATAATATATACTTTGTATTTGCCTGCTTGCGGTGGTATTCTAACTTGATCTATCAAGTTTCTTATATCATCTACAGAATTGTTAGACGCAGCATCTAGTTCATGTACATTAAAAGAATTGCCGTTTTGAAAAGATTTGCAACTATCACAAACTCCACAAGCCTCGTTGCCATCGGTTAAATTGGTACAATTGATGGTTTTTGCCAAAATACGGGCGCAAGTAGTTTTCCCAACCCCTCTTGGTCCGCAAAAGAGGAAAGCTTGTGCTAGTTGGTTGTTTTTAATAGCATTTTTTAGTGTATTAGTAATATGCTGTTGCCCAACAACGCTATCAAATAAAACAGGTCTGTATTTTCTTGCAGAAACAATAAAGTTTTCCATTGCGGCTAAATTATAAAGATGGCGGCATTAAAGCAATTTTTTGCGACTTATGTGGATAATTGGCCTTAACTGTTTCTTGGTATTTTTAAAAATACCTAATAATTGGTATTAGTTAATGGTTTAAATTTATGATTTTTAAAACTGCAATCAAACATTCAAAGTTTTAAAGATGCTATATCAACCATTTAAGCAGTTTGTTCTTTATAAAACCAGGATGTTGGTTAATAAGATTAATGGCTTACCATTCTCAAACGCTTAACTGCCCTTAGATTTTTAAATAGAGCCGCTAAAAGCGGTAAGTTTCCCAAACCTTAACCGCTTTTTTTGTAGATTTTTGTTAGGATAAGAATTTTTGTGATCTAGAATTATATAAAACCCTGAATAAGAATTTTTCATGTTTAAAACTCAAATATATTTAATTTCATTCTAGTGTGCCAGAGGTTAAATGATTGTTTAAAGCAATGATTTACATTTAATTAACAAGAAAGGCGTTTTAATGCGGTATAAATTAAAGCGGGCCAAAACAACAACAGTTCTTATTTTTAATACCTCCGTTATAAGCCCATAAAACTAGTTAAAACCTTCGTTTTTTTAAGCCAAAGCCTATCCTCAAAAAAAAATAGAAAAATAAGTGCGTAAGTATTTGATAATTAATAAGTGTTTCCTATCTTTGCCGTCCGCTAATGAGCGGATATTATATCCACCTTGAACGAAGCCCTACTGCTTCGATGGGTGTTAATTAAATTAAGAAATGTCAGGAATTATTGGAAAAAAAGTAGGAATGACCAGCATATTCGACGCAGACGGTAAAAACATACCATGTACTGTTATAGAGGCTGGACCTTGTGTAGTGACACAAGTAAAAACCATCGAGAATGATGGCTACGCATCAGTGCAATTAGCTTACGATGAGAAAAAAGAAAAAAACACTACTGCTCCCCTAAAAGGTCATTTTGAAAAAGCTGGTACAACTCCAAAGCGTAAAGTAGTGGAGTTTAAGTATTTTACAGAAGAAAAAACCTTAGGAGAAACAGTTGATGTCAATCTTTTTGTAGAAGGCGATTACGTAGATGTAGTGGGTACTTCTAAAGGAAAAGGTTTTCAAGGTGTTGTTAAACGCCATGGTTTTAGCGGTGTGGGTATGCAAACTCACGGTCAGCATAACCGTTTAAGAGCCCCAGGTTCTTTGGGTGCTTCTTCTTATCCATCAAGGGTTTTTAAAGGAATGAGAATGGCTGGCAGAACCGGAGGTGATAGGGTAAAAATTCAAAATCTCCAAGTCGTTAAGATTTTTGCAGAGCAAAATTTATTAGTAGTAAGCGGTTCAATCCCGGGAGCTAAAGGTTCTTATGTTTTAATAGAAAAGTAAGATGGAAGTTAAAGTTTTAAACATATCAGGTAAAGAAACAGGTGCCAAGGTGCAGCTTTCTAAAGATATCTTCGGTATCGAACCAAATGACCATGCTATCTATTTAGATGTTAAGCAATTTTTGGCTAACCAACGCCAAGGTACGCACAAGTCTAAGCAACGTAATGAGATTGCTGGATCTACCCGTAAGCTTTATAAGCAAAAAGGAACAGGTGGCGCAAGAGCGGGAAGTATTAAATCTCCATTATTTAATGGTGGTGGTAGAATCTTCGGCCCTCAACCACGTGATTACAGTTTCAAGCTAAATAAAAAACTGAAAGCTTTGGCCCGTAAATCTGCATTAGCTTACAAGGCAAAAGACAATAACGTTGTAATTTTAGAAGATTTCAATTTCGATACAGCTAAGACTAAAAACTTTACCAGTTTATTAGGAGCATTAAATTTCACAGGTCAAAAAACCTTATTGGTTTTATCCGATGCAAATAAAAATGTTTACCTAGCTAGTAGGAATATACAAGGTGCTAAAGTGGTGGTTGCAAGTGATTTAAACACTTATGATGTCTTGAACGCAAGAAAATTAGTATTCACAACCGGTTCGGTTAAAACATTGGAGGAGGCATTAGCCAAGTAATATGGAAATTTTAAGAAAACCTGTATTGACAGAAAAAGCTACTATGTTAACTGAAAAGTTGAACCGTTATACTTTTCAATGTGATCAAAGAGCAAACAAATTGCAAATCAAATCTGCAATAGAAGCCATGTATGGCGTAAATATCGATTCAGTAAATACAATGGTTGTTGTTGGTAAATTAAAAACCAGATCAACCAAAGCTGGTATGGTATCAGGTAGGGCTGCTAAATACAAAAAAGCAGTGGTTACCTTAAAAGAAGGTGAAGTTATTGACTTTTACAGCAATATTTAATTAAATTATGGGCTTAAGAAAATTTAAACCAGTAACCCCCGGAACTCGTTTCAGAGTTGGTAACGATTTTAGTGAAATCACTACCAACGTACCTGAAAAATCGCTTGTTGTGAAACAAAGCAAGTCTGGTGGTAGAAACAATACTGGTAAAATGACTATGCGTTATGTCGGTGGGGGTCACAAGCAATTGTACCGACTAATAGATTTTAAACGCGATAAAAAAGATATCCCCGCAACAGTAGCAACTATAGAATACGATCCAAATCGTACTGCCCACATTGCACTGTTACATTATGCAGACGGAGAAAAGAGATACATGATCGCTCCGGAAGGAATCAAAGTTGGCGATAAAGTTGTTGCCGGTGATGCCGTTGCCCCTGAATTGGGTAACAACATTAAACTGGCTAATATCCCACTGGGTTCTATTATTCATGCTATTGAATTAAACCCTGGCAGAGGAGCACAAATTGCAAGAAGTGCTGGTTCTTATGCTCAATTAGCAGCAAGAGACGGAAAATATGCAACCATTAAAATGCCTTCTGGCGAAACTCGTTTGATCTTAGTTACTTGCACAGCAACTATCGGAACGGTATCTAACTCAGAACATTCAAATGAAGTGTTAGGTAAAGCGGGTAGAAAACGTTGGTTAGGTCGCAGGCCAAGAGTAAGAGGTGTTGCCATGAACCCGGTAGATCACCCAATGGGTGGTGGTGAAGGTAGGTCATCAGGTGGGCATCCACGCTCAAGAAAAGGCTTATTATCTAAAGGTTACAAAACCCGTGATAAGAAAAAGAACTCAAATCGTTTAATCATAGCTAGGAGGAAGAAATAATGGCTCGTTCGATTAAAAAAGGACCTTATATAGATCATAACGTAGATAAGAAAGTTTCTACAATGAATGATGCAGGTAAAAAGACCGTAATTAAAACATGGTCTAGAAGATCAATGATATCTCCGGATTTCGTAGGTCATACATTTGCGGTGCACAACGGGAATAAATTTATCCCTGTGTACGTAACAGAAAACATGGTTGGCCATAAATTAGGAGAATTTGCACCAACCAGAACATTTAGAGGGCATTCTGATAAGAAAAGATAAAAGCAATGGAAGCAATAGCAAAATTAAATAATTGCCCCACTTCACCTCGTAAAATGAGACTGGTTGTAGATTTGATCAGAGGTGAGCGTGTAGAAAAGGCACTTTACATATTAAAATTTACCAACAAAGAAGCAGCTATAAGAGTTGAGAAACTTTTATTGTCGGCCATTAAAAATTGGGAATCAAAAAATGAGGGGCAACGCCCAGAAGAAGCGGAGTTATTCGTTAAAACCGTAATGGTGGATGGCGGCCGTCAACTAAAGCGCTTGAGACCAGCTCCACAAGGTCGTGGATACAGAATACGCAAGCGTTCTAACCATGTAACTTTGGTAGTAGATAGTAAGAATGTAGAACCTCAAACTAATTAAGTAGAAATGGGACAAAAAGCTAATCCAATAGGACTAAGGTTAGGCATCGTAAGAGGATGGGATTCTAACTGGTACGGCGGTAACAACTACGCTGATAAATTAGTTGAGGACGAAAAAATCAGGAAATATCTATCTGCTCGTATAGCAAAAGGTGGTGTTTCTAAAGTGGTTATCGAAAGAACTTTAAAGCGTATAACCGTAACTATTCACACAGCTCGTCCGGGTATTGTGATAGGAAAAGGTGGTTCAGAGGTTGATAAAATCAAAGAAGAGTTAAAGAAATTAACTAAGAAAGATGTTCAAATCAACATATTTGAAATCAAACGCCCAGAGCTTGATGCTCAATTAGTTGCAGACGGGGTTGCCAAACAATTAGAGGCAAGAATATCTTTCAGAAGAGCCATGAAAACTTCTATCGCAGCAACCATGAGAATGGGGGCAGAGGGGATTAAGATTATGTGTTCTGGTAGATTAGGTGGAGCAGAGATGGCTCGTAGCGAACAATATAAAGATGGAAGAACTCCATTACATACTTTGAGAGCTGACATTGACTATGCTTTAGGCGAAGCTTTAACCACTTATGGTAAAATAGGGGTTAAGGTTTGGATTTGTAAAGGCGAAGTTTATGGTAAGAGAGATCTTTCTCCTAACATAGGTGCAAACACTGGTAAAGGCGATAAGCCAGGTGCTAACTTTTCTCCACGCGGTGATCGTAACGACCGTGGTGGCGATAGAAAAGGCGGCAACCGTGGTGGAAACAACAGAGGTGGTGCAGGTGCTCCAAGAGGAAAAAGATAATTAAAAAACCATCGTTTAACGATTTAAAGATTAAGTAATGTTACAGCCAAAAAGAACGAAGTTCAGAAAGATGCAAAAAGGCAGGATGAAGGGTTTAGCTACCCGTGGTGCTGAGTTATCATTCGGTTCATTCGGAATAAAATCATTAGAAGAAAGCTGGATTACCAGCCGCCAGATAGAAGCTGCTCGTATTGCCGTAACTCGTTTCATGAAACGTGAGGGTCAGGTTTGGATCCGCATATTTCCTGATAAACCAGTTACTAAAAAGCCAGCTGAAGTGCGTATGGGTAAAGGTAAAGGTGCCCCAGAATATTGGGTAGCCGTTGTGAGACCAGGTAGGATCCTTTTCGAGGCCGAAGGTGTGCCTTTTGAAGTAGCCAAAGAAGCAATGCGTTTAGCTGCCCAGAAATTACCAGTTCAAACGAAATTTGTAGTACGTAGAGATTACGTAGAAGCATAATTATAATAACGATGAAATACTCAGAAATTAAAGAGCTGTCTAACGAAGAGATCGTTGCCAGAATTCAGGACGAGAAAGCAACCTTGACAAAATTAAAGTTTGCCCATACAGTTTCTGCTATAGAAAATCCTACAAGAATTAAAAATGCGAGAAAAGTAGTGGCTCGCCTAAATACTGAATTAACTCAGCGTAAAGCTAAGGCAACCTCTGAAAGTAATTCATAATTTTTACAGTTGAAATGGAAAGAAAATTAAGAAAAACAAGAACAGGGTTGGTAATGAGCAACAAGATGGATAAATCTATCGTTGTGGCAGTTGAGAGAAAAGTGAAACACCCTATTTATGGTAAGTTTGTTAAGACAACTACCAAATTTATGGCTCATGACGAGAAGAATGATTGCGGTATCGGTGATACTGTATTGATCATGGAGACACGTCCGCTGAGTAAGAACAAAAACTGGAGATTAGTTGAAATTTTAGAAAGGGCTAAGTAAAAAATGGTACAACAGGAATCAAGATTGAATGTTGCCGACAATTCGGGTGCTAAACAGGTTTTAGTAATTAGAGTGTTGGGCGGTACCGGTAAAAGATATGCCTCAATTGGAGACAAAGTGGTTGTAACCGTAAAAAGTGCATTACCATCAGGAAACATCAAAAAAGGTACAGTGTCTAAGGCCGTAGTTGTAAGAACTAAAAAAGAAATTAGAAGAAAAGACGGTTCTTATATCCGTTTTGATGATAATGCAGCCGTTTTGTTGAATGCACAAGACGAGCCAAGAGGAACCCGTATTTTCGGCCCTGTTGCAAGAGAGCTGCGTGAGAAACAATTCATGAAAATTGTGTCATTAGCACCGGAGGTATTGTAATATGGAAAAGACAAAAAAAGTAAAGCTAAACATTCGTAAAGGAGATTTAGTAAAAGTAATAGCCGGAGATTCAAAAGGTCAGAAAGGTAAAGTAGTTGAAGTGATTACCAAAACTAATCGCGTGATAGTAGAAGGTGCTAATATGGTATCTAAACATACTAAACCAAACGCTGCTAACCCAAACGGTGGTATAAACAAAATGGAAGCCCCAATACATATTTCTAACGTAATGTTAGTAGATCCTAAATCAGGTAATGCTACTCGTATCGCTAGAAAAAGAAATGAGGATGGGAAAATAACTAGAATAGCTAAAAAATCTGGGGAGGAAATTAAGTAATGGCTTACGCACCAAGATTAAAGAATAAATATAAAGAGGAAGTTGTATCTGCTCTTAAGGAAAAATTCCAATATAAGAGCATAATGCAAGTACCTAAGTTACAAAAGATAGCTATCAACCAAGGTGTTGGTGCTGGTGTAACTGATAAAAAAGTTGTAGAATCGGCAATTACCGAATTGACTACTATTACGGGTCAACAAGCAATTTCTGCCAAATCTAAGAAGGATATTTCGAACTTCAAGTTGCGTAAAGGTATGCCGGTTGGTGTGCGTGTTACGCTACGTGATAATAATATGTTCGAGTTTTTAGATCGTTTGATCTCAGTTGCATTGCCTCGTATCCGTGATTTTAAAGGTATCAATGATAAAGGTTTTGATGGTAAAGGAAATTATACCTTAGGTATATCAGAGCAAATCATATTCCCAGAAATTAATATTGATAAAATAAACAAAATACAAGGAATGGATATTACTTTTGTGACTTCTGCAAATACAGATGTTGAGGCACTTGAGTTATTAAAGGCATTCGGTTTACCTTTCAAAAATCATAATATAGTTCATAATGGCTAAAGAAGGAATAAAAGCTCGCGAATTAAAGCGTCAGAAAATGGTAGCTAAATACGCTGATAAAAGAGAAGCGTTAAAAGCCGCCGGAGATTACGAAGGATTAGATAAATTACCAAAAAACTCTTCTGCTGTTCGTTTACATAATAGATGTAAATTAACCGGTCGTCCAAGAGGGTATATGCGTCAATTCGGTATTTCAAGGGTTACTTTCCGCGAGATGGCATTGGCAGGAAAAATCCCAGGGATTACCAAAGCCAGTTGGTAACACTAAGGTTTAAAATGTAAATTTGAAACTCAAGAATCTATTGTTCTGGGGCTCAAATTTATTTTCTAATATAAAGAATTTAACAGATGGAAGGTCTTTGCCACAAGCGGTCATAGAAACCACCATCATAAACAATAATAATGTACACAGATCCAATCGCAGATTATCTTACAAGAGTAAGGAATGCCATTAAGGCCAACCATAGGGTTGTAGAAATTCCTGCATCAAACCTTAAAAAAGAGATTACGAAAGTTCTTTTTGAGAAAGGTTACATCACAAACTACAAATTTGAGGATAATGATGTTCAGGGAACAATAAAAGTTGCTTTAAAGTATCACCCAATTACTAAAATCCCAGCAATACGCAACATTGATAGGATCAGTAAGCCGGGTTTGAGAAAATATGCAGGAATGGGCAATATGCCTAGGGTATTAAATGGTTTAGGTATTGCCATCATGTCAACTTCAAAAGGTGTTATGACCGATAAAGAAGCTAAACAGTTAAATGTAGGTGGTGAGGTTTTATGTTACGTTTACTAATAGGAGGAGAAAGCAATGTCAAGAATAGGTAAAGCGCCCATATTAATCCCCAACGGTGTTACATTAAAAATTTCGGCGGATAACGAAGTGACTGTTAAAGGTCCAAAAGGAGAATTATCTCAAAAAGTAGATTCGGATATAAAAGTTTCTGAAGAAGATGGAAACATCATTGTATCACGTCCTACTGAGCAAAAAAGGCACAAAGCCCTACATGGTTTGTATCGTTCATTAATCAATAACATGGTGGTTGGCGTTACAGAAGGTTATAAAATACAACAAGAGCTTGTTGGTGTTGGTTATAGAGCAACAAATCAGGGCAACACCTTGGATTTGGTTTTAGGATTTTCACACCATATCATTTTCTCACTTCCACCAGAAATTAAGGTAGAAACAACAGCAGAAAAAGGTAAAAACCCAACTATTATTTTAGAATCAATCGATAAACAATTATTGGGACAAGTTGCTGCAAAAATTCGCTCATTAAGAGCACCAGAGCCTTATAAAGGTAAGGGTATCAAGTTTGTTGGCGAGCAGTTGAGAAGAAAAGCTGGTAAGTCAGCATCTAAAAAATAACGATCATGGCAGGAAAAATTAAATTATCCCGTAGGGAAAGAATAAAAAAAGGAATCAGAAAAAGAATTACTGGTTCTAACGAACGTCCACGTTTATCCGTATTTAGAAGTAACAAAGGTATATATGCTCAAATCATCAATGATGTTGACGGTAGAACATTAGTTGCTGCTTCATCTGCTGAAAAGGATTTTAGTACAACTGGTACCAAGATAGATCAATCCAAAGAAGTGGGTAAAAAGGTTGCAGAAAAGGCCATTGCTGCTGGGATTACAGAAGTAGTTTTTGATAGAAATGGTTACCTGTATCATGGTCGTATAAAATCATTGGCCGATGGTGCTCGTGAAGGTGGTTTAATCTTTTAATTAAAGTAGAAAATGTCAACTATAAATATAAAGAGAGTAAAAGCAAACGAGATAGAATTAAAAGATCGTTTGGTAAGCATCCAACGTGTTGCAAAGGTTACCAAGGGAGGTCGTACATTCAGTTTCTCGGCAATAGTAGTGGTAGGTGATGAAAACGGCGTAGTGGGTTACGGTTTAGGAAAGGCTAAAGAGGTAACTGAGGCTATTTCTAAAGGTATAGATGATGCCAAAAAGAACTTGGTTAAAGTCCCTATCATAAACAGTACTATCCCGCATGAGCAGATTGGTAAGTTTTCTGGAGGGTTTGTGTTTTTAAAACCAGCTGCAAATGGTACCGGAGTTATTGCTGGTGGTGCGATGAGGGCTGTTTTAGAATCTGCAGGTGTACATAATGTATTAGCTAAGTCTAAAGGGTCTTCTAATCCTCATAACGTGGTTAAAGCAACAATTTCTGCTTTATCTAAATTAAGAGATGCGCAAACCGTAGCTCAACATAGAGGTGTTTCATTAAATAAAGTTTTTAACGGTTAAAAAAATGGCAAAAATCAAAATTACCCAGATTAAGAGCGTTATTGATAGAAGCGAGCGCCAAAAAAGAACTATGCAAGCCTTAGGGTTAAGAAAAATGAACGCTAGCGTAGAAGTAGAAGCTAATCCGGCTATTATCGGAATGGTTAAAAAAGTAAACCATTTGGTAGCCATAGAAAAAGTATAATTACCATGAATTTAAGTAATTTAAAACCTGCAGAAGGTTCAATAAAAAATAGAAAAAGAATTGGTCGTGGTACCGGTTCTGGCCGTGGTGGAACATCAACAAAAGGGCATAAGGGAGCGCAATCCCGTTCTGGCTATTCTTCAAAGGTCGGTTTTGAAGGCGGTCAGATGCCATTACAACGTCGTGTACCAAAAGTAGGTTTCAAAAACCCTAACAGGGTAGAGTACGTGGGTGTTAACCTTGATGTTTTACAGAAATTGGTAGAGAAGTTTGATTTAAAAACCATAGATTTTGCCGCATTAAAAGAACATGGCCTGGTTTCAAAAAATGATGTTGTGAAAATCATGGGTAGGGGCGAAGTTAAAGTTAAATTAGACGTTAAAGCACACGCATTTACAGTAGCAGCCCAAAAAGCAATTGAGGCATTAGGCGGTTCTGTAGAAAAAATATAATTAATGAAGAAGCTTTTCACAACTTTATCCAATATTTGGAAAATTGAGGAATTAAGAGTGCGTATTTTATACACACTCTTAATTCTTTTGGTGTACAGGATAGGATCTTTCATCGTATTGCCAGGTGTAGATCACAATTCCCTATCTAATCAATCTGCAAAAGAGGGCTTGCTTGGCTTGTTAAATATGTTTGCAGGAGGTTCATTCTCTAGGGCATCCATTTTTGCACTTGGAGTAATGCCTTACATTTCTGCATCTATCGTAGTTCAGTTATTGGGTATCGCGGTACCTTATTTTCAAAAAATGCAAAAAGAAGGTGAGAGCGGAAGGAAAAAAATTGACCAAATTACCCGTTATTTAACAATCGGAATTACAGCGTTGCAAGCAATTGGGTATGTTAAATCTCAAATAGCACCAGAAGCTAGGTTGTTCAGCGATCCTTTGTTTACCATTTCATCGGTTTTCATCCTAACGGCTGGAACTATGTTTGTGATGTGGATGGGAGAAAAAATTACAGATAAAGGTATTGGAAATGGTATTTCAATATTGATCATGGTTGGCATCATCGCACAATTGCCTTACGGTATTGGAGCCGAGTTTATGAGCAGACAAAATGGACAAGGAGGTTTAATAGCATTCTTTATTGAGTTTGTAGCGTTATTTGGCGTAGTGATATTTACGGTTTTAGTAATCCAAGGAACCAGAAAAGTTCCCGTACAATATGCCAAAAAAATCGTTGGTAATAAACAATATGGTGGAGTTAGGCAATATATTCCTTTGAAGCTTAACGCTGCTGGGGTAATGCCGATCATTTTTGCACAAGCAATTATGTTTATTCCTTCTACTATTGGTCAGTTTTTCCCAAATGCGCAATCATCTTGGCTGGCTTCTTTTAGTGATTATACATCTTTTACCTATAATTTTACTTTTGCTATTTTAATTATTCTATTTACCTTTTTCTATACTGCCATTACAATTAATCCTAATCAAATGGCAGATGATATGAAAAAGAACGGAGGTTTTGTGCCAGGTGTTAAGCCAGGTAAAACAACAGCCGATTTTATAGATGCAATCATATCGAGGATCACTTTTCCAGGTTCGATATTTTTAGCGGTTATAGCAATCTTGCCTGCTTTTGCAATAATTGCAGGTGTTAATTCTCAGTTCGCCCATTTCTTTGGAGGAACATCTTTATTGATCTTGGTAGCAGTTGTTTTGGATACATTGCAACAAGTTGAAAGTCATTTATTGATGCGCCATTATGATGGTTTGATGAAAACGGGAAGAATTAAAGGACGTACTCCCTCTGCCGTAGCAGGTACCGGAACCGTAATTTAGTTCTACAATGTCGAGCAAAATCATCTATAAAACAGCCGAACAGATTGAATTAATAAGACATAGCTCTTTATTAGTTGGTAAAAGCCACGCAGAGGTTGCCAAGTTGATCGCACCCGGTGTTACAACAAAAGCCCTAGACAAAGTAGCAGAAGAATTTATAAGGGATAATGGCGGTAAACCTGCATTTTTGAACTATAATGGCTTTCCAGCCTCTCTATGTATTAGCTTGAATGATCAAGTTGTTCACGGTTTTCCAAGTAATTATCAACTTAAAGAAGGAGATGTGCTTTCTGTAGATTGTGGTGTGGTAAAGAATGGTTATTATGGAGACTCTGCCTATACCTATGCCATTGGTGAGATTAGCCAAGAAGATGAGCTTTTATTAAAAGTAACTAAAGAATGCCTTTATTTAGGAATAGAAAAAGCTGTTGTGGGAAATAGATTAGGAGATATAGGTTATGCCATACAACATCACGCAGAGAGTTTTGGTTTTGGGGTGGTAAAAGAATTGGTAGGACATGGTGTTGGCGTTAAATTACATGAAAAACCGGATGTTGCAAATTACGGCAGAAGGGGTAACGGCATCAAGTTGGAAGAGGGGATGGTTATCGCCATAGAACCAATGATCAACGCGGGTAAAGCAGGGGTAAAATTTTGGGATGATGGATGGACAGTTTCTACTATTGATAAAAAATCGTCTGCACATTACGAGCATACAGTTGCAATAAAGAAGGGCAAAGCCGATGTTCTTTCGTCTTTTGAAGAGATAGAACAAGTTTTAAATAAAAAATAGGATTTTAAAAATATTTGCTTAATTTTGCGTCCCGCTTTAGGCGGTGCTAATTAAGTAAAAATCAAAGAAATATGGCAAAACAATCCTCTATTGAACAAGACGGTATCATAAAAGAAGCATTATCAAATGCAATGTTCCGTGTTGAGTTAGAGAATGGTCATGAGATTATTGCCCATATATCAGGCAAAATGAGGATGCACTACATCAAAATTTTGCCAGGAGATAGGGTTAAATTAGAAATGTCTCCTTATGATCTTACAAAAGGTAGAATAACTTATAGGTATAAATAAAATGAAAGTTAGAGCATCCATTAAAAAACGCAGCGCTGATTGCAAGGTGATCCGTAGAAAAGGAAAATTGTACGTGATCAATAAAAAGAACCCGAAGTTTAAGCAGCGTCAAGGTTAATTTTAAAAAATCAATAAATATTAAATGGCAAGGATAGCAGGTATTGATTTACCAAAAAACAAAAGAGGAGAAATCGGCCTTACTTATATCTTCGGAATTGGAAGAAGCACTGCTCAATCTATATTGAAGCAAGCTGAAATCAGCGTTGATAAAAAAGTTCAAGATTGGACCGATGAAGAATTAACAGCAATCCGTAACATCATCAATGAATCTATCAAAGTGGAAGGGCAACTTCGCTCTGAAGTTCAATTAAACATCAAACGTTTAATGGATATTGGATGTTACAGAGGACTACGTCACAGGAAAGGTTTACCACTACGTGGGCAAAGGACCAAAAATAATTCTCGTACCCGTAAAGGAAAGAGAAAAACTGTTGCTAATAAGAAAAAAGCTACTAAATAATTAATTGATTTAAAAGATGGCTAAGTCAAAGAAAGTTACTAAAAAGCGTTTAGTTATTGTTGAGCCTGTTGGGCAAGCACATATCAACGCTACCTTTAATAACATTATCATTACCCTTACAAACAATCAAGGCCAAACAATTTCTTGGTCTTCGGCAGGTAAACAAGGGTTTAAAGGTTCTAAAAAGAACACTCCGTATGCAGCTTCACAAGCAGCAATAGATTGCGGTAAGGCAGCTCATGATTTGGGTTTACGTAAAGTGGAAGTTTTTGTTAAAGGGCCAGGTTCTGGTCGTGAATCAGCGATCCGTACTTTACAAAACTCAGGTTTAGAAGTTACTACAATCAAGGACATTACTCCACTTCCGCACAACGGATGTCGTCCTCCAAAAAGAAGAAGAGTTTAATTAATCAATTTTAAAGATAAGATTCTCCCGATTGAGTTGGGAAGATACTTTAAAGACAAAACAATGGCAAGATATACAGGACCAAAATCCAAGATCGCCCGTAAATTCAGAGAACCAATTTTTGGTCCTGATAAGGCACTAGATAGAAAAAACTATCCCCCAGGACAGCATGGTGCTTCTAAAAGAAGAGGAAAGCAGTCTGAATACGCAACCCAGTTACAAGAGAAGCAAAAAGTAAAATACACTTATGGTGTATTAGAAAAACAATTCTCTAATCTTTTCAAAAAAGCCTCAGCAAGAGAAGGTATTACGGGAACAAACTTACTGCAATTGCTAGAAGCTAGGTTAGATAATGCGGTTTACCGTTTAGGTATTTCCCCAACAAGGTCTGGTGCTCGCCAATTAGTATCTCATAGGCATATTTTAGTAAACGGTGAATTGGTGAATATACCATCTTATACTTTAAAGGCTGGCGATGTTGTAGAAGTAAGAGAGAAATCTAAAGCATTAGAAATTATCACAAACTCTGTTGCCGCTCGTACAATAAACAAGTATAACTGGTTAGAATGGGATGCAAAATCTTTATCTGGTAAATTTTTACAATATCCAGAGCGTGAAAGTATTCCTGAAAACATCAAGGAAAACTTAATCGTCGAGTTGTACTCTAAATAATGATATTATTGAATTGCCGATTAATTCGGCAATTCTTATTTATCCAAAATTAACATTAACAAAAGGCAAATAAATGACAATTTTAGCATTTCAGAGACCCGATAAAGTTATTATGCAAAAATCTACGGATTTTGATGGTACGTTTGAATTTAGACCATTGGAACCTGGTTTTGGCGTTACCATAGGTAACTCACTAAGAAGAATCTTACTTTCTTCATTAGAGGGTTTTGCAATTACTTCAGTTCGTTTTTCAGGTGTTTCTCACGAATTTTCTACTATCAAAGGTGTGGCAGAAGATGTTGTTGATATCATTTTGAATCTTAAACAGGTACGCTTTAAGAAAACCGGCGATTCTGGCGATAACGAAAAAATATTTGTGATCATCAGCAATCAAGAATCTTTTAAGGCTGGAGATATTACCAAATTCTCTAACAACTTTGAGGTGTTAAATCCTGATTTTGTTGTTTGTAACATGGAAAGCTCTGTTACTTTAGAAATAGAATTGACCATTAACAAAGGTAGGGGTTACGTAGCTGCAGAAGAAAACAAGAATATGGATGCACCGGTTGGTGTGATTGCCATAGACTCTATTTATACGCCTATCAAAAATGTAAAATATACCATTGAGAACTTTAGGGTAGAGCAAAAAACCGATTACGAAAAATTGGTTTTAGATATCACTACTGATGGTTCTATACATCCAGAAGAAGCACTAAAAGAAGCCGCTAAGATATTAATACAACACTTTATGCTGTTCTCTGATGAGAACTTAGTATTGGAATCTCAAGCTAAAGAAGAAACTAAAGAGGTTGACGAAGAAGTTTTACACATGCGTAAAATCTTGAAAACAGAATTAGTGGATCTTGATCTTTCTGTTAGAGCATTAAATTGCTTAAAAGCTGCAGATATTAGATCATTGGCCGAGTTGGTTTCTTATGATGTTGCTGATATGTTAAAATTCAGGAACTTTGGTAAAAAATCATTAACAGAGATTCAAGAATTAGTAAAGTCTAAAGGTTTATCTTTTGGAATGAACTTGTCTAAATTTAAGTTAGACGAAGAATAAATAGTGAAAATTACGCATAATTCCCGGTTCGCCATATTGGCTAGAGCTGACGGTATGCGCAAATATTAGAATAATGAGACACGGAAAGAAATTTAATCACTTAGGTCGTAAAACCGCCCACAGAAAAGCAATGTTGGCAAATATGGCCTCTTCGCTTATCGAACACAAACGTATCACTACCACTTTGGCTAAAGCTAAAGCATTACGTGTTTATGTTGAACCAATCATCACAAAATCAAAAAACGATACTACTCATTCACGTCGTACTGTATTTGCTTATTTGCAAAACAAAGAAGTTGTAACTACTCTGTTTCGTGAGGTTGCGGAGAAAGTGGCTAACCGCCCCGGTGGTTACACTCGTATTGTAAAGTTACCTAATCGTTTAGGAGATAATGCCGAAATGGCATTAATTGAATTGGTTGACTTTAATGATGTTTACAACAAGGATACCAAGGTAGAGAAAAAATCTACTCGTAGAAGAGGTTCTGGATCAAAAGCTAAAGCAACAGATGTTAAAGCTGATACTAAGAAAGACGAAGTTGTAGCTGAAGAAACTACTGACACAGAAGTTAAAGAAGAAGCACCAAAAACAGAAGCTAAAGTTGAAGAAGCTCCTGAAACCGAAGAAGGTTCTGATTCTAAAGATGAAAAATCTGCTGAGTAATTAGTTTCATAAATATTTTAAAAGCCTTTAACATTTAGTTGTTAGAGGTTTTTTTTATTTTATATAATCAGAAACTTAATTTATTGTTGATTTTTTAACAGATATTTTAATAAAAAAATCCCATTTCTAAAATTATAAGAAATGGGATTTTATATAAATTGGGACATCTACTTTATAATTTGCTTATCTCATCAATGGTTTTTTGAGTCTCTTTTATTTGAGCATCAATATTTTGCTTATCACTCTCTTTAGCTTTTTCTAAATCATTTTGCTTGCTCTTAACCACATTATTGAGCATTACGTTTACATATCTATCCACACCATAGGTTTTGTATTGTTTAGCCATAGATTTTAATTCTGCCAATCCTTTCTTGAGGTTATCTAAATTGTCGACATTCATTAATATACTCGCAAAACCTGGTATCAATTGAAATTTTGTTTGCACACCCGCTTCGGTAAAAGATTTATAAACGTACGGAAACTCTTCATCTCCACCTTCTACGCTGTAAACATTAACAATTGCTGTGGCTAAAGGCCCTTTACTATCTTTTTCTAAAGTTTTGGCTAATATTTTAGCTTGCGACATATCTAATGCGGCAATTGAGTTTAGTGCAGCACCATCAATTGCATAAGATGGATTTTTTAATGCGTCAGTAAATAATGCCATGTAATTTTTATCCTGAAGGTTCCCCAAAGACTCTATAGCCGCAGCCCTAACCAAAGTTTTAGGATCTGTTTTGGCAATGTTTATAATAGTTGAAAGAATCTGCTTTTTAACATCTTCGTTATCTAGCTTCAAATTGTTGATGGCATCAATACGCAATCCATAGTAAGGGTCTTTTAAGGCGGCAATTAAAATATCTAGTCCTTCTTTAGTTTTAATATTTTTGATGGCCGCTTGTATAGCTTCTAATCTATCTACATATAAAGGTGCATTTTTGTACTGGAATGCAAATTCTTGGATGGTTTTATTGTCCTTTTTGCTCATCAACAAAATTTTATCGGCATCTACGTTTACCAGATCTGGTTTGTTATTTAAAGGGAAACAGATAGAATCTGTTTTGCTTTTCATCCAATAATTCTGGGTAAATTTTTTACCGTTGGCATAAACATCAATTTTCATGGGCAAGATAAACGCATCTGCTTTTTGTTTCTGGGTTAGGTAAACAGTTTCGGTTTTGGCCGTTTCATTCCATTTATAATCTATCGTTAGATCGGGATTGCCCGCACCGTAATACCATTGGTTAAAGAACCAGTTTAAATCTTTACCACTAACTTGTTCTAAGGCTAAACGTAGTTGTTGGGCTTCTCCGCTACCAAAAGCATTGGTTTTTAGGTAAAGGCTTAATCCTTTAAAAAAAGCATCCTCACCTAAATAATTCCTCAACATATTTAATATCCTACCTCCTTTTTGATAAGTTACCACATCAAACATATCTTCTTTATCGTTATAATGGAAACGAATTAAGTCTTTTGTTTTAGCATCCGGAGTGCCTAGATAAGCTTGCATAGATTCATAGTTATGCGCATCGCCCGCATCTCTGCCTTCAGAATGTTCTGCCCATAAAGTCTCGCTAAAATCAGCAAAAGATTCGTTTACCGATAAATTGCTCCAACTCTCGGTAGTTACATAATCTCCAAACCATTGATGAAAAAGTTCGTGGGCAATGGTTTCTTCGCCGTTACTGCCATCCAATAATTCTCTTTTGGTTTGTTGCACATATTCGCCGTGTAAAGTTGCGGTGGTATTTTCCATGGCACCACTAACATAATCCCTTACCACAATTTGGGCATATTTATTCCATGGGTATTCTACGCCTAATTTTTTAGAGTAGAAAGCGATCATCTCTGGCGTTTTACCAAAAATATCTTTTGCATAAGGCGCATAAGCTGGTTCTAAATAATAATCTACCGGGATATTTTTATATTTATCATGATAGATTTTAAAATCGCCAACAGCCATCATAAACAAATATGGCGAGTGAGGTTTATCCATTTTCCAAGTGTCTGTTCTGGTACCATCGTTATTTTTCTTTTGGGATATTAAAGCCCCGTTAGAGAGCGTAACATATTTGGCAGGAACCGTCATGATGATTTCTTCAGTAGTTTTTTGGTTTGGATGATCTATTGTAGGGAACCAAACCGAAGAGCCTTCTGTTTCTCCTTGTGTCCAAATCTGAACAGGTTTACCTTTTACGGTACTATCCGGATTGATAAAATACAGGCCTTTGGCATCAGTAATGGCCTGGCTACCTTTGGTCTTAAATTCATTAGGTTTAGAGGTATAGGCAATATAAATGGTGTAATTTTCTGATGAGGTATAAGTTTTGCCCAAATTAATTTTGAGCTGCAAACTATCATAGGTAAACTTCAACGGGCTATTGATACTTCCGTTCAATATAGAAACGTTTTTAATGTCCATCCCTTTGGCATCTAACGTGAGCGAATTTGTAGGATAAAAATGAGGTTTTAAGGTTATCCAGGCCTTACCATACAGATAGGCTTTTTTATAATCAAACTTTACATCTAGTTTGGTATTTACTAAATCGTTTATTTTATCTGGAGTTGCCCTGTAAATTTTTTCGGCCGTATTTAAACTATCTTTTTCTTGCGCTTTGAGCAAAGAAAAAGATGAAACCAAAAATACTGTTAGTAAGATTCTTTGAGAATTTGATTTTAACATTTTATATTTTTTATACTATAGAAAATTTATTTAATGAGGATAACAAATATAATTAAACTAGCCAGTTTGAAATTAGTTTTACCATTTAAAATTAATTTGCCAATCGTTTATTTTTGTAAAAAGCATTTAAAATTTAATATATTTAAGTTTACTTAGCAGGTTTAAGGTTTATTAGTTGTTTCTTAATAAACTCAATCATCACTACTTTTATTTAGAAAAAAATATTGATGATAAATTCATCTTCGATAATATTATAAGCTTAAATTAATGTTTCACATACAATGCTTATGAATTTTAAATCGCAAAAATTCTTTTTTTTCTTTTTAACCATTGCTCTTTTTTTCTCTTTACAAACCATATTCTGTTTTGCGGATCCAAAAACAACTGATCAAGATTCTGTTAAACTAGGAAAGTACCTATCGATTTTAAAAAAAATTGACCCCAAGAATGTTGATAGCATAATTGCCATATCAGATAAAGCTATCTTAGATTTTAAACATCAAAATAGCGAGTACGATCTTTGTAAGATTAATCAGGGTACGGGTTTTATCCTTTCTAAATATGGATACTTAGGCTTGTCTGAAAAATATTATACCGATGCTTTAGCGTTATCCAAAAAGATAAAAAATACCTCTTTAGAGGTAGATATTACCAACTCTTTAGGGGTTTTGTGGGGAAAAAGAGGAGATTTTCTAAAAGCAGAATCTTATTTTTTAAAAGCTTTATTATCTGCCAAGAAGACAAATTACCAAGAGGGCGTTGCAGCTGCCTATTTTAAATTAGGAGTTGTGCGCACCAAACAAAATAAACCAAACGAGGCGTTAGAATTTTACCTAAAAGTTGATTCTGTTAACCAAAAAAACGGCACCCATTTTCTTAAAAACGATTTGATTGCTAATAAAGCCATTATTTATGCGATAAGAGGAGACTTGGATAATGCTTTAAAACAATTTGAGTTGAGTTATAAAATTGCTGCTGAAGAGAGAAACCTTATTAACCAGGTTTTGGCACTTCAAAATATAGGCCTAGTGTATAAAGAAAAAAAGCAGTACCAAAAAGCCCTATCAATTTTAGAAAAGGGAATAAACACCGCAAAAAAAAGCAACCTAAAAGAAGAAGAATTGAGAATCACTATCAACGTTCCTTTGGTTGTTTTTGAGCAAAAGAAATACCACTTGGCCCAAACTCAATTGCTAGATTTACTAAAGAAAGCGAAAAAGTTGGGGTTGGAGGATTTACAGGTTGAGATCTATAACGTTTTGGTAGAAACTTCCGAAGCACAAAATAACTTCAAATCTGCATTTGATTATTATAAAAGTGGTTCAAATATAAAAGATAAGCAAATTAACGAGCAAAAACAGAGAGCTTTGGCAGAGGCCAATGCAAGCTTAGGTTTGTACAAGGCAAATGCTAAGATTTTAGAAGGCAACCAACTTTTATTCCAAACAAGAAAAGAGAGAAATATCATTCTAGTCGTTTTAATAGCTATCGCAATCTTATCTTTTGTTTTAATTTTTGTTTTGATTAGGTTAAAAAATACTAATGATGAGCTAAGTATTAGTAAAATAGAACTGACCGAAAGTAACAGTATCAAAAACAAATTATTTTCTATCATTGGGCATGATTTAAGGGGCGGGCATGGTTCAACTTTAGGGATTTTAGGTTTAATTAAAAATGGTGATCTAGATGCTGAGGAGCAAGCAAAATATTTAGATTTGATCATCAAACAATCTACCTCTTCTTTAGAAACATTAGATGATCTGTTGCTTTGGGGAAAAGCACAAATAAAGGGAAACAATCTACAAAAAGTTAACATTCAGATTTTACCGGTTATCCAAAAAGTAATTGATCTTAATATTAAGGCAATCAATGAAAAAAAACTGGTTTTGAACACCATAGATTTAGAGGGTAAAAGTATTTTTATGGATGCTAACCATTTTGCATTCATTATTAGAAACTTGATGGCTAATGCGATAAAATTTACCCCTAGCAATGGGCAAATCAATATTTATGCAGAAAATCATCAAAATAATTTAATCAAGATCTGTGTTGCCGATAACGGCATCGGTATCCCAGAAGAAGATTTGAAAAATATATTTTTACCAGATAGCAAAAGCAGGAGAGGCACTAACAATGAAAAAGGAACTGGCTTAGGCTTAACGCTTTGCAATGAATTTGTGATGGCAAACGGAGGTAAAATTTGGGCAGAGCAAAATAACAACCAAGGAACTGTTTTATGTTTTACCTGCGAGAAAGGCTAAAAAGGCCTGTCTCGGTTTAAAAGCAAGACTTTAAACTTTTTACTTTAAACCTTCTACTCTAAACATCCCTTAAACCAAAACATCAAACTCATACTCTTCAATAGGTGGGCAAGTACAGATCAAAGTCCTATCCCCAAAAGTATCATTAACCCTACCAACCGAAGGCCAAAATTTATTTAAAGTTACATAAGGTAATGGAAACGCCGCTTTTTGGCGAGTATAAGGTTTATCCCACTGGTTGCCGGTAATTACGGCTACGGTATGTGGTGCGTTTTTTAAAGGATTATTAACTTTGTCCAATAAACCAGTTTCAACATCAGCAATTTCATTTCTGATAGCAATCATCGCATCACAGAAACGGTCCAATTCATGCTTCGGCTCCGATTCTGTTGGTTCTACCATTACCGTACCTGCAACAGGGAAAGAAACCGTTGGGGCGTGGAAACCATAATCCATCAAACGCTTAGCAATATCTGTTACCTCTATGCCTAAATTCTTAAAACTTCGGCAATCCAAGATCATTTCATGCGCACAACGTCCATTAGCCCCGGCGTATAAAACCGGGTAATGTTTTTCTAATCTTGCTTTGATATAATTGGCATTTAGGATGGCATATTTTGTGGCATTCGTTAATCCTTTTTCGCCCATCATGGCAATATAAGCGTGAGAAATCAATAAAATAGAAGCCGAACCCCAAGGAGCAGCAGAAACAGCAGAAATAGATTTCTCATTACCCATATCCACAACAGAATGGCCGGGTAAAAACCGAACTAAGTGAGCTGCTACCCCAATTGGGCCCATTCCGGGGCCGCCGCCACCGTGTGGGATGCAGAAGGTTTTATGCAAATTCAAATGGCAAACATCGGCACCAATATTTGCCGGCGAAGTTAAGCCAACCTGAGCGTTCATATTTGCGCCATCCATATAAACTTGCCCCCCGTGTTTATGGATAATTTCACAAATCTCGATAATGGATTCTTCAAAAACACCATGGGTAGAAGGGTAAGTTACCATCAAACAACTTAAATTTGCAGAATGTTCCTCGGCTTTTGCCCTTAAATCCTCCACGTCTATATTTCCTTTTTCGTCACATTTTGTTACCACAATCTTCATCCCTGCCATTGCAGCCGAAGCTGGATTTGTACCATGTGCTGAAGAAGGAATTAGCGCAATATTTCTGTTAAAATCTCCTCTATCCTGATGATAAGCCCTAATAACCATTAAGCCAGCATACTCGCCCTGTGCGCCCGCATTGGGCTGTAAACTCATAGCTGCAAAACCTGTAATCTCGCTCAGCCAATCGTTCAGTTCTGCCATAATTTGCATATAGCCACCGGTTTGGTGAGCTGGCGCAAAGGGGTGCATGGCACCAAATTCTGGCCAGGTTACTGGTATCATTTCTGTGGTTGCGTTCAATTTCATGGTACAAGAACCCAATGCAATCATTGAATGGCATAGCGATAAATCTTTCGCTTCTAATGATTTGATGTAACGCAACATCTCATGTTCTGAGTGGTGCTTGTTAAAAACCGGGTGTTTTAAAAATGCCGACTTTCTCTGTAATTCTTCGGGAATGGTGGTCTCTAAATCCGCTTTAAGCGAATTCAAATCTATATCGTTAACATTAACGCCCTTAACCTTGGCAAAAACCTTAACTATGATCTCTATATCGTATAAACGAGTGGTTTCATCTAAAGAAATAGTGATGGTTTCCCCTTCGTAATTGAAGTTCATTTCGTTGTTTAATGCCTCTGAATGGATGGGGTTTACCAGATCGCCCACATTAAATTTCACGGTATCGAAATAAGAAGCATTTAATTGCACAAAACCTAACTCTGCTAAAGCTTTGCCCAATAGAACTGCAAAACCGTGGATCCTATCCGCAATAGACTTGATCCCTTTTGGGCCATGGTAAACTGCATACATACCAGCCATAATGGCCAATAATGCTTGTGCGGTACAAATATTTGAAGTCGCTTTATCTCTACGGATGTGTTGCTCGCGAGTTTGCAAAGCCATACGCAAAGCATAATTTTCATGCGCATCAATGGTTACGCCGATGATCCTGCCCGGCATACTGCGTTTATATTCTTCTTTTGTGGCAAAAAAAGCGGCGTGTGGCCCGCCAAAACCCATCGGGATGCCGAAACGTTGCGTTGTCCCAACCACAATATCAGCCCCCCATTCTCCGGGAGGGCTTAGTAAAGCCAAGCTCATTAAATCGGCAGCAACGGTTAATTTGATGTTTTTCTCGTGTGCAGCATCGGCGAAAGCCTTATAATCATAAACCTCGCCAAGCCCGGCAGGATATTGCACCAAAGCACCAAATAAATCATCTGTCAATTTTACAGTTTTATGGTTGCCGATAAGCAGTTTAATCCCATAAGGTTGCGCCCTGGTTTTCAAAATATCTATGGTTTGCGGAAAAACCTCTTCAGAAACAAAATAAGATTTAGCCTCTGTTTTTTTGCGCAAGCTGTATTGCATAAACATGGCTTCGGCGGCCGCGGTTCCTTCATCTAAAAGTGAAGCATTTGCAATTTGCATCCCAGTTAAATCCAATACCATGGTTTGGAAATTTAGCAATGCCTGCAAACGTCCTTGGGCAATCTCTGCCTGATAGGGCGTATATTGCGTGTACCAGCCCGGGTTTTCTAGAATATTGCGCTGTATAACGGCAGGTAAAACCACATCGTTGTATCCTTTGCCAATGTAAGATTTAAAGACTTTATTTTTAGATGCTGTTATGCGTAGATCGTGTAAATATTCAAATTCGCTTTTTGCCGCCGGCAAATTCATTGGCTTTTTAAGCCTGATGTTTTTTGGGACCGTCTGATCAATCAATTCTTCAATAGAACCTGCACCAACTGCTTTTAACATGGCCAGCTTATCTTGCTCATTAGGAGCGATATGCCTATTCTCAAATTGTTCTTTGTAATCTACGTTCAACTTCATTGGGGCAATTATTTAATCTTTTAAACAGAACCTAAATTTCATTAATACCAAGCATAATGAAACGGCAAAAGTATAAAAATTTATGATTTTGTTTAAGAGTATAACAAGCCGAAAATTGTAAAGTTTTTAACAGTTGATAGGTAATGTTAAGAAGATCTAATTTGTGGCCTAAAACAAAAAAAATAGGGTTTAAGATAATTTAAAGATTTGGATGTTCCCACCTAAAAGGCGTTAAAGCTTTCATTACCGTCTTTTTCTGAAAAAGAAAAAAACCTGCCCGAATTACAGGTATCGATTTTTATTTCAATCCTTAACAAAAAAGCGATAAACCTAAATATTCAGCTATGAAAATTTCTGCAGGGATCCCTAAAACTTGATGCGGTTTTTTAATCATATTTAAGTTTAATATTTCAGATTGCCTACTTCTGGCACCTCATATCTAAGAAAGTTCTGATGCGGATTTGCCTAATTGCTCTAACCCGAATTTGATAGCCGCAAAACGCCATCCTACAAATCCTTTTTTCTGATCTGCGAAAGCTGTTCTGCCATAGCGCCAAAAAAGAAAGTGAATACACCAAATAATATGGATAGGGAAGCACCCGTTGAAACCCCTTTATCCCTTAATAAAATTGGTATCCCCCAAACTACGCCTGCAATTATGCTCACAAGTGCAATGGGCATAAAAATGCGGATAGGGTTAAAGAGGACAACAATATTGAAGATTTCATAAACCGTATGAAAAGCCGTTTTTACGGTAATGGTACTTTCTCCATCGTTCCTGCTCCTGATTTCTATAGGCTCTTCTATTACCTTGTGAAACTGGTTAATGAAAGCGAGGCATATCACATCGCTAAAAGCCATGCTGTTTGGGCATATCTTACAGTATTTTTTCCCTAGATCTGTTTTATATAGTTTCATGCCAGAATTGATGTCATAAATAGGGATCGGCATTAATCTTTTGATGATCAAACGAATAATCCTTTTACCAATGTCTCTCAATAAACTTTCGGATTTTAGGCCTTTTCTGCTACCAACAACCATTTCCGCATCTTTTTCAATCAGCTTGGCCATCAAAACCGGGATGTTTTCTACCACGTGTTGTCCATCAGCATCAATGGTAATCAGGTATTCTGTTTCACAGTTTAGAACACCTGTTTTTAAGGCGCCGCCATAACCCCTATTAATTTTATGAGAGATTAATTTAAAACATTCATGCTTTTCATAAACGCTCAATAATTCTTTGCTATCATCTTTGCTGCCATCATTAACCACGATCAGTTTATAGTTTTGTTGCTCGCAAAAGCTAATGATGTGCGGCATTACCAAAGGGATGTTTTTTCCCTCGTTGTATGCGGGGATGATAACGGTAAGTTTTTGGTCCATAGATTTAATGGCGTTAAAATAAATTCTTTATCTTATTTATCCTTTTTCTTTAATTCGCTTTTTGCCCAATTCAAATTGCCAATGGCTAATTTATCATTAGGGTTAATTGCCAAGGCCTTGTTTAGGTATTTTATGCCTTCTTCCCAATTCTTTAACATATTGTTTGCCGCCCCAATATTAATGTAAGCTTCAATTTTATTAGAGTCGAGTTTTAAAACCTTTTGGCATAAATTTATACATTCTTGATATTTGCCGGCATTATACATGGCTAAGCTTTGGTTAATGTAATTAGTGATTTTTGTTTTATTGTCATTGTTTTCTGCCTCGGTATAATAAGGTGTTTTGTTTAAACCTGCAGCAAGGTATTTTTTTGCAAGCTCATTGTTTGGTAAAATTTCTAGGTAATCCTTAGCCGTTGTTGTAAGCTTTTCCCAGTCTTGCAATTGGTTATAAGTTTTCAATAATAATTCATAAACATCTGAAGAAGTGGGGTTAATTGCCAATGCTTTTTCCCCAACTTCTTTTGCATCTTCATATCGGTTATTTTGTATTAAATATTTAGTATAAAACTGGTATGGTTTGTAAGACTCGGGGTTAAGCGATATTGCCTTTTTAAAATTTTCCTCAGCTTCTTGTGGTAAGCCTATGGCATTTTTTGCAACGCCTAAATTGATATAAACAGCACCATATTTTGGTGTCAATAATTTTGCTTTTTCAAAATTTGATATGGCATCTTTATAATTGCCAACTTCCATTTGGGTAAGCCCATAATTCATAAAACCCCTTCCATTTTCGGGGCTTTTTTGTGTAACATCTAGCCAAAGCGAAGATTCTGATTTCCAAACTTTATTTCTTTGGGTAACCCCATAAGTATTTAAACCCAATATGCAGATAGCAACTGCAATTAAACTGATTTTAGCGAGCTGATTATTTTTTAATTTATTTTCATGATTGATCAAATACAGGGCAATGCTATAAGTTGCGCTAAAGGCTAAACCTATAAAAGGGAAAAACATACGGTGATCATTGGTTACCTCTGCCAAAGGAGCTAAAGATGTGGGTAAAAGTGCTGCACCAAACCAGATCAAGCCGAAAGCTATTGGCCTGGTTTGTGGTTTTTTTGAGGTTTTGAAAATAACGGTGGCATAGAGGATAATAAAGATAAACCCCATAATAATCCGCTCATCCAATAAATTTTTTATAATGGTAAAATCTGTATCGGCACTTAAACTTGTTGGCAAAAAGAAACTGATGAAGTAATGTATCCAAACATAGGTTTGTGTAAGCACATAAGGTACAAAAGGATTGGTTGTGCCTTGTATGGCGGTATTTGCCGACATTAAATAATATTGTGTAACCAAATTTATAATGGTTAAAGGCAATAAAGTAACCACTGTTTTTATCAGATATTTAAAGTTGGTGGTTTTAAAAAGGTCAGAAATGCTTAAATTTCTTTCGAATAAAAGGATGTAAAAGAATAAAAGTATGATAAGCACCGGCATGATCTCTTTAAAGAAAATACCAATAAATGCGGGGATAATGTATAAGTAATATTTCCTTTTATTGGGATAGGCGATATATATCAGAAATGCCGCTACTACGCAAAAGGTTGATAGCACATCGGACCTTGAAATGATATAGTTTACCGTTTCTGCATTTGCGGTATTTAACATATACCAAGATGTTGCAAATAGGGCAATGTATGGGATCCATGTACTGGCACTAACCTTTTGGAGTAGGTTTTTGTACATAAAAAAGATCATCACACCTAAAATTACGTACCATACAAAAGTTGATAATTGGAAATAGAATGGGTTTAACCCGTTTGCTAACCAATAATCTATTGCCAATGTGGTAGTTACCATGGGCCTTAAACCCCAATGCTCTGGATCTACACTAAACATCCTTGGATCATGAAAAAAAGCAGGGATATTGCTTAAATTTCTGATATATAAGTTGTTAACTATGGTATGAAAATCATCAAAATGGAAACCGTTATGAAAATGATTTGCATAAGCGGCTATTAAAATTATAAATGCCAAGATGGAGAGAAGAGCTACATTCTTATCTGTTTTATTCATTATCGCAAATAAAGTAAAAGTTTACTTGCAATTTTAGTAAGTTGCTGGTTAAAAACCAAAGAAAGAGGTTAAATAAACCTGATAGTAGTGAAAAGCCCGCAGGACGATGCGAGCGGACTTGTAACGGAAAGGTACTGTCTTAAAAAGCAAATCATTTTTTTATATATTTTCTTTAATTTTGCAACAATGGAAAGAGGACTTTAAGCGATTCGTTGTACTGAAGTTCATCTTGTGTAGTGCTGCTTAATTGCGGCACTATTTTTTTACTTTCTCTTTCAGAGAAAAACGGAAAGAGGTCCTTTTGCTCATCATTACCCGAAATCATCTTTTCCTCATGTTCTCCGCTATAAGGTAAATCATTCTTCCATAGAGTATACATCACTATCAAAAGCTTTTTCTGAACCGCCACATATCCCTTCATCTTTATTTTACTCCTATCATAAACTCTTTGGTATAGTCTCTTAAAAGGGGTTTCATCAAATCTTACAACGTTTAAAGCCGGCATGTGCAGTATTCTTCGAATTCGTCCATTCCCCTTCTTTGAAATCTTCGTTCTGCCCACTCTGTTCCCTGATTGGTTCTCTACCACATCATAGCCAGCATAACTCACCAGTTGCGACTGATTGGTGAACAACTCAAAACCGTTCGTCTCTGCTATGATGGTGGCTACACTCAATACATCAACTCCTTTGATCAAACAGATATGCTCTACCTTTCGCTTAACCTCTTTATTGCTATCTATATGCCTAACAATCTCTTTCTTTAGACTCTTTACTTGTTTATCAAACAGGTCAATACTTTTCTTCAGTTGTTTACCCACTTCTTTAGAGGTATAGCCGCTGTGGCTCAATGCGTGTAACTGGTTCTGAAATACCGTCTTGATTTCCTGGGTACTTTGGTAATGCCTGGTCAATAACCTCAGCTCATAGTTATATCTACCGATAGGTTTCCATTGTTCAAAACGATGTCCGATACACATCATCGCCAGTCCCCTGGCATCTACACCATCATTCTTTGTCTTTAACCCCAGGGCCTGCATGTACTTGCTGGACTTATTGGGCAGTACCACAAATATCTGCTGTCCTTGTTCCGTTAGCCATATGGCCAATCTTTCGTGGTAAACGCCCGTGGCTTCCATCAGTATCTCTACTGCCGTGTCTGTTTTGCTGTGCTTTGTTAACCACAGTAAAAACTCTTTGAAGCCGGACAGCGTGTTGCCAAACTTTCTTGTTCCCTTGATCTTTGATCGTAGCTTCACATCTATGCTCAGCATACATACATCAAACTTGTCCTTGGAAATGTCTACACCGATGGTGTATTTGATTAAATGGTCCATAGTCTTTATCGATTAAAATCAAAAAAACCAAGCTTTTCTTCTACAGTCTTTGCTCATCTTCATTCAAGATAGTTTTTATGAAAACCTCTTTGGGTACTGTTCAGACTCTCGAAGAAAAAACCGTAAGGGGTGTGCCTTTCACGTCAACATCGATAATAAAATCGTGTCTTGCCGGACTAATGAATTCCCTATCGGTTTTTAGTCTCTTTTATTCAAATGTAAAGATATGAGCAGGACTATCGGGAATGAGTTGCAATACAGCACCTTTTCTGATTTTTATGCAGATATTTATGGAATAACAATTGTATCTGTTGTTGTATGAAAGCTTTCGATATTGAGAAAATTCCCGCTCAAAAAGGGAAAATAGCCATTGTTACCGGCGCAAACTCTGGTTTAGGGTTAGAAACCGCAAAAGGTTTGGCCAAAACGGGGTTTTTGGTTGTTATGGCTTGTAGAAATTTAAAGAAAGCAAACCAAGCTTTAAATAAAATAAAGCAAGAAGTTACAGATGCCAATTTAGAGGTGATCAAAATTGATACCTCATCTTTAAGTTCTGTTAGGGCTTTCGCCGAAGATTTTCTTGAGCGCCATCAAAAACTGGATTTATTGATTAATAACGCTGGGATCATGGTGCCTCCATTCTCTTTAACGGAGGATGGTTTTGAAAGCCAATTAGGTACAAATTATCTAGGGCATTTTTTATTGACTGGCTTATTATTACCGACTTTAGAAAACACAAAAGATAGCCGTGTTGTTAGTTTGAGCAGTATTGCACATAAAAACGGCAAGATTAATTTTGATGATCTGCAGTTTAAAAAACGAAAATACAGTAAGTGGGATGCTTACGGGCAAAGTAAATTAGCTTGTTTAATGTTTGCTTTTGAAATGGATAGAAGGTTGAAGGCCAAAGGTTCTAAAACAATTTCTTTGGCGGCGCACCCGGGTATTTCTACCACTAATCTGTTTGATCACATGCCGTTTTTTTATAAGTTAATTAGCCCGGTATTTAATTTATTGATCAGCCAAAGTGCAGAGGATGGCGCTAAACCAAGTTTAATGGCTGCTTTATCTGATGAGGTTAGCGGTGGCGATTTTTTTGGACCGCAGGGTTTTAAAGAAATGAAAGGCAAGCCGGGGAAAGCCACTAGCACCTCGCTTTCTAAAAATAAAGAGGTTGCTAAAAAATTATGGTCGGTTTCTGAAGAATTAACCGGAATTAATTATTTGGATTAATTTAAAAAATGGTAGAAAAACCCTATTTGGTTTCGGAAGATAGAATAAAAGTTCCTCGCTTTAGCGAGGAGGCCGGCTTTTATACTACAAAAAAACGAAGCAAAATAATGGGTAAAATTAAGGCTAAAAATACCAAACCCGAGGTTTTGCTACGTAAGGCCTTATGGAAATTGAATGTGAGGTATAGAATCCATCAAAAAAATATATTTGGCACTCCAGATTTGGTTATCAAAAAATACCGCTTAGCCATTTTTGTTGATGGCAGCTTTTGGCATGGTTACGATTGGGGCAAAAGAAAAGAGCAATGGAAAAAAAACAAAGCATTTTGGGTGCCCAAAATAGAGAGGAATATACAAAGGGACCTAGAAGTAAATAAAAAACTAGAAGATGCGGGTTTTACGGTTATGCGTTTTTGGGATTTTGAGATAGAGAAAAATTTAAACCATTGCATCAATCAGATCATGCTTTATATTGAAGCGGCAAAAGAGCACAATATACCTGCATTAGAATAAATTAAGAATTAAAGTAGTAGAATGAAGGCCTTTCTGATGGGAGGGTTTTTGGGAAATTGTGGTTATCACAAATTTTAAGGGAGTAATAAAATTTTGTTGTTCAAAATCTTTATTTCTCGCTTAAATGGTCTAAGCCTATTTCATCTTGAAAACTTCTTTTACTAATGATATCGTCTTCATCGTCCCAAATGCGACTAAAAAAAGTCCGTTCGTTTTGAATCCTTTTAACTAAAGAACTGATAAATGAAATATCAAACTCGTTTTTGTTCAACTTTAGGGTATATTCTTGGTCTGTAATTTCTAAAACTGAATTTTTCATGATTAAAAATGCTGGTGTTAGATTTTTGAAAACATAAACCATACCAATTAGCTAATGAATTGAGTATAATTTTATGTTAACTAATATCGGTTGTTTAATATTAAGAAGGTTTTAAGATTGTGTTAAGCTTTGAAGAAAGTTATGGGCTATAACGTTAAAACATTTTTATTGATGCGGTAATTTTTAGACCATAAGAGAGCAATATTGGAATAAAAAAGAAATCATTACCAATAATTGAAAGGTTAAGCCTAATAAAATAAAGATTGCCAATTCCTCGTCTTCCACAAAATTTTTTTAAGGACAGGTATTTTAACCTTGTCCTAATAGATGTGAAAGAGGGTTATCACAAACCTATCCCAAATTTGGGAATTTGCTATTATGGTTGATATGAACTACAAAGAAAGCGTTTTGTGCTAAATAAGCTTAATGCCTGTTTAAATTTGGCTTGTTTTGATAAAAAAGACAATAAGTATTCTTGAATAACTTGAAACAACAATAAACAGAAGATGAAAAATAAGTTAGGCAATTTCACAACATAAACTTAAACAGGATGTAAACGCCAAAATTTATTGCATAAAAAAGAGGCTGTCTCCTACGTTTGCTTGAAACAAACATAGGAGACAGCCTCCTTAAAACAGTTTTATATATTTAATCAAACCAAGCCATTACCTCATCTTTGGTAGGCATCGTGATTTCTAATTTCATTTTTTTGCGCATCCCACCAAGATCATTAAATACTTTATTTGGGTTAGCGGCTTTTAATTCTGCTGGCGAATTGAACCCCATTTTTCTTAAAACCGGTATCCATTGGGCAGGGATCGCTAAAGCCACAAAATCATCATCGGTGTAAACCTTGTTTTTTTTCTCTGGGCGCATCTGCGGGAAAAAAAGTACCTCTTGGATGCTGCTTTGGTTAGTCATCATCATTACTAAACGATCAATACCTATACCTAGGCCAGATGTTGGTGGCATCCCATATTCTAAAGCCCTTACAAAATCATCGTCCATAGCCATTGCTTCATCATCGCCTCTGGCAGCTAGTTTCAACTGTTCTTCAAAACGTTCTTTTTGGTCAATGGCATCATTCAACTCTGAATAGGCGTTTGCTATTTCTTTCCCGTTAACAAAAAGCTCAAAACGTTCTACCAAACCTTCTTTGCTTCGGTGCTTTTTTGCAAGGGGTGTCATTTCTATAGGGTAATCGGTAATGTAGGTTGGCTGTATCAGCTTGTCTTCTACTTTTTCGCTAAAGATTTCATCTACCAATTTGCCTTTTCCCATGCTGGCATTTACCTCTATGCCCATTTGTTTACAAGTTGTTCTTAAAGCCTGTTCATCCATTTTAGAAACATCCACACCAGTGAATTTCAAAATAGAATCATACATAGAAAGTTTTTCATAAGGCCCGGCAAAATCAATGATATGATCGCCAACGGTAACGGTAGATTTTCCGTGAACGGCAAGGGTAATTTTCTCTAAGCATTCTTCTACCATACCCATCATCCAGATATAATCTTTATAGGCCACGTAAATTTCCATGGCTGTAAACTCGGGGTTGTGGGTGCGGTCCATGCCTTCGTTCCTAAACATTTTCCCAAATTCATATACGCCATCAAAGCCTGCAACGATCAGTCTTTTTAGGTAAAGCTCATTTGCGATGCGCAAAAAAAGCGGCATATCTAAGGTGTTATGGTGCGTATTAAACGGACGAGCCGCTGCACCGCCATGTACGGCCTGTAAAATTGGGGTTTCCACTTCCATCCAACCTTGATCGTTAAAATAGCTACGCATGGTATTGATAACCTTAGAGCGGATCTTGAAAATCTCTTTATACTCTGGGTTTACCGTAAGATCTACGTAACGCATCCTATAACGCATTTCTGGGTCTGTAAAACCATCATAAATATTGCCATCGTCATCACGTTTTACAATGGGCAATGGTTTTAGGGATTTAGAGAGAACTTTGAAATCAGAAACATGGATAGATGTTTCGCCGGTTTGCGTGGTAAATGCGTATCCCTTAACACCAATAAAATCGCCAATATCCAATAATTTTTTAAATACGGTATTGTATAAAGTTTTATCCTCGCCGGGGCAAACCTCATCACGTTTGATGTATATTTGGATACGGCCAGTGGCATCCTGAAGTTCTGCAAAAGAAGCATTCCCCATAATTCTACGGGTCATGATGCGGCCGGCTATACTGATGGTTTTGTAGGCTGTTTTATCTTTTTGGTAATTGGCCAAAATATCGGCAGCGTTGGCGTTAATGTCAAAAGCTTCTGCAGGGTAGGGGTTTATCCCCAATTTTCTTAATTCGTTTAAAGATTCGCGTCTTTGTATTTCTTGTTCTGAAAGTGCACTCATTAAATCAAAAATTTGCGCAAAAATACGTTTTTATAATTTTATGCCGAAAAATAAAATCAAGAGCCTAATAACTGCCTTTATCAGGATTTGTGATTGAAGCAATCAAAAAAAGGGGAGCGTGTATTGGTAAATTTATGGCAAAGAGATTTAACCTTAGCGTTGAAGTTTAGCATAAAAATCCCAAAGAACTATACCCGTACTAATCACGATATTAAAAGAATGTTTGGTGCCAAATTGTGGGATCTCTATACAGGTATCTATATTTTGCATCACTTCTTCGCTTACGCCATTTACTTCATTACCAAAAAACAAAGCATATTTTTTATCGCCTTTAGGCTGATGATTTAATAAACTCACACTATTTTCTGCCTGTTCTATCGCCACGATTTGGTAATTTTCTTTAAGCACATTTACGGCATCAATCACATTTTCAAAATATTGCCAGTGGATAGATTGGGTTGCGCCCAATGCGGTTTTCTCAATTTCGCGATGTGGAGGTTGGGCGGTAATGCCGCATAAATAAATGGCCTCTACCGCAAAACCATCGGCTGTTCTAAAGGCAGAGCCTACATTGTGCAAACTACGCACATTATCCAAAACAATGATAATGGGTAATTTTTCTTGTTCTTTAAATTCATCAACACTTGGCCTATTCAGTTCCTCTAGTTTCAGCTTTCTCATGTTGGCAAATATAGCATGGCTTTTAATAAGTTTATGAAGACTGCACCATGATTTTTAACGATTATCGGTTGATTTTTTGCCTAGTTGGTTGTTTTTAGAAGCTCTTTTTTATGCGATAAATAAAACACCAATAAGGCATTGGTACTTATCTTGTTATAAAAAAATTAGTCTAAACTTTTTCACAGGATGTTAGAAATAAGGTCTGGTTTAATGTGCTTAATTGCCCATTAAGCACAAAAACCGGCGATTGATTGATGCTTTAAGCCACTTTACCGGATATAGTTTTGATGTTTTTCTTTTGGGTTTTAGAGGATATTGACTTCCCTTTGTAAGTGATCATTAAATTTTTGTTCCTTTAATTAGCAAAGATGTTTTAATAGATTGTTCTTTAAGATGTAAAAATTCCCTTCGTTTTTTGTCTTTTTTAAAGTTCTCAAAGTCTTGTTCGGTATCAAACCCTAAAAAGTGGATTTCATAAGGTTTGTCTGTACCAATTTCGATAAATGATTTTTCATCGGGCCTTAAACGAAAGAAAAGCCGCCCATTATACTTCCCAATAGTTGATAGGGCAATATCTTCAAACTGATCAAAAACCTTTTCTTGCCCCGGTACAATATGAATGAGTTGTGTTAAATAAATCATCTGGTTAAATTATTTATGGGGTTTGGGGTTAGCTATGCTTTAGGGATTACCGCATATTATTTATGTTGATCAACAAATTTATCTCAACTACAAACTCAACCATTTCTCTAAAACAGTTTTTTGGGCATCAGTAGGTTTTTCTACCTCTTGTATTACCATATTTTTACTGGTAGATGGTTTAAATTTTACGATGATGGTTTTTAAAATCCCGTCACGGCCTACCACAAATTCGGCATCTTTATTTATATCTAAATTGGCAACATCTTTTAAAACGTCTGTTGTGCGTTGGCCGTTTATGGCCAAAACCTGATCGTTTACATTTAAGCCGCTATCCCATGCACTACTGTTTCTAGAAACAAATGCGATTTCATTTTTATTGCTTTTGCTAACCGTAATACCCAAATAAGGTTGTTTTGTAATAGGTGTCCTATCTACCAAGGTTAAGCCGGCATACCCTAAATATTTGTTAAAATCTAAGCTTTTTGTTCCGTTAATATAATCTGCATAAAACGTATCTAGGTTTTCCCCTGTATATTTTTCAAAAACCAATTTCATCTCTGCATCGGTGTAGCCCCTATTCTTCTTCTTATAAAACTCGTTATAAGCGTAGCGCATGGCATCATCCAAAGATTGTTTGCCTTCAGATTTTTTGATGATGGCCAAATCTAGCATACAGGCTATCAAAGATCCTTTATTATAATATGATACCGTTGTATTCCCACTATTTTCATTAGGTCTGTAATATTTTATCCAAGCATCAAAACTGGCATCGCTTAAAGATTGTACTTTATTGCCTTGTGAATTTTCAATGGCATTAATATCTTGTTGGATCATATCTAGGTATTCATCCGTATTGATCAGTTTGGCTCTTTCGGTAATCAGGTTATCGTAATAAGCGGTAAAACCCTCTGCGATCCATAAATTGGTGGTATAATTTTCTTCATCATAATTAAATGGGCCTAATGCGATGGGTCTTAATCTTTTCACGTTCCATAAATGGAAATGCTCATGGGCAACCAATCCCAAAAAAGATTTGTAGATCTTTTCGTTTTGGTAGCCATCTCTGGTAGCACCCAAAACCGTAGAGTTTAAATGCTCTAAACCACCGCCACCAGATAGGTAATTGTGAACTATGAATACGTAGCGTTTATTAGGGTTCTCTCCAAAAATATCTGTCTCTTTCTCAATTATCTTAGAAATATCGGTTTTTAAGCGTTCTTTGTCATAATTGCCGCCACCCACCATGGCAACTTCATATTTTACGCCTACTACATCAAAATCAAACACATCTTGGGTGCCCACTTCTATAGGTGAATCAAACAACCAATCAAAATTTTTCGCATAGTAAGTAAAAGATTTTCCATCCGTCTTTTCTAAACCGGTAGAAACCTTGTCCCATCCCTTAAAAGGATTAATGCTTACGGTAGCAGGCTCTGCCAAACGCCCATCTACATACATAAAAATACCTGTCGGCGATAAAAAAGCATGACTATCATCAATAAAACTGGTTCTTACGGAAACTTCAAAACAATAAACCCTGTAATTTATGGTAACAGATTTTTTACCCTTTGTATTTATTTTCCAAGTGTTTTTACTGATTTTTTCAACACCGCTAGAGGCCTTAAAAGATTCTACATTTTTAGAAAACTCCCTGATCAAATAAGAACCAGGTGCCCATACTGGCATTTTAACCAAAATATCGTTTTTGTTTATATTATCGATGGTCATTTTTACATCTGCATAATGTGCTTGGGGTTCTGTAAAAGAAACTTCAAATGCAATATTGGCTACATTTTCTGCTTTAGCGTTAAGGCCCATAATTATAAATATGAAAAAGATGAAAGATTTAGATAAGTAATTAACCATGAATGTAAGTTTTAAACAAAGTTATAATATTAACCATATTTTGAGATATTATAAATTTTAGGATCTGTAATATAGTTGATACCATCAACTAATTTTAAAATTATCGGATACTTTTGTGTTGATGATTACCCGCAAAAAATATGAAGAACCATTGGCACATCAGCTCATCCAGATCACCAAAAAATACCTGGGTGTACTTGCCGATCATTCAAAAGATATCCCATTAGAAAGATACCATTATACCCTTTTATTGATAGATGAAAATAATGAAAGCCTAACCCAAAAAGAGATAGCCAACTTGTTGCAGGTTGATAAATCTTTTATGGTAAACATGATAGATTATCTAGAAAATAATGGTTTTGTGATTAGAAAGACCAATAATAACGATAGAAGACAATATTTAATCAAACTAACAGAAAAATCAAAGGGCATTCTACCACAAATTAACCAGGTTTTTGTAGCCGTAAACCAAAAAGCATTAAAAAGTTTGTCCCAAAACACCGTAAACTGTTTTTTTGAGGTATTAGAAACGTTACAGAACAATTTAAAAGGAGTTAACATTAACGATATTAAATTAGATTATAAAAATCTAAAATCAAAAGGATGAAAGTAAAATATATTGTTTACATAGCATTATGCCTGTTATTGGGTTATTTGATCTTCAACAGGATCGCAAAGAATTCTGCAAAGAATGGAGGCGTTAAAGGCGCACAAAAAGCAGGTTCAGGCTCGATTACAACCGTTAAAGGGGTTATTGTTAAAACACAAAATTTTTCTAACGATATTTCTGTTTCTGGCAGTATTGATGCAAATGAGCAAGTTGCCATTAGAAGCGAGGTTTCTGGTTTGGTAAAGCGCATTAATTTTACCGAAGGCAGCAACGTTAGCAAAGGGAGTTTATTGATCAAGATCGATGATAGCGAATTGCAGGCACAATTGGTACAAGCTATCACCAAAGAAAAGCTGGCTTCAGAAACAGAGAGCAGGGCCGGTAAATTATTAAAGGCAGAAGCCATCAGCCAAGAAGAATATGATGGCACACTGGCCGAATTGAAATCTTTAAAAGCACAGAGCCAATTAATAAGGGCGCAACTTTCTAAAACAGAGATAAGGGCACCTTTTTCTGGTAAAATTGGCTTGAGGAACATATCTGAAGGGGCATATATTACACCCACTACCAACATTACCGATCTGGTAGCCACAAATCCATTAAAGATTACTTTTTCTGTACCAGAAAAATACGCACAAAGGGTACAATTAGGCGCAGAAATTACCTTTGATGTAGCCGGAAGCAGCAAAACCTACAAAGCAAAGGTTTATGCTAAAGAACCCGCCATTTCTGTTGATACAAGGTCTTTAACCATTAAAGCAAAGGCAAATAACGATGGTTCTTTACTGCCCGGTACTTTTGCAAACGTTAATCTCCCATTAGAAAACATTAAAGATGCGATATTGATACCAACGGAGGCGGTTATTCCTGTTTTAAAAGGCAAACAAGTATATATCAGTAAAAATGGGAAAGCCAAATTGGTAGATGTAAAATCTGATATAAGAACAGATGAAGATATTTTGGTATCTGATGGGCTCTCTGTTGGCGATACCGTGATAACATCGGGCATTATGGCCATAAAGGAAGGTGCTGAAATTAAAGTTAATGTTAACAAACCCAAAAATCAGGACTGATGAGCATATCTACCATAAGTATCAAAAGACCGGTTTTAGCCATAGTTATCAATCTCCTTTTATTATTGTTTGGAGTTATCGGCTATACTTTTCTAGGCGTTAGGGAGTATCCTTCCATAGATCCAACCGTAGTATCTGTACGCACAAGTTACCCCGGTGCAAACTCTGATATTGTAGAATCCCAGATCACAGAACCTTTAGAAAAATACATCAATCAAATTGATGGAATAAAAAACATATCATCATCAAGTAACCAAGGTTCTAGCTCTATTAACATAGAGTTTGAATTGGGTAAAAATTTAGAAGAAGCAGCAAATGATGTTAGGGATAAAGTTTCCCAAGCATCAAGGTCTTTGCCTAAAGATATTGATGGGCTGCCCGTTGTTTCTAAGGCAGATGCCAACTCAGAGTCTATCATTTCAATGACTATCCAAAGCGATAAAAGAAGCATTTTGGAAGTTAGTGATTATGCCGATAACGTTATCGCTCAAAAGCTGCAAACCATCCCGGGTGTTTCTGCCGTTCAAATTTGGGGAGAAAAGAGATTTGCCATGCGGTTATGGTTAGATCCAGACAAGTTGGCTTCCTACAAACTTACTCCCTTAGATGTTCGCGATGCCTTGGATAAGCAAAACGTAGAATTGCCTTCGGGCAAGATATCTGGCGATAAAACAGAACTAACCGTAAATACAGTCGGAAATTTAACTACCGTAGATCAGTTTAATAACCTTATCATCAAAAACGATGGTACAAACATCATTAGGTTAAAGGATGTTGGCTACGCAGAGTTGGGTTCAGAAAATGACGAGACCGCTTTAAGATCTGGAGGTAAACCTATGGTTGCCACGGCAATTGTGCCGCAACCGGGGGCAAATTATTTAGATATTGCCAAAGAGTTTTATAAAAGATACGATGCGCTAAAAAAAGAACTCCCGGCAGATTATAAACTTAATATCGTTCTTGATAATACCGTTTTCATCAAACAATCAGTTACAGAGGTTGCCGAAACCTTGGGTATATCTATTTTGTTGGTTATCATTATCATTTATCTGTTTTTTAGGGATTGGAGCATCGCCTTTAGGCCGTTGATCGATATACCGGTTTCTTTGGTGGCCACTTTTTTTGTGATGTACCTCTTAGGGTTTTCTATCAACGTTTTAACGCTGCTTGCCGTAGTTTTGGCCACGGGTTTGGTGGTAGATGATGGTATTGTGGTAACAGAGAACATCTACAAAAAAGTAGAAGAAGGGATGTCTCCGTTTGAAGCTGCCATAAAAGGAGCAAACGAGATATTTTTTGCGGTAATATCCATATCTATCACTTTGGCAGCGGTTTTTTTACCGGTAATATTTTTACAAGGTTTTGTGGGTAGGTTGTTTAGAGAGTTTGGGATCGTTATTGGTGCTGCCGTTTTAATATCTGCGTTTGTTTCTTTAACGCTTACGCCGATGCTGAACGCCTACTTGATGAAAAACACAAAGAAATCTAAGTTTTACGATAAAACCGAGCCCATCTTTGAAAAAATGAACCAAAGTTACCACGAGGCTTTAGAATCTTTCCTTAAAAAAAGATGGCTGGCGTTTCCTATCGTGATCATTTGCGTGGGCATGATTTTTCTTTTCTGGAAGGTGTTACCAAAAGAAACAGCACCGTTAGACGATCGCAGCACCTTAACTTTAAATGTAACCGCCCCAGAAGGTTCATCGTTTCAATATACCGATAATTATATAGCAGATGTTGGGGATTTGATCAGGGATTCTGTACCAGAAGTTGCAGCAAGCCTTTCTTTAACAGCACCCGGATATTCTGGCTCTGGGGCTGCAAATACCGGTTTTTATCGTTTACGCCTGGTGCAACCATCAGATAGAAAGCGTTCTCAAGATCAAATTGCCAATGATCTTACCAAAGAACTAAAAAAATTGAACGAAGCAAAAACCTTTATTCTGCAACAACCAACAATTGCCGTGGGCAGAACCAGGGGTTTACCTGTTCAGTTTATCATACAAGCACCAAATTTTGAGAAATTACGAGAGAAAGTGCCTCTTTTTATGGATGAAATTGCAAAAGACCCAACTTTTGCCAATACCGACGTAAATTTGAAATTCAATAAACCAGAACTTAACGTAACCATAGATAGAAATAAGGCACAAGATTTAGGGGTTTCCATTATGGATGTTGCCCAAACACTCCAACTATCTTTAGCCGCACAAAGGTTCGCCTATTTTACCATGAATGGCAATCAGTACCAAGTTATCGGCCAGTTTAATAAGGATAAAAGAAACGATCCTTACGACTTAAGTTCCATATTTGTGAGAAACAATGCAGGGCAACTTATTCAATTAGATAATTTGGTAAAAGTAGAGGAGAAAAGTAGCCCGCCTCAATTATACAGAAATAACCGTTTTTCCTCTGCCACTGTCTCGGCCTCTTTAACAGAAGGAAAAACAATTGGAGATGGTATTGCAGCAATGCAAAGAGCCAAGGCTAAGATATTAGATGATAGTTTTACTACAGATTTAGCAGGCGAATCTAGAGACTTTAGCGAAAGCAGCTCTAATACAACTTTTGCTTTTGGCTTAGCTTTATTATTGGTTTATCTGATTTTGGCGGCCCAATTTGAGAGTTTTGTAGATCCGGTTATCATTATTATAACGGTACCAATGGCTGTTGCCGGTGCATTCTTTTCGTTATGGTTGCTAGGGCAAAGTTGGAACATCTTTAGCCAGATCGGTACCATCATGCTAATTGGTTTGGTAACAAAGAACGGGATTTTGATCGTAGAGTTTGCCAACCAATTAAAAGAAAAAGGAGTGCCTGTTGCACAAGCTATAAGAGAAGCTTCCGTTTCGAGGTTAAGGCCAATTTTAATGACAAGTTTGGCCATTGCATTAGGTGCATTGCCAATTGCGTTGGCATTGGGTGCAGCATCAAAAAGTAGGATGAGTATGGGGACGGTTATTATTGGTGGCACCTTGTTCTCTTTATTACTTACATTATTCGTTATTCCATCTATCTATTCTTACTGGTCTAAAGAATTTAAAGAAAGCGAGGCGGCAAAAGCAGAGAAAGAATTAATTAAGGAAGGTATAGAAGTATAACCATGAAAGCTTTTAATAAATATTTAATTGTCGTTTTAGTTTTTCCATTTGCTTCAATTAAGGCACAAGAAAAATTAAGCTTACAGAAAGCCCTTACCATAGCTTTAGAAAATAATTACAGCATAAAAATCAGTAAAGTTCAAAAAAGCATTTCCTCTAATGATCTAAGCTTGGGAAATGCAGGTTTCTTACCCTCCTTAACAGGTAATTTAAACCAAACAAATAACATCCAAACCAGCACCGTAGATTTAGCCTCTGGCGGTTCTAGAAACGCCAACAACGCAAAAACCACAAACCTTAATTACGGGGTAAGTTTAAATTGGAAAGTGTTTGATGGCTTTACAATGTTTGCCAACTATGATAGGTTAAAAGAGTTGGAAAAATTGGGAGAATTAAACGCCCAACTAACCGTACAAACAACTATAGTAAACGTAATCAATACCTATTACAACTTAATTAGTCAAGATAATCAGCTACAAGCAACCAAAACGGCGCTAGAGGTATCTCAAACAAGATTAAAGAACGCCAATAACAGGTATAAACTTGGGAAAGGCTCTAGGTTAGAATTGTTGGCAGCAAAAGTAGATCTGAATACAGACACTACTCAGCTTCTACGTCAGCAAGATTTGATAAAAACGATCAAAATACAACTCAATCAATTTTTAGCGAGAGATTTAAGTACAGAATTTGAGATCATCGATGATGTAAATATCGATAAATCTTTGGTTTATGATGATTTAAAATTAGCGGTTAATAGTAAAAACACCGATATACAGACGGCTAGCGTTAACCAAAAAATAGCCGAGATCTATATTAAACAAATAAAGGGAAATAGGTACCCCAATATATCTTTAACATCAGGGTATAATTTTTCTCAAAGCACTTCCCCGCCCACGGGTTTTTCTATTAGATCAAATAATAGGGGTTTTAATTATGGCTTAACGGCATCTATAAATATATTTAACGGTTTTGGGCAAAACAGGTTAGAAAAAGCGGCACAATTAGAACTGCAAAGTGCTAACTACGATCTGCAAAGAATCAAACAAGATGTAAACGCCAATTTGTTAACAGCTTATCTCAATTATCAAACAAATTTGAAATTGTTGTTGTTAGAGCAATCTAATGTAGAAGTGGCAAAAGAAAATTTAGACATTACCTTAGAAAAATACAAATTGGGGAGCATAGTGCCTTTAGAGCTTAGGGAAGCACAAAGGAACTACATTGATGCCAACGCAAGATACGCGAATGCCCTATACGTAACAAAAATTTCTGAAGTGAGTATAAAAGAAATAACAGGCACTTTAAGCATTTAAAATTGTAAAATGAATAATACATTCTTTTTATATATTTGCTAAAGAATAGAGAATCAGGATGAAATCATTCAAATATAAAAAGGCACTCTTAATTGATGATAATTTTATTGATAACATGATCAATGAAAAAATTCTGATAGCTAATGATTTTGCTGAGGAAATTATAATCAAATTATCATGCGCATCTGCAATGTCTTACCTTCAAACACTAGAAAAAGAAAATGCAGCGTTACCAGAAGTAATATTTTTGGATATTAGGATGCCCATTAAAACAGGCTTCGATTTTTTGGTAGAATTTCAAGACCTTCAATCTTTTAATAAAGAAGAGATAAAAATAGTAATGCTATCTTCTTCATTAGATCCAAATGATCATAAAAAAGTGATTGAATTTAATAACGTTACAGATTTTTTGGGCAAACCTTTAACCAGCGATCTTATTAAGGCAATCTAAATGTTACTTGTTGCAGATGGCGGTTCCTCTAAAACCGATTGGATTTTACTAAACCAAGATCAATCTATAGAAAGATTTCATACAGGCGGGCTAAACCCTTTTTTTACCACAGAAAAAGAGATAATCAAAAGCTTGCAACACTTTCAGCCTTTTAAGCCCATTGCAGAAAAAATTACAGAACTTTATTTTTTTGGTGCCGGTTGCAGTAGCCCAGATAGGCGAGAACTAGTTTCTAATGCACTTACCGGTATTTTCAAAAATGCTTTTGTAAGCGTAGAAAGCGATACATTGGGCTCTGCAATTGCCACTTGTAAAGATAAACCGGGTTTTAGTTGCGTTTTAGGCACAGAATCAAACATCTCTTTTTTTGATGGGAAAGAAGTATTTCCCAGTAAACTTGGTTTAGGTTATATTTTAGGAGAAGAGGGTTCTGGTACCTATTTTGGTAAAATTCTGTTGACAGATTTTTTATACGGAAACGCACCAGAAGAGATTTTGCGGTCTTTTGATGAAACTTATCGCATAAATAAAGATATGGTTATCAAAAATCTATATCAAAAACCATTTCCAAATTATTTTATAGCATCGTTTGCACAATTTATGGGCAAGCACCTTGATCATCCTTACGTCCAAGAATTATTGCTCAAAGGCTTTGATGATTTTATTACTACCCACATCAGATCATACCCTAACTACAAAGAATACTATGCACATTTTGTAGGTTCCATTTCATTTTATTTTAAAGATTATTTAAAGCTAGCTTGTACAAAACATCAAGTTAATATAGGCACCATAATAGAGAAACCTATTGAAGAGCTTTTTACATGGATAAAAAAAAGAGAGGGTTTTTAGTTTTTATTGCAGTTTTTTAGGTAAAATTCCTCACTTTTAACTTTTACTAAAAAACTTAATCCCGTATATTTTAGTATATTGATAAATATTTAGATTAAAAATATGATTAGAAAAAGTCTATTTCTTCCCTTTTTTTTACTTTGCTTTTCATTCTCTTTTGCCCAAGAATCTGGCAATTTACTTAGTGATGTTCAAATAAATAAACTTCAAAGATTATCATCCCAATTTAAAGAAACTTCAGATGAGAACAGGAGTAGAGCTTTTGCCTTGGCTGCCAAAAACAATTGGGTAACATTAAGGGTACAAAAAGATGGGACTATTATTTCTTTGCAGGGTATAGATGCATTAGGCCTCCCGTTGTATCTTAAAACAGAAAACAACACTGTTGCAGCGGGAACCACAAGAACAAATAGTTTTTATTCTGGAGGTAGTTTAGGTTTAAATCTAAACGGATCTAGTGATAATTTAATCGGTAAGATTGGAATTTGGGACGGAGGGACTATTTTAACATCTCACCAAGAATTCCAAGATGCGAGCGGTACGAGTAGAATAATTTTAAAAGATACACCAAGTAGTGGAAGCCAACACGCTACCCACGTTGCCGGAACAATGATAGCCGCTGGTATAAACCCGATTGCCAGAGGAATGGCATGGGGTTTAAAAAAGCTGTACGCTTGGGATTTTAATAGTGACATACCCGAAATGACAACTGCGGCATCACAAAGCATGATTATATCAAACCATTCTTATGGTTTTATTGCAGGATGGAACTATAACTCAAGTACCAACCCCCCAAGATGGGAATGGTATGGATCCCCAAATGCAACAGAAGATTATAAATTTGGTTTTTATGATGATAGTGCAAGAGACTGGGATAAAATATGTTATAACGCACCATATTATCTTCCAATAAAATCTGCCGGCAATAATAGGAGTGAAAATGGCCCAAGCATTGGTACGGATTATTATGGTTTTGATAGCAGTGGAGCATTAGTAATCAAAGGGCCAAGACCGTCGGGCATCAGTAATAATGATGGCTATGATATCATTTCTACAACTGGCACCGCAAAAAATATTTTATCTATTGGCGCAGTTTATGGCCTTCCTTTTGGCGCTGGCTCAACTTCTGATATTAAAATCTCACCTTTTAGTAGTTGGGGGCCTACAGATGATGGTAGGATTAAGCCAGATATAGTAGCAGACGGCGTTGAGCTGACTTCTACCAGTAATGAAAACAATATGGCTTATGCCACGCTTTCAGGCACCTCCATGTCATCCCCAAATACCTCTGGCTCTTTAACGCTGTTGCAAGAATATTATTCAAAATTAAATAATGGGTCTTTTATGCGTTCTGCAACCTTAAAAAGTTTGGTAATTAACACTACTGATGAGGCTGGTGCCTCACCTGGCCCTGATTATATTTATGGTTGGGGGCTTTTAAACGTAGAAAGGGCTGCTAACCTAATCAAATTGAATGGTACTAAAAGCCTTATTTCTGAAAGAACCTTATCACAAGGCGAAGTTTATAACCTGCAGGTAACTACATCTGGTTATGGCCCTTTTAAAGTAACCATTTGTTGGACAGACCCAGAAGGTATCCCAAATGCAACAGGGACTTTAAACAATAGAACGCCGAAACTGGTAAATGATCTTGATTTGAGGATTATTAAAGGAGCAAATACATTTTTGCCTTGGAAACTAGATCCAAATAATCCTTCAAATGCTGCGGTCATGGCAGATAATATCATAGATAATGTTGAACAGATAGCAGTTTCAAACGCTTTACCGGGCCAAGTTTATACCATAAGGGTTTCTCATAAAGGAACTTTAGCAAAAGGTCCACAGGCTTATTCTATTATTGCCTCTGGTGTAGGTGGAAACGTTTATTGTGCATCAGCTGCTTTAAGTACTGTAGATTCTCGTATTGATAAGGTGGTCTTTAACACAATTTCAAATACTTTAAACAATACCTGTAGAGATTATTCGGATTTTAAATCCATCAGTACAGGTTTGGAACAAGGTAAGGCATATCCATTTACAATCAGTTTAGGTAGCTGTGGCACAGCCCAAAATAAATTTGCAAAAGTTTTTATTGATTGGAACGGTAACGGCAATTTTGACGATTCGGGTGAAACTGTGGCTACATCTGGTTTGATTGCTGGCAATGGAGATTTTACTGGAAATATTGCTGTCCCCGCTAACGTTGTACCAGGCAATACCACCGTAATGAGGATAGTTACTAGTGAGGTGAGCAGTGCAGATCAGGTTCTATCTTGTGGAAATTATGCAAAAGGAGAGACCCAAGACTACACCATTAACTTTATTAAACCAACTAATGATGTTGGGGTTATTGCTTTTAACGATTTTCAAGCCAATGTATGTAAGTCTAACGACCTTATTTTTTCTGTTAAGATCAAGAATTTTGGAAGCAATACAGTTACAAATATCCCTATAACTTTAACCTTAACAAATAATAGTACAATTGTTAAAAAAATAACAGAGGTTTATACCGGTAGTTTAGCACCAAACTTTGAGGCAGATTTTAAAGTTAGCGGTGGTTTTATGGTAACCGAGGGATTAACTTATACTTTAGAGGGAAAAACAGAATTAGTTGGAGATGTAATCTCAACCAACAACGCCACAATTAATAACTTTAACGTTATCATCCCAATGGGTATAAAAAACGCATCTATTGCAGAATGTGATAATGCAAAGGGCTTTTATCAATTAAATTCAGAAGCTGACGGTACCGTATTTTGGTACACCAACGCAAATGATACGGTTCCTCTCACCTTTGGAAACGTATTTATCAATACCCTTCCATCAAATAAAACACTTTATGCAGGCGTAAACGATTTTAAATCATATTTTGGAGCCGCTAATAAAAAGATATATGGTGGTGGTAACTATTCTGGTAATTTTGGGCCTAAGCCAATTATTACGGTAAAAGCTCCTATGGTTTTAGATAGTGCTCTATTGTATATAAGCCAATCCGGACAATTGACTTTTACCGTAGAGACAGCTAATGGCGAAGTACTAAATTCTTCTACAATTAATGTGGAGAGAACAAAAACTACTCCTGATGTTATCAATAGCAATACAACAATTGATGATGATTTGAACGACCTAGGCAAGGTTTATAAAATCGGGTTGGTTTTTCCGGCGGCGGGTAAATATTATGTGGGTATTCAGTTTAATGGGGCTACCATTTTTAGGAGTAATGTGGGTGTAAATAATATCCCAATAGATTTAGGTAATGGATTGGTTAATTTAAGCGGTGCTTACTCTGATACCAATGGTATTATTACCAATGCCTATTATTACTTTTATAATATGCTATTTAAGTCTTTGGGATGCACCAACGGTAAAAGAACTGCTATAACTTTGGCAAAACCAACCATAACACAAAACGGAACTTCTTTAGTGGCCAGTTATGGGCTAAAATACAAATGGTATGTAAATGATACAATAGATTCAACAGCACTTACAAATACCTATAACCCCAAAAAATCAGGGGTTTACAGAGTAGAATTAATAAGTCCGTCCGGTTGCGTTACCAGCTCCTCAGATTTCAACTATGTATTATCTGCTATAAAACCTTACGATGCTGCAGAAATTGCATTAAATATTTACCCGATACCCACTAAAGGGATTTTAAATATTTTCTTTGATGTTATAAAAAAAGAAAACATAAGCATTAAAATTATCAACATCATTGGGCAGGAAATGCTTACCAAAAAAATAGATGGTTTCTCGGGTAAGTTTGATCAAGGTTTAGATTTAAGAGGGTTTGATAACGGAACTTACATATTCTCTTTAAAAGTGGGGAACAAAGTTTATAAGCAAAAATTTATTCTGTCCAAATAACAAAAAAAAGCCTTATAATTTGATCCATTAAGCCTAAGATTAACACTTTTGTTGCCATAAAGCATTCCTGAATGAATTCCTTAGGTTATCGATGTTTTTTTTGGACGTTAATTTCGGACTAAATATCTCATATTTTCCATTGCCATAATTTTAACACCCAACCCTTATAAAGCATATAACTATTAAATCTTAAAAAGCTGTAAAACCTTTTCTCTTAGATTTCTATGATGCTCTTAATGAAATATAAATCATTGGGACTTTAAAAATCAATTACCTATCAAAATAAAGAGTTTGTTTTTTTGGGCATTATCCTTGTTATCATTTTAGAAAAAAACTATCATGATAATAGATAAAATAAAAGAAGTAAAAAATACTTTAGAAGAAGCTTTATTGAGCGAAGATATTAATTCAAACCTAAGTAAAACAGAAAGGGTATTGTCTATTGCGGGCGGTACCTACATTACCTTAAAGGGTTTGAGAAACATTTTTTCTAGCCCATTAATTGCAGCAGGCGAACTTTATATTGGATTTGGTTTATTGCAGAGGGGCGTTTCTGGATATTGTAATATTGCAGAAAAATACAATGATGATTTAGAGGGTCCAGAGCCAGTTTTGATTGTGGAGGAACCTATCGGTAAATAGTAAAAGAGGCTGTCTCAAAACCTTAATCTTTCTTAACCTATTTCAAAAACCCGTTGTAACAGGTTTGAAAAAAGAAATGTATTTTCTTGGTAACATAAAAGTATTACCTCAATTCATTTTATGAAACAGCCTCTTAAAATATTTTAAAAATGCGCCCTTATTTAATAAACTTCTGATTGATAACTAAATTACCAGCAGTGTAGCTTACAAAATGAACGCCATTTGGCAAAGACAAAGGTAAGCTGAAGTTGTTATAGCCTTTGCTAACCTCAATATTGTTTTCTAAAATCTTTCTGCCCGAAATATCGAAAACCTGCAACAGGCCTTTTGTTTTATTTGGTGAAGAAAGCGATACCTTGATATTTGTTGCCGCTGCATAAACGCTTAATTGGGCAGAAGATATTTTAGAATCTACAGGAATAATGTTTGAAGTAGAAGTTTTACCATCAAAATCATGTTGAACCAATTGATAATAATTTGTACCGGCAAATGGGTTTTCATCGGTAAAATTATAATCATGAGGATTGGTGGACGTTCCAAACCCTTTTGATGTGCCAATAGTGGTAAAAGATTTACCATCTGCCGATCTTAAAATATCAAAATAATCATTATTTATTTCTGAAGCGGTATGCCAGTTTAGTAAGATACTTTGACTAATGGCTCTACCAGTAAATGCGGAAAGTTGGATGGGTAAAGGAGTTATGGATTCTACACTTATATTGTCTAACGTCAAAGCACCAATACCATCAGTAAAAGCAAATTTTAAATTTTTCAAATCAATAGAAGCACTTTGAGCTGCCCTATCATTTAACTCCTTGGTATTTCCAACAAATAAATCCCAAGTATCGGCCGCAACTGTTTCTGTTCCTACTCCATTTGGCGGTGTATAAGAATAACTTGATGAAGAATTATTAATTACCCATGTTAACGTTTGTGAGCCAGAATATGTCCCCGTTCCATTTACAGAAGCATTAATGTCTCTCACACTAAATTGTCCAGATGTTGTTTCCATATTTATTGAAAACCTTGAATGTACCTTTGCATTTGATTCAGGACTATTAGATCCTGAACTAAAACCTGTTCCTACTTGAAAAACCGCAGCAGAAGTTTGACTTGCAGTATTGCCGGTCAGTTCTACATCCACTTTATAAATAATAATTTGTGGAACAGGAGAAAAATCTGTATTTCTTGTAAAAGAACCATTAGCGTTTGTAACTGTAGATCTACTATATTTTAATTTTGAGCTCACTATTCCAACTGTTGTTGCAGAACTAGCTGTTCCAATTGCATTAAATTGATTTGAATTGGGAGTAGCACTAACTAATGTTGTATAATCAGTTGTCCCATTAAAATCTTGACTGAAAATTTGAGCCTTTAAAGTCAAAATTGATAAAATAAAAATTGTTAATAGTAAGATTTTTTTCATGTGATATATTTAAAGAATGAACAATCAATAAATATAAATATTTTATATCTAAAAAACGGGAAGAGATTAAAATTTAACAATTTCATAATGCAAAAAATCCCCATTAAATTAATAATGAGGATTTTTTTTAAAAAAGCTTAATTATTTTATGAATTTCTTCACAACCGTTTCGTTATCCGTAATATACCTTACAAAATGTATCCCATTTGGAACTGTTAAGGGTAAATTAATGTCGTTATAACCTTTATTTACTGCTATTTGATTTTCGGTTATTCTTCTGCCGCCAATATCATAAACCTGAAGTTTTGCCGTAGTTTGGTTAGGAGATGATATGAATATTTTTAGTTGGCTTCCGCCCGCATAAACATTTAATTGTGAATTGGCCAGTTTAGAGTCGACATAAGTGATGGGAGAATAAGAATACTTCCCATCAAAATCAAACTGAACCAACCTGTAATAATTAACGCCTGCATAAGGATTTTCATCTAAAAAAGAATAGCTTATTGATGAAGTAGAAGTTCCTGCGCCTTGTAGTTTACCGATAGTGCTAAAATTTTTCCCATCAACAGATCTTTCAATATCAAAATAGCTATTATTTAATTCTGCTGCGGTATTCCAATTCAGTTGGATTGCTTGGTTTACCGCCTTCCCACTAAATGCGGTAAGCGTTATTGGTAGTGGTGTTAAGCTGGTTTGAATATCTATTTTAACTGGGCTAGCCTGCAAGTTACCATTCAAATCCTCGGCTATAACATATACATCATAAGGAGTATTAGCTACTAAGCCCATAACATTGCCAGAAGCATTGGTGTTTGCCGTAGGATTATAAAATGAGCCACTCACCGTAGCAATACCGCCCATATCATTTTGGCCATCTCTAACTTGTTGTGCAGTTGGAGCTGTATTACCATCAGGTAAAACAACATAATAAGTATTACCAACTTCATTTATATTAGAAACTATATCAAACTTGGTTTGATCTAAATTTGCAATAGTTGGGTAATTTGCCGCAAATACTGGAGGAGTTGCTTCTAATACGCTTCCACCAATAGTTAAACCATTATCGGCCGTAGTAGCAGTAGCAGAATAAAAGCCCCAACCACCAGTTGAGGTTTGGCCCGTTGCATAATATCTTAATGTTACCGTAGTAGTAGAAGGTAGGTTTTGTAAGGCGGTTACCGAACTGATGGGTTGACCGGGTAAATCTACCTCTCCGCTCGAATTACCAGGAGTAGTAACTGGTGAGCCTATTAAAGTAAAATTTGTACCATCAAAACTGTATGCAAATTGGGATGAAACTCCAGGGCTAATTGTATATCCAGGAGTCCCTTTAAATTTAGCGTTGATACTAGCTAAGGAAAGTTTATAACCTGTATTTGCCTTTAAGGTAATTTGAAAATAGTCTGTATTTGTGGTAGCAATACCATTCATCCCAAATCCTTGGGTTCTAAAAGAGTCTCCACCTGAACTTGCTGGTGCGCCTACACCCCTTGTAATATCACTAACCGTTAAATTAGCATCGGTAGTTGTTGCCGGAGCCGTTGTTGCACTGTTTAAACCATTAACATTGTAAGCAACAATGGTTTGCGATCTTGCACTAAATCCAATTGTTAGACCTAATGCAATTAAAAGTAATGTTTTATTCATGATAAGCGTTTTAATTTTTAAAATTCGATTTCTATTTTAAAGACAAATCCAATATTTATGCCTAAAAAATAAAATGCTTTATTTTTAAAAATTAAAACCGCTGATATGAAGATTTACCTCAATCTATCCGCACTTTTTACCAATTTTTCATCTCTTAAAACGCCTTTTCCTGCTAAAACTAAAAATAAAATGGCTACTGAGGTCAACCCAGCCCCAATATTGTAATTACTTATTTCTAAATTGGTGTTTGCAGCGGTTTTTACCGTTTGCGCAACCCAAAAACTAAATGCAATCATAATTACCACAAAAACATAAATAAGTGTAGCCTGTTGTTTGCGTTTTTTGTATTGAAAAATCAACACTAACGGAATCAAACCCAATAATGCGGTGGCAATGGTTAATAAAGTAAAAGGCTCTGTTTGTACCACTTGGTTACTTACCGTTTCATAAACACCCGTAATTTTTATTTGCTTTGCCCCATCAGAAGTTAGCGTTTGTACAACCGGAAATATAAATAAAGCATAGATAGCCAAGGAAGCTAAAAAAAGGTAAACGGTTTGGATTCTTTGTATCATTTTTTTAATTAGTATTTAAAGTTCATTAGTTGAAATAGTTCATTGGGCATTAATATTTAAAGTTCATTAGGGTTTAAACCGATTACACCTTTACAATCATAACAGAAACCGATTACCGATTACCTGTCCATCGCCCTAAGGAGAACCGATTAC
>NZ_JAEHFY010000013.1 GCF_016623585.1 Pedobacter segetis
AAACCAGCTCTGTGACCTCCGAGTCCACTGCGGTTTAAACAAACGACCTGATCAAAAAGCTTAGAGGTCAAAAACAACAACCAAACCAGCTCTGTGACCTCCGAGTCCACTGCGGTTTAAACAAACGACCTGATCAAAAAGCTTAGAGGTCAAAAACAAAAACCAAACCAGCTCTGTGACCTCCGAGTCCTCTGCGGTTAAAAAACTAGCCACTCAGCCAAAAAACTCCGTGGTCAAAACAATATGGACGAAAACGATTACAAAAACGAAGAAACCTTACACAACGTAACCCCGCTTAGCGGTTTATACGAAAACTGGTTTTTAGATTACGCTTCTTACGTAATTTTGGATAGGGCGGTCCCCCATATTTTTGATGGGCTAAAACCTGTGCAACGCCGTATTTTACATTCGCTAAAAGAAATGGACGATGGGCGTTTTAACAAAGCGGCCAACGTAATTGGCAACACCATGAAGTACCATCCACATGGCGATGCTTCCATTGGTGATGCCATGGTGCAAATTGGGCAAAAAAACCTGTTGATTGATACCCAAGGAAACTGGGGCGACCCCGTAACAGGAGATTCTGCAGCCGCACCTCGTTATATAGAAGCTCGTTTATCTAAATTTGCTTTAGAAGTTGTTTTTAACCCGGATACAACAGAATGGCAATCTTCTTATGACGGAAGAAACAAAGAACCGGTTACCTTACCGGTAAAATTCCCGCTTTTATTGGCACAAGGTGCAGAAGGTATTGCCGTAGGTTTGGCCACCAAAGTAATGCCCCACAACTTTATAGAACTTATCGATGCTTCTATAGAGGTTTTAAAAGGCAATCGTCCGGATATTCTCCCAGATTTTATGATGGGTGGCATGGCCGATTTTTCTAACTACAATGAAGGGCAAAGGGGCGGTAAGATCAGGGTTAGGGCAAAAATATCCGAGCTTGATAAAAAGACTTTGGTAATCACAGAAATCCCTTTCTCTACCACAACAACCAACTTGATAGATAGTATCATTTCTGCCAATGATAAGGGCAAAATCAAGATAAAGAAAATTGAAGATAATACAGCGAAAGATGTAGAGATCGTTGTGCACCTAGCCCCAGGCATTTCTCCTGATGTTACCATTGATGCGCTTTATGCTTTTACCAATTGCGAGGTTTCCATATCGCCAAACACCTGCATCATCAAAGGCGATAAGCCCCATTTTATGAGTGTTAACGATATATTAATCGAAAGCACACATTATACCAAAAACCTCTTGAAGAGAGAGTTAGAGATTAAGCTGCATGATTTGCAAGAGCGTATTTTCTTTAGCTCATTGCTCAAAATATTTATCCAAGAGGGGATGTATAAACACCCTGATTATGAAAACTCTGCAAATTTTGATGAGGTTGTAATCGTTTTACATCAATTGTTTGAACCTTTTAAGCCAAGTTTATATCGGGAGATATTGCCAGAGGATTTCAAAAAACTGATCGATAAACCAATGAGCAGCATCACTCGTTTCGACGTTAAAAAGGCAGACGAGCAAATGGCCAACCTAGAAAAGGAGATTAAAGGCGTAAAACATGATCTACGCCATTTAACAGATTATGCCATTGCTTATTTTAATCGGTTAAAAGAAAAATTTGGGAAAGGCAGAGAGCGCAAAACAGAAATCAGGGCGTTTGATAAAGTAGAGGCGGCACAAGTTGCATTGGCAAACACTAAGTTTTATGTTAGCCGCGAAGATGGTTTTGTGGGTACCGGGTTAAAGAAAGACGAATACGTTTTTGATTGTTCTGATTTAGACGACATTGTTGTTTTTAGGGAAGACGGCGTTTGCTTGATTACCAAAGTGCAAGATAAAACCTTTGTGGGCAAAAACATTTTGTATGTGGGCGTTTTTAAGAAAAACGACGAACGCACCATATATAACATGGTTTATAAAGATGGTAAAACAGGGGTGGCTTATATAAAACGTTTTGCCATTGGCGGCGTAACCCGCGATAAAGAATACGATCTTACCAAAGGAACCAAAGGAAGTAAAGTTTTATATTTTACGGCAAACCCTAACGGTGAGGCAGAGGTGATAAATGTAGCTTTAAAGCCGATGTCTAAGCTTAGAAAACTCACTTTTGACCATGATTTTTCTGAAACAGTTATAAAAGGAAGGGGCTCCCAAGGAAATATACTTACAAAATATGCCATAAAAAAGATCACGTTAAAATCTAAAGGTGTTTCTACATTGGCAGGACGTAAAATTTGGTACGATCCAACTATACAGCGCCTTAATGAAAACGGACATGGAAGATATTTGGGAGAATTCCAGGCAGAAGATAAAATCCTTTGTGTTTTTAACGATGGCAGTTATGAGCTTTCCAGCTTTGATCTAAGCAACCATTTTGATGATAAGATGTTGAGGATAGAGAAGCTTGATGTAGAAAAAGTATTCTCTTGTATCCACATAGACGGGAAATCCAAGAATTATTACGTCAAAAGATTTGTCTTCGAAGATTTGGCAATTGGTAAAAGAATGGGCTTTATTAACGAAGAGCCCGGATCTAAAATGGTTTTATTGAGCAGTGCAGATCATCCGATAATTAAAATTGAAGCTTTAAAAGGTAAATCGCAGATTTTTGATGAGCAAGAACTAGATCTTTCAGAAGCTATTGATGTTAAAGGTATCAAAGCACAAGGAAATAAGTTGAGCCAAAACGATGTCCAAGCAGTAGAGCTTTTATCAGAATTGAACGATAAAGATGAAATACAAGAAGGCATAACCGAGGAAAACGAGGTGGACGAAGATTTAGGGGAAGAAGATAGCCCGGAAGAAAATTTAAAAACCGGAAATACCATAACCGATAAAAACGAGAAACCAAAAAAGATTATAAAGCAAGAAAAACAAGACGTTGATGAAGAAGAGAGCAAACCCCAATTTACTTCAAATCTGGCAGCGGTAAAAAAGATAGATCTAGAAATTACCAACCCCGATGATATAAAATTGGATGATAAGGGGCAAACTAAATTGTTTTAAAATTGCGGTTTTTGATAATTTTAAACCTACTATGCCTTTAAAAGATTATTTTCTTAAAAGCTATATTTAAGCAAAAGCAAAATTATGAAGTTACGTTTTATCTTAACTTTTCTTTTATGTATCGGGTTAAAACTAAACGCCCAAACCATTCAAAAAATCGGGGTTCCCTATATCCAAAATTTTTACAAATCTGATTACGCTGCCGGAAATCAAAATTGGGCAATCGCAAAAGACAAGAACGGCATCATATATTTTGGCAACAGCGAGGGGCTACTTTCTTATGACGGCAATTATTGGCAAACGCACAAACTGCCCCACAGATTAGTGGTAAGATCTGTTGCTACAGATAAAACAGGGCGAATTTATACCGGTGGTTTTGGCGAATTGGGTTATTGGGAGTATGATGAAAGAGCAATCCTTAATTATCATTCACTAACCAATTTGGTAAAAGATAAATCAACCTTAAACAATGAGGTATGGAAAATTTATGTGGATGGCAATCGAGTTATCTTTCAAACTTTTGCCAATATTTTCATTTATCAAAACAATAAAATAGAAATAATAAAGGGTAATGGCTCATTTCTTTTTTTACTTAAAGCGGGCAAAAGGTTTTTTGTAGAAACACCCGGTTCTGGAGTTTATGAGCTAATAGGAAATAAACTTTCTTTTTTACCGGTTCTCAATAAAAAAGAGGTCTCAAATATATTGTCTATACTTCCTTTTGGGAAAGATTCTTATTTAATTGGTACGGCAAAAAACGGTTTGTTTCTGTACAATGGCAAAACCGTAACTAAATGGGTAAACCAAGGAGACGGTTTCCTTTCTACCTATCAATTAAACAACGGCGTAAAAATTTTTGATAAGTATTTTGCCTACGGGACCATCTTAAACGGGGTTATAATTTTGGATGAAAATGGGCAAATTGTACAGCACATCAATAAAGGGAACGGTTTACAGAACAATACGGTTTTAAGTTTATTTACAGATGAAAACCAGAATCTTTGGGTAGGCCTGGATAATGGAATTGATAGGGTAGATACAAGCTCGCCGCTTTATTTCTTTTTTGATAAAAATGGGATTTTTGGTACCGTTTATTCTAGTATTATTTTTGGCGATAGAATATATTTGGGTACCAACCAAGGCCTATATCAAAGCGATTGGGATAATAAAGACAATAAAAGCCCTCATCTGGATTTTAAGATTATCCCCAACTCACAAGGGCAGGTGTGGGATTTATCTGTGCATCAAGGCAACCTTATTTGCGGGCATAATAACGGGACTTATTTGGTAAATGACGATAAAATAGAAAAAATTTCATCGGTTAGTGGTGGGTGGACGATTAAAGGTTTGGGCAAGGATGCGGATAAGTTGATACAGGGTACTTATACAGGCCTGGTTATTTACCAAAAAACAAATGGGAGTTATGCGTTTTCAAATAAAGTAATTGGTTTTAACCAACCTAGTAGATATATAGAAGAAGACGATAAAGGCAATTTTTGGATTTGCCATCCCTATAAAGGGCTTTTTAAGGTAAAGCTATCTGATGATTATAAAACCGCAAAAAGCGTTAAACAATATGATAAGTCATCGGGGCTATCTTCTGATTACGGCATAAGTGTTTTTAAGCTTAACGGGAAGATCGTTTTTTCTTCTGATGCTGGTTTTTACGTCTATGATGATATTAGCGATAAATTTTATCCGTACAACCAATTAAACTCCAAACTAGGATCTTTCAAATCATCTAATAAGATCATAAAAGCAACGGATCAAAAGTTTTGGTTTATAGATCATGGGAAAGTTGCATTGGCCAATTTCCCCAAGCCAGGCATATTAAATATTGATTCTAATATGTTTAAGATTTTAAATGGTAGGATGGTGCAAGATTATGAAAACATCTCTAAAATTGATGAAAACCTGTTTTTGATCAGTGTTGATGATGGTTTCGTGATCTACAATAAACAAAATTTTGTAAAAAATAAACTCAATTTGCCTTCGGTATTTATTGGCCGTATAGAAAATATCTCTACAGATGGTTACCTTATCACAGAAAGTGGATCTTTAGCTAAAAACATTGCCATAAGATTTTCTAAAAATAGTTTAAGGATAAACTATAGCCTCCCATATTATGGTCAAGGGAAAATAAAATATCAGTATTTTTTAGATGGGTTTACAAAAAAATGGTCAACATGGTCTGTTTTGTGCCAAAAAGATTTTACAAACCTACCTTACGGTGATTACACCTTTAAAGTTAGGGCTTTGGTAAATGAAGGTAAGGTTTCTAACGTTTCCGAATTTAATTTTACTGTTCTTGCGCCTTTTTATGCTACTGTTTGGGCTTATATTGTTTACTTCGTCTTATTTGTTTTAGCAATTTACTTTATCAGGATATGGTATTTTAAAAAACTTACCAAACATCAGAAAGCATTAGAAACAAGGTTAAAAAACGAACAGAATGAACGCTTGAGGGAAGAAGCCATTGCTAATCAACAAAAACTGGCTACGCTCAAAAACCAACAATTGCAAACAGAGCTTAACAATAAAGCCAGAGAGGCAACAAACTCTGCAATGAATATAGTTTACAAAAATGAACTCTTGCAAAAGATCAAAGATGAAATCCTAAACCTTAAAGACAAAGAGGGGAAAAAAATTGCGGAAGACCAATTAAAACGTATCCAAAAAATCATCGACGAAAGTTTGAACGACGAAAGAGATTGGAATTTATTTGAAACCAGCTTTAATGAAACACATGAAAGCTTCTTTAAAAAACTAAAAGTAGAGCACCCAGATCTTGTACCCAATGATTTAAAACTATGCGCATACCTAAGAATGAACATGAGCAGCAAAGAAATGGCTTCTTTATTAAACATCAGCGTTCGGGGTGTCGAAATTCGTAGATACAGGCTCAGAAAAAAGCTCAACATAGCTCATGATAAAAACCTAAATGAGTTTTTAATTGAATTATAACATTACATCATTACTACACATCTCAATTTTTTTTACCATTTAAAATCTCATTTTTAAATATTACTTGATGTAGTATTAAAATGAATTTGAGTTTAAATAAACCCCTCTATTTTGCTTTAAATACAGATTTTTAAAAATTTTGATTTTCAAAAATTTTAAAATGATGTAGTGATGTATAGGTAAAATTTTTGGTAAAACAAGCTATTTACGCCTACATTAGCCTAGCGTTTCACAAAAGAAACCATAACCAATTTCCAAATTATAACTTATTAATTTTATGAAAAGAACTTTTACTTTATTGCTATTGCTTGTCACAACTTTGATAGGCTATGCGCAAACTACCTTAGATTTTGAAACATCCACTACGGGGCAAAACTTAAACTGGTCTGATGTTGGCGGAGGCGTTTTTAGCGGTTACGTTACCAATCCTTCAAAAACTGGGATCAACACTTCAAATACAGTTGCCTCAATACTTGCCAAATCAAAAGCGAACGGAGGCGAATTTTATGCCTTGATCAATTCCCAGAATTTAACTCCAATAACTTTTACATCAGCTAACTGTATCGTAAAGATGATGGTTTACAAAGCAAATACCAATGATGTTAGGCTAAAATTTGAGGGTGGTGCCGGAGGTACGCAAAGCCCAGAAGTAGCGGCAAGTTATACAACAGCAAACGTTTGGCAAGAACTCACGTTTAATTTTAGTTCAGAAATAGGAAAAACATACGCCAGCTTATCAATATTGGCAGATTATACCCCAGGTGCTGCAGATAGGCCTGCCGATGTTAGCGTATCAGTAGATAACATCAGTTTTAATGATGTTACAACTTTGCCTTTAGATTTTGAAACAGCCTCAACCGGGCAAAACTTAAACTGGTCTGATGTAGGCGGAGGTGTTTTTAGCGGTTACGTTACCAATCCTTCAAAAACTGGGATCAACACCTCAAATACAGTTGCCTCAATACTTGCCAAATCAAAAGCGAACGGAGGCGAATTTTATGCCTTGATCAATTCCCAGAATTTAACTCCAGTAACTTTTACATCAGCTAACTGTATCGTAAAGATGATGGTTTACAAAGCAAATACCAATGATGTTAGGCTAAAATTTGAGGGTGGTGCCGGAGGTACGCAAAGCCCAGAAGTAGCGGCAAGTTATACAACTTCGGGTGTTTGGCAAGAACTAACGTTTGATTTTAGTTCAGAAATAGGAAAAACATACGCCAGTTTATCAATATTGGCAGATTATACCCCAGGTGCTGCAGATAGACCTTCAGATGTTACCGTTTCTGTTGATAATATAACTTTCAACGATATTTCGACCCTCCCAATAAAATTGGTTTCGTTTACGGGTTCTTACGCTAATTTCCAAAATAGATTGACTTGGCACACGGCTTCTGAAATCAACTTCAATAAATTTGAAATAGAAAAGAGTTTAGATGGATCAAGTTTTGCGAAAATTGGCGAGATAAAGGGTGGTAAATCTGATTACACCTTTATTGATAATGATGTAAAATTAGGAGTAACCAGTTATTATCAGCTTAAAATGATTGATAATGATGGAAGTTTCAGTTTATCCAACGTAGTAGCTATCAGCAATAAACCTTCTAAAACCATTAGTATTTCTGCCTATCCGATCCCGGCAACAAATAAAATAACTTTAAATATTCAATCACAACAGGCAACCGGAAGTAACATTACGATTTATGATACGGCAGGAAGGATACAAACACAATTCCGTACAAACTATGTTAAAGGCTTAAATGCACTAGAAATAAACACCAGCAGCTTAAAAGCAGGAAATTATTTCTTGGTTAGCACAACATCAAACGGTAATTCGCAAAGCGCAAAGTTTATCATTGCAAAATAATATAAATTAAGATTAAGAAACCTCTAAGGTTTTTTAATCTTAACCCTTACCAATTAACGCTTCAAACCTAAATTGAAGCTATTTACTAACCAACTAATTGATACTTAAATGAGAGTAAAATGTAATTTATTGTTTCTATTTTTCTTCGCAATTGGGTTGCTATCCTGTAAGAGCGTAGAAGTTACTAAGCCTGCTGTTGCAGAAACTTTAGTTATTAAAACCGATGCGGTACCTGCACAAACCATTACCAATTTGTTTGGTAACTCGCTAAGATTTTTTGAGATTTCTAGAAATGCAAAAGGGATGTACCGCGATTCTAAAAACCTTGTAGGTGCAGATTACCATCCATGTTCAGTGGCAAACGTGGGCATGGGCTTAATCTCTTTGTGCATTGGCGATAAAATGGGCTGGAATTTAGATGCCAAGAACCAAGCTATAAAAACCCTAAATACTTTGGTTGGTTATACAACCGGGTTTAAATTAGATGTAAATGCAGCTGGTTTCCCAAGGCATTTTGTTGATATGGAAACTGGTGCAAGGGCCTGGAATTCTGAATATAGCACCATTGATGCCGCTATTATGGTAGAAGGGGCATTGTTTTGTAAAAAGTATTTTATTAACGATGTAACCATTAGGAATTTAGCAGATAAACTTTATCAATCAATCAATTGGCAAAAAGCAATTGCCGATGCTGATAATGGCAAAATTTGGAGAGAATTAGATGCTAACGGGAATGGTGTACCTGGATCGGAGACAGGTGCGTATAATGAATACATAAACGTATCTTACTTAGCTTTTAAGTCAGAAAACAACCCTTACGGAACAGGCCCTGCAACCCGCTTGTGGAACAAGTTTTACTCAAACCCGGCAGATGCCAACAATCCGCTCCCAAAAAAGAATTACTGGGGCTATAATACGCTTACGGATAATCCAAATAACTTTTTATCCAGTTTCATATCACAGTATAGCTATTATTTATGTGGTCCGTACGCATCCAATGCTACTTATAGAAACTTCAGCACAAACATGATGAACGCAGATAAAAAATGGTGGACTTTTCAAGGAGTGCAAGCTTATGAATGGGGAATAGGGGCAGGTGTTTCGCCTGGGGGTTATGCTGCTAACGCCGTAGAAAACAATCCTTATAAAATGGTTTCTCCTCAAATTATAGCTGGGTTTATTCCCCAAAATGCCAATGCGGCAACAGATTTTATGAATATGTACAATGCCGAAAAAGGAGTTTATTATCTGCCTGGCGAAAATAACCGACCGGTTTTATGGAGATATAGCATTACCAACCCAACTTACAGGGCCGATGTAATCTCTGGAGTTGATTTTGCAACCGAACTGTTTGGTTTGGCAAGTTTACCTCAGCATTGCGGAGCTAATTTTTTCTCTAACAATAACAGTTATAATTTTCCGGTTTATAGTTATACCCATCTCTAAAATTGAGATGCGTATAACAAAAATTTGACTGTTAAAAGCATTAATGAATAGCTAAAAAAATCAAATTTAGATTTTTCAGTGTTATATTTTAAAACAATTATAAACCACAATTCAAATTATAAACAAATTAAAAATGAAACGAAAAGCACTATTAGTTTTACTATGTCTTTTCTCCATTAGCTATGCTTTCTCCCAAGAAATTAATGTAACGGGCAAGGTTACAGATTCTGCAACCGGAGAAACCCTAATTGGAGTAAGCGTTAGTGTCAAAAATGCCCCAGGTGGTACTCAAACAAATGTTGATGGGAATTATGCTATTAAGGCACCAAGTAATGCAACTTTGGTATTTTCTTATATAGGTTATACCAATTTAGAAATCCCCGTAAACGGGAAAGCAATTATTAACGCTAGTTTAACCACTTCAAATAAATCATTATCAGAGGTGGTGGTAATAGGTTATGGCACACAAAAGAAAATTGATGTTACCGGGTCTATATCAAGTGTTAAAGGAGATGAGATAGAAAAATTGGTTACCACCAATCCAATAGACGCTTTGCAGGGTAAAGTACCGGGTTTAACAGTCATAAATTCTGGAATCCCTGGAGCATCCCCAACAGTTAGGATAAGGGGCGTTTCTAGCACCAACAATGCCGATCCCCTTTACGTGGTTGACGGTATCCTTCAAGATAACATCGATTATTTGAACCCTGGTGATATCGAAAGTATTGATCTATTACGTGATGCTTCCTCAACCGCAATTTATGGTTTAAGAGGTGCCAATGGTGTAATTGCCGTTACCACCAAAAAAGCGGCTTTGGGGAAAACCACCATAAATTTTCAAAGTACCGTTGGTGTGCAACATGTTACCGATAGGATTGATTTGGTAGATGCCGCAGGGTTTAAAAAATTATATACCGCCCAATTGGCCAACCTAAATGCTGCACCTTTTGATTATACCAATTATACCGCTAACACCAACTGGCAAGATGTACTCTTAAGAGACGCCGCCATTAACACCAACTCCTTAACTATCTCTAACAATAACGATAAAAGTTCAACGGTTTTAAACATCGGCTATAATGATCAGGATGGTGTTGTAAGAAACGACAATTACAAAAAGTTTATCGCAAGGATAAACGAGGAGATAAAAATCAATAAAAACATCAAAGTTGGTGGGCAATTGATGGGGTTCCACTTTAGGACAGAACCTACGGTTGCAAGCATCAACAATGCTTTATGGGCTGCACCAATTGTACCCATAAAAGACCCAAACGGCTTGTACTATACCATGCCTTCTTTTCAAAGAGCGCAGGTGGGTAATTTAGCGTACAACTTGGATAGAAATAGCAATACCGATGTTAACAGGGGTTTTAGGTTTAACGGGAATCTTTTTGCAGAGATCAAGTTCTTAAAAGATTTTACTTTAAGATCTACCGTTTATACCGATTTAGGCTTTAACAATACCAGAGACTACTTCCCGCTGCCATATACTGTGGTTAATTTGGGTGAGGGCACCGTTCCAACCACTACTTTTTTTGATAATACGATAAAGACCAGCATCAATCAAAATTCTTTCGAGTCTCGTAAATACCAACAAGATCATACCCTAAGTTTTGATAAAGAGTTTAATCAAAAGCATCGCTTAAATGCCATGATAGGATTTACTTCTGTATTTTTGTCTAATACCAGTCTTTTTGGTTCTAGAAGAGATACCACTTTAAATGTGCCTAATGATCCTAACCTATGGTATTTGAACGTCATCAATCAAAATAATCCCTCTTCTAATTCTGGGGGCGGTTTTGAAGAATCTAACGTAGGTGTTTTTGCAAGAACCAGTTATGCCTATGCTAATAAATACCTTTTGAATGCAACCATCAGAAGAGATGCAAGCTCTAAATTTGCACCAAAAAACAGGTGGGGAACATTTGGAAGTATAGGTTTGGGTTGGGTGGCCAGTGAAGAGAATTTCTTTAAAGATCATGTGAAGGATATTGATTTCTTAAAATTGAGAGCTGCTTGGGGTAGATTAGGAAACTCTAAAGGAGTGGATCAGAACAGGTACCAACAAACATTGGCCGGTGGGGATAATGCCGTTTTTGGAGACAATGTTTACACAGCGGTAGGTAATGCTTATTTTCCTGATCCTAACCTACGCTTTGAAGTGGTACAAGGAGAAGATCTGGGCTTAGAATTAAAAGCTTTGAATTATAAGTTAAACTTCGAGGCTACGTTCTATAACAAAACAACAGATGGTATTTTAACAAGCTTTACTTTACTAGCCACACAATCAGAAAATGATTACTTCACAAACTTGGGTAACCTTACTAATAAAGGAGTTGAACTTAGTGCTGGTTGGAACGATAGCTTTGCAAAAGACTTTAATTATTCTGTAAGTGCAAATTTTGGCTACAATAAAAATGTGGTAAACTCCATAGGTAATACGTCTAACTTCCAAATTATCGGAAACGGAGGCGTGAATTTAACAGAGTCTGGCCAATCTGTAGGTTATTTTTACGGCTATCGCCAGATTGGTATTTACCAAACTGCTGCCGAAGTTGCAAACAGTGCGGCTTTTTCAGATTCTGCTCCCGGCGATATCAAGTTCCAAGACGTAAACGGTGACGGGATTATTTCTCCTCTGGATAGAACTTACCTAGGTACGCCTTTTCCTCCATATAGTTATGGCTTAAACTTATCGCTTAGTTACAAAGGCCTGGATTTTATAGCTCAGGGGCAAGGGGTTGCGGGCAATATGATCTATACCCAACGCAGAAATGCAAACTTTGCCATCTTAAACTATGAAAGTAATAGATTGAACGCATGGACAGCTCCTGGGACCTCTAATGTAGAACCCATCCTAAATAATGCAAGGGCAAACAACTATTTGTTCAGCACTTACTTTCTAGAGCCTGGAGATTATTTCCGCATCAGAAACCTGCAATTGGGTTACACATTTGGGCAGGATATGCTGGGCAAAATTGGGGTAAAGAAATTGAGGGTTTACGTTAGCGGCCAAAACATTAAAACCTGGTCTCAAACTACTGGCTATACGGCAGAAGCTCAGATTGGTAGTATTTTGGGTGGCGGGGCAGATAATGGGGCTTACCCGGTACCGGCCATTTACACTTTTGGTTTAAACTTAACTTTTTAAATAAACAGAAAGATGAAAATATTTAATCATAAAATAATAGGTTCAGGGCTGATATTGGCAATGCTCCTTACCATTTCTCCTGGTTGTAAAAAGCTCTTGGATACCCAAAGGCAAGGAGAGTACAACACAGATAATTATCCTTACCCTGGCGGTGCCGGGCCTTATGATACTTACATATTTGGAGCTTACAAAGATTTGAGAGCCTATGGGGTACACGTATTTGGGTTTATCTTAGCTACCAGTATAAGAAGCGATGATGCAGATAAAGGGAGTACTGCCGCTGATGGCGGTGCTGATGCAAACAGCATGGACAACTTTCCGGTGCAACCTAGTAATGGCATCGTAAACGGAATGTGGACAGGTTATTACGGATTGATTACCAAATGCAATGTTGCGTTAGATCAAATTGCCAATAACAAAGACATAGTGGCCACCGATGCGCAGAAAATGCAATCAGAAGCTGAAGCCAGATTTTTGAGAGGCTATGCTTATTTTAATATGGTAAGGTTTTTTGGTAGGATCCCATTATTTGATAAGGTATTGGGGCCAACAGAATTAAACGTTCCCCAAAGTACGCCAGCGCAAATTTATGCTTTAATAGAAAGCGATCTAAAATTTGCGGCAGCCAATTTACCAATAAGTTGGGACCCCAAGTTTATTGGGCGGGCCACCAGCGGTGCCGCAACCGGCTTGTTGGCTAAAGTTTATTTAACCCAAAAAAAGTGGGGCGAGGCAATGGCAGCGGCTAACACCGTAATGACCAGTGGCCAGTATGATCTTTCTACACCTTACGATAAAATTTTTGGTGAGACAGGCGAAAACAGTAAAGAATCTGTTTTTGAAGTACAGGCTACCGCAACCCCAAAAGAAGAAACAGCGTATGGGGTGCAAACCACCCAATTTCAAGGTGTTAGAGACGGTGGTGTTTGGAACCTTGGATATGGATTTAATGTGCCAAATAGCAATTTGGAATCTGCTTACGAAGTGGGAGACCCGAGGTTAGCCCGCACTTTTTTAAGGCGAAGTACCGCAACTACCACCTATAAAACCGTTTATGGCGAAAACACGGCTACTACATGGGCAAACCCCATTTACAACCACAAAGCCTATGTAAGTCCGGCTTTTAGGGCTAAATACGGGTACAACTCTGGCTACTGGATGAACCTACGTATCCTTCGTTATGCAGACGTGGTATTGATGTATGCAGAAGCAGCAAACGAGCTTGGCGGTACCGCAAATACAACTATCGCATTAACTGCGTTAAATAGTGTAAGGGCCAGGGCAAGAAACGGAAATACAGCTGTTTTACCAGATATTACCATTACCAATCAAGATCAGCTTAGAACTATTATACACCACGAAAGAAGAATTGAACTAGCTATGGAATATGACCGCTTTTTTGATCTTGTGCGTTGGGGAGAATCTCAAAGTGCATTGTCTGCTGCGGGCAAAAATAACTTTAATGCTAGCAGAGACAATTTATTACCGATCCCGCAAGCTCAGATAGATTTAAGTAAGGGGGTACTCACACAAAATGCTGGCTATTAATTTTAAAATTATGAAAAGATATATTTTTAACATCAATATTTTGATGTTTGGAGCTTTAGCTTTTACCATATCATCATGTAAGAAGGATGGAAATCCTAATAATTTGCCACCTGTAAATCCTGCAGATTATGCAGGCACTATAGATGGCTTTAAAAGCTCTGAAGAAGTTTATCCAAAAAACTTGGTGGCTTATTGGAGTTTTGATACCGATGCTAAAGAACAAAAAACGGGAACCGCACCCACAACCAATTCTAATACTACCATTGTAGATGGGGGTATAAGGGGCAAAGCGGTAAAATTAAATGCAGGCTTTCTGTATTATGCAAAACAGTTTGGGGCTTTCAAAACAGACTCTTTAAAAAGTTTTACCATAAGCACTTGGGTGCAAATATTAAATAACGGTACTGCTAACACCATGCTACTTCAAATCGCAAGACCGGGCATGTTTAATGGCAACCTAGATTTTACTCTTGAGACAAAGACGCAGCCCGCATCAAATCTAGATTATATCCAAATACATCCCAACTTTGCCGCGGCAGGCGGAGGAAGGCAGGATAATATCAATAATTACGGGAATGTTAACCTATCCCCAAAAATTGGTGCCTCTAAATGGACAAACCTGGTTTTAACCTATGATTCATCTACCGGAGTTTTTAACATTTGGGCCGATGGGGTAAAAGTTGGTAACTACCCAAACCGGGGCACAGGAGATAATTTATTCAAATCTTTTGAGCCAAATGAATTTATTATTGGTGCCAATTATAATCTAATTCCGGGGAAAGTGGTTAACGCCGACACTAATTTTGCTGCAATGACAGGCTCTGTTGATGAGATAAGAGTTTACAACAGGGTTATTCCAGATGCGATCATCAAAACACTTTATAATTTAGGCTTGGCCGGTAAATAAATGCAGTTTTAAGTATTGAGCCTTATTTTGGCTCAATACCTTTATCCTTGTTTTCAACAAATTAACATTAATTATATTATGCTACCTCAATCAATCCAAAGTAAGCTCTTTTTATCTCCTTTAATATGTTTTCTTATTTTATTAGGATGCAAGAAAAGTAGTGTAAAAGAGATGGCAAAAGATGCAAGTTTATCGTTTACCGTAAATGGTTCTTATAACGGGACATTAATTTATAAAAACCTAAGTAATACACCTGTAATAAAAATCAGCTCTAGCGAGCCATTAAACTCTTCTTCCCTTAACCAGATTAGTTTGAAAACAAGTGATGGTGCAACGGTTGTAGCTATCAATATAACTTTATCAACCGATTCGAAATCAGCCGAGCTTACCCCAAAAAGCAGTCTTTCATCATTTACAAATTACCAGCTTATTATTCCTGCAAATTTAGAAACGCAAAGCGGAGGAAAAATCATCAATCCGCTCACTATTGATCTACAAACAGGTTTAGATGGAATAGATAAATTCCCAAGGATTTCAGACGATGAATTGCTTACCCTAATCCAAAAACAAACCTTTAAATATTTTTGGGATTTTGCACATCCAAACTCTGGTTTGGCCCGCGAAAGAAATACATCAGGTGATTTAGTAACCACCGGTGGCTCTGGTTTTGGGATCATGGGGATCATCGTTGCGATAAACAGAAACTTTATTACCAAAGCAGAGGGCTTGGCCCGTTTGCAAAAGATAGTCGCCTTTCTTAAAACTGCCGATAAGTTTCATGGGGCGTTCCCTCATTGGCTTGATGGAAATACAGGTAAGGTATTACCTTTTAGTACCCAAGATGATGGAGCGGATTTAGTAGAAACTTCCTTTTTAATGGAAGGCCTTTTAACGGCTCGTCAATATTTTAGCACTGCCGATCCCGCCGAGACCCAATTGAGGGCAGATATCAATCAGCTTTACAATAATGTAGAATGGGATTGGTTCCGTAAAAACGGGGAGAATACCTTGTACTGGCATTGGAGCCCTAAATACAACTTTGATATAAATTTACAATTAAACGGATGGAACGAAGCCTTGATGGTGTATGTTTTAGGGGCATCATCAACCACCCATACTATCCCAAAATCTGTTTATGATATTGGTTGGGCTACTAATGGCGGCATTAAAAACGGCAACACTTATTATAATGTAAACTTACCGCTTGGCCCTGCTGGCGGTGGCCCATTATTTTATGAACATTATTCTATGATGGCATTAAACCCGAACGGGTTAACCGATGCCTATGCCAATTATGAAACTCAGGCAAAAGCACATTCTATGATCAATTATAACTACTGTGTGGCCAATCCTAAAAATTTTGTAGGCTATTCTGCAGATAGTTGGGGCTTAACCGCAAGTGATGTAAAAGGTGGCTATACAGCCAGTTCGCCTACAAATGACAATGGTTATATAGCCCCAACGGCCGCAGTTTCTTCTATCCCATATACCCCAGAAGAATCTTTAAAAGCCATCCGCTTTTTCTACTATAAACTGGGCGATAAAATGTGGGGAGATTACGGCTTCAAAGATGCCTATTCATTAACTGATCCTTGGTTTGCCCAATCTTATATCGCAATTGATCAAGGGCCCCAAATTGTAATGATAGAAAATTATAGGACAGGCTTAATATGGGATTTGTTTATGAGTTGCCCAGAGGTAAAAGCTGGACTGACTAAACTTGGTTTTCAAAGCCCTAAAATTTAGATCCACATTGAAAATTTCATCCTACATATTAGCTGTTCTTTTGCTTTCTTCTTGCGGAACAAACAAAAAGAACATTGATACAGCCATTGGGCTTACAGATAAGCAACTTTTAGATACCGTTCAGTACCATACCTTTCAATACTTTTGGGACGGTGCCGAAAAAAACTCTGGTGCTGGCCGTGAACGTATCCATTTAGACCAACCTGATTACGAAACCGATATTGTGGCTACTGGCTCAACAGGTTTTGGGATCATGGGTATTATTTCTGGGATAGATAGAAAGTTTGTTACCAGAAAGGAAGGCGTAGAAAGGCTCATGAAAATCCTTGTTTTCTTAAAAAAAGCCGATCGTTTTCATGGTGCATGGCCTCATTGGATGTACGGAGAGAGCGGGAAAGTGAAGCCGTTCTCTACTTTTGACAATGGCGGCGATTTGGTAGAAACTTCTTTTTTAGCTCAAGGCCTCATCTGCGTAAAGCAATATTTTAAGAATGGAAATGCCAAAGAGAAAGAGCTTTCGGCTTTGGCAGATGAGCTGTGGAAAGGCATTGACTATGATTGGTATCGTAACGGCAAAAATGTTCTTTATTGGCATTGGAGCCCAAATAACCAATGGAAAATGAATTTCCCTGTTCATGGTTTTAATGAATGTTTGATCATGTATGTGATCGGGGCATCTTCTCCAAACCATGGCATAAATAAAAAAGTTTATGATGAAGGTTGGGCCTTGAACGGCGCAATTAAATCTCCACGAAGCTATGATGATATACCGCTACAATTTCTTCATCAGGGCGATGCGCCACATGGTGGCCCTTTGTTCTGGTCGCATTATTCTTTTTTGGGCCTCGATCCAAAAGGCTTAAAAGATGCCTATGGCGATTATGGAATGGAGACCAAAAACATGGCTGTGATCAATTATAAATGGTGTGTCGATAATCCACTGAATTATAAGGGATATGGAAAAAACTCCTGGGGCCTAACATCAAGCTACTCAATAACAGGTTATGCCGGCCATGCGCCACAACAGGACAGAGATTTAGGCGTAATTGCTCCAACGGCCGCAATTTCTTCTATCGTTTATACACCAAAAGGATCTATGGCAGCAATGCGCCATTGGTATGAAGATAAAAAAGCGCAATTGTGGGGCAAGTATGGTTTTTATGATGCCTTTAGCGATAATGCCAATTGGTACACCCCAAGATATTTAGGGATTGATCAAGGGCCACAGGTGGTAATGATAGAAAATTACCGTTCGGGATTATTATGGAAATTATTTATGAGCGATGAAAATGTACAAGCAGGATTAAAAAAGCTCGGTTTTCAAAGTCCTTATTTAAAATGAGAAAAAATAATGGTCTTCGGCTTAAAAGCCTTCAATTAGAACGGAACCCCTGACCCTACAAAACCTTTAAAAACAGAAGAATGAAAAAAAACATTTTATTACTGATTGGATTTCTAGTTTCTTTCGGGGCATTTGCCCAGCAGAAACCTCCATTTTATGACGAGGTACAAGCTTTTAGGAAGGCGGATAGTTTAAATATGCCGGCTAAAAGCGGAATCCTTTTTATTGGGAGTTCTTCTTTAAGAAAATGGACCGATTTGGAAAAGGTATATAAAACCTACGGGGCAATAAACAGAGGGTTTGGAGGCTCAACATTGGCCAATGCCATTTACTATGCCGATGATATTATTTTTCCCTATCAGCCCCGCCAAATTGTTATTTATAGCGGAGAAAATGATATTGCAGAAGGGGCAAGTCCAGAAATTACATTTGATAGATTTAAGATACTTTTTGGATTGATCCGCAAAAAAATGCCTAATGTTTTGATCAGTTTCATCTCCATAAAACCAAGCATCAGCAGGCAAAAAATGATGCCCCAAATGGTTTATGCCAATGAATTGATCAAAACATATTTGGCAACGCAAGCCAACGCCAACTTTATCAATGTTTACCCACTAATGCTGAAAGATGACGGAAAACCCATAGATGATATTTTCTTGGAAGATAACTTACACATGAACCAAAAGGGATATGATATTTGGATAAAAGTCATTTCTCCATATTTATTAAAAGCGAAATAATTAGATTATGAAACCATTGAAATATTTAGTAGCCGTATGCTCTTTTGCAGCAATAACTGCATGTGCACAACAAAAAACAACGCTAAAAAACACTACAAATACCTCCATCTCCTCCACCAAAATGAATGTTTTCATTTCTGATCTAATGAAGAAAATGACGGTGGATGAAAAAATTGGCCAGTTGAACTTGCTTACCGGTGGCGAGGCCATCACGGGTTCTACAGGTAATTCAGACATAGAAAAGAAAGTAAAGGCTGGGCAGGTTGGAGGGTTCTTTAGTTTAAGCACTCCTCAAAAAATACGTATGGTGCAAGAACTAGCCGTTAATAACACTCGGTTAAAAATTCCTTTGATCTTTGGTTTAGATGTAATTCACGGTTATAAAACCATTTTCCCAATTCCCCTAGCTTTAGCATCTACTTGGGATTTAGGTTTGATCAAGCATTCTGCCCAAATTGCAGCAGAAGAAGCTACCGCAGACGGTATTAACTGGACATTTTCGCCAATGGTTGATATTTCTAGGGACCCTCGTTGGGGGCGTTTTGCAGAAGGTGCCGGAGAAGACCCATTCTTAGGTTCGGCAATTGCGAAGGCAATGGTTAAAGGTTACCAAGGAGATGATCTAACAAAAGTAAATACCATGATGGCCTGTGTAAAGCATTTTGCTCTTTATGGTGCCGCAGAGGCGGGCAGAGATTACAACTCTACAGATATGAGCAAAGTGAAGATGTATAACGAATATTTGCCGCCTTACAAAGCCGCTGTTGATGCAGGAGCGGGGAGCATCATGACATCTTTTAACGATATTAACGGAATCCCGGCAACGGCCAATAAATGGTTGGTTACAGATTTACTAAGAAACCAATGGGGTTTTAAAGGCATGGTTGTAACAGATTATACAGGTATTAACGAGCTTACGGCACATGGCTTGGGCAATCTGCAAGAAGTATCGGCCTTAGCCTTAAAAGCAGGGGTAGATATGGATATGGTTGGCGAAGGCTTTATAACCACGCTAAAAAAATCTTTAAAAGAAAAAAAAGTTTCTCTTACAGAAATTGATAGGGCCTGTCGGTTTGTTTTAGAGGCAAAGTACAAATTGGGCTTGTTTGATGATCCTTACAAATACTGTAACGAGGAAAGGGCAAAAACAAAGATCTTTACCAAAGAGAACCTTAAAGCAGCTAGAGATGCGGCAACCAAAAGTTTTGTGCTGTTAAAAAACCAAAATAATTTATTGCCATTAAAAAAAACTAATACCATTGCGTTGGTTGGGCCTTTGGCAGATAGCAAAGTAAACATGATAGGCACTTGGGCGGTTTCGGCAGATCTGGCCAAAGCAGTTTCTGTAAGGCAAGGATTAGAAGATGCCGTTGGAGATAAAGCCAAGATCATTTATAGTTTAGGTTCTAATTTGATAGAAGATGAAGAATACCAAAAAAGGGCTACTGTGTTTGGCCGCGAGATCAAAAGAGATAACAGGCCAGAAGATGTCATCATCAAAGAGGCGGTAGATGCCGCTAAAAAGGCAGATGTTGTGGTGGCTGCTTTAGGAGAAAGTTCTGAAATGAGCGGAGAAAGTTCTAGCCGAACAAATATCCAGATCCCGGCTATACAACAAAGGTTGTTAAAGGCACTTTTAGCAACGGGCAAACCTGTTGTACTATTGGTTTTTGATGGCAGGCCTTTAGATCTTTCTTGGGAAAATGAAAATGTCCCTGCGATATTAAATGTATGGTTTGGTGGTACAGAAACCGGGAACGCCATTGCCGATGTATTGTTTGGAGATGTTAACCCATCAGGTAAATTGAGCGCTACTTTCCCCCAAAATGTAGGGCAGATCCCTATATATTATAGCCACAAAAATACAGGCCGGCCGCTAGAGGAAGGGAAATGGTTTACCAAGTTTAAGTCTAATTATTTAGACGTGAGCAATGATCCTTTATATCCTTTTGGATATGGTTTAAGTTATAGCACTTTTGATATATCGGCTCCAAAACTAGATAAAACAGTAATTAAAACAGGCGGAAGCATTACCATATCAACCACGGTAAAAAACACGGGTTTACGAGATGGCGAAGAAGTAGTACAACTATATATTAGGGATTTAGTGGGTTCTATTACTCGTCCCGTTAAAGAATTGAAGGGTTTCCAAAAAGTCTTTTTAAAAGCGGGGCAATCTAAAGAGGTAAATTTCACTTTAACAGAGAACGATCTGAAGTTCTATAACAACAATTTAGATTTTGTTGCCGAACCCGGGGATTTCAAAGTTTTTGTTGGCAATAGTTCTGCTAATGTAAAAGAGGCTGATTTTAAATTGATAAAGTAATGAAACAACTAAAAGAGTTCTTGCTTTATCGATTTGCTTATGAAAAGACTTCTTTAAGCTCTTCAAAAGTTATAGGTTTAAAGATGTATTTTTCGATTATCGCTATCTCTTTTGCTTTTTTTACATCCCGAGAATCTATGGAAGAGCTTATCATAAACAACTTCATCGGTTTAGTTTCTGTGATGTTCATTTTTTGGAATTCATCAATAAAGCCCCAACCATCTAAAATAGGCATGTTAACATCGATCATGATTACATCAGGCAATCTAGAAATATCATCCTTATGTTCGCTTAAATAATCTACCGCTTGTTGGCCATCTGTAAAAACCAGAATTTCATCACAGAGATTCTGGATTTTTATCAATCTTCTTATGGCATAAATGTACACTTCATCATCATCAATTATAAACGCAATTTGTACTTTTTTGCTCATATACCCACTATCCTAAAAGGTTGATCAGATCAATTAAAATTATAAATTTAAACAAAGATAGGCTCTTATTTTACAATAACACAATTATGTAAATATTGGAAGTGCGCAGCCTTGCTTAAAATAAAAAAAGTATTTGGGTAGCCAAATACTTTTTATTAGAATATTTATGCCCGCTTATTTTTTGGCCACTAAATTTATATTAAGCTCAAATTCATCGTCAATGGCTTTATCGCCTAAACCGGCAATAAAATTTTTAGAACCATATTTAACATCGTATCTAGTCCTATCCACTTTAATGTTTGATGCAACTGCCACTATAACATTGCCTTTTTGTTGTATGGTTGCCGGGAAAGTTATTTTATCGCTTATTCCTTTAATGGTTAAGTTGCCTGTAATGTTGTATTTGTTGGCATCTACCTGGTTAATAGTAATGATCTCGAAATTTGCCGTTGGATGTTTTTCTACGGAAAAAAAATCTTCTGACTTAAGATGCCCTAATAATTTTGCCCCGTTTTTTTGGTCTAGATCGGTACAGGTTATCGTGTTCATATCAATGTTAAATATGCCCCCCACTAATCTGCTGCCATTGGCATTTAAGATACCGTTTGCTAATTTAATCTCACCATTGTGCTGCCCCGTAATCTTTTTCCCAATCCACTCTATTTTTGATTTTGTTACATCTACTTTATAAACCTCTGAGGCGGGTTTAAAAGCAAAAAACAAAACCGTTATCGCTAATAATAATATTCCTTTTTTCATTTTCAAATGTTTTAAAAACCAAATGTATCAACTATATTAAATGTTTCAACTGCTAATTTAGGCTTGTAACCATTAACCCATAAAAAACAGATTTATTTTAGATGGTAAAACTGCTAAGGTCAACAAATTCTTGAACCCTATCGCTTACCTCTTTATCGCTAAGGTTTTTCAGTTTTTCTGTGCCAAATTTCTCTACACAAAAAGATGCCAATGCAGAACCGTATATGATCGCATTTTTCATATTAGAAAAATTGATGCTGCCTACTTTAGCTAAATATCCAATAAAACCACCTGCAAATGTATCTCCGGCACCGGTTGGGTCAAATACATCTGCCAATGGCAATGCTGGCGCAGAAAATATGCTATCTTCATTAAATAACAGGGCCCCATGTTCTCCTTTTTTTATGATGAGGTATTTTGGCCCCATTTTCAATATCTTATGGGCAGCTTTCACTAAAGAATATTCTCCAGAGAGTTGTCTCGCCTCGGCATCATTGATAGTCAAAACATCAATCATCTTAATGGTCTCTAGCAAATCATCCATGGCAATATCCATCCAAAAATTCATGGTATCCATTACTATCAATTTTGGGCGTTTTTTCATCCTTTTTATAACCGTTTGCTGAACTTGCGGGGTAAGGTTGCCCAACATTAGGTATTCACAATCTTGGTAAGATTCTGGAATGATAGGATCAAAATTTTCTAATACATTTAATTCGGTAATTAAAGTATCCCTGCTATTCATATCATTATGGTATTTGCCAGACCAAAAAAAAGATTTCTCACCTTTTTTTATCTGCAGCCCTTCTACATCTATCCCGTGTTTTCCAAAATCGTCTATATCCTCTTTTTTAAAATCATCGCCAACAACTGCTACAATTTTTGTTTGATCATAAAAGTAAGATGCCGCCAAACTTGCGTAGGTGGCCGCACCACCAACAATTTTTTCTGTTTTTCCAAAAGGGGTTTCAATTGCATCAAAGGCCACGGTGCCTATAACTACTAAGCTCATAAATTTTTTTAATTTTTTTCTGTACAAATATTGCATAATTAATTTTAATTCCCGAATATTGCACTCCCGTAAGGGAGAAAAGCTTTGCAAAAAGCGATCAATAACCAGAAAGCGTTGTTAAAACGCCCAAAATTCCTAAGTAGCTCAGCTGGTTAGAGCATCTGACTGTTAATCAGAGGGTCCCTGGTTCGAGCCCAGGCTTGGGAGCTTTAAAATGAGAGAGCTATACGATAAGTGTAGCTCTTTTTGTTTGCATACATACAAAGGCGGCTTTAGTGAGCAACTTAACAAGGTATAAAAACAAAAACTACCCAAAAGCTATCTTTTAAAAATTGTTCTTCCATTTTAAATTCTTTTAAGAGCCTGTTTAAATTTGTATTGTAAAAGTGTTCATAACGTGAGTTATGGGTTTAACGATTGAAGAGGCATCGTTTTCTTGTTATTCCAAGAGAGGGGTAATATATTTATTTCATATCAATATAAATAACGTTGAGACTTAAATATGTCCTCCAAAAATGGGGCGTTGCCCTGAGCGGAGGCGAAGGGAATGTCACCCAGAGCGGAGGCGAAGGGAATGTCACCCAGAGCGGAGGCGAAGGGAATGTCGCCCTGAGCGGAGGCGAAGGGAATGTCACCCAGAGCGAAGTCGAAGGGAATGTCGCCCAGAGCGGAGGCGAAGGGAATGTCACCCAGAGCGAAGTCGAAGGGAATGTCACCCAGAGCGAAGTCGAAGGGAATGTCACCCTGAGCGAAGTCGAAGGGGGGCGTTGGGCTTCATGCTTCGACTCCGCTCAGCATGACAATCGACTCCGCTCAGCATGACAATCGACTCCGCTCAGCATGATAATGGGCTCTGCTTGTGTAATTCAATTTTAATAAATGATCATCGATAACATCAGTGGTAGTAGGGTAAAAGAATAAGCTAAAAAAGGGATAAAACCAAAAGCCCGCTTGTTAGGACAGGCGTGTTAAAACGCTCAAAAATCTTGTCCTGATAAAAATAATTATCGCACTATTGGGTTATCAGATAAATTTTAAACAGGCTCTAAATATAATTTCTCTACAAAACGCAAAAAATCCTTGCCCAAATTAATGAACAAGGATTTTTATATATCAAGCAAATCAGCTTTAAGCTTTATGCCCTCTGCTTTTTAAGATTACATCATGCCGCCCATGCCGCCGCCGCCCATTGGTGGCATTCCATGTCCTGCACCGGCTGCACCTGCCTCTTCAGGCTCGTCTGCTAATACACATTCTGTGGTTAGCAACATGGCCGCAATAGAAGCCGCATTTTCTAATGCTACCCTAGAAACTTTAGTTGGATCAATAACACCTGCTCCAATCAAGTTTTCGTAAACATCTGTACGGGCATTGTAGCCGTAATCTGCTTTTCCTTCTTTTACATTATGTACAACTATAGAACCTTCAATCCCTGCGTTGGCACAGATCTGACGTAATGGCTCTTCGATAGCTCTTTTGATAATTTTGATACCGGTATTTTCATCCTCATTTACGCCTTTCAAATCTTTTAAAGATTCTACCGCTCTAATAAAGGCAACACCACCACCGGCAACAATTCCTTCTTCAACAGCTGCTCTTGTAGCGTGTAAAGCATCATCAACACGGTCTTTTTTCTCTTTCATTTCTACTTCTGTAGCCGCACCAACGTAAAGAACCGCAACACCGCCAGATAATTTGGCCAAGCGCTCTTGTAATTTTTCTTTATCGTAATCAGATGTGGTGGTATCTATCTGGGCTTTGATCTGGTTTACCCTAGCTTTGATATCTTCTGATTTACCGATCCCGTTGATGATGGTTGTGTTGTCTTTATCAACAGTGATCTTTTCTGCCTGGCCTAAATAAGAAAGTTCTGCGTTCTCTAGTTTGTAACCTCTTTCTTCAGAAATTACGGTTCCGCCTGTTAAAATGGCTATGTCTTCTAACATTGCTTTTCTTCTATCGCCAAAACCTGGGGCTTTAACGGCGGCAACTTTCAAAGATCCACGGATTTTGTTAACTACCAAAGTGGCCAAGGCTTCACCGTCTAAATCTTCTGCAATGATCAAAAGTGGTTTGCCGGTTTGAACTTGTTTTTCTAATACAGGCAACAATTCTTTCATGTTGCTTATTTTTTTATCGTAGATCAAAATGTAAGGGTTTTCTAGTTCAACCTCCATTTTATCTGCATTGGTAACAAAGTACGGGGATAGGTAGCCCCTATCAAACTGCATACCTTCTACCGTTTTTACTTCTGTTTCTGTACCTTTTGCTTCTTCTACGGTAATTACACCATCCTTACCCACTTTGGCCATCGCCTCAGCTATCAAAGAACCGATAACATCATCATTATTTGCAGAGATAGAAGCAACTTGTTTGATCATGTTGTTATCATCGCCAACGGTTTTAGATTGTGATTTTAAATTAGCAACAACGGCGGCAACCGCTTTATCGATACCACGTTTAAGATCCATTGGGTTTGCACCCGATGCAACGTTCTTAATACCTGCGGTAACTATGGCCTGCGCCAAAACCGTAGCGGTAGTTGTACCATCGCCCGCAATATCAGCGGTTTTTGATGCTACCTCTTTTACCATTTGCGCACCCATGTTCTCTAAAGAATCTGATAATTCAATTTCTTTAGCAACCGTTACACCATCTTTTGTGATGATAGGCGAACCGAATTTCTTATCGATGATCACGTTTCTACCTTTTGGACCCAAAGTTACCTTAACCGCATTGGCCAAAGTATCTACACCGCGTTTTAAAGCATCGCGAGCTTCTACATTATATTTAACTTGTTTTGCCATTTTTTTATTTTTAGAATTGAGTAGTTAGTATTGTGTATTGAGATTACACGCATTTAAACTATCAAATTTTATTTTTTTATTTTTTTAATTATCACTGATGCAAAGCGTCTCATTACTCACATCTTTTTACTCTTATCACTGATGCAAAGCGTCTCATTACTCACATCTCTTTACTCAATACTTACAAAATTGCGTAAATATCGCTTTCCCTCATGATCAAATACTCTTTCCCCTCGTAGGTAATTTCTGTGCCCGCATATTTGCTGTATAAAATTTTATCTCCTACTTTAACATCCATCGGGATTTGAGCGCCCGTGGAATCTGCAAATTTTCCGTTCCCTACAGCTACAATAACTCCTTGAGATGGTTTTTCCTTTGCGGTATCGGGGATGTAAATTCCCGAAGCGGTTTTCTCCTCTGCAGCAGCAGCTTCTACCACTACTCTATCTGCGATAGGTTTAATGTTCATTGCCATAATTAATCTGTTAATCTGTTATTTTTTAAAGTTTTTATTTTCTGATACCAACCGTACATAGAATATGCCAAAGGAAAAACAGCTGAATTTTTTACAGTATAAGTCAGCTATGTAATTTATAAGATAAATTGTTAATGTCAGGTTGTCAGTAATGATGGGATTTGGTTTTATGATCTAAACCATTTGTTTTTTTTAGGATCTATTTTGTTTACTTAGCTATTTTAAGAGGTATGATGATAAAGAATTATTTGGGTTTTAAACAATGGGCCTGCGGGCGGATTTATTTTTTTTCATCCTGTGGGTTGCTATATTCTATACAAATCAATATGAAACGATGTTAAAAATTATGGTTTATTTACAATATAAGAGGGCTGCCACCCCCTGAGCGAAGTCGAAGGGGAGCGAAGTCGAAGGGAATGTCACCCTGAGCGAAGTCGAAGGGGGGAGCGGAGGGCTTTATACTTCCCAAAGGCCATCAAAGGCCACTTAACTACAAAACGGCTGTGCTTTTAATAATTAACTGTAAAAAACGTTAATGGTAGCGGAGCCTGAGGACAAAAAAGCCGCTGCTCTTATCCCTAAAAACCCACAAATTAAACCTTTTTTCCCCTTGTTTTTTTAACCTTTGCAAACAGGGTATCTTTCTTGGTCATTTCTTCATAAAGCTTAAAGAGGTAGGCCAAACGCTCGGCATCGTTTTCAAAAGGGGCCAAACGGTAAATTTGCTCTATGGCAAGATCTAGGGCTTTGTGCGCTTGCCGCAACCCGCTGGGCATGGTATCTGGGTTGTAAAGCCACGCCATGGTTTTCTCTGGGAATTTTGCCCGCTCATCCATTATATCATAAACATACTCGTTAATGAGGGTTTTTTGCTTGGCGGTGGTTTCTGGGAAGGGGAAGGTGTTGTAACAGAGTTTAGCCGAATAACGGTAATCTGTTTTCAGTTTGCCGCCCACCGCACTTACCCACACCATGTGCATTTTAGAATGGATGATACCGAATTCAAGAGCGGTTGCATTTGGTAAAATAAATGATGAATAATTGGCGATAACATCTTTAGTTAAAAAGCCTATGGGAATGTATTCTCTATTTTCTGATGAAACAACGGGTATCATTAAATAATCAGAATCTGGTTGTCTATCTTCCATAAACAAAAGAGGTTTATCCGCATATTTTCTAGTTTGAGTTTTCGGGCTTCTATTCCTAAATCTTTTGACATTCTCAACCCTTAATTGTATTTCTGGGTTGTTTAATATATCAGTCGGTTTTGCATCTTTAAGCCATAAACAATATCTTTTATAGCTATTAATTAGTTCTTGAGAGCCAATAAATTCTCTCACTAAGTAAGCCTGTTCTGGATATTTGATTTTAAAGGCTTTTGCTTGTTCTTCAGTTGAGAATAGAAAATTTCCATCATCAATTGCAGCGTTGCCTTTCATCATTGGTCGAAATTTAGAAAGAGGTAATGGAAGTTCATCGATATATGAATCAGCAGCATCCAATAAATATCCATTTATGTTTTTTACCTCTTTGGTAATATTTGTAAAAAGATATTTAGGCTGGTTGCTTTTATTGCGCAATCCAACATTTATAACCGTTACGCCAGCATTGCCCCTTGCATTGTTTGTCCATTTAAAAGATTGATGTGCAAAAGAAATTTCAATATTTTTATTTAAAATCCTTGGCCAAGTAAGAGCAACCGCCAAACCTTGGCAAATAGAATTTGTAGCTACAAAAGCTAATTGGGCATCGTATCCTTCAATATATTTTGCTCCTTTATAAAACCAGGCAGTAACATAATCCAAACTTTTAAAATCCCTACCAAAAACCAATTGCATATCGTCTTTTTGGTTGCTGTCTTGGTTTCGGCTCCCCAAATATGGCGGGTTTCCCAAAATATAGATCTCATCGTTTGCGCCACGGGGGCAAACTTTTTCCCAGCTCATCCTGGTGGCATTTCCACATGCTATGTTGCCCGCTTGTTTTAAGGGCAAAATGGGTTTGCTTTGTCCAAGGCCTTCAAGACGATCGTCAAAAACCTTGTTCATCTGGTGCTCTGCCAGCCAAAGGGAAAGTATGGCCATTTCGTGGGCAAAATCTTTGATCTCTATGCCGTAAAATTGCGATAGCTGTATGCTGGTAAATTGCATAGGCAGGGTTAGGCCTTGTTGTATGCTTAGTTCTGCTATACGCTTGATCACCTCAATTTCTAGCAGACGGATCTCTTTGTAAGTGATGATCAAAAAGTTTCCGCTACCACAGGCGGGATCAAAAAATTTGATACTTCCTAAACGGGCGATCAGCTTGTTTAGCCCGCTGATGCTGTTGTGCTGTTTTTCAAATTCTTTGTTTAGGGCGTTTAAAAAAAGCGGTTCTATCAGTTTTTTGATGTTTGGCACAGAGGTGTAGTGCATCCCTAGGTCGCTGCGTTCTTCGGGATCGGCAACGGCCTGTATCATAGAGCCAAAAATATCCGGGTTGATCTCGCTCCAATCCAAATTGCCGCATTCTAATAAAATACGTCGCGATTTGGTGGTAAAGATAGGGGCTTTGATACTGTCTCTAAACAAGCCTCCGTTTACGTAAGGGAAGTTTTGCAAATGCTTGGGGAAGTCGCCGTTTTCGGTATCCAACTTGGTAAAAAGCTCGTTCAAAAACTCGTGTACATCGGCACCGTTGGCTTGTGTATGCTGGGCAAGGGTATCGGTAAATATGCCCACCTTATCAAAAATATCGGTATCCTCGGCAAAAAAACAAAACAGCAAACGCGATAAAAACAGGTTTAAAAGATGGCTTTCTTTGGCGTAATCGGGGTTATCTTGCACCAAAATATCGTATAAACGGGCCAGCTGGTAACTTGCCTCACGATCGGCCTTGTTATCGTTCTTAGATCTATAAACCTCTGCACCGCTAAGTGGCAAAAAGAAATCGTAATAGCTGGGCAGCTCTAAAAGGGGTATATCTATATTAACATTGGTTTTAAGGTCTTTGGCAACAATAAGCTGATGGTCCGTAACGATGATGAACCTTGGCTTTTGCTTCAATATCCGTTCTTCCTTGGCAAAAGCATCAACCCGCAGGTGCAGATCTGTTGCGGCATGGGCATAAAAGAGCTTGTTTTTGTAAAGTGTTTCCCCTTCTGTATCAGACATATTGAAATCGCCTTTTTTTAAGCGCAAAACAGAGGTTTTAGAGCTTCCATAAGCCAAAAGCAGATCATAGATAAACTCTTCTTTGTTAAAATTGGCAACCAGTACGTTTAAATTGCTGATTATTTCTTTAGAGGTCATGAATCCAAAAGTAGGAAATTGTTTGTTTAGTTGGTTGGGGGGTAATTAAATGAATTTTGGATGAGGGAGGGGGATGGATTTTGAAGGGATTATCATAGCCACTTTTTTATGCCGAGCGGAGCGGAAGCATAAAACCCAATGCAACCCTCTTTAAACCTGTTGCTTGCCCAAAATTTACAAGTTCCACATTTTTGGGCCAAAAGAATATTTTAATCTTTTAGACTATTTTTTTTGCCCTTTTAAAACAAATTTTATGTTAATTGCTTTATTAAGCTAAGAGAAGTTAGAATGAGAAATATCAAAGCTATCCACAAAACAGTTTATTCGCCGGTTGATGATTTGGAAACTTTTAGGGCAATCCCCACGCAAAGCATCAATTATTTAGATCCTTTTCTTTTTTTGAACCACCATGGCCCACAATTTTATGTGAAAAACAACAATGGTTTGCCCTTTGGGCCGCATCCGCACCGTGGTTTTGAAACCTTAACCTATGTGCTTAAAGGCGATATCGCCCATCAAGATTCTACCGGGGGCGAAAGCGTGATCAAAGAGGGCGGCATACAATGGATGACAGCGGGCAGCGGTTTGATACATTCTGAAGTTTCTTCACAAGAATTTATGCAAAATGGCGGCAAAGTAGAAGTTATACAGCTATGGCTAAATTTGGCCGCAAAAAACAAAATGGTAGAACCAAATTACAGGGGTTTAACTTTTGAGGATATTTGCCACTTTGATCTTGATGGTGGGAAAGTTAACGTAGATCTGATCTCTGGTAATTGGGACAAACATAAAGGCCCTATTGATTCTTTGAGCAATTTAACCATGGCAAGTATCAGGCTTAAAGCCGATGCAAGATTGAGCTTAGAAGTTGACGAAAAAAACGAGATCTTGTTTTACCTGGCCTATGGCGAATTAGTTGTTAACGCAACAGAGATACAAAAACACCAATTGGTACAGTTTGAAAACAAGGGTAGCGAGATTAGCATAAAAGCCAATAGCGATAGCTACCTGATCTTTGGTTACGGGAAACCTTTTAACGAACCAATGGTTGCCCAAGGGCCTTTTGTAATGAACAGCCAAGAAGAAATTATGGCAGCCTATGCCGATTTTAGATCCGGAAAAATGGGTAAATGGCGATAGGGTTTAATTTAAGCACATTTCTTCTAATATGTTCTTCAAACCGGGATAAAGGCTCATCAACTCTTTCTTTTTGGCCATCTCAAAATCTTCAAAATCAAACCCTGGGGAAACCGTACAGCTTACCAGTCCGTATCCTTTATAATTTTTCATTCTAGAGGCAAACCATGTATTTGCAGGGATAGTTGCCTGTAAAACTTCGCCGTTCTCTAAGTTATTGCCCAACAGCATTGTTTTCAGTGTATTTTCTTCTATATAGAGTATCTCTAAAGTTTCCCCAAAATGATGGAACCATTGTTCGTCTGATCTTATTTTGTGAAAATGTGATTTATTTTGATCTGCTAACAAAAAAAATATAGCGGTAGAAACATTTCTTTTATTTCCATAGATGTTTACTATTTCTTCTTTTGCCCTGTAAGTTTCTTTGTAAAACCCACCTTCGGGATGAGGCTTTAAGCCTAGTTTATTGATGAAGTATTTTGCGGTTTTCATTCTTTAAAATTAAGAATTTATGCTAGAGATTTAATAAAGCTTAATCTTAAATATCCAAGTGTGGTAAACAAAATATTTTTATTACTTTCAACCATAAAAAGAAGAGGTTCTGTTTATTTCATGGCCAATAAATATCGTACAAGGTTGTATATTGGTTTTTTTTTGCTTTATGTTTGATGCTCAACATCATCCAAAAGAAAAACAAGATTAAAAATAACCTACAAACTTTGCGTAAAAATGGAATCATCGTCTCAGATGGGAAGGCTTGGCAGATGTCTAAAACCGAATAAATTATCCGGGTTTAGACGGATATTTTAGACGTAAAAAATCATAACTTATTGATTTACAAAGCTCCCCTCGGATATTTTTAAAATAAATTAGACGGATAATTATCCCAACATCAATCACATTAAACCAAAAAATGAATTACGGCCCACGCTTGCAAGAAATTATCAAACAATTAGGTTTAGCCAAAGAAAACATCTTATACCTTACCATAAACAATAGTTTTTTGCATGATATCCGCCTAGGCGAAAAAAATGTAGAATACCGTGATCTAACCGATTTTTACCTACAAAGGTTTTTTAAAAAAGACGGTAAGGGCAATTATACCATACCAAAAAACATTACACATTTATTGTTACAGGGCGGCTACCTGTCCAACAGCCCACGTATGTTGGTGCAATTGAAAGGTATAGTGATCGTTGGTTCTTTTAAGCATCCTGCCGATATGGATACCGATGGTTTCCCTTGTGATGAGGATCGCATCAATTTGTTATTGGCAAATATCGAATATGATTCTGTTACAGAAAACGGCGATACCGTAGTTATTACCAATCCTAAGCCTCGTCAAAAGCGTGAAAAAGTAATCATAAACCACCCAGAATATGTAAAGCCCATCAACTTGGTAAACGTTACCTACGCCCAAACGGGCCAAAGCAAAAAAACCGATGAATTGGGGATGCGGGAGATGCAGCAAAAAGCTTATGCAGCAAGATCGGCAAAATACCTTTTGTTGAAAGCGCCGCCTGCATCGGGCAAATCACGGGCATTAATGTTTATTGCTTTAGATAAATTGATCAACCAAGGAATTAAAAAAGTGATTGTTTCTGTGCCAGAACGTTCTATCGGTAGCTCATTTAGCCCAACAGAATTAAGCAAATACGGTTTCTTTGCAGATTGGGAACTTAGCCCAAGGTATAACCTTTGTACGCCCGGTGGCGAAAAAAACAAAGTAGAGGCCTTTGTTAAATTCTTGGAAAGCGAAGAGCGCATTTTGATCTGTACCCACGCCACTTTGCGTTTTGCCTTTGAAAGTTTAACACCAACAGATTTAAACAATTGCCTGTTGGCGATAGATGAATTCCACCATGTATCTGCAGATGGCGAAAACCGATTAGGAGAAGTGATACGCAAGGTAATGGAAAAATCTACTGCCCATTTGGTAGCCATGACGGGCTCTTATTTTAGAGGAGATAGCATACCTGTTTTATTGCCAGAAGACGAAGCCAAGTTTACCAACGTTACCTATAATTATTACCAGCAATTAAATGGCTATGATCATTTGAAATCTTTAGGTATTGGTTACCATTTTTACCAAGGGCGCTATTACAAAAAGCAACCAGATAGAGAAATATCGGCCCTAGAAGAGATCTTGGACGAAGATTTAAAAACCATCATCCATATCCCCAGCGTAAACTCGGCAGAATCATCTAAAGAAAAGCTAGAAGAAGTTGGGCATGTGATAGATTGTATTGGAGTGATGGAATACCAAGACCCTGAAACGGGGATCATGTATGTGAAGAGTAAACGCAGCGGGCGCATATTAAAAATTGCCGATCTGGTTAATGATAACCTTAAAGAAAGAGACAAGGTGGTAGCTTATTTACGCGGCGTTAGCACTGCAGATGATCTTGATATGATCATTGCTTTGGGGATGGCCAAAGAAGGCTTCGATTGGCCATTTTGCCAACATGCGCTTACCATTGGTTACCGGGGCTCGCTTACAGAAATCATACAGATCATAGGCAGGGCAACCCGAGATAGCAATAATAAATCACACGCCCAGTTCACCAATTTAATTGCCCAGCCAGATGCCGTTGACGATGATGTGAAATTAGCCGTTAACAATATGCTAAAGGCCATTACCGCCTCGTTATTGATGGAACAAGTATTGGCCCCCAATTTTAAATTCAAACCGAAATTTGATGATGATAGGGATGATGCAGAGGTTGAAAATAAAGAAGATGGAAGGATCATAAAGATCAGAGGGTTTAAAATGCCAACATCGCAAAGGGCAAAAGACATCATAGAAAGCGACCTTAACGATTTAAAGGCCAAAATTCTGCAAGATGACGTGATGTTACGGGCAATGCCTGGCAATATTGATGCAGAAGTGATCAATACGGTAATTATTCCAAGGATCATTAGGGAGGTTTATCCAGATTTGAATAAAGATGATTTGGAGGCGGTTAGGCAACATATTGTGGTAGATTCTGTAATGAAAAACAGTACCATAGAACAACAGGGCAACAAGCAGTTTTTAAGGATGGCAGGTAGTTTTGTTGATATTGATCAGATAGAGATTGATCTGATAGATAGGATCAATCCTTTTCAAAAAGCTTTCGAGATTTTATCAAAATCTGTAACAGCATCGGTATTAAGGGCCATACAGGATACCATAAATGTGGCTAAATTAGAAATGACCGAAGCGGAAGCCATACTTTTGTGGCCAAAGATTAAAGAATGGGCGGCCGCACACGGAGAACCCAATCTACAATCACACGACCCAAAAGAGCAACGCTTGGCAGCAGCTTTGATATTTTTAAGAGAAGCTAGAAGAAAAAAAATGGTACAAAATGATTGATTCTTTAGACGATATTTTTAACGATGACGAGTTTGGGTTATTGAGCCAGAAAGATAAACCAACCAACCTAAGATCTGATGAGGATAGGATGATAGATGCTTTTGAAGAGATCAATAACTTTTATGAGCAAAATGGCAGGGAACCAGAAAAAGGAAGCATGTCTGAGTATAACCTTTTGGCCAAATTAAAAAGCTTTAAAACCGATGAGAAAAAGAAAAAAGCTTTAAAACCTTTTGATAAGTTCAATTTATTGGGAGAGGTAGAATTGGAAATGCCATCTTTAAGCCAAATTATTGAGGAAGACGATTTAGGTTTACTGGATAACGATGCCGACCTTTCCATTTATGCTTTTAAACATACGCCCAAACCAGATAAAAGGGCAGAGGCCGATTTTGTTGCACAAAGAAAAGCGATAACCGAAAGGGATTTTACAGAATACGAAGCGATGTTTTTTAAAGTACATCAAGAATTAAAAACAGGTTTACGTAAGCTGTTACCTTTTGAAAACATGGAGAAAAACCTGCAAATAGGTAATTTTTATCTGTTAGATGGCATATTGCTTTACCTAGAAGATGGGGATTTAGAGAACAAGCCTCAAGAGTTAAAATCTGGGAATAGGCTAAGGCTTGATGGTAGAACAAAGATTATTTTTGAAAATGCCACAAAATCTAATATGTTGTACCGTTCTTTAGGGAAAATGCTCTATAAAGGCGGTAAAATTATCACTCGCCCTAGTACTTTAGCAAATGAAGATCTAAAAAATAATAGCATAATTGTTAAGGAGGATAATCTACAAACCGGGTGGATCTATGTCTTAAGATCAAAATCATCAAAGCCAGAAATTGCCAATTTGCAAAACCTCTATAAAATAGGCTTTTCTACCACAAAGGTTAGCGATAGGATAAATAATGCAGCCAATGAGGCCACTTATTTATACAGCGAAGTAGAAATTATAGCCTCCTACCTATGTTATGATATAAATATCCATGCTTTTGAAAACCTTATCCACAGATTTTTTGCCAACAACTGCTTAAATATTGATATTTATGACAAAAACGGAAAAAGGCAAACACCAAGAGAATGGTTTATGGTGCCGCTACCGATAATAGATGAAGCAATCAATTTGTTGATAAACGGGAGCATCATCAATTATAGGTATGATGTTGGTTCAGAATCTATCCTTCTAAAATAAAGATTATTCTATCATTACAACATTCCTTCTAAAAACCTATCCACTTACCTTTGCCCAAGTATCTTTTAAGGTAACCGTTCTGTTAAAAACCAAATTTTCTGATGTAGAATCTGCATCTAAACAAAAATAACCTTTACGTATAAATTGGTAACGCCTATCTGGGTTATCTGCCAGTTGTTGTTGTGCGTTTGCCAGATCAGCTTCTATATAGGCTTTCTTTAAAACCACCAAACTCTCTGGGTTGATGTATTCTTTAAAGTCGCCTTCTTCACGGTCTGGCTCTTCAGAGATGAACAATCTATCGTATAACCTCACTTCGGCAGTTTTTGCATGCCTAACGCTTACCCAGTGCATGGTACCCTTAACTTTTAAACCCGAAGTATCCTCGCCAGATTTTGATTCTGGGAAATAAGTACAATGTATTTCGGTTACATTACCTTCCTCGTCTTTTACAAAATCGTTACACCTTACAATGTAGGCATTCTTTAAACGGCTCATTAAGCCCGGGCCCAGGCGGAAGAATTTTTTTGGTGGCTCTTCCATAAAATCATCACGTTCTATCCAAAGCTCTCGGCCAAAAGGGATTTGTCTTTCGCCATCATGCCCTTCAACCTCTGGGTTGTTTTCGCCATGCAGCATTTCTTCTTGTCCTTCTGGATAGTTGGTGATCACCATTTTTATGGGGTCTAAAACTGCCATCCTTCGCCAAGAAGTTTTGTTTAGATCCTCACGGATAAAAAATTCTAGCAAGCTGTATTCTATTAAGTTTTCTCTTTTGGCAATGCCGATGCGCTCGCAAAAATTACGGATAGAAGATGGTGTAAAACCCCTTCTTCTTAAACCGCTGATGGTTGGCATACGTGGATCATCCCAGCCGTTCACAAAATTCTCGTTAACCAATTGCAACAATTTTCTTTTACTTGTTACGGTATAGTTTAGGTTTCTACGGGCAAATTCATACTGGTGCGATGGATAGATCTCCAATTTTTCTATCAACCAATTATAAAGATCACGGTGTGGGATAAATTCTAAGGTACAAACCGAATGGGTAACCTGTTCAATGGCATCACTTTGGCCGTGGGCAAAATCATACATAGGGTAAATGCTCCATTTATCTCCCGTACGGTGGTGTTTGGCATGTTTTATACGATATAAAATGGGATCACGCATTAGCATATTTACGTGTGCCATATCAATTTTTGCCCTTAGGGTTTTGCTGCCATCAGGGAAATCCCCGTTTTTCATCTGGGCAAAAAGTGAGAGGTTTTCTTCTACCGTACGGTTTCTGAAAGGAGAATCTTTTCCCACTTCGGTTGGTGTACCTTTTAAGGTTGCCATTTCCTCTGCACTAAGATCATCTACATAGGCTAAACCCTTTTCTATCAGTTTTATGGCAAAACCATACAGGGTATCAAAATAATCGGAGGCGTAAAGTTCGTTTTCCCACTTGAAGCCTAGCCAAGCAATGTCTTTTTTGATCGCATCAACATATATGGTCTCTTCCGTAACGGGATTGGTATCATCAAAACGAAGATTGGTATAACCTTTGAATTTTTTTGTTAGCCCAAAATTTAAGCAGATAGAACTTGCATGCCCAATGTGCAAAAAACCATTTGGCTCTGGTGGGAAACGGGTTATGATCTTATCGTATTTGCCAGAACTAAGATCGTTCTCTACAATCTCTTCAATAAAGTTTAATGATTTTTCTTCAGACATGCTTAATAATTACAAGGATATTTCAAGGCACAAAAGTAAGAATTTTTAAATGAGGCTATCCCAAAAATTGGTGTCATTCCGAATTTATTTCGGAAACTTATCAAAATGAGTTCTCACATAGTTTGCCAACTTGAAAATGAGATATTGAATACGCCAGTTGGCGGGCAGCATGACAAATCTTTTAATTTTGAGGTGGCTTTCTATTTAAAAGTAATTTGATGTAAATTGAAATTTTTTAAATGATGTGGTTTAAGCGTTAAGGATAGAAACGGATACCGGCCTGTGAATAAGGCCTTGTGGCGTATGAGTGGATAGCCTGTTAAAACGCCCAAAAAATTATCATCTATTATGAAGACCCACGCCTATTTAATCTTCTTCTATATTGGTATCTAAAAAATGGTGGACTGCTTTATAATGCAAATCAAAAGCTTCGGCTACACCCCTGTAAACCACCTCACCATTGATAATATTGAGACCTTTTAACAGTTCATAATTATCTAAGCAAGCTTTTTTCCAGCCTTTATCCGCCAATTGTAACACATAAGGGAAGGTGCTGTTGGTTAAAGCAATGGTAGATGTATAAGGTACTGCGCCCGGCATATTGGTTACGCAATAGTGCAGAATACCATCTACAATATAGGTAGGGTTTTCATGCGTGGTAGGTTTGCAGGTTTCTATGCAGCCACCTTGATCTACAGAAACATCAACCATTACCGTCCCAGGCCTCATCAGTTTCAGCATATCCCTGGTGATTACCATAGGCGATTTGCCTCCGGGGATCAATACTGCCCCAACGATCAAATCGTGGTTGGCCACCAATTTTCTGATGTTATATTCGCTACTGTACATGGTAACCACGTGGGGCGGCAAAATATCGTTCACATATCTTAACCTTTGGATATTGGTATCAATAATGGTTACGTGAGCGCCCAAGCCCGATGCCATTTTTGCGGCCTGTACGCCAACAACGCCCGCCCCAATGATCAAAACTTTGCCCGGGGTTACGCCAGGTACCCCACCCAACAATATGCCGCGGCCCATTACAGGTTTTTCTAGGTACCTTGCACCTTGTTGTATGGCCATCCTACCTGCAACTTCGCTCATGGGCACTAAAATGGGCAAGGTTTTATCGGTTGTTTCTACGGTTTCATAGGCTAAACATATCGCACCGCTATCTAACATGGCATGTGTTAGTTTTTTGTTTGATGCGAAGTGGAAAAAGCTGAAGATCAATTGGTTTTTGCGGGTCATCTTATACTCATGCTCTTCTGGTTCCTTAACTTTGATGATCATATCTGCCCTGCCCCAAACTTCATCCTCGGTAGATATGATTTCTGCGCCTGCTTCTTCATAATCATCGTTTCTAAAACCGCTAGCAGCCCCAGAATGTGTTTCTATTAACACTTGATGACCTCTCTTTACCAGTTCATGAGTGCCGGCAGGGGTTAAGCCTACCCTGTTCTCATTGTTTTTCATTTCTCTAGGTACACCAATAATCATATAATCAATATTTTTTAATAAAAATAATTATTTATTAATAAAAGTAGCATATTTTATTGAAATTAATAATCTTTTTGTTAAAACGATAAAAAAGTCATAAAATAAAGGATGAATAACTTGGGTTTTGAAAAGAGATTTTAAATTGTAAATTTATTTTTTGAAAATGATAATCCGAGAAGAGAAAGACCATTACCTTTTTATTACGCAACATGATCATGCTTATATAGCGGGAGAAATGTTTTCTAACCTAAGGAAAGAGTTTGTGCCAGATAAGCATTATGAATCTTTAAAATTTGCCATCCATCAACACGATAGGGCTTGGCTGGTGCCAGATTCTCACCCTTTAATGGATGATCTTACGGGTAAGCCATTTTCTTTTTTAAATTACCCCGAAAAGCTAAAATTGCAATTCTATAAATTTGGTATAGAGCAAGTTAATTTGGCCAATTCTTATGCTGCCATATTATGCAGTATGCACTATTGCAGTTTGCTAAAACATAGCGTTACAGAAGAGGCCAAGGTTTTTTTGGATAGGGAAAAATCGCGTCAGAAATTTTTGTGCAACGGGCTTAAACTTTCGCAAAACGAAGTAGAGATATTGGATTATCAGTTGAAAATACTGAACCTTTGTGATAATATTGCCTTATATGTTTGCATGACAAGCCCAGAGACCCGTAAAGATCAAGAACACCCTATGTTTGTGAACGGGCTTGATAATTCTAATTTTTTTAACCAGTACGGTTACAGGGGCATTGTGCCCACTTTTATACAAGGTAAGCTTAAGGTTAAGTTTAGTTATTCTCCTTTTGAAAATCATTTTGACGTTAAAATCGCTTTTAGATCGGTCCCAAAAGATCTAATAAAAGAGGTGGGCCTAGCTACTGCCTATCATGATGCAAGATCAAACTACTACGCCTTGCGTATTACCTAAATATTTTTACCGATTAAAACCTGCCGTTTACCGAGTTTATACTGCCATTTATCGGTTTTGCATTTGAAGATTTTCTAAGGGCTTGTAGTTTTACACCATAATTTAAAAGCAAAATGAAAGATCAAGAAATAAAGAGAAAGCATAATCCCAATGGAAAAAGGATAGTTGGGGCAGCTATATTGGTTGTTGGTGTGGTTTTATTTGCGAACCAGATGGGCATATTTATGCCAGATTGGATTTTGAGCTGGCCAATGTTATTGATTGTTATTGGTTTGGCAAACGGGGTTAAACATAATTTTAGAAATTCTGGCTGGTTGATCATGGTTTTGATCGGAGGGGTTTTCTTGCTAGAAAAGATAAGCCCAGAATTATCTGTTTCTAAATTTACATGGCCTTTAGTTTTAATGGGTTTGGGTATTTGGTTCATTTTTGGGAAAGGATTTAAAGCGGGCAATTGCAGCAGGAGGGGCAGAAGAAGGTGGGATAATTTTGATCCCGCTTATCAAACCTCAAACAACGGCTTTGAAAACGAAGCCACAAAAAATGACGGGCCTGTAGTTGATCAAAAGCACCAAACTACGGGTGACGAATATATAGACAGCGTATCTATTTTTGGTGCTACAAAGAAAAATATCCTATCTAAAAACTTTAAAGGGGGCGATATACTTACCATTTGCGGTGGCTGTGAGATCAGTTTGATCAACGCAGACATCAACGGGATGGTAATTTTAGACGTAACCCAGGTTTTTGGGGGGACCAAGATTGTAATCCCTCCCACTTGGGACGTATCGGTAGAAATGTCGGCAGTTTTTGGCGGTGTAGAAGACAAAAGATCATTGGTGCAAGTTTTACCCGATAGAAGCAAAGTTTTATTGATCAAAGGTTCTTCTGTTTTTGCCGGCATAGAGATCAGGAATTTTTAATATCAGAAACGGTTTAAACTAATAGTAAATTTTAAACAAGCTCTTAAAATAAAAAACAATGAATTGGTTTGTAGCAAAAATGGTATTCCAAATCGAGGGTTGTGAAAATTCTTACCCTCAGTTTGACGAACAATTAAGGTTGATAGATGCCGTAAACGAAGATTTGGCTTTGGAAATGGCACATCAGCTAGGTTATCTGTACCAAGATGAGGTTAAATCTAACAACCAAGAAACCGTAAAATGGAAATTTATAGCTGTAACCGAAATACAATATCTTGGAAATTTGGAGCAGGGGAAAGAAATCCATTATAGAATTGTAGAACCAGATAATGCCGACATTTATTTAGATTTGGTTTACCATAAAACCCAAAGTATTAAAAAAAGAAAAATAGCATAATTTGGCAGCCTCCCCATTTTCGAGCAGCAAATTCAAATGGACATTTTTGTGCATCATGCTGGTTTTTGCCGGCCTTCATTTTTATACGCTTTATAGTTTAAATACCAGTTTTGCCTTGGCTTTAAAAGACAGTGTGCTTTCTAACCTTATTTTAGGCCTTTTATGTTGGCTCATTTCTAATAATCTTTCTTATTATCGCCCCAAGGGCAACAAATATATTTATGTAGTTATTTGGTGCCTCATACTTTCCGCACTTTATGTTGCCATTATTAGGTATGTGATAATATCATCCTTTAAGGTTGGTTTTTTAGATGAAAAAATCTTAAATTTTTCTTTGCCAATTAGATATGCTTTCTGTTTTTTATTGATCGGCTGCATGACGGCCATAAGCATCTTGTTTTACAACCAACAAGAAAAGCAAGAACTAGAACAGCGCAAAAACGAGGCAGAAAAATTAACAAAAGAAGCAGAATTATCATCTTTGAGAGAAAAGCTGCAACCCCATTTTTTGTTCAACAGTTTAAACTCTATCAGTGCATTAACGCTTTCTAAGCCAACAGAAGCTAGGAAAATGACGCAACAACTCTCTGATTTTTTACGAGGAACTTTAAGGCAAGATGATGCCCTAACCAGCTTAAAATCAGAACTAGCGCATTTAGAGCTTTACCTAGAGATAGAAAAAGTAAGGTTTGGTAATAGGTTAAACACGATCATAAAAACCGATGAAGAATCTTTACGGAAATTTATCCCACCCATGCTTTTGCAGCCCGTTGTAGAAAACGCCATCAAATTTGGGCTTTATGATACCTTGGAAGCGGTAAACATCAACATCCAAACAAAATTTAAGCAACCAAATCTAGAAATCAGTATTTCAAACCCCTTTGATGCCCAAACCGCACATCCAAACAAAGGTACGGGCTTTGGGCTAAACAGCATCAAAAGGAGGCTGGCGCTACTGTTTAGCAGAAACGATCTATTAAAAACATCAATAACAGAAAACCAATTTATAACCACTATTTTAATCCCACAAACCTCATGATCAAAATCTTAATTATTGATGACGAGCCTTTGGCAAGAAACATAATAGTACAATATCTTTTGGCTTACGCCGATATGGAGATCGTGGCAGAATGCGGCAACGGATTTGAAGGTTTAAAAGCCATTAATGAACACCAACCGCAATTGATATTCTTGGATATTCAGATGCCGAAGATCACCGGTTTTGAAATGTTAGAATTGTTGGATGAGATGCCCGCCATCATCTTTACCACCGCTTATGACGAATTTGCGTTGAAAGCCTTTGAGGCCAATGCGATAGATTACCTGCTAAAACCATTTGATCAAGAAAGATTTAACAAAGCAGTAGATAAATTTTTGGCAAATAACCAATCCCAAACAGATCATCAAAAGATAAAAATTGAGCGTGTTGCACAGCAAACAAATACGCAGAATGAACGCATTGTGGTTAAGAGCGGGAATAAGATAAAGATCATTTCTATTTATGATATTACCCATTTAGCTTCTGACGATGATTATGTAAATATTTACACCAGCGATGGCGTTTTTATGAAGAACCAAACCCTAACTTTTTTTGAACAGAATTTGAACAAGAAACTTTTTGTTAGGGTACATCGCTCATACATGGTTAAGATAGATCAGATCACAAAGTTAGAGCCTTATGAGAAAGAAGGCTACCTCATCATCTTAAAAACAGGAGAAAAAATACCGGTCAGCAAAACAGGTTATCCAAAATTAAAAGCAGTTTTAGGGATTTAATCTCCCAAAGATGTATCTTCGTAGCCATGTCGCTTTTTGATGTTAAAAACCAAATGGAAGCCCTTGTGCGTGAACTTAAACAGCACAATTACAATTACTATGTTTTGGCCATGCCCTCCATCTCTGATTATGATTTTGATCAAAAACTAAAACAGTTAGAAGCCCTGGAAAAAGCCAATCCCCAATTTTTGGATCCCAATTCGCCCACACAAAAAGTAGGGGGGGAGATAACCAAAAACTTTAGGACCATTGTGCATAAATGGCCAATGATGTCTTTGGGGAATACTTATAACGAGCAAGATCTAATAGATTTTGATCAACGGATAAGAAAGGCCATAGGCGATGATTTTGAATACGTTTGCGAATTAAAATTTGATGGTTTATCCATGAGTTTAACCTACCAGAACGGCAAATTGTTAAGGGCGGTAACCCGCGGTGATGGCACAAAAGGAGATGAAGTTACGGCAAACGTAAAAACCATACGCAGCATCCCAACCCAAGTTAGCGGCAACCAAATGCCCACCGAGTTTGATATACGGGGGGAAGTGTTTATGCACAAGGCCGCCTTTGAAAGGTTAAACGAAGAGCGTTTAGAGAACGGAGAAGCAACCTATGCAAACCCAAGAAACTTCGCTTCTGGCACCGTAAAAATGCAAGACTCGGCAGAAGTGGCAAAACGCCCCTTAGATTGTTTCCTTTATTTTTTTTATAGCGATAAAAACCCATTTAAAACCCATTGGGAAAGTTTGCAGGCGGTAAAAAGTTGGGGATTTAAAATCTCTGATGAAAGCAGGCTTTGCAACAACATTCAAAACGTTTTAGATTTTATTGCAGAATGGGACCAAAAGCGCTTTAAACTGAGTTACGATATTGATGGGATCGTTATAAAAGTAAACAGTTACGCCCAACAACAAGAACTGGGCTTTACGGCAAAATCGCCTCGTTGGGCAATCAGCTATAAATTTAAAGCCCAAGAGGTAGAAACAATTTTAGAAAAAGTAAGCTACCAAGTTGGGCGTACCGGTGCAGTAACACCGGTAGCAAATCTAAAACCTGTTTTACTGGCCGGCACAACCGTAAAAAGAGCCACGCTACACAACGCAAATGAAATAGAAAGATTAGACCTTCATGAAAACGATACCGTTCTGGTAGAAAAAGGCGGCGAAATTATACCAAAGATCATTAAAGTTAACCTAGCGAAACGCCTGCCTTTTGCTCAAAAAATAGCATATATCAACCGTTGCCCAGAGTGTGGTACAGAATTGATAAGGGAAGAGGGCGAAGCGGTACATTATTGCCCAAATGATGAAGAATGCCCACCACAAATTGTTGGGAGGATGCAACATTTTATCAGCCGTAAGGCGATGAATATTGAAGGGATAGGGGCAGAAACTGTAGAGGCTTTCTTTCAAAAAGGGCTATTAAGGCACATCAGCGATATTTACGATTTAAAAAACCATCAAAACCAATTAAAAGCTTTAGACCGTTTTGGAGAAAAATCAATCGTAAACCTTCTTGAAGGGGTAGAGAAATCTAAAAATATGCCTTTTGAGCGGGTTTTATTTGGGTTGGGCATTAGGTACGTTGGTGCTACCGTTGCTAAAAAATTGGCACAACATTTCAAAAACATAGATCGTTTATTGAAAGCTAATTTTGAAGAATTGATAGCTGCCGATGAAATTGGAGAACGTATTGCCCAAAGCATTTTAGATTATTTTGCGGATGATAAGCACATCCAAGAAATTAATAAACTGAAAGCGGCAGGATTAACTTTTGAAATTGAAGAAAAGGAAGTAGTTTTGGCTTCGGAAAAATTAAGCGGGCAAACGTTTATCATATCTGGTGTTTTTGAAAATTTTAGCAGAGATGAGTTAAAGGATATGATCGAGGCAAACGGAGGTAAGATTTTAAGCGGCATTTCTGCAAAACTAAATTACCTGGTAGCTGGAGATAATATGGGGCCATCTAAATTAGAAAAAGCCAATAAAATGCAAATCCCTATCATTTCTGATCAAGACTTGCTGGCATTGATAAGCAACTAGATCACTATAACAGTAAAAAAACAAAATGAAAGATTTGATAGATCAAGTACGGTTAAAGTTTGGGTTTAGGCAGTTAAGGAAAGAAACAAACAAACAGATGCGTAAAAACGAATCTGTATCTTTAGATAATGCAAAAAATATAGGCATACTGGTCAATATCCAAAATCAGAACCAGTTAACAGAAGCCGAAAAAATTGTTACAAGTTTATCAGGATTTGATAAAAAAGTAAGATTATTGGGTTTCATTTCTGATAAAAGCCTAAAATTGAAATCCAATATCATAGACCTAATCTCATTAGATGATGTGGAATGGAATTTAGTGCCCAAGAAAGATAAAATCAAAACATTTGTTAATAACGAGTTTGATATTCTCTTAAACCTTTGTACAGAAATCTGTTTCCCTTTGGTTTATATTACCGCCTTATCAAAATCCCTGTTTAAAGTGGGTGCTTACGATAAAAAGAACTCGGCATTTTTCGATTTTATGCTTGCAACGCAGCAACACAGTATTACCGGCTTCACAACAGAATTAAGATACTATTTAGATAAAATAAAATGAGCAGTTTTTTTGGGACCGGTGTAGCCATGGTTACCCCCTTTCTTGAGGATGGAAGCGTTGATTTTAGCGCACTAGAAAAAACCATTGAACACTTGATCAATGGAAAAGTGGAGTACATTGTTGTAATGGGTACCACGGCAGAGTCTGCCACATTAAGCAAAGAAGAAAAGCAAGAAATTTTTGGATTTACCGCTCAAAAAGTAAATAAGCGCATTCCGCTGGTTGCAGGTTTGGGGGGCAACAATACCGCAGAAGTGGTAAAAGCCGTTAGCAATTTCGATGTTGAAGGATATGAAGCCGTACTTTCTGTTGTCCCTTATTACAATAAACCAAACCAAGAAGGCATTTATCAGCACTATAAGGCTGTGGCCGAGGCTTCAAAACTACCGATCATATTGTACAACGTACCGGGAAGAACCGGTATAACCATGTCTGCTGCAACAACCTTGCGCTTGGCAAAAGAAAAAAACATCATCGCCACAAAAGAGGCATCGGGCAATTTTGATATTTTTAACGAGATAGCGGCCAACAAACCAGAAGATTTTCTTTTGATTTCTGGAGATGACCCAGTAACCTTACCCATGATTGCCTTAGGGGCAGCAGGGATAATCTCTGTGATAGGTAACGCAGTTCCGTTTCAACTTTCAGAAATGGTGCGCAAATGCTTAAAAGGAGATTTTAAAAGTGCGCATGCCGCCCATTTTGGTTTATTAGAGTTTACTAAATTATGCTTTGTAGAAGGTAACCCGGCAGGCGTAAAAGCAGCGATGAAACAATTGGGCATTTGCAAGGATCACTTGCGTTTACCGCTGGTAAAGGTTACCGATCAAACTAGGGCTCAAATTGTAAATGAAATAAAGAAATTGTTTAAACAGGCTTAATTCTTGTAACCCAAGGCCTGTTTTTTTAAAATTCGCTATTCCATAACCCTGCTTCTTTGATAATAATTCTTGTTTAACAGGCCAAGGTATAATTGTATGTTCAATTATTTTTAGGGTTTAAATTCATTAGTTTTTTACCGATTTTTAACCTCATTACCTAAAACAGTTAATAAAATGCAAGCTATGGTTAAAAGTTATCCTTTTTATGTTAAGTTAACTTGTGTGCTTCTAAGTATTATAGCAATATGTTATATCGCTATCTTTACCAAAGAAATTTTATCGCCACTTATATTTTCTTGCTTGTTTTCTATGGTTTTGTTGCCATTGGCTACATTTTTTGAGAATAAGCTTAAATTCCCTAGAAGCGTTGCCGCCATAATTTCTGTTTTGCTGCTTTTGAGTGCAATTGTATTGCTGTTATATTTTATCGGCACACAGGTTGGTAAACTAGCTAACGATTGGCCCCAATTCCAACATCAACTCAATATAACCATTGATAAAATGCAAGATTGGATAGAGAGCACCATGAACATCAATGCCAAAAAGCAATTAACTTATGTGCATGAGGCCACAAATAAGCTGTTATCTTCAAGTACCGTTTTTGCTACTGCAACATTGCTTTCTTTATCCTCTACATTGTTGTTCTTGGTTTTTACTTTTATCTATACCTTCTTCTTTCTTTTTTATAGGCGGTTAATCAAACGTTTTTTATTGATTGTTTTTTTAGAAGAGAACAAAACCATTGTAACAGATGTGATAGAAAACGTTCAGTACATGATCAGGAAATATATCATCGGTTTATTTTCTGAGATGGCCATAGTTACAGCGGTTGTATGTTTGGCGTTTTGGGCTTTGGGAGTAAAATATGCCATACTTCTTGGTTTAATTACCGGCATCCTAAATATCATACCTTACTTGGGGATTTTTGTAGCCATGATCTTAAGCGTACTCATTACTTTTGCTACAGCTAGTATATTATCAAAAACATTGCTTGTATTTATCACCATCGTAATTGTTCATTTAATCGATAGCAATATATTGTTGCCGGTAATTGTAGGCTCAAAGGTTAGAATAAACGCATTGGTTACGGTTTTGGGAGTTATAATTGGCGAAATGCTTTGGGGTATTTCTGGTATGTTTTTATCTATCCCTGTTTTTGCGGTTTTAAAAATTATTTTTGATAGGATTGAAAGTTTTAAACCTTGGGGGATGTTGATGGGGGAAGAAGCCGAGGAACTTGAAATTTTAGAAAAAAAGCGCTCTCTTAAAAACAAAACGATTTGAACTGTTAATAATAGAATTAATACTTTCTATAGAATATCTAAGAGTAATTTATTCTCTAATATTTTCAAATCAATGAGATTTTGCTCTCATTAATAATTTCTAATAATTAAGGATTTTTAAGAGTTTGTGATTCCAATAAATCTACCTTTCGTCCCAATAAATTTTTCCATACTATTGAAATTAAGGTTACAAATTAGTTTTTAAATTTATCCTAAAAAGCTTCTCCCAAAGAAATATAAAAACCAGAAATCCTTTTCTCTCCTATGGGTTTTTCTCCCAAAGCATAATCGAACCTTAAGGCCAAACCTTTCTCAAGATCAAAGAAAATCCGGCCACCAATTCCATAGGTTGGTTTAAAACTGTTATCACTAAAATTCCCCTTAGAATATACTTTTCCGGCCCCGCCAAAAGCAACCAAACCAAATCTTGGTACTGGCCTATATCTTATCTCGGCTTGTGAAGTAATCAAATTTTCATCACGATAACGCCCCGTATAATAGCCACGCATAAACTGATCGTTTCCTAATTGCCTCAAAACATAAAAGGGGATGGGATGGCTACTACTTAAAGATTCAAAAGTGGCGTTTAGCCCTAGGTTTATTTTATCGGATATTTTGTGGAAATTTCTCACATCTGCGGTAATTATAGAGCCTTCAAAATTTGGGGCGCCAAAAAAATCTGGTGAAAAACCAAACTGTGTTTTAAAATAAATCCCGCTAGAAGAATAAGAAACATTATCTCTGGTATCATAAAAGAATGTCCCCTTAAAAAATAAAAACTGCCCTCCATTTTTATCCACGTAATTGGGGTTGGTGGTATAAATCCCCCCAATCTCTTTATCGGCATAAACCAAATTTTCATACTCCACACCGCCGCCTAAATAAAGTTTAGGGATAACTTTTTTCTCTATTTCTGCATTTAGCCTCAATCTTTTAAGGTTCAGAAGGTCTTCATCGGCTAAACGGGTATTATTCCCTGTTCCGTAAAAATTAAATGTTTGATCATAGTATTTGGTCTCAATTAAATAATGATAATTGTTTTTTGGTGCCCAAGCATCTGTTTTAAAGCTAAGTTGTAATTGCTTTTTAGTACTAAAAGCCGCTACCCCATAAATTTGGGATGCTTTGGTCTCTTTGTCTTTATAGTCGGTATAGAAAGAATATATCCCGGCCGCACCAAACTGAAATCCAGCTTCTTGCGAAAACCCAATGAGGGGGACAGGTAAAAAACTGTTATGCCTAGTGGTATCGTTAGAAAAAAGCTTTTCTATAATTTTATTTTGTGCGGAAGCGCAAAACGGCGAAATAGATATAATGATGGAGTAAAAGAATTTTTTCATTAGTTTAATCAAAGCTGCAAAGTAATGCAATTTCCACGTACAATTATCAATCCTTTTCTTTTGATCGGTCCTAAAATCCTATTTTTGAAAAAAAATAGTATATCATGAATCAAGAAAGAGGCCCAATTTCACAGTTTATAGAAAAGAATTACCTGCATTTTAATTCAGCAGCTTTAATGGATGCCGCAAAAGGTTATGAAACCCATTTAGCAGAAGGTGGTAAAATGATGATTACCTTAGCAGGTGCAATGAGTACCGCAGAATTAGGTATTTCCTTGGCAGAAATGATCAGGCAAGATAAAGTGGCGATTATCTCCTGTACAGGGGCAAATTTAGAAGAAGACATCATGAATTTGGTTGCCCATTCGCATTACAAAAGGGTACCTAACTATCGCGATTTAAGCCCTCAAGACGAGTGGGATTTGTTAGAGAACCATTATAATAGGGTAACGGATACCTGTATCCCAGAAGAGGAGGCTTTCCGTCGTTTGCAAAAGCATATCCAAAAAATTTGGATGGATGCAGAGGCTGCGGGAGAAAGATATTTCCCTCATGAATTTATGTATAAAATGCTTTTGAGCGGCGATTTAGAACAATACTATGAGATTGACCCTAAAAATTCTTGGATGCTCGCTGCTGCAGAAAAAAACCTGCCCATAGTGGTGCCAGGGTGGGAAGATTCTACCATGGGAAATATTTTTGCCTCGTATGTGATAAAAGCACAGTTAAAGGCAACAACCGTTAAAGGTGGCATAGAATATATGGCTTGGCTTGCTGATTGGTATGTTAAAAATTCTGATGGGAAAGGTATCGGTTTCTTTCAAATTGGTGGCGGCATAGCAGGCGATTTCCCAATTTGCGTAGTCCCAATGTTGTATCAAGATATGGAAATGGAAAATATTCCTTTTTGGAGTTATTTCTGTCAAATCTCAGATTCTACCACCTCTTATGGTTCATATTCTGGGGCAGTACCAAATGAGAAGATCACTTGGGGTAAACTGGATATACATACGCCTAAATTTATTGTAGAGTCAGACGCAACCATTGTTGCCCCCTTAATTTTCGCATGGATATTAAAACAATAAATCATTAAAAACCCCATAAAAAAAGCAGGATCTTAACAAGTCCTGCTTTTTTTATTATAGAAACAACTAAATTGACTGTTGCTAATTACTGATTTCTAGTTTTATAATCTGGTAATGAGTTTGCAAATATCACAACTCCAACTCCGGCAATAAATAAGCCCCCAAAAAAGTAGAGTGCTGCAGCTTTAATTCCATTGGTAGAATCTGCTGGGTTAAAAGAAACTGCAGGTGTTAAAACAATAGATCCTATTAAGATTAAAACACCAATAACAATGATAGAAATACCAAGCGACTTTTTCATTTTTTTTAAATTTATGAGGCAAATATAATAAACTGTTTAAATTTTTTGGGAGAAATATTTAATGAGCAACTTAAATTTACCAGATTAATAATAGGGCGTTGCCCAACATTATCGTGAAGGGGGCACATCATACGCCATATTTCTTACCATAAAAAATCGATCAAAGGATATCGCTCTTATGGATTAAGCAAAAGAAATCGTTAAACGGATATAAATAAGTTGTGAAAACTCAAAATAAAAAGAATCCCGATATTATATTTTTTGTCGATTGTTTAAATCAAAAAAGGCTAAAACATACGCTAAACCATCTTTAAACATATTGTTTAGAATAATTCTAAATTATTAATATCAGTCATGAATTTGTCAGCCCATGATTAAATAATTATACTTTTGTGCTTCAGAAATGTGAATTAAGAAACCTTAACCGCACATTTTTAATACCCTAATATTTTAATTTTTGTATAAGAAACTCAATATGAGAAACTTCTCATCTGATTTAAGAAGATTTTTAAGACCATTGGCAATAGCATCTGTTATCGCTTTTGGTGCTTTAAGTTCATCGCTAGCTCAAACGGCTCCAGCAGATTCAGCAAAAACTGCCGCTCCTGCAGAAAAAGCTGCAGGAGGTGCAGCCCCAATAGGTGATTCAAAGGCCGGTGAAGCTTTATTTAAAGCAAATTGTACTTCATGCCATGCTTTAAACAAGAGGGTTTTAGGCCCGGCTCTTGCCGGTGTTACCGAAAAACAAAGCAGAGAATGGCTTCACAAATGGATCAAAAATTCTCCTGCTTTTATAGCAACAGGAGATAAAGATGCCGTTGCCATTTATGAAGAGTTCAATAAAGCAGGGATGACCCCTTTCCCGCAATTTAGCGACAACGATATTGATAATATATTAGCTTACATAAAAGTAGAGGGTGATAAAAAACCTGCGGCAGCAGCAGGTTCGGGCGCAGCAACTGCAGATGCAGCGGGCACTTCAGATGGCGGGATCAGTAATTTTATGATATTCGGTTTAATTGCCGTAGTGGTAATTGCGTTCTTGGTAATACTGGTTTTAAACCGAGTTATTGGTACCTTGGAGCGTTTATTGCTCAAAAAAGAAGGCGAAGTTATACTGCCAGATGAACAAGACGATGAAGACGCAGAGCCAAAAGATAGATTAGCAACTGTTAAAAAGCTTGCAAAGAACAAGAAATTGGTGTTCTTTGTGGTTTTAGCGGTTACCATTACTTTGGGTTCTTTTGGATGGATGGGATTATGGAATACTGGCGTACAACAAGGCTATCAACCGGTACAACCTATCAAGTTTTCGCATCAATTACATGCCGGTACTAATCAAATACAGTGTCAATATTGCCATTCTGGCGCATGGAAATCTAAGAACGCAACCATTCCTTCTTTAAATATTTGTATGAACTGCCATAAATATGTTCAAGCAACAGAGAAATACAATGGAGAAATTTCACCAGAAATAGCTAAAATTTATTCTGCTTTAGATTACAATCCAGAAACTCAAAAATATGGAGATAATCCTCGCCCTATTGAATGGGTAAGGATCCACAACTTGCCAGATTTGGCTTACTTCAATCACTCACAACACGTAAAGGTTGCAGGTATTAAATGCCAAAAATGTCATGGCCCAATTCAAGAAATGCAAGAAGTTTATCAATATTCTCCACTTACCATGAAATGGTGTATCAATTGTCATAAAGAAACTCAGGTTAACTCTAAAGGAAACCCTTATTATGATAAAGTGATTGCTGCACATGATAAGATCAAAAAAGGAGAAAAAGTTACTGCCGCTGTTTTAGGTGGTATCGAGTGTGGTAAATGTCATTATTAATAATTAGCAACAAACATTACAGTCTTATATAGCTTAAATGGAGAGCACAAAAAAATATTGGAAAGGTTTAGAGGAAGTTCAAAAGACTCCTGAGTTCGTTGAAAGAAATAAACACGAATTTGCAGAACCACTTCCTGTAGAAGAATTATTAGAAGGTACAGGTTTAAACTCACCTACACCTCGTAGAGATTTTTTAAAAGCAATGGGTTTTGGATTGGGAGCAGTAAGCTTAGCGGCTTGTAACGTTGCCCCGGTTGTTAAATCTGTTCCTTATTTGATTAAACCAGAAGAAGTTACCCCGGGTGTACCTAACTATTATGTTTCTAGCTACAAAGGCGGAAGTATTTTGGTAAAAACTAGGGAAGGAAGGCCTATTAAAATTGAGGGTAACCCGAAATGCTTAATTAACAATGGCGGTTTAAACGCCCAAGCACAAGCGGCAGTTTTAGATTTGTATGATATCTCAAAGCTAAAAGGACCCGTTGTTAACGGAGTGGATAAATCTTGGGAAGATCTTGATACTTATGTTAAACAAGCACTGTCAAAAGTCCAAGCATCTGGTAAGTCCATCGTATTGGTAAGCAATACCGTTAACAGTCCATCTACAAAAGCGGCTATCGCAGATTTTTCTGCTACTTACCCGGCAACCAAGCATATCATGGTAGATCCGGTGTCATACTCAGGTATTTTAAAAGCAAACCAAACTAGTTTTGGTAAGGCGGTTTTGCCCCAATATCATTTTGAAAAAGCAAACGTAATTGTAAGTTTTGGTGCTGATTTCTTGGGATCATGGATTTCCCCAGTTCAATTTACCAAGCAATATGTTAAAAACAGAAACTTAGCTTCGTTAGAAGATAAGAAAATGTCCCGTCATATTCATTTTGAGACTGGGATGAGTTTAACGGGTACAAAGGCCGACTCAAGAATACCTGTAAAATTATCAGAAGAAGGGCCAGCTTTGCTAAACTTATACTCAGCAATCACAGGATTTTCTAACGGAGGCGCCTCACTTTCTGATAACAATGCCGCAGATGCTGCCGTTAAATTGGCTGCTAAAGAGTTATTGGCCGCTAAAGGTGCCGCATTGGTGGTCTCTGGTTCTAATGATCCAGCAACGCAAAGCATCGTTAATGTAATCAACAGCGCATTAGGTAGTTATGGATCAACTATAGATTTAGATAATCCATCATACCAATATATGGGAGATGATGCCGCATTTGCAATGTTGCTATCCGATATGAAGGCAGGGAGAGTTGGGGCTGTTATGTTTTTAAACTCCAATCCGGCATATTTTTCGGCAACATCGAAAGATTTTGCAGAAAGCATCAAAAAAGTTGACTTAACAATATCTTTTGCAGATAGGGTTGATGAAACCGCTGCTTTATGCCAAGTTGTAGCCCCAAACCATAATTTCTTAGAAGCATGGGGCGATGAAAATGCAGTTGAAGGTTACTATACAATTGTGCAACCAACTATTAATCCGATCTACAATACCCGTCAAGCAGAATTAAGTATGCTAAATTGGGCAAATACTCCTGTTCAAGATTACTATACTTACGTAAGGGGGAATTGGGAAAAGACCGTTTTAGCCGCTGCTGGTTTAAAGTGGGATGATATTTTGCAATCTGGTTTTGTATCGATGGCTGCTAAACCAATAACAACCAACGTAACCACAACAGATATTTCTAATGCAGTTTCTACAATTATAAAACAAAGTAAAGCATTAGACAAAGATATTCAGCTACAGGTTTATCAATCTGTGGCAATAGGTTCTGGCGAGCAAGCAAATAATCCTTTGTTACAAGAAACACCAGATCCGGTTTCAAAAGTAACTTGGGATAACTATGTTGCCATCAATCCTAAATATGCACAAAAACTAGGTATAGCTCAATTTGATATCGTTACGGTAAAAGGAGCTAATTATTCAATTGATTTACCCGTTCTTCATCAACCTGGCCAAGCGCAAGGTACCGTTTCTGTTGCCTTGGGATATGGAAGAAAAAATGCCGGTAAAGTTGGAGACAACGTTGGTCAGAATGCTTATCCATTTTTGAGTTTTGTAAACGGGACACTTCAAAATAATACTACCGTTACTGTAACAAAAACCGGTGGTTATGAAGAATTAGCGCAAACACAAACCCACCACACTTATGAAGGTAGGGGCATTATTAGAGAGGCTACTTTTGCTGAGTATAAAAAAGACCCTGCACATGGCAGTGGTAACCATGGAGAGAAAAAACATGAATCTTACGATTTATGGAAAAAATACGATCATCCTGGGCATAATTGGGTAATGGCTATCGACTTAAATGCCTGTACTGGTTGCGGTGCCTGTATTGTAGCCTGTAGTGCCGAAAACAATGTGCCAGTTGTTGGTAAAGATGAAGTAAGACGTAGAAGGGAAATGCACTGGATACGTATTGATAGATATTACACTTTTGAAGACGGCGATAAAAAGCTAACAGATGAAGATTCTATCGTAGAGATGGGCGGTAATATGGAAAATGTTTCTGTGGTGCATCAGCCCATGATGTGTCAGCATTGTGATCATGCCCCTTGTGAAACCGTTTGCCCTGTTCTAGCTACTGTTCATTCTAACGAAGGGATTAACCACATGGCTTATAACCGTTGTGTTGGAACAAGATATTGTGCAAACAACTGTCCTTACAAGGTTCGTCGTTTTAACTGGTTTAACTATTGGAACGACTCTAGATTTGATAATTATTTGAACAATGAATTTACACAATTAGTTTTGAATCCGGATGTTACCACTCGTTTCCGAGGTGTAATGGAGAAATGCTCTATGTGTTTACAACGTATCCAAGCAGGTAAATTGCAAGCTAAGATAGATAAGAGAGTATTAGTTGATGGGGATATTAAAGTTGCTTGCCAACAAACTTGTCCTGCTAATGCAATTGTATTTGGAGATGCTAACGATCCTAATTCAGAAGTTTCTAAAGCACTAACTAATGAAAGAGCTTACTATGTACTGGAAGAATTAAACGTTCAACCGGGTGTAGGCTACATGACAAAAATCACAAACAAAGGATTACAAGAAGCTTAATATTTAAAAATATAATTTAAGATATGTCATCTCATAACGAATCAATATTAAGAGAACCATTAATAACCGGTAAGGATATTACTTACGCAAAGATCACCGATGATGTTTTGTGGCCGGTAGAAAACAAGCCTAACAGGGCTTGGTGGATCGGATTTATAGTTGCCGCAATGGGCGCATGCCTTTGGTTGTTTGCGGTTAGTTATACTTTCTGGAACGGAATTGGAGCTTGGGGATTAAACAAGACCGTTGGTTGGGCTTGGGATATTACAGGTTTCGTATGGTGGGTAGGTATCGGTCATGCGGGTACTTTAATTTCTGCGGTATTGTTGCTGTTCCGCCAAAAATGGAGAAATTCTATCAACAGATCAGCAGAAGCGATGACCATCTTTGCGGTAATTTGTGCAGCCACATACGTTGTATCGCACATGGGCCGCCCTTGGTTAGCTTATTGGCCGTTACCATTGCCAAACCAGTTTGGGTCTTTATGGGTCAACTTTAACTCACCCCTAGTTTGGGACGTGTTTGCAATATCTACTTACTTCTCTGTTTCATTGGTGTTCTGGTATGTAGGTTTATTGCCAGATATTGCTACAATTAGGGATAGGGCAACAGGATTAAAAAGAAGAATTTATTCTATACTTTCTTTCGGCTGGACGGGTTCTGTTAAAACTTGGCAGAGGTTTGAAACCGTTTCATTAATATTAGCCGGTGTGGCAACTCCATTGGTACTTTCTGTACATACCATCGTATCTATGGATTTTGCAACATCTCTTATCCCGGGATGGCACACTACAATTTTCCCTCCTTATTTTGTTGCAGGAGCTATATTTTCTGGGTTTGCAATGGTACAAACTTTATTATTGGTAACCAGAAAAGTATTAGGATTAGAGAATTACATTACCATGTTCCACATAGAATCGATGAATAAGATCATCGTTTTAACAGGTTCAATAGTAGGGGTAGCCTATTTAAGTGAGTTCTTTATAGCATGGTATTCTGGTGTTGAAGGCGAACAATATACCTTTTTGCATAGATTTACTGGGCCATATTGGTGGGCAGGTTGTTTTATGTACGGTTGTAACGTAGTGATGCCTCAATTGTTCTGGTTTAAGAAGATAAGAACAAATATTGCCATTTCTTGGTGCTTATCAATTGTGGTAAACATTGGTATGTGGTTCGAGAGGTTTGTAATCATCGTACTCTCATTAAACAGAGATTATTTGCCATCAAGTTGGGCCATGTTTTACCCTACATGGGTTGATATTTCTGTATTTGTTGGCTCAATAGGTGTATTCTTTACATTATTCCTGCTGTTTATCAGGGTTTTGCCATCCGTTGCTATGGCAGAGGTAAGGTTGATATTAAAGTCTTCTTCAGAACAGGCTAAAAAGAAATTAATGAAAGAAGGCAAAGTGAATGAGGCCGAGGCTGAATATTATGTGGAGTCTCTGAATGCCTATGATAGTGTAGAACAAGCAGATTACGTAAAAATTTAACAATGAGTGATATCAAATATATTTTAGGCTTGTTTGAAGATCCCGATGATATGATGAATGGGATCGATAAGTTACAAGATAACGACATCAGCGTTTATGATGTTTATACGCCAATGCCCATACATGGTATTGAAGATAAATTAGGGGTTAAAAGAAGTAGGCTGGATATAGTTGCATTTATATGCGGCATTACAGGTACTTGTACGGGCTTCGGTATGATTTATTTTATGTTGGTGATGGATTGGCCAATGAATGTTGGTGGTAAACCTAACTTTGCCATTCCAGACTTTATTCCGATAACTTTTGAATTAACGGTTTTATTTTGTGCTTTTGGGATGGTAGCAGCTTTCTTTTATAGAACTCACCTATTTCCAGGTAGGGCGCCAAGGGTAATGGAGCTTAGGGCAACAACAGATCGTTTTGTTATTGCTATCGACGCTAATAAAGGGTTTGACAATCAAAAAATAGACAATTTACTAAAAGAGGCAGGTGCCATAGAAATCAAGCACAACGATAGAAAATATGTTAGCTATGAATAGAACAAATATATTAGGTTTAGCTTTTGTTGCGGTTGTAGTGGCAACTATTTTTAGCTCATGCCATGATAAGCGTAGCAGGGGTTTAGAATATGCGCCAAATATGTATTATCCAATCGCATACAATCCAGATCAAAAGAATCCGATTTTTGCTAACGGTATATCCGCTCAGGTACCGCCACCGGGCACAACCCCAGTTGGTTTTACCAGATTTGATGAATTTCCAAATACACCAGAAGGTTATGCGGCGGCAAGCACAGGTATAACTAGTCCTTTAACCGTTACTAAAAAGAATTTGTTAGAAGGTAAGCAATTATATTTAGCTTTTTGCAGCCCCTGTCATGGAGAAAAAGGCATGGGGAATGGACATATAGTTGAGTTGGGTAAATTTCCAGCTCCCCCTTCCTATTCTACTGGTAACTCATCAAGAGGCGGGGCAATGAAAGATCTAACAGATGGAAAGATTTATCATACCATCCAATATGGATTAAATTTAATGGGGTCTTATGCTTCCCAACTTTCTCCAGAAGAAAGATGGAAAGTTATCATGTACGTTCACCAATTACAAAAACCACAATAATCGATTAACAAAAATATGGGAGCTCATCATCATTCATATAATTTTTCAGAAAAATTTGACTTTAGTGGTAAAGTTAAAACATTAAGCATCGTTGGTATTATCATTGGCATTATTGCAGTAGCTTTTGGTTTTTTAACAGGCCATAGCGAGCGTACTTTCCTTAACTTACTATTGATGAGTTATTATTTTACCTGCGTATGTGCAGCCGGTGTTTTCTTTTGTGCCATACAATTTGTTGCACAAGCCGGATGGTCTGCTGCATTGTTACGTGTACCCCAAGCGTTTGGCAAAGTTTTGCCATTAGCTAGTATAATTTTACTTATAGTTGTAGCCTCTGGTTTATTTTCTCATAACCTTTATCATTGGAACACACCAGAAGGTTCAGAAGAGTTCAGTCCGTCTAAATCTTTCTACCTAAGCCCAATTTTCTTTTTGGTTAGGATCGTATTGTTTTTAGGTGCCTACAGTATTTTTGCAGGTATTTTAACAAAAGCATCTGTAAATGAAGATCTTCACGGGGGGTTAAATAGCTATAAGAGAAGTATCAAATATTCGGCTATATTTTTAGTGATTTTTGGTTTCACTACTCCCGTATGGGCATTTGATACCATTATGTCTTTAGAAGCAAATTGGTTCTCTACCATGTTTGGATGGTATAACTTTGCCGCAATGTGGGTTTCTGGCTTGGCAGCTATTACCGTTACTTTAATTTTATTAAAAAAAGCAGGCTATTTGAGCTGGATCAATGACAATCATTTCCATAACTTGGGACAGTTTGTTTTTGGTTTTTCCATTTTTTGGACTTATATCTGGTTTGCTCAATTTTTATTGATTTATTATGCAAATATGCCCGAAGAAACCGTTTATTTCTATAAACGATTGGAAGGTTTTTATATGCCTCTGTTTTGGTTAAACCTGATCATCAACTTTATGTCGCCAGTTTTAATCTTAATGTCAAGAGACGCAAAAAGAAAACGAAATATGTTATTATTTGTATGTATTATACTTCTGTGCGGACATTGGTTAGATTATTATATGATGATCATGCCTGGGACATTAGGTGATGCAGCAGGTTTTGGAATTATTGAAATTGGAACAATTGTGGGTTTTGTGAGTTTGTTTGCTTTTACGGTAATGGCATCATTAAGTAAATTATCACTTGCTCCAAAAAACCATCCTTTTTTAGAAGAAAGTTTAAATCATCAAATATAATTTGATATTCGGAATGAAAATTTATAAGTTTTTTAATATGAAAAAAATCTTTTCATTATTTGCACTAATAGCATTGGCTTTTAATCAGGTAATGGCGCAAGATACAGTTGCAGGTGCCGCAGAAGAGGTAAGCAAAACTGATGGTTTGGCTAAAATGGTTGGATATTATCTGTTACTTTTCTTATTGCTTTGCATATTTATCGGTATAGTAGGTAAAATTCTCCAAGTATATGACCTAACAAAAAAAATCCAAGGTAAAAAAGAGGGAATAAAATGGAACAACATCAATGGGCTTATTTTCGCTGTTTTTTTGGTTTTGGGCCTGTATGGAGCATATTGGTGTTACACGGTGCAAGGCGCACAGATTTTACCAGATGCGGCCTCTATACATGGAGCTAAGATAGATTCTATGTTGAACGTAACATTGATTTTGACAACCATTGTGTTTGTAATTACTCATATTTTGCTTTTCACTTTCGCTTATCGTTACAAATTTAATAGAAAGAAAAAAGCTTACTATTATCCTCATAACAATACTTTAGAAAAATATTGGACTATTACCCCTGCAATTGTTTTAACAATTTTAGTTTTAATGGGATTTTTTACCTGGAGAGGGATTACCAACATATCTAAAAGCGATATGGCAAGTGCCATCCAAATCGATGTAACAGCACATCAATTTGCTTGGGAAGTAAGATATGCCGGAAAAGATAACGTTGCGGGCAATAAAAATTACAAATTAATTGGGAGCCTTAACGGCTTAAATACCCTAGGTTTAGATCTTTCTGATAAAAGAAATTATGACGATTTAAAAGTGAGCGAAATTGTACTACCCGTAAACAAATCGGTAAGGTTTACTTTAGGCTCACAAGATGTTATCCATAGTTTTTATATGCCAGATTTTAGAGTTCAAATGAATTGTGTGCCAGGTATGGCAACTTTTTTTCAATTTACTCCTACGATCACCACTGCAGAAATGCGAGAGAAAACCGGAAACCCAAAATATAATTACAAATTGTATTGTGCAAAAATTTGCGGTGCTTCACATTATAACATGCAATTTGCAGTTAGGGTTGTTTCAGAGAAAGAATATAAAGAATGGATTAAACAACAAAAGCCAATTGTTACTGAAGATATGAAAAAGCAATATCAATTGGCCATGAAAGATAATTTAGCACCAAAGAATAATAAAATTGCATTAAATAATTAAGATTAAAACTGAAAGAGATTATGTCAACAATTGCAATTCATACCTCAGCTACGATGCATCATCATGATGACCATTCTCATGGCCACCATAAAGAAACTTTCTTAACTAAATATGTTTTTAGTCAGGATCATAAAATGATTGCCAAACAATTTTTGATTACTGGTATCATTATGGGCGTTATCGCTATGACGCTTTCTATTTTGTTTAGGATACAACTAGCCTACCCAGATCATAATTTCCCCTTATTAGAGGTTTTGTTGGGAAAATTTGCTCCAGACGGAAGGTTAGACCCTAACTTTTACTTGTCTTTAGTAACCATACACGGTACCATCATGGTATTTTTTGTGTTAACGGCCGGTTTAAGTGGTACATTCTCTAATCTTCTTATCCCCCTACAATTAGGCGCTAGAGACATGGCATCTCCGTTTATGAACATGCTTTCATATTGGTTGTTTTTTAGTGCTAGTGTAATCATGTTATCCACATTTTTCATAGAATCTGGGCCAGCAGGCGCAGGTTGGACTATCTATCCACCTTTATCTGCTTTGCCAAAAGCAATGCCAGGGTCTGGTTTAGGAATGACACTTTGGTTGGTATCGATGGTACTATTTGTTGCTTCATCTTTGATAGGAGGTATTAACTATGTTTCTACCATCCTTAACATGCGTACCAAAGGGATGGATTTATGGAAAATGCCATTAACCTGTTGGGCTTTCTTCTTAACCGCCGTTTTAGGGATTTTATCGTTCCCGGTATTAGTTGCAGGTATCGTTCTATTGGTTTTCGATAGAAGTTTTGGAACTTCATTTTATCTTTCTGATATATACATAGGTGGGCAAGCATTGGCAAACGAAGGTGGTAGCCCTATTTTATGGGAACATTTATTTTGGTTCCTAGGGCATCCAGAGGTTTATATAGTAATTATGCCGGCAATGGGTATTGCTTCAGAAGTAATGTCTGTTAATTCTAGAAAGCCAATTTTTGGTTACCATGCAATGGTATATTCTTTAATAGGTATTACCGTATTATCTTTCATAGTATGGGGGCATCATATGTTTGTTACAGGTATGAACCCTTTCTTAGGTGGGGTGTTTATGATAACCACTTTAATAATCGCAGTTCCTTCAGCCGTAAAAACTTTTAATTGGTTAGCAACATTATGGCGAGGAAATATAAGGTTTACCCCCGCAATGTTATTTGCTATCGGTTTGGTTTCTTTCTTTATTTCTGGCGGATTAACCGGTATTTGGTTAGGAAATGCAGCCTTAGACATTAATCTGCATGATACCTATTTCGTTGTGGCCCATTTCCATCTTGTAATGGGCTCTGCCGCAATTTTTGGTATGCTAGCAGGTATTTACCATTGGTATCCTAAAATGTTTGGCAGGCTAATGAACCCAAAGTTAGGTTATCTGCATTTTTGGTTAACCTTTGCTTCTGCATATTTGGTTTTCTTTCCAATGCACTTTATGGGCTTAGATGGTGTGCCGAGAAGATACTACGCTTTTACAGAATTCGAGTCGATGCAAAAATGGTTATCGGTAAACGTTTTCATTACTTGGGCCGCAATTTTAGGTGCAGTTGCTCAAGTTGCATTTTTGTTTAACTTCTTTTATTCGATTTTCTTCGGCGAGAAATCTACCCAAAACCCTTGGGAAGCCAATACCTTAGAATGGACAACTCCTGTAGAGCGTATCCATGGTAACTGGCCAGGAGAAATACCTACTGTTTATAGGTGGGCTTATGATTATAGCAAACCAGGTCACGATGCCGATTTTATTACCCAAAACACGCCATTGTCTGAAACGATGAGTTCTAACCTTCCTCATGATTTTGCAGGAAACGAAGAAGCTGAAAGAATCCAAGAGCAATGGAATATCGAACATAAAAACATCGATAGTAGAGAAGAGGTAAAGTAATATTTCTGCTATTTATATTTGATTGGGGTATCATACTATAAGTAGATACCCCAATTTTATACAACAGTAATGTATTCTAAGATAGAAAAGTCTTTTTTAAGAGTAAATTTAATTTCCATCATATCTTTATTCTTGTTGATCCTTGCAGGAGGGGTGGTAAGAAGTTCGGGATCTGGTATGGGATGCCCAGATTGGCCAAGATGTTTCGATCATTATATTCCTCCAACCGATGTGTCTGCATTACCAAAGGATTATAAGCAGAAATACGTTGCTCAAAGATTGGAAAAGAACAAAAAATTCGCCAATCTTTTAGATAAATCCGGATATCCCGATTTGGCCAATAAAGTAAGAAATGATGAGACCATAAAACTCCCGGAAGAATTCAATGCAATCAAAACCTATACAGAATATATAAACCGGTTAATTGGCGCAATTACTGGCTTATTATTATTGCTAACTTTTATTATATCTATAAGATTATTAAAGGTTAGGAAGAGATTATTTTGGTTAAGTGGCATTAATCTTTTATTGGTTGTATTCCAAGCATGGCTAGGATCTATTGTGGTTTCTACAAATTTAATGGCCTGGATAATTACTGTACACATGTTAGTTGCCATTTTGATACTTGCAATAACCATTTATACCTATTTCGACTTAAAAACTTTTAAGAATAATGACATTACCAACAATAAAGTAAGTTTAGTAATGAAGATATTTGCAGTAATTTTAGTTCTGTTATCCATTGTTCAAATAGCCGTTGGTACAGAAGTAAGAGAAGAGGTTGATGCTGTGCAAAGTAATTATAAAGAATTATCAAGGAGCGAGTGGCTTAATGAAGTAGGACAGGTTTTTTCACATCACAAAGAATTGGCTTTGTTGTTAGTTATCGCCAATGGGGTGTTTTTCTTTTTACTGATGAAGGGAAACAATTATAATAAAAGAACCACGGTTTATGGTAAGTATATTCTCCTTTTATTAGGATTACAATTTATAACAGGTTTGATATTATCTAATTTTAGTTTGACTCCTTGGGGGCAAGCTCCCCATGTTTTATTGGCAACACTTATTTTTGGCGCACAATTTTACTTACTACTTATTTTATTAAAAAAACCTTTTTTAATTAATAGCAATTGAATACGTTTTTAAAAGATTTCAAGAATTTAGTTAAACTAAGGCTAACTTTTTTAGTGGTTTTTTCTGCTTCTATTTCATTTTTGATAGCAGCAGAAAGCCAGCTTGCCATACATTGGGGCAATTGGATAAAATTGGTGATCGGCGGTTTTTTGGTAACCTCTGCGGCAAACGGCTTTAATGAAATCATTGAAAAGGATTTAGATAAATTGATGCAAAGAACGGCAGACCGCCCTTTACCTTCTGGAAGGATGACTAACGGCCAAGCTTTGGTAATAAGCTTGGTTATGGGCATATCTGGCACATTCTTATTAGGAAGTTTAAATATACTAACTGGTTTACTATCTGTTTTTTCGATATTTTTTTACGCTTTTATATATACACCGTTAAAACGCAAATCACCCATAGCAGTATTTGTTGGGGCAATTCCTGGTGCCTTACCACCTTTGATCGGTTACGTTGCTGCCCATGGCTATATCGATCAAATAGCATTGGTTCTTTTTGCGATACAGTTTGTATGGCAGTTCCCTCATTTTTGGGCAATTGCCTGGGTACTAGATGATGATTATAAAAAAGCGGGCTTTAGGTTATTGCCAACCACCAAAAGAGATAAAACCAGCGCAATCATTACTTTTATGGCTACCTTGATATTAATCCCTGTAAGTTTGTTGCCAACATTTTATGGTTTTGGAGGTAACATAATAGCGGTGGTATCGGTCATAATTGGATTGGCTTTTTCTTACCAAGCTTTGGTTTTGGTAAACAGACTAGATATAAAAGCGGCAAGAAGCTTAATGTTTGGAAGTTTTCTTTATCTCCCAATAGTGCAATTAGTTTTATTATTTAATTTAACGTAAACAAATTATGGTTTTGAATAAAGATATAGATAGGCATAATTTTCAACCAAAAAAGTTTATCCTTTGGTTGTTCATCGTATCTTCAATTATATTTTTTGCAGGTTTAACAAGCGGTTTTATCGTATATACCGGTGATGCAGGAAAAAAATTGAATGTACAACTACCCCACGTATTCATATACAGTACAGCGGTTATTATTTTGAGTAGTTTTACGCTACACTGGTCTTATTTACAATCAAAAAAATTAAAATTTACCCAACAAAAAGTTGGCTTGTGGCTCACTTTTGTTTTAGGGATATTATTTATTGTATTACAAGTATATGGATGGGCAGTTTGGACTAATTTAGGCGTGTTTTTTATCAATTCTAATGCCTCTATAAGTTTTGTTTATGCTTTTACTTTTTTACACATTATACATATAATTGCTGGCTTAGGGGTCTTAATTGCCGCATTAGTAAGTAGTTACGGTAAATTACCGAACGTAACTAATAGTTTTAGAATGGAGATTGCTTCTATTTTTTGGCATTTTGTAGATATTCTATGGATATATTTATACCTTTTCTTACTTTTGAGCCAGTAAAATTTTACTCAGAATTTACAACCTTCAATATTTAATGGATACAACAGCAAAACTAGACGAAGTTAAAACCACACCTTGGGCAGGTGGAAAGTCTCCTTTCCAAGTAGAATACGGGAAATTGATGATGTGGTTCTTCCTATTATCAGATGCATTTACGTTCTCTGCATTTTTAATTTATTACGGGGCACAACGCTTCAGTAAAATGACCTGGCCAGATCCCGAAATTATTTTTAAATCTTTCCCAGGGATATCAGACAATGCACCCTTAGTTTTTGTGGGTTTAATGACCTTTATATTGATCGCTAGTTCTGTTACAATGGTATTGGCCGTAGAAGCAGGTCATCGTAAGGCTAAAAAAGAGGTAATCTGGTGGATGGTTGCTACCATTATTGGAGGTTTTATGTTTTTAGGCTGCCAAGCTTTAGAATGGGCGCATTTACACCACGAGGGTTTCTGGTGGGGAGCAATCCCAACTGCAGAAACTCTTAAGGAAATGGGTATTACAGCCAGTAATATGAGTTGTCAGCAATTTGCTAATCTGTTTTTTACCATAACGGGCTTCCACGGCTTCCATGTATTTACAGGTGTTGTTGTTAATATCATTATCTTATTTATGACAATAGCCGGAGTGTTTGAAAAAAGAGGTCATTACTTAATGATAGAAAAAGTTGGACTTTATTGGCACTTTGTAGATTTGGTTTGGGTATTTGTATTTACTTTCTTTTATTTAGTATAATTTTAATTCAATTATAATGTCAACACAACACAGCGATTTAGAACATGCAGATCAGCATGAAACCATGTCTAAAAAACAAATATGGAAAGTATTTTTTATTCTTTTAGGCGTAACCGTAGTTGAATTTATTTTAGCATTGGCAATACCAGACACCGTTATTCCGCAACATTTTAAAAACTTTGCATACATAACATTAACTCTTGTTAAAGCGTTTTACATAGTAGCTTTTTTTATGCACCTAAAATTCGAGAAATATACTATGATAGTTGGTGTTACTGTTTCTTTCATATTTATTATTTATTTTATTATTTTGATGCTTACAGAAGGTAATTATTTACACCTGCACATGAATGTATAAAAATAAATTTCCGTTAGCTAAAATATTGATCCTGGTAACCATATTAGCGGTTCCAGGATTTTTGTATTATTTACTCCAAGCAAAAGGTAAAAACAGATACAAGCCTTTGCCAATTTTTGGCCCAAAAGAAGTTGCTGCCACATTCTATACCAAACGTGGTAAAAAAATACCAGACACTATTTATCATCAGATCCCTGCTACCCAATTAATATCTTCAACCGGCGATTCTATAAATATTAAAGACTTTAAAGGAAAAATTACCGTCGTTAATTTTTTCTATAGTAAAAACAAAAATGTTTTGCCTCAAATTAATGAAGGTCTTTCTAGTATCTACGATGAGTTTAAGGACAATAAACTGATTAAATTCTTGTCTATCTCTGTAGATCCACGGTCTGATAGTGTTAAAGCTTTAAAGGATTATGCCAAGGCTTTAAAAGCAAAAAAAGGGAAATGGGAAATCGGTACCGCAGATACATCCATTACCTATCCTTTAATTAGGGATCAATTTTTTGTCAACGTTTTACATGATCCTCAAGATACATCTAAATTTATTTTTAGCGATAAATTGATACTTTTAGACGCAGATCAAAGAATTAGGGGCTATTATACCGCTACCTCATTTAATGAAATTAAAAGATTGAGTGATGAGATCAAGGTTTTGATAACAGAAGAACTAAGAAAAATTAAATTAGAATAAAAAAACCTTAGTGTTTTTAAAATGTTTGTTGGGTAATGAAAGATAAATTTATTTTTAGATTGATCATCGGGATTTCAATCTTTGTTTTTTTGGTTGTATTGGTTTTAAACCGTAAGATCATCCCAGTAACCATACAAACTCCAAGTTTCATCTATTTGCTACCTAAGGTAAATGCCATATTAAATGGTACTTGCAGCATTTTATTGCTGATTTCTCTCTATTTTATCAAAAACAAAAACATTACGGCTCACAAAAGAACCAATATCATTACTTTTATATTGTCTTCTTTGTTTTTGGTATCCTATATATTGTTCCATTATTTCGCACCAGAAACCAAGTTTGGAGATTTAAACCACGATGGTGTTTTAAGTGCACAAGAAATAGTAGCTTCGGGTAATTTAAGATATGTTTATTACGTTATTTTAATTACACACATTATTTTGGCCGCGGGGGTGTTACCCTTAATTTTGTTGAGCTTTTTTAGGGGTTTAAAAATGCAGGTAGAAAGACATAAAAAGTTAGTGCGTTGGAGCTTTCCAATCTGGCTTTACGTAACGGTAACTGGCGTGGTAGTTTATTTAATGATTTCGCCTTACTATAATTTTTAATTTATATCATCATGAAAATTTTAAAAGTTTTAAGTATCCTTTTTTTTATTGGAGGATTAATATTAATAAGCAATAGCTCTTTTGCACAATGTGCTATGTGCCAAGCAACGGTAGAGTCTAATCTCAAAGGTGGAGGAACCGCCGCTACCGGTTTAAATAAAGGGATCATGTATTTATTGGCAGCACCGTATGTTATGATATTGGGTATAGGCTTGTTATGGTATAAAAAATACAGGAAAAAAGACGTTGCCATAGATATAAAAGAACAAAAGATCAATTTGAATTGATTTGCTAATGTCGAGTTTTCTTGAAATTTTGTCACACTAGATTCATTTTCAGAATACCATCGAAATTGCTTTTCACTTTGTAATTTAACCGTTTCTTTATAAAATACTGGATCATTAGTTGGCAAACAGTATGGTACTCTTCTCTGAAATAAAAATGGCAAAAACACCTCAAATGCAAGCGATGCTCCATGCAAAATGCCCAAGATGCAGAAGGGGAGATATGTTTAAAACGAGTATGTACGGTTTTAAATCCCAAAAAATGTATGATAATTGCCCCAAATGTAATTTGCGTTTTGAGGTAGAGCCGGGTTATTTTTATGCCGCAATGTATGTGGGTTACGCCTTAAATGTTGCATTGGCCGTTACCATAGGCATCATTACCTATTGGTTCACTGGTGAATTAGAATCCCCATGGCTTTACGTTATTACTATTTTTATAGGTGCCTTGGCATTTGCCCCTGCTAATTTCAGATACTCAAGAGTTATATTATTGTTTTGGCTTTCGCCGAAGATAAAATACTTGGAAAATTATGACCATGATTAAAAAAGAAACTTTTAATTTTCTAAAAGATTTAATCGATAACAACAACAGAGATTGGTTTCAAGATAACAAATCTAGGTATGAAGAAGCTAAGCAAAACGTAGAAGAGTTTGCAGATGAAATCCTAAAGGAAATAAAAAAGATAGATTTATCCATCCCATCAGAATTGCCTGGCAAAAAAACAATGATGAGAATTTACAGAGACGTAAGGTTCAGTAAAAATAAATTACCTTATAAAAACAACTTTGGGATAGGTATTTCATCGGCAGGGAAAGGAGGCGATACACCAGGATATTATATCCACATCCAACCCGGAGAAAGCTTTGTTGCCGGAGGGTATTGGATGCCCCAAGCAGATCATCTCAAAGCAATCAGACAAGAGATTGACTATAACACCCAAGATTTATTAAAGATAATTGAGGCTAAAGAGTTTATGGCTCATTTTGGTGGTTTAAGCCAACAAGATAAGCTAAAGACCACGCCAAAAGGTTATGATGCAGACCATGATCATATAGAGTTATTAAGGTTAAAAAGTTTTACGGTTTCAGAAAAGTTTAAGGATAGCGATTTAAGCTCTTCAAAATCGGTCCAACTTATCATTGCATCATTAAAACAGATATTTCCCTTAACTTTGTTTTTAAAGCAAGCAATAGGCAACGGCTAACATTCTCAACCCAAAAGATAAATGAAAAAATCAGTATTGATAGCGGTAATCACACTTTTGTTTCTAAGCTCTTGTGTGGTTTTATCTAAAAAGAAATATGAAAAATTGATCGCCCAAAAAGATTCTTTAAGTACAGGTTGGGATGCAGATCAAGTTAAAGTTGCTTCGTTACAAGAGCAAATTAAGTCTCTACAAACAGATACGGCTAATCTAAGAGCTAAAATCGCCGATTATCAAACCCAATTAGAAGGTTTAAATAGCAATTATGCTACCCTAAGAAATAATACCTCATCAGAAATCAATAAGCTTTCTGCCGATCTAGAAAAAAGGGAAGCAAGGTTAAAAGAGGTAGAAGAGATTTTGAAAAAGCGTGATGCGGCAACAAACGCATTAAAAGAAAAATTGCAACAGGCGCTTTTAGGGTTTCAACAAAGCGGTTTAACCGTAGAGATCAGAAACGGTAAGGTTTATGTTTCTTTAACCGATAAGCTATTGTTTAGCACAGGATCAATAGTGATAGATGATAAGGGAAAACAAGCCCTAAAAGAACTAGCTAAGGTTTTAAATACACAACCAGAAATAAATATTGCGGTAGAAGGCCATACAGATAACCAAAAAGTGGGTAATCTGGGCCAGATTAAAGATAATTGGGATTTAAGCGTATTAAGGGCAACATCGGTGGTTAGGTACCTAACAGAACTACAGAACATCAGCCCAGAAAGATTAACCGCCACCGGCAAAGGCCAATACCAACCGATTGCTTTAGGGAACACCCCAGAAGATAGAAGTAAAAACAGAAGGATAGAAATTGTACTTTCGCCCAAATTGGATGAGTTGTATAATCTGATAAAATAATTTTATATTTGAAGTGAATATATTGATAACCAATGTTTTGTATTAGTGAACAGAAGAGACTTACAAGAACTTTCTAAAATTCGATTAAGAGAAGCGAAAGTTTTACTTGATAATAAATGTTTCGATGGTGCTTATTATCTTTGTGGTTACAGTATTGAATGCGCTTTAAAAGCATGTATTGCTAAGAATACTAAAAAATTCGATTTTCCTGATAAAAAAATAATAGATCAAAGTTATACTCATGACTTACTTAAATTGTTGAAAACAGCTGGATTAGAATCAGAACTTAATAAAGAAGATAGTGAAGAATTTAAAATCAATTTGAACATTCTAAGGGACTGGAACGAAACAAGCAGGTATAGTAAAAACTCAAAGCGTAAAGCGCTAGATATATATAACTCTATATCGGATATTAATAATGGAATATTAAAATGGATACAGCTACACTGGTAAATTTAGACATTGAACAAGGAAAACAACTTGTTCAATTCTTGGATAGTAAGCAATTTAATATAGAAAGTGCATTTTGGTATTTCATGGAAGAACCTGAAGTGTGGAGGTTGATTATTGCTTCTGAAGAAGTTGATATAAACGGACCTAAGAAAACTTACAGAAAAATTCTAGACTATTTAAAAGAAAAACCAGAAATTGAAATTCCTTTACAAGCAATATCTGTAATAAGTATTTCTGATACATTAAATAAAACATTCAAAAGTTTTGTAAAAACAGGCGATGAGATTTCAGGTATCAGACTTTCGCGTAATGTAATCAACGGTGTTTTTATTAAAGACGCTTACATATATAGAGTCAATTAACAAATTATTTAAAATGATTATTTAAAATCCGAGATGATTTCTCGGATTTTTTGTTTTATAATTTCTACAGAACGTACCGTTTTCATAATCGAAATAAAAAAAAAATATGTTTAACTTTTTTTTAAAAAGCCTAAACAAAACAATTCATTTAATCGTTAATAGACCAATGAATCTGAAACAAAAAGTTGCGGTTTATCGCAAAGAGCATTTTAACGCCGCCCACAGGTTAAACAACCCCAATTGGAGTGATCACCGTAACAAATCTGTTTTCGGGAAATGCAATAACCCAAACTATCATGGCCATAATTATGATTTGATTGTAAAGGTGAGTGGTTTTGTTGATAAGGAGACTGGTTACCTGATGGATATGAAAATATTATCAGATTTGATAAAAGAAAAAATATTGGACAGGTTTGATCACATGAACCTTAACTTGGATGTAGAAGAATTTAAGGCATTAAACCCAACGGCAGAAAACATCGCAATGGTAATATACGATAATCTGAGAACAGAGATAAGCCCAGATTTAGACTTAAAGATAACCTTATTTGAAACCGAAAGAAACTATGTTGAATACCCCGCTTAACACCTATCCGCAAGAGGATATTTTAATTGACGCTATTGGTAACGACCATGTGGGTACTGCTTACGCTACTCCCTTACGGGAAGATGCTTTTAAAATTGATGATGCCACAAAAATTGAAATGATCGAAAAGCATTTCAAGAGCATTATGGAAATTATGGGTTTAGATCTAACCGATGATAGTTTAAAGGGCACCCCTAAAAGAGTTGCCAAAATGTACATCAAAGAAATTTTTAGTGGTTTAAACCCCGCAAATAAACCAGAAGCAAGGTTGTTCGATAACAAATATCGATACAACCAGATGCTGGTAGAAAAGAACATTACCCTTTTTAGCAATTGCGAACATCATTTTGTGCCAATTATTGGCAAGGCACACGTGGCCTATATTAGCAGTGGCAAAGTTATTGGGCTTTCTAAGTTAAACAGGATCGTACAATATTTTTCTCGGAGGCCACAAGTACAAGAGCGTTTGAATATCCAGATAGCCAACGAATTAAAGAAGGTTTTAGCCACAGAAGATGTGGCGGTTATTATAGAGGCCGATCATTTGTGCGTTTCTTCTAGAGGAATTAGGGATACCACAAGTTCTACCGTTACGGCAGAATATGGCGGTAAATTTTTAGAAGCAGAAACACGAAACGAATTTTTAAAATACATTGGATGAACTACTTAGTAATAGGCGGCAGCTCTGGGATTGGTTTAGAATTGGTTAAAAAATTATTGAAAGAGGGGAATAATGTTTACGCAGCATCCCGCCATCAAGGAGATTTACCGCAAGAAGCTAGATTTATAGAATTGGATATCCTAGAAGACATCGAAACATTAAAATCGGCTTTGCCAGAAAAATTGGATGGATTAGCATATTGCCCGGGGACCATCAATTTAAAACCTTTTGGGAGGTTAAAGGAAGAAGATTTTTTAAACGACTATAAAATAAATGTTTTGGGTGCCGTTAAAGTAATCCAAGCAACGATCAACCATTTAAAAAATGCTAAAAATGCCTCAATCGTATTATTTAGTACAGTTGCGGTACAACAAGGTATGGGTTTCCATGCTAGTATTGCAGCAGCAAAAGGTGCAATAGAAGGTTTAACAAAATCTTTGGCGGCAGAATTTGTGGGCATTAAAATACGTGTAAACGCATTAGCTCCCTCTCTAACCGCAACGCCGTTGGCACAACAGCTCATTTCTACTCCAGAACGTAGGGAAGCATCAGATAAAAGGCACCCTTTGGGCAGAATAGGCACAGCAGAAGAACTTGCGGAGGCAGCATTTTTCCTAATCTCGCCACAAAGTTCTTGGATAACAGGACAAATCTTGGGTATCGATGGCGGTATGTCATCCATCAAGAACATATAAATGAGAGAAATTAGCTCCGCAGAGATTTCACAAATGGAACAACGTTTCCGCACAACTTTTATCAATAGCATTTCGGGGTTTAAAAGTTTACAAATGGTGGGTACGATCAATAGCGAGGGCAATACCAATTTAGCGCTATTTAGCTCAATCTTCCACGTGGGCGCAAACCCTCCTTATTTGGGTATGGTGGTTAGGCCAGATGGTAACGAACATGAAACCATCCAGAATATCATGTTCAACAAATGTTATACGCTCAATAACGTAACAATCGCGAAGGTTAAAAATGCCCATCAAACAAGTGCAAGGTATTTGGCAGGCCAATCAGAATTTAAAGAATGTGGTTTTACCGAAGAATATGTAAAAGATTTTGCCGCTCCTTTCGTTAAAGAATCTAGTATAAAGATCGGCTTAGAATTTAAAGAATATCTTCCTTTTTTATTGAACAAAACTAAAATAGTAATAGGCGAGATCAAGCATATTTTAATAGATGATGATTTAATAAAAGACGACGGCTTTGTAGATTTGGCTGCCGCCAGTTCGGTAACATCTGCAGGTTTAGATGCTTATTATAGCACAAGTTTAATCAATAGATTTAGCTATGCCAAACCTGGGAAACAAGTTGAAGAGCTGGTTGTTAACAATAATGAAGATTAATAAATAAAATTTGGGCGTTCGGGCGGGCTTTCCATTATATCTTTTTAAATGTCATCCTGAGCGGAGTGGAAGGAAACATTTAAAAAGGATGTCATTCCAATCCCTAACGCAAAAAACAAGAGAAAATTTATTGTAGGTTTTCAGAATATCAAATTTTTATAACACACAATCTGCCGACTTCGGTCTACAGACATCAGACTTTTTTTATACAACAAATCCGACTTTAGGCTTTTAACTTAAAATTTTCTAATTAAACTTTATAAAAATGGCAACCAAGCAAAAAATCCAAAACGATTACATCAACCATGTTCTAACAGAAGGTAAAAAGCCTGCAACGGTTTTTGCGTTTGCAAAGAAAAATAAGTTTCAAGAAGAAGAGTTTTATAAGCACTTTGGTTCTTTTGATGGCATAGAAGCAGAAGTTTGGGCAGATTTATTTAGGCAAACCATCAAAGAAATAAAGTCTCAAGAAGTTTGGGGTACATATTCTGCCCGCGAGAAAGCGCTGTCTTTTTTCTATAGTTTTTTTGAGCTTTTAAAAAGCAATAGAAGTTTTGTCAATTACAGCACAGGCCATTTCAAAAAAGGATTGCATACGCCCGTTCAACTAAAAGAAAGCAAAACGGCATTTGAAGAGTTTAGCATAGAAATTATCCAAGAAGGTTTAGAAACAGGAGAAATTACAGACAGGAAATTCATCAGCGATAGATATAAAGATGCGTTATGGATGCAATTGGCCTTTGTGCTTAAGTTTTGGTTAAAGGATTATTCGGCAGGTTTCGAGAAAACGGATGAAGCCATTGAAAAAGGCGTAAACGTAACCTTCGATCTATTCCAAAGAACACCAATAGATAACCTCTTAGATTACGGGAAATTTTTAGCCCAGAATGCTGGTTTTAAAATGAGCTTCTGATAAGTAGCATGATTTTAAATATGAATTTACAGGCTTTTTTGATGTTACCATAATGCAAATAGCAAAAAAGGATATATCCATCAGTTGGCAGAGTGTTAAAACACTAAAAAAATAAGCGTACAAAAAAATCGTAAAACCAATATCATTACTCACAACCTACTACTTACAACCTATCACTTAAAACAAAAATGAAAGAACAAAATAGTATCCCAGCAAGTAAAGTGGCCCGTTCGGCAAAATTTGTAGGTACAGGGTTTAAGATTGGGGGCAATTACATCAAACATTATTCTAAAAAGCTTTTCAATCCAGAATTAAGTAAAGACGAGTTAAATGAAGATAATGCAGCAGATATTTACAGCTCTTTAAGCGAATTAAAAGGTAGCGCATTAAAGGTTGCGCAAATGTTGAGCATGGATAAAAATATCCTCCCTAAAGCCTATGTAGATAAATTTTCATTATCCCAATACAGTGCGCCACCCTTAAGTGGGCCACTGATTATGCAAACTTTTAAAAAGCATCTTGGTAAAACTCCCGATAAAATATTCGATAAATTCGATTTAAAATCCACAAATGCAGCATCGATTGGGCAAGTTCATAAAGCCGAGTTAAATGGAGAAAAACTAGCGGTTAAAATTCAATATCCCGGTGTGGGTAATTCTATCTCATCAGATTTAAAGTTAATCAAACCATTTGCTTTCAGGTTGTTAGGGATGAGCGAAAAAGAGTTGGATATTTACATGAAAGAGGTAGAAGAACGCTTGGTAGAAGAAACTGATTATGAGCTAGAAGTAGAAAACTCTCTAAAAATTTCTAAAGCTTGCGCTAATTTGCCCAATATCGTTTTTCCTAAATATTATAAAGAACTTTCTGGTCCACGCATCATTACCATGAGTTGGGTAGAAGGTTTGCACCTGAAAGAATTTTTAAAAACAGATCCATCGCAACAATTAAGGGATAAAATTGGCCAGGCATTGTGGGATTTTTATAATTTCCAACAACATGAGTTAAGGGCAGTCCATGCCGATCCACATCCGGGGAATTTTATGATCACTCCAGATGGAAAATTGGGAGTGATCGATTTTGGTTGTATCAAAGAACTGCCAGACGATTTTTACTATCCATTTTTCTCTACCACATCAACAGATCTACTAGATAACAAAGGAGAAACCATTAAGGCTTTTAAGGCCTTAGAAATGATTTTACCCAAAGATAATCCTGCACAAGTAGAATTCTATTACCAGAATTATAAAGAAATGATCGCTCTTTTTGCCCAACCTTATATTAAAGGAGAATTTGATTTCAGCCAAACAGAATTTTTTGATTCTTTATACGGTTTTGGAGAAAAAATTGCAAAAATGCCAGAATTTAAGCAAGCTAGAGGTGTTAAACACTTTATTTATGTAAACCGCACCAACTTTGGTTTGTATAATATCTTGCATGAGCTTGGCGCAAAAGTTAAAACAGACACCTATAAACCACATATAAAATTGGCTTTTTAGTTCTAAAGCTTCTCTGTTTTACAATCTGTTTTAAATCTCATTATCAATATTATTGTCAATTCTATTATAATATTCCTTATACTATTCTTAGTTTAGGGCATAATTTAAAAAATAATGAAAACAATAAACGATATAAATTTTTCGGGCAAAAAAGCCCTAATAAGGGTAGATTTTAACGTCCCGTTAGATAAAGACTTCAAAATTACTGATGATAAGAGGATAACCGCTGCTTTACCAACAATTAAAAAGATATTAAAAGATGGCGGAAGCGTAATTCTAATGTCGCACTTAGGTCGCCCAAAAGATGGGCCTACGGATAAATATTCTTTAAAACACATCGTACCACATCTTTCAAAACTTTTAGGTACCCAGGTTCAGTTTGCTGACGATTGTATAGGAGCAGAGGCGCAACAAAAAGCTAAAGATTTAAAAATTGGTGGCGTTTTATTGTTAGAAAACTTACGTTTCTACAAAGAAGAAGAAAAAGGCGATGAAGCATTTGCAGAAAAACTGTCTAAATTGGGCGATGTTTATGTAAACGATGCTTTTGGTACGGCACATAGGGCCCATGCCTCAACAGCTGTAATCGCAAAGTTTTTCCCAGATGCTAAATACTTCGGTTATTTAATGGGCGCCGAATTGGCCAATGCAGAAAAGGTTTTAAACGACCCTAAACGCCCTTTTACCGCAATTATGGGCGGTGCAAAAGTTTCGGATAAAATTTTATTGATCGAGAAACTTTTAGATAAAGTTGATAATCTTTTGATTGGTGGCGGCATGACTTACACTTTTATAAAAGCTAATGGCGGTAGCATTGGCAAATCTTTGGTAGAAGAAGATAAACTAGATCTAGCCAAAGAACTTATGAAAAAAGCAAATGAAAAAGGTGTAAAATTGATCATCCCTACAGATTCTGTAATTGCCGATTCTTTTTCTAACGATGCAGAAACTGGGAACGCTTATAATGATCATATCAAAGACAACTGGATGGGTTTGGATATTGGCGAGGATACCATCAATAAATTTTCTGAGATCATTAAAAAATCCAAAACCATTTTATGGAACGGCCCAATGGGCGTTTTTGAAATGTCTAAGTTTGAGAACGGCACCAAACAAGTTGCACATGCAGTGGTAGAAGCAACAGAAAACGGAGCTTTCTCTTTAATTGGAGGCGGAGATTCTGCCGCCGCGGTTGCTAAATTTGGTTTAGAAGATGAAGTGAGTTACGTTTCTACTGGCGGAGGTGCTTTGTTAGAATATATGGAAGGTAAAGAATTGCCTGGTGTTAAAGCAATAATGGATTAAGGTTTAATCCATTGAATTTTAGAAAGCGTTCTGGGTTTTCCGGGGCGTTTTTTTTGTATTCGATTCTTTTATTTGAGAGGCTTTATTGGGTTAAAAAGTTATAAATTTTTTTGGCTCCATCTATTAGTAGTTTCCTTATTAAGGAAAAGCAGATATGACTAAAGATTTGCAATTAGAAAAGAGTTTCTCTACCTAAAACATAAATGGAATAGAACGAAATTTTTTAGTCGTAAATATCTTTTCTATGCCCAAGTTTGATTATCTCAATAACTAATTCTTTATCAAAAATTTTGTAAATTATACGATAATTGCCAGTTCTTATTCTATAACCCTCTCTACCATTTAATTTTATATATCCTTGTGGTCTAGGGTCATCTTTAAGATTAGAAATAGCTTGTTTTATGTTTGAGTAAAAAGGGTCGTTTATTTTCGCTAATTCTTTTAACGCTTGACTACTAAAATTTAAAGAGTAGGTCATTTGTTGTTTCTTTTGTCTTCAATTATTTTAAAGGCATCAGTCATGGGTATTCTTTCTCCGTCATCATTCTTCTCAGCTTCATCAAATAACCTAATATCTTCAATCTCATCCAATTCTTCCATTAAAGCATCAAATTCTTTTGCGGGTAAAATCACTAAAGATTTATCCCCATTGGTATCTTTTATATATTGTGGATGTAACGCAATCATAATTTCTGTTTTTTTTAAATAAATCTAACCATAAAATTAAACATCTTTATATAAAAAGACCATAATAAAATGTAAATTATAAAGTGTGTGATTTAAACTTTACGCTATCCAGCAAAATGCCTTAATTCTTCAAAAAAATAAATTTTTCCCACTTTTTTTCATAAACTAAAAATTTCTGAGCAAGCTTTCCCACCGCAGCTCAAAAAGGGATAATTTAACTGTCTTTCAGAACCTTATAGAATCAATTTTCTAAAAATACTTATCGAAATTTTATTTCTTTTAGATAAAAAATGCTTTTTAAATCGCTGTGAGAATGGTTTTAGCTGTTGAAAACTTTTTGTGGGGTAAAGTGGGAAAAAGTGGTAACAATCATTACTTTTACATTATAATAAAGTTTTAGGTTAAACTATGTCTCATCTAATCGGGGAATTTGATTGCAAGCTTGATGCGAAAGGCCGCTTAATGGTTCCTTCCGGTCTTAAAAAGCAATTGCCTTTAGTTGATGCAGAAGGCTTGGTAATTAACCGAGGTTTTGAGAAACATTTGACCATTTATTCTAAGGCAGAATGGGATAAAATAACCGAGGAGCTTGCCCAGTTAAATCCTTATGAAAAAAAGAACCGTGAATTTATCAGGTATTTTACCCGTGGATCTTCAGAGTTAAGTTTAGATGCTTCGGGAAGGGTTTTAATGCCAAAAGCATTGTTGGAGTATGCCGGTATAGGCAACGAAGTAGTGCTTTCTTGCCAGTTTAACAAAATTGAGGTTTGGGCAAAAGAAGCTTATGAAGTGCAAATGGATGATGAGCCAGAAAATTTCGCAAACCTTGCGGAAGAAGTTATGGGCAACAAAGGAAGGAGCGTAAATGGATAAAGGTTACCACGTTCCTGTGTTGTTGAAAGAGTGTGTGGACGCATTGGCCATCAAGCCAAACGGGATTTATGTTGATGTTACTTTCGGTGGCGGTGGGCACTCTAAAGAAATTTTGAAGAAGTTAGAAAAAGACGGTGTTTTGGCTGCTTTTGATCAAGATGAAGATGCCAAAAAAAATAGCTTAAATGATGATCGCTTTGTTTTTATAGATCAAAATTTTAGGCATTTAAAAAACAACCTCAGGGCGCATGATCTATTGCCTGTTGATGGTATCCTTGCCGATCTAGGTGTTTCTTCTCATCAATTTGATGTTCCTGAACGTGGTTTTTCTACCCGCTTTGATGCCAACCTGGATATGAGGATGGATCAAAACGGAGATTTGACTGCTCAAAATGTAATAAACAATTATCCGGAAGAAAAACTGCACAAAATTTTTGGGATTTATGGCGAGATACAAAACGCAAAATCCCTGGCAAAAGCCATCGTAACCGCTCGTTTGGCAAATCAAATCCTAACAATTAACGATCTAAAATCGGCGATAGCCAAAAACATACCTAAAGGGAAAGAGAATAAATATTTAGCCCAGGTTTTTCAGGCTTTAAGGATAGAGGTTAACCAAGAAATGGAAGCCTTAAAAGAGTTTTTAGGCCAAACGGTTGATGTTTTGGCAAAAGGGGGCAGATTGGTAATCATGTCTTACCATTCTTTAGAAGATAGGTTGGTAAAAAACTTTTTGGCAAAAGGCAAATTCTCTGGTGCTGTAGAAAAAGATTTTTTTGGCAATGAGATTAAACCTTTTGATTTAGTGGTAAAAAAATCGATTACGGCATCAGAAGAAGAGATAAAATTAAATAATAGGGCAAGAAGTGCCAGATTAAGGATAGCTATTAAGAGATGACAAATAGGTTAAGATCTGAAATAGAAAAGGAAGAACGCGAGCTGGAAGAAGCCAAGCTAAAGGAGCGCAAGGCAAAGGTTAAAAAAGAACCGATGAACAATGCCTTTACTGATTTTTTTAAAGGAGCGGTTTCTAAAGAAGCGGCAACCGAAGCATTGCCATTTGTGCTTTTTCTTTCTTTTTTGGGGATGATCTATATCGGAAACCGGCATAGTGCAGAAGATAACATCAGAAAAATAGAAGGTTTAAAGAAAGAGGTAAAAGAGTTGAGTTGGGATTTTAAGACGTTAAAGGCAGATTTAATGTTCAAAAGTCGGCAAACCCAGGTCATAAAAGAGGTTGATTCCCTTTTAGGGCTAAAAGTATCGGTAGAGCCACCAATAAAATTGAAAGCAAATTAAAGATGAATATCAGAACCAACATATTGCTTAGAGTGTACGCGGCCTTTGGCCTCATCATTTTATTTGCTGTTGCTGTTTTGGTTAAAATGGCCAACGTTCAGTTGGTACAAGGCGATAAATACAGGGCTATGGCCGATAGTTTAAGCACTAAATACGCCGAGGTGGAAGCGGCCAGAGGTAATATTTACTCTATTGATGGTAGCCTTTTGGCTACTTCTGTCCCAGAATATGATATCCGTATGGATTTAAAAGCCGGTGCAATTGCAGATAATCAAGTTTTCTATGCTAAAGTAGATTCTTTGGCGGGCAGCTTGTCAGATTATTTTAAAGATAAATCTGAAAGGGAATACTCAAGGGCCTTAAGAAACGCAAGAAAAGAAGGCGATAGATATTTCTTGATCAAAAGAAACATCAGTTACCAAGATTTAAAAGCGGTTAAAACATTTCCGATTTTCAATCTGGGGAGATATAAAGGTGGGATGATAGCCGTTCAAGAAAACAAAAGAATTCTTCCGTTTAGAGACCTGGCCAGCCGAACAATTGGCTATTACAATGCAAATTCTAAAGCTGCCGTGGGTCTTGAGGGTGCTTATGGCGATTATATTAACGGTGAAACCGGCAAAAGATTGGTTCAAAGAATTGCCGGCGGTGTTTGGATGCCCGTAAACGATGATGATGAGATAGCACCAAAAGAGGGTGCGGATATTATCTCTACCATTGATGTTAATATGCAAGATTTAGCCCAAAATGCACTCAAAAAGCAACTGATAAAATCTGCCGCAGACTTTGGGTGCGTAATTGTAATGGAGGTAAAAACCGGTGAGATCAAGGCCATATCTAATTTTAATAAAGTTGCCGACGGCGAGTATAAAGAAACCTTTAATTATGCCATTGCGCAAAGCGCAGAACCTGGATCTACCTTTAAGCTAGCTACTTATCTAGTGGCCATTGAAGATGGGAAATTTGGGCTAAACGATATTGTAAATACCGATGGAGGTAATTATAAGATTTATAACCATACCATTAGGGATCATGAGAATGAAGGTATCATCCCAATGAAAGTAGCGTTTGAGAAATCATCAAACGTTGCCATCGTTAAACAGATCTATAAAAACTATAAAGATGATCCAAGTGCTTTTACCAGTAAATTAAGGGCATTGCATTTGGGCGATAAGCTGGGCTTACAAATCCCGGGCGAGGGAACGCCCTTGATAAAAACACCGCAAAGTAAATCTTGGAGCGGTTTAACGCTTCCACAAATGGCTTATGGTTATGAGTTAAAGATAACGCCAATCCAACTTTTAACCTTATACAATGCAGTTGCCAATAATGGGAAAATGATCGCACCGTTATTTGTTCATGAGATAAGAAGGCTAGGAAACACAGTAGAGCTATTTAAAGCTAGGGTTATAAAAGATAAGATATGTTCTGATAGAACCTTGGGCCTGCTAAAGGAAATGTTGGAAGGCGTAGTTACAGAGGGTACAGCTAAAGAAATCAACAACCCTTTATATCAAATTGCGGGTAAAACGGGTACTGCACAGGTAGCGGATGGCGCAAATGGCTATAAGGGAAAAAGGAAATATCAAGCTTCTTTTTGTGGTTATTTCCCGGCCAACAACCCAAAGTACTCAATGATAGTAGTGGTTAATAACCCAACCAAGGGTTCTTACTACGCAAGCTCTGTGGCCGGGCCGGTGTTTAGAGAAGTGGCCGATGTAGTTATCGGTAGCGACTTAGAGCTAGATAATAACCACAAATTGCCACAATTAGTTGGTAACACAAAACTGCCTTCGGTTAAGCAAGGCTACAAAAAATCTTCCCAATCTGTTTATAAATCATTGGGCATAAAAGCTTTATATGCCTCAACAAATGAGAACGAAATTGGGATAGATAGCAGTAATGGTATTGCATACCAAGAAATTAAGATGAATAAAGGCTTAGTGCCCAATGTAAGCGGGATGGGTTTAGAAGATGCGCTTTTTGTTTTGGGCAATTCTGGCTTAAAGCCGATTGTTAAAGGAGAAGGCGAAGTGAAATCCCAATCATTAGCAGCAGGAACACCAATTTATAAAGGAACAAGAATTTTAATAGAATTACAATAAGTGGCAACATTAAAAGACATATTATATCATGTTTCTTTAGAACAAGTTATTGGTTCTACAGATGTAGCTATTATTGCTGTGCAATTTGATTCGAGAAAAGTAACAGATCAAAGTCTTTTTGTTGCCGTAAAAGGAACGCTTTCTGATGGGCATGATTTTATTGATAAAGCCATAGATCTAGGGGCAAATTCTATCGTTTGCGATGTGATGCCTACCCATTTAAAGGATGGGATTACCTACATAAAAGTAAAAGATTCGGCGAAAGCCTTAGGGATAATTACCGCTAATTTTTATCAGAACCCTTCTAAAGATTTGAAATTAGTAGGCGTTACTGGTACAAACGGTAAAACCACGGTTGCCACTTTACTTTTTAAGTTATTTAGGGAATTAGGTTATAAAGCAGGTTTGATTTCTACGGTAGAGAATCAAATCAATGATGTAATTATCCCTTCAACACATACTACGCCAGATCCAATTGCGCTAAATTTATTATTGGGCGATATGGTTGCTAAGGGCTGTGAATACTGTTTTATGGAAGTAAGCTCTCATGCAATTGCCCAAGCAAGGATAGAAGGCTTAAACTTTACAGGAGGGATTTTCACAAATATTACCCATGATCATCTAGATTTTCATAAAACGTTTGATAACTACATCAAAGCAAAAAAAGCTTTTTTTGATGGTTTAAATAGATCTGCTTTTGCATTAACCAATGCCGATGATAAAAACGGAATGGTTATGCTGCAAAACACCGCGGCTCACAAAAAAACTTATGGTTTAAAATCGATGACAGATTTTAAGGCCAAGATTATAGAGAACCAATTTTCTGGTTTGCATTTAGATATTGATGGCGAAGATGTTTATTTCAAACTGGTTGGGAGTTTTAATGCGTCAAACTTGCTGGCGGTTTATGGTACGGCTTTGTTATTAGATCAAGATAAAACCAAAGTGTTAACGGTTTTGAGCAAATTGAGCGGAGCCGAAGGCAGGTTTGATTATCTGATTTCCCCAAATAGGATCATCGCAATAGTTGATTACGCACATACGCCAGATGCTATCGAAAATGTATTAACTACCGTTGATAATATCCGCACAAAAACAGAACAGGTAATAACGGTGGTGGGTTGCGGTGGCGACAGGGATAAAACAAAACGCCCAATTATGGCGCAAACTGCTTGCGATTGGAGCGATAAGGTTATCCTTACTTCTGATAATCCACGCTCTGAAGAACCTGAAGCCATCATCAAAGATATGCAAGCAGGCGTTTCTCCGGTAAATCTAAAGAAAGTGATTTCCATTACCGATAGAAAAGAGGCTATTAAAACTGCCTGCCATTTGGCAAAGCCCGGCGATATTATTTTGGTTGCCGGAAAAGGGCATGAAAAATACCAAGACATTAAAGGCGTAAAAACCGATTTTGACGATAAAAAAATATTAATGGAATGCTTTAATCAACTCAGCTAATCAGGATATGCTATACCACCTTTTCACATATTTAGATAAACAGTTTGATTTCCCTGGTTTAGGCCTGTTTCAGTTTATCTCTTTTAGGGCTGGTATGGCCATGATACTTTCTTTGATCATTACCACGGTTTACGGCAATAGGTTGATCAACTATTTAAGGTATAAGCAAGTTGGCGAAACAGTTAGGAATTTAGGTTTAGAAGGTCAAAACCAAAAGCAAGGAACACCAACAATGGGTGGGCTGATCATTATAGCAGGAATTTTAATACCGGTTTTATTGTTTGCAAGGATAGAAAACATATACATCATCTTGATGATCATAACCACCGTTTGGATGGGTGCAATAGGTTTTTTAGATGACTACATCAAGGTTTTTAAAAAAAATAAGGAGGGCTTGGCCGGTAAATTTAAAATTGTTGGGCAGGTTGGTTTATCGTTGATCATAGGTTGGACCATGTTTTTCCATCCCGATATTTTGGTGAGGCAAACCGTAAGCGAAGTCCCCTCAGTAGTTAAACTACAGAAAGGGAATAACACTTTTAAAGAAGAGATCTATAACGAAAAAGGCGAGAAACTGATTAGGGTAGAAAAAAGCAACGGGATCTATTATGCCAAAGACGTAAAATCTACCATCACTAATATCCCTTTTTACAAAAACAATGAGTTTGATTACGCCAAGGTATTGAAATTCTTGGGAAAAGATTATCAGAAATATTCATTGGTGGTATTCCTGCTTTTTGTAATAGTGATCATCACGGCAGTTTCTAATGGGGCAAATATTACCGATGGCATAGATGGTTTGGCCACGGGCACATCTGCAATAATTGGTATCACCTTGGCATTGTTGGCCTATGTTTCTGGTAATACCATTATCGCAGATTATTTAAAGATCATATATATCCCAAATTCTGGCGAGCTGGTAATTTTTGCGGCTGCTTTTGTTGGGGCCTGTATAGGTTTTTTATGGTATAACGCTTATCCCGCACAAGTTTTTATGGGCGATACGGGAAGTTTAACCATCGGAGGGATCATCGCCGTTTTTGCGATCATGATTCGTAAAGAACTATTGATACCCATTTTGTGTGGCGTGTTTTTGATAGAAAACCTATCGGTAATTATGCAAGTAAGCTGGTTCAAATATACCAGAAAGAAATATGGGGAAGGGCGTAGGATATTTTTGATGTCGCCGTTGCACCATCATTTCCAAAAGAAAGGTTACCACGAATCTAAGATCGTAAGTAGGTTTTGGATCGTGGGTATTTTACTGGCAATCATCACGATAGTGACTTTGAAATTGAGATAAATTAAAGTTCAAGAGATAAGAATCAAGAACAAAGAATCAAGAAACAAAAAATGCAAGATAATAACCAAAATATTCCAACAATAACTCCTTTTCCTTCTGAGAAGGCTGGGATGAGGCTCGTTATTTTGGGTGCCGGCGAGAGCGGTGTTGGTGCTGCAATTTTGGCACAAAAACAAGGTTTTGAAGTTTTTGTATCTGATTTTGGCGAGATAAAACAAGTTTATCAGGATGAATTAAACCATTATCAAATTTCTTTTGAATCTGGTAAGCATACAGAAGAACTGATCTTAAATGCAACCGAAGTGGTAAAAAGCCCGGGTATTGCAGATAAAGTGAGCATCGTTAAAAAACTGAAAGAAAAGAATATCCCTATCATCTCTGAAATAGAATTTGCTGGCAGATATAGCGATGCCAAAATGATTTGCATTACGGGATCTAACGGTAAATCTACCACAACCATGCTAACCTATCATATTCTGCAAAACGCAGGGTTAAACGTGGGCTTGGCGGGCAATATCGGCAAAAGTTTTGCAAGGCAGGTTGCCCAAGAAAACTTTGATTATTACGTATTGGAAATCAGCAGTTTTATGTTGGATGATATGTATGGGTTTAAAGCCGATCTAGCGGTTTTATTGAACATAACCCCCGATCATTTGGATAGGTACGATTACAAAATGGCAAACTATGTAAAATCTAAATTCAGGATTGTGCAAAACCAAACCTCGGCAGATCATTTCATTTATTGTGATGATGATCCAGAAATAAAGAATTACATGGCCAAGGCCGATATAAAAAGTCAGAAACATCCTTTTTCGATAGAGCATGAATTGAAGAATGGCGCATATTTAAAAGCAAATAATCTAATGATAAACCTCAGCAACTCCGATCAATTTGAAATGACTATCCAAGACCTAGCATTACAAGGTAAGCACAATACCTATAATTCTATGGCCTCTGGCATCTTAGCTAAAACTTTAGAGATCAGAAATGAATCTATAAGAGAGAGCATGGGAAATTATAAAAATATTGATCACCGTTTAGAATTTGTGGCCAATATTTCTGGTATAACTTTTATAAACGATTCTAAGGCAACCAACGTCAACTCTGTTTGGTATGCGCTAGAAAGTTTAAATACCGATGTGATCTTAATTATGGGAGGGGTAGATAAAGGGAACGATTATACCATGCTTAAAGAACTGGTGCGCCAAAAAGTAAAAGCCATTATCTGTTTAGGTAAAGATAACAAGGCAATTCACGATGCTTTTGAAGACGATGTTGAAGTAATGGTAAATACTTTTTCTGCAAACGAAGCAGTACAAATTGCTTACCACATGGCAAAAAAAGGCAGTACTGTTTTGCTTTCACCAGCCTGTGCAAGCTTTGATTTGTTTAAAAACTACGAAGACAGGGGCAACCAATTTAAGGCCGCCGTAAAAGAATTATAACATGATAAAGGCAATACTTAACCAAACAAAAGGCGATAGGTGGATCTGGCTTATCATCATTTTGCTTTCCCTAATTTCTGTTCTGGCGGTTTATAGTGCAACCGGCACTTTGGCCTATAAAAGAGGAGTAGGATCAGAATCGTTAATGTTTAAGCATTTACTTTTTATTGTTTTGGGTTTTGTATTGATATATTTTGCGCACCTTTTAGATTACCGATATTACGCCGGGATTTCTAAAGTGTTAATGGTGCTTACCATCCCATTATTGGTTTACACTTTGGTTTTTGGTAGCCACGTAAACGATGCAAGTAGATGGATAGCCATCCCGGGAACGGGTTTAACCTTCCAAACTTCAGATTTAGCAAAACTGGCCCTAATTACTTATTTAGCCCGTACCTTAACCAAACATCAAACCAACATCAAAGATTTTAGGAGTACGGTTTTATGGCTTTTATTGCCAATGGGAACTATTTTTATCTTAATTGCTTATGCCAATTTATCTACCGCAATGATGCTTGCTGGTGTTGGTGTTCTTTTACTATTGATCGGTAGGGTAAGCTTTAAACAAATTAGCGTGGTGGGTGGTGGATTGCTGATCTTGTTATTGATTGTGGTGTTACTGGGGCCAAGAAGAGGGGTTTACATCAATAGGGTTAAAGCATATCTACATCCCGAGATGCAAAATTCTGATAAAACTTTTCAACAAAACCAAGCAAAAATTGCAGTTGCAACAGGTGGGTTGATGGGAAAAGGGCCGGGTAACAGCACCCAAAGAAACTTTCTTCCGCACCCTTATTCAGATTTTATTTTTGCAATTATCGTAGAAGAATATGGCCTTTTCGGAGGTTTTGTAGTGATATTATTATACGTGGTGCTCATGTACCGCATCATGAAAATTGTAACCCAGGCACCTAAAGCATTTGGGGCATTATTGGCGGCTGGTTTGGGGTTTAGTTTAACTATACAAGCATTGGCAAACATGGCCGTGGCGGTTAATTTGTTTCCGGTAACTGGGGTTCCTTTACCTTTAATAAGCATGGGGGGTACCTCTATTTTGTTTACCAGTATTGCGCTCGGGATCATTTTATCGGTAAGCAAAGATGTAGAAGAATATAAAGAAGAAAACAGCGGTAAAGCAGAAAAGGTGATAATTGGAGAAATACCAGCAATGGCCTAATTTGATTTGATGATGTATTATTTTGAAAATTATTAATAAAAAGGAACAAAACAAAATAAAAAAGCCCTTCTCCCTTTAGAGAAGGATTTAGGATGAGGCTAATGGCAAAAAGAATAATCATAAGCGGAGGCGGCACCGGAGGACATATCTTCCCTGCTATCGCTATAGCCAATGCTTTGAAAAAGCTTGATGCCAAAACAGAGATTTTATTTGTTGGTGCTTTGGGAAGAATGGAGATGGAGAAAGTTCCGGCCGCGGGCTATCAAATCATTGGGTTAGATATTCAAGGTTTTCAAAGAAGTGGCTTGGCAAAAAATTTATTGTTGCCATTTAAGATCATTGGCAGCTTGTTAAAATCGTTTAAGATCATCAATAATTTTAAACCAGATGCCGTGGTTGGTGTAGGGGGCTATGCTTCAGGGCCATTGTTATATGCGGCATCGTTAAAAAAAATACCTTATCTAATACAAGAACAGAATTCTTATGCTGGGGTAACCAATAAATTCTTAGGTAAATCGGCAAAGAAAATTTGTGTCGCGTTTGATGGGATGAACAAGTTTTTCCCCGCAGATAAAATCATAAAAACCGGAAACCCAGTTAGGGAAAATGCTATTGCGGTAGAGGGTAAAAGAGAAGAAGCTATTGAATATTTTGGGCTAGACCCCGATAAAAAAACAATCTTGGTTGTTGGCGGCAGTTTAGGCGCAGGCACTTTAAATAATAGTATGATGGCCGGGCTCGAAACTTTTAAAGAAAACCAAGTACAATTGATCTGGCAAACAGGCAAATTCTATTATAAAAGCATCATCGAAAGATATGGCAATCAATCAAAAGCAGAGGGAATCAGGATTTATGAGTTCTTAGACAGAATGGATTTGGCCTTTGCCATTGCAGATGTAATTATCTCTAGGGCCGGTGCGGGCACCATTGCCGAGCTTTGTTTGGTGAATAAGCCAGTGGTTTTAGTGCCTTCGCCAAACGTGGCAGAAGATCATCAGACTAAAAACGCAAATGCGTTGGTAAGTAAAGATGCCGCTATTTTAATAGTAGATCGCCATGCCGAGTCGGAATTGGTGGATCAAACGATGAAATTATTAAGGGACGAGGATAAAATGGTTTCTCTTGCTAATAATATCGCAAAAATGGGTTTGGCCAAAGCCGATGAATTGATAGCTAACCAAGTAATTAATATCGCAAAATAAATGATGGATTTGAATAACATAAAACGAGTTTACCTGATCGGTATAGGCGGGATCGGGATGAGTGGGCTCGCTCGTTATTTTCATCAAAAAGGATACCTGGTTTGCGGCTATGATAAAACACCAACGGGCCTTACACAGTCTTTAATGAAAGAAGGTATCTGTATTTCTTATGAGGATGAGGCAGATCTTATCCCTATATCTTTCCAAAAGAAGGATAATGAAACGCTGATCGTTTATACACCCGCCATCCCTTTAGACAGCAAAATCCAAAAATATTTTAAGATTAATGGTTTCGAGCTTTATAAGCGTTCCCAAGTTTTGGGGATGATATCTAAAGGTTTGTTTACCATCGCCGTAGCCGGAACGCATGGCAAAACCACTACAAGCAGCTTGATCACACATCTATTAAAATGCGGGGATATTGATTGTTCTGCATTTTTGGGAGGTATCGCAACCAATTACAATTCTAATCTTTTGATCGGTAAAAGCGATGTATTGGTGGTTGAAGCAGATGAGTTTGACCGTTCTTTTTTAACGCTACATCCAGATTTGGCGGTTATCACTTCTATGGATGCCGATCATTTGGATATTTATGGGGCAGAAGAACAATTACATGAATCTTTTCTGCAGTTTGCAAAGCAGGTAAAAGATAAAGGCGGATTAATTTATAGGGAAGGGTTAAACCTTGAGAATGGTACAACTTACGCTTTATCATCATCGGCGAAAGCCAAAGGATTAAATGTAAGAATTGAGGATGGCATCTTCTTTTTCGATTTTGAAAATGAAAACACCAGCATAAAAGATCTAGAATTAGGCTTGCCGGGGAAACACAACGTAGAAAATGCGGTTGCTGCGGTAGAAATTGCGTTAAAAATGAAATTGAATGTTGATCAAATAAGATTAGGATTATCTTCATTTAAAGGAGTAAAACGCAGGTTTGAGTATCATGTAAAAGCTGAGAGAATTTACATTGATGATTATGCACACCATCCGGCCGAGTTAAAAGCTTGTTTTGAGGCTGTAAGGTCATTATACCCAAATAAGAAACTGACGGTTATTTTTCAACCGCATCTTTTCTCTAGAACAAGAGATTTTGAACAAGATTTTGTAAAAGTCTTAAACACGGTTGATGAATTGATTTTATTGGACATCTACCCTGCAAGGGAGAAACCGATCATAGGTGTTAGCAGCCAGGTTTTGGCCAATCAGATGGATAGCGATAAGGTAAGGGTTTGTGGAAAAGAAGAAACGCTAGAAATTATCAGAAATGAAAACCCACCGCTACTTTTAACGGTTGGTGCGGGCGATATCGATACTTTGGTTTTACCTATCAAAAACGTAATGAACCATGTTTAAACGTATCAATTGGAAAGCGGTAGGGATTATGTTTGTTTGGCTTTTAAGCCTTTCTGGCGTAATTACTTTGATGAGTTTTATCAAAATAAAGAAAGCAGAAAACACCTGCCAAAAGGTAGAAGTAATATTGCCCGGCAACCAGTTTTTTGTAGAGCGGGCAGAGATTGATGATATATTAAAAGATAAAAATGGTTTGTTGGTGGGTAGGCGTTTAGAGAATATCAATATCCAAAAATTAGAAGATAAATTAAAGGCCAACCCATTTATAGAATATGCGAAAGTATATATAGATATGGATGGGGTACTTCATGCTGATGTTAAGCAAAGGGTACCTGTTTTAAGGATTTTGAACATGGTTGGGCAAGATTTTTACGTTGATCAAAATGGTTTAAAAATCCCTTTATCAGATTACTTTACCGCAAGGGTTTTGGTGGCTAACGGTGCAATATTAGAAAGTTATAACGATAAAATAGATACTTTAAAAACACAGGTGGCAAAAGATTTATTTACAACCGCCAAGTTTATAGATGCAGATAGTTTATGGAGCAGGCAAATTGTACAGATTTATGTTAACAACCAAAAAGACATGGAGTTGGTGCCAAGGGTAGGGAAGCAAAAAATAATTTTGGGCAATGCAGATTTAATTGATGAGAAGTTTAGAAATCTCCTAATTTTTTATAAACAAGCTATACCAAAAGTTGGCTGGGACGCTTACAGTACCATAAACTTAAAATTTAAAAATCAAATTGTTTGTGTAAAAGCAGATTCTACTTTAATAAAAAAGAAACCTATCGAGATAAAGCCCGATAGTGCAGCAAACCAAATTATATCAAAAGATTCAACAAATAATATATACTGATCATGGAAAAAAGTATAACCAAACCATCAAAAAGCTCATCTATAGTTGTAGGGCTAGATATTGGCACAACAAAAATTTGCGTTATCGTTGGCAGGCGCAATGAGCATGGTAAAATCGAAGTTTTAGGTTTGGGCAAGGCCGAATCCGCTGGCGTTACCAGGGGGATCGTTTCTAATATTGCCAAAACCGTGAAAGGAATTGTACAAGCGGTAGAAGAAGGTAGTGCCCAATCTAATGTGGATGTTAAAATAGTGAACGTTGGTATTGCAGGCCAACACATTAAAAGTTTACAACACAGGGGTATTTTAACCAGAAAAGATTTAAGCAACGAAATCTCTAAAAGAGACATCGATAAATTGATAGACGATATGTACAAACTGGCCATGAACCCGGGCGAGGAGATCATACACGTTTTACCTCAAGAGTTTACGGTTGATAACGAGCCAGGGATAAAAGATCCCGTGGGCATGGCGGGAGTAAGGTTAGAGGCAAACTTCCATATCATTACAGGCCAGGTTACGGCAATCAAAAACATCATGAAATGCGTAGATCAAGCCAGCTTAGAAACCCAAGACCTAATTTTAGAGCCTTTGGCATCCTCAGAATCTGTATTGAGCGAAGAAGAGAAAGAGGCGGGGGTTGTTTTGGTTGATATTGGCGGCGGTACAACAGATGTGGCCATTTTCCATGAAGGCATCATCAGGCATACTGCCGTTATCCCTTTCGGGGGAAATAGCGTAACCGAAGATATTAGGGAAGGTTGCTCTGTAATGCGCAACCAAGCAGAATTGTTGAAGGTAAAATTTGGATCTGCCTTGGCAGAAGAAAATAAAGAGAACGAGATTATTTGTGTGCCGGGTTTAAGAGGCAGGGAACCTAAAGAGATTTCTGTAAAAAACTTGGCATTTGTGATCCAAGCCAGGATGGAAGAAATTATAGACCATGTACATTACGAGATTAAATCTTCTGGTTATGAGAAAAAACTGATCGGCGGTATAGTGGTAACTGGTGGTGGCGCATTATTGAAACATCTGCCACAATTAATTGAGTATGTAACAGGTTTAGATTGTAGGGTTGGTTATCCAAATGAGCATCTGGCTAAAAACGAGACTTTATCAAAGAACATTTATGAAGATCTAAAAAGCCCGATGTATGCCACCGGTATTGGCTTGTTGATCAAGGGGATTGAAAAAGAAGAGCTAAACTCGCAATTAGAAAACAGGCCAGCTAAAAAAATAGATGCGGTAGAAACACCCCGCAAAAACAGAGGGCTGTTTGCTTCATTGTTAGAAGGCACCAAAAAATTCATTAAGGATGATATATCCGACCAGGATTTTTTAAAGTAGTTTTCAACATGGCGTAAGTTTTCCACACAATTAACATTTGTGGAAAACTAATGTGGAAAATTATTTAATATTACGGGTAGATTAAGTCAGATTAAAATAAAAACTTACTAACTGATAATTAAGGATATGCAGTTTGAAATGTTAAAAGAAAAGTCATCCATCATCAAAGTAATTGGTGTGGGCGGTGGCGGTGGTAATGCGGTAAACCACATGTACAGGCAAGGAATTACAGGTGTAGATTTTATTATCTGTAATACCGATGCGCAAGCTTTAGAGCTAAGCCCAATCCCTAATAAGGTGCAATTGGGTGCTAGTTTAACAGAGGGTATGGGAGCAGGTTCTATCCCGGAAGTGGGTAAAAACTCTGCAATAGAGAATATCGACGATGTGAAGGAAATGCTGGGCGCAAACACCCGCATGCTTTTTATAACAGCAGGAATGGGCGGCGGCACCGGAACCGGGGCAAGTCCTATTATTGCCAAAGCGGCAAAAGAATTAGATATCCTTACTGTTGCTATAATTACAACTCCGTTTTCTTTTGAGGGCAAACGTAGAAAAATGCAAGCCGAAGAAGGTTTGGAAGAACTGAAAAAATATGTAGATTCTTACTTGGTTATCTCTAATGATCGCCTACGCGAGATATTTGGCAACCTAACTTTAGGTTCTGCATTTGGCCAAGCCGATGATATTTTAACTACCGCTGCAAAAGGGATTGCAGAAATCATTACCGTTCCCGGTTATATAAACGTGGATTTTAAAGATGTGCGTACCGTAATGAAAGATAGCGGTGTAGCCATTATGGGCAGTTTTTCTGCCGAAGGCGAAAACAGGGCTTTAAGAGCGGTTGAAGGGGCTTTGGCTTCTCCATTATTAAAAGATAACGAGATTGAAGGCGCAAGATATATCTTGTTGAATATCAGCTCTGGAGATAAGGAAGTAACCATGGATGAGGTTAGTATCATCACAGATTTTATACAAGAACAAGCAGGCCTTTCTGCCGATTTAATTTGGGGAAATTGTACCGATCCAGAATTGGGAGATAATGTTTCCGTAACCATTATCGCTACTGGTTTCCAAACGCAAGAAGAAAGAGAGCAAAGCAAGCAAAGTGCACCAAAGAAACAATTCTTAACAACAGATACTCCTTTGATAAGGCCAATAAATGAGTTCTCTAAAAAAGTAGAGCCAATTGTTGAGAAGGAAGAAAATCAGCCGGTTGTTTTAGCAAAAGACGAAGAGGCCAAAAAACAAGCCGACTTATTTGCAGAGATTCCGTTTGTATCTGCAAAGCAACAAACAGAAGAAAAATTAGAAGATGTGGTTAAGCATCAGTTGTTTGATTTAGAAAAGGAAGAAGAACAAGAAACAGAAACAGATAACTTTGGTTTCAGCATGAAACTTTCTGAATCTGAATTTGCACAACCATTAGCTCAGCTTGAAGAAACACAAGAAGAAGAAGAAGAGGAGGAGGAAGTTATCACTGCTAGTGTTGATGATCACAAAACCGATGAATCTATGGAAGAGCAATTGCGCAAATCTAAAGAACGTATTTTACGCCTTAAAGATTTAAGCATGAAGTTGCGTTCTACCTCTGGCTTGCAAGAACTAGAGAACGAACCTGCTTATAAAAGAAGGCAAACACAGCTAAAGGAAGTACCGCATTCTTCAGATTCTCATGTTTCTAGGTTTACTTTAAGCAATGAAGATGGCCAAACAGAGATAAGGCAAAACAATTCTTTTTTACATGATAATGTAGATTGATAAACACAAAACTTAGAATAACAGACCACCTTTTGGGTGGTTTTTTTATGCTTTATGCTTTACCTTTTTCTAGCGCAGAAAATGCTAGGTTTTCTAAAAATGCTCTCACAAAACCTAGGCTCTCTTCTTTTGACGAGTCGGTTAAAGAAGGTAGGTTTCTCATAAAAAAATCTTGAAAGTGCGCCATTTCTATTAATGTGCTAGATAAAGAGCGTGGGTATGTATAATTTGGGTTATAAGATAGTATAACATCGCTAATACGCTGACAGAGATTTTTGTAAGGTTTAAATAATTGTTCTTTGTTATCTTCAGAAACATGCTTTGTCAAATATACCTTAGATGCTTCTGCGATAATAATTTCATGAAGGTCTTCTAAATTGATGTCGTGGATACTGCTTTGGTTCTCTTCTAATTGCCAGGTCAATATCTTTATGATGGTCTTTATTTTTATGGAGGCATCGGCAACGTTATTGGTATTAAAAAGCACCTGATAATCTAACCAATGCCAATACCAAGACACAATGTAGTTTAATAAACGGTGCTTGTTTTCAAAATAACGATATATGGTAGCTTCTGTAGTACCAATTTCTTCCGCCAATTTTTTAAAGGTAAAGGCCTCAAAACCAATTTTCCTTATTAGGTACGTTCCTTTGATGATAATACGCTTTCCAATCTCGCTCTGCTCGGGATCTTTCAGATAAAGCTTGCCGTTCATTTTAGGATGTAACTGCCACTCCATAAATTCCTATCTTTTGCTGCAAATATATATCTTTTCGACATAAAATTAAGCGTTACTTTTGTTTGTGATAGTAATGCTATTAATAGTAAAAGTAATTTATATCTTTGTAAGATAGCTATACCAACATGACGGATAAACAATCATTAAGAGCTGCAATTAAAAAGCTATTTCAATTGATCAATCTCGAAAAGAACGAGATTAAAAATGTTTACATCTATGCCGTTTTAAATGGGGCAATAATATTATCGCTTCCTTTGGGTATCCAAGCTATTATAAACTTAATGTTTGGGGTTACCATAAGCACCTCTTTAGTGGTAATGATCGCCTTGGTTATTTTTGGGGTTTTCATGAATGGTGTTTTTCAAATTAAACAAATGAGGGTAATAGAGAATTTGCAACAGCGCATTTTTACCCGGTTAACCTTTTCTTATGCTTACCGCATCCCCAAGATCGATTTGTTAAGCATCGATAAATATTATCTGCCAGAATTGGTAAATAGGTTTTTTGATACCGCCAGTTTGCAAAAGGGCCTTTCTAAATTACTGTTAGATTTACCAACAGCTACCATCCAAGTACTTTTTGGGCTTATATTATTAGGCTTTTATCATCCCATATTTATATTATTTGGGGTTTTACTCTTAATTATCGGTGTGGTTATATTTTATATGAGCAGCTCAAAAGGATTTACTAGCAGCATCCAAGAGTCGGATTTTAAGTATCAAGTAGCCTACTGGTTAGAAGAAATTAGCAGAAGCATCAAAACCTTCAAATTTAACCAAAAATCAGACCTGCACTTAAAAAAAACAGATGAATTGGTAAAGGGCTATCTCGATTCTAGAAACCAGCATTTTTCTGTTTTGATATTTCAATATCGGGTAATCATTGGCTTTAAGGTAATCATAACGGCGGCGATGTTGATCGTTGGCGCTTTTCTTTTTATCAACCAAATCATTAACCTTGGCCAGTTCATAGCCACAGAGATCATTATTATAACCATCATCAACGCCATAGAAAAATTGATCGTTAGTTTAGAGGTGGTTTATGATGTATTAACATCGTTAGAGAAAATAAACAAGGTATTGGATAAGCCTCAAGATAATGAAAATGCTTTGATCGGCCTTAAAAACTGGCCAAAAACAGCAGGTATAAAAATTACCGCTAAAAACTTAAATTTTGGATATGGCGAAGACGGTTTGGTGCTAAAAGATTTGAATTTATCTGTTGAGGCGGGAGAAAAAATATGTATCAAAGGTTTTGAAGGATCGGGTAAATCTACGTTGATAAAAGTTTTAACCGGTATGTGGCCAAATTATATCGGACAGTTAACTTATAATGACATACCTCTTAGTAACCTATCACAAGGGATTTTACATAAAGAGGTAGCGTTTTACCTAAGTGAGGACGAACTTTTTTCTGGGACTATATTAGAAAACATTACGGTTGGCGATACCGATGTGAACATAGATGAGTTGCAAAAAATAATAAGCTTGGTAGGCCTGTCTGATTTTGTTAACACGAAACAAAAAGGGCTTGATACTTTGATCGATCCGCAGGGTAAAAGATTATCTTTCAATGTTGCAAAAAAGATATTGATTGCGAGGTGCTTATTTAAAAAACCTTCGTTGATGCTAATAGAAGGAGGCTTTTCTGGTATAGATCAACTATCAAAAGTTAAAATAGAAAACCACTTGGTATCCAAAAATAATCCCTTAACACTTATTGTTATCAGTAATGATGATATTTTTTCTGCCAAGTGCGATAAGGTTTTTAGCATGAATAGCGGTAACATCAAAATTGTTTAATATGTTCTTACAAACTAAAGCAAATACCGATAAATTGATGGAATTTGATTCTTTTGCGAAGGTAATCAAAGAAAAAAAATCAAACAGTTTGGTAACTATATTTACCATTGCCCTAATTTGTAGCGTGGTTGTTCTATGTTTACCTTGGACACAGAACATCAAGTCTAAGGGCAGTGTATCTACATTAAGTCCAAACCAAAGACCGCAACAGATCAACAGCATTATTGCCGGGAGGATAGAAAAATGGTATATCCAAGACGGGCAGTATGTGAAAAAGGGAGATACATTGTTGAGGATCAGCGAAGTTAAGGAGGATTATCTTGACGAATCTTTACTGGCTAGGGTTGAAGACCAGATAAAAGCTAAAACAGAAGCCATAGATTTTTATGATCAAAAAGCAAATACTGCGGTTCGGCAACAATCGGCATTAAAATTATCTTTAGATTTTAAATTGCAACAGATCCAGAACAAGTTAAAGCAATTCAACTTAAAAGTAGAATCGGATAGCATAGCTTTAATTGCCGCTACAAATCAATATAAAATAGCTAAAGAACAGCTTAACAGGCAAAAGCAAATGTTTGATGCAGGCTTAAAATCTTTAACAGATCTAGAGCAAAAGCAACAATATTTACAAGATGCGCTATCCAAAAAAATAAGTGCAGAAAGCAAATTTTTTAATACAAAAAATGAGTTGTTAAACATAAGGTTAGATCTATTGGCAGCACAGCAAGAATATTCAGAAAAAATATTAAAAACAGCAGGAGATAAATTTACCGCGTTATCTCAAGTTTCTGCCACAGAGGGCGAAGTTGCAAAGCTGAAAAACCAATATGCCAACTATAAAAAACGACAAGGTTTTTATATCATTACCGCACCTCAAAATGGGCAAGTATTGCGATCGGTAAAAGCTGGCATTGGCGAAACGGTTAAAGATGGTGAGCCACTGATGCAGATTGTACCTACCGAGTTTGAGCCTGCGGTAGAAATGTTTATCAACCCTTTAGATCTGTCTTTAATAAATATCGGTGAGAAAGTTCAAATCCAGTTTGATGGTTTTCCCGCCATTGTTTTTTCTGGCTGGCCAGAGGCATCTTATGGTATTTTTGAAGGTAAGGTGGTTGCTATTGATCAATCTATAAATAAAAACGGGCAATTTAGGGTTTGGGTTTCACCGGGTGGGAAAAAACCATGGCCAAAAGAAATAAGATATGGATCTGGGACCAAAAACATCACTTTGTTAAAGAATGTACCCTTAGGGTATGAGCTTTGGCGGCAGATAAATGGTTTCCCACCAGATTTTTATGAATCTCCTAAAGCAGATAAAGATGAAAAGTAAACTAATCTATTTAGCGTTATCTTTTTTTTGGTTTTTACCTTTAAGGGCACAACAGGCAGTAGATACTTTAAGCTGGTCAGGTTTTTTCAATATCATCAAAAAATACCACCCTATAAGCCAACAAGCCAATTTGTTAGTAGATCTGGCGAAAGTGAAAAGGACAAAAGCATTGGGCGGTTTTGATCCTAAGATCGAGGCAGATTTTGACCAAAAATATTACGACGGCACAGAATACTATACTTTTTTTACCCCACAGATAAAATTGCCTTTATGGTATGGTGTAGAATTAAAAGGCTCTTACTCGCAGGCAGAAGGGGCTTACTTAAATCCAGAGAGTAAGTTGCCAAAGCAAGGTTTAAGCTATGTTGGTATCAACTTTAATGTTGGTAAAGGTTTGTTTATTGATGAGAGAAGGGCGGCAATTAAGCAAGCTAAAATATTTGAACAATCATCGCAAAACGAAAAGCGCAAAATATTAAACGATCTGTTTTTAGAAGCGGCAACTAATTATATAGAATGGTACAATAACTATAAAATTACCCAGATACATAAAGAAGCATTAAGCTTAGCAAAAACACGTTTTGATGCCGTAAAAACCGGTTTTAAAAATGGCGATAAACCTGCAATTGATACCGTTGAGGCTCTATTGATGGTGCAACAAAGGGAAGGTATGCTACAACAAGCCCAACTAGAGCTGCAAAATTCAAAATTAATGCTCTGCAACTATCTATGGTTACAAAACAACCAAGCCGTTGATGCAAACAAATTATACATTGTCCCCCCGGATTCTTTGGATATACCTCTAAATGCTGATCTACAAACCAGTAACAACCCTAAATTATTGAGCTACGAATTTAAGATCAACGATTTAAATGTGGAGAGAAGGCTGAAGGCAGAAAGTTTGAAACCTGAACTGGGTTTGCAATTAGGGGTACTTAACCAGGGGAAATCTTTATTGAGAAATATAAATGGTAATTATTGGCAGGATAACAACAAGGTCAATATCCGTTTTTCATTTCCGCTAACGTTTGCAAAAGCAAGAGCTGACCTTGCCGAAACAAAGATTAAAATAAGGCAAACCCAACTAGAACAAGATATGGTAAGGAACGAGTTGGTTAATAAAATGAGGCAAAACAATTTTGAGATCCTCACGCTCCAAAACCAAGTGAATATCTTGAACCAAACCTACAAATCTTCTATGCAACTATTAAACGGAGAGGAGCTAAAGTTCAAATTTGGCGATAGTTCATTGTTTTTGATAAATTCTAGGGAAAGCAAGCTGATAGAAGTTAGGGAAAAGCTGTTGGCAACGGAAGCAAAACTGAAAAAATCCAAAATTAAAACAATTTGGCTGGCCGGCAATCTGTACTTAAATATTTAGCCCAAAGGTACATCAAGCATTTAATCGTTTAAGAAAGCTTTTTTGTTAACAAACAGAACGTCTATTTCATTAACAATCTAAAACCTTAAACATTTACCCCATATTTTTAAGTAATTATTTGATTTATTGTGGTAATATAAACTGTAAAAGATACCTTTAATTAGGTATTTATTATCTTTAAACAATTAAATCATTCTAATGGAAGAGACACAACAACCCGTCATCGGCATAAAAAACCTAAGTAAAAACTACGGAGAAAAACAGGTGTTAAAAGGTATAAACCTAGAGGTTTATCCGGGGCAGGTAATTGGTTATATTGGGCCAAACGGAGCGGGAAAATCTACAACCGTTAAAATTTTAACGGGTTTGGTAAATGATTTTGATGGAGAAGTTTTGATGTACGGTAAAAATATCAAGGATGACATCATCAGCATAAAAAGCCAGATTGGTTACGTACCAGAAAATGCCGAGATATATGATGTGCTTACTCCTTTAGAATATTTGGATTTTATAGGTAAACTGTATGGCATGGATGAAGATGCCATTGCAACAAGAGCAACTAAACTTTTGAACGCTTTTGGCATTGGCGCAAATGCAGACCAACGCATGGATACTTTTTCTAAGGGGATGCGCCAAAAGGTGTTGCTCATTTCTGGGATTATCCATAACCCAAAGATCATCATCTTAGATGAGCCACTCTCTGGTTTAGATGCAAATGCCGTGATCATGGTTAAAGAACTTATATCCCTGATGGCCAAGGAGGGGAAAACCATTTTTTACTGCTCGCACATGATGGATGTGGTAGAAAAAGTATCTGATCGTATTTTATTGATCAATAATGGAGAAATAGTAGCAGATGGCACTTTTGAAGATTTAAAAGCCGGTGGCGATCAAACCTTAGAAAATATCTTTGCAAAACTCACAGGCAAAGAAGAAGGAAATAAAGATGCCTCAGATGTGTTAAGCGCTTTAAATTAATAATTAGGCTACTTAAAACATGTTACTTACAACTTAAAATTTTCTACGTTTCAAATGTTCAATAAATATATCATCAATTTTGTTCTTTTATTAAAACCCATTTTCCAGAAATTTGGGGTAGATCCAGAACAGCTTAGGATTATTTTAATAACTAAAATGAAAATGGACGATCGCCGTCCGAATGTGTACAACCAAAGGCAGAAAAAGAAAAAAGAAGTTAATAATGCCAGTTGGATAGTGATGTTTTTCTTGGGCCTTACGGGTTTGTTCTTCACATTTTTATTGGCATCCTTAAAGCAGCCATTTTTGGCGCATACCGTTTATTTCTCGGCCTTTATGGTAATGTTGGCCATTACCTTAATCTCTGATTTTACAAATGTGTTGATAGATGTGAGGGATAATTACATCATTTTGCCCCGCCCTGTAAACGACAGGACTTTTACCGTTTCTCGGATTTTACACATAGGTATCCATACGGCAAAAATGGCCTTCGCTATCTCTATATCGGGCGTTATTTACTCTTTTATTGGCGAAGGAGTATTATCGGGATCGATGTTTATTATTGAAGTTTTAATAGCTACAACACTAAGTATATTCTTAGTGAACATTACTTATTTGATAGTTTTAAAAATCACAAGTCCTCAAAAATTTAAGGATTTTATATCTTATTTTCAGATCATTTTGTCTATCGTGATTTTTGCGGCCTATTATACCTTGCCTCGGTTAATAGAATCAAGTTTAATAAAAAAAATAGATATTTCTAATGTTAAGGTTTTAGCAATTGTGCCTTCCTATTGGTTGGCGGCATTGCATGAGTTGGTCGTGAACATAAAAATAGCACAACTTTCCACCTATATTTATGCCGCATTAGCTATTTTATCACCAATAGTTTCTTTGTATTTGGTAGTGAAGGTTTTAGCACCGGGTTTTAATCAGAAATTATCTTCCATAAGTGCTAGTGGCGATGATGGTGTTGTGGTTTCATCAGAAGGTAAAGGTGCATCTAAAGGATTTATGAATATTATTGCCCAAAAAATTGCCCCACATCCTTTAGAAAATGCAGGCTTTAAGATTACTTGGTTATTATCTTCACGCTACCGCGATTTTAAGGTAAAGGTGTATCCTTCATTTGCTTATGTCCCGGTTTATTTTGTTTACTTCGGTTTTATCAATAAAAAAGGAGGAAGCTTATCAGATAACTGGCATCATTTATTAGAAGGTAGGATGTACATTTTGTTGATGTACCTAACAGGTTTTGTGTTGACTACAGTTTTGCAACACATCAGCATGACAGAGAAATACAAAGCTTCGTGGGTGTTTTTTACCACACCACATAACCAACCAGGGAGAATTTTAGGCGGTATGTTTAAAGCTGTAGTTATAAAATATTATCTACCTTATTTTATAGCGATAGGTATCTTCAGTATCACTTTCTGGGGACCAGCTGTAATTAACGATTTAATTTTGGTTTTTATGGTTGGCACACTCTATGGTTTGTTGGTTGCGCTTTTCCAGGTAAAGGGCTTCCCGTTTTCTCAGCCTCCAAACAACCAAAAAGGAGGGAAAATGTTTATCACATTTTTGATAATGGCAGTACCGGCAGGTTTAGGGTTCTTACACTATTGGGCAGCACAATGGGAAACAGCCATTTGGATAGCCGCCGTAACCATGACGGTTATTGCATGGACCTGTTTTAATTACTACCGTAAAGAAAGCTGGGAAAGTATGGAGTTGGCAGAATAACGGTTTATAATTGATTTTTAAAATGTTACTTTTGATAAAATGACCCATTAATGGAAGAATTAAAATTTATCGATTTGTTTTGTGGTATTGGCGGGTTTAGGGTTGCCATGGATCAAGCCTGTAGAGAAAATAATATTATTCCAAATTGCGTTTTTTCATCTGATATTGATAGATCTTGCCAAGATAGTTATGAGGCTAATTTTGGCGATAGACCGCATGGGGATATAACAGAAATTGATGCAACATCAATACCAGATCATGATATTTTATATGGTGGCTTTCCTTGTCAACCATTCAGTATCATTGGCCAGATGAAAGGATTTGAGGATACTAGGGGCACTTTGTTTTTTTATATTGCAAACATCATCAAACAAAAAAAACCTAAAGCCTTTGTTTTAGAAAATGTTAAACAGTTAGTAGGCCATAATGAGGGTAAAACTTTAAAAGTTATTATTAAAACTTTAAAAGATCTAGGTTATCATGTACAATATACCGTTTTAAATGCTTTAGATTACGGCTTACCTCAAAAGAGAGAACGAGTTATTATTGTTGGGCATAGGGAGCCCATTTTGTTTTCTTTTCCTTCTCCAATACGCCCCTTTAAGCCACTCGAGTTAATATTGGAGAAAAAAGTAGATAGGAAGTATCTCGCTTCTGATTATATTAAACAAAAGAGGTTTGAAAAGCATAAATCAGCATATAAACTTTCCATTTGGCATGAGAATAAATCAGGGAATGTTTGTTCTTATCCTTATTCATGTGCTTTAAGGGCGGGGGCTTCTTATAATTATTTGTTGGTTAATGGCGAAAGACGCTTAACACCTAGGGAAATGTTTAGATTGCAAGGATTTCCCGATAGTTATAAAATAATTGTAAATGACTCTCAAGCAAGAAAACAAGCTGGAAATGCTGTACCGGTTAATTTGGTTAAAGCTGTGATATCTAAATTATTGCCTTATGTAGCCAAGTCTTTAGATATGAAATTAGTTTTTAACGAATATGAATTAGAATCACCAGCTACATAATGCAGAAAAAACGCTAACGATAAGGATTAAGCAACCAGAAATCCTTGACAAAGAAAAAGTACTAAATACATTGGGCTTTGATAAGTCTTGGATAATGGTTAGTTAAGAGAAGTTACAAATGGACAATTATTTCGAGATAGGATATATTACAAAAACCAGGGGTTTAAAAGGCGAGGTACAGGTCTCCTTTACTTTTGATGAACCCGAAAAACTAAAGATCAAATCGGTTTTTTTAGAAATCAATAAAAAGCTAGTGCCTTATTTTGTAGAAAATTACAAAATACCAATGCCGCAAATAGGTTATTTCAATTTTGAAGACATCGATCATATTGATAAGGCCCAGGCACTTACCAAAAAGAAAATTTTTTTACCAAATAGGTTAAAGCCCAAAAGAGAAAAAGGAGCTTTCTTTTATACAGATTTGATTGGCTTTACAGCCGAGGATCTGCACAATGGTAAATTGGGGGAGATAATAGAAGTTAAAGAATATCCACAACAATTTTTGGCTTCTGTTTTTTACCAACAAAAAGAAGTTTTGATCCCTCTAAACGAAGCCTTTATTAAAGATATTGATAAAATAAGTAAAACAATTATCCTTGATTTGCCCCAAGGTTTGCTGGATCTGTATTTATAGTTTTTTAAATATAAATATGCCTTCAAAAACACAAATCTTTGCTAATATATTATCAGCACATATTTTTGAGATTTCATTACTCCTAAATCTTAAGCTTAAACCAATATCAACGCCCAAATTGGTTTTCTTAACAAAAAAGAGATTTTAGTTCGATAATCCATGTTTTAAAAACCCCTATCTTACTTTAAAACCTTCAATTCTTTGCCCACTTTTATAAATGCGTTGATGGCTTTATCCAAATGATGTTTATCATGTGCTGCCGACATCTGCACCCTAATCCTCGCTTTGTCTTTTGGTACTACGGGATAATAAAAACCGATGACATAAATACCCTCTTCTAACATTTTCGACGCAAAATCCTGAGACAATTGTGCATCATAAAGCATAACGGGTACAATTGGATGAACTCCAGGCTTGATGTCAAAACCTGCAGCGGTCATTTTCTCCCTAAAATATTTGGTGTTAGCCTCTAGTTTATCCCTTAATTCGGTAGTTTCCATTAGCATATCTAAAACCGCAATTGAAGCGCCCACAATACTTGGTGCCAAGGTATTGGAGAATAAATAGGGCCTAGAACGCTGGCGTAAAATATCGATAACCTCTTTTGGCCCCGAAGTAAAACCGCCAGATGCGCCGCCCAAGGCTTTGCCCAAAGTTCCAGTAATAATGTCAACTCTGCCCATTACGTTGTGGTGTTCGTGTGTTCCACGTCCGGTTTTGCCCATAAAACCACTGCAATGGCATTCGTCTATCATTACCAAGGCGTTATATTTATCGGCCAAATCACAAATTCTATCTAATTGGGCAATGGTGCCATCCATAGAAAAAGCACCATCCGTTACAATAATTCTGTGCCTTAGGTTTTGGGTTTCTTGTAGTTGCTTTTCTAGATCCTCCATATTATCATGCTGATAGCGATAGCGTTGCGCTTTACATAATCGTATGCCATCAATGATCGAAGCATGATTCAATTCATCAGAAATTATGGCATCTTGCGCATCAAACAAGGGTTCAAAAAGGCCCCCGTTAGCATCAAAAGCCGCAGCATACAAAATGGTATCTTCCATCCCTAAAAAATCAGAAATCTTTTGCTCCAATTCTTTATGGATGTTTTGTGTACCGCAGATAAAGCGTACCGAAGACATTCCATAACCATGTGTGTCGATTGCTTTTTTTGCCGCTTCAATCACTTTTGGGTGCGATGAAAGCCCCAAATAATTATTAGCACAAAAATTAAGCACCTCTTTGCCGTCGTTCACTTTAATATCTGCACCTTGCGGGGTAACTATTACCCTTTCTTTCTTGTATAATCCAGCAGATTTTATTTCGTTTAATTCTTTTTGTAGAACCGGTTTTAATGTTTTGTACATAATTGTTTTTTAAATATGAGCCTATTTATATTTGTATTGCAGTAATGCTTAATAGTTCGTTTTTAAACTAAACAAAGCGAATTTTGTAAAGATACCCAATGGCTATCTCAAAAAATTTAACGAAGTTGTAGCCAAAAATAAGCATAATCAAATTATTAGATAAATTTTAAACAGGCTCTTAAAATAAGGAATCATTTTTGGTTACAACAATGCCAGCATCTATAAAATGAACAAATGCCCCCGTATGTTTTTTTATGAATAAACTTTATTTGTGTTTAATGGTGTTTTTACTGCCTTTATTGGTTAATGGCGAGGTTGCAACCGATTCTACGTGGGTAAATAGGTTCATAAAAAAAACCATTGAGGTACAAAAATTAAACAGGTTGCAGAATTTTGAAGCTAAAGCTTATTTAAAAAGTAGCCTTATCCTAGAAAAAGTGCCCCACACCATCTTGGGCAAAAAAATACAGCTGAGAAGCAATTTAAAAGACCGGCAATTAATTTGGCTATATGAAACTTCTTCAGATTTATTTAGCGATAAAAAACTAGGGTTTAAAGAGTTGATCAAGGGCACCAAAACTTTTGGTAAATACCCATCGTGGGATTTTAAGAGCACCGCTCAATTACAAATCAATTTTGCCGATGATTTGGTAAAATTTGAAGCTTTGAGCGATAAAAAATTTATTTCGCCTTTGGCAGAAACAGCCTTTAATAATTATAGTTATATTTTAGTTGATAGCAGCAATTCTGTAGCAACCATTAAGGTTGTTCCTAAGCACCAGTTTTCGCCAACTTTTTTTGGTAATATAAAAATAAACAAAAACAATTATTCTTTAGAAGATGTTGATTTAAAACTAGTTGGCGCAAAAGGGATTGATTTTATCGATACCTTAAAAGTAATACAGCATTATAAAGATTTTAAGCCAACACTTACGCTATTAAATTATAGCGGAGAATTTTTAAGGTTTTTTTTTAACGGCAAAAGCGAGGCGATATATAAGAATTTTAGAACCGGCGTAAACCCAGATTCTTTGAAAAGGTTTAGTAAAAACGAGATCGTAAAAGATGATTCATCTGCTTACCATGCAGATATTTTGAAAAAGGATAGAGGTGTTTATCTTACGCTGCAAGAACGACTTTCTTATCAATACCAAGATACCTTAAAGAAAGAAAAGGACCTTACTTTAGCGGCAGACTCTTTAGATGGTTTAACTAAAAAAGTTCAGATATTCCCTTTGCTATTTTCAGACTTAATTTGGAAAAGCGACAAAAAAAAGGAAGCCATATTTTTTGATCCAATTGTTCCGGCGTTTTTTTACAACACGGTAGAGGGGGCGGGCATAAGTTATGGGATTAAAATAGTTCAATACGCAAATGATGGTAAATACTGGTCGGTAAGGCCTAAAATAAGATACGGTTTAAGCAATAAAGAACTAAATTCTGATGTTTCTTTATCATGGCTGTACAAACCAAAAAAACGAGGTGTACTAAATTTTAGTGCAGGCAGCACCTACCGTGATCTAAACCCGAACGGAACTATCGGTACTTTACAAAACACCTTGAACACCTTGTTTTTTGAGCAGAATTTTTTAAAGTTGTATAGAAAAGAGTATGTAAGCTTTGGTATTGGTAGAGAGTTGGTGGGCAACCTTTATCTATCTGTTGGTACAGAAATCTCTCGAAATTATGCAGCAAATAATACAAGGGATTATGCCTTTAGGAATATAAGGGATAGAGGGTTTAGTTCTAATAACCCAATCCCGCCAAATTTTGGGAATAAGATCTTCCCCAATTATACCGCTTTTTACGTTAATACATCTTTAATTTATACGCTAAAGCAGCCCTATATCTTAAAGGATGGGTTTAAGATCTACAAACTGCCGCTAGGGCCAAGGTTTATCATAAATTACAGAAAAGGCTTACCGGGGCTGTTCCATTCAGAATCAGATTACAATTTTATAGAAGCAGAGATCCAGCATGAAAAACTGGATATGGGCCTTTGGGGTTACGGCTCCTATTCAATTTCGGCCGGAAAATTTTTAGATGCTAAAAATGTTTATTTTCCAGAATGGAGGCATTTTAGCGGAAACTCTGCACTAGTTTTTAACCCAGGTTTAAAGAGTTTTCACCTGCTAGATTTTTATACTTACAGCACCAATAAGTTTTTTGTTGAAGCGCATTTCGAGCATAATTTCAATCAGAAATTCTCTGCCAGGATTCCGCTAGTTAGAAAATTAAAACTAGAGGAATTAGTTGGCGGCGGCTACTTAACACAACCAGATAGGGGCGATTATTTTGAGGCCTATGTGGGTTTAAGAAGATGGGCCTTTAGGGCAGATTATGCTTGGTCTTTTGATAAATACGGACTTTTAAACCAAGGGTTTAAGATTTCTTTTGCTTTTTAACATTATTTAAGAATTAAGTGTTTTAACCTCTTATTTAAATTATTCATCTTTGAGAAAACCTTAATTATGAAAAAAATACCTACCCTCTTTTTTTGCCTCTTTATTACTACTTTTCTTTTTGCCCAAGAACTAACCATAACCGGAAAAATCACTGACGATCAAAATCAAGTAATTCCGTTTGCAACTGTTTTTATTAAAAGAACTACAAAAGGTACATCAGCAAATAAAGACGGGAAATATAGTTTAAAGGTTAATAAGGGAAAGTACGAATTGGTTTTTAGCGCAATCGGGTTTAAGCAATTGGTTAAACCTATTGAGGTAGAAAAAAACACAGAAATCAATATTGTATTAGGTAACCAGGTTTTTGAGCTTAAAGATGTTGTTATAAGAGCCGATGGAGAAGACCCCGCTTATGCCATCATCAGAAAAGCCATCAAACAGCGCAAAAAATACCTTAAAGAAACGCCTGCTTATACCTGCGAAGTTTATATAAAAGGAGTGCAAAGACTTTTAAAAGCACCAGAAAAATTTTTAGGTACTGATATTAAAAAAGCAGGCCAAGAACTAGGTTTGGATTCTAACCGAACAGGTATAATTTATCAATCAGAATCACAGTCGGTTTTAAGTTTTATGCCTCCAAATAGCTATCACGAAGAAATGATTTCCTCAAAAGTTGCAGGTGGAAATCGTTCTTTTAGTTTTAATAGGGCTACCGAGTTATTGCTGAATTTTTATGAGAATTATCAAGATTGGGGCAGCTTAAGCAACCGCCCGTTTGTTTCTCCGATAGCTGATAATGCCTTGTTTTATTATGATTATAAGTTGATCGGTACTACGCTAGAAAACGGCGAGCTCATCAATAAAATACAATTGTTGCCAAAAAGAAAATATGACCCAGCTTATCGCGGATACATTTATATTGTTGAGGATAGTTGGCGCATTTACAGTACCGATTTTGTGATGAGCAAAGAATCTAATATTACTTTATTGGACACCTTAAAAATAAACCAGACCTATATTCCTGTAACCAGAAAGGTTTGGATGCCCTCAAATGTTAAATTTGAGTTTGTAGGGGGTATTTTTGGTTTCCGTTTTGGAGGATATTATGTGGGGGTTTACAGCAACTATGAATTAGACCCGAAACTTGATCCTAGAGATTTTAAAGAAGTGGTGAGAATCACAAAAGAGGTCAATAAAAAAGATTCTACCTATTGGGGCAATGCCAGGCCAATTCCGCTTACGCAAGAAGAAGCAAATAATTACCTAAAAAAAGATAGCATTGCGAAAAGGCGAGAGTCGAAACCATATTTAGATAGCTTAGACAAAGTAAATAATAACCTTAAGATCGGTAAACTTTTATTGGGAGGTTACAATCCTCGCAACCGTTATAAAAATGAGTTTTTCCATATTGATGGCTTGCTGCCTTCGGTGTTTTTTAATACCGTAGAAGGTTTTGGGTTTAATTATGGCGCAAGTTTTACCCAAAAAGTGGATACGCTAAACAATAGATATTTAATTTTAAGGGGAAATATTAGATATGGGTTTGCCAATCATTTGTTTAATGCCTACACCTCGGCAAATATCCCGGTAGGGAAAAAACTAAATTTGGGTATAAGTTTAGGTTCCGATGTGCTGGATCTAAACGATAAAGGCTCTCTAAGTACCTTAGGAAATACTTTTAACTCTTTATTTTATGAGCGTAATTACTCTAAATTTTATCAAAAGAGATATGCTGAGGTAAATTCGTCATCCAGGTTACCCTTTGGATTATCAGGGAGTTTAGGCTTGGCCTATCAAAATAGCAAATGGCTGCCAAATAGTACAGGCTATGCTTTCCGTAACGATCCAAAATCTGATTATACATCAAACAACCCATATACCCCACAAGCAGATTTTCCATTATTCCAAGAGTATCAAAACTTTAATATCAACGCATCGCTGAGTTATAATTTTAGCAGCAGATACGTAACCTACCCAACAGGTAGATATTATTTGCCATCTAAATGGCCTGTTTTAACTTTGAAGTATGAAAAAGCGATAAAAGATATCATCGGCTCTGATGCCGATTATGATTTTGCGAGTTTAGGCATCCGTAAATCTAATATTAAACTAGGCTTTTACGGCGAGTTTGAGTTTAGTGCCGAAACAGGTAAATTTTTAAGCTCAAATAATTTAAGCTTTCCAGATTATAAACATTTTAGAGGAAACAAAGCCTTATCTTACACACCGGGGCAAAACCAATTTTTGTTTTTAGAATACTACCCAGAAAGTACTTTTGATGAATACCTTGAAGCCCATGCCGAGCATAATTTTAAAGGATTTTTTACCAATAAGATCCCTCTGCTAAGAAAATTAAAATTACAAGAGTTGGTAGGGTTTAACTATTTAAGTACACCAAAACTAACCAATTACAAAGAGCTTTATTTTGGCTTAGCTTATACAGGTATCAAAGTTTTCTATGGATTTTCTTTTGATGGCAGCAGGCAAATACACTCGGGTTTTAGGATTGCTTATGGGTTTTGATACAGATGTAAAAGGCTTAAAGCAGAAAGCGAAAAGCAGAAAACTCAAGCAGCAGAATTTATGGTTCACTTTATACTAACAAACCGTTCTGTTATTGATGAACTAATGAACCTACAACTAAAAAATGATGAATTAAAAAACCAAAAACTTATCCATTTGCATCTCTGTAAACTTTAAAGTATCCTCTTTAAATAAGTCTCCATCATCATTAATCTCAAAAGCGATGTTTGGTATATGTAATTTTAATGGCATCACGTGTAAACCGATATAATTGCAAACACCGGTAAAATGCTCAATTCCTCTTATGTTTCCATATTTGCCAGTAGAATGACCTACCAAAGCAGCCTTTTTATCCATAAAAGAAACCGGGAATTTACAAGCATCAATAAATAACTTTAAAATGCCCGGGAAACTGCCATTGTATTCGGGTATGATAAATATAAATCTATGGGCTTTGGTAATTTGTTGTTGTAATGGCTCAAAGTCCTCCAAAGTTTTTCCGTAATAGCCTCCTGATATTAAATCTTGAGGCAAATCAGTTAAAGAAAGAATAGTTGCTTTTTCTCCTTTTTGGGCTAAAGCTTTCTGATAATATTTAGCGATTTTAAGCGTATTGCTATTCGGGCGGTTGGTTCCCGAAACAATTAATGTCATGTTAGTTTGTTTATAAATTGCCTTAACGTGTGGAAATTGATATTGTTTATATTTGTATCTTGCCGCCTTGTTAAAAAGAATAATAAATTCGTCTAAAATACTAAAAAAGGGCAATTTTTTAACATTACGCCATATAAGAAGCTTCATAAAAAGGAAATCATTTAATGAGTAAAATCATAGCAATTGCCAATCAGAAAGGTGGAGTGGGTAAAACCACCACTTCTATAAATTTAGCGGCTAGTTTAGCGGTTTTAGAATATAAGACTTTAATAGTAGATGCCGATCCACAAGCCAATTCAACATCGGGTATCGGGTTCGACCCTCGTACCATAAAACACAGTATCTATGAGTGTATCATCAATGATGTTACCGCAAAAGAAGCCATCCAAAAAACCGATACCCCAAACCTAGATCTACTACCGGCACATATAGATTTAGTGGGTGCAGAAATAGAGATGATCAACCTGGAAAATCGGGAATACAAAATGAAAGCGGTTTTAGAGCAGATAGATAAGGATTACGATTTTATCATCATAGATTGTTCGCCATCTTTGGGCCTGATAACCATCAACGCCTTAACAGCGGCCAACTCTGTGATCATCCCCGTACAGTGCGAGTATTTTGCGTTAGAAGGTTTAGGTAAATTATTGAACACGATAAAAATCGTACAAAACCGCTTAAACCCCGAATTGCAGATTGAAGGTATCTTACTCACCATGTACGATGTTCGTTTAAGATTGTCTAATCAAGTGGTAGAAGAAGTTCGCTCACATTTTGAAGATTTGGTTTTTAATACCATTATTGCCAGAAATACCCGTTTAAGTGAAGCCCCAAGTTTTGGCGTTTCTGTAATTATGCATGATGCAAACTCTAAAGGAGCGATAAATTATTTGAATTTGGCCAGAGAAATTGTTACCAAAAACGGAATGGCCAAAGAAAGTGCAAAAGATAAAACGGAGGTGGTTAAATAATGAGCAAAGACAGAAAAATAGGGTTAGGTAGGGGATTGGGGGCTTTGCTAACAGATTCTCCAGAATTTAGCCGAGAAAGAAGCCAAACAAATACCAATAGTAATTCTTCGGTATCAGAAAATCCATCTGCGGCATTAGGCTCTATCAGTACTATAAAAATCAATCAGGTAGAAGTAAATCCATTTCAGCCCCGTTTCGAGTTTGATGAAGTTGCATTAAAAGAACTTTCAGAGAGCATTGTTTTGCAAGGTTTGATACAGCCCATTACCGTAAGGAAAATGGGGCCAAATAGTTTCCAGTTGATTTCTGGCGAGCGCAGGTTAAGAGCTTCTAAACTAGCAGGAATAACAGAAATCCCGGCCTATATACGCACTGCGGATGATCAGCAGATGCTAGAGATGGCACTGATAGAAAACATCCAAAGGGAAAACCTAAACGCTATTGAAGTGGCATTGAGTTTCCAAAGGATGATCGATGAATGCGAGATTAACCAAGAAGAATTGGGCGATCGCGTTTCTAAAAACAGATCTACCGTAACCAATTATTTGAGGTTGTTAAAACTGCCCCCAACCATACAGGCCGCAATAAGGGATAATAAGATCACTATGGGCCATGCAAGGGCGCTCATTAACGTTAGCGATCCAACAGCACAACTTTACATTTATCAAGAAATTTTAGATAAAGATCTTTCTGTAAGAAAGGTAGAAGAAATGGTGCGCTCTATTAAACAAAACGGGCTTAATCCTGCACCAAAAGAGAAAAAACAAGATGCTTTTTCTTTTCAATATCAAAAGATACAAGATGATCTTTCTTCTAAATTTGCCACCAAGATCAAAATGAAAGTACAAGACGGCGGCAAAGGTAGTATAGAAATCCCTTTTCTTTCTGATGAAGATTTAACCCGCATTTTAGAATTGCTAGATTGGTAATGTTAAGATCGCTTTTTTTTGCTCTTTTTGTTTTTATTGCAGTTGGTTCTTATGCCCAGCAAAATGACGCTGTATCTACACAAAAAGATACTATTACCATAAAAGATGCGGCAAAAGAAGTGGGATTTAAAGAAAAGGCAAAAAGTTTTACAAAAGAGATAGGTTTGCTTTTTAAGGATAGCACAAAATTGCAAAACCCAAGAAAAGCAGTTTTAAGATCGGCTATTTTGCCGGGCTGGGGGCAAGCCAGGAACCATAAATGGTGGAAAGTACCTTTGGTTTATGGAGGTTTTGTTGGTTTGGGCTTGGTTTATAATTTCAACAATAAATTTTACAAAGAAACCCTTACAGAAAGCCAGTACAGAAAAGCAAACCCAAACCTCGGGAGGGATACCTCTTTTTTTTATCCACAATATAAAGGCATTCCCGATAATCAGATTTACGGAGCAAAAGATTTTTATAGAAGAAACAGGGACCTTTCTCTATACAGCATGATCGGCTTTTGGGGCCTGCAAATGGTAGATGCTTATATAGATGCTAAATTGGCCACCTTTGATGTAAGCGATGATCTGACATTGAAAATTAAACCTTCTATTTATATCCCAAATTACGGAAGCTTGGGTTTTAAAACTGCAATACCAATGCTAAGTCTAAAATTAAATTTTAAATAATTACTTACATTAGCGCACCTAAATAATAACAGGTTATCAGCTTAAATAATTAATATGAAAATCGCCCTTATTGGTTACGGAAGAATGGGGAAAATGATCGAGTCTATCGCATTAGACAGAAATCATGAAATAGTTTTGGTAATTGACCAGCACAATGCAAATGAACTTACCCCAGAGAATCTGCAAAAAGCAGATGTTGCCATAGAGTTTAGTACGCCTAATACCGTATTGCAAAATATAGAAACCGCAATAAAAGCAAAAGTTCCATTGGTTGTTGGCACCACCGGATGGTATGGGCATTTGCAAGAAATAAAAGATAATTGCCAAGCTACCGGTGCTACGGTAATGTATGGCTCTAATTTTAGCGTTGGCGTAAATATATTCTTCCAAATAAACCAACAAGTAGCCAAAATGATGAATAATTTCTCAGATCAATATGATGTTGGTATGGAAGAGATACATCATATCCATAAACTAGATTCGCCAAGCGGTACCGCCATAACCATTGCAGAGGATATTATACATGAGTTTGATAAAAAGAACGAATGGATCGATGTTAAAAGTGATGATGATGTAACAATCCATAAACCAGAGCATCTAATCATAGAATCTTACCGAGAAGGTGAGGTTCCGGGTACTCATGCGGTAATTTATGACTCTGATGTGGATAGGATCGAATTAAAGCACATTGCCCATGGGAGGCAAGGTTTTGCGCTGGGAGCCGTATTGGCGGCAGAGTGGTTAAAAGGTAAAAGCGGGTTTTACTCCGTTAAAGAAATGTACGATCTTAAAGCTTAAACATATATGAACTGGAAATTCTGGAAAAAGAACAAAACCAAAAAGAAGAAAAGCGCAGGTAGAGAATGGCTGGATGCCATTGTGTTTGCCGTTATAGCCGCAACCATTATCAGAGGCTTATTTATTGAAGCTTACACCATCCCCACGGGATCAATGGAGCGTACTTTATTAGTTGGAGATTTTCTTTTTGTGAGTAAGATGAGTTATGGGGCCCGTACCCCGATTACTCCGGTTGCCTTTCCTTTTGCACACCATACCATGCCCATTATTAATACAAAAGCTTATTGGGACGGTATCCAATTACCATATTACCGTTTACCGGGATTTGGAAAGGTTCAGCGCTATGATGTGGTGGTATTTAATTATCCTATGGATGCAGATCCACCTTTGAGCAGACCGGTTGATAAGCGTGAAAATTATATAAAAAGATGTATGGGAGTTCCTGGCGATACTTTAAAGATTGTAGATGCACAAGTTTTTATCAATGGTAAACCGGCAGATCTGCCCAAGATGAGCCAAACACAATATTATGTAAAAACAGACGGTACAGATTTTAACCCTAAAGCTTTAGAAGATATTAAGGCAGATGTAGAACGCGTAACTACCGATGAGTACGTAATCACTATGCCTAAGGGAGAAGTGAACAAGATCAAGGCTTTTTCTAACGTAAAAAACGTAGCCCCGGTAATTGCACAAAAAAACACCTTTGAACAACAGGTATTCCCATCAGATCCACATTATAAATGGAACCAAGATAATTTTGGCCCTCTCATTATCCCAAAAAAAGGATGGACAATTACTTTAGACAGCTTAACCTACCCACTTTACCATAGGGCCATTGAAGTTTATGAAGGCAACAAACTTGAGGTAAAAGGAAATGATTTTTACATCAACGGACAAAAAACCAATAAATACACCTTTAAGATGGATTACTATTGGATGATGGGCGATAATAGGCACAATTCTTTAGATTCTAGATATTGGGGCTTTGTACCAGAAGACCATATTGAAGGGAAAGCATTGTTTATTTGGATGAGCTGGAACGAGAACGGTACTTTCTTCGATAAAATAAGATGGAATAGGTTATTCACAGGAATACATTAGGGTTTGAAAGATGCTTCTAACTCAAAGCAAAAAGTAGAAAGCGAAATATTAATTCAAAAATTCTTCATTAAAATTTAAAGGGATGTTTAAACCAAAACATCCCTTTTCTGTTTTATAAGTTGCCTACCGCATTTGGCTTTAAGCAATAAACAAATAAAAGATAATGGCATATCGTTTGTATAATGGTTATAAACGAAGTAAGAATGAGAGTGATATTGAATATTTTGGCGATTTCATTTATACTTGGTTGGATATTAGGATTCTTTGTTTTTAGTGCAGGATTTTTAATTCATATATTTTTGATATTAGCAATTTTTGCCTTGATCATCAATTTTTTATCAGAACCTGTGTAAATATTTTCATCTTTAGTATAGGTTAAGTTTAAAAACTTTTAGCATCGTAATTTTTATGATGCTTTTTTTATGTGAAAAATTTTGAAACGATTGATTGTAATCTATTCTGAAAATTCATTTAAAACAAAAAAGACCGTTTTTTCAAACGGTCTCTAAAATGCAATAAGTTATTTATAATTATTGAGGGCTAAAATTATAAACGATGTAGGCCATATTCCCGTTCAATAATTTAAAGGGCGTTTTTAAAACCAAATTTGTTTTAGAAGCACTTGCTATTTGTAATTGATAGCCCTCTGAAACATTTTTAGCTTTCTCGCCAGCATCAATCTTTTTAAATTGGAATATCGGAGTTATTCCGTCATTGATCAAAGACCAATAAATCTCTTGGTTTACTCCGTTGGGCAAAGTAATCATCCCGCTGTAACCACCATAAAGTTTCCAGGTACTACCATTAAAATCCTGATAAGGGGCAATATCAAATACGTTTTTTACCTCATAACCGTCGGGGAAACCCTCTAAGCTAACATTGTTTACTACCCAAGTACCAGAAATAGTTCCTTTCGATACTTTATTGTTGCTCATCATTGCACCCTTTTTAGACGAGCATGAGGTTACGATTAAGGCGAAAACTGCCAAAAATAATATGCCTTTCAGCTTTGATAAATTTTTCATTGTTTGCGTTTTTAAATTTTTGATTAATTGATTTGTTGAGATCAAAAATAAAGCCAGTTAATTTTTTATTAAACCGCAGATGCAGTTTTAGAAGCAAAAACTTTATGATGCCGATCTATTATTTTGCTTGTGCATCTTGTTAGGAATCTAAACGGCATCCTTTTTATTTGTCATCTTTAGCATTGTTAATCTGAGCATTGTCACTCTGATCATTGTCACTCTGAGTATTGTCACTCTGAGCGGAGACGAAGAGGGAGACGAAGAGGGAGCAGAAGAGGGAGCCGAAGTTGGAGCAGATGGAAGACAAATAAAAAGATATACCCGCCAGCTGGCTGGCCGTCCGAATACCCAAATAATCGTTAAGATAAAAAAAACTGAAATCGGGTTTATTTATTTGATTAACACCCACGGTTAACCTTAAATTTTTTATTTTCGCATACCTAACAAAAAAATACGTTTCAAATGGATTATCAGTTTAAGCAGATAGAGAAGGATTGGCAAAAATTTTGGGCAGAAAACAAAACCTTTAAAGCAGAGGTAGATAAAAGCAAACCCAAATTTTACGTGTTGGATATGTTCCCTTACCCAAGCGGTGCGGGTTTACATGTGGGGCATCCGCTGGGTTATATTGCATCTGATATTTTCGCGAGGTATAAACGCCTAAAAGGTTTTAACGTTTTGCACCCAATGGGATACGATTCTTTTGGTTTACCAGCAGAGCAATATGCCATACAAACAGGGCAGCACCCCGCAAAAACCACAGAAGAAAACATTAACCGCTACCGCCAACAATTAGATAACCTTGGTTTTTCTTTTGATTGGAGCAAAGAAGTGCGTACCAGTTCGCCAGAATATTATAAATGGACGCAGTGGATTTTTATGCAGCTTTTTGATAGCTGGTATAATAAGGATACTGATAAAGCTGAACCTATTTCTACCTTGATCGCAAAATTAGAGACTATCCCATCAGAACAAATAAATGCTGTTTGTGATGAAGATGTTTTATCCTTGCTGCCAAGCGATTGGAACGCTTTTTCTGCAGAAGAAAAACAAGCCGAATTGTTGAAATATCGTTTAACTTTTTTGAAGGAAAGCACCGTAAACTGGTGTGCAGCTTTAGGTACTGTTTTAGCCAATGATGAAGTTAAAGATGGTTTTAGCGAACGTGGCGGACACCCGGTTGAGCAAAAGAAAATGATGCAGTGGAGCATGCGGATTTCTGCCTACGCCGAGCGTTTATTACAAGGTTTAAATGATATAGACTGGCCAGAACCATTAAAGGAAATGCAACGCAACTGGATTGGGAAAAGCGTGGGAGCGATGGTGAGGTTTGGCCTAGAGGGCGTAAAAGGGTCGGTAGTCGGTAGCCGGAAGACTGCGGGCAACGGACTTCAGACTTCTTCTTTCATCGAGGTTTTTACCACCAGAGTTGATACCCTTTACGGTGTTTCATTTTTGGTGATTGCGCCAGAGCATGAATTGGTTGCTTCGTTAACTACGCCAGAGCAAAAAGCGGATATTGACGCTTATATTTTAGCCACCAAAAAGAAATCGGAATTGGATCGTATGTCTGATGTTAAAACGGTCTCTGGGGCTTTTACGGGCAGTTATGCAATCAATCCTTTAAGTGGAGAAAAAGTGCCGGTTTGGATAGCGGATTACGTATTAGCAGGTTATGGAACAGGGGCGGTAATGGCAGTACCAAGTGGCGATCAGCGTGATTACCTATTTGCTAAAAAATTTGATTTGCCAATTTTACAGATCTTAGATTCCCAAAAAATAGATAAAGAAGCCGATCCAACAAAAGAAGGAAAATACATTAATTCTGGAATTATAAACGGGATGGGTTATCAAGAAGCCACGCAAACCATTATTTCCAAACTCAAAGAATTGGGAATGGGTTATGGGAAAATCAATTACCGTATGCGGGATGCTATTTTTGGTCGTCAAAGATATTGGGGCGAACCTGTTCCGGTTTATTTTAAGCCTGCCCGTTCCGCAGGCGGGAATGGTTTGCCTTATTTAATTAAGGAAGAAGAATTGCCTTTGCTTTTACCTGAAGTAGATAAATATTTGCCTACAGAAAGCGGCGAGCCACCTTTGGGTAGAGCAAAAGATTGGAAATATCAGGACGAATACGAATACGAATTGAGCACCATGCCGGGTTGGGCAGGCAGCAGTTGGTATTGGTACCGTTACATGGATGCTAAAAATGATGAGGCTTTTGCCGATATTGATAAAATCGTTTATTGGAAAGATGTAGATCTTTACATTGGTGGTAACGAACATGCAACGGGTCATTTATTGTATAGCCGTTTCTGGAATAAATTCTTGAAAGATTTGGGTTACGTTACCGAAGAAGAACCTTTTAAAAAGTTGATTAACCAAGGGATGATCCAGGGACGGAGTAATTTTGTTTATCGTGTTAATGATGCAGAGGGAAAAGGAACAAATCAATTTGTATCTTACGGATTAAAAGAAGATTACCTAACCTCGGCACTACATGTTGATGTGAACATCGTAGAAAATGATGTTTTGGATATTGAAAAATTTAAAGCTTCAAGAGAAGAATATGCAAATGCTGAATTCATTTTAGAAAACGGTAAATACCTCTGCGGTAGCGAAGTAGAAAAAATGTCGAAATCTAAATTTAACGTGGTAAATCCCGATGATCTGGTTGAACGTTATGGTGCCGATACCCTAAGAATGTACGAAATGTTTTTAGGCCCTTTAGAACAAAGTAAACCTTGGAATACCAACGGGATTGAAGGCGTTTTTAAATTCTTGAGAAAATTTTGGAAATTGTTTCATGATGAGAATTTCAATTTCTCGGTTTCTGATGATGCGCCCTCTAAAGTAGAACTAAAAGCACTACATAAAATCATTAAAAAGGTAGAGGATGATATTGAGCGTTTCTCGTTCAATACTTCGGTTTCTAGTTTTATGATTGCCGTTAACGAGTTGACGGATTTAAAATGTAACAAGAGGGCGATACTTCAAGATTTAGTGATTATCCTTTCTCCTTATGCGCCACATATCTGCGAAGAGCTTTGGCAACTTTTGGGCAACAAAGCAGGTACTTTATCTTTTGTTCCATATCCCGTTTTTAATCCAGAATATCTGATAGAAAATGAATTCGATTATCCGGTATCTATCAATGGCAAAACCAAAACCAATATTAATTTACCTTTAACATTAGAACCCAAAGAGGTAGAGGAAATTGTTTTAAAAGAAGAAACCATCACTAAATATTTTGATGGAAAATACCCTAAAAAAGTGATCGTTGTTAAAGGGAGGATAATTAATATTGTGTTGTAGAAAATAAGCAGAAAATTTATTTGTTCTGTATCTATTTAAGTTTTTCTAACGTATCAGTATCAATATCCTTTTTAATGAAAAACTTAACAATCGTATTATTTCTGCTTATTTTAAGCAAAGCTGGTGTGGCTAGCAATTTTTACCGCTTAGAAGATGATTCTACAAAAAAAATAAGTTTAGAGAACCATGAAATAAAATATAAGGATAAATTGTTGGGTAATTATACCACTAAAGCTATTAAATTAGAAGGTAATAAAATCACAAAATTTATTGTCAGGTTTTTTGAAACTGGGGGTAACGAAATCGCAGAATACCATATAGAAGTAATCAATAAAGTCAAAAGAAACCAAGTATCTATAATAGAGGCTTCTTTAAGCACTTTGTCTGATCATGTAACCCATAATGGCAGTAATTTCATAGATTTCAATCAACGATCAATAACTGAAAATGAATCTGCGGTAGTACCACAGCTAAAGAATACAATTGCCTATCTCATTAAAAACAAATATCTACTATAAAACGGATCACGGCGTTTAGATTAAAAATTCTTCATCCGTTTTACGCATCAATATTATATCATTACAAAACAATTACTTGTTTTCTTGTCGGTTTATAATCCTTGGAATTATAATTGCTAATTTATCTGTTCAAACATTTAAAACAAAAAAAATGGCAAACCCACTTTTCAAAGATTATCATCTTGGTAAAACCGAATTAAAAAATAAAGCAGTAATGGCCCCAATGACTCGCTCAAGAGCCGTTGATCATAATATCCCAAATGAGTTAATGGCAACATATTATGCACAAAGGGCGGGTGCAGGTTTAATCGTTACAGAAGGTACTTCGCCTTCCCCAAACGGATTGGGTTATCCACGCATCCCAGCAATGTATAATCAGCACCATGTTGATGGTTGGAAATTGGTTACAAAGGCAGTTCATGAAAAAGGGGGTAAAATATTTCTTCAACTGATGCACTGCGGAAGGGTTGCCCATCATCTAAATTTACCTGAAGGCGCAAAGGTGCTTGCACCGTCTGCAATTATTGCCGAAGGACAGATGTACACCGATGCGGAGGGGATGAAAGAAAATGACTTACCGCAAGAAATGAGCACAAATGAGGTAGAAGCGGCTATCGATGAGTACGTTGTTGCTGCCATATTGGCCATTGAAGCTGGTTTTGATGGTGTAGAGATCCACGGTGCAAATGGTTATTTGATAGAACAATTTCTGAATCCAAACAGTAATAACCGTAAAGATGGTTTTGGGGGAAGTATCCAAAACCGGTCTAAGTTTTTGTTAGAGATTGCAGAGAAAACCATTGAAGCCATAGGGTCAGAAAGAGTAGGGATAAGGCTTTCCCCTAATGGAGCTTTTAACGATATGCGTCCTTACCCTCAAATGGAAGAAACTTATGATTATCTTTCAAAACAATTAAACCAATTGGGAATAGGTTATATCCATTTATTAGATCATTCTGCAATGGGATCAACAGAATTGCCAGATAAAGTAAGAAAAAACATCAGGGAAAACTTTGAAGGCACTTTAATTCTTTGTGGAGATTTTGATGATAAAAAAGCAGCCAAAGCATTAGAAAATAAAGATGCTGATTTAATCGCATTCGGTCGCCCGTATTTGGCAAACCCAGATTTGTTAGAACGTTACAAAGCTGGTGCTAAACTAAACCAACCAGATATGGACACATTTTACACTCCCGGCGAAAAAGGATATACAGATTATCCTTTTATGGATAAATAAATGATATTATATTTTATTAGGACGTAAATTTTTTCAATATTTGCGTCCTCATAAAACGGGGGATTAGCTCATTTGGCTAGAGCGCTTGCCTGGCAGGCAAGAGGTGGCCGGTTCGAATCCGGCATTCTCCACAAACCCTTAAAGCTTCCAATTTTTGGAAGCTTTTTTTGTTAAACAATTTATAAAGATTGTTCTTTTAAATCCAAACCGTATATTTAGTCAAATAATCACACCAGATGTCTAGATATTTAAATAAAGGAAACCAAGACTTGATCACACTGGCAAAAAAACATCAAGCCGCTTACGTATCAGCTAACCCCTTCCCAAGCATATCTTTTGATGACTTTTTCGACCCTGATCTACTGAGCAAGATTTTAGAAGAATTCCCCGATCTTTCTAAAAAAGACAGTATTTCTTTTAAAGACCAAAAGCAGATCAAGTTTGCGGGCAAAGGAGAAAGCTATTTTGGCGAAGAGACAAAATCTTTTATGCACTTTTTAAATTCAGAGCCTTTTTTAAATTTCTTGCAGATATTAACCGGTATTGAAGAACCTTTAACAGGCGATCCTTATTTTTTTGGTGGTGGGCAACATGAGATCAAGAGAGGTGGTTTGCTAAAGGTTCACGCAGATTTTAACAAGCATCCACAATTAAAACTAGACCGTAGGATCAATGTTTTGGTATATCTAAACAAAGATTGGAAAGAAGAATACGGCGGTAATTTTGAGCTTTGGGATAGAAACATGGAAAAATGCGAGAAGAAAATACTACCTATATTTAACAAATTGGCTATTTTTTCTACCACAGATTTCTCTTATCACGGCCACCCAGATGCCTTAAATTGCCCCGAAGATAGGAGCCGCAAATCTTTGGCGTTATACTATTATTCTAACGGCAGGCCAGCATCAGAAATAAACCAAAATGCAAAACACAATACCCTTTTTCAAGAACGCAAGAACAACGATGTTGATAAAAACGCCTTCAAACCAACCAAAAGAGAAAAAATAAAGACTATGCTAAAAAACATTACTCCGCCAATTCTTTATCAAAAAATCAAAAAAGTAGAATAAGTAGGTTTAACCGTTTTGAAAAGGTACTGTAATGCAATTAACATAAGATAGCCCCGCTTTCCCTACAAGTCCGTTTGCTCTTACCGCCGCAATAGCCAACCCACAGCAATCCGGGCTTTTCGTCCAATCGGGTTTAAGAACAAAAGAATCATTAATTCAACCTCAACCTAAAACCTCAACCTCAACCTCAGCCTCAGCCTCAACCTTACCCTCGGCCTCACCCTCAACCTAAAACCTCAACCTACAACTTAACCAACCCCAACTTCTCCGCCACCTCGTTCAAATCATTAACCACGGCTTCAATCAAAGGGATACCGTTTATCTTCCTGTCTTTTTCGGCTTCTAGTTCAGGCTCTCCGGGGATGATCACTTTTTGGTTTTTGTTGATCGGTTTTGCATCTTTAAAACGTTGGATCCAATTATCCATATTGGCTTTAAAATCTTCAATAGGCCTAAATCCGTCCACACGCATCGCACCCAAAAAATGTCCCAGACCTTCGCCGGGTTGCTTGGGTAGGGGATCCATAAAAGCAACAAAAGGTGGTGCCCAGGGCCCATAACTTGCGCCAGATAAAACAGCAGACAAAATATCTACGGTAGCACTTAAACCAAAACCTTTATGGCTGCCATGCTCCCTATCAGAACCAAGCGGTAAGAGCGAACCTCCGTTTTTTAAATCGGCAGGGTTTAAAGCGGCATTACCATCTTTATCCTGTATCCATCCTTCTGGCACATTCATGCCTTTGCGTTGTGCAATTTCTAATTTACCATTTGCAGCAGTTGATGTTGCCATATCTACCACTACAGGTGGATAATTCCCAGCAGGAAAAGCATAACAAATGGGGTTGGTGCCCAACATTCGTTCGCTAGAAAAAGTGGGTGCAACCAACGGACTAGCATTGGTTAGGGCATAACCGATCATATCATTTTCTACAGCTTTTAAACTGTGGTAACCAGCAATACCAAAATGATTAGAATTTTTAACGGCAACCCATCCAGATCCAAACTCTCTTGCTTTTTTAATGGCCAGATCCATGGCAAAAGGTGCAACCACCAATCCTAACCCAGCATCTCCATCAACAGTTGCGGTGGTGGCCGTTTCGTGAATTACCTTAATGTTTGGTTTAGGGTTAATTCTGCCTTTTTCCCAAAGCCTTACATAACCAGTTAAACGGGCAACACCATGGGAATCTATTCCTCGCAAATCTGCTTTCAATAAAACATCAGTTGCCAGTTTAGCATGTTCTTCAGAACAACCCATTTTTATAAAAACAGATTGGGTAAATGCTCTTAATGTAGCGTCTGAAAAAGTTTGGAAATCCATATTCAATATTTAATATAACCGCTCATTAGCAAAACTGACTCAATAAATTATAAAGAGTTAAATAATAGAGATAGTATTATTTCTCATCATTTTCGAAGAGTTCGTGTAATTTTTGCTGTAAAAGTTTTTTATCGGGTAATTGGGTTTCATATTCTGAAACCATTGTTGGTGAAAGACTTCTACTTAAAGCGTATTCAACAACTTCATTGTCTTTATCTTTACACAATAAAATCCCAATACTTGGGTTTTCGTTTTGTTTTTTTACGTCTCTGTCTAACGCCTCTAAATAAAAATTTAGTTGCCCTAAATGATCTGGCTTAAACTTGTCATCTTTAAGTTCAAATGCAACCAAGCATTGTAGTCCGCGGTGATAGAAAAGTAAATCAATGAAAAAATCACTATTACCAACTTGTATTCTGTATTCATTACCTATAAACAAAAAATCTTTTCCAAGTTCCAGGATAAAATTTTTCATTTGTTTAACAAGCCCACGCTGCAAATCATTTTCGCTGTATGGATCTTGCAAATTCAAAAACTCAAATACGTAACTATCTTTGAATGTGTTTGTCAAGTCTTGACTATTTTCTCTCAACACTTTTGAGAGTTTTGAGCTTCCTATCACAGTTCGTTCGAAGAGACTAGCTGAAATTTGACGATTTAGTTCTCTAAAACTGTAACTTTCCCTTTTAGCAAGTTTTAAATAAAATTCTTTTTCTTCAATAGTTTTACTTCTTGAAAAGATTGCCAAATTATGAGACCAACTAATATCTCTCAACAATGTTGAGAGTTTTGGAGAGTCTTTATAAGCTTCGTAAAACTGTTTCATCCTCCAAATATTTTTGTCAGAGAATCCCTTTATTTCTGGTTCATTAAGTTGAATATACTTAGCTAATTCAGTAACAACTGAATCGCCCCATACAGATTGTTCAATCTTTTTGCTAATGTATTCTCCAATATTCCAATAAAGATTGATAAGCTCGGCATTTACAGCATTTAATGCGTTTTTTCGAGACTGCTTGATAAGTAGAATGATTTCAGTGAATCTTATTTCCATTTTTGTTATCTAGTTATTTATCAAAAAGAACCGTAAACTTAAAACCTAAAGGTTTAAAATGGTTAATCAGATTTGAAATAAAATCGTCGCCATATTTCACATAAAATAAACCAAAGTTCTCTTTACGTTCTTGCAATCCTCCGCCAGGAAATAATTGATCTTTAATTTTTTCGATGTCGGTCATCGCTTCAGCAAAGTTTCTTTTTTCTGCCCGCATTAGTTTTTTTTCAAGACTGTCGATTGCTTTTTTAAGTCTTACTTCAACAGCTTCTGTACTTGGTTTCAAAGTTGGTTCAATCTTATAAACCCGAACTTTCAGATCATCAAAAATAGTTTGCAAAGATGCCCATTCAGTTTTTAAATCTAAGGTATGCTTGGAGTGGTTCTCTACATAATTCTTTTTTAAAACTTCGGTTTGCTCAAAGGCATCGGCGAAAGCCATATTTAATTTATGGAGTTTTTTTACCGATTTTTCATCCACGATCATCGCTGAATTTCTTAAAACCAATAAAGGAAAATCAATTTTATAAAAATCGAAATTAGATTTTAACTGTAACCAATAAGCCAATTCGCCACCGCCGCCAATGTATGCCAGGTTGGGCAAAATAACTTCTTGATAAAGTGGGCGCATTACCACGTTTGGGCTAAACCGTTCGGGATTTTGTTTTATTTCTCCTTTTAGTTCATCCTCAGAAAAAGATATTTCTGTGTTTAAAACTTGGTATTTATTATCCTCAAAAACAATACGTTCGCGTAAATCATCGGTTAAATAAAAGAAATTGATTTCCCGTGGGTTTACTTGTGCATGGATTTCTATCTTGGCTAATTTCTTGGTGCTTTCTTCGATATTTTTAAAGCTGTTTTGCTCAATGATATCTTGTTCTATGATATTTGCAAATTGAGATTTCAAAGTTTTATCATCAGCATCAATGATTATTAAACCGTATGAGCCAAAAAGTTCATTTGCTAAATATCGTGTGGCTTCTGCAAGTGTTTTATCATCGGCGTAAGCCAAAGAGACAATTTCTGAGAGCTTTTGGGCATTTTCTGAAATCCCTAAAACACCTTTATAGTTGTTTAAAGCCTGTATAATTGTTTTTATAGATAACCTACCCGTTGCACCAGCATTGCTGTTTTTCCATTCTATTTTTTTGCCAGCTAAGTATGTATGGTTAATTTCCTCAAAATCATGGTCCTCTGTCGCCATCCAGTAAACGGGAACAAAATTATTCTCGGGAAACGCAGATCTTAAATCTTTAGCTAGGTTTATAGCCGTAACAATCTTGAAGATAAAATAAAGCGGGCCAGTAAAAATATTGAGTTGATGGCCGGTGGTAACTGTAAATGTGTTATCGTTTTTTAAAGCATCAATATTTTCTTTTACCGATCTGGAGATATCGTTGTTTTTATATTGATGATTTAAAACTTCGACTAACGCCGGTCTATTTCCGTTAAATCTTCTTTGAGAAATAATTTTTTGAAAGCTTTCTAAAGCCGGAAATTGATTGATAAAAGGTTTGATTCTTTCATCTTTAGCTAATAACCTGTTAACCGTAGCCGAAAAACATCGGGTTTCATCGTAATCAATATATTGTGCTTCCATGAATTACGAAAATAACCAAAAAACAGGATTAAGGTTTTTGGCAGCCATTATTTGACAATTGTACCATAAAGATCAAAGTCTTCTGCCCGGTCTATTTTGGCGTTAACAAAAGTTCCTGGGGTTGCGTAATTGGTTTTTGCATCAATCAAAACCTCGTTATCCACTTCTGGCGAATCAAATTCTGTTCTGCCAATAAAATAATCCCCTTCTTTTTTATCGATTAAGACCTTGTATGTGTTCCCAACTTTTTGCTGGTTCAAATCAAAAGAAATAGCTTGCTGAATTTCCATAACGTCTTCTACTCTTTGCTCTTTTACTTCCTGAGGAACATCATCAATTAAATCATGGGCATGTGTTTTTTCTTCATGAGAATAGGTAAAGCAGCCTAAACGATCAAAGCGTGTTTCTGTAACCCAGTTTTTCATCTCTTCAAAATCTCTTTCGGTTTCGCCGGGATAGCCACAAATCAAAGTAGTACGCATGGCAATATTCGGCACTTTATCCCTTATTTTATTTACCAAATCTATGGTTTTTTGCTTGGTGGTTCCACGTCGCATAGATTTTAACATATCATCAGAAATATGTTGTAAAGGCATATCCAAATAGTTGCAAATGTTAGAACGCTCGTTCATTACATCTAAAATACCCATTGGGAAACCACTTGGATAGGCATATTGTAACCTAATCCATTCAATTCCATCAACATCAGAAAGATGGCGCATTAAATCTGCAAGTTTACGCTCGTTGTACAGGTCTAAACCGTAATAAGTTAAATCTTGGGCAATTAAGATCAACTCTTTAGTGCCGTTTTTGGCAAGTAGCTTTGCTTCTTTAACCAAATCTCCGATCGGTTTAGAAACATGTTGCCCACGCATCAGGGGGATCGCACAAAAAGAACATGGACGGTTGCAACCTTCTGCAATTTTGAAATAGGCGAAGTGGGACGGAGTGGTCAGTAAACGTTCTCCGATCAGTTCATGCTTATAATCTGCACCTATAGAACCTAACAGATTTTGAAGATCATTGGTGCCAAACCAAGAATCTACGTTGGTAATCTCTGCAGAAAGTTCTGGTTTGTAACGTTCTGATAAACAACCAGTAACTACAACTTTCCCTACTTTTCCTTCTGTTTTTAAATCGCTATATTGTAAAATGGTATCAATAGATTCTTGCTTTGCGTTATCAATAAAGCCACACGTATTTATAACAATAATATCATCTTGACGTAAATCATTTGCTTCATGAACAACGTTTATATTGTTCCCATTTAGCTGCCCCATTAGTACCTCAGAATCGTAGGTGTTTTTAGAGCAGCCTAGCGTGATTACGTTTACTCTTGGTTTTACTATTGATTGAGCTCTGTCTTTTACTTTCATTATTGTTTTTTTTTTCGTGATTTCACCGATTGAGGGATTTCACAGATTATTTTTTCGTGATTTTACCGATTGAGGGATTTCACAGATTTTGTTTTATGTGGTTTCACAGATTTTGTATTATGTGATTTCACAGATTAAAGGATTTCACAGATTTTGTTTTTCGTGATTTCACAGATTGGAGGATTTCACAGATTTTGTATTATGTGATTTTTTCAATATTAATCGTTAAATCTTTTAAATTACAAATCCTTTAAACCGACAATCTTTTAACATCGCAACTACCATTTCCGAAATTTACTAATAAGCCTGTTTTAATTTTGCTTGCCTTTAAATAAGATATTAATTGAGTTTGAAATAATTGAGGTTGAATTCCAGTAACTGATTTTATTTCTAAAATGACTTTACCTTCTATGTAAAAATCACATCTAAATTTACCTATCAATTTATTTTTAAAGAACACGTTAAATTCTTTTTCACACTCAAAATTTATATTGTCAATTGTGAACTGTTCAATTAAAGCTCTGGAATAAATTTTTTCTAAAAAACCTGGACCTAACTCTCTGTGAACTTCGTAACAACAACCAATTATTTTGTGGGTTAAAGTATCATATATTTCAGTTCCCATTAATCAAAATTAATCTGTGTAATCAAATAATCTGTGAAATCACGATAACAATCACTGTGAAAATAAGCTATCCACAAACTCTTTTTTATTAAACAACTGTAAGTCAGTCATTTTTTCTCCCACACCAATATACTTTACGGGGATCTTAAATTGATCTGAAATACCTATTACTACGCCACCTTTAGCGGTACCGTCTAATTTTGTTAAGGCCAAAGCGTTAACATCGGTTGCTTGGGTAAACTGTTTGCATTGTTCAACTGCATTTTGCCCGGTAGAAGCATCTAAAACCAATAAAATTTCATGCGGCGCACCTGGCACAACCCTGTCCATCACTTTTTTAATCTTAGAAAGCTCGTTCATCAAACCAACCTTATTATGTAAACGCCCAGCGGTATCGATAATTACAACATCCTCATTATTTGAAACCGCAGATTGTATGGTGTCAAAAGCTACAGAAGCTGGGTCGGCATTCATACCTTGTGAAACCACCCTAACGTCTGCTCGTTTTCCCCAAAGTTGTATTTGATCAACAGCCGCAGCTCTAAAAGTATCGGCAGCACCAATTACCACTTTTTGTCCGGCTTGTTTTAATTGATAGGCCAGTTTTCCGATTGTGGTGGTTTTACCTACCCCATTAACACCCACAACCATAATTACATAGGGTTTGTGCGAGCCATAATCCATTTGTTCAAAATCGGAACTGTTGTTTTCTTCCAATAGAGCCTGAACTTCTTCCCTTAGAATATTATTGAGTTCAGAAACGTTGGTGTATTTATCTTTAGCTACGCGATTTTGAACACGGTCAACAATTTTTAAAGTGGTGGTTACGCCAACATCTGAAGTCACTAAGATCTCTTCCAAATTATCCAGAACATCATCATCAACAGTAGATTTTCCTACTACCGCTTTGCTTATTTTAGAGAAGAAATTATCTTTCGTTTTCTCTAGTCCTTTTTCTAAGGCAACCTGTTCATCAACCGTATTTTCTTTTTTCTTAAAGAAATCAAATAATCCCATGGCAATAAATTTAAACAAAAAAAGCCATCCTAAATCTTCAGGATGGCTTAAATATTTTCAAAATAAATTATTCTGCTACGCTTTCTTTAGCAACTACGATCGCATCTTTAATATGATCGTTATGCGCAATCATTTCTTTGAAAGAGTAAGCACCAGTTTTTGGTGATCTTACCATTGTGATTACCTTAGAGTACTCTTTACCTTTACCGGTTTTTAATGTTGCAACTACTTTCTTTGCCATGTTAAATATTTTTTGCGCTAAATAAATTAGCCGTCTATTATTTGATTTCTTTATGAACAGTAACTTTCCTCAAAACCGGATTGAATTTCTTAATCTCTAGTCTTTCTGGAGTGTTTTTACGGTTTTTAGTGGTAATGTACCTAGATGTTCCAGCCATTCCACTTTCTTTATGCTCAGTGCATTCTAAAATTACCTGCACTCTGTTTCCCTTCTTAGCCATTATATTCGGGTGTTATATTTTTATTAAATAGTTCCTTTTAATACAAACCTGTTGATTGCTGCTGTGATACCGATCTTATTGATGGTTTTGATAGCAGATGTAGATACTTTTAAGGTAATCCATCTATCCTCTTCTGGAAGGTAAAAACGCTTCATTTGAAGATTAGGGTAAAATTTACGCTTAGTTTTGATGTTAGAATGAGATACTCTATTTCCTACTAACGCCGATTTTCCTGTTAAATCACAAATTCTTGACATGACTGTTGCTTGTTGTTTTCTGTTAAACCCTTTTCACAAAGAGTTTGCAAATATCCACAAATACTTTTAAAATATCAACACCATTTTAAAAAATGTTTCATAAAGTTTAGCAACCTGTTTTTTGTTTAAAGTATTAAGCGCATTGTGGGTTTTATTTGTCTTAAAGGGTATCGGTTCTTAATTTATCTTTTTGGTGTGGTAAGCGACTAAATCACTAGATCTGCAAAAAATACCCGGCCTAAAAAAGTTGTTTTAAGCTAAAAGAAAAACCTCAACATTTTATTCCCCTTATCTATGGTAAATTTTTAAGATTAAATTAGGAGAGAGTTTTATACCTGCCAAATGTTTCCAATTTCATGTACTGAAGCATCATTTTAAACAAATATTCTTCAAAAGGAATTAAAACTACTAATTTAACATCGTAAAACCAATCCACTATTTTAAATGAAATTTCAAATCGAATCTTTAGAAGAATATACCTCAGCCTATCAAAAAAGTGTAGAAGATCCAGAAGCTTTTTGGGGAGAAATTGCCGAGAATTTTCAATGGAAGAAGAAATGGGACAAAGTATTAGAATGGGATTTTAAAGGGCCTAACGTTAAGTGGTTTAAAGGTGCCAAGCTTAACATTACAGAAAACTGTTTAGATCGCCATTTGAAAGATAAAGCAGATACACCCGCAATAATCTGGGAAGCAAATGACCCATCAGAACATCATCGGGTCTTAACCTATAAACAACTGCATCAAAAAGTTTGTCTTTTTTCTAGCGTTTTAAAAAATAATGGGGTAAAAAAGGGCGACAGGGTTTGTATTTATATGCCCATGGTGCCAGAATTGGCCATAGCGGTTTTGGCTTGTGCAAGGATCGGTGCAATACATTCGGTGGTTTTTGGTGGTTTTTCTGCACAATCAATAGCCGATAGGATCAATGATGCACAGTGCGAAATGGTTATAACCGCTGATGGTGGTTTTAGGGGCGCAAAAGACATCCCATTAAAAAATGTAATCGATGATGCCCTCGTTCAATGTGCTTCGGTAAAAACTGTTATCGTTTTAACAAGAACAAGAACACCAGTTTCCATGATCAAAGGAAGGGATAAATGGTGGGAAGATGAAATTAAAAAAGTAGAAACCTTAGGTTTAACGGATTGCCCAGCAGAAGAAATGGATGCAGAAGATGAGCTGTTCATTTTATATACGTCGGGCTCAACCGGGAAACCGAAAGGGGTTGTGCATACCACGGCGGGTTATATGGTTTATGCTGCCTATACTTTCCAAAATGTATTCCAATATCAACCAGAAGATGTTTATTTCTGTACGGCAGATATAGGTTGGATAACCGGCCATTCTTATATTATTTACGGCCCGTTGGCACAAGGAGCCACAACTTTAATGTTTGAAGGTGTGCCAACCTACCCAGATGCCGGCAGGTTTTGGGATATTGTAGATAAATTTAAAGTGAATGTTTTATACACCGCACCAACTGCCATACGCTCTTTAATGCAATCTGGTTTAGATTACGTAAAAGATAAAGACCTTTCTTCTTTAAAGGTATTAGGTTCTGTTGGCGAGCCCATAAACGAGGAAGCTTGGAATTGGTATAATGAGCATATCGGCAAAAATAAATGCCCAATTGTAGATACTTGGTGGCAAACAGAAACAGGCGGAATAATGATTTCCCCATTGGCCGGGATTACCAAAACAAAACCTTGTTTTGCAACTTTGCCATTGCCGGGAGTTCAGTTGATGTTGGTTGATGAAAAAGGAGATGAAATAAAAGGGAACGGCGTTTCTGGAAATTTATGTATTACTTTCCCTTGGCCCGGAACGCTAAGAACTACCTACGGGGATCACGAACGTTGCCGACAAACCTATTTTGCCGCTTATGAGAACAAGTATTTTACTGGCGATGGTTGCCTAAGGGACGAAGACGGATATTATAGAATAACAGGCAGGGTAGATGATGTAATCAATGTATCTGGCCATAGAATTGGTACAGCAGAGGTAGAAAACGCTATTAATATGTTTACCGATGTGGTAGAATCTGCGGTGGTTGGTTATCCGCATGAGATTAAAGGGCAAGGAATTTATGCCTATGTAATCTTGAATGAGGAGGCGGAAGACGAGGAACTCACACGTAAAGATATATCTATGACGGTAAGCAGGATTATTGGTGCAATTGCAAAACCCGAGAAAATACAGTTTGTTAAAGGATTGCCAAAAACCCGTTCTGGTAAAATAATGCGTAGGATCTTAAGGAAAATTGCAGAGGGCGATGTTTCTAATTTAGGCGATACATCAACATTGCTAGATCCAAATGTAGTTGAGGATATTAAAAACAACAAGCTTTAACTTTTCTCTGGCATGATGCTTGGTTTATGAAAGGTAATTAAAATAATTATTCATAAACCATTAAAAAACATTTATCATGGACAAATTAGAATTTAAAGGATCTTGGAACGAGGTTAAGGGAAAAGCAAAACAAGCTTATGCAGATTTAACCGACGACGATTTAACCTACGCAGAAGGACAAGAGGACGAAATGGTTGGGAAAGTGCAGAAAAAAACCGGTAAAACCAGAGATGAAGTAGTTGATTGGCTTAAAAGTTTATAATTTAAAACTTAATATTTTGAAACCCGCAAAAAAGCGGGTTTTTTTGTACAACTTTAAATCCGGATGTCGGTATTTACATATAAACAAAGAAACATATTGGTGCTATGTGCGCTGATATTTTTAGGAGCTGTAATTCTTTATAGTTTAAGGGAATTATTTAATGCCTTTTTAGGAGCTGTAATTCTTTATGTACTTTTTAAGCCAGTTTTCTTATACCTCAAAAGAAAGATAGGTAGGGTAGCGTCTTCTATTTCTATAATTATAGTCTCATTCGCCATCATCATTATCCCCTTCTTTTCTTTAAGTTACATGGTTGTTAGCAGGCTTGCCAAATTGCAAAAAGACCAGTTTATGGTAAAAGCAATGATTTCTAGGTTAGATGATTATGTAGGCCTAAAACTCAACCTACCCAATTTTATTGATAGGTATGTTTCTAAACTATCTACCTTCGTACAAGATTTGTTCCCATCGTTGCTAACGGGTACTTTAGGGATTTTCTTAACCATTACGGTAATGTATTTTGTGTTGTACTTTATGTTTGTACAATCAGAATCTTTTGAGAAAAGCCTATTAAAGTACGCACCTTTAAGGGAACACCATGCCCTTCAATTTGCAAAAGAACTAAGAAATACCACTTATTCAAATATATTGGGGCAAGGTTTTATAGCTTTTGTGCAAGGGTCTTTAGTAACAATGTCTTTCTTTATTGTTGGTTTTGATGATGCCATATTTTGGGGTGTGATCGGTTTTTTCTTATCATTTATGCCAGTTATTGGAGCCCCTGTGATCACATTGCCAGCATCTTTAATCCTTTTCTTAAATGGCAGTAATTGGCAGGGTTCTTTTATGTTGGTTTTTACGCTTTTGGTAATCATAAATATTGATAATGTGATCAGGTTTGTGATCAATAAGAAACTTGCCGATACACACCCGATAGTAACGGTAATTGGTGTAATCATAGGGCTTCCGTTATTCGGTTTCGTAGGTTTGGTTTTTGGCCCTCTATTATTGGTTTGGTTTATGCACCTCATCAACATCTATGAAAACGATAAAATAGCCGAGGAAAAGTTAGAACATCGTTTAGAGACCAAACAATAATTGTTTATATAAAGATCAATTTTTTTGGCAAGGTATTTTCTTATTGAAATGATATATTCTAATAGATCATTAAACTTAAATCAAAAAAAATGGAAAATAATTCAAAATCATTAGTTGCGTTAATGGCTGGTTTAGTTGCCGGAGCTGCTTTAGGAGTATTATTTGCGCCAGAAAAGGGTTCAGAAACAAGAGATAAACTATCAGAATCTTTAAAAAATTTAGGCGATAGCATTAAAGAAAAAGCCGCAGAGGAAATTGATAATCTAAGCGAATTCAAAGACAAAGTGGTAGATAAGATCAAAGCTAAGTTACAGGTTACAGAAGATGAGGCAGATGATCTAGAAAAAGAAGTTAAAAACGCATAACGATTAACTATGGAAAACAACGACCAAGATGGTATGACTGAGCTTTACAATAAAATAAAGGACTACGTTACAACTGTTATAGAACTTAATAAACTTAAGGTAATAAACAGTGTGGTAACGCAGGTTGGAAGCCTTGTTTCTATTGTTGTTTTTCTGATAGTTTGTCTTTTTTTTCTTGTGTTTTTAAGTATTGGGATTAGCGTTTACTTATGCCGAGTTTTAGATAGCGATTTTGCGGGCTATTTTATTGTTGCCTTATTTTATCTGATAGTTGCTTTGATGATCCTTATCGGAAGAAATAAAATCATAGCGTATCCTTTAGCTAATAAGTTGGTAAAAATTATTTTTGAAGATAAAAAAGATTGAGCATGGACATTAAAATACAGAACCTAAAAGATCTTAAAACCAGAATAGCTTATTTAGAAATAAAGAAATTAGAAGATGAGCTTTTTGTAAAGCAGAAATTTCAATCTATCAAAGAAACTTTGACCAGTCCGTTCAAATTCTTAAAAAGAATTGCGGCAATGGTTGGTATTTCGCATAGTACAGATAATACAACATCTAGAAGCCAAAAAGCAGACTGGGTAACTAACTTCGGGAGGGTTTTTTTACCTCTTTTTTTAAACAAAACCTTATTAAAGAATAGAGGGGTTTTGGTTAAATCTTTAGTTTCAATATTATCTCAAAGAACAATTAACGCTATGAGTTTTAACAAGAATGTTTTGGTAAATTGGATTGATAAGGCAACAGATCTAATTAACTCTACCAAGAAAAAAGTTAAGCTCCCAAAAAAAGAAATCGATTACGGAATACCTCCCGAGAGCGAGACTTACTGATAATGGGATAGTAACCAGAGATATTTAAACTTTAATACTTATGCCAATTGGGCAAAAAAGCAAAGCCTCAAAACTGATGAAATTTTGAGGCTTTGTTTAAAATGGTTTTAGAGGAAATTAATATTTCTTGTTCAGAAAATCTTGGTATGCAAGCTTAATCCCTTCTTTTAAATTCACTTTATGCCGCCAACCTTTGTTATGTATCTTGCTTACGTCCATTAGTTTGCGGGGAGTCCCATCGGGTTTGCTGCTATCAAAAACCAACTCTCCTTTAAAACCAATAATATCTTTTATCAATAAGGCCAAATCTTTAATGGTCATATCTTCGCCTGTCCCAATATTGATTAAATTTGGTTCGTCATAATTTTGCATCAAATAATAACAAGCATCGGCAAGGTCATCGGCAAACAAAAATTCCCTCATAGGGCTGCCACTTCCCCAAATGGTAACATTTGGCTCATTATTTTCCTTAGCTTCATGAAACTTCCTGATCAATGCAGGCAAAACATGGGAGTTTTGTGGATGATAGTTATCATTATAACCATATAAATTTGTGGGCATTGCCGATATAAAATTACAGCCATATTGCGCCCTGTAAGCATCGCACATTTTTATACCGGTGATTTTTGCAATGGCATAGGGTTCGTTAGTTTGCTCTAACAACCCCGTTAACAGATATTCTTCCTTTAAAGGCTGTGGCGCCATTTTAGGATATATGCAACTGGATCCCAAAAACATCAGCTTTTTTACCTTGTTTAAATAAGATTGATGGATAACGTTATTTTGGATCTGCAGGTTATCATATAAAAAATCTGCCCTGTATGTGTTGTTTGCAACAATACCTCCAACCTTGGCGGCAGCTAAAAAAACATAATCTGGTTTTTGATATTCAAAAAACTTTGCAACGGCAACTTGGTCCCTAAGGTCTAACTCTTTAGAAGTTTTTTTGATGATGGTTTGATAGCCCTCTTTTTCTAATTTCCTTACTATTGCAGATCCTACCATTCCGTTATGGCCGGCAACATAAATTTTTGAAGATTTTTCCAATGTATCGTTTTTTAATATCGCAAATATAAAACTCTAACCATAAAAACCCCATTTTAAATAAGTACCATAATAAATTGTAAATCTTATTTTTGTAAAAAAAAACAAAAGTGGCGAAAAGAAAATTACAACGATTCACAGAAATAGGGACTTTCAAAAATGTTAAGCAATTAGAACAGGGTAAGCAATATAAAGGTATATGGGCAAAAAGCTTTTTTGAAAACGATCATCCAATTGTGTTAGAGCTGGCTTGTGGCAAAGGAGAATATAGCGTTAATTTGGCCAAAAAGTATCCAAACAAAAATTTTATCGGGATTGATTATAAGGGAAATAGGCTATGGGTTGGTGCTAGAATGGCTTTAGATGAAAGAGTAGATAATGTTGGTTTTCTGCGGATCCAAATACAAAATATTATGGATTATTTTGAGGTTAATGAGATTGATGAAATCTGGATAACCTTCCCCGACCCCCAAGCCCAAAGCCCCCTAGAAAGAAAAAGGTTAACAAACCCCACTTTTTTAGATAAATACAAAACGGTTCTAAAAACTGGCGGTACCATCAATCTAAAAACCGATAACGATGGTTTTTTTGAATATACCTTAGAAAAAATCAAAGAACTAGGTTTAGAAACTTTAGCGATAACCAATGATATTTATAAAGATTATCCTCTCGATGAAATTTTATCAATTAAAACTCATTATGAAAGAATTTATTTGGATAAGGGAAAAAACATTAATTATGTAAGGTTCAAATTTAATGGATAGGGCATCATTTTATGAACAGGTTTACCAGGTTGTGGCGTTAATCCCCAAAGGGAGAGTAACCTCTTATGGCGCAATAGCCCAATATTTGGGTACTAAAAGTTCATCAAGAATGGTAGGCTATGCCATGAACGGAGCAGTAAATAATCATCCTAAGATCCCAGCTCATCGCGTTGTAAATAGAAACGGTTTATTAACCGGGAAATTCCATTTTGCTTACCCCGCCCAGATGGAAGAATTATTGGCTAAGGAGGGAATTAAGGTAACCAATGATCAAATCATCGATTTTAAAAAATATTATTGGGACCCAAACCTAGAATTGGATTTGAACAGATAAATCATTTATTCATCTTTCATGAGGTAAACCTCTGCTATTGGGCTAAAAAGATAAATTGCTCCAGATTTTACTTCTATGCACCTAAATCTTTTTCTGATCTTATTCATTTTTCTAAAAACTTTTCCGTTTTTCATTGCAAACCGATGGTTGTCGGGTACTTTATCAACATGGATTATGTTGGGGTCTTTTTTATCGTAACTGCTTAAAGCTCTAAATAAATCAATATCGCTGCAACTAGAGGCTGAAGGGTTTTCAAGATAATTTGTAATCACTTTTCTAATTTCTATGGGGAAAACCTCAAATTCAAAAAATGGTTGCATCATTCTTTTAAAATTGGTTTTCCATTCATTACCATGAGGCTTGGCTTTTTGCTCAAATTCTTTCCAAGTAACTAAATGGGCAAATTCGTGAACGGCCGTAACCAAAAAAGCATAAGGATTTAAGTTGTGGTTTACAGAGATTCTATGTCCTTTCCCATTTTGTGGCGGCCGATAATCCCCAAATTTTGTATTCCTGCTTTTAGAGATTTTAAACTCACAACGGTAAAAATCTATCCATTTGGCAATTAGATTTGCAGCCTCCGGAGGGATATATTTTGAAAGCACACTAATTTTTTGATCGATCATTAAAGAAGATTCAGTCTTTATCAAGGTGATTAAATTTCCAATCTTTACTAAAAGACTTAACGGCAACTTTAGGCAGTTTTCTTTGTCCGCCCCAAGTTTTTTTAAAAAACCTAGAAAGCATAAGATTTTTAAAACTGCCCCCAAATTGATCCATAAAACTCCTTTTTAACATTCCTTTCTTCCAAAAGTACCATCCTACTTTCTCTAATCTTGAATTCAAGTTCCTTTCAACAGAATCTCTTCTATTTAACAACAGCATTTTGTGGATATCAATTTTTACCGGACAAACCTCGCTACATTTTCCGCATAAGCTAGAGGCATAGCTCAAATGCTTAAATTCTTCCATCCCTTTTAAGTGAGGAGTAATGATAGAGCCAATTGGGCCGCTGTAAGTAGTATCATAAGTGTGGCCGCCTACGTTTTTATATATAGGGCAGCCGTTTAAGCAGGCTCCGCAACGTATGCAGTACAAGCCCTGTCTTTGTTCTTTTTGCGCCAATAGCTCAGTCCTTCCGTTATCTAATAAGATAACATACATTTCCTCTGGGCCATCGGTTTCATTTGCTTGTTTAGGGCCGTTAAGTACGGTGTTGTAAACTGTTAGATTTTGTCCGGTTCCGTGGGTAGAAAGCATGGGCCAAAATAAATCCAAATCTGTTAAAGAAGGGATCAATTTTTCTATCCCAACTATGGCGATATGTATTTTAGGGAAAGTAGTGCTTAGTCTAGCATTTCCTTCGTTCTCTGTAATGGCTATGCTACCGGTATCCGCAATCAAAAAATTTGCACCGGTAATGCCTACATCTGCTATTAGATACTTCTCGCGTAATAATTCTCTAGCTTTTAAAACCAATTGTTGCGGTGTCGAGTCAATTGGTGTCCCAAATTTCTCGTTAAAAAGTATGGCAATATCTTCTTTGCTGAGGTGCATTGCAGGCGTAACGATATGATAGGGTTTTTGACCTAATAATTGTACAATGTATTCTCCTAGGTCAGATTCAAGTGATTCAATCCCATTACTCTCTAAAAACTCATTCAAATGAATTTCTTCTGTAACCATAGATTTTGATTTGATAACACTTTTGGCATTTATTTTTTTAAGGATATTTAATATTTCTTTATTCGCTTCCTCAATGGTATTTGCCCACAAAACCTTACCACCTTTTTTCTGAAAATTACTTTCAAATTCAGGTAGAAGCTTGTCAAGGTTTTCCATTACTTTCCACTTAATTTGGTGCCCTCTCTTTTTTGCAAACTCTATATTTTCAAGTCTAAACAATCCTTTTTCTACAGCAATATCGTATTTACCTATGTTATGGTTAATAATTCCCCTATGTGGTAAATCAAAAGATTTTTGGGTAGAAATTTCTACAAACTTGTCAGACGTTTTAATCATGCTACAAATTTAATGTTTCTTTTATGTTTTCTTTCTTTCTTTTTTAACGCTAATGTTAAAAATTTCCATAACCAATCAAGCTTCTCCTTCGTATAATTGGATAATATCCCAAAGAGACACTCAATAGTAAATCTGAAGGTTATTAAACTTAAACGTAATTTTATTTAATTAAAAAAAGTTCATCAGAAAACATCAATCTATATTTTTAAACTTTAAAGTTATTAACATTTTTTAAGGATTATGTTGAAAACAGCTTTGAATTTCTATTGTAGAAATTAATAACCAAAATGTGGAAAATCGAAACCCAAATCACAGTTCAGTACTCAAAAAATTAAAATAAAACGCTCCTAAATAATATAATATGAAAAAATCGCTACTACTTCTATTTTTCTTATCCTCTTTAATGCTCGGGAAACTTTATGCCCAAGACGGTTTAAATGGATTTCAATATCAGGCCGTAATAAGGAAAGCTGATGGAAAGGAATTATCTAATCAAAAAATAAATGCAAGATTCACGATTTTGAGTGGTTCTTCAAATGGTGTAGAGGTTTATTCAGAAACTCAAAGATTAACTTCAAATCAATTTGGCCTTTTTTCACATATTATAGGAAGAGGTACACCACTTTCATCTATAAAATTAACAGATGTAGATTTTTCGGTTTCAAATTATTATTTAAAAGTCGAGTTAGACTTAAATAACGGTAGCAATTTTCAACCATTTGGTAGTTCAGAGCTTATTGCTGTTCCCTTTGCACTTTATGCTAAATCTAGCGGAAACAGCAGTTCTGGTGTAAAAGGACCTAAAGGAGATAAAGGAGACCAGGGAGATAAAGGACTTAAAGGCGATACTGGCCCACAAGGGTTACAAGGCGCAACGGGTTCAGCAGGAGCAAAAGGCGATACCGGGGCGACAGGTTTAGCAGGAGCGACAGGTGCCAAAGGCGATACCGGAGCAACAGGTTCAGCGGGCGCAACAGGAGCAACTGGTAATACAGGTTCAACCGGCGCAAAGGGCGATACGGGCGCAAAAGGAGATACAGGTTCAGCAGGAGCGACAGGTGCAAAAGGAGATACCGGAGCAAAAGGCGATACGGGTTCACAAGGAATCCAAGGCGTAACCGGTAACACGGGAGCAACTGGTGCAAAAGGAGATACAGGAGCAACAGGTTCAGCAGGTTCAACCGGCGCAAAGGGCGATACGGGCGAAAAAGGAGATACAGGTTCAGCAGGAGCGACAGGTGCAAAAGGCGATACGGGAGCAAAAGGCGATACGGGTTTACAAGGAGCAACCGGTAACACAGGAGCAACGGGTTCAGATGGAGCGACAGGTTCAAAAGGCGATACGGGAGCGACAGGTTCAGCAGGAGCAACAGGTTCAAAAGGAGATACAGGGGCGACAGGTTCAGATGGAGCAACGGGTGCAAAAGGCGATACCGGAGCAAAAGGAGATACGGGTTTACAAGGAGCAACCGG
>NZ_JAEHFY010000014.1 GCF_016623585.1 Pedobacter segetis
ACGGCATAATCTTTTGGTTTGATTGACATGATTGTTGAGCATACCACTTTGTTATAAATATTTGAATCCTACGGATTCTGGTATAGGTTAAATATGTTGAAATTCTTAAAATAAGCTTTTTTTCCACTTAGAACGTTATTTCTAGTGTTAGTTCGCAAAACTTTCATTATGATTTAAAACGGCATAATCTTTTGGTTTGATTGACATGATTGTTGAGCATACCACTTTGTTATAAATATTTGAATCCTACGGATTTTTGGATAGGTTAAATATGTTCATAACATTAAATTTCTTTGATATTATGTTTAAATGGATGGATTTTCCTTAGATATTAAAACTTTCTTATCCCGAAGGGATAATACCTTTATAGGCAATAAACATTTAAATCCTACGGATTCTCTTATGAGGATTTATAATTTTTTTATCCCGAAGGGATAACACATTTATAGCTTGTTTGGATGATTTTGTTCGACCCCGTGGGGGTCGCATAGCGGTTATTAAAATTGTGTTTAATTAAATACCCACAATCAATCATCAACCATTTAGCAAGGTTGGTAGCACAGGTTTGCGGCAAGGATGGTAATGGCGGAATGAAATGACGGTTAAGCTTTTGAAAAAAGTTTAACGGAACCCCTGAACAGCCTGACCCCGATTTTCATCGGGGTGCCGCCCAAATTATTATTTTAAAGCACTAGGAAATTATCTTTTCTTTTGGTTTTTGAAAGCTATAGATCAAATAGACCAATGCGGGGAGAATGAAGATACTGCCCGCTATTAAGGCCCAAGCCAAAGCATCTATGGTTTTGGCATTCCCCTGTTCTTCTAATAAGGATAAAGAGCTCCCGTTTTTTAGCAAGATGATGTTTGGATAATGTTTCCAGGTGGTTATCAATAAAATCATGGTGATTTGAAAACCAGCCAGAACCCTCATCAGATTTGTTTTATCGGTGTTCCATAAGTTCCATAGAATAACAACGGAAACGGTAGCTAAACTAAATGCGGTTATCCCCACAGAATTTCCAAATACCCAATCTAATAATGGGATCTTTTCATACAAAGAAGCTAAAAAAACCAGACCTCCGCATAAAATGGCGGCGATATTAAAAGTTTTCGCTTTTCTTATAAACCTTATTCTCTCTTCAAGGTTTTCTGTTTGCCCGATAATAAATATGGCCGCTAGAAACCCACAAATAGCAACCGTGAACAAACCAACCGTAATAGAAAACCAGTGTAGCCAACTGAAAACATAAGCATCCAAAAAATTTGAAGCTTCGGTGTCAATCCTTCTTGCAACGGTGCTTCCTGCTATAATGCCTAAAAACAAAGGAGTGATGAAACTGGAGTAAACGAATATTTTGTTGTAAACTTTTTGCATATCGTCTTTTACGGCATCATAATGCCTAAAAGTGAAGGCCGTACCTCTGGCGATAATCCCTAAAAGCATCAATACCAATGGTATGTGTACATAAACCGACATGGTTGTGTAAATATTGGGGAAGCCTACAAATAGAATTACGATGGTGATGATCAGCCACATGTGGTTGGCTTCCCAAACCGGGCCAATTGCCCGGTACATTGTTTTTCTGGTTTTGCTTTTGTTGGGATAGGAGGTAAAGAGTTCTAAGATCCCAGCTCCAAAATCGGCACCGCCTAAAAGCAAATAAAGCAAAATGGCCATCCATAAAAATATCATTACAACGTACAGCATGTTTTAAGGATTAGTTTTATCATACAATTGAGGAACCATTTTTATTTGTCGATAGAGCATAAAAACTACGATAACCGCTAGAGAGAAATAAACCGCAGAGAATAAATAAAAAGAATATTGTATGCCCGGCATTGGTGTTACGGCATCTTTTGTTCGCATTACGCCGTTAATTATCCAAGGTTGTCGGCCTACTTCTGTTACTACCCAGCCAGCTTCAACGGCTATAAAGCCTAGAGGTGTGGCTAATACAAATAGCTTTAAAAGCCATTGCTGTTTGAGCCAACTTTTCTTTTTAAACAATGCTATAAAATAAGCAAAAGCAATTCCCATCATGATCATCCCTAAAGCAACCATTATTTGAAATGCGTAATGCGTGATGGCAATTGGGGGTTGGTTTTCTTTTGGGATTTGATCTAAACCGGTAACTTCAGCTTTAAAATTGCCCTTGGCCATAAAACTTAAGGCACCGGGGATTTTAATGGCGTAATCTACTTTTTGATTTTTAACATCTGGGATGCCACCAATAATTAACGGTGCCGATTTTTCTGTATGGAAATGCGCTTCCATTGCCGCTAGTTTGGCAGGTTGAGATTTGCCGACAAATTTTGCGCTGATATCTCCGCTTAGGGGTTGCATAACCGCGGCAATTGTACCAAAAACAGCTGCGATCTTAAATGATTTGGCATGAAAAGCAACATTCTGTTTCCTCAAGATCATAAGTGCATGGATGCCAGCTACGGCAAAACCCGTTGCCGCAAAAGCTGCAATACTCATGTGTAAAGCTTGTGAAAACCAAGCATCGTTAAACATTGCCGCAAGAGGATCTATGTTGATATATTTCCCATCAACATAATCAAAACCAGCAGGGGTATTCATCCAAGCGTTTGCAGCAACTACCAAAACACCTGACAACAAGCCACTTACACCAACAATTACCCCTGTAAACCAATGAAACCATTTATTAAAGCGATCCCAACCATAAAGAAAGAAACCCAATGCAATGGCTTCAATAAAAAATGCTGTTCCTTCTAAAGAGAATGGCATCCCAAAAATAGGGCCTGCGTGTTCCATAAATTTTGGCCAAAGCAATCCTAATTCAAAAGAGAGTACAGTGCCAGAAACTGCACCAACCGCAAAAAATATCGCTACGCCTTTGCTCCAAGCCTTGGTGATATTTTTATAAGAAACATCGTTGGTTTTTAAATATAGATAATGGGAAACTGCCATAAAAAATGGCATTACCATCCCAATACAAGAAAATATAATATGGAAACCCAATGAAAGGGCCATTTGCGAACGGGCTGCTATAAAATCGTTCATTTGGTTATGTTTTTATTACCATGCAAATTTACATAATAACAAATGTGCTGATGAAGATTTACAGCTTTGTATTTAATTTATAGTGATTATTGATTAGAAAAGATGTTGTTTTAAATAAGGACGTTATTCTGGATTTATTTCAAAATCATTCAATAACAAGTTCCCATTTAGATTGTTAGTCTGCAGATCAGATGCTGAAATAAATTCAGCATAAAAAATTTTGCTTTTAAGATGTCTTCTTTAATTATAGCCCATGGCTTAAGCCATGGGCTATAATTATAATCAATCTAATTTCTCTAGTTCTAATCTTACAAAATCCATTAATTCTTTAATGTATGGTGCGCTAAAATTAAATGCTATCCCAGCAGTTTCATAAATGGTTTTCATGTCTTTTGTATATCCTAATTTTAAAGCTTCCATATAATTTGAAAGGCCTTTTTTTGGATTTTCTTTATAATTTTTCCAGACTGCTATTGCCCCAAGTTGCGCAATGGCATATTCTATATAATAAAATGGAACTTCAAAAATATGTAGTTGCTTTTGCCAAAGGTTTTCCATGGCTTCTTGATGCCCGCTCCAATCTACAAAATTTGCCCCAAACCTGTTAAATATTTTAGTCCAAGCTTGTGTTCTTTCTTCGGTTGTATGATTTGGATGTGTGTAGATCCAATGTTGGAAAGAATCTATCACGGCTACCCAAGGCAGGGTTTTTAAAACATCTTTTAATTGATAGCGTTTTGCTCTTTTTAATTCTTCTTCGTTTTTAAAAAACTCGTCCCAATGGTCCATAGAAATCAATTCCATGCTCATAGATGCCAATTCTGCTACTTCAGAAGGGCAATGTTTAAAGTCGTTAAGTTCTAAATTGGCCGTTAAAAAAGTATGTATAGCGTGGCCACCTTCATGTACCATTGTTGTTAGATCTCTAAAAGAATTTGCCGAATTCATGAAAATAAACGGTGCACCGGTTTCTGATAATGGATAATTGTAACCCCCGGGCGCTTTTCCTTTTCTACTTTCAACATCAAAAAGGTTGTTCTCTTTCATTATTTCTAAACGGGAACCTAAATAGCTGTTTAACTTGTTGAAACAATTTATTGTTTTTTCGATCAGCTCAATACCATTTTCAAATGGTTTTAAAGCTGCTTTTCCAGATGTATCAACTTCTGTATCCCAGGGTTTAAGCGTCTCTAATTTTAAAAGTTTTTTTCTTTCATCCGCTTGCGCTGATAATAATGGGACAACTTCTTTTTCTATTGCATCATGAAAATCAAAACAATCTTGCGGCGTGTAGTCAAATCGGCCCAGAGCCTGAAACATATAATCCCTAAAATTATCGAAACCAGCATTTAAGGCAACTTGGTGGCGTAAATCTTTTAGCTTATTAAATAAACCATCAAGCTTATCTTTATCTTCTAGCCTTCTTGCTGTAATACCTTCCCAAGCTTCTTTTCTAGTATCACGATTTAAGTCTTTTAAGAAATTAGATGCTTGCTCTAAAGTATATTCTTGTCCGTTAAGCGTTACAGACATTGCGCCGGTAATGCCTTGATACTTTTGTTGTTCTACCTGTAATTCTGTTTGTAAGGGGATATTTTCTTCTCTGAATAATTCTAATGCTTTTCTTACTCCACGCAGATATATAAAGTATTTTTCTTGGTCTAAATCTTTTACAAACTCAGAGTGGTTTAGTTTTTTGTTTAGCTCATTACCTATCGGGGCTATTTTTGGCTCAATTTCGGTAGCAAAATATTGGAAAGATTTTACCAGATCATGATTTGCCGTATCGCAACTCATTTTAATATATCGCCATGCAAAATCTTCTTCTAAAGCGGCTTCAACCTCGCTTTTATCTGCAAGCCATTGCTCTAAATTATCAACTGAGGTAATCTTTCTATTTAGAAGTTCATCAAATATAGGTTCTAAAGTTTCCCAATCTATATTCAAATCTTGGGGTAAATAATTTCTTTTTGCTTTTTCTAAAATCATAAATGGTGTCTGTAATAAATATCAAATAAAAAACATACGGCAAAGGCAACAGAAGCTATGCCGTTGGTAGTCATAAAGGCAAAATTTACCTTACTTAAATCGGTTGGTTTTACCAATTGATGCTGGTAAACCAACATCCCAATAAAAATAGCTAAACCAATAAAATAAGGCCATGCCAATGGAGTGAAAAATAATGGTGCAATAACAAAAATGGCGGCAAAAAAATGTAAAATGTTACTGACCATTAAGGCGTTTTTCTTGCCTAAATAGGAGGGAATAGAATGTAGGTTTTCTGTTAGATCAAAATCTTCATCTTGGAGTGCATAAATAATATCGAAACCGCTTACCCAACATAAAACCGCTAAAGAAAATAAAATTGGCAGCAATGCAAACTCTCCGGTTACTACCAAATATGCGCCAATAGGAGCGAGGGAAAGGCCAAGGCCAAGAACCAAATGACAAAGTGCCGTAAATCTTTTTGTTGCGCTGTATCCCAAAACCACCAATAATGCAACTGGCGATAGAAAGAAGCATAATAGGTTAATGAACCAAGTAGCGCCAATAAAAAGTAAGCAATTGATGATGGTAAATAGCAAAGCGCTTTTTGCGGTTATTCTTCCGGAAGGAATATCCCTCACTTTTGTTCGAGGATTTTTAGCGTCAATTTCCCTGTCTAAATAACGATTAAATGCCATTGCCGCATTTCTAGCGCAAATCATGCAAATGATCATTAAAATTAACTTTAACCAAGAAAATTGGTGGCTAGTGGTGCTTATGGCCAAAAAAAAACCGATAAAAGCAAAGGGCATTGCAAATATGGTATGTGAAAACGTTACTAAAGAAAGGTATTTTTTCATTAAAATTAAGCCATTAGTTTCCTTCAAACTCGGGGATTACAAAATGTTTATTGATTTCTGTGATCGATTCAAGAACATCTTTTTTACCCAATTGGTTTTCTGCAGAGGTTAAAATCATTTTAGGCACCTCTTCAAAAAATTCTGAAAGTTGTTTTTTAAACGCCGCCATATTCTGTTGAGATTTCACGCTACCCTGTTTATCGGCCTTGGTAAAAAGTAAAAAGAAGGGGATTCCTTTTTCCCCTAGTGAACAACAAAATTCAATATCTATTTTCTGAGGTTCTAACCTGCTATCTATCAACACAAAAACGCATTGTAAACTTTCTCTTTTCTCTAAATAAAACCTGATGAATTTTGCCCAATCGGCCCTATTGCTTTTAGAACTTTTTGCATAACCATAACCTGGTAAATCTACTATGTACCATTCTTTGTTTATTAAAAAATGATTGATCAATTGCGTTTTCCCCGGTTTTTGAGATGTTTTTGCCAAACCTTTTACATCTACCAACATATTTATCAATGAAGATTTACCAACATTAGAACGCCCTATAAAGGCATATTCTGGCAATATCGGTGGAGGTAGTTTGCTTACTTTGGTATTGCTTACCGTAAACTCGGCAGATCTTATAATCATAAGAGCAAAATTACGATTTTTAAAACAGCTTATTAATGATGATAAAAATTAAATCCGTTACATTTGAAAAAAAATGCAATGAAAAAGCTATTTATAATTATGCTACTTTTTGTTTTCTATTTTAGCGGTAAAGCTCAAGACAAGAAAGAAGAAATAAAAGATGGTTGGGTTAAAAAAGGAAATGTTTCTTTTCTTTTAAATCAATCTACGTTTAGTAATTGGCAAGCCGGGGGTGAAAACAACCTATCGGGCAATTTGGGTTTAAATTACGATTTCGATTATAAAAAAGCTGATTTAACTTGGGATAATAAGCTGATTGCTTCTTACGGATTGGTAAAGACAAAAAATGCCGCTTTTACAAAAAAAACAGATGACCGTTTGGAGTTTAATTCTTTAATTGGCCAAAAGGCCGGTGGAAACTGGTATTATTCTGGTATTTTAAATTTTAAAACCCAATTTACAAAAGGATATAAATACAATACCGCCGCAGGTGTAGAAACAAGAACAGAATATACCAATTTCTTTTCCCCTGCTTATTTGAATATCGGCCCTGGCTTTTTATGGAAAAAATCTGATGATCTAAAAGTCAATATCTCTCCGGCTGCTTCAAAATTTATCTTTGTTGATAAAAACCTCACATTGCCAGATCAGGCTTATTTTGGTGTAGATGAGGGTAAAACATTTAGATACGAACTGGGTTTTTATACTTCTGCCTATTATAAATTTGGTTTGATAGAGAACGTTTCTGCAGAGAATATCTTGAATTTATACGCTAATTATTTGCAGGACCCGCAAAATATAGACATAGATTACCAATTGAATTTGATGTTGAAGATCAATAAATTTTTGACCACAAATATTGCTTTCCAAACTATTTATGATGATAACGCTTTTAAAGGTTTCCAAATAAGACAGGTATTTGGGCTTTCTGCAAACGTGGCATTTTAATAAATTTTAATTTTTTAATGCCAATTACAATTTAAGATCTAAATTGCAAGGCTAATGTCCGGGTGGCGAAATTGGTAGACGCACCAGCTTGAGGGGCTGGCGCCCTTTGGGGTGTGGCAGTTCGAATCTGCTCTCGGACACAGAAAAGCCGCTCTAAAATTAATTAAAGCGGCTTTTTTAGTTTATTATAAACAATTAAGAATTACAAATTTCCCCTCAATTCTTGCTCTCTCTCAATTGCCTCAAATAATGCCTTAAAATTACCGGCACCAAAAGATTGGGCTCCTTTTCTTTGGATGATTTCAAAAAACACAGTTGGGCGATCTTGCAGGGGTTTGGTAAAAATTTGCAATAGGTAACCTTCTTCATCTGTATCTACCAAAATTTTATGCTCTCTTAACAACTTAACGTCTTCATCAATTTCACCAACCCTTTGCAATAAAGTATCGTAATAAGTATCTGGGGTGTTCAAAAACTCAATCCCATTTGCTTTCAATTTTTTTACCGTATCAACAATATCGGCGGTAGCAATGGCAACGTGTTGTACGCCTTCTCCTTCATAAAACTCTAAATATTCTTCTATCTGCGATTTCTTTTTGCCTTCCGCAGGTTCGTTTATCGGGAATTTTACATAACCGTTCCCATTGCTCATCACTTTGCTCATCAAAGCAGAATATTCTGTAGAAATAGCTTTATCATCAAAAGTTAAAATATTTTTGAAACCCATGGTATCTTCATAAAAACCTACCCATTTATTCATTTGGTGCCAACCTACGTTCCCAACACAATGATCTACGTGTAAAAAACCTATTTCTTCTGGATTATACGCCGATTGGTAAGGCTCAAATCCGGGTAAAAACAAACCATTATAGTTTTTTCTTTCTATGAATAGATGGATGGTTTCGCCGTAAGTATAAATTCCACTCCGTTTTATCTCGCCATTTTCATCAGATAATGTTTCTGGTTCTAAAAAAGACCTAGCACCTCTTTTAACCGTTTCTTCATAGGCCTTAAAAGCGTCATCAACCCAAAGTGCCAATATTTTAACACCATCGCCATGCTTCAAAACATGGTGCGATACTGGATGATTTGATCTTAAACCAGAAGTTAATACAAAACGTATTTTCCCCTGCTGGATCATGTAAGAGGCGGTATCCTTAACACCAGTTTCTGGGCCAGCATAAGCCACGCTTTGAAAACCGAAAGCGGTTTTATAAAAATGAGCCGCTTGTTTTGCATTCCCAACATAAAACTCAATATAATCTGTTCCGTTTATGGGTAAGAAATCTTTTAGTTTATTAGTCATTGGTTCATTGGTATTTTTATTAGGACTAGCTAGTTCATTAATCATTGGTTCATTGGTATTTATCATGTCTTTGTTGTTCTAAAACTTATTCAATTTATAATCTTGATTATTTAAGCGTTTATCCGCCAGTTGACGGATTACATTATATCTTTTTTTGTATTATCCTTCTACTCCGCTCAGGATGACAAAAATAAGGATGCCGCTTCAATCGTTAACGCCCCTTTTACAACTTATAAAAATTTATTTAACAAGAATAAAAATCGGTTTTACCCTCAGTTCTTTTGTCTTAATTCTAATCGGTTTTTGTCTTGATTCTTGTGTCTAATATCTTGATACTATCCTGCCATCCAACTTTTATAATAATCAGGGTCTTCTATTTCAATAGCATCTTCGGTAAGCATTAACGGATTAAAGGGATCAATCATTACGGCCAATTCTTCTGTACTTTCTTTCCCGATGGATTTTTCTACCGTTCCCGGATGTGGGCCATGAGGTATCCCGCCAGGATGTAAAGTGATTTGTCCACGCTCAACAGATTTACGGCTCATAAAATCACCATCTACATAATAAAGAACTTCGTCAGAATCTACATTTGAATGATTATATGGTGCAGGAATCGACAATGGGTGATAATCATATTTACGAGGAACAAATGAGCAAACTACAAAATTATGTGCCTCAAATGTTTGGTGCACCGGAGGTGGTTGGTGCAAACGACCCGTTATGGGTTCAAAATTATGGATGCTAAAAGCCCAAGGATAATGGAAACCATCCCAACCGATAAAATCGAAAGGATGCGTACCATAAGTGTAAGGATAAATCAAGCCTTGTTTTTTTATCAGGATTTTAAAATCTCCTACAACGTCATTTGTTTCTAAATTTTGGGGCGTTTTAATGTCACGCTCACAATAAGGCGAATTTTCTAAAAGCTGCCCGTTTTCATTTCTGTAACGTTTTGGGGCCTTTATAGGGCTAAAACTTTCTACTATAAACAACCTGTTTTTTTCATCATTAAAATGGATTTGATAGATTACACCTCTAGGAACGATCAGGTAATCGCCGTATTCAAATTTGATGTTGCCATAACCGGTTTTTAAAACCCCCGATCCTTCATGTATGAAAATCATTTCATCGGCCATGGTGTTTTTGTAAAAATAATCGGTCATGGATTTTCTCGGCGCAGCCAAAGAAATATGAAGATCGTTATTTACCAATACAGGTTTTCTGCTTTCCAGATAATCATCCTCGGGCTTAATTTTGAAACCCATTAAACTGGTATGTTTGAGGTGCTTATCTCTTGTTATCTTTGGTTCCACAACGTATGGTTCTCCTAAATTTTTAACGATGGTAGGAGGGTGGCAATGGTAAACCAAAGAATAATTGCTAGAAAAGCCTTCGGTAGAAACCAGTTCTTCTGCATAGAGTTCTCCATTGGGTTTACGAAACTGGGTATGTCTTTTAGGAGGGGTTTCTCCTAATTTATAATAAAACGGCATAATAAAATCGGTTTATAATTTATATAACGATTTGAATACGAAAAGGTTGTAGAGATTTTAAGTTCGATATAGGAAGCTATCGAAAAAAATTAAGCAGAATATTGTGCAAAAACAATTTTAGCCACCATTGCAGAACGGAATTTAGCAAGTACTGCCGAAGAAACTAACCTAAGATGCTTTAAGTTTTGCAATGTTTATTTATTTTGATTGATTGACAATATAAGGTTTTTAAATTTAGCATTGAAATTAATTTCTAAATATTGATTGGCAATATTATAGGATTTTATTGATGCCCATAACGTTTTTAGGTGCTTGCTTAATGACGATAAAAGAAATTAAAATATTGGCAAAAAAAAATCGGGCATAACCCGACTTTTCAACTTTCGTTATTCCGTTAGCCACTGGCTAATCAGAATCATATTAAAATAAGCTTCAATTTAGTGTCATAAGCTGCAAATGAGATGCTGATCCGCCATCTGGCAGATCAACATTACAACACGCATACAAACCTTACCAAATCTTTATCCTGTCTTCTGGGGCTTTATATAATTTATCGCCAGGTTTAACATCAAATGCTTTATACCAAGCATCCATGTTTACCGGTGCCCCAATGGTTCTGTATTTCCCTGGAGAATGTGGATCCACAATGATGTATTGAGCTTCTGTCTCTGGTAAAATATTGCCTCTCCAAACTTGTGCCCACGCTAAGAAAAATCTTTGATCTGGTGTAAAACCATTTATTTTTTCATCAGACTGGCCTTCTTTGGTTAGCTTAAATGCAGTATAAGCTGCGTTTAAACCACCTAAATCGCCAATATTTTCGCCTAAAGTTAGCTTTCCATTTACATGGATGGTATCTAAAACGGTGTAAGCGTCGAACTGTTTTGCAAGAGCTGCGGTTTTTGCTTTAAAGTTTTTCAAATCTTCGGGAGTCCACCAGTTACGTAAACTACCATCTTTGTCATATTGGCTTCCTTGATCATCAAAGGCATGAGACATTTCATGGCCGATAACAGCACCTATTCCTCCATAGTTCACGGCATCATCAGCATTAGGATCAAAGAAAGGGAACTGCAATATCCCGGCAGGGAAAACAATTTCATTCATTACAGGATTGTAGTAGGCATTAACCGTTGGAGGAGTCATTCCCCATTTAGTTTTATCTACTGGTTTCCCTAGTTGATCAACCATTTTGTTATACCCCCAAACACCTGCGTTTCTTAAATTTTGAAAATAGGTAGCTCTATTTATTGCTAGGCCTGTATAAGTTTCCCATTTATCTGGGTAACCTATTTTTTTTGTAAAGGCATGTAGTTTATCTAAAGCTTTTTGTTTGGTTACATCGCTCATCCAATCTAACTGAGAGATCCTTATTTCATAGGCTTTGGATAAATTGCTGACCAATTCTTTCATCCTAGCTTTTGCCTCTGGCTTAAAATAAGACTTCACATATATTTGGCCCAATAATTCGCCAATGGTGCCATCTGTTAAAGACGACATTCTTTGCCATCTTGGAGTTTGCACTTTTTGGCCAGATAAGGCTTGTGAGAATTTAAAACCCGCATTAACAAAAGGCGAGCTTAAGTTATTTGCAGAACTTTTAAGAACATTCCATTTTAAGTAAGTTTTCCAATCTGCTAAAGGAACAAATTTTAACATAGAACTTGTTGTTACAAAAAAAGCGGGGTTACTTACCAAAATAGAATCTTCGCCAACTACTTTCATTTTCTGCATTAAATATCCCCAATTTAAACCGGGCGTTGTTTTAGAGAAATCTGCAACACTAAATTTATTGTAGGTTTTATAGGGATCACGCAATTCTACACGGCTCATTTGCGCTTCGGCAAATTTCTTTTCTATATCAAAAATTGTTTTGGCGTTTTTTTCTGCCTGGGCAGCCGGTGTTCCTGTCAGGGTAAAAAGGCTAACTATAAAATCATGATAAGCAGCCCTAATTTTAACAGAACGAGCATCATCTTTTAAATAATAATCGCGATCTGGCAATGTTGTACCACCTTGGCCTAATTGTGCTATCATTACCGTAGGATGTTTTTCGTCTTGGCCAACAGAAAATCTAAACATTGGCGAACCAATACCTTTAGTACGCATGGTTGCGGCTTCATCAATTACGCCGTTTAAATCTTTAATGGCAGAAATACGGGCTAAATCTCTTTTAATAGGAGTGTAGCCTAACTTTTCGATAGTTAAACTATCCATACCTGCTGCATAAAAATCTCCCACTCTTTTTTCAATAGAACCCGGAGCGGCATTTTTATCATTCATTGCTTTGGTCACAATGGTTTTAACGGCATTAATGTTAAAATCCCTTAACTCGTTAAAACTTCCCCACCTTGTTTCTTTAGCTGGTACAGGATTGTTTTTCACCCAATTTCCACTGGCGTAGGTATAAAAATCGTCGCCCGGTTTTACGGTTAAGTCCATGTTAGACCTATCAATAAATTTTTTGCTGCCATCTTGTGCTTGGACATTTGAAAACAAAAAGCCCGAACTCAATAGCATTAAAGAAGCTAATTTAAGTTTCATAAATTATTTTAATTAAAATTGTATTTGAAAAATATCAGGTAATGTAAGTATTTGTAGAAAAAGATTAATCAGCGTAATCTAAATTTTACTTATTAAACCAATAATAAATTGATCTAAACACATACCTGATGTCTAAAAAGTTTGATAGATTTGATTTTAAGCGCATTTTTGATTTTTATCTTACCGTTTTAATAGAAACATCCAATACATAAAAATATTGTTACCTAACCTTATGGATATAGCCATTTTCCCACTTCAACTGATTGCTTTCCCCGGCGAACGTTTAAATCTCCATGTTTTTGAGCAACGTTATCGTGATCTTTTTAATGATTTAAAAGCTGATAGGACGATGACTTTCGGAATTCCGCCTGTGGTAAAAAACGAGATTCACTTAATGGGTACACAATTAAAATTAGTAGAGATTGTGAAACAATATGAAACCGGCGAAATGGACGTTATTACAGAAGGTATCGGGGCATTTGCGATCAATAAGATTTTTAACCCTTATGGGGATAAGGCCTATGCAGGGGCAAATGTAGAAATTTTACTAGATGATGATCATTATGATCTGGCCAAATTTGAAGAACTACAAAACCTTTATGAAGAGTTTCAAGCCATGCTTACCCAACGAAAAGAAATTTTGGATAAAGATCCTAAGAAATTCTCTTTCCAAATTGCGCATTATGCAGGCTTAAATGAAGAACAAAAGCTGGCTTTGTTAGCAACCCCATCAGAAGAAGAAAGGCAAGAGATCATGATCGATCATTTTAAATTTATTATGCCCTCTATGCGTAGTATCCAAGAAACGCAAAGCAGGATCATTGCTAATGGACATTTTAAGAATTTACAATCTTTTAAGTTTAACCCGGGTAAATGAAAGGTTTTAGGCATCAACTATCAAGATGCAAGATGCAAGAAACAACACTCAAGATGCAAGAAACAAGATGCAAGAAACAAGACTCAAGAGGCAAGAAACTAGATGCAAGAAACTAGATTATATTTGTTTTTGAATTAAAATTCAATTTATTATTAAATTCAATCCTTCAAAACTCTATCAGTTACCTGTGCAAAAATCAAATCCTCAATCATTTATTATAGATGGCAATTAACGAGATTTTAAAGCAATATTGGGGTTTTGATAAGTTTAGGCCGCTTCAAAAAGAAATCATTAAATCTGTTTTAGATAAAAAAGACACCCTGGCTTTATTGCCAACCGGAGGTGGCAAATCGGTTTGTTTCCAAGTTCCGGCGATGGCAATGGATGGGATCTGCATCGTAATTTCCCCATTGATCGCTCTGATGAAAGATCAGGTTCAAAATCTTCAAAATAAAGGGATTCAAGCTATTGCGGTAGTTTCTGGGATGGGAAAAAGGGAAATTGATATTGCCTTGGATAATTGTATCTATGGCCCCATAAAATTCTTGTACCTCTCGCCAGAGCGTTTGCTTTCTGATCTGGTAAAAGAGCGCATCAAACACATGAACGTTAATTTATTAGCTGTTGATGAAGCGCATTGCGTATCTCAGTGGGGTTATGATTTTAGGCCGCCATATCTACACATTGCCGATTTTAGGGAAATACATCCAAAAGTACCCGTTTTGGCACTTACAGCTTCGGCAACAGAAAAAGTACAAGAAGATATTTTAGAAAAGCTGCACTTTAAAAGCAAAAATATATTTAAGAAAAGTTTTGAAAGGGATAACCTTAGCTACTCTGTTTTAAACCAAGAAAACAAGCTACAAAAACTTTTGGATGTTTGCAATGGTGTAAAAGGAAGCGGTATTTTATATGTACGTACCAGAAGAGATACGGTAGAATTAGCAAAATTCCTCAATCAAAATAAAATTTCGGCTCAATACTATCATGCTGGTTTAAATTTAGAAGAAAGGGCACAAAAGCAACAATTTTGGTTAAACGATAAGGTGCGTATTATGGTGGCTACCAACGCTTTTGGGATGGGAATTGATAAGCCAAACGTAAGGTTTGTGATACATTACGAGATGCCAGAAAGCTTGGAAGCCTATTACCAAGAAGCGGGAAGGGCGGGAAGGGACCAAAATAAAGCTTACGCTGTATTGCTTTACCAGCCAAGGGATAAATTGGTTTTCGAGAAAAAATTTGAACAGAACTTCCCGGATGTAAATTACATTAAACAGATTTACCATTTTTTGTGCAATTACCTACAAATCCCTTATGAAGGTGGCTCAGAAACTAATTATGAGTTCAACATTGCCGATTTTTGCTCAAAATTTCAGCTCAATGTTTTAAGTGCCATAAGTGCCATCAAATTTTTGGAGCATGACGAGTATTTTATACTAAGTGAAAATGCCTTGCTACCCTCAAGGATACAATTTATTGTGGGTGGTGATGATCTATACAAATTTCAGGTAGAAAACGCCAGGTTTGATGGTTTTATAAAATCTATATTAAGGCTTTATGGCGGTGCCTTTGATCAATTTATACAAATCAGAGAGTTTGATATTGCCAAAAAAAACAATATCGATAAAAGCTTGGCAATCTCTTACTTAGATGAGCTTGACAAGCTAGAAATCATCAGTTATCAGAAGCAAACAGATTTACCACTGCTCACTTTTTTAAAACCAAGGATCCCAAGCAAAGATTTACTCATCGATCAAAATTACTATCAAGATCGAAAAAAAAATTATCATCAAAAGATGGTTGGGATGTTGGATTTTGTTGAAAAGGAAATTTGTAGGAGCATTATGCTATTAACTTATTTTGATGAGAAAAACGCCCAAAAATGCGGGATCTGTGATGTTTGTTTAGCAGAAAAACGTAGTCGGCTAAACGATTTAAGAGAGCAGATAGCCCTAAATATCAATCAACTATTGGCCCAAAATACCCACTTAATATTAAAAGATCTATTGTCAAAAATAAAAAAGGGCGATGAAAGCGAGAAGTTGGATATTATTAGATTAATGTTGGATGCGGGCGAACTCAAAACCGATGGAGATTTATACTATCTTTAGTTCTTTTGCTTTAAACGTATTTGATGGTATTTGTAAAGCTTATAAATGGTTAACATTAAGTTGCTGTTTTTTGTTGGATTTTCTATTAATAACCCTCTGATTTTTTCTGTAATAGAACTGTTTTTTATTGATAATAAATTAGTTAAATAAAACTTGCCCAAAAATTTGTATCTCTTGCTAATCCCAACAAAATCAACAATTTGTAATTGTTTTTTTATATCGATGATTTTTAAAAGGTTGATCAAAGATTGGTCAACATCGTTCAAAAAAAGCCGATTGTTTTTTAAATCATCATGTATCACTTTATTGTTTATAATCGCCATGCTAATTCCCAAAAGTTTTGCCTCTAAACCAAAAACAACGTCTTCATAACCATAATCTTTGATCTGCTCGCCGAATCGCAAGTTATCAAACACACTTTTTCTTATCATGAAGTTATTAGAATGGAAAAAACCCTGATTTTTACTTTCAATGTTAAAACCATAATTCCAATGTAAAAAGTGGTTATTATCGGGTTTTAAATCAGCGTAAGCCCTTCCGCCGCTTACAATGTCTGCTTTTATATTATCAAGGTAGGTTTTAATAAAATTATGGTCTTCGATCTTGCCATCAGCATCCAAAAAAAGCAGTAAACCATAAGCAGCTTCTTTTGCGAGCAAGTTTCTAATTGCAGATCGCCCAATATTTTTATCTAAATAGATTATCCTAAAAGGCTTTCTTTCAAATTGTTGTAGGTATTTTTTTTTATTGTTTTGAGAAGCATCATCGATAATCAAGATCTCGAATTTTAGCCTTAAACGCTCGCATTGCTCTTTTAAAGTATTAAAAAGCAATGGGTTTTGGTAATTAAAATGCGGGATGCAAATAGATAGCATGGCGAAATTTACAATATTAAGTAGAAATATTTTTATTAAGAGCCTGTTTAAATTTGTATCGTAAAAATGTTTATAGCTTATTTTTTCATCTTCTGTTTATTGTTTTTGAAGGATATTCAAGAAGACTTATTGTTTTTTTGATTTTAAAAAAGCAAATTTTGTAAAGATATTAGGGACTATCTCGAAAAAAGCAGAGCTTTTTTGAGCGCCGATAAAAATTAACTCTTAATTGCATTTAGCATTGTAGGATCAAATCAGATAAAGAAAAACCGGTATATTTATCACAAAATTAGAACCCACATGAAAAAATTAGCTTATTTATTTTTGTTCACGGTCATCTTGGCGATTAGTGCCTGCAATTCGGAATGTATAAAAGGTTCTGGCAACCAAAAAACAGAAGAAAGAAGTATCCCAGAGTTCAGTAAAATTGAATTTGAGGGCAATATTAAGCTTACTCTTTATCAAGATGATAATACATCTATGAATATAACCTCTGATGATAATATCTTAAAAGAAATAAAAACAAGTGTAGATGGCGATGTTTTAAAGATAAAAATTAAAGGCAATTATTGTGATCTAGGCCCAATTGAAATTGTATTGCACACAAAAAAAATAAATAAAATTGATGCTTCCGGTTCGGCAGAAATTAATTCTGCAACTGCTATCAAGTCGGATAACTTTGAATTGGACCTAAGCGGGAATTCTAACGTAAATTTAGAATTGGTTACAGGGAGATTAGATGTCCAATCTTCTGGTTCTGCTGCCATAAACCTAAAAGGGCAGGCTAGGGAGAATAATTTAGAAATGAGCGGCTCTACACAATTAGAAGCATTTGATTTAGTTGTTGGAGATTATAACATCAAATCATCTGGTTCTTCAGATTGTAAGATAAACGTTTTAAATAGTTTAAATGTTAAATCTTCTGGCGCAAGCAACATCCAATATAAAGGAAATCCTAAAACGGTTAATAATGATAAGAGCGGCAGCTCAGATTTGGTTCATATAAATTAAGTCAGATCAATTTCAATCTATTGGGGTATAATTTCTAAAAGATACCTTATTTATTATCTTTGGAAAATGAAACCTTTAGTATCCCCGTCTATACTTTCTGCAAATTTTGCCAATCTAGAAGATGATATCATCATGCTGAATAAAAGCGAGGCGGATTTAATCCATGTAGATGTAATGGATGGCGTTTTTGTACCCAATATTTCTTTTGGTTTCCCGATAATTGCGGCAGTTAAAAACTTTGCTAAAAAACCTTTGGATGTACACTTAATGATCGTAAACCCCGATAGGTATTTAAAAGAATTTAAAGAATGCGGTGCCAATATTATTACCGTACAATATGAAGCTTGTACGCATTTGCACAGAACTATCCAACAGATCAAAGAGCTTGGCTGTAAAGCTAGCGTAGCGGTAAACCCACATACGCCCGTAATGTTGTTAAAAGATGTGCTTATAGATCTGGATATGGTTTTGATCATGTCTGTAAACCCCGGTTTTGGTGGGCAAAAGTTCATAGAACACACTTACACCAAAATTAGGGAATTAAGAAATATGGCCAACGAATTAAACCCAGCTTTATGGATAGAGGTTGACGGGGGCGTAAGTACACATAATTCTTTAGCACTATTAAAAGCAGGTGCAAACGTTTTGGTTTCTGGTAGCGCAATTTTTGGGTCTATCGATCCGTTACATACCATAGCCGAACTAAAAAATATCACTCCAGACTTATTATCAGCCTAAAATTTCCTATCTTAATGCTTAAAAAGCTACTATTAATTTTGTTTTTTATCCCTTTTGTTTCAAAGGCCCAAGATGTTTTTTTGGTAAAAGGACTGATAAAAAATGAACAAGAAGAGCCTTTGGAAGGTGTTAGGATAAAGGTTCAAGACAGTAAAACTTTTGCCATAAGCAAAGAAAACGGTAGCTATCAGTTTAACTTAAAATCTGGGGATTACATCTTCACATTTTCTTACTTGGGTTATAAAACAATGAATGTTCAAGTGAAGATCGTCAATAAAAACATTGATCTATCTGTTACTTTAAATAAAGACCTTCAAAGTTTAAAACAAGTGGTAGTACAAGATCGCCAGGCCAGAAATACCGGGATGATCAATATCGATGCAAAATTGGCATCCAGCAATCCTAATGTTTCTCAAAGTTTCGAGTCTATTTTAAAGCAGCTCCCGGGCGTATCTACCAATAACGAGCTAAGCTCCCAATACTCGGTTAGGGGAGGTAATTTCGATGAAAATCTTATTTACATTAATGATGTTGAGATTTATAAACCTTACTTGGTAAGAAATGGGCAACAAGAGGGTTTAAGCTTGATCAACCCCGATATGGTTGGCAACGTAAAATTTTCTGCTGGTGGTTTTACGCCAAAGTACGGCGATAAGCTATCTTCTGTTTTAGATGTACAATATAAAAACCAAGATTCTGTTAAATATACTGTTGGAGTAGGTACAAACGGCGTATCGGCAACTGGCTTTTTTAACTATAAAAAGCTTTCTGGTGCGGTAGGCTTTAGAAACAAACAGAATAAACTCATTCTTAATTCTCAGCCTGTTGTTGGTGCTTACAACCCTCAGTTTTATGATTTACAGGCTTTGTTAAATTATCAAATTAACGATAAAACGAGCTTGAATTTCTTAGGGATCTACAATACCAGCAAATTTGGTTTAATACCAGAATCAAGAGAAACACAGTTTGGAACGTTTAATCAATTATTAAGGTTGAGCGTAGATTATGAAGGCCAAGAGAAAGACGAGTTTAATAACCAAGTTGCGGCACTCACTTTAAACAGTAGGCTAGGAACAAAAAGCAATTTAAAATGGATAAATTCTATGTTTTTGATAACAGAGAAAGAGAATTTCGACATTTTGGGCACCTATATTTTTGATGAAATTGAAAACGATTTTGGCAGTAGCAATTTTGGGCAGGTAAAAGCCAACAGAGGCATTGGTGCTTACCAGAATTATGGAAGAAACGAGCTAAGGGCAGATGTTTATGCAAGCGATTTAAAGTTTAACTTCCAAACAAGAAAAGGCTTTTGGGAAACAGGAGTCCGTTTTCAATATGATAAAGTTGCCGATGTTTTAAAAGAATTTGAACTGATAGACTCTGCGGGTTATGCCATCCCAAACAAATATGATAATTTCAGCTTATCAAAATCTGTTGATGCTGCCAATGGTGTAAATACGCTCAGATATAGCGCTTATGTACAAAACACCGGAGATATAAGCCCTAAAATCTCATATACAGGTGGCTTAAGGTTTAACTATAATAATTTTACCAAAGAGTTTATCCCAAGCCCAAGGATGGTGTTTGCTTACAGGCCAAATGAGAAAAAAGATTTGGTCTATCGTTTTGCAACCGGTTTATATGTGCAACCACCATTTTATAGGGAAGTGAGAAATTTTGACGGCAGCCTAAATAGAAATGCAAAATCTCAGAAATCTTTACATTTTGTGCTTTCTTCCGATTATAATTTCAAAGGTTTGGGAACCAATTTAAGGTTTAGTGCCGAGGCTTATTACAAAGACCTATATCAACTCACACCTTATGATATAGAGAATTTAAAGATACGTTATTATGCCGATCAAAACGCAAAAGGTTATGCCACCGGTCTAGATTTTAGCATCAGCGGCGAGTTTGTGAAAGATCTAGAATCTTCTTTTAGGCTATCATTAATGAAAACCGCAGAAAATATTGATGGGGATTCATACCTCCAAAAAAAACAAGATGGTAGTACGCAAACCATTTATCCTGGCTATATCAACCGCCCAACAGATCAAAGGGTAAATTTCTCGGCATTTTTTCAAGATAAATTATTCAAAAGCCCAACTTATAAGGTACACATGAATTTGCTGTACGGTTCAAGGTTGCCAACCGGGCCGCCTGCATCTCCCCGTTATGCCCAAAGTTATAAAATACCAGCCTATAAACGCTTTGATATTGGTTTCTCAAAAGATATTCTAGATCCAGAGAGTACGCACAAACCCAAACTTTTAAATAAATATTTTAAATCGATAATTATCTATGCCGAGATTTTCAACGCTTTAAATATCGATAACACAGTCTCTTACCTTTGGGTTACCGATGTAAACAACTTACAGTTCGCAATCCCGAATTATTTAACATCACGACAATTAAATATCCGATTGATCACTAAATTTTAAAATAAATTAGTTATCCGCAATGTTTATCATAAATTTGAACATAATTTAAAATCGATATAAAAACTATAAAAAACACATGATAAATCAGGTTTTTTAACGATAAATATAAAACAACCCCAAACTATATAAAAATGAAACATAATTTTGGCGCTGGCCCGTGTATCTTACCTCAAGAAGTATTTAAACAAGCCTCTCAAGGAGTTTTAAATTTTAATGATACAGGTCTGTCTATTTTAGAAATCTCACACAGGGCACCAGAATTTGTTGCCGTAATGGAAGAAGCCATTGCTTTGGTAAAAGAATTATTGAAAGTGCCAACTGGTTATTCTGTGATTTTCTTACAGGGTGGTGCAAGTTTGCAATTTGCAATGGTTGCCTATAATTTATTGGCAGAAGGAAAAAAAGCAAGTTATATTGATAGCGGTGTTTGGGCTAAAAAAGCTATTGCAGAAGCTAAATTATTTGGCCAAGCCGATGTAGTTGCATCTTCTAAAGATAAAAATTATAGCTATATCCCCAAAAACTATACAGTTGCTGCCGATAGCTCTTACCTTCATTTTACTTCTAACAATACCATTTTTGGTACAGAGTTTCATCAGTTTCCCGATAAAAAGAATCACTTGGTTTGCGATATGTCATCTGATATTTTTAGTAAAGAAATTAATGTTGCAGATTTTGATTTGATTTATGCAGGAGCTCAAAAAAACATCGGGCCGGCGGGTGCTACCCTGGTTATCGTAAAAGATGAGATTTTAGGCAAAACGGGTAGAACAATACCTTCTATGTTAGATTATGAAAAGCAGATAGCTGCCGAATCTATGTATAACACGCCTCCGGTTTTTTCTGTTTATGCAGCCATGTTAAATTTAAGGTGGTTAAAAGCAAAAGGAGGCGTTGCAGCAATAGAGAAAGAAAACATCACAAAAGCCGATGCTTTATACAAAGAAATTGATAGGAACCCATTATTTAAAGGAACTACGGCTACAGAAGATAGATCTAGGATGAGCGTATGTTTTGTAATGGAAAATCCAGACCTAGAGAAACCTTTCTTAAAATTTGCAGAAGAAAAAGGCTGCATCGGGATTAAAGGGCATAGGAGCGTAGGTGGTTTTAGGGCATCTTTGTACAATGCCTTACCAATTACGAGCGTTCATGTATTGGTAGAGGCAATGCAAGAGTTTGAAGAAAAAAACAAATAACCAAACCAAATAATATATAATGAGAATTTTAGCTAACGACGGAATAGACCCAATTGGAAAAAAACTTTTGGAGGATGCCGGAATTGAAGTGGATACCAATAACATTCCCCAAGATCAATTGGCTGCAAAGCTGAATGATTATGATGGAATTACCGTGAGAAGTGCAACCAAGGTAAGAAAAGACTTAATTGACGCTTGCCCCAATTTAAAGATTATTGGCCGAGGGGGAGTTGGGATGGATAATATCGATGTGGAATATGCTAAAAGCAAAGGTATTGCCGTAGAAAACACACCAGCATCTTCTTCACAATCTGTTGCCGAATTGGTTTTTACACATTTGTTTAACGGTGTAAGGTTTGTTTACGATTCTAACAGGAAAATGCCTTCATTGGGAGATTCTAAATTTAACCAACTAAAGAAAGATTACGCCAAAGGAATTGAGCTAAAAGGTAAAAAAATAGGTATAATTGGTTTTGGGCGTATTGGAAAAGAAACGGCCAAACTAGCCTTGGGCCTTGGTATGGATGTTTTAACATTTGATTTATACGATATTCCTGCAACTTTAAAATTAGAGCTTTCTGGTGGTGTAACCGTTGATGTACCTGTCAAAAAAGTAACTATGGACCAACTGCTAAAACAATCAGATTTCATCAGTTTACACATTCCGTTTACAGAAAAACCGGTTTTAGGGGCAGAGGAATTTGAAAAAGTTAAAACAGGCGTAGGCATTGTAAACTGCTCTAGAGGCGGTACAATTGATGAAGATGCTTTAATTGCAGCTTTAGATAGCGGTAAAGTTTCTTTTGCGGGTTTAGATGTTTTTGATAACGAACCAACTCCCAGAAAAGACCTGTTAAATCATCCAAAAGTTTCTTTAACGCCACATATTGGTGCCGCAACAAACGAAGCTCAAGAAAGAATTGGCGTAGAATTGGCAAACCTGATCATCGGACATTTAAAGAACTAATCTTTTTCTCATCTAATTTAATATCCAACCAGATTTATCAAGTTTTAAACTTGATGGATCTGGTTTTTGGTTTTAGGGCTCTTTTTCTTAAATAGATTCCTTCCAAAATAAAATTTAACTATTTTCACGGCACAATTTAATTTATCGATAATGAAATTATTGGAAGGAAAAACTGCCCTGATCACAGGCGCATCTAAGGGAATTGGTCGTAAAATAGCAGAAAAATTTGCCCAACATGGTGCCAATGTGGCTTTTACCTATCTATCATCTGTAGAAAAAGGCGAAGCTTTAGAAAAAGAATTAACCAATTTCGGGACAAAAGTTAAAGGTTACCGATCTGATGCCTCTAAATTTGCTGAAGCCGAACAATTGATCGCAGATATAGTATCTGATTTTGGAACTTTGGATATTGTAGTGAACAATGCGGGGATTACAAAAGATGGTTTGCTAATGCGCATGAGCGAAGAGAATTTTGATGATGTGATCGAGGTTAACTTAAAATCGGTTTTCAATACAACCAAAGCAGCATCTAAGGTTATGATGAAAAATCGTAAAGGTGTATTCATTAACATGAGTTCTGTTGTTGGGGTGCAAGGAAACGCTGGTCAGGCTAATTATGCGGCTTCTAAAGCTGGTATCATCGGTTTTACAAAATCTGTTGCTAAAGAGTTAGGCTCCAGAAATATCCGTAGCAATGTTGTTGCCCCAGGTTTTATCCGTACAGAAATGACAGAGGTATTGGACCCAAAAGTTGTGGAAGGTTGGGAAAAAGATATTCCTTTAAAGAGGGCCGGGGAAACAGAAGATATAGCCAATGTTTGTGTGTTTTTGGCCTCTGATATGAGCGCTTATATTACCGGGCAAGTTTTGAGCGTGTGTGGCGGAATGTTGTAGTTTATTTGCTCATTAGTCAATGGTTAATTAGGTTTTTAAGTTTTAGTCCATTAGGTTGGGGTAAGTTTTTAGTTAATTAATCAATGCTTAATTAGGTTTTTGGATTAAAAGCTTGATAATTATTTAAACTTATTAAGTTACAAATGATAACCAGCAAAGCAACTGATTACAGAATACAAATAACCACAATAAAAGTCAACCGATTACTAAAAAATGCTCATTTCACTGCTCTTTAACGATCTAAGTGCCTGGCTCATTATCCCTTGTTTATTTTTGGGCGGTGGCTTTGCTTGGTTGTTGTATCAAAAAAGCAATCTGGATGATAAAAATCTTAAAACAATTCTTTTTGCCACAAGGTTTTTAACTATCAGCGTTCTTTCTTTTTTGCTGCTTGCACCATTACTAAAATCGGTTAAGCAAAGGTTAGAGAAACCCTTGATCATTATTGCCCAAGATGCCTCCGCATCTATAAGCATTGCTGCTAACCCCAATTTCGATAGCTTAAAATACCATCAAGATTTTAAACAACTAGCCAAACAATTATCAAAAGATTATGATGTAAAGGTGTTAAACTTTGGAGACGGCGTTAATGCAGGCTTCCAATTCAATCAAGATCAAAAACAAACCGATTTTTCACAATTGTTCTCTTACATCAAAAATCAATATATTAACCAGAATATTGGGGCGTTGATCTTTGCATCTGATGGGATTTATAACCGAGGCGCAAGCCCCGTTTCAGAAAATAATAAACAGCTTTTCCCTATTTATACGGTTGCCCTGGGCGATACTATCCCTAAAAAAGACCTAGTAGTTTCTCCTATCAACTACAATAACCTAGTATATCTAGGCAATGATCACGAGATAGAAATACCTGTTTCTGCTTTTATGGCCAAAGGCTTAAATTCTGTGTTAAAAATTACCACTAATGATGGCCAATCAAAAAATATTGCTTTAAATATCGATAAAGAGAATTGGAACAAAACATTCAAGATCAATTTAGAGACAAAGAAAAAGGGCATACAAAAAATTGTGGTGCAAGCAGCGGCAATTAAAAACGAACTAACTACCCAAAATAATACCCAAACTATTTTTGTAGAGGTTTTAGATGGGAAAGAGAAAATCCTGATTTTAGCAAACGCCCCGCATCCCGATATTGCTGCCATTAAACAAGCCATAGAAAACAATAAAAATTATGAGGTAAAAGTGGCTTTCGCCGATGATTTGCCAAAGAACATCAAAGATTACGGATTGATTATTTTTCATGATCTTCCGTCTGTCGATCATCCGATAAATCAAGTTTTTGAGCAAGCAAATCAAAAATCAAAATGGTTTATTATTGGTAACCAATGCAATACATCGGCTTTAAGCCAAAAACAAAACTTGTTGAATATTAGTGGCCAAAGCGTATCACAAGAATATTTATCGGTTCTAAATCAAGATTTTACCGCTTTTAGTTTGAACGATTCTACAAAAACGGCTTTAAACAATTTAGCACCCTTAAACGCCCCTTTTGGTAATTATAGTTTAAAATTGCCCGGTTCAATTCTATTTTATCAGCAGGTTGGAAATGTAAAAACCAATGCGCCATTATTGGCTTTTGCAAACGATGCTGGCGTTAAAACGGCTATTTTAACAGGGGAGGGCATTTGGCGTTGGCGGTTAGAGGATTTTGAGAAAAACGAAAATCATGATGCTTTTGATGAACTGATCTCAAAATCTGTTCAGTATTTAAGTGCAAAAGATGATCAAAGAAAGTTTAGGGTTTACCCATCAAAAAATAGATTTGCTGATAATGAGCAAGTTATTTTAAATGCAGAGCTTTATGATGATGCTTATAATTTGAATAACCAACCAGATGTAAATATTGATATTAAGGGCAAATCTGGGAAAAAATATAGTTTTTTGTTTTCTCGTATGGGTAAATCTTACCAATTGAACGCTGGTTTTTTACCCGCAGATGAATATACCTTTGAAGCGAAAACAAAATTGGGCAAAAACAATTTTACAGCAACCGGATCTTTTTTAATTGAACAACTGAATATAGAGCTGATGCAGACCACCGCAAACCATCAATTATTATATAATATGGCCAAAACTAGCGGAGGGGAAATGGTACAAGCCCGAAATCTGAAGAAATTGGCAGAACTTATCCCTAAAAACGAAAAAGTTAAAACCATCAGTTATGAAGAAAAAAGTTATGATTCTTTAATCAACCTAAAATGGGTATTTGCTACCATCATTCTTTTATTAAGTATAGAATGGTTTTTAAGAAAAAGAAATGGCGCTATCTGATCTAAACATTGGGGAGGTAATTACCGTTTTAGGAACATTTTCTTTTGCGGTATCTGGGGCTTTTGCGGCAATGCAAAAAAGATTAGACGCTTTTGGGGTGTTGATCATCGCATTTGCAACTTCTGTTGGTGGTGGTACTTTACGTGATATTTTGATTGGCGATTCTCCGGTTTTTTGGTTAAAAAACGCCAATTATTCTTTATTGATCTTAGCTACTGGCTTGGTAGCCATGATCTTTTGGAAGAAAATAAAATCGTTAAAAATCACACTTTTTTTATTCGATTCTTTAGGCCTTGGTTTTTTTACTGTGGTGGGCCTTCAAAAAGGTATCGCTTTTGGTTTAAGTCCGGGTATTTGTGTAGCCTTAGGAACAGTAACCGGCTGCTTCGGTGGTATTACCAGGGATATTTTATTAAATAACATTCCGCTTATCTTTAGAAAAGAAATTTATGCAACTGCCTGTATTATAGGGGGTTTGGTTTACCTATTGTTAAGATATTTTGGCTTAGACGAGGCAATAGTAAAGTTTACCGCAGTAAGCGTGGTATTTTTGATCAGGATAATAGCCGTTAGGTTTAAACTTACTTTACCACGTATTTATTGATTTATTTTCTCCTGCTAATAATCAGTAAATTGTCTGAATAAGAATGATTTTAGGATGGACAGGATTAAACCTCAACCAATTTTACCATTCAGCTTTGTGAACTCTGTGTCCTTTGCGGTTAAAGAATTTCTCCAGCAGATTTCGCAGAAAACCGCAGATAAAAAATTAGCTTTATTCTTTAATGATATAAAAAACCATTAAGGAATGAAGAAACATTAAGCTTTTGATGCGTTATTTTTACTCACCGGATAAACGGAATTGCAATACACTCTGCGGTAAAATAGAAAAGATCAAAATTTACCTAGAAACCCAAGTGCCAATTCCTACTCCAAAAGAAGTAATCATAGGCTTTCCGTTTGTTAAAATAAAGCCATCAATCTGTTGATAGTTATAAATGGCCTGCAAAAAATATTTAGATTTCCTTTTTGTGGTTAAAATTGTGCCAACGCAGGCTTCGTAGTTTAAACCCTTATCATATCCATCAAAAATTCTTACGGCATATCCCGCAGCGCCCTTTATAAAAAAGTTTAGATCATCATCTTGTATGGGTTTTAGTAATTGGTGCAAGTTTCCATTAAAACTTAAAGTGTTAAAATTAGCCCCATTGCTGCTGTTTGGGTTTCTAAATGAAGCATTTTCTATTCCGATACCAAATCCGGTTTTGGGGTTGGCCAAGCCAAAAACCGTTTTAAGGTGTAAAGAGTTCAATTTTTCGTCTAAAGCACCACTGTTTATCCCAAAGGTGTAGCTTAAAGAACTCCAATTAAAAAATTTGAGGCCGCTTTTAGGGCTTTTGTTTTCTTGAGCGTAAATAGTAGAAATAAAAATGATAAAGAAAAAAACAGAAGAGAATAATTTTTTCATGATTTATTGATAAGCTAGGGGTAAAGATATGTAAATACAATACAAAAGCATATAAAGGTTTAACATTGCTTTGCCTTAATCGGGTTTTTTACATTATGTTTGCAAACCATAAGCAATACCGCTTGTTTGTTTGTAAATGCTGAAATTAGGTCAGATTAAAAAACCCATAGAAAAAGAAATTGATGCCTTTGAAGAAAAGTTTAAAGCATCAATGCAAAGTTCTGTACCGCTTTTAGACCGCATAACGCACTATATCGTAAAACGCAAGGGAAAGCAAATGCGCCCTATGTTTGTTTTCTTTTCTGCCAATATTTGCGGTGGTATTACAGAATCTACCTATCGGGCCGCCTCTTTAGTAGAGCTTTTGCATACCGCCACTTTAGTACATGATGATGTGGTAGATAATTCTTTTGAACGACGTGGTTTTTTTTCTATCAACGCTTTATGGAAAAACAAGATCGCCGTTTTAGTGGGCGATTATTTGTTAGCTAAAGGATTACAGCTTTCGGTAGATAACAATGAGTTTAAGCAGCTCAAAATAGTATCAGACGCAGTACAGCAGATGAGCGAAGGCGAGCTGTTGCAAATAGAAAAAGTGCGCAGGATGGATATTAGCGAGGAAGTTTACTATGAAGTTATTCGTCAGAAAACAGCTTCTTTAATTGCCTCTTGCTGTGCCGCAGGTGCCGCTTCTGCTGGTGCCGATGAAGAAATCATTAAATTGATGCACTCTTTTGGAGAAAATGTTGGCATCGCTTTTCAAATAAAAGACGATTTATTCGATTTTGGCTTGGATGATGTAGGTAAACCAAAAGGAATTGATATTAAAGAGAAAAAAGTAACGCTTCCGCTGATTTATGCTTTAAACAAAACAGATAAATCTGAAAAGAAAAGGATGATAAACTTAGTGAAGCACCATGAAGACGATGCGGCTAAAATCAACCAGATCATAGATTTTGTACAAAAAAGCGGCGGTTTGGCTTATGCCGAAGAACAGATGGTTAAATACCAAGAGAAAGCTTTTCAAATCATATCAAAATTCCCTTCATCAGAATCTAAAACTGGTTTAGAGCAATTGGTTCGCTTTACAACAGAAAGAAAAAAATAAATGAGTCATGAATTAATTTTCTTTGGGGCTTTCACGCTTTTTATTGTTTTGATGCTTGCTTTAGATTTAGGGCTTTTCCATAAAAAGGATAAACCCGTTACCCTTTCTCAAGCAGCCATCATGAGTGCGGTTTGGGTATCGTTAGCGATCGGTTTTTTTTTCTTTTTAAAAACCGAAGGCCAAGAACTGCATAACATCAGAAACCAAGCGCAATTAGAACAAATTGTAAAAGACTCTCAACATAATATAACCTTAAATTCCGCAAATTTTGAAGAAAACCTAAACCGTTACAAAGATAACCTTGGCCTAGAATTTATTACAGGCTATGTGATAGAATATGCCTTATCGGTTGATAATATTTTTGTTATGGTATTGATATTTGCCGCTTTTAATGTAAACGAAAAGTATTACCACCGTGTATTGTTTTGGGGCATTTTGGGTGCCGTAGTAATGCGGTTCATTTTTATATTTTTAGGCTCAACGCTCATCAACCAGTTTGAGTGGATTTTATATATTTTTGGCGTTTTTTTGATATACAGTGGTGTAACCATGTTTTTGAGCAGAAACGAGGATGACGAAATTGACCCAGAAAACCATAAAGTGGTAAAATTTACCGCCAAATACTTCCCTGTTTATCCAAAATACGTAGGGCATAAGTTCTTTCATCGTGTTAACAAAAAGCTATTTATTACCCCACTTTTTTTGGTACTATTGGTTATAGAATTTACCGATGTTATTTTTGCCGTTGACTCTATCCCTGCAATTTTTGCCGTTACCAAAGATCCTTATATTGTTTTCTTCTCTAATATATTTGCCATTTTGGGTTTGCGGTCTATGTTTTTCTTATTGGTAAACGTGATAGAGAAATTCCATTATTTAAAAACCGGTTTGGCCGTTCTTTTGGTTTTCATCGGTGTTAAGATGTTGGCCCATCATTGGTTGGTAAAATGGGGTTTTAGCACCATAGATTCTCTTTTTGTGATCCTTGCGATACTTACCGTTAGTGTAGTGGCCTCTTTAATTTTCCCTAAAAAAGATTAATTTCTAAGACTTAAATAATATTAGCTTCATGAATGTGTTGATAGCAAAAGATAAATGGAAATTAAACCATTCAACTCTGCGTTCTTTGTGCCATCTACGGTTGAAAAAATTATCTAAATCATGATTTCCGGGATTTTTTGATTGGTAGAATTAAAGCTCAAAAAAATTGAAGTTATAACTTCCTTTAATCTTAGCACTTCTTTTAAATAATATTCTCAATCCAGTTTGTAAAAAATTCCCACTTGCCGTCCATCAAAATTGAGGCTTACCTTTTGTAAAACTTTATCAAACCCTTTTCCGTTGTGTTGATGGATGGCATACATCCCAGAATCAAAAACCAATAAAAAAGCGCCTTGTAGCAATAATGAGTTTCCGTATCCTTTAAGCCTATCGCTCTTTTTGTTTTCTCCTCTTTGGTTTAAGAAAAGCCCGGTGGCCATGTAACCAACGTCTAACCCTGCATTTAATAAAAGTATCTTTTCGATCTTATATTGATCATGTACAGCTTGCGCCAAGCTTAATTGTTGGTTTAAACCTGATTTGGCCCCTAAATAACCAGCGGTGGCCAAACCTAAGTTAGCCACGTTCCAAAACACGTTCATTTGGTTAAAGTATTTTTTCTTACCAGATGAATTAAAATAAGCAATACTACCAACTGCCATATTTGCCAAGGCCCATCCGCCCAAAATTTTCATCCCAGTTAGGTTTATCTCATTTCTTTGATGGTTGATAGTTTGAATCTCTTGTTGCGCAAAAGCAGGAATGGTAAAAAATAAACAGCAAACAACAGTTAATTTTTTCATGTTCAATTTTTTAAACCTCATTTAACCAAATATTGTCATAACTTTTCATCAACGCTCTTTCTTTAGGTGGGATTGGAGTTGGTTTACCTGTTTGGTAATTTATTGCAACCTGAACGGTTTTTCCTTGCGTTCTGATAGATTCTGTGCCGTCATCATTTGCGCAAACCAGTGCATACTCAATTTCCCAACTGCTATTCCCCAACCTGCTGGTTTTTACATAAGCAAAAATCTGCTCTTCTAAAACAATTGGTTTAACATAGTTTATCTCTGCTTTTGCTACAATGATCCCTATTTTTTTCCAATCCCATTTAATAATATCGCTCCAATAGCAAGACCTAGCCTGTTCAAAATAGGTTAAGTAAACCGCATTATTGGCATGGCCAAACATATCCATATCAGAAAATCTAATAGGGATCGCTACTTTATATTTAAAGTTTTTTGTAATGTCTTTTATGTCCATAATCGGAAATATTGTCGTGTATTATATTTATTAAGCGACAAAATGTCGTAAAATTTATTGATTACAATGATTGGTATTTGCTTTGAACAAGGATAAGCATAATCATAAAAATAAATAAATAGGAGGATATAAAAATGACTTTAGTAAAATTTAACAACGACAAAAGAGTAAACGGATACTCAACTTTTAATGAATTGTTTGATTCTGTTTTCAATCAAGACTTTATCAACAAGCAACCAGTTTCCAAAGTACCTTCTGTAAATGTTTCTGAAACAGAAGATCATTTCTTTTTAGAATTGGCCGCCCCCGGCATGAAGAAAGAAGATTTTAAAATTAATGTAGATAAAGATGTACTAAAAATATCTGCCGAAGTTAAAAGTGAGGAAACCGAGGAAAATAAAAAATTTAACAGAAAAGAATTTAATTATTCATCTTTTGTAAGATCTTTTAACTTACCAGAGTTGATAGACCATTCAAAAATCGATGCTTCTTATGCTGATGGTATTTTGAATATCAGCATTGCTAAAAAAGAAGAGGCAAAATTCCAATCGAGAGAAATCTCTGTGAAATAATTTTTTTTAATTTGGTTAGCAGCAATCCCGGCTTTTTTTTAAAGTCGGGATTGCTTTTTTAGAATACGTTTTAATTTATTTTACATTTGTAAACATGATATTAGAAATACTGGACACTCGCCGTAAGGCCTTAACCATAAACCTTGATGAAAACATATATGGCACCTTTGCCGAGATTGGTGCAGGGCAAGAAGTAGCAAGGAATTTTTTTACCGCAGGTGCGGCTTCTGGTACGATAGCCAAAACTATGTCTGCTTATGACATGACTTTTAGCAACGAGATTTATGGTTTAGAAGAGTCTGGTAGGTACGTTTCTAAATCTAGGTTAGAGAAAATGCTAGACCATGAATTTGCTTTATTGGGCGAGCGTTTATGTGGTGTAAATTATCAATCCAGAACTTTCTTTTCTTTTGCCGATACCGTTACAACCCTAAACTACAATAAATCAAACGATCCACACGGTTGGTTGGGCATAAAATTTCAATTAGAACCTTGTGGGCCTGCAAACACCATTATTTTTCATGTACGTTTATTAGATAGCGATGCCACCCTGCAACAAAATGTGTTGGGTATTTTAGGTGTAAATTTAGTATATGCCGCCTTTAAACATCAAAATGATCCCAAAAGAATGATAGAATCTTTGGCGGATAACCTAAGCCAAGGTTCTGTAGAAATAGATTTAATTAGTGTTAAAGGCCCTGCCTTTGCAGATTTGAGCGATGTTTTGGTCAATTTATATTTGATCCAAAAAGGGTTTTCTAGTGCTGCTATATTTATACCCGAAGTTGGTGTAATGCAAGCCAAAGATTTAATGTACAAACAACATATCATGATTTTGAGAACTCGGTTTAACCAAAAAACCAAACCAGATTTCGAGTTTTTTAACCATGCCATAACCCAATATAAGGCCTATTTACAAATTAGCGATGTTGAGCTGATAACCATGGCAGAACTTACGCTAAACAATATGATGAACCATGCCGATACCGATGATGGAGAATTGTTGAACAGGGTTGCTAAACGGGCAAAAGATATTACAGAAATGGGCCATGCGGTTATCATCTCTAACTTTAACAGACATAACAAATTGGCTAAATATTTGGCCAAATGTAAACCCAAAAGTGTGGGTATTACCACTAATATCGCTAATCTTAAACATATATTCTTATCAGAAAATTATGGCTCAAATTATACAAATGAGCTTTTATCTTACATCAGCGACCTGTTTAGCGGTAATGTTAAATTATTGACTTATCCGTTTAGGGATATAAAGAATAAGCAAATGGTAACCACAAAGAATTTAGAGGTATCACCAGAAGCGAAGCCACTTTTCGATTTTTTGTTACAGAACAAATATATCTTAGATATTGAAGAGATCAAGGAAGAAATAGGGGCCAAGTAGGTTAATTTCTCATGTTGATGTACTGCAGGGGTTGGCCAAAATCTTCTGTTCTACAAAGTGAAATCACAGCTTGTAGGTCATCTATCTTTTTACTGGTAACCCTAACCTGGTCTTCCATAATAGCGGCCTGTACCTTTATGCCAGAATCTTTGATTTTTTTGACTATCTTTTTGGCAGCTTCCTTTTCTATTCCCTCTTTTACCATTATTTCTTTACGTATCATATTTCCGGTTACGCTAAAAAATGGTTTGTCTAGGTCTAAAGCCTTGGGATCTAAACCCTGTTTCACAAAACGAGAGATGATAGAATCTATTATCGCTTTTAAACGCATATCGTTTTCTGTAATAACTGTCAATAAACTAGATTTTTTATCTAACTCTACACTACTTTTAGAATCATTAAAATCATAGCGGTTCAGGATTTCATTTTTAGCGTTGTTAATCGCATTATCAAGAGTTTGGGCATCAATTTTAGAAACAATATCAAAAGAAGGCATAATTGGAATGTTATTTGATGTTAAAAAATTAAAGATAAATTTATAACTGTTAATTAATATTAAAATAATGAAAACTCCTAAGGCCAAAGCTAAATCAACCAAAAAAGAAATTAAAAAAGTTAAATCAAATATAGAGATTGATTTATCAAAAAAAATTAAAGATTTTATTGTTAGCCTAGGGCATGATGCCGAAGATATTGGGGGCGAGATTAAAAAAGCAAGTAAAATAATTACCAAAAAACTATCTAAAAAGGCAACGGGAGTAAAGAACTCTATTAAAGATAAGTTTAAGAAAGCCGATAAAAAGGTTGTAAAAGATAAAAAAGAAGTAAAAAAGGTTGTAAAAAAAGAAATTGCAAAAGCAAAAAAAGAAGTTGATAAAACAGTTAACAAAGCCATAAAAAAAGCTGCAGAAGTAAAAAATGTAACCACAGAAAAAGTTAATTCTGTAAGTAAATTAAACCCGGTGGCACAAACCGCCTCTAAAATAGACAAGACAACTGCGGCAAAACCAGTTGTAAAAAGAAGAGCAACTACAACCACTAGCTCAACATCAAAAACCGTTGCTAAAAAAACACCTGCAGCAAGCACTAGAAAAACAGCCGCATCCAAGCCTACTGCTAAACCAAGAGTTTCAGAACAAAAAAAAACAATAAAAAATGATGAGGGCGTAAACCAGAATTCTCACCCAGAAACACCGCAAGCGGTAAACGGACGTAAAAAAACCAGTGCTGCACCAAAATCTGATACAAAACCAAGCAATACCGACCTGCCCACACAAGCTGGCCCTCAGAATAAATATAAAAGAGGTTAGTCAGCAAGCGTTATTTAACCTTATTTTAATAATTTATTAACAAAATAATTTGCAGTTTTGAATCCCGGGTGCATGCCCAGGGATTCTTTTTTATTTTACATGACTCAAGAAAAACCTCCTTTAATAAATAGGGAAATCAGTTGGCTTTATTTTAATGCCAGGGTGTTGCAAGAGGCAACAGATAAAACTGTCCCTTTGATAGAGAGATTGAGGTTTTTAGCCATATTTTCTTCTAATTTAGATGAGTTTTATAGGGTTAGGGTTGCCACTTTAAATAGGCTGGTAACGGTGGTAAGTAAGGTAAAAGAAGAATTTGGCTACAATCCTAAAAAAATACTTAACCAAATAAAAAATATCGTTGTAAAACAAGAGAAAAAATTTAACCTCCTTTATGAAGAGATCATCAAAGAACTGGCAGAAAATAAAATATTCATACTTAACGAGCATCAACTAAACGTAAGCAGGGGCGCTTTTGTTAAAAAATATTTTAGGGATAAGGTGCTTTCTACCATAGTCCCTATTATTATCGACGATAAGAAACCTTTCCCAGAACTAAGGGACAGGGTTATTTATTTTTTGGTAAAACTAACCCAAAACTCTAAAAAGCAAAAAGTAAAATACGCTCTAATAGAAATACCAGATAGTTTAAATCGTTTTTTGGTTTTGCCAGAAACCAACAACCTTAAATTTATTATTCTTTTAGATGATATTATTAGGTACAGTATAGATGAGATTTTCTTTGTTTTTGATTACGACGAAGTAGAGGCCTATTCTATCCAAATTACAAGAGATGCAGAATTAGACCTAGATAAAACCGTGAGTGATAAGTTTATAGATGCACTTACCAAAAGCTTGCAAAAGCGCAAAAAAGGTAAACCAATGCGTTTACTTTATGATAGTGCCATGCCTATAGAAATGCTAAATACGGTAATCAATAGATTAGAGTTAAGTTCAGAAAGCCTCATTCCGGGTAATAAATACCATAATTTTAAAGATTTTATCGCTTTCCCGAATGTTGGGGATGCAGAACTTGAATATAAAAAAATTACGCCTTTACCAATAAAAGACCTAAGCGTTTTTAAAGGTATGTTTGAGCTGATCAAGAAAAAAGATTACCTCATCAACTTACCTTATCAATCTTTTGATTATATCATCCATTTTTTAAGGGAAGCCGCTATTGATCCTAGGGTAACAAGCATCCATATAACGCTTTACCGTTTGGCAGAAAACTCTAGGATCGTAAACGCATTGATCAACGCTGCCCGAAACGGTAAAAAAGTAAACTGTTTGGTAGAATTAAAAGCCCGGTTTGATGAACAGGCAAACATCTTTTGGACAAACAAACTAGAAGACGAGGGGATAAACGTTAATTACGGTATCACTGGCTATAAAGTACACACCAAAATTTGTATGGTAACCCGCCTAGAAAAAGGCAAGCCGGCCTATTATGCAAATTTGGCCACAGGTAATTATAACGAGAAAACTGCCACTATTTATTGCGACCATAGCCTTTTTACGGCCGATGAGCGCATTACCAAAGAGTTAAGTAAGCTTTTCTTAAACATTGAAAAAAAGAAAATTTCTAAAGATTATGATAATCTGATTGTTTCGCCACTAGAAACGCGTAAAAGATTATTCTTTATGATTGATAGAGAAATAAAAAACGCAAAAGCAGGCAAAGATGCTTACTTGATCTTGAAAATGAATTCATTGGCAGATGAAATTACCATTAAAAAGCTATATGAAGCAAGTAATCAAGGGGTTAAAATTAAACTGATAGTGAGAGGGATGTGTTGTTTAGTGCCAAAACAAAAAGGCTTTAGTGAAAATATTGAAGTGTTTTCTATTGTCGATAAATTTTTAGAACACGCCAGGGTTTGGATTTTTGCCAATGGCGGAGATGAAGAGATCTATCTGCTTTCTGCCGATTTGATGACACGAAACCTAGATCATAGAGTGGAAGTGGGTTTCCCTATTTATGATAGAGAAATAAGGGAAGAGATCAAAGAACTCATCAACATACAATTAAAGGATAATGTTAAGGCTAGGGAAATAAATGCTTTAAATACTAATAGATATAGAAAAACCAACAGCACTTTACCAGTAAGAACACAAACAGATTCTTACAATTATTTAAAATATAAAAACAAATCATCTTGAAATACGCAGCAATCGATATTGGCTCTAATGCAGTAAGACTTCTTATCGCTAACATTATTAACAATGACGGTGTAATTTCTTTTAAGAAAAACACATTGATTAGAGTACCGGTTAGGTTGGGCGACGATGCATTCTTAAAACAGTCTATTTCTGATAAAAAAGCAGCCGAATTAGTTAAAACGATGGTAGCTTTTAAAAACTTGATGGAAGTTTACCAGGTAGAAGATTATATGGCTTGTGCAACATCTGCACTAAGAGAATCTAAAAACGGCGCCGAATTGGTTAAAAAGATAAAATCTGTTGCAAACATAGATCTAGAGATAGTAGAAGGTCAAAAAGAGGCACATATCATTTATTCTAGCCATGCAGATCAAACCTTAGAAAGAAATAAAAACTATTTATATATTGATGTTGGCGGTGGAAGTACAGAATTATCCATTTTTTCTGATGGTAAACTAAAAGCATCTAGATCTTTTGATCTTGGTACTATCCGTATTTTAGACAATCAAGATAAAGAAGAAACTTGGGACAGTTTAAAATTCTGGTTAAGGAACGAGACCAAAAACCACAAAGGTTTAATTGGCATTGGTACTGGGGGCAACATCAATAAACTATTCAAATTATCTGAAGAAAAGGAAGGCAAACCTTTAAGTTTTATCAAGCTAAAAACACAATATCAATACCTAAATTCTTTCTCTTTAAAAGACAGAATCAATATTTTAGGCTTAAACCAAGATAGGGCAGATGTTATTATACCCGCTTGCGAGCTTTTTATAACCGTAATGAAATACGCCAGCATCAAACAGATTTATGTGCCAAAAGTTGGCTTGGTAGATGGCGTGATACAGGTTTTGATAGAGAAAAATTTCCCTAAAATTTAGAAGATCGTTACGTCCCTCAATCTTGATCAAATCAATAATATTGAGATAACCATAGGTTTTTCTACCATAAGCCCTAAAAATACTTTCACTAAAATTAGGCAAGGCTTATTGCCAAAACAATCATAGATTAAAAAAATTGCATAAATATATTTAATACATATTATAACTATTATAAATAAAAATTAATGCTTTAGTTTTTTCAGATTTGCCATTGTTAAACAACAATCAAACAAAAATGGAAAAACAATCAAATTTATCCTTAGCACAAAACCTAAATCTCAAATATTTAGGTACACAACAAGAGCAAAAGAAACCTTATTTAGGTTTTTTAGGGTTTACAAATATCTTTCTATGGATATTATTTTTCGCTAGCCTTCTGCTCCTAATTTTTAAGGGCAATATCCCCAATTATGATTTTGATGGATGGTTCCGAATCAATGGTTTTACATTAATTATTTGGGCAACGGTAACTTTTTTTAGCGCTATTGTAAACACATATAGCAGAAGTTATCTGATAGGTTTTAAATATCACCAGCGTTTTGTGAAATTGAGTTTGGGTTTTACCTTCTCTGTAATGCTTTTTGTAGCCTCTAACCATGTTGCGCTGTTTATTCTTTCTTGGTTTACCATGGGCTTTTTTATGGCAAAATTGATAGGGGTTAACAAAGAATGGAAAGATGCCAAGGAAGCCGCTAAGTTCTCCCACAAATATTTTTTGATCGGTACATTATTTTTAGCTGCAGGCACATTGTTATTGGCCTTTAAATGCCAGTCGTTATTCTTGAGCGATATTATAGGTAGGCTGGGTAATTTATCGATATTAAATTTAACGTTATCCGCCATTTTTATAATTGTTGCGGCCATTATCCAATCTGCAATTTATCCTTTTCATAGGTGGTTACTTTCTGCCATGACGGCTCCAACCCCGGCATCGGCGTTAATGCATGCGGGTTTTGTAAATGGTTCTGGAATATTGTTGGCTATATTCTCTAGCCTTATATTTCACTCGCAAACCTTTACCTTATTATTGATAATTGGGGGTTTAACGGCTATCATAGCTCAGTTTACCAAATTGTTGCAAGTGAACGTTAAACAAAAATTGGCTTGTTCTACCATTGCCCAAATGGGTTTTATGATCATGCAGTGCGGTTTGGGTTTTTTTAACGCAGCGGTTGCACACCTAATCTTACATGGCTTTTATAAAGCTTACCTTTTTCTTTCATCTGGTGAAACAGTAGAGCACACAAAACCAAAAAACAACCAACAAATTGTGATCAAACCAATGCAAGCTGTAATAGTATTGATATATGGCTTAATTGGGGCTTGGCTCTTTGCAACATTAACAGGCAAAGGAACTGCATTAAATAGTGGGATTTTCTTAACGCTGATAGTTGCCATAACAGTAGGACAGGTTACTTACAACATCGTAAAACAAAAAAACCTTTCGCTCATTCAAAAAGCGTTTATCCCACCAATGTTATTCTTTATAGGCATAGGTTTATATGCCGCAATTTATAGCGGGGTAACCTATATGATGTCTGGTATGCCATTCTCTGATACACCTTTACCACTTTCATTCATCCAAATCGGTTTCGGGATTATTTTTCTTGTCGGGTTTTTTATCATGAAACTGGGCGGCTACCAAAAAGTACCTTGGTTGTACGTGAAATTGCTAAACCTATCCCAACCTTACCATAAAACTACTTTAAACTTTAATAATAAATAGTTATGAAAACTCTAACGATCAATAATAGCATAGAAAAAGCGGCTAGCGTAATTGGCAAAACATGGCCTTTATATGGCTTTGTAACCTCTAATCCTTTATCGGGTTATGAAAAAAGTTCTTTTTTGGATGCCGTAAAAAACGCAAATAACTTATCAGGAGGTTCATTTTTTCCAACCGCAGCAGTTTACACCGAAGCATTGGGGAAAAAAGAAATCGATAATGATATTTTGTTGGATTTACTTGTTGAAAAAGGTTACCAACAGTCGCCAGATTTTTATTTAAACCAAATGGCTTCAGAAAAAACGGTCTCAAAAGAAAACCCCAATCGGCTTTTAGATCAATTAACCGTTAAATGGTTATCGGCATTTTTAGATGAAGGGATGGCAGAGTGGCAAATGCCTTTCAAATCTGAGGGTTTTTTTAAGGCTTGGAAAAAGATAGCCGTTTTTGATGATCAATTCAAATCTATAAAAAATATTTCGGCTGATCCAGAAGAGGCGATCAAAAACGCTTTAGCGGGTATTAACGAAGCCGGCTACGAGGAAATCTTCAAATTTCATATCAGTTCTTTGGCGGGTTGGGTTGGTTATATCAAATACAGAACAGACACAGATTCTTTATGGCAACAAAAATACCCGATTTCTATAATGGATTATTTGGCCGTAAGATTAACCATCGCAAAACTGATTGATGCACAAATTGCACCTCTAAAAAACTATAACGATCATTTATCAGAACTCATCCAACTAAAACACATCTTTTTAAAAGCTTGGGAGATGAGTTGGCAATCAGAATTGAAGGGTATTTTAAAGGAAAATTCCATCCAACTATCCAACCAAACCAAAGAAAAAAAATTGCCAGATGCACAAATGGTTTTTTGTATCGATACAAGATCAGAATTGATCAGAAGGCATATAGAAAGCAAAGGTAATTATGAAACCTTTGGCTTTGCGGGTTTCTTTGGTATCGCTATGGATTATGAAGATTTAGCAACTGGGATCAGTAGAAAATCTTGTCCTCCAATTGTTCCGTCTGCGTATAAAGTTTCAGAAATCCCACAGATTGGAAAAGGAGAGGAGCTAGCAAATTATCAAAAGAAAAAAGAGGAACAAAAATTTTCTAATTACTTTTTAAACAGGCTTAAAAGTATGTTGCCTTCCGCTTTCGGTTTTGTAGAAGGTTCAGGGATTTTATACGGAGTTTCACTACTGGCAAGATCAATATTCCCCGGTAATTTATACAGGTATGAAAAGAAGAACGAATTATCTCATGAGGGTATTTGTGAGCCATCTTTAAATCATCATCAGGTATCGTCCGATAAATTTGATAATATCCCATTAGAGCAAAAAGTAGCCATCGTAAAATCTGCTTTTGATGTGATGGGATGGAAAGAGTTTGCGCCTTTAGTAGTTTTTGCGGGGCATGGAAGCCATACCAAAAACAATGCCTTTGGATCTAGCCTAGATTGTGGTGCTTGTGCTGCAAGCCCCGGAAGACATAATGCTAGGATGTTGGCAAAGCTGGCCAATATTAAAGAAGTAAGAATGGTTTTAAAAGAGAGTTACAACATAGCGATACCAGAAAACACCTTCTTTTTAGGGGCAGAACACAACACCACAACTGATGAGATTGTATTGTTTGATAGCGAAGCACCATTATCCCTACAAAAAAACCTCGCAAAATTAAAAGCCGATTTACTATCGATACAAAGAAGTAGCTCTGCCGAAAGAAGAGGAATGCTAAACGGAGCTGTTAAATTATCTGAAAAGAAAGCAAATAACTGGGCAGAAACAAGGCCAGAATGGGGTTTAGCTAAAAATGCAGGTTTTATAATTGGGCCAAGAAACTTAAGCAAGCATGTAAACTTGGGAAGCAGATGTTTTTTACAATCTTATGATTGGAAAACAGACACAACCGGGGCTGTTTTAGAAGCCATTATGCAAGGCCCAATGGTGGTTACACAATGGATCAACAACCATTATTATTTCTCTACGGTTGATAATGAGAAGTTTGGCGGAGGCTCTAAAATTACCCATAACGTGGTGGGCAAATTTGGTGTGGTGCAAGGCAACGGTGGCGATTTAAAAAGAGGGATCCCTTTACAATCTGTTAAAGCTTCAGATGATGAGATATATCATCAACCATTAAGGTTATCTGTGGTAATAGAAGCACCAACAGAAAGGATCGATCAAATTTTGGAAAGAAATGCGCATATAAAATCTTTATTAGAAAACGAATGGATTTATTTGATGATCATGGATCCACAGAAGGGAGGCGAAATTACGCACTACTCAAAAAATGATAACCCTTTATCACCCATAAATGCAATAGAAAATTTAGAAACAGTATTATAAACTTAAAAGAAAATAAAATGGAAAAATTCAAATTAATAGATGGTGTTTTTAACGCAGTTGATGCAAAAGAAATTCTTTTAACCTTAATTGATAAAAAGATCAAGTTTCACGAGCTAAAAAGTTTCAGTAATGAGATTAAAGCGGGCAGCACAGATGGCGAATCTTTAGAAAGAGTGGAAGAATTAAAAAAAACCAGAGATCATATAATCCTTTTCCTCAAAGATAAGCTGATAGATAACCTATCGTTCAATATTAAATCTTTTATAGAAATGGAAGAAGTTGATGTAGAAGTTATGAAATAAATTAAAGAGGTGGTTGCCATCATACGTGATAACCATTTTTCATCAACTGGTTTTCAAAAAAGAGATATTTCTTTTTAAACCTTCAATTTTGGTGCGTTTAACCGCCGATTTTTTAAATACCTCAGAGAAAACCTCTGAGGTTATTTCTTCCCAATCTTTTTTATTGAGCTTCAATAAATCGGGATGTGGTTTAAACTCTTCAATTTGATTAGGGACAGAAAACCTGTTCCATGGGCAAACATCTTGGCAAACATCGCAACCGAACATCCAATTATCCATTTTTCCTTTGAATTCATCGGGGATCTGTTCTTTTAACTCTATGGTCAAATAAGAGATACATTTGCTCCCATCAACCACATAAGGTGCTACAATGGCTTCAGTAGGGCAGGCATCTATACATTTAGTGCAAGTTCCGCAATGGTCGTTTTCAAACGTATCATCGTAATCCAATTCTATATCCACGATCAACTCGGCAATAAAAAAGAAAGAGCCACTATCTTTAGAGATCAAATTGGTGTTTTTTCCCATCCAACCTAAACCGGCTTTTTTGGCCCAAGTTTTATCCAAAACGGGTGCAGAATCTACAAATGCTCTCCCATTTACTTCTCCGATATTTTCTGTTATAAAATAGAGCAAAGATTTCAGTTTATCTTTTATTACAAGATGATAATCTTTTCCGTAGGCGTATTTAGATATTTTTGGCGTATTTGGATCTTGCTGCTTTTCTTCCGTAAAATAATTTAGGGCAACAGAAATAACCGATTTGGCATCATCAACCAATAACCTTGGATCTAATCTTTTATCAAAATGGTTGTTCATATAATCCATTTTGCCATTATAATTGTTTTTTAACCAGTTTTCTAATTTGGGTGCTTCTTCTTCTAAAAAGGCTGCTTTAGCTATCCCACAAAACGAAAAACCCAAGCGTTTTGCTTCGGCTTTTATGGTTTTAGAATATTTGTTTTTAGAAATCAGCAATTTTGCGATAGATTAAAGGTCTTTAAACAGCTTTTGTATAGTGTCTGGGTAGGTCATCAAATAAGTGTTGATACCTAGATCTGCAGCGGTTTTCAAGTGCTGGGGGCTATCATCAATAAATAACGTTTCTTCTTTTATCAAATTATTTTCTTCTAAAACCTGTTCAAAAATTTCTTTGTTGGGTTTACGTTTACCTACCAAATGAGAATAATAAACCTTTTCAAAAAAACCTTCGTTACCCGATAAGTTAAACTCTGTTTTTAGGTATTTATTTATAAAATCGAGGTGGATTTCATTGATGTTGCTCAATAAAAAAGTACGGTATTTATCTTTTAACCTAAGAAGCAGATCATGGTTGCCTTCTTCAACGCCAATTAAAAGCGAGTTCCAGGTGCGATCAATCTGTTGGTCTGTTAAATCAGGTCTTTCACATATTTTTCTAACTCCGTCCCTAAACTCGTTGGCGTTAATTTTACCGGTTTCAAAATCGTTAAATATGGTATGGTGTTGTTTATGTGAAAAAAAACTTTCAACGTTATTGATCCCTAGGCTTTCGAAAGCTTTTTGCGTTCTTTCAAAGTCTATCTTAAATATTACGTTTCCGTAATCGAAAATGATGTTCTTGATTTTTTTATCTATTGTGGGCATAAAAATTTCGGCATAAAAAAAGCCATCCTATCAGGATGGCTTAAAGTGAATTTCAGTAAATTAGTTGGCTGCCGCAACTACCTCGCCTTTAATGTATAACATTTTTAAAGGTGTTTTAGAGTTAGAGGTAATTTTTACATACTTGTTAAACGGTGCCGCCACTGCTGCGTTGTAAGTAATTGTGATTGAACCAGATTCTCCTTTTTTAACAGGGGTACCTTGTTTTGGTTCTACACTTGGTACGGTACAGCCGCAAGTAGATTCTACAGATGTAATAATTAAAGGCTCGTCGCCAACGTTTGTGTATTTGAAAACAAAAGAAACCGGCTTACCTTGTGGTACATTGCCAAAATCATGCGTTTCCTCATTAAATTTAAACTCGGCAGTATTATCGCTCATAGAAGAAAGGGCTATAAAACCTATCAGCACAGAGCATATTAACAAAATCTTTTTCATGTCTTTTTAAATTTATTTATTCAAATATAGGTAATTCAACAACTGTTCCAAAAGAATTTTAAAGAATAACGCTTATTTTAAAGCTATCTTATATTTTACTAAATTTGGATTTTGAGCATCAGATTAAACATGATAGAGACCAAAGACATTTCCGGCACATTAAACCAGGTAGAGAACCTAACTTTTGATGATTTTAAAAAAGTTGTTATAAATGATTATGAAATAGCTTTTAAAAGTCGCCAGGCGAGTGTTTTGGGCAGAAGAGAGGTGCTAACGGGTAAAGCTAAGTTTGGTATTTTTGGAGACGGGAAAGAAGTTGCCCAACTGGCAATGGCCAAGGTTTTTAAAAATGGCGATTGGCGGGCCGGATATTACCGCGATCAAACTTTTATGTTTGCCACGGGAATGTCAACAATTAAAGAGCTTTTTGCCCAACTGTACGCAAACGCCGATGTGATAAAAGAGCCAGCATCTGCCGGCAGGCAAATGAACGCACATTTTGCAACCCGTTTTTTAAACGATGATGGGACTTGGAAAAACCAGGTCGAAAATAAAAATTGCTCTTCAGATATTTCTACCACGGCTGGGCAAATGGCAAGATTGGTAGGCTTGGCTTATGCTTCAAAGTTATACCGAAAAAATAGCGATTTAAAACAATTCGATAATTTTTCTATAAATGGTAACGAGGTAGCCTTTGGTACGATCGGGAACGCCTCAACTTCAGAAGGGGTGTTTTTTGAGGCCATAAATGCTGCCGGGGTTTTACAAATACCAATGGCCATTTCTGTTTGGGATGATGATTATGGTATCTCTGTCCCTGCTAAATATCAAACAACTAAAGAAGATATTTCTGAAATATTGAAGGGTTTTCAACGTGAAGAAGGGAAACCCGGTTTCGAGATTTTTAAAGTAAGAGGATGGGATTATCCCGCCCTTTGTGAAACTTATGAGAAAGCGATCAAGGTTTGTAGAGAAGAACACGTACCCGTTTTGATCCATGTTACAGAAGTTACCCAACCTTTGGGGCATTCTACTTCTGGCTCTCATGAAAGATATAAATCTAAGGAAAGATTAGATTGGGAAAAAGAGCATGATTGCCTCTCAAAAATGAAAGAATGGATGCTGGCGTCTGCTATTATTACTGAAGATGAGTTATCAGATCTAGAAAACGAAGCCAAGAAATCTGTAAAGTCCATTTTAAAAGAAGCCTGGGCAGATATGATGGCCGATATCAAAGTTGAAAAACAAGAAGCTTTAAACCTTTTAGATGCTTTGGGCAACGAGGTTGAAGAAGTGAAAAAGGTTTCGGTAATTCTAAAATCCGATATTGACCCATTAAGAAAAGAAATAATTTCTTCGGTTAGGAAGGCCTTAAGATTGGGCAGAAAAAATCAATCATCACAAAAAACCGACTTGATCAATTGGTATAAAACCCAACAAGGCAATAACAATGGGCGTTTTAACTCCAAATTATTTTCAGGCACAGAAAAATCTCCGCTAAATATTGATGCGATACAGGTTAGCTATCACCAAAATTCTAAAATGGTAGATGGAAGAGAGGTTTTAAACGCCTGTTTTGATGCTAATTTTGATAGAAACCCCTTATTAATTGCCTTTGGCGAAGATTTGGGTAGCATCGGCGATGTTAACCAAGGTTTTGCAGGTTTGCAGGCAAAATACGGCGAAAACAGAATTTCTGATACCGGCATCAGAGAAATGACCATCATAGGGCAAGGGATAGGATTGGCAATGCGTGGCTTTAGACCAATTGCAGAGATACAATATCTTGATTATGTGCTGTTTGCACTCAATATTTTAAGTGATGATTTAGCCAGTTTAAGTTATAGAACCAAAGCGGGGCAAATTGCACCCATGATTGTAAGAACAAGGGGGCATCGTTTAGAGGGGATTTGGCATGCAGGTTCTCCCATCGGGATATTATTAAATTCCCTAAAGGGTATTCATCTTTGCGTCCCTCGTAACATGACCCAAGCGGCTGGTATGTATAACACTTTATTAAGGGGAGATGAACCGGGTTTTGTGATAGAATGTTTAAATGCTTATCGTTTAAAAGAGAAAATGCCAGATAACCCAGGCGATTTTTGCGTTGCTTTAGGGAAGGTAGAGATTCTAAAAGAAGGAAGAGACATCACTTTAATATCTTATGGATCAACTTTGAAAATAGTTTCTGAGGCTGCCTTAGAATTAGAGAATTACGGAATTGATGCAGAAGTGATAGATGCGCAAACGTTGATGCCTTTTGATTTGGAAATGGATTGCGTAAAATCTTTACAGAAAACAAATAAATTACTGATCATAGATGAAGATGTGCCCGGGGGTGCTTCTGCTTTTATATTACAAGATATTTTAGAACGCCAAAACGGGTATTTTTATTTGGATGCAAAACCTCAAACTTTAACCGCCGCACCGCACAGGCCACCCTATGGATCGGATGGAGATTACTTTAGCAAGCCAAGTTTGGATGATGTGATAGAAAAAGTTTATGAGATGATGCAGAATGTAAACCCGGCTAAATATCCAAATATTTTTTGATAATGAAGCAGTTAGCTTTCTCAGAACAAAATGTCTCAAATATTAATCTAGAATATGCTAATTAAGCTTGATTTATTTTGTAATTTTTAAAAAAAAGCCCTATCATTGCAGCCGCAAATCGGTTTAGATTTCAGCACCTATAGCTCAGTTGGTTAGAGTAGAAGACTCATAATCTTTTGGTCCCTGGTTCGAGCCCAGGTGGGTGCACTTTTAAAACATCATTAAATTGATAAGGTCGCATAGCTCAGCTGGATAGAGCAACTGCCTTCTAAGCAGTAGGTCTCAGGTTCGAATCCTGATGTGATCACTAAAAGCCACCAATAGGGTGGCTTTTTTTGTATAATCGTACTTATATCTCAAACTTAAACCCTTAACAATTTCTTACCTTTGTATTTCATGATGCAACAACAAGAAGAAACAATAGTGGCGTTAGCTACCCCGAACGGAATTGGTGCTATCGGGGTGATCCGTTTATCTGGGCCAGATGCCCTAAAAATAATCAATCGGGTTTTTAAAGGTAAAAACTTGGAAGAACAAGATAGCCATACCATTCATTTTGGTACGATCAGAGATGCAGAGCATATCATTGATGAAGTTTTGGTTTCATTATTTATAGCCCCAAAATCTTACACCAAAGAAAACGTGGTAGAAATTAGCTGCCACGGCTCCAAATATATTATTGATAGGATCATTAAATTGTTGATGAAACAAGGCGCAAGGCTTGCCAAAGCAGGGGAGTTTACTTTAAGGGCTTTTTTAAATGGTGGATTGGATTTGTCTCAGGCAGAAGCTGTTGCAGATTTAATTTCATCTAATTCCAAAGCTTCTCATCAACTGGCCATGCAGCAAATGCGTGGCGGTTTTTCTAACGAGTTGAAATTATTGAGGGAGCAACTGATTCATTTTGCATCTATGATAGAGCTCGAATTGGATTTTGGTGAGGAAGATGTTGAATTTGCCAACCGTGATGACCTGAGACGATTAATCTTACGTCTCCAATCTAATACATCAAATCTAATAAGGTCTTTTGATTTAGGTAACGTAATTAAAAACGGTGTGCCAGTGGTAATTGCCGGGAAACCCAATGTGGGTAAATCTACCTTATTGAATGCCTTATTAAATGAAGAAAGGGCCATTGTTTCTGAAATCGCAGGGACCACAAGAGATACCATTGAAGATGAAATTAACATCAAAGGAATAACTTTTAGGTTTATTGATACCGCCGGAATTAGAAAAACACAAGACATCATCGAAGCAAAAGGAGTGGAGCGTACTTTTGAGAAGATCAAATCTTCAGCGGTGGTTATGTATCTTTACGACGCATCAGAAACCAATGAGGAAGAATTAAACCAGATACTTGAGGATTTAAAAGCAGTAAGCAATGAGCATAATAGTTCATTGATCGTAGTTGCTAATAAATCAGATCTTCATCCATTGAATTATAAAAAAGCAGGTGTTATAGAAATATCGGCGAAAGACAAATTAAATCTAGACAGCTTAGAAAATGCTTTGTTGGCAGCCGTAAACCTTAATTTGCTCAACTCTGACGAGATAATAGTTACCAATATTCGCCACTTAGAAGCGTTGCAAAAAACAAGGGAAGCTTTAGACAAGGTAATGTATGGGATAGATAATCCTGTAACTTCAGACTTTTTAGCTTTGGATATAAAACAAGCTTTACATTATTTGGGAGAGATTGTTGGTGTGGTTACCACAGATGATTTGTTGGATAATATTTTCAGTAAATTCTGCATCGGGAAGTAAAATAGCCCTTAAAACTTTTATTTTCTTCCCTAATGTTTTCTATGTAATTACGGATTTAATTGGGAAAGCCGCTACATATTTTTTTGTTTCTATTGTTACACCTATTGAAGAGATTTGTACTTGAACTCTATTTTTGTTTCAGCTGGTAATTCAGTTGCTGGTTTTTTGGGGTCAAAAGCCTTCTGTATAACAATAAATTTTTAGAACTGGTTTTGCTACTGAACGCCTCGTCTCTTACCGCTTGCTTGTTGTATTGCAAAACAAGGTTCGTTTTGTTTGCCAGAGAAATAATGAAAGTTGAGAGTGTCATCTAACTAACTGGTAAGTTCCTTTTTCATAGGCATAAATAATATCGTAGTGGTATAGATGGCTGATATTTTTTGAAGGAATTGGTAAGTTCAATCGGCATCGAAATATTACTCACGCCAGTAGTAGCCTAAGATATTTGAATATCACTTTGTTAATACCCCCAAATACCAGTGAGGGCTTCTTAGTTTGGGGTCTTAACAGCATTTATGGTAGGTTTATTTTTAATGTTTTGAGGTGGTGCTTCTTTTAATTCAACAGAATTTATAAATGCAAGTAATTCATTCTGGTATTTGTTGGTGTTGGTAATGAGTACGATGTTAACCATTTTACTATTCGCTGTTGCGGTTACCAATGTTACTAATCCTTTGATATGGCCATCGGTATAGTTTGCCTGCCCAATAATACAGGTCCAGCCATTTTCTATGTCCATATCAGAAATGGTGGGTGCTTCCAATACTTTTACCGTTCCTTGCACTAGCGATTTCCAACTGCTACTAAAATTATCGTTTGGTAATTTTGTACTGGCAACGGAACGAACAATTACTGCAGCTGCATAATTCCCTTTTCCATCATCTTTAGTAGAAAGTTGTACGCCATTTTCGGTTTCTATTTTATCCCAACCTCGGGGCATTTCATAATTTACCACATCAAAACTTTGCTTTTGGGCAAATAATCCCATGGCAAGGAATAAGATCATGATGAACAGCAGTAAATGTTTCATAATTGTATTTGTAGAAAGTTATAGGTGTTTCCATCCGGGTGGGTTATCTATTAACGATTCCAATTCCCGTTTGGAATAATAAAATTCAAAAGAGCCAACACCTGTGTTGGAATTATCACCATCTCTTACCGTTGGTCTGCCTGGGTTCAGTATCAATTTATTGCCATACGATGTGTCTTGCAGAACCTCAAAGGTATAAGTGGTTTTTTCTAAATTATAATCGGCATATTTTAAAAATTTACCCCATTCTTTAGTGCTTTTGGTTTTTCCCCAAAAACCGCTTTTCCCATTCTTAGGTGTAATAGTTAGTTGATTGCCGTTTACAGAATAAGTGCCGGTTTCATAAATAAACAAAATATTTGCTGTTTTTGTAAGCCATTGCTTATTCCTGAACAAATAAGTACCATCAGGATAGAATACATATTCTTTTCTCAAATAGCCTGCTGTGTATTGCGGCATACCATTAATATTATTGCCTGTTGCTTCCAAAACATAATAAGTCCACAGACCTACCAAAGAAAGAATGTTTACTTTATTTGCCGATGCAGCAGTTTTGCTGGGTGTGCTTGATGTAACCTTTGCCAGTTCTAATGAGTTAATAAATGCAAGCAACGCATTTTGATATTGTTGTGTGTTGGTCATCAAGACTACACTTACTGTTTGCCCGCCTCCGGTAGCGTTTAAAAGTGTAGCTACACCTTTATTATTTCCATCAGTATAGTTTGTCTTGCCTGATAAAATATCCCATCCATTTTCTGATAAAGGATTCTGCATTGCAGGGTCATCATCGACCTTGACAGTGGATTTTACAAGTCGTTGCCAGGCATTATTAAAATTTTCGCTTGTAGATAAATTACTTTCAGTTGCTTTTGTAATGATAGCGATTGCATAGCCTCCGGTTTTTTTATCGGTAACAGAAAATTGAATACCTCCAACATTTTCTACCTTTTGCCATTTTGCCGGAGCAGTGAAGGAAACAACCTCAAAGGTTCTTTTTTGGGCAATGATGCTCATTGAAAAAAAGAGCAATGTTACTAAAATGAGTGTATATTTCATACTGATGTATTTACATTGAAATCGTCAGAGTTTAAAGCCTGGGGGATTATCAATCAGCGTTTCCTTTCTTTGAACATAAACAAATCGATAGGGCGGATTATTCAGTTGACCTCCGTCTCGTTGGGTTGCCTTCTTTGAGTTAAGAATGATTGAATTGCTATAATTGGGATCTATTTTTATTTCGAGCATATACGTTGCCGTTTGGAGTTTGTAATTGCTCGCTTCTTGAAAAATACCCCATTTGTTTACATCGTTTGTTACTTTGTCTTTAAGCCACCATCCTGCTTCCCCTTTTTTAGGAGTAATGGTTAGCTGGTTCCCATTCATAACCCATGTTCCCGTCTCGTAAACAAAGTAGATGGTTTCTTTAACAGCCAGCCAGTTTTTTTCACTGAAAACGTAAGTGCCGTCATCATTAAATTGATACTCCTTGCGCATGTATCCGCCTGTGTACATCAAATGTCCGTTTATAAATCCGTTTGATTCTGCCTGGTTAACTATCCATATACCTACAATAGAATTATCATGGATAGCTGCAGGTAAACCGTCAACTTCAGCTTTGTTTTTTGTGTCGGAGCCCAGTTGAGCTTTTTCAGCATTTAGTACCATTGAAGAAAGCAATGCTTGGTAATCATTTAAAAAAGACTTATTGGTGGAGTTACATAATACTGATATAGAAACCTGACCATTAGAATAAACAGTTAATTGGGATGTTACTTTTGCTCCGTTATAACTCCAGGTTCCGCTACCGCTTATTACCATCCAGCCTTCTGTGGTTTTTGGGCTTGTTTTTTCTGGTAAAGAAATAGTTTTGTTTGCAGCAACCAATTCATTCCAATCCTTATCAAAATCTGCGGCAATATTACCAGAACTCGCCATGCTTTTGTAAATTACTATTTGGGCCCAAGTTCCTCCATCAATATTTGAATAAGAAATATTGCCTTTACCAGCTTTTTCAGTCCAGCCATTTGGTGCAGTATAAGTAACGATGTTATAAGTTTTTTGCTGGGCAAGTAAATTTATGGCGGTAGCAAAAAAGACAAACAAAATAAAAACTGATTTCATATTTTTTATTGATTAATTGTAAAACTAGTTTGGGTAGCAGTAAAAAAGTTTTATTAAAAACGAAGAAAAGGGAAGTATAGTCAGTTACATTTTTATTAGTTTTATGGATGGGGGCTTAGTTCCATCATCTAATTGTACTGTGTAAATCCCTTTGGATAGTTGGGATATATCTGCTACCAGTACACTTTGGTTTATAATTTTCTGGGCAAATACCTTTTTCCCTGTTGCATCAAAAATCGTCATCATTATAATTTTTTGATGGCCAGAATATTTTATGGTAATTGTATTTATCGCAGGGACAGGAAAAATACTGAATAAGGGATTGTTGTTTCTGAAACTTACTTTCACAATAGGGCTAAATGTGTAATGGCCGTCACGGTCAACCATTTTCAACCGATAATAATTAATATTATTTAGTGGAGTATTATCAACAAAATTATAGTGATGTATTGCATTATTGTTAATTGCCGATATACTGCCTATGTTTTGAAACAGAGCGCCACTATTACTGCGTTCAATTTCAAAATGCGAACAGTTGATTTCGGCTGTTGTTGTCCATTTTAATAATGCATAAAGCCCTTGATTGCCAGCTGTAAAAGAAAGCAGCTGCAGAGGCAAAGGGCCTGAAGCCCCCAGTAAATACTCTGTGCTTTGCCCGCTTAAGGTTAAGCTTTTGGCTGACGTGTTCAGGCTGGCGAACCCATTCGTCCAGGTGGTAACAGCATTGTCTGTGCGTTTATATAAGGCGAGTGTATTTTCGTTTGCAGCGGTTACGTAAGGGTTACCAGTATAATTATACACGGTGTTGTATTGTGGTGTGGAGCCGCCTGATTGAAAAACCCCAAAGTATTTATTAGGATTACCAAGAGTAATCACTCCATCCACGGTATTGGGTTGCTCCTCAACTCCGTAAACCTGGATGCCATCGGGATTGCCCGATGTGGATGTAACGGTAATACTTTCGCCATTTGAATTATTGATTGAAACCGATTTTACTGCATTCATGTAATCATGTGCTGCTGCATCTCCAACTGGCGCAGCACTTAATAACCTGGTGCCGTCATTCAAAAAAGCAATATTATTATTTTTTGAATCCACTAATGAAGTTCCTATTGTCTCATTAAAATGATAATAAGCCAGCAGGTTGCCATACAAACCATCGCTGCTGGTTGTTTTTTTGCACATGCGGTCCCTGATTTGGGTTTGCGATAGTGCCGTATCCCAAATCCTGAACTCATCGATCGTAGCATTAGCTGGAGAACCATTTGAACAGCAGGAATTACCCTTTCCAATACTCCAAGGACGAGCAGCCGTTTGTAGTGCTCCCCCGCTGGTTGGGATGCTTCCTGATAGTAGCATACCATCAATATATAAAACCATCTTACTGCCATCGTTTACCGCTGCAACATGGTGCCAGTTATTATCGTTTATTGCTTTAGTAGTTTGTAAAACCTGATCGCCGCAACTGCAGATACCACTCCAAACGCCAATTTGCCCATTGTTAAGGGTAATACCAAAATCACCATCAGGAGAACTCGGATTTACATTACCAACCAGCGTAGGGTTTTGCCAGTAAGTTGGATTAGAACCACTTTCTGTTGTTTTTACCCAAAAATCCACAGTAAAAACATTGGTGCCATCCAGTAATGAAGGCAGTTGGGCATAATATTGACTAGCCGTTCCATTAAATTGTATAGCACTGCCGCTACCCGGATTATTATATGTTATACCTGCGCTATAATCGCTGGCAATTTGTTGAGCCGAAAGAGCAGCATCATAAATTTTTATATCGTCTAATTCTCCATCCATAGGAAAACTGAGACCGTTGTTTTCAAGTGCTGCGCCGATATACATTTTACTATTATCGTAACCAATAGTATTGCTGAGGGTATTGGTTGATCTAAGTACGCCGTCAACATATAGTTTGTGCAATTTGCTGTTGTTGTCGAAAGTAAATACAATATAATGCCAATCGCCTATGTAAGCAGGAGCCGTAATTTGTGAACCTGTTGCAGATCCGGGGTCGTTAAATATCCAGGATGAATAAAGATCTCCTCCGTTGGTAATAACACCCAAGTGCCAACTATCAGATGCGCCTGTGCCTAAGGGTTTATCCACTATCGTTTTTATAATCGCGTTAATCCCTATTTCCTTTACCCATGCTGAAATGGTAATACTGGGCAAATGCAGCAAAGCATTGTCATCTACTTCAATACGGTTTGCTAAGTTGCCAGAAATGGCAATAGCACTATTGGCATTCCCAAACCTGTCTGTAACAAAGGCAGGTGTGCCGATGATGGTGCCGTTAAGATTATTGCCGCTGATATCATTGGCATTGCCATTTAAAGGATAACTGGCTATGAGATTTTGCGAAAAAGCTTTGTTGTTTACGCATGACAAAGAAATCAAAATTAGGATACCGTGTAGAATTTGTTTTTTCATGACAAGAAATTTTTCGGTTATAAACAGACGATAAAAGTATGCAGAGAGAGCGAGGCTTTCTATCATTAAAAAGAATGATTTTTAAAAGCTATTCAAATAGTTTTTTCAAGGCATCAAAATCGAAATTCTTTGTAAAGTTGTTTAATATTCTAAGGGAGGATGGCATCGTAACATAGCGAAAAGCAATGGTTGCCAGTTGCGGCTTTGCTGAAACTGATGTTGTTTTAAAATAGGCAGGGTTATATTTATAGAGCGTTTCGCTTTTATTATCGTTGTCATAAAATTTCCAAAACCGGTTGTAGTTGGTTCTTTCTTTCAATTTGGCCTTATAGTTTTGAGAAGCATCTTCCATACGATTTATGAGTGCAGGTGCAGCCAGCCATTCTTCATTGCGTTCGCCTAAAACTTTTTTTACCACTGCAATTTTATCGGCCACATCGGCCTCCCAGTTTCCATAATTCCGTTCAATGCTTTTGTCATGATTTGAGGTTAATTCTGCAATCAATTTCAGGAAGTATAGTTTTTCCCTGTCGTAGTATTCTAACAGGCTTTGCAGGTATTCTTTCCTGCTTACCGGCACTACAACAGGAATATCTTTTTTCTTTATAAACCAGTAGCGGTAAATGTAATTATTGCGGTTGTTGGGCTTGATGTCTTTTTCCGGCACATCCTGAAAATAATTTTCGCCAGAATTTATTGCATCAATCAGTGAGTTGCTGTTGCATGAAAAATAGGTGAACAGGCTTATGAGTTGTGCATTTACATCAGCGGGTTTATGATTTTTCCAATCCATGTATTGCAAACCAAAATCATAATCGCCCATGCTACTGCCAAAAGGGTTGTTGATAAATCGGCTAAGCGTATTTACGGGTATTGCGTTTACATATATCCGTAATACAGAACTATACTCACTGTTTCTCACGGGTTTGCCTTTTGCACAAAATAATTCATACAGGGCCGCTTGAAATGTATATTTGCCTAGTTTGGTATTACCAGCATATCCATAGCCTTCTGTATCGTAAATATTTTCCCAATTACCACCAGTAAGGGTAAAACCATTGTGGCTTTGTTGTTCTATTTTTTCAATTTGCCCCAATTTTTGCTTTGCCATGGCTTTATCTGCCGCTGTTGCCAGTTTATTAAAATATTCTGCTCTTACGGCAGGCCAGGGATATTGAGCCGCAGTTAAGTATTTGCCGGGTATTGCATCTAACTCTGCATTTGTTTTGCAATCTTGTGCATAACCATATTGTACCCATAATAGCGCAGCCATTATTTGGAAAAGAATTGTTTTTTTCATTTTGTAATAAATAAAAATTGAATTTTTTAAATCGTTATTCTATTAAAAACTTATTTACCAAAGCCGCTTATGGCTCCCGTCATATTTCCTGAAATCAAACTCATGCGCCCTGAGACGGTTATGTTAACACTTGGGTCATTTACTACACCCGAAGGGTCACTTACGGTATTGGAACCCGCCTTTACGGATGCTCCTCCGGTAGCATACACATCTTCTATTCCCCGGCTGCTGAACTCCATGCCCATTCCTGCCTTAACGGAAGCGCCTACCTGCAAAGGGCCCTTACCCGCAGAAACCGATTTATCAATTACCGTAGCCTCTAAAGTACCTTTTACAAAACGGTCTTTCCCTGTATTATCAGATTTGAAATCGAAATTGCCATTTAACTTTCCGGCATCAAATTCCACATGCATCTTGCCACATGCTATTACCTGTTTGTACACAATAAAATCAAGTGTGGAGTTGAATGCACAATGCATATCATCAAAGTCTGCCAGTTTATAGCTGGAGGTTTTCTTTTGCTGTGGGGTGCAGTTGCCATATTTGTTGGTTGAGATATAACGGGTGTTACCCAATGCGGTCAGCCATTCCTTCTTAGCTGCAATTTTTGTGGCTTCAAATGTGGGTGCATCCTCCATAAATTGCTTCCAGTATAATTCTTCAGAAATTTTTAAATAAAACTGGTGCAAGTAGTTCTTGTAAGCTTCTTCTAATTGTTTGTTGTAGGTGGCATACATCCATTCGCTGTATTTTTCCTGGACAACGCAATTATCATAACCCATATTTTCTCCTTTTTTGGCCAGTTCGGTTTCTTGAGTTGCCATGATACTGCTTTGCTTTTCTATCTTTTTTCTTTGTGCGTCATCCTTTGCCTGAAAATCTTTACGAAGTGAATCAATTGTTGCTATTGTTTTTTTAAGACGATAGCCTGCGCCTCCGTCTTTATCCATTTCCTCCAGGTTTTTTTCAGCAACTGTTCTGTACATATTTTCAGAAGAAACCATACCTGATTTCATTCCGTTAATTTCTTTTGCTGTCTTATTATTAAACTTTTTATATGCCTGTTCAGCATTTTTTGCAGCCGCCTGCTGGTACGGCAGCAGGTCTTTCGCCAACTGCATGCTCTTTTCGTTTATTTGTTTTTGAAAAGCATCCCAGTCTGCACTTAACCGTAATTCGTCTGTATAAGATGCAGGTACATCCGGCCTTTTAAAATTTTGTAATCCCAAAGGATTGGGGTCAGGCCGAAATGGAATACGCATATCACTTCCTTTAATTTTATATCCCAGTTTTCGCAGCATATTTATTTTATCAGGAGAGAAGCTATATGCCAGCGAGTTTTTCATTTTCTCTATTGCCTTTGCTGTGTTGCCTTTTTGTTGCTGAATCAGGCATTGTGTATAGTTGGCCTGCGGGTGATAAGCAAACGCTTTTACTACTTTATCCAATTGAGCATTGGCTTTATCTGTTTCGCCCAGGTAAAACCATGCCTGTCCCAGGTTATTGAGGATGGTAGTATTATCAGGATATAACTTACTTAGGTATTCCAGCAGCGGTATAGCCTTGTGGGGTGCACCACCCATACTTAGAATGGCTGCAAAGTTGCTCAGCAAATCTGCATCTGCCACATTATCTGTACAAGCTTTACCTGTCATATATGTTGCAATGGCAGGATATCCCATACTCCAAAATCCAATGGCTTCATTGCCTATCATTTGCGCATCGCACTTATTATTTTTAAAATAATTATAGGCATGTTCTCCGTTAAACCGGGCATCATCCGCCAGCCCTTTTTGAATATAATCATTTAGCGATTTTATGTAGGATGGTAGCGTTGCCGCTGTTAGTGTTATTTTTGGAATAGCAGCGATGAGTGTTGCATTTTTTGAGGGCACACTAAAAGCATCTCCTCCTACAGCCGTTTTTACATCAGCATCGGTAATTCCGGTTGGTAGGGATGGAGCCGTAGTTGACATACCCATTTGCTCCATCATCTTCTTTTGTTCGGGAGTGAGTTTATCTAATTGCTGCTGTGCCTGTTTTATTTTATCTTGTATTTCTTTTGTGGTAGTCGGATTTTTTTGCTGAGCAGATACAATTGTTCCCATGAGTACTGCAAACACCATTGTACAAAAAAGTTTCATAATAAAATTTTTGAGTTAGTTGTATATTTTCAATTTATCATTTTCCTCAAAGCCATTAAATCAGGATTTTCAGGATTTGCCAAGGTCTCCCTGCCAGTAAGGAGAAAAAAGGATAATTTCTTTCCGGTTTTTTTAATGTTCATTACTTTATAATTACTACGGGTTTATTTCCATCTTCATCCATGATTGTGCACTATTACCTGCTGCATATCCATTCAATACCTGAAAATTATATGAACCGTTCAATTTTTTTGTGCTGTCATCATACACAAGATTACCGGTGAGTATTGCGGTGGTATCTTGTTTTATAATAATGGTTATTTTATTGCCACTTACAGTATAGGTCCCGTTTAATAATTGGTTGCCACCTAAATTCATGATGGAACTGCTGCAACTCACTGTTCCGTTACCATGAAATGTAAAATCCGGGGCAGATATTTCACCCTTCCACATAGCGCTTTCAAACCAACGGGCGGCTTTCCATTTATAAAAAACCAAATTTTCATTTACCGTAACAGGCAATGCCCTATTAATTAGGGGAGCTGCGGTAACCGGCTTTTTATAACTGCTATTCGTATTTGCCTTTGCAGTTTGCGTTTGTTTTACCATCGGGGTGGCTAAAGGCCTGGTTTGTGCGTTTAACAACCCGGAAGAGCAAATGCCAATAGCCAGGATAAATCGTTTTTTCATTTATAAAATTTTCGTGTTGTAAAAATAGATGTATGCAAACAGGCCCGCAATCATTAAAAAAGATGATTTTATTCTTTATCTCAAAAAATCATTAAAAAGAATGAGAGAAAAGAAATAGCTTTATTATTTATTTTGTAATGGATAAAACGGTTTAAAGTCTCGTTCATGAAGAAGTTATTATTATTCCTTACCGGATTTTTAATTACCGTGTGTGGTACAGCACAATCGCCTTCAAAAAAAGACAGCCTGGCCCGGGTATTATATGCAGCCAAAGAAGATACGGGTAAAGTGATATTGTTTTTGAGAGTGGGGGAGCAGTTCGAAAATTCGGATCCAGAGAAAGCGAAACAATATTACCGGCAAGCTTTGGCGCTGAGTAAAAAAATAGGATATAAAGCCGGAGAGCTAAAATATGCTTCTTATTACAGTTCGGTTTTAAACATACAGGGCTTATTTTATTCTTCTCTTGCTGTTAATTTAAGGGCTTTGCAGATGGCTAAAAAAATGAAAGACTCTCTTGCTATCGTAAAGGCATCTTTTAACGTAGCCAATTCATATACTTTTTTAGGTAAAAATGATTCCACTCTTTATTATTATTTTCAGGTACTTCCTTACCTCGAAAAACAAAAAGACAACCGGATGCTATCCATTGCCTATAATAATTTGCAAGATATATACCGGAGATTACACCAATATCATAAAGGAATTACCTATGGAAAAATAGGCGTAGCGATGAGCAGGGCTAATAAGGATTCTTTAAAGTTGGAATACGGTTTAACAAACCTGGGGACAAACTATGCTTCTTTGCATTTAATGGATACCGCATTAGCCTGTTATAAAGAAGCTTTTGAAATAAGTAAAAAGATAGGCGACCAATATGGTGAGTCTGCGGCCTGGCTTAATATTGCAGATATTGATTACCAGCAAGGAAGGTATGAAGTAGCAAAAAACGGGTATTCACAGGCTTTAAAAATTGCAAGGGAATTGGCATTAAATGAAACGGCAACAATTGCTTTAAAAGGCCTGGCAATGTACTTTTTGCAAATGAAAAATTATGCTGCCGCCCTGCAATATGCAGACTCCTCCCTGGCGCTTGCCGCACAAAATGAAAACAGGGAGCAACGGGTAAAAATATACAAGATACTTTCTGATATAGCTTATGGAAACCAGGATTTAATCTCAGCAAAAGAATTCGATAGCAAAGAAGATCAGCTAAATGACAGCATCAATAACGATAATTTATCTGAAATAACCACACGGTATGAAAAGGAATATGAAACTTCAAAAAAGGAATCGCAAATAAAGCTTCAGCAGGTGCAGCTTAAACAAAAGTCGGTACTTAATTATTGTCTTATTGCTGGCGCTACTGCATTGCTGATCATTTCATTATTAACCTACCGCAACCACCGTCACACACAAAAATTGCAACAGTTTAAAATTGACGAACTAGAAACAGAAAGACAACTTACCGCCACCGAGGCGGTACTAAAAGGCGAAGAACAGGAACGTACCCGCTTGGCCAAGGACCTGCATGACGGATTGGGGGGCATGCTTAGCGGTATAAAATTTTCATTAAGCAATATGAAAGAAAACTTAATTATGACACCTGACAATGCACAGGCTTTTGAACGCAGCATTGACATGCTAGACAGTTCTATACAGGAAATGCGCCGGGTGGCGCACAATATGATGCCCGAAATGCTATTGCGATATGGGCTTAAAGTTGCGCTGGAGGAGTTATGTAATGAAGTTAACCGAAGTAGCGCCATTTATGCAGATTATCAATTTATTGGCACACATACTACAATAAATCAAACCATAGCTGTTACGGTTTATCGCATTGTGCAGGAACTGGTAAACAACGCCATTAAACATGCTCATGCGCAGAATGTATTGGTGCAGCTGCATGCACTCGAACAGGAAAAATTATTAACTATAACAATAGAAGATGATGGGAAAGGGTTTGATAAAAATCTACTTACCGTCTCCAAAGCCCGCCCGCATGGCCAGGCCGGACGGGGAATGGGATGGAACAATATTCAAAACCGGGTTGATTTTTTAAAAGGAAAAATTGATGTCCATTCAGAAATAGGCAAAGGCACTTCTGTGTTAATAGAAATAAATATTTAATGAAAATAAAAGTATTTGTAGTGGATGACCATTATATGGTAATAGAAGGTATTCGTTCATTATTACAAAATGAAAATGATATCGAGTGGATGGGGCATGCCACTAATGGCACTTCCTGCCTTGCATTTTTAAAACAGCAGTTACCTGATATTATTTTAATGGATATAAACCTGCCCGATGTTAGTGGCATTGAACTTTGCAAACAGGTAAGGCAGCAATATCCTTCCGTACTTGTGTTGGGGCTAAGCACTTTCAACCAACAACCCATTATCAGGAACATACTAGAGAATGGCGCATCGGGTTATATATTAAAGAATGCTACAAAGGAAGAATTACTTGAAGCGGCTAAAGCAGTAATGGCCGGTAAATCTTATCTCAGTTTTGATGTAGCACTTTCATTACATAAAACCGATAATGAATTGCCCATCATCACCCGCCGTGAAAAGGAAATTTTATTATTGATAGCCGACGGGCTGACAAATACAGAAATGGCGGCCAAACTTTTTATCAGTATTCCTACAGTGAACACCCATCGTAAAAGCCTGTTGAACAAGTTTAGAGTAAACAATACGGCAAGCTTGATAAAACTGGCAGCGAAACATCACTTTATATAGAATTTCCTAAATTGTTTTTTTTTGCGTTGGGAATAATTTCGAGAGAATTTTCTTCGTTTTGTAAGAAGGCTTTGCTTTTGTGTTAGCTATTTTGTTTGTAATGTGATTTAAGGTTTGACCATCCATAATCTCTGAAATCTTCCAAAGGTTCATCAAAATCAGCTGTTATATTAAAGGTTCCTTTTGCGGACCCAAAACTGGTTTTCTCTTTTGTGAAATACTATTTTGTTGAGCAAGTAGAAATTCAAGATATTTGATCAATTCTTTTTTCAAATCATCTGATTTGAAGTTGTTGCATTTTAGAATATATTGCGTCATTATTCATAAGACTTGGATAATTTTATAATAAAATTTAAGATATTGGTAGCTATATTTTAGTTTTTAGATTTTTTGTTTCGTTGCTAATCCTGATTTTGCAATTCCCTAATTTCTGCATAACCCCCAAACTCATAAATTGGGCAAGTCTTCATTATTTCTACCGCTTCATCAAGGTTGGTAGCATTTAATAATAAATAACCACCAACAATTTCATCGCCATTCTTGTAGATTTCGTTTACTACTATGTTTCCATCGCCTTTTATGATTTTCCCATTTAATGTCAGGCCACTGCCTCCCTCTAATTTTCCCTTTTGTCCCCAAGTCGAGAACCAATTTTTCCAATTTTCTTGATGTGCTTTAATTTCACTTTCAGAATGTTCTATTGCCCTACCATCGGGCTCTCTAAATAGTACGATAAGTTTTTTCATTGTTAATTTTATTTCATTAGCGGGTATTTAAAACCCATTGATTTTCAGTTATTTGCTTTTTAGTTCTTTGATATCTTTTTAATATTAAACCGTGAGTATATTTCTTACATGAGTTTTGTCGAATAGCGATATACTCAAAATCCGTAGTGTTTCGTATATATTGCGCCCCAATCTGAGTTTGCTCCCGATTATCGCCACTAGGCAATAGACAATGATTACACAATAGATTTGTATCTTAGCAGTGTTGATGGTGGTGCCCCAGAACGATTTTATCCTAAGCCATCCACTTTAAGAACAATTCCACCTCCCAGCGTTTCTTGTTCTTGAAACAGTGAACGATGAATTGAAAAATACCTACCAGATCGAACATCCAGGCATCGGTCATTTACCAATTTCATTGTCAACAAAGTAGCGGGGCTTTCTACGTATAGTTTCTTTCCTAAAAAACCAGCAATCAAATATCAAACTGTTAAATCTAACCAACCAGCAATGTTTTATTTATTGAACTCAGGGTCGTAAACAATATCACTAACCAAGATGACAGGGGTAACATCAGTATAATTAGGAAAATCTGCTCTAATGGCATCTCTATTTGGTTCGATAGCTGCTTGATAGTCACCTAGGCTTTTTACATAGAAGGAGCCAATAGCCATAAATGGCAATTGCGTGTTCGGAATACCGGTGGCAAATCCTTTTTCAACGGTGTATTTTACCAGATTTGATCCTAAAAAACCTGCTACCATAGGCATGTGCTTAGTTTCATAATACCTCATATCAAAAGTCTTGCCTTCTGCAAACGGGTACATAATGGACACTTTAATTAATCTTTTTTCTACACCTTGATGACTATTCCTTTTAGTTTTGCCTGATTGCTTTTTTTGACTAAATGCCAGGCATGTAATCAGAAGTAAGATCGGTAAAATGAGTTTTAATTTCATGATTGTTTTTTTTAGAAATGGATTTTAGATGATAAAATTTTTAGTTTAATATCTTATACCACAAATCTCAGGGTAATTTCTATATTTACAAAACGCTATTTTTCGATAGAATCAATCGATAAAACCAATTTAGAACTATGGAACTTAGACAGATTAAATACTTTCTTAAGGCAAAGGAATTATTAAATTTTACCGAAGCTGCTAAAATTTTGAATATTAGCCAAAGTACATTATCGCAGCAAATTAAGCAACTTGAAAATGAATTGAACTTACCATTGTTTAACCGAATTGGCAAACGCATAATCCTTACAGAGGCAGGTAAAATGTTCGGTGAGTACGCTTTGCAGAGTTTAAATAAGGCGAACGAAGGATTAATGCTCTTGAAGGATCTAAACAATATTAATACAGGGAGAATTACCATTGGCATTATTTATTCCATGCGAATCTTTATTGTTAAAGCATTGGTAAAGTTTGCTGTGCAATATCCCAATATCAAAATTCAATTAGTTTTTGGTACCACCAAGGATCTTTTAGAAAAACTCAATGCGCATCATTTTGACTTTGTGTTGGCATTTCAAGAAAAGATTAAACACTTTCATCTGAAATATCAGCCACTTCTATCTTCAACAATGGTTTTGGTAACAGCTAAAAAATCATCATTGGCCAATAAAAGTAGTATTTCCCTGAAAGAAGTGTCTAAGCTTCCATTGGCTTTACCTTTTAGTGGTTATTCTACTACTCAATTTTTTGTGGATTCATTCAATCAAAAAAAACTAGAGCCTAATATTTGTATGGAAATAAATGACATTCATACAATATTTGAAATCGTTAAGACCGGCCATTGGCATACAATTTTGAGTAATACTAGTGTAAACGACCCCAAAGTAACAGGTATTCCCATTGAAGGAAAGAACATGAAGCGAGACATAATGATTATTTCTCTAAAAGAAGCCTACGAAAAGAAAGCGGTAAAAAAATTCTGCGAACTTCTTACAGAAATCAAAGGACAATTTTCAGATTTCTCTTATTGAGAACGGATATTAGTGTCCTGACTTGTCCCTTTAAGTGCGTTGGGAATAATTTCGAGAGAATTTTCTTCGTTTTGTAAGAAGGCTTTGCTTTTATGTTAGCTATTTTGTTTGTAATGTGATTTAAGGTTTGACCATCCATAATCTTCTTCGATTAATCTGGGAATCCTCTTACGGATAATCTGGTTTTCAGTTCTATTTGTTTGGATATGACCAGGACTATAAAAAAGAACATAAAAAAACCTCTACGGGGCATATAGAGGTTTTTGTACTCAGAGCGGGAATCGAACCCGCACTCCCTTAACGGGAACAGGATTTTAAGTCCTGCGTGTCTACCAGTTCCACCATCTGAGCAGCTTGTGATAAGCATCTAAAAAAAATCCCCTCCTGGTAGGAAGGGAATACTTGGAGCGAAAGACGAGATTCGAACTCGCGACCCCAACCTTGGCAAGGTTGTGCTCTACCAACTGAGCTACTTTCGCTTATATTTAAAAGAACTTTGTTTCCCTTGCGGGTTGCAAATATAGGTAGAAAATATTTCTTTGCAATATTGAAGTTAAAAAAATTGCAATCCAATTTATAATTCCCTATCATTCAATACAAAAAAAATCAAATCTTGTTCAAAACCCCTACTCATCGCATATTGTGATAGCTTATAATTTCTTTTAAAGCGTTCATTTTCTTTTATAGTGGTGGCTTTTTTTTCTAAAACACCGATCAGTTTTTCTAAATACTCTTCGCCATCTAAATTTTGCAATGCTTTTTTTATCAATGGTAGCGATACCTGCTTAAGTTTTAGACCTTGCTTTATTTTGTTCTTGCCCCAACTATTGATCCTCATTTTTCCTCTCGCATAGGTATTTGCAAAACGTTCCTCGTTTAAAAAGTTAGTTTCTAGCAGTTTTAAAATGATCAGCTCTAGCTCATCACCATAAATGCCCATACTGATCAATTTCCCCCTTACTTCATATTGGCTGCGCTCTTGGTAGGCACAATATGCTTCTGCTTTTTGTAAAGCACTTTTAAAACCTAAGGGGATGGTTGTTTTTTGCTGCATTGGGCATAAAATTAGTGATATTCACGAATATTCATCAACTTTGCCCAACAGATGAAAGAATTATCTTATAACATTCAAAATATAGCCGAAATTGTTGGGGAACGTACTTTGCTCCATCGCCCCAATCAGAACATTAAGCATTTGTTAACGGATAGCAGAAAGATCACAGATGCTAAAAGTTCCGTTTTCTTTGCTTTAGAAGGAAAGCGAGATGCACATCAATATATAAACGGTTTATACGCCGCTGGTGTAAGATCTTTCATTATTACCGCTACTAATTTCCCAACAGATAAATGCCCCGATGCCAATTTTATATGGGTTAAAAATGCTTTAAGGGCTATGCAAAAGCTCGCTACTTCACATAGAGAAAATTTTAATTATCCGGTTATTGGGATTACGGGGAGTAATGGCAAAACCATGGTAAAAGAATGGCTTTACCAATTATTGGTTACAGAAAAAGAAATTATAAGAAGTCCTAAAAGTTATAACTCCCAAATGGGAGTGGCACTTTCTGTTTGGCAGATGAACCATTTTTATGATCTTGGTATTTTTGAAGCGGGCATCTCTACCGTTGGTGAGATGGATGCTTTGGCGCAAATGATAAAGCCAAACATTGGTGTTTTAACTAATATAGGTGCGGCCCACGATGAAGGTTTTAAGAACAGAACAGAAAAACTTCAAGAAAAACTGAAGTTCTTCAAAAATGCAGAGGTAGTTATCCTTAATAAAGGTTATATCGGCGAAAGCCAAAACCTGAAAAATATCTTTACCTGGAGCTTGACCGAAAAAGCAGATTTACAAGTTTTAAGCCTCCATAAGAAAGAAGGTAAAACGCTGATCAAGGCCGTGTTTCATCAAAATGAAATAGCCATTAAAATCCCGTTTACAGACCATGCTTCTGTAGAAAATGCCATTACTTGTTGGGCAACAATGCTTTATTTAGGTTATGGGCAAAACATCATAGAAAAAAGAATGATGAGTTTATTGCCAGTGAAAATGCGTTTAGAGCTAAAGAAAGGCATCAATCAAACAGATATTATAGACGATTCTTATAATTCTGATTTTTCTTCTTTAGATATTGCCATAGATTTTTTGAATCAGCAAAACCAGCATCCTACAAAAACTTTGATCCTTTCGGATATTTCGCAATCTGGCATAGCCGAAAAGGAACTGTACCAAAATATAGCCCAATTGATCAAGAATAAAGGTGTTAAAAAGTTCATCGGAATTGGCCCTTCACTCAAAAAACATCGATCATATTTTGAGGAAGGCAATCTTTTTTATGATGATACCGATGATTTTTTAAAGAATTTTGATTGGGAAAGCATTACCAACGAAACTATATTGATTAAAGGGGCAAGGCATTTCGAGTTTGAGCGTATCAGTAAAAAACTGAGCTTAAAAGTACATGAAACAGTTTTGGAGATTAACCTAAACGCGATCGTAAATAACCTAAACCATTATAAAAGGAAGTTGAAGCCCGGCGTTAAATTAATGGCCATGGTAAAGGCTTTTGCCTATGGTAGTGGAAGCGAGGAAATTGCTAATCTGTTGCAGCACAACGGTGTAGATTATTTGTCAGTGGCCTACGCCGATGAGGGTATAGAGTTAAGGGAAGCTGGTATTACCATCCCGATCATGGTTTTGGGGCCAGAGATTTCTAATTTCGAGGCCATGATCAATTATAATTTAGAGCCAGAGGTGTATAGTTTAAGAATTTTGAAGGCTTTCGCCGATTTGGTGTCTAAAAAGAAGATAAAAGAACAATGGATACATATTAAGCTTGATACCGGGATGCATCGTTTAGGTTTTATGGAAGACGAAACAGAGGAACTATTATCGTTTTTAAAACAACACCCAACGATCAAGGTTAAGAGTATGTTCTCTCATTTGGCGGCAAGCGAAAGCGATTTACACCATGATTATACGCAACAGCAAATTGCTGAATTTGAGAAAATAACCACTAATTTTGAAACTGAATTAGGTTACACTTTCTTAAAGCATATTTGTAACACATCTGCGATCAGTAAATGGCCAAATGCCCAATTTGACATGGTACGTTTGGGCATTGGTTTGTACGGTATAGAAGGAATTATAGAAGAAAGAAACTATCTAGCAAACGTTGCCAATCTAAAGACCACCATTTCACAGATAAAAAGTTTAAAAAAGGGCGATTCTGTAGGTTATGGCAGGAACGGCGTGATGCAAAAAGACGGTATGATAGCTACCGTAAAAATTGGGTACGCCGATGGTTTTCCAAGGTCATTGGGCAATGGGAACGGCGAAATGTTGATCAACAACCAAAGGATAAAAACCATTGGCAACATCTGTATGGACATGACAATGCTAGACCTAAGCGATTTTGAAGTGAACATAGAAGATGAGGTTTTGGTTTTTGGCGAAGATCTATCTGTTTATGAAATGGCTCAAAAATTGGGTACTATCCCGTATGAAGTAATTACCAATATTTCGCAAAGAGTAAAAAGGGTTTATTATTATGAATAAATAAGATGAGAAGGATTTTTAATGTAATATTTAGATATTTTATTAAAGGATTATTAGTTGTTTTACCTTTAGGAGCTGCTTTTTTCTTGATATTTTGGGCATTTTCTTCTTTAGATAATGCGCTAAACTTAAGTGATAAAATATTTGTGAACCCTTATAACGGGATGCCCTTATACATACCCGGTTTAGGGATATTGACAGTTATTTTGGCAATTTTATTAACAGGCGTTATCGCTACCTACTTTATTACCGAACCAATTTATAATTGGATCAGCAGGTGGATAAACCGATTGCCGCTCTTTAAGTTCATTTATTCTTCTGTTAAAGATTTGACCGAAGCCTTTGTTGGCGATGAAAAAAAATTGAGCGAACCTGTTTTGGTAGAGGATAGCCATGGGTTTAAACGGATTGGTTTTTTGACCCAAAAAGATATGGCCTCATTTGGTTTAAAAGGTAACGTTGCGGTTTATTTCCCCTGGTCTTATTCTTTTGCGGGGCAAGTGATCATTGTAAACGCAGATAAAGTTACACCGCTTAAAATATCATCGGCTCAGGCCATGAAATTTATCGTTTCTGGCGGTGTAAGCGGGATTCATTAAGTATTGAGTAAAAAGCTGAGATTTTAAAGTCGAAAATTTAGACTCTCAAAGACCTCTAAATAGGGATGCTGATCTGCCTTTTGGCTTATCAGCATCCCACAAGGTTATTTAATGAATTGCTGAAATAAATTTGACATAACGGAGATTGGTTTTAAAAGTTGGGCTTTAGAACGTACTTATCATAAAACCTAAAAATATGTTCTGCTGCTTCTTCTGCGGTATCTACTAATCTAAACAGGTTTAAATCTTCTGGGTTAATGTTATGCTCTGTTTCTAGCATATGGTTTTTAATCCAATCTATTAATCCGCTCCAATAACTTATACCCACCAAAACAATAGGGAAACGGGCAATTTTACCCGTTTGGATCAAGGTTAAAGCCTCAAAAAGCTCATCCATGGTACCAAAACCACCGGGCAAACCAATATAACCTTGCGAGTACTTCATAAACATTACCTTACGGATAAAGAAGTAATCAAACTCCAAAATTTTATCCCTATCAATATAGCGGTTGTGGAACTGCTCAAAGGGTAATTCGATATTTAAACCTACCGATTTTCCTCCTGCTTCGTAAGCACCTTTGTTACCTGCCTCCATAATACCCGGCCCGCCTCCGGTTATTACGCCATAGCCTCTTTCTGTTAACAAACGACCAATTTCTACGGCCATTTCGTAATATTTATTGTCATGCTTGGTTCTTGCAGATCCAAATATAGAGACGCAAGGCCCAATTTTAGCCAATTTCTCAAAACCATCAACAAACTCGGCCATGATCTTAAAGATCTGCCAAGAATCCGTTACTTTTATCTCTTGCCACGTTCTGTTCTCAAACGCACTTCTTATTTTCTCTTCACCTGTCATATCTATATTTTGTAATTGCTAATACGCAATTTTAGTCTGTTTGTTCGAGATTAACAACAATCCTAAGAAAGTTATCAATCCGTTAATTAAGATCAGTTCATTATCAAAAACATAACCACCCATTAATTTTACCGAATTTAAGTTTAGAAAATAGCAAATAGCTGGAGATAAAATACAGATAAACGGCACCAATTTATCTTTAACACCTCTATTCTGCATCAATAACCCAAAGGCATAAAGCCCCAACAATGGGCCATAAGTGTATGATGCAACGGTAAAAATAGCGCCAACAACTGCTTTGTTGTTTACTTGGTTAAAAAGGATCACGGTAAAAAACATCAAGAAAGAAAACATTACATGTACCCAATGCCTTTGGTTGATGCTTTTTTTAGAATTGATGTCTGCTTTTTTGTTAAAGCCCAAAAAATCTACACAAAAGGAAGTGGTTAATGCCGTTAGGGCAGAATCTGTGGTGGCAAATGTAGCTGCCGTTAAACCCAGCATAAAAACGATCGCAGGTATGATAGACAAATGATTAAGCGCAATCTCTGGGAAAAGAAAATCTGTTCTTGGTGTACCCGTTGCATCAACAGGGATAGGGATTCCGTTTTTGTTGGCATAAACATAAAGCAATGCACCAACGCTCAAAAAGAAAAGATTGATGATCACAAATATCCCTGTAAAGGTAAACATGTTTTTTTGGGCTTCGCCGATGTTTTTACAGCTCAGGTTCTTCTGCATCAAATCTTGGTCTAAACCAATCATGGCTATGGTAACAAACATTCCGCCTATCAATTGTTTACCCACATAGAAATGGCTGCTCATAAAATCATCAACAAAAAATATTTTGGAGTAACCGCTATTTTTTACAGTTTCAAAAGCATCTATTACACCTAAGTTTAAACTATCGCAAATAAAATAGATGGTTAATAAAACAGACAAAACCAAGAAAATAGTTTGTAAAGTATCTGTAATGATGATGGTTTTTAAACCGCCCCTAAATGTATAAAGCCAAATCAGCGAAAGCGATATTAAAACGGTGGCAAAAAAAGGGATGCCGTAACTATCGAAAATAAACTTTTGTAAAACGATAACTACCAAATAAAGCCTAAATGCCGAGCCAATTGTACGGCTCATCAAAAAAATACCTGCCGCGGTTTTATAGCTTACTTTTCCTAAACGCTTTTCTATATAACCATAAATAGAGGTTAAATTCATACGGTAATAAAGCGGCAGCAATACCGTGGCTACCACAATAAAGCCCAAGGCATTTCCCAAAACAAACTGAAAATACTCGAACTGATGCCCCGCCAAAGAACCCACTTGCCCCGGGACAGAAATAAAAGTTACACCACTTAAGGCGGTCCCGATCATCCCAAAAGCCACCAAATACCATTTAGAATTTCTATTGGCAATAAAAAAGGTAGAGTTATCTGATGATTTTTTGGAGGTAAAAAACGAGATGGAAATTAAAACAATGAAATAACCAATAATGAAGGCTAATAATACATTTGGCGACATGCTTTATTGATTTTTAAATAGGTTTATACTTTATTGTAAGATGCTAATTAGCATTAAATTTTTAATTTAGCAAAATGAATTTTTCCTCTAAACTTTTAGAGAATGCCGTTAATGAATTTGGGAGTTTGCCCGGGATTGGCCAAAAAACCGCATTGCGCTTGGTTTTACATTTGCTCAATCAAGATCATAGTACCGTAGAGCGTTTTGGGAACACCTTGATCCACCTTAAAAATAACATCAAATTTTGTAAAAATTGCAACCATATTTCTGATCAGGATATTTGTGAGATTTGCGCATCAAATAAAAGAGACCATAGTTTAATTTGCGTGGTAGAAGATAGTAGGGATGTTATGGCTATTGAAAACACCAACCAATTCAATGGCTTATATCACGTTTTAAATGGCTTAATATCGCCGATGGACGGTGTTGGCCCAGCAGATTTAACCATTGAACATTTAGTGAGGCGCAGCCAAGAAAATGATGTTTCTGAAATAATCTTCGCCTTAAGCGCCACCATGGAAGGTGATACCACCATTTTTTACCTTAACAAAAAATTAAATAAGCCCAACTTAAAAGTAAGCACCTTAGCAAGGGGAATTGCATTTGGAGGAGAGATAGAATATGCTGATGAGCTGACTTTGGGAAGATCCATCACTACCCGTGTGCCTTACGAAAACTCGTTATCTAAATAGCCCTTGAAACTGTCTATCATCATTGTTAGCTATAATGTACGCGATCTTTTGCAGCAGGCCTTAGATTCTTTGATCTATGCGGCCATAAATATCAATCATGAGATTTTTGTGGTGGATAACGCTTCTAAGGATGCAACGGTAGAAATGGTTAGAAACAGATACCCAACCGTAAAGCTCATCATCAATAAAAACAATGTTGGTTTTTCTGTGGCCAATAATCAAGCGATTAGCCAGGCCAAGGGCCAATATATTTTAGCTATCAACCCCGACACAATTACCAGTGCCGATACCTTACAAAAAACGATCAAGTTTATGGATAAAACACCAAACGCTGGTGGTTTAGGCGTAAGGATGATCAATGCACAGGGTAAATACCTGTCAGAATCTAAAAGAGGTTTGCCAACGCTATGGGTATCTCTTTGTAAATTTACGGGCTTATGCTATTTATTTCCTCGATCCAAAATTTTTAACAGATATTACATGGGTTGGATAAACGAGTATGAAACCGCAGAAATACACGTTTTAGCTGGCGCTTTTATGCTTTTAAGAAAACAATCATTAGAAAAAACAGGTTATTTTGACGAGTCTTTTTTTATGTACGGCGAAGATGTAGATCTATCATACCGCCTAAAACTGGCAGGGTTTAAGAATTATTATTTCCCCGAAACCTATATCATTCATTTTAAGGGGCAAAGTACCCGAAAATTAAGTTTTAGATATATCAAAAGTTTTTACGGGGCAATGTTTATTTTTGCAAAGAAGCACCTTCTTAATTTTTAAAATGGATTTAAAGGATAAAGTAGTGATCATTACTGGCGCATCTAGCGGAATAGGAGAGGCTTGCGCTTATGAATTTGCCAAAAGAGGGGCAAATTTGATTTTGGCCGCCAGGCAATACGTTAAACTTTGCGAAATCGCAGATGATATCCATAAAAAATATGAAGTAAAGACCTTAGCTATCCAAACGGATGTGAGCAATGAGCAAGATTGTAAAGATCTGATCAACCAAACCATTACCTCAATGGGTAAAATTGATGTTTTGGTAAACAATGCGGGTATTTCTATGCGGGCTTTGTTTAAAGATTTGGATATTGAGGTGCTCAGAAAAATAATGGACATCAATTTTTGGGGAACGGTTTATTGCACCAAATATGCTTTTGACCATATTTTAAACAATTCTGGATCCATTGTTGGTGTTTCATCCATTGCTGGCTATAAAGGTTTGCCGGGCCGTACCGGTTATTCTGCCTCAAAATTTGCTATGAACGGTTTTTTAGAATCATTGCGTAATGAAAACCTGAAAAACGATATTCATATTATGGTGGCTTGTCCGGGTTTTACAGCCTCTAACATTAGAAACGTTGCGTTAAATAGTGAGGCAAAGCCACAAGGAGAATCTTCTATGGAAGAAGGTAAAATGATGACCGCCAATGAAGTTGCAAAAAACATTGTTGATGGTGTGGTGCATAGAAAAAGGAATTTGATCATGACGGGGCAAGGTAAATTGACCGTTTTTATGCAGAAACTTTTCCCTAAGCTTTTGGATAAATTGGTTTATGATCATTTTAAAAAAGAGAAAGACCCTTTGATTAGTTGATTTGGTTGTTAGCTCATTAGTTAAAATGGTTCATTAGGCTTATTTAACGTAAATAAACACTGTTAGCCATACGCTTCGGATAATGGATCATCCACTTAAAACGATCTTCTAAAAACCAAAAAATTAGATGGTACGTTAATTGATTGTTCAGAAACATTAAATTTTAATTAACATATTTCAATTTTTGGTGCATTAGGGGCTTCTTAATTATCGGCTCTTATATCTCGATTCTTTAAAATCTTCAAAAAAATTTCGTGAAAAAAATACTTCCTTTATTGCTTTTTCCATTTATGCTTTCTTCTTGCATCTGTTCTAAAAAAATTAAAGATCTGGCTTACGCCGATGGTGGGGGAAAAAACTTGTTAGACATTTATCGCCCAAACAATAAAGATAAATTACACGATGTGATCGTGTTTATACATGGCGGTTCCTGGGATACCGGTAAAAAAGATACTTATTGGTTTTTAGGCAGAAACTTTGCCAGAAAAGGAAAAGTTTTTGTGGCTATCAATTATCCTTTAGCACCAGATGCACAGTACCAAGAAATGGGTTATGATTGTGCAAATGCTGTAAAATGGGTAAAAGAGAATATCAAACAATATGGCGGCAACCCCGATAAGATTTTTTTGATGGGGCATTCTGCTGGTGGGCATTTGGCGGCTTTAATCAATCAAGATCCTAAGTATTTTGCTAAAGCAGGAATAAAGAATCCTATTAAAGGAGTTGTTTTGGATGATCCCTTTGGTTTGGATATTGATCAATATCTAAAGACCCAAATCAATACGGGCGATAAATACGTCCCTGGATTTCTAAAAGTATTTAGTACAGATGAAAAGGCTTGGAAAGATGCTTCGCCCATGTACAAGATCGATGGCATACATAACCCTTATATGATGTTTGTTGGCGAAAAAACCTTTCCTGCAATTAAACAACAAACGCCAATTTTTGAAGAAAAAATGAAAGCTGCCAACAAGCAAGTTTCTTTAGAGGTTATCAAGGGCAAAAAACATATCGGTATGATTACCCAAATGATCTTTGGGTGTAACAAACTCTACGATAGGATAAACAAGTTTACCAGAGGAGAGAAATAAAAAGTTGGAAGCGAAAGGTTGAAGTTTAGGTATTAAGTTGATTTAAAAGGCATAAAACAGATGAGATTTTTCATTAAAAAAAAATCCGCTCCTAAAAAGAAGCGGATTTACTAAAACCAATTAAACTAACAACTAAATTATAAATTTTGAAAAATCCCTGCGTAATTTCCCTTTAAGGTTTGTCCGTTTTGTAAAACCAAATCATAAGAGATTAAAAAATTGGGTTTCGTACCGCTTACTTTAACCGTACCAGAAGAAACGCCTATGTTTTCACTATAAGTTAACAAAGAAGGGCTTTCTGTACTATTGATCACATATCCGTTAGAGATAAAATACTTTCCGGCATATTTAACGTTTAAATCGGCATTGCTTAAACCATTATCTTCACTACTGTTAATATAAGTATATGTGCCAGGTTCTAAATAATCTAAGTTTGGAGAGTTTAACTCTACATAAACTGCGGTTTTACCATTTATATCTAATAGATTACCCGTTTTGTTTGTTGTAAATGAACCGTTTATAGTATATAAATCAACGTTTTTATGTGTTGGCGCTGTACCATAAAAAGATTTTAAACTATAATCAACAAATCCCGCTGCGTTTAATGGCAACTTTTCGCCGTTAATCTCTATTTTGTTAATAACCTTAATATCTGGTGCTACACCATCTTTTTGACAAGAAGCAACAAATAAAACCAACCCAATAAGTAAGCCTTGTAAAAGTTTAGTTTTCATATTTTCAATCTTTATTTTCACTTATACTCAACTGTTAAACTTTAGTTACATAATTTTTATTTTTTTTTGATACCAAAGTTTTATTTTTAAAACCATACCTTAATAAAACTTAAATTTCAATAAACCATCGCATGAAAATAGTATCTTATAAAACAGAAGGCCTAGAACACCTAGGGGTATTTTTTGAAGGGCATATTTATAACCTCAATTCCTTAAATCCTATTATCCCAAACAATATGGCCGCTTTCCTTTCTGGTGGTGAGCCATTGGTGGAAGCTGTCCATAGGGCTTTTGAAGGTTTAAAGAACAATAGCAGCCAAATTAAAGAAGAGATATTTTACGAATTGATTGCGCCGGTCCCGCACCCAACTTCTTTAAGGGATGCTTATGCTTTTAGGCAACACGTTGCAACCGCCCGCAGGAATAGAGGCGCAGAAATGTTGCCAGAGTTTGATCAATTTCCCGTGTTCTATTTTGGTAACCATCATGCCATCAATGGCCCCGGAGAGATTTTGTGTATGCCCGATCATTTCCAAAAGCTTGATTTTGAATTAGAGATCGCCATCGTTATCAATAAAAAAGGAAGAAATATCAAAGCAGCCGAAGCCGATGATTATATAGCGGGTTATATGATCATGAACGATTTTAGCGCAAGGACTTTGCAGCTAGAGGAAATGAAACTTAACCTTGGCCCGGCAAAAGGAAAAGATTTTGCTACCTCAATTGGCCCTTGGCTGGTAACTAAAGATGAGTTGGAGGCCTTTAAAATAAAAACCAAAACAGGGCATACCGGAAATTGTTATCAATTAGATATGCAATGTTGGGTTAACGATGAAATGGTATCTCGAGGGAATTTTGAGACTATGGATTGGACTTTTGCAGAAATAATAGAACGTATTTCTTATGGTTGCGATATTTTGCCGGGCGATGTGATAGGTTCTGGTACGGTTGGTACCGGATGCTTCTTAGAATTAAACGGGACCGCAAAATTAGAAAACCCAACCGCCAAAGAACAATGGTTGCAACCTAACGATAAAGTAGAACTACGCATACAAGGCCTGGGCGTTTTGAGTAATATCATTACTGCCCAAACAACGGATTTTTCCATTTTAGCTTTAAAAAAATAAACAATGCTATCATTAGATATATCAGATTTAAGCAATCAAGAGGCCTATCAATTATTAAGTACCGCCATAGCACCGCGGCCCATTTGTTTTGCCTCTACCATTGATATAAAAGGAAACGTGAATTTAAGTCCTTTTAGTTTTTTTAACCTGATGAGCAGCAACCCGCCAATCTGTGTTTTTTCTACCGTAAACAGGGGGAGGGACGGTAGCGCTAAAAACACCTTGGAAAATGTTTTGGAAGTGCCAGAGGTAGCAATCAATATCGTAAATTATGATATGGTGCAGCAAACATCTTTGGCCAGTACAGAATACCCAAAGGGCATTAACGAATTTATTAAAGCAGGTTTTACACCAATAGCTTCTAACAAAATAAAACCACCAAGGGTTAAAGAAGCTCCCGTTCAGTTAGAATGCAAGGTAAATGAGGTAATTGCCTTGGGACAAGAAGGCGGGGCCGGTAATTTGATCATTGCAGAAGTGCTAACCATTCACATCCACAAAAACATTTTGGATGAAAACAACAAAATAGATATTTTTAAGATCGATCAAGTTGCTCGTTTGGGTGGCAATTGGTATAGTAGGCTTACCAAAGACAGTTTGTTTGAAGTTGCCAAGCCACTTTCTAAGTTAGGGATCGGTATTGATGCTTTGCCAGAAAACATCAAGAATTCTAAGGTGTTAACCGGAAACCACTTAGGCCAGTTGGGCAACGTAGAGCAATTACCTACTGAAGATGAAATCCATAAATACAGTTTAAACCCAGAAATCAAGGATATTTTAGACAGTACCATTGGCGATGCCCACACCCGTATGCTACAAATCCATTTAAAAGCCGCAGAACTTTTGGATCTAAATAGGGTAGAGGAAGCTTGGAAAGTTTTGTTAGTAGATTAAGTTATTGGACTTAAAAGTAACGACGTTTTGCAAGTTTAAGCTGTGCCCGAATTACAGCACTGATTTCCGCCCGAGCACAAACATAATTGATTTGCAGAAAAGGCGCATAAAGCACTTCGCCCGGGCATAGCTTAAACTTGCTGTTGGCGGTAGGTTTTATTTTTAGAGGCTTTTGCTTCCAAATAAGCACTGAATTGCTCAAAGTTCATTCCTTTGATTTCATTGGATATTTTGTCCTTTATTTCTCTGAAGGTTTTGACTGTGTCAAATTCCTTTTCTATCTTAATTTTAGATTTCATTTCCTACTATTTCTTTTGGTGAATGTATATTCAAATTCACATGCCCTAAACGTAAATTTATGGAATTATACCCTCTTATCCTATAAACGTTTACAATGTGCTTAAAATTCCAGCTTACCAGAATGTCAACTTTGTTGAGTGTTGCTGTTGCAATATGCAAACAATCGTCGAAACTGGTTTCTCCGACAACTTTCTCCTCAACATAGGTTTGAGCAAGTTGAAAAGCTTCTGGGCTAACAAAAACTTTTTCGGTATTTTCTGGCTTTAATTCGTTGAAAAAACTCCTTACTCTTCCAGGAGCAGTTTCGAGCTCGGCTTCTGTCAGATTGGAGTAGACACATTTTACTAATCCCAATTTCACGCGTTCAAAAAGCAAAAGTGTTTCTTCCTCAAACTCTGTGTCGAATACGCCACCAAATACAGAAGTATCAAAATAAAAGCGTTGTTCCATAAGGCAAATTTATGAATTTTTTCTTCGTTCAATTTCGTAATTCTGTTCGGAGAAACTTACCGCTAACGGTTGGCAGGTTTGAGAAATTGCGAAATTACTTGCAGAACCGATGTCGCACCGCACAAAAATAAATAAAAAGAATTGAAGGAAATGAGAGCACTTCGCCCGCAATTTTTAAACCTGTGGTTATGTGAAGCCAAGTTTAACATGGTGTCCAATATTCTAGATTAGAAAGCAACCCATTTTTAAATTTAAAAATTAGTTTAGATTCTCCTTTTGGTTCAGAAAATGATATTTTGTCGCGGATAACTTTAATTTCAAAAATAGACTGAATGTCTTTTTTCGTGGTTCTTGATGATATGGATTTTCCTTTATAAGTAATCTTAAAATTCGCTTTACTGGAGAAATTGACCTTTTCAAGTTGATAGTTTTCTATCGGGTTACCTGTAAATACGAAAAAGCTATAAACCAAAGAATAAAACTTTTTTCCTTGTTCATCTTCTGATAAAAAACCACATTCATATTTAGGTTCAAATATCCTTTTTGGATTTCCGAAAACCTTAATTATGTCATTCTTCTTTGCCACAAAGTTCATCCCATTTATCTTAAAGTCAGTAAGTGAAACAGTTTTGTCTTGAGCAAAGAGTCCTATTGAAAGGAAAGAAAGAATTAATATTAAAGAATTTTTCATTTAGTTCGATTTGTTTTGGTTTTACCTAACGTTTTGAAAATTTGTGCAGAAATGGCATTGCTTGCAGAGCCATTTTCAGCCCGCACTAAATTTAGTAAATAACTGATTAATTAACGTAAACCACCGTCGGCCATTTTTGTACAAATTTGCTGTTGGGCGCTGGTGTTTTCTTAGTTCTATTTGATTTTCATTTTGGTTGGTATTTAAAAAGAGCTAGTTTTCTAACTAAGTACATTAGGTCACATATTGAAGAGTTCAATTACAGAAATATTTTTTAGATTCTTTTCATTTTTGATTTCAAAACTTGTGTTGTTTCTAAACTCCTTATTGGTTTTGGATAGATTATACTCAAAAACTCTTTCGTAAATGCTTTTGAAAAATATTTCTAATGAACTGATGTCTTTATTTGTATCGTCGAGATAATTATATGAAGTATAACCCATCATGTCACTTTCAAAATTTATGTAATTTTTCCCCAAATGGTAAGAAGAACGTATCCCTGTTATCGTATCTGGCAAGTGATAAAAAGTGTCATTGTCGAACATTTGATATTCGCCAGTGTGATTAAAATTATGAAAATATTCGTTAAGTTTGAACGTAGTGGCAGAATTGTAAATAAACAATCGTTTTTTCGTCCGATAATCTAACACCTTAGATACTGAGTAGAAGTATCTTATGATGTCGTGAAAAGCAGATTTACTATTTACAGTTGTTTTTACTTCCACAATATCCAGTACTGCTATATTAGGAACAATAACTATATCATTAACTCTATAAAGAGGAGCAAAGAATTGGTTGTCGTAAATAATAATATCAATTTGTTTTGACATATTTCCAGTTTCATCGATAATAAAACCTTGTTTAACAGCAACCCCTTTTGGCAAATATGTAGATAAGAATTTTCTCAAAATTTCTTCAGTCAATATTCCAATAGTTGGATTATGTTTTTTGATGAATATTTTTACCTGTAAAATTTCATTTAGTAATTCTTCTGTTTTCAATCTAAAAAATTCATTTATCATTTTGAAACCGTTTTTTAGGATAAAAATAACCAACAATTAAATTAGTTTTTAAACATTCCACGGAACATATAACCTACCAAATTCCCAGCTTTTACTTTATAATAGTTATTATTTACCTTTTCAAGTATAATTACAAATCCATCTTTTGCAGAACCAATTTGCTCAGAAGAGACCATATCAGGTTTAGCGTATAAAGCTGAATTAGTATATACCAATTGGCGACTACCTATTGCGTAATTAGGTGTAGAAATAATCTCATATCGTTTTATAATACAGCCAATTTGCTCTTGAAATATTTTCGAATATGGTTCAATAGTTAGCGTCAGATTTGTTCTATTATCTGTAATTGTTAAAGAAGAAACAGCACTATTTTTAATAATGTTCATATCACTTAAACTAACATTAAAAAAGCATCTTTCAGTTCTCATGCCACTAATTACAGGACTGTCATAAGTTTCCGCACTATAAGTTAAGGAGCCACCATTGGAAAATTGTAAATTAACACGTCTTGGAATAATATTCGGTTTATAAGAAGTTTTCGCATATGAAATTATTAAACTGAATTTAGCTTGTTGTCTATCAGATGCGTTAACGACAAGCATTCCATTCGCAAATACGGCTTGCAGACCATTTTCTAAATCTTCATTCCGATAAATTCCTTCCGACTTAGTTATAATTATAATCTTTTCTGGGTCGTCTTTGATTTCCTCGATACTACATTGTGCTAACACTTTTGTGTTGAAACTTATTAGAATGGTAAATAATAAAAAAAGAAATTATGCATCATATAAATAGTAGATGAATGTTTAGTTGTAATTATTTTTTTTGGTTCAGTTGTGTTTCCTATTTCAGTTTTAATAAATTCAAAAGCTTCATAGCAATTCGGTTTTTTACGATTCATTAGTAGATTGTTCAAATTTTATATTTAAAATTTCTTTTGTCAAATAGTTCGGTCTTTTACACTTGCGCCCAACTAATATATATCTGCAACCATCCTCTTACCCAACCTTCTTAAAAACCCTGTTATGCCCAACATTCAACACGTTTTTGTATTGTAGTGGGTCAATTTCTTCGGTAGCCCTAGAAACTTCCATTATGCCTTTAAAGAATTTAGTTCCGGGGATCAAGTTGGCGGCATCATCCATGATCAAGAAACCTCCTGGTTTGATCAGGGGCATAAAATTGTCCATGTCTTCTTTGCAAACCTTATAGCTATGGTCGCCATCTATGTAAACAAGGTCAAACGTTTTATCTTTAACCTGGGCAACCACATCTAGATCGTTTGAGTAGCCTTTTATCAGGTTCACTTCCTTCAAATCTAAACCAGAATGCTTGAACATTTTATCAATATGGCCCACAAAATCTTCTTGTATGTGGATATTCCCATCCTTAAAATCTCTTCTGATAGATGGAACCACATAAGAAAGCAGTTTTCTGATGTAATAATTGCGGAAGAGCGAATTATTGGGATAATTGCCCTCAAGCGGCGAGATGGCGGTTATATCAATCTCGAAACCTAATTTTTTAGCTATCAAAGCCCACAGGGAAATGGTTTGGCCTTTAAAAACCCCGATCTCTAAACAATCTATTTTCCTTTTCTTTTCCTCAAGCTGTTGCAAAATCAGGAACCACATATAATGGAAAGAACGGTCGCCAAAACCAGCTTGCTTTTCCTCCACATAATCCCTATGCTTTTTTAAAAATCCGGTAGCATTAACCTTATCCTTAAAGTGTTCCCATATATGATCGTTATGCGCCTCGGTGTTTTTATAATTTTCTATATAAGATGCCAATGTTTCCATTTTTTTAAAAAATTTCGTTTATGGCAGAAATATAGAGATAAAAATAACTATGAAGTAAAAATTTGGTCAGAAAATTCAATGGCATCAGAAAATAAGTTTTCATCAATACCATTATCGATATGATTTGCATTAAGGTAAGCAAGCACTTTTTCTGTGGCGATGTTTCCGGTTAGCTCGTCTTTTGCCATAGGGCAACCGCCATACCCTTTAATTGCCGTATCAAATCGGGTGCAACCGCTTTCAAATGCAGCTATTATTTTTTCTTCACTTTCTGCAGGAGTGCTATGGAGGTGTAAACCCCATTCTACTTGGGTATGATTTTGAGTTAAACGGGGGTAAATTTGGGCAATGTTTTCTTTATTAGAAACGCCAATGGTATCTGATAATGCTAAGATCTTGATGCCGCTTTCTACCAATTTCGCCGACCAATAATCTAAAACTGAAAGATCATAGGCTTCCCCATAAGGGTTGCCGAAACCCATGGAAACGTACACCATTAATTTTTTATGGTATTGATCGCACAGATTTTTTATTTCCCTTACTTTTATCAAAGCTTCTTCTCTGGTGGCATTGGTATTTCGTTTTTGGAAAATCTCTGAAACAGAAAATGGAAAGCCTAGATAGCTGATTTCTTCAAATGCGCAGGCATCCATAGCTCCTTTTTGGTTGGCCACAATTGCCAATAGTTTTGTTTTGGTACCGCTTAAATCGAGTTTTTTTACCAATTCGGCAGTATCTTTCATCTGGGGTATGGCTTTCGCCGATACAAAACTCCCAAAATCAATAGTATCGAACCCAACTTTTAACAATAGATTAATGTATTTAGCTTTAAGGTTTGTTGGCACAAAACCGATGATGCCCTGCATTGCATCCCTTGGGCATTCTATCAATTTGATCTTGTTAGGCATTGGTTTTTTCTTTTTCTGTAAATTACAAAAGGTATTTGGATTATAAAATTGATTTTATTTTTTAAAGTTTTTTTCTTGTTCCTATCATATCAATTAAGGGAGACATCTCACAAATAGGTTTTCTGATACACAATGGGCTTAAAGGGCTCAGTGGCAACTTATATCGCACCCTCTACATGACGCATTAAGAGCGTGTTATACTCTGAAAATCGTTACAACATTGATTGATTGGAAGGAATATAAATAAAAAAGCCCCACAGATGATGTGAGGCTTAAAAAAAGGTTAATCATTTTTTAATTACCATCGCCTTCTTTTGGCTTTTTAGGGCCATTTCCACCGCCATTTGCTTTCATTTCGGCCATTTTAGCTTTTTGATCATCGGTTAAAGTTGCTTTTACTACATCAGCAAATTTTTTGTTGATCTCTTTCATTTTATCGGCATCTGGTTTGTTTCCTTCGCCGGCAGCTTCCCTCAATGCGTCCATAGCTTTGTTTTTCTCCAAGGCGGCATCGTAGATTTTAGTTTTTTGATCGGCAGAAAGAGAAAGGTTTTTTTCCATCATCTCTGTTGATCTTGTAGCTCTTTCTTCTGCTGTTTTCTTTTGAGCGAAAGTTGTACCGGCAATTGCCACAAAAAACGCGATACTTAAAATTAGTTTTTTCATTTTTTATAAGATTTATAATCGTTGAGATTTAAAGATCTTAAAAAGGTTTAATCGGTAAAATTATTTTTTATCGGGTTGCAACTGACTGATCGATTTTTGCATTTGTGCCATCATGGTAGTCAAACTTTCCATAGTTGGCTCTGGTGTTGGTTGTGGCAATTCTGTAGATATGTATGCTTTAGCTTTCCAAATCTCTACAATATCATCTGCGGCAACAAAATAAGGTTCATAGATGGCATTGTCAGAAACTAGTTTTAAGCCTTTATCTGCTTTTAATTTAGAACCCATTCTTTTATATACAACCCCATCATTTTTGCTTACCACAACTGCAGTTTCGCCAACTTTAAGATCATTCCAGTTTTCTACGTATTCAGAAATGATGATAGAGCCAGAGGGGAGGGGCAACATAGAATCGCCTTTGATCTCAAAAGCCCTAAATGTGCCATTTTTGAAAATCGGTAAAGAAAACTTGGGCAATGCACCCACAAATTCCGGGTCGCCGTAGCCGTTCATATAGCCTGCACTAGCTTTAACCGGTACCAATTCAATGTTTTCATTATCATCTTTATCAACCGTGATGCTTAAAACACGCACATTATTATTGCTGTTTTTGGGTTTGGCTATCCATTTATCGTTAATTACCTCATTAATCAGTTCATCTATGCTCAATTCAAAATAAGTAGAGAACTTTTTAAGAAGATCGTATTTAGGTTCTGCCCGGTCTTCTTCATAGGCACCAACCAATGATCTTTTTATCTCCATGGCATCGGCAAATTGTTGCTGCGTTAAACCATTTTTCTTTCTCAGGTATTTAATGTTATCCGATATTTTTCCCATTTCAAAAAAATAAATTTGCTTTTACTAAAATTATTAGTATTTTTATGCCAATAAAATTAGTAATAATTATTTGATTAATAAAATCAATTTTTAAAACGTTTGATTTAAGCCGTTTAAGCACATATAAAGATGAAAAAAGTAGAAACCAAAAGATTTGTATTTATTGTAACCGATAGGAATAGGAATAATTTACACGTAGGTTTAAGCAGTAACATTATCAAAACCATGGATTTTTATAGGCTGATGCCTAATTTATTTTTTGATGCAGGCAAACAGCTAACCAATTTGGTATATTTTGAAGAGTTAAGCACAGAAACAGCCGCCGAAATAAGGTTTAAAATCATCAATAGGTTTACAAGGGCACAAAAAGAGAAAATAGTAAGGTCTGTAAATTCTGACTGGATAGATTTGACCAACGCTTTGAAATATGATGGAATTAACAAAAGGGTGGCTTTTGCGCAACCTTTATTGAGTTTTGCCTCTTAGTTTATTTTAAGAACCGATAAATGCCCATGTTTTCTTAAAATAAATGTTTATTAATTTTTGTTAAGTTTATTTTTGTTTTAATTTGCAAGGCTAAACTAAAACGAACTTAACGCATCTCTTTAATGAAGCTTTTATTAAAAGTAATTTTAATTACTGTTGGTTTCATTTCTCTTAAAAGCATAGTTAAAGCTCAAAACATATCCAATGAAGGTAATCTGTTTTGGGTTTGTTTTGCTGATCACGTACCGGCTAATAATTCATTGGCTACCATGTCTGTTTTTGTAACCTCTAAAAACAATAGTAGTGGTGTGGTAAGCTGTGGATCTTTTACCCAAAGGTTTACCGTGGCGGCCAATAAAGTAACCGAGGTTTTGGTGCCCAGATCCGTTTCTTTTATTGGCACCGGCACCGGAATATCGCCCAATAAAGGGATAAAAATAGAAACCGATCAAGGACAACCAGATATTGTTGTGTATGCCCATGTTTTTGCTGGTGCCAGATCTGCGGCCACATTGGTTTTACCTTACCAAGCTTTAGGCCAGAAGCATTTTGCCATGTCTTATGATCAAAAAATACCGGCAAACGCTTCTGCGTATTCTCAATTAAACGTGGTTGCGGTTGATGCCAATACAACTTTTAACGTTACCCCAGTAATAGATGGGGTAAAACAAAGCAAGTTTTCCATCACGCTACAAAACATAGGCGATGTTTATCAATACCAAAATGTTAAAGACGTTACGGGTACGGTTATAGAGGTAGATTCTGTTACTTCGGGATGTAAAAGAATTGCTGCATTTTCTGGAAGTTCTGCGGTTGCGATAGGAACCAGCACTTGTAATCCTTTGCAGGGTAATGTTAGCTTAGATCCCTTATTTCAACAGCTTTATCCGATAGATAGTTGGGGATATACTTATCCGTTAATCCCTTTCTACAATAGAAATACAGGGAGTATTTACAGGGTCATAGCTACAGAAGACGGTACGGTTGTAAATATTGATGGGTTGACCATAAACCTTAATGCTGGCGACTTTTATTCTTCGCCCGCTATTGATTCTGTTTCTTTGATCAAGGCCAACAAGCGTATTTCCGTTGCACAGTTTGCCCTATCGCAACAATGCTCTGATAGTAGAAACTCGGTTAATAATACCGATGAGGTTGGCGACCCGGATATGGTAATCCTTAATCCGTTAGAATACAGCATTGATAAAATAACTTTATATTCTTCAACAAAACTGGCTATCTCAGAGCAATATATCAATGTGATCATCCCAACCGCAAAAGTTTCGAGTTTTAAAATCAACAATTTAGATTTTAGTGGGAGTTTTAGTCCAGTCCCAAAATTTGCAGACTATTCTTATGCTCAAATTTACCTTAACGCTTTAGGCGGAAATAATTTTAGCCTTTCGGCCGATACAGGTTTTAACGCAACCGCTTATGGCTTTGGCCCCGTAGAATCTTATGCCTATTCTGCAGGGACAAGTTTAGCATCTACCACAACCGTTAATGCCTTAAAGAGCAGTACCAACCAAATAGTAAAGATTGCTTGCGTTAACGAAGCGTTTGATTTCAGGCTTTTGCTGCCTTATATCCCTACAAAGCTTGTTTGGAATTTGGATGATACTTCGGCTCCTTTTATACAGAACAACCCAACCTATAACAAGGTTACGCAAAACAATAAAATTCTTTACGAGTTTAAGTTGCCCGCTAAAAAAACTTTTACTACCAGCGGCAATAAACTGATTAAAATAACCGCCAGTTTGCCAACAAATACAAATGTTTGCTCTACAACCGATGAAGAGATCGTCAATTTCAATTTAGAGGTCAGCGATTTACCGGTAGCAGAATTTAGTTCTAAAGATAAAGTTTGTGTCACCTTTCCGCTTCAGTTTAATTACGTAGAAAAAAACGTTGGGGAACCAGTAACAAAATGGTTATGGGATTTTGGCGATGGAACAACCTCTACTTTAAAAGACCCTAGCCATAGCTTTAATAAAATAGGCAATTATAAGGTTAAATTAAGCTTACAAAGTAAAATTGATTGCGCTTCTAACGTTTTTGAAAAAAGTATTTCGGTAATTGATCCGTTAACACCGGCATTTGAAACCCAAAACCCCTTGTGTGTAAACAGTAGTATTAAATTTGCCGATTTAACTCAAAGTACCGATGGCTTTAGCAGTTGGACCTGGGATTTTGGAGATGGTACGGGAAGTAATTTACAAAGCCCAAACCATACCTTTACAAAAAGCGGCAACTATAATGTTAAGCTCACGGTAGTTTCTATAACCGGCTGTAAATCATTTATCAATAAAATAATTAAAATAAGTGATTTAGCAGAGATAGATTTTTTGGACCCAGGCTCTTGTATTAATGATTTAGTTAGTTTTGAAGGGATAATCACTAAAGGAAATGTGGTTTCTTGGCTTTGGGATTATGGCGATGGATCTAACGATGTGGTAGAAAAAGTAAAGCAGAAAACTCAACATAGATATTTAAGTACCGGTATATATAATGTTAAATTACAGGCAGTTTCTGCCGAAGGCTGTACAACTACTTTAACTAAGAGCATTACCGTAAGTGGCTCCAATCCGAAGGTGGCTTTTGATGTTTTAAATAAGGATAATTTATGTAGCAATACACCCGTGAGCTTTAAAAATAATTCTTCAATAGTATTTGGGAACATTGTTAAACTAGAAATTATTTATCAATACAGTACAACGGGCAACCAGATTGTTTTTACCGATAATCATCCTGTTTCTGGTAAGATCTATAACCATCAGTACCCAGCTTCCTCGGTTGATAAAAATTATCAAGTAGTTTTTAAGGCTTATTCTGGAAATTCTTGTTACCAAGAGAGCGCTCCTTTAACCATCACTGTACACGGTAGTCCTTTAGTGGTTTTTGATGATATTCCGCCTGTGTGTTTAAATGCCCCAAAGTTTTTATTATCAGCGGCAAAAGAAACAACGGGCATTGCCGGGACGGCTAAATTAGAAGGAGAAGGGGTTGTGGGCGGCTTTTTTGACCCTGCTGTTGCGGGCGTGGGCAACCATCTGATCACTTATACTTTCACATCAAATAAAGGCTGCCAAGATCAGGTTTCTAAAATTATTACTGTTAGTGATATTCCGGTGGTTGATGCTGGCCAAGATCTGGATATTTTATTATCCGGAGAAAAACAGATAGATGCTAAGGCAACAGGTAACGGGTTAAAATATAAGTGGATACCATCAGTTGGTTTAAGTAATGATAGCATTGTTAATCCCATTGCATCACCTAAAGAAACCACAAAATATACATTAACGGTTACCTCTAAAGAAGGTTGTGTAGTCGCAGATCAAGTTACGGTAACTGTTCATATAGATCCCTATATACCTAATGTTTTCTCTCCAAACGGAGATGGCATTAATGATACTTGGGTAATTAAGTATTTAGAGACTTTTGTTAACGCTTCTATAAAGATTTTTAATAGATATGGGCAAATAGTTTTTAGTGCCAAACAATATAACACGCCTTGGGATGGCAAATTCAATAACACGGATATGCCGGTTGGGGTCTATTATTATATTATTGAGCCAAACAATGGAAGAAATAGATATACGGGATCGATAACTTTATTAAGATAACGATGAAGATAAGCTACCGCATATTTATTGTTTTATCATTTTTAAGTTCTATTTGCTATGCTCAGCAAAGGCCGCATTATACCCAATATTTACAAAATATGGATATCATCAATCCTGCGGTTACGGGTATGTTTAAAGCTGTTACTGTAAAGGCGGGATTTAGAAATCAATGGGTTGGTATTGCAGATGCACCAAAAACCAGTTATATAACTATTCATACCCCATTAAATATTGATGGTAGTATTCTTACTGCAGGATCGGCGGATTATGGTGTGGATGAACCCTTTACACGTTCTGAAAAAGACGCTTATGAATCTTCAGAAAACCATCATGGTATCGGTTTTACTGCCCTTAACGATAAAACGGGCCCAATTAACAGAACTACCTTAAATTTAACTTACGCCTATCATATTATGCTGGGCGATATTGCCAATCTTTCTTTCGGAGTTGGGGGAGGTGTAAGCAGGATTGGATTAAACACAGATGTTTTACAATTTGAAGACCCTAACGATCCTGTGGTAACTCAAGGGCAGATTATTAATTGGTCGCCAGATTTGAACGTTGGGTTTTATTTTTATGGAAGTCAGTTTTATTTTGGGGGATCAATACAACAGGTTGTAAAAGAGAAGCTATCTTTTGCAGACAACTTTGATAAAGGAGCACAGATCCCTCATTATTTTTTAACCGCTGGTTATACCATTTGGGCAAGTGAGGATATTGCAATTACATCATCGGTAATGTTGAAATATGTAAACCCCACCCCAAAAGCTTTCGATTTTAATCTTAAAGTGGCATTCAGGAATAATTTTTGGTTAGGAGGGTCTTACAGAACCAAAGATGCTTACGCTGTTTTAGCAGGTTTTACCATCAGCAAAACAATGAACGCTGGTTACTCATTTGATAAAACCATTTCTACTTTGCAAAACATCAATTCTGGGACACACGAGTTTGTGCTGGGATTTAAGTTTTAATATTAAAAGTTCATTGGTTCACTGCGTATCATTAGCTCATTAGTCTAATGGATTTAGACAAAATGATAGCATTCTAAATGAACTAAAATAAAACATTCAGCATTTACTAATGAACTATTAAAATTTATCATTAAAAATTACCTAAAATTCTTTCCATCACTTCTAAACCTTCATCAATGTGTTGCTTTTCCATAATGAGTGCTGGGCGGAAACGAATAGTTTGATTGCCGCAACCTAAGAACATCACATGATGTTCAATCCCTTTGCTGATAAATTTATCCCTCATTTCTTTAGATTGGAAATCAAAAGCGGTTAATAATCCCTGACCTCTAACATTACTAATTCTATCGTCTTTTTCTGAAATCTTGATCAATCTATCTTGCAGGTATAGGCCTACCTTTGCCGCATTTTTGCACAGATCATCCTCTTCAATAATTTCCATTATCTTGCTAGAACGCACCATATCTACCAAATTACCTCCCCAAGTAGAGTTTAATCTTGATGATATTTTGAATACATTATCTTCTACTTCATCTAATCTTTGCCCTGCCAAAATTCCGCAAACCTGCATTTTTTTGCCAAAGGCGATAATATCTGGTCGGGCTTTTTTGCCAAAATTTTGATGGCACCAGAATTTTCCCGTTAATCCAACTCCTGTTTGTACTTCATCATAAATTAACAAAGCATCATTTTCATCACATAAAACCCTTAGTTGCTCTAAAAATTCTTGCCTCACGTGGTTATCGCCCCCTTCAGATTGTATGGGTTCTAATATGATAGCGCATATCTCGTCTTTATGCTCGGCGAAAGCCATTTTAATTTGTGCGATGGATAATTCTTCTCTTTTGATGACATCGGCTAAACTTTCTTTGTTAAGCGGGAATTGAATTTTAGGAAAAGAAACCCTTGGCCAATCAAATTGGGCAAACCATTTTGTTTTATTGGGCATTGTATTAGTTAAACTCATGGTATAACCCGTTCTTCCATGAAAAGCTTGCTCAAAATGTAACACCTTTTTGCCTATTTCTTTACGATGGCCTTTTGCAAAATTCTTCTGTACTTTCCAATCCATAGCAGCCTTTAGTGCATTTTCTATGGCCAAGCCGCCACCAGCGATAAAAAAAGCATGGGGAAGATAATCTGGGATACCGATTTTTGAGAAAGTGGCTACAAATTGGGCATATTGGGTGGTATAAATATCAGAATTGGAAGGATTTGCCATAGCGGCCAAAAAAAGGTTTTTTTTAAAACCTTCATCCTCTATCATTTTGGGATGGTTATAACCAATAGGAACAGAAGCAAAGCAGGTAAAAAAATCTAGAAGTGTACGGTTATATTTAGAATCGTAAATCCTTACGCCTTGGCTTTTTTCTAGATCAAAAGTAAGGTCGTAACCATCGGCTAAAATATGTTTTGATAATGTTTTTTTTACTTCTTGTGGAGATACAGATAGTTTGTACATAGTGTAATTGGGTTTACTCAAATGTACCAAATAGCCCTTGGATATGCAACAGGGGTGGTTTTTAGCGAATATGGGTTTAAACTGTTTAAAGCCTTATTATTTTAGATTTTGCTAAAATAAAAACTTTATTGCTCTTAACATCTCCCTTTTTCCGGCTGCGCCAGGTGCTTTTTCTACCTTCATTCCTAGCCCTTTCATAATCCGTTTTAAATCGCCAGTAATGGCATAAGTTACAAAAACACCATTAGGTTTTAAGAAAGATACAATTTGCGTAATAAAGTCTTTTGTCCACAGTTCTGGCTGGTTATTAGATGCAAAAGCATCAAAATAGATAACATCAAAAAGTTGATTGGTTTTAAAACCCTTGGCATCCTCACAAACTATCTGTAAACAACAAAACTCGTTTAAGGGAATGCTTTTCTGTTTTGAAACTTCGTAATTGTTTTTAAACCCTGCCCATGTATTTGTGGATACCAATTCTTTGTAATCTGTTTGATCTATCAGATCAAAACTCAAGGGGAAAGCCTCTAAACCAACATAGTTCAAGTTTATCTGCTTTCCTGTACAAAAATCATGAGTGAGCAAGTAATTTAGGCCCGTACCAAAACCAACTTCTAAAACAGAAACTTGATCTACTATTTTATCTGCTAAGTAATAGCGAAGGCCAGAGTTTAGAAAAACATGGTTACTTTCTTGTAATGCCCCATTTCTGCTATGATAATTTTCTTTTATCATAGGATGATAAATGGTTTTAGAACCATCGGCGGTTAAAACAATTGATAAACCTGTAATTTCTGACATTAAGAATAGAGGATGATTAAGTTACAGAACACAAAAACAGATTTCTTGTTTTCTTGAATGTTTAATAAACTTTTGTGCCCTGGGTTACCCATTTAGACCACTTTTTGTTATAGGTATGTATTTCTGATGTTTGCACTCCGTTAGATTTATATACCGGGTTTCCTTCGTTTACCCATTCAAAAATGCTCCCGTAAAGGTTATGGACATTTTTATAACCATCTTTTATCAGTTTACTGGCAATTTTCTCGCTTCTGTAACCAACCGAACAGTAAACCACAATATTAGCATCCTTTGGTATATCATAAACTTTACGCATATCAAACCAAATATAGCCTACGTTTCTGGCATTTTTGATATGGCTCACTTCAAATTCTTCTTTTTCCCTAGCGTCTAATAAATACACATTTTTAAGGTGTTTTAAAGAATCTACAGAGATAAGCGGGGCGCTATGATCATAAAGATTATCCAGCATATCTTTAAATTCTGGGTCTTTTATTTGTGCAAAGGAAGCGAAAGGAGAAATTAAAACAATTAGAGTCCAAAGTTTTTTAAACATATTTTTTAAACGCATTAAGCTTTAAAAATGTTGTAAATAATTATAAAAGGCAAATCTAAAATTGATTTATTATTTGTTATGGATGGTTTAAATCTTGTTTTTTGTGCTAATTTAGACTTAAAAATTTGGTTATGCTTCTGATTATCTGCGCTATATTTGTTTTGCTCATCCTTTATTTTTTCATTAAAAATAAATTAAATTCTGGTAAGCATCCCAAGTTAAATTCTTTTGATTTTGATAAGCTGCTTCAAGAACACGTAATATTTTATCAGAATTTAGGCATTGAAGAAAAAACAAAATTTAAAAATGCTCTAAATGAGTTTTTAGAGCATACCGATATAGAAGGAGTAGGTACAGAAATTACAGATTTAGACCGTGTGCTAATTGCTTCAAGTGCCGTAATACCGGTTTTTAGCTTTGCCGGATGGAGGTATAAGAATTTAAGAAACGTAATTTTATATCCTGATACTTTTAATGGGCAATACCAATATGAAGGCGAGGATAGAGGTATTTTAGGGATGGTTGGCACAGGCTATATGAACGGACAAATGCTACTTTCTAGGGCAGCTTTGGTGCAAGGCTTTTCTAAAAATAACGGGAAGCACAATACCGCAATACATGAATTTGTTCATTTGTTGGATAAAAGCGATGGTTCTACAGATGGCATCCCCGAGATTTTGATGGCACATGATTATAGTATCCCTTGGTTAAAGATGATGCACCAAGAAATGAGGAAAATTGAAAAAGGGAAATCTGATATTGATAGTTATGCTTTAACAAATGAGGCCGAATTTTTAGCCGTAGTTTCTGAGTATTTTTTTGAAAAATCAGGTGCTTTTGAGAAAAACCATCCAGAACTGTATAATATTTTGAGCAAAATGTTTTTACAAGATCCCGCTAAAGATTAAATTTTACGTTGTTCACTAATTCCTTAATGCCAAGCTTATTTATTTTTTCTAATTGCGGTATATTCGCAACCACTTCAATTCCGGTTGTTTTAATGATAATGTTTTCTGTTGATGGGTTTTTATCTCCGTTAAAAACGACGCCTTTGATTTTGATGTTCCTACTTTTTAAAGCTTCTATAGAAAGTAAAGTATGGTTAATGCTTCCCAAGTAGTTTTTAGAAACTAAAATTACCTCTACATCTAATTTTTTGATCAAATCGATGATCAAATCTTTATCATTTAAAGGAACCATTAAGCCGCCAGCACCTTCAATAATCAGATTATTATCGGTTTCTGGGATTTTAAAATTGTTTAGATCGATTTTAACATGATCTAAATTTGCGCTATGATGCGGAGAAAAAGGCTGAGTTAGACGATAGGTTTCTTGATGAAAAAAAGATCTATCGTTACTGATTAGATTTCTGACTTTATCGGTATCTGAATTATCTAAATCTCCAGATTGAATGGGTTTCCAATAATCTGCTTTTAATTTTTCTACTAAGCAGGCAGATACCATGGTTTTACCAATTTCTGTCCCAATACCGGTTATAAAATAGATTTTACTCATTAATTTTCTTTTATTTTTTGAACCAAAGCTTCAATTTCTTGTATTGTGTTGTAAGCATGTAGGCAAATCCGCAAGCGTTCTTTTCCTTCAGGTACAGTTGGACTTAAAATTGCCTTCACATCAAAATTATTTCGTAACAATTTGTTTGATAATAATTTACAAGCATCATTTCCACTAATTATTAAAGATTGGATAGCCGTTTCACTTTCTATAAATTGATGAGAAATATCAGTTTTAATAGAATTGAAAAGAAATATATTCACTTTTAATTTTTGGATATCGACTTTACCTTTTATGTTTTGATATGCCATTTTTATGGCAACCAAACTATGGAACGGTAGGGCAGTGGTATAAATAAAAGACCTTGCAAAATTGATTAAGTAAGAGCGCAAATTTTTACTTCCCAAAACAATTGCACCATGGCAACCTAAAGCTTTTCCGAAAGTAAAAACACGGGCGAGAACATCTTTTTCTAATCCTAGTTTTTGCACCAATCCCAAACCATCATCACCAATAACACCTAAAGCGTGGGCTTCATCAACAATTAAATGGGCATTATATTTTTTGGCTAAAGCCGATATTTCTTTTAATGGGGCAATATCGCCGTCCATAGAATATACGCTCTCTGTTACGATAAAAATATTCCCTTTGGCGTTTTTCAACTTCTGGGTTAAAGAGTTTAAATCGTTATGCTTAAATATAAAACGGTTGGCATTGCTCAGTCTTGCGCCATCTATTAAACTGGCGTGTAAAAGCTCATCGCAAATTAAGGTATCGCCCTTTTGGGCAACCGAAGAAAGCAAACCCAAATTGGCATCATAACCAGAGTTAAAGATCAAACCCGCATCAGCCCGATGGATTTTTGCTATTTCTTTCTCTAAATCCTCGGCGTAAGCCAAATTGCCAGAAAGTAGCCTAGAACCTGTGGCGCCCAACAAATAATGAGGTTGGTTTTTCAGCTCGGCCGCAATTTTCATTTTTAAATCTTCACTTCTTGCATACCCCAAATAATCGTTAGAAGAAAAATCCATCAGTTTTCTATCGCTGCTTTTCAAAATCCGCAATGAATTATCCTTGGTCCTTTTATCTAATTTATCTGTTAAAAAGCTATGCAATTTTTAAAATTTGATTTAAAATTCGGCGTTTTTTGGAAATCTTGGGAAAGGGATTACATCGCGGATGTTTGTCATACCGGTTACAAAAAGCACCAATCTTTCAAAACCTAAACCAAAACCGGCGTGTGGCGCTGTTCCAAACCTACGTGTATCTAAATACCAATAAAGTTCTTCTTTAGGGATGTGCATTTCTTCCATTCTGGTTTGTAATTTATCCAAACGTTCTTCCCTTTGCGATCCACCAACCATTTCGCCAATGCCAGGGAAAAGGATATCCATAGCCCTAACGGTTTTTCTTCCCTGTTCATCGGGTTCGTTCATCCTCATATAAAATGATTTGATGTTTGCCGGGTAATCGGTTAAAATAACCGGTTTTTTAAAGTGTTTTTCTACCAAATAGCGCTCATGTTCAGATTGTAGGTCTGCGCCCCAATCATCTATCAAATATTTAAACTGTTTTTTTTGGTTGGGTTTAGATCGTTTTAAAATCTCTATCGCTTCGGTATAGGTTAAACGCTCAAAACTGTTTTCTAAACAGAAATTCAGTTTTTCCATCAATGTAAACTCGCTTCTTTGGTTTTGAGGTTTGTTTTTTTCTTCTTCTGCTAAACGAGAACTTAAAAATTCCAGCTCATCGGCACAGTGATCAATGGCATATTTGATGGTGTATTTTAAAAGTTCTTCGGCCAAGTTCATGTTATCCTCCAAATCGGCGAAAGCCACTTCTGGCTCTATCATCCAAAACTCTGCGAGGTGACGGGTGGTGTTAGAATTTTCTGCCCTAAAAGTTGGGCCAAAAGTATATATTTCTCCTAAAGCCATGGCACCAAGCTCGCCTTCTAACTGACCAGAAACAGTTAAGTTGGCAGAACGACCAAAAAAATCTTCCTTAAAATCTATGTTCCCATCCTCGGTTTTGGGTGTGTTTTCAAAAGGTAAAGTGGTTACCCTAAACATCTCGCCCGCACCTTCCGCATCAGAAGCGGTGATGATCGGTGTATGTAAATAAACAAAGCCTTTATCGTTAAAAAACTGATGTATGGCAAAAGAAAGTGCGTTTCTAACTTTGAAAATGGCATTAAACGTATTAGTGCGAAAACGTAAATGAGCAATTTCCCTTAAAAATTCTAAGCTATGTTTCTTGGGCTGCAAAGGGAATTTCTCGGCATCGCTCTCTCCCAAAATCTCTATATTTGATGCCTTAACTTCGCATTTTTGTCCTTTCCCTAAAGATTCTACCAAAATCCCTTTAACCTTTATTGCCGCACCTGTGGTAATTTTTTTCAAAATGTTTTCTGGCGTATTTGCGAAATCTACTACAATTTGGAGATTAGACATTGATGAACCATCGTTTAAAGCAACAAATTGGTTGTTTCTGAAAGTTTTAACCCAACCCATTACGGTGGTTTCCCTGTTAAACTCGGTAGATTTTAATATGGCCGAAATCTTTTCTCTCTTGATCATGTAATTTATTTTGTATTGCGAGGTGTAAAAATACAAACCTTTCTGTCATTCTCTAAAATTAAGAAAGACTAACAGATTTATTTTTTTAAAAGGGAGGGTATGTAAATAAAAAAGCGGATTTATATTAAATTAAAGATTTATGAAATCTGTAATCCAAATTATAATTCTGATAGTTCTTTATCGCTATTGCGGTAAGATTACCTTTAAAAAGGGAAAAAAATATGATTATGAAGGCAGGTAATGATCATTACCCGCCTATTTAGAGAAGTTAAAATTCTTTACAATCTGATACTATATAAATAAAACCATTATTTTCCTCAACAGGCTTACCATTGTACACCTCATAAAGGCTCCCATTTTTATACAGTAAATTAACTGGCATTTTAGAACCGTCTTTACCTTCTGATGAGTAGGTATAGTTTAATTTTAATGTATCCTTATCCATGGTTCCTTGTAAATCGCCTTTTGTGTTGTCTTTTTCTGCAAACTTATACCATAACTTGCCCGTTACTTTATCGTTTACCTTCTTTAACGATAGAAAAGCAGAATCTTTTTTTAATGTTGCGGTATAACATTGCCCTGCTGCGGTAAGTTTCAATTCTTTTACATCGCTATCCACACTGCCTTGCATGGGTTCTACGGTTGGATATTCTGCAGTTGGTTTTTTTTGGTTTTGATTGCAGGCTGCCACAGCTAACAATAAAACTATTCCGGTAAATAATTTTCTTTTCATGATTGCTTTTATGATTTCTGATGACAATTTTTGTGCCTTTTTAATAAAATAACATGTTTATTGTACTGTTTAGCAAACTGGCACAGTTTTGAATTATTTATGTTAAACCAATAATATAATAAGATGGACAATTTAAAGAAATTTGATCTGATGGGAAAAATAAGTCGTGAATTAGACGACCTTAAGCATAGCCAAACTGCAGTGATTCAGAAAATAGGTAAGATTGAAGTTGACAACATGGAACTTAACAATGTTAAATTGGAGAACAAACTAGGAGAAATGCATCAAAATGCTTCTGATATATTAGATTCTATTGCTGCCGTTTTAGAAAACTTTGAAGAGGTTAAAAATAAATTTGAGGGCAAGAACAATATTGCTGGTTTAAGGGAGCAAGAAAGTTTAAATAATTCAAAGTAATTTGTTGTAAAGGCTTTATGTTTCTGCTTTTAACAAAAAAGCCATTACTTTTTGGGTAATGGCTTTGATGATTTTAAATGTGATCTATATTAAGAGACCCGCAATTAAGCAAGTTTAACATTCACTGCATTTAATCCTTTTTTTCCGTCTTGTAGGTCAAAAGTAACTTCATCATTTTCTCTGATTTCGTCAACCAGACCCGAAACGTGTACAAAGTATTCTTTGTTTGTTCCGTCTTCTTTAATAAAACCAAAACCTTTGGTAGAATTAAAGAACTTTACTGTTCCATTGTTCATTATGTATTGTTATTAATTTATACAAATGTATGTATTAATATTTTAATATTAACTAATTTTTTAATTTTTTGATAATCAGTACTATTATGCGGCTTTATTGAAAGTTGGCAAACTTATTTTATTTTCAAATTATATCCTAAAAATAAAATTTTGGCCAAGCTTTGGCATTTATCCTGATATGCTCCTCGATAAATGATTTCAAATTTTTATATTTGAGCCTTAATGGGGTTTCTCTTTCCTGAGTTTCTTTTTGCCTTGCTTTTGATTGCCATTCCGGTTATCATACATCTCTTCAATTTTAGAAAGTTTAAGAAAGTATATTTTACAAATGTTAGGTTTTTAAAAGATGCCCAACTACAAACATCATCTACACAAAAATTAAAAGAAAGGTTAATTTTACTGAGCCGTGTGTTGGCTATCATTTTCTTGGTATTAGCGTTTGCACAACCTTTTTTAAAAAACAGTAACACTAAGAGCATCTATAAAAATTCTGTTGTAAGCATCTATATAGATAACTCTTACTCTATGGAAGCCGTGAACAAAAACGGGACTTTATTAGACGAAGCCAAAAGAAATGCCATAGAACTGGTAAATGCTTATTCTTTGAATGATAAATTTCAGTTACTTACCAATGATTTTAGCGGCAAACAGCAAAGATTGATCAATAAAGAAGAGTTGTTGGATGAACTGAACGATATTAAGACTTCCCCGGTTTTCAGAAATTACCAAGCGGTTATAGATAGGCAGCAAAATTTTTTAGCCTCGCAACAACAGGTAAAAAAAGTAGCCTATCTCATTTCTGATTTTCAAAAACAAAACCAAGAAATTTTAAGAAAAGATACTGCTATCAATTTTTATCTTATACCATTGCTGGCTAATGACCTGCCTAACCTATCGGTTGATACTGTTTATTTTCTTTCTCCGTTCCATCAGCCTAAGCAAAAAGAAAATTTAGTTTATAAGGTTACCAACCATTCTGATAAAGAAGTAGAAAATATTCCCATAAAACTTACCATCAACGGTTTGCAAAAGGCGATCGCAAGTTTGAGCATCAAACCAAATGCTTCAAAAACAGATACTTTAGAGTTCTCTAATCCTAGTGCTGGTTGGCAAAATGCTAAACTTTCTGTAAAAGACTACCCAATCGTTTTTGATGATAATTTAAACTTCACTTTCGAGGTAAAAAGCAAGCTGCCCGTTTTGGCCATTTTTGATAAACAGCCTTTGCAAAACATCAAAATCGCTTATCAAACAGATGCTTTTTTTGATTTTAACGAAGTTGACCTATCGCAAATAAATTATAGCGGCCTTGCTAACCAGCAATTTGTGATTTTAGAAAACCTTAAAACAATATCATCGGGTTTAACCCAGCAACTAAAGCAATTTGTAGATAACGGAGCAAGTCTGAGCGTTTTTATTCCTTTAGATGCCGATTTACCAAGCTACCAAACATTTTTTCGTTCGTTAGCAACAGATTATCCAACTGCGCTCATCGATCGAAAGATACAGTCAAAAAAGTTAGATTTAAGCAGCCCTGTATTTACCGATATTTTTGAAAAAACACCAAAAAATATCGATTTGCCCTTTGCTTCTAAATATTTTAGCAGTTCTTCTCTGGTTAAAACCACCAAAGAGGTTTTAATGGAAGGGGAAGGGAATGTTCCGTTATTGGATGTTTTTAAAACCGGAAAAGGCAAAGTTTATATTTCTTTTATCCCCATAGAAAAAGAAGCATCTAACCTTTCTCAACACGCCCTTTTTTTACCGATACTTTTTAAAATGGCATTGCTATCGGCAAAAGGGCAAAAGTTGTTTTACACCATCGGGAAAAATCAAGAAGTAGAGATCCCCAGTTTAAATATACCCGAAAATGAAAATATCTTAATAAAAAACAAGGATCTAGAGGTTATCCCAGAAATGATAAAGAAACCCTCGGAAACGTTGCTTTATTTTGCTGATCAACTTAATAAACAAGGCATTTACGATGTTTATCTGAAAGATAGCTTATTAGCCCAATTTGCATTGAATGAGGATAGAAAAGAATCTGATCTTAAATTTTATAACAGGGCAGATTTGAGCGATATTTTTAGTTTGAAGGATGAAAATATACTTAAAAGCAATGATCAAGCATTGAGTAAACAAATAGAAGTAGCTAATTTTGGTACCAGTTTATGGAAACTTTGCATAATTTTAACCATCTTGTTTTTATTGATGGAAGTTTTACTGATCAGGTTTTTCAAAAACAACAACATTAAACACCGTAATTTAAAATGATTGAATCGATTTTAATTAAATCTTGCAAAGTTATTGATCCAAACTCTCGCCACAACCAGAAAGTTGTTGATGTTTTGATTGAAAATGGTACGATAAAAAAAATTGGGGGAAATTTAGTTTTTAGCGGCGAAACAATAAACGGGAGCGGAAAGTACCTCTCACCAGGCTTCTTTGATATGAATGTTAGTTTTGGTGAGCCAGGCTTAGAGACCAAAGAAGATTTTGAAACCGGCAGCAAAACCGCCATTGCAGGAGGTTTTACAGGTTTGGCGATTATGCCACACAATTTACCTACAACAGATTCTAAGTCTCAGGTAGAATTCTTGATCAATAAGGCCAATGGTAATTTGGTTGATATTTATCCATATGGATGCCTATCTCAAAAGCGTGAAGGAAAAGACTTGGCCGAGCTTTTTGACATGAAAAATTCTGGGGCCATCGCTTTTACCGATGGCGATAAACCTATACAAGATGCTGGTTTGATGGAAAGGGCATTGCTTTATGCCAAAGGTTTTGATGCCTTGGTTTTATCTTACCCTGAAGATGGTTCTATTGCAGGAAAAGCCAAAATGAACGAAGGGGCTATGAGTACACTTTTGGGCATGAAGGGCATCCCCAGTTTAGCAGAAGAGTTAATGGTTGTTCGCGATCTATATTTAACAGAATATACAGAATCTAAAGTGCATTTTTCTACCATTTCTACTGCTCATTCTGTAGAACTGATTAAAGCGGCCAAGAAAAAGGGCATTAAAGTAACCTGTGATGTTGCCGTACATCATTTGGTTTTAACAGATGAAGCTGTAAAAGATTTTGACAGTAATTACAAGGTTAAACCCCCTTTAAGAACCTTAAAGGATGTAAAAGCTTTGATAAAGGGATTAAAAGAAGGGGTAATTGATGCGGTGGTTTCCCAACATACACCCCAAGAAATTGAATTTAAAGAAGTAGAGTTCGAGATTGCAAAATACGGTATATTGGGTTTGCAAACGGTATTGCCTATAATGTTAAAAGCAGGGTTTACCGTTGAAGAGGTTGTTGAAAAATTGAGTATCAAACCTCGTGAAATTTTAGGATTGCAAATCCCAAAAATTGAAGAAGAACAAAAGGCCAATCTTGTTTTATTTAACGAAGAAGAGTGGCTTTATAACCAAGACACAAATTTTTCTAAATCGGCAAATACGCCGTTTTTAAATAAACATTTAAAAGGAAAAATTTGGTTAACTTGTAATAATGATCAAATTATAGTATCTAATTAAACATCTATCACAATAAATTATGGATAACAAAGTAAAAAATGCTTTAGAAAGTTTGCTGAATACTTTCTCTGCTTTAGAAAATGTGCCTGCACAACAAGAATTGAGTAAACTGAACCAGATTTTTAATGGTGATGAAGATTTTATGACCAAGCTAATGCTGATGGATAAAGTTTTTGACCATTCGCCAAAACTGGATGCGGTTAGGGAAATAACCTTCGACTTATTATTGATCAATTTCTTTGCAGAAGATACCAAAAAACTAGACGAAGACTATTTAGACTCACCAGAATGGGAAAAAATAGAAGAAGAAACCTTAGATAGAGGAACAGAATTATTGAATTTATTGCTTTATTTGAATGAATGTAAAGACGAAGAAATAGACCCCTCATTAGATGATTATTTAAAAGAGTTCCTTTTGGTAGATGAAGACGAGTTTCAGGACGAACATCGCATATATGAAGATGTAATAGCCAATCAAATGCTAATGGAAAGCAGTATGGAAGAAATTGCTAGGGTTTCTAAAAGCTTAGATGAAGAATCAGAGATAAGAGAGATTTTTTATCCAATGATGGCTTTCTTTTATGAAACCGAACCATCAGATACCGACCAGAAAAAATTCAAAGATTTAAGTGAAGACCCTGCTTTTGATGCAGCTATATTATCGTTAATTTTAAGTTTTAATCAATAAATATCAATCAAACCTTATTCAATATGGAAACTTTAAACAAAAACGCGGTTAACAATGGGATAATAATAGCTATTATTGGGCTTGCGATCCAACTTTTAACCTATTATGCGGCACCTGCAATGCTCGGCGCAACTTGGTATGGCATTCTAATTGGCTTAATTACTTTAGGCATTTACATAGCATTAACCATAGACCTAAGAAAAAAAACGGGAGGCTACTGGAATTTTAACCAAGCTTTAAGAGGCATATTTATTATGTCTTTGATCGCAAACGTGATCACCAGTGTTTTTAATTTCATTTTTTATAAATTTATAGAAACAGGTGCTTATGACAAAGTTAAAGGCTACGTAGCTGATGGACTAACTTCTACATTTGAAAAAATGGGGATGAGCGGTGATGAGATGGATAAAGCCATTGAAAAAGCAACTGAAAGCTTAAAGGCACAATACCAGCCAACTGCATTAGATTTTCTTAAAAATATCGCAATTGCGATCATCATAGGTTTTGTGATGTCGTTGATTTTTGCGGCCATTTTTAAAAAGAATCCCCCAATGTTTGCCCCTGTAGATGAAGTGGAATAGAAAAAAAATAAATTATATTTGAAAAATTAAAAAAACGTTTGATGTCTATCATCGAGCGTTTTTTATTTTAAGATAGCTTTTGGCTTTTTGCCTTCAGCTTTGAGCATATAAAAATGAATATCTCTATAGTTGTACCTGCATATAATGAAGCAGAATCTTTACCAGAACTAACCGAATGGATTAGGAAAGTAATGCAGCAGCACAATTTTTCTTATGAAATCATTTTAGTTGATGATGGGAGCAACGACGGTACTTGGGCTAAAATCGAAGAGCTGCACCAAACACACCCAGCGGTTAAAGGGATAAAATTTAGACGCAATTATGGTAAATCCGCAGCATTAAATGTGGGTTTTGCGGCAACATCCGGTGAGGTTATCATTACCATGGATGCCGACTTGCAGGACTCGCCAGATGAAATCCCAGAATTGTACAGGAGGGTAAAAGAAGAAAATTTAGACCTGATTTCTGGTTGGAAAAAGAAGCGTTATGATCCGTTAAGCAAAACCATCCCCACAAAATTCTTCAATGCCGCCACCAGGAGAATGTCGGGAATTAATAACCTTCATGATTTTAATTGTGGCCTAAAAGCATACAGGAGCGATGTTATTAAAAACATAGAAGTTTATGGCGAAATGCACCGCTATATACCTGTTTTGGCTAAATGGGCAGGTTTTAATAAAATTGAAGAACAGATAGTAGAGCATAGGGCCAGAAAATATGGTACAACAAAATTTGGTTTTAGCCGCTTTATAAACGGTTTTCTTGATCTATTATCTATATTTTTTGTCGGGAAGTTTGGTAAAAGACCGATGCACTTTTTTGGTACAATGGGGGTCTTAAGTTTTTTGATCGGCACCATAATGGCCCTTTGGATCATAGGTGAAAAGTTATACCATATTGCAGCCCACATTAAATTAGAAAGAGAAGTAACCGATCAACCCTTGTTTTATATTGCTTTAGTTGCGGTAATTTTAGGCAGCCAACTATTTTTAACGGGTTTTGTGGCAGAATTAGTTGCAAGAAGTTCTTCTAGCAGAAATAGTTATCAAATAGAAAAAGAGATATAGAGAACCTTTTTTAATTAACTGTTCAAATTTTGAATAAATCTAATTAAAATAACTAGGTAATTTTCTTTATTCTGATTTTCAGATTAGCAAATCTTCAATAAAAAATGTTCTTCTCCATTATCATTCCTTTATACAATCGCCCGCAAGAGATAAAAGAACTTTTGCAAACTTTAATAAAGCAAAATTATACAGCTTTTGAGGTTTTGGTTATTGAGGACGGTTCTACAGAAGATGCTGAAGAAATCGTAAGATCATTTCAAAACAATTTAGACATCCATTATCATTTAAAGAAAAACGAAGGACAAGGCTTTGCCCGTAACTATGGTTTTGAAAAAGCCAAAGGCGATTATTTCATCATTTTTGATTCTGATTGTTTAATTCCTTCAGATTATCTAGAAAACGTCAAAAATTATCTTTACAATAATTATTTAGACGCTTTTGGAGGCCCTGATGAAGCACACCCTTCTTTTACACCTATACAAAAAGCAATCAGTTACGCCATGACTTCGGTTTTTACAACAGGCGGTATAAGAGGGAGGTCTAAGAATGCAGGTGGCCAGTTTCATCCCCGCAGTTTTAATATGGGGGTTTCCCGAAACGTTTGGGAAAAAGTTGGAGGATTTATTATTACCAGATTAGGCGAAGATATTGAGTATTCTATTCGTATCCAGCAAGCAGGGTTTAAAATTGGTTTGATACCAAGTGCAAAAGTATTTCACAAAAGGCGTACAAGCTTTAAACAATTTTGGAAACAGCTACATTTCTTTGGAAGAGCAAGGATAAATATCACCACTTTTTTCCCTAATACATTAAAGGCGGTTCATTTTTTCCCAGCAATATTTACCCTGGGCATAATATTTACTTTGGCGGCAAATCTATTAAATTTGGAAATCGCTGCGTTTTGTAACATATTTTTGTTGATTTATTTATTATCTATATTTATTGATGCTTGGTTTAAAAATAAATCTTTTAAAGTTGCATTTTTAAGCATCTTTGCAGCCATCATACAATTAACGGCTTATGGTTTTGGCTTTATGCAAGATTTTTGGATGAAATTAATTTTAAAAAACAAATAAAATTTAGCTCTTGGGCATTTTGCTCTTAGCTTTCGGATGATAAACATGGAACAATCTTTTTCTGTATTGGATATTTTAGAAACCTCTTGGGACCTAACCAAAAAGAATTTTTTAATCATAATTGGCTATTCTTTGGTAGCGTTTATTACCATTGCCTTGGTACAGCTTATTTATATGGGCATGGTTGCATCAGAAAATGTAATTTTAAGTACCATAGGGTTTTTTTCTTTTTTGATCGTAAACAGCATGGCCAACCTAGGTTTCTATAAACTTATTTTTAGATTGATAGATGAGGAGGAAGAGGATTTTTCTGTAAAAGCGGTTATTCCATCGTGGAAAAATATTTTCAGCTTTGTAAGTATTACCTTATTAATTGGAGTAATTGTGGCCACTTTTACCTTGGTTTATACCCAACTTTTAAAAGTTGGATCTTTTGCAGATTTTGTAGAGACATTAAAGGGCAAACCTATATACTTAGAATCTTTAGCTGTTTTTGCTTTTATACTATTGTTACTAGCGGCCATGCGCTTTATGTTTTTTCCTTGTTTTATCGTAGATGATGACTCTACTGGTTTTGAGTCTTTAAGACAAAGTAGGGCATTATCACAAGATAATTTGATAAAAATAATGGTGGTTTTGGCTTTGGTTGTTGCTTTTATAGCATTAGGCTTTTTGGCATTAGGGATAGGGATCATAGTTACCTATCCTTTTACAAATGTGATATTGGTGGTAACCTATAGGCGTTTAGTAAATGATTACATCAATGAACATCCCGAAGAGCAAAAAGTAGGATAGTAACATGGGATTAAAGGCGTTTTTAAGTAAATTATTTGCAGCTTATACCGTCAAAAAAATGGATAGGTGGAAGTTTAATGCGGTAGCCTATCAACAAAAAACACTTACCCAACTTATCAAACAAGCAAAAAACACTTCATTTGGTAAAGATCATCGGTTTTCTTCCATTCTATCTTATCAAGATTTTAAGAAAAATGTACCAATTTACGACTATGAAGATTTAAAGCCTTACATAGAGCGGGTTATTGAGGGAGAAAAAAATGTTTTATGGCCAGGTAAACCTCAATATTTCGCTAAAACATCTGGTACTACCTCTGGCGTAAAATACATCCCTATCTCAAAAGAATCAATGCCTCAGCATATAAAGGCAGCTAGAAATGCGCTTTTATCTTACATTTATGAAACTGGCAAGACAGATTTTGTAAATGGCAAAATCATATTTTTGCAAGGAAGCCCTAGAATGGATAAAAAAGCTGGTATTCAATTCGGTAGGTTATCGGGCATAGTGGCCAACCATGTACCTAAGTATCTTCAAAAAAACAGGTTGCCAAGTTATGGGGTTAATTGCATAGAAGATTGGGAAAACAAAGTGGATGCCATTGTAGAAGAAACGGTAAACGAAGATATGCGCCTGATTTCGGGGATCCCACCTTGGTGCCAAATGTATTTTGATAAGCTTTTAATTAAAACCGGTAAATCAAAAATTAAAGATGTTTTCCCAAATTTTAAGCTTTTTGTTTATGGTGGCGTTAATTATGAACCTTACCGGTCAAGGTTAGAAGAAAGTTTAGGTTTTAAGGTTGATAGCATAGAAACCTATCCTGCTTCGGAGGGTTTTATAGCGTTCCAAGATAGCCAAAAAGATAAATCATTATTGCTTTTGGCCGATGCCGGTATTTTTTATGAGTTTATACCCACAGATGAATTCTTTAATGAAAAGCCAACTAGGTTAAGTTTAGGAGAAATTGAACTCAATAAAAATTATGCAATTATTTTAAGTACTTCCGCTGGGTTGTGGGCATATTCTTTAGGAGACACCATTAAGTTTGTTTCAAAAAATCCTTATAAATTATTGGTAACTGGCCGCATAAAGCATTATATATCAGCATTTGGTGAGCATGTAATTGGAGAAGAGGTTGAATTAGCTTTGTTGTCGGTAGCGAAACAAGAAAAATTAGAGATTACCGAATTTACCGTTGCCCCACAAGTAAATCCCCCGAAAGGGGAATTGCCATTTCATGAATGGTTTGTAGAGTTTGTAGAAACGCCGAAAGATCTACAACAATTTGCTTTAAAAGTAGATGCGGTTTTACAGCAAAAAAATATATATTACAAAGATTTGATAAACGGCAAAGTATTGCAGCCTTTAATCATTAAGCCATTAAGGCCTGCGTCATTTATCAGCATAATGAGAAAAGAAGGTAAATTGGGTGGGCAAAATAAAGTCCCTCGCTTAGCTAATGATAGAAACCTAGCAGATAAACTAGAACCATATATTACAATAATATAAGTCTTTCAACTTTAGACTTTATAATTTAACTTAAATTAAAGATTTGCCTCAACATATAAAAAACATTGCCATCCTGGGATCAACAGGAAGCATCGGAACACAAGCCTTAGAAGTTATAGCCGCCAATCCCACGTTATTTTGCGCCAAGGTTTTAACGGCACAATCAAACGTAGAATTACTTGTACAACAAGCTTTGATATTTAATCCAAGCGTAGTTGTAATTGGAGATGAGCGTAAATATCAAGAATTAAAAAAAGCGTTAGAAAACACTACTATAGAGGTTAAAGCTGGCGCAGAGGCACTTTGCGAAGTGGTTTTATTACCAGAACTAGAAATTGTATTAACTGCTTTGGTTGGTTTTGCAGGTTTAAAACCTACAATCGCTGCCATTAAGGCAGGCAAACATATCGCTTTGGCAAACAAAGAAACATTGGTTGTTGCCGGTGAGTTAATTACCAATTTAGCAAAACAACACAATATCAGTATTTTACCGGTAGATTCAGAGCATTCGGCTATTTTCCAATGCCTTATCGGCGAGTTAGACGCAATAGAAAAAATATATCTTACCGCTTCTGGCGGGCCGTTTAGAGGCAAAAATATCGAGTTCCTTTCCGAGGTCACAAAACATCAAGCGCTTAAACATCCTAATTGGGTAATGGGCGCAAAGATCACCATAGATTCTGCATCTTTGATGAACAAGGGTTTAGAAGTGATAGAGGCGAAATGGCTTTTCAATCTAGATGTCGAACAAATAGATGTCATCGTACACCCACAATCTATCGTACATTCCATCGTTCAGTTTCAAGATGGTTCTATGAAGGCACAAATGGGTTTGCCAGATATGAAATTGCCCATACAGTACGCTTTAGCCTATCCAAACAGATTAAAAAATGATTTTAAAAGATTCGATTTTTTAGATTATCCATCATTAACTTTTGAACAGGCTGACACTAAGACATTCAGAAATCTTGCTTTGGCTTTTGAAGCCCTAAAAAAAGCCGGAAATATGCCATGTATTGTCAATGCGGCAAATGAAGTGGTGGTGGCAGAATTTTTGAAAGAGCAAATCGGTTTTTTGCAAATGAGCGAAGTAATAGAAACCTGTATGGCAAAGCTAGATTTTATTAAGAACCCATCTTTAGAAGATTATTTTGAATCTGATAAACAAACCCGCATTTTTGCGAAAGAATTAGTAACAAATATTTAACAAAAAAAATAAAAAAACATATAAATGGATGTATTAGTGATGGTTGCCCAGCTTATTCTAGGGCTTTCAATTTTAATTGTGCTGCATGAACTAGGTCATTTCTTAACGGCAAGGGCATTTGGAATTAAAGTAGAAAAGTTTTATCTGTTTTTTGATGCCTGGGGCTTTAAGCTTTTTAGCATAAAATATAAAGATTGCGAATATGGCATAGGCTGGTTGCCGTTAGGCGGTTATGTTAAAATTGCGGGGATGATAGATGAATCTATGGATACCGAAGCATTAGAGGCCCCCGTACAACCTTGGGAATTTAGGGCCAAGCCCGCCTGGCAACGTTTAATAGTGATGTTGGGTGGTGTTACCGTAAACGTGATATTAGGGATTTTTATTTTTTGGATGCTAACCTTTAAATACGGCGAAACCTATTTGCCCAACCAAGAATTGCAGTACGGGATTGCCCCCGGGATAGTAGGGCAGCAGATTGGCTTAAAGCCAGGAGATAAGATCACAGAGATAAACGGTAAAAAAGTATTGCGTTTTGATGAGATACGCAGTTCTGATGTGTTGTTGGGTAACTCTAGATTAACCGTTTTAAGAGACGGTAAAACACAAGATATTGCCATCCCTGCAAATATTTTAAATGCAGTTTCAGATTATGGTATCGATGAATTTGTTGCCCCAAGGTTAAAGTCCAAAATCGGGGAAATTAGCCCTGGGAGCGCAGCAGAAAAGGCGGGTTTAAAAAAGGGTGATATCATTATTACCGCAAACGGCGAAAGTGCCATCTTTAGTGACGAATTGAGGGATATCTTAAATAAAAACAAAAATAAAACTTTACAAATTACCTATGTACGCGGAAATGATAGCTTAACAACACCTATAAAGACATCTTCTGAAGGCACTTTGGGCTTTTATTTCGATACAGAATATTTAAAAACCAAAACTAAGGATTTTACTTTTTTAACCGCCTTACCAGAAGGTGCTTCAAAAGCTTGGAGCTCTTTAACCGATAACGCTAAGGGTTTGGGCAAGGTTGTTAGGGGAGAGGTTAAGGCAACCAAAGCTTTTTCTGGCCCGGTAGAGATAGCCCGAAAACTATACGGAGGTACATGGGATTGGATTAAATTTTGGAGCATTACAGGTTTGCTTTCAATGGCACTTGCTTTAATGAATTTACTGCCTATCCCCGCATTGGATGGTGGGCATGCCGTTTTCCTAATTATCGAGATGATAAAAGGAAAACCATTGAGCGATAAATTTATGGAAAGAGCCCAAATGGTGGGTTTTGTGATCCTTGCTACTTTAATGGTATTTGTATTAGGGAACGATATTTTTAAAGTGTTCACTAAATAAGGTAAAAGCTGTTAGGTAAAAGGTTTAAGGACTCGCAATTCCTTTTACCTCAAACCAAAAACCTCTCAAATGGATTATTTCAAATTTTACGATATACCTTTAACTTTTAACCCTGATAAGGCTTTGGTAAAGAAGAAGTTTTATGAGCTGAGTAAAACCTATCACCCAGATTTTTACATTAATGAAACTAAGGAGAAGCAGGAGGAAATTTTAAACCTCTCTACGCTCAATAACGAAGCATTTCAGACACTTTCTAATCATGATCAACTACTTGCCTATATTTTAGAGCAAGAGGGGGTTTTAGAGGAAGGGGAGAAGTATCAGCTTCCGCAAAGTTTTTTAATGGAGATGATGGATGTTAACGAAGCCATAATGGAGTTGGAATTCGACTCAAACACAGAGAATTTGATCAAAGTAAAAGAAACTGTTGATGATTTTGAAAATAATTTAAACCAAGAATTATCGGTTTTAACTACTGATTTTGAGCAGCATAAAGGAGAAAAACGGAACCAAATATTAAAAGAGATCAAAGATATTTGGTACAGGAAGAAATATTTGTTGCGAATACGGGAATCAATCAATAAATTTGCAGCCCGCTTGTAAAACAAATGTTTGCAGCAAAATGCCCAGCTGGCGGAACTGGTAGACGCGTCGGTCTCAAACACCGATAGGAAACTGTGCCGGTTCGATTCCGGCGCTGGGTACATTTTTTTTAAAAAACCGTCCTTAGTGCTTCTAAGGGCGGTTTTCTGTTTTCTAAATGTTTCTTAAATGCTTTTGATATTGTTTTTTTAACCTAATGTTTCCCAATGAAATCAACCGGAATACAAAAAATCACTTATCACGTACGGCCTTATAGCTATCAAAAAAAAGATAAATTGGCAGGGCTTTACCTCGGGGTTACCATCGAGCGCAAAACCTCGAAAATTCCGCTGGAGATTTATTTTCAAGAAAATTTATTTGATGCAAAGGCGGAGCAATACCGCTACAACGGTGTAAACGATGCCGAGATAAGAGATTTAAACCTTATCATAAACACCGAAAAAGGAAAGGCAAACGAACTACTAAGGCAATACAGGTTATCGAACCAAAAAGTAACACACCATCAGTTTAAACGGGATTTTTTAAATTATGCTAGTCGGGATTGCTTTATAGGCTGGGCGAAAGCTTATTTGGAAGATTTAAGAATATCAGGAGTAATTAAGGATCAAACCTATAAAAACAAAAAAAATAGATTGAGCCATTTTGAAGCATTCGTTAAAACGGATGTTTTATTTGCAGAACTTTCGCCACGCTTGATAGATCAGTTTGATTTATGGCTTAAAAAGAAATCCGGCTTAAATAAACATAATTCTATACAATCGGTACACGTTGGAATTAACACCTTTTTAAAAGCGGCACAAAGCGAGGGGTTAAATTTCGATAATCCGTACGAAAAGTTTAAAATAAAAGCATATCAGCCAGCAAATAGGCTATCGTTAGAAATTACGGAGCTTAAAGAACTTAAAAAAATATATTTAGCGCAAAATCTCGGAGAAATGCAACAGGAGGTTTTACGTAAATTTTTATTTAGCTGTTTTACCGGTTTACGAATTTCGGACAACGCAAATTTAAAATACGAAAATATCAGCGATGGAATTTTAACAGTAGAAACCATCAAAGGGAAAAAATTTGGTAAAGCTGTAAAAATTGCTTTACCCGACTTTGCTTTGGAGTTACTTGGAAACGAAAGCTGGGGTTTTGTATTTAAAAAAATATCAGATCAGGAAGTAAACCGGACTTTAAAAGAGATTGCCGAAATAGCAGGGATTAAAAAGAATTTAACATTCCATGTTTCCCGTGATACTTTTGCAACTTTGTTTATTGAGCTTGGTGGGGATGTTGCCAGCCTTAAAGATTTGTTAGCGCACACCAAATTAGAAACTACCATGATTTACGTTAAAATGAGCGAAAAAAGAAAAGAGAAACTAATGCAAAATTTCAACTCTATTTAGCAAAATCGTAAGCACTTTTATAGTAAAAAAATAATTAAAAAAACTTTGTGGCATTGTTGTTTTGTGGCAAATCGTAAAAAATCAGCTTCTAAATATATTTAAACCCTGTTTTGTGTTGCCACAATGTTGCCACAAAACAAGGGGTTGCCACAAAGTGAAAAACTATTTTAGGGTTGTTGTAAAATCTGAAATTATAGTTTTATCTCCCGATTTTCTAAGCCCATTCAACTCTCTATATTTATTAATAATTGCCCATTTTGTTTTAGATAAATGAGTAATCATTTCTTCAATAGGTAGTTTTCCATAATTTAAAGCAACATATTTTTCTTCTCCAATTTTCCACGCCCACTTTTGTTTTTTTAAACCTAATTTTTGCGCCATTGTTCTAATGGCTTGATTGTTTTTTTTATAATAATCGGATAATTCTTTATTTGAGGTTTTACCGAAATTGTTTTTTAAATATTCAATTTCTAAATCAGTCCAATCTGTTTTTTTTACAATAGATTTAGATATTTTGTGATTTGATGCTTGTTTTTTTAAAGCGGTAATTGTGCAATCTAGCTCTAAAGCTAAATCTTTTAAATTTCCTAAAGGATATTTTTTTTTTAGGATTGCTATTTTTTGCGGTGTCCAAAATTTTCTGTTTGCCATAATTTTTTATATTTGCTTTATAATTGTGATTTGTTTACAATTTTACAGTAATAATATTGCTGTTTTGCTAAAAAAAGCCCGATTAATTTCGGGCTTTTTGATTTTAACCTATTTTAAAATATTCCTGTCTTTTTTCTTCACTTTCAAAAGCCCATCCACTATAATAAATCGGTAATTTATATCTGTAAGGATTTGATTCAAACCAACCAAATTTACCGTTCATTTCTGAAAATTCTTCGTGAAAAAATAGAGGCTTACCTGATACTGAAACTCTACTTACCCAAGTAGCATTCTCTTTTAAAAATTGTTTCTTTCTTTCTGCTAATGATTTTTTTTCATCGTTTACCTTTTGCTCGGCAATTTTTGAAGCTTCAAAAGCCTCAACTATTTTAGCCCAATTTTCAGCCAATTCGCACATTTGAGAGGCATTGATAAAATATGTTTTCTTCATGCCACCGCCATATTGTTTTGGCAACTTACCAGCATGATGCCATTCTAAGTTAGAGAATTGAAATTCTATAATCTCTTTAACACGATCAACCTCTAGGCCAGATGCTTTTTTAAACAATTGTGTTGCCTCTCCTAATGTTAATTTGCCGCAATCATCTTTAGCATCTTCATGTCTTCGAGAAGCGAATTTAGAATCATCTAAACCACCACCTATTGAGTAGTTGTCTTGGTTATAATTAACGATGCAGAATTTTTCTTTAATTGATTGAAATTTGTTAAAATGAGTTTTCATGATTTGCTTTTTTAAGTTAATTAATAATGTTGTGTTTTGTTTTGCTAATCCAAATATCGCAATAAAAAACAATTCACAAAGATATGTTTAAAAAAAATATGTAACATTTAAGATACATATTATAAAAAAGCTTTTAAATCTGTTTTAAAGCCTATTTCTTGCGCTTAATAGGTTTTCTTTTTTTAACTACTCTCTTTTTTTTCGTTCTTTTTACCACATCGTATCCATGCGGTAAGCGAAGTCCCAAACTTTTTAAGTCTGCTTTTAAATTTGATTTTGTTGTTGCCATTGATTTATATATTTAGTTAAGTGATTTTTTTTCTGTTGTAGGCATAATTAAAAAGTGATTAAATTTTTATTGATCCCGAAAACATATTCCCAACGGGAAAACGCCGGGTTATAATAGGAGTAAGCCAAAAGGTTTAAATTCTCTTTAAAATCGAAACTAAGCCCAGGCCCAAAAAGAAATTTTTGTTGGTTGTAATTGTAAATAGACCTTAACTGTACCGATACCGAAAATTTGCGTTTTTGGTAAGGTATATCAAAAGTTCTTATGCTGTTAATAGTTGCGTTACTGTCAATTAAAGCAGTGTTTATATAGGCGGATTTACGCCCCAATTTTAAACCTAAAATTTTGTAACGCTCCCAATACTGCAAACCGTTAAGCTCTCCGGTGTATTTATAATTAAAAAAACCTCCGCTAGTATCTGCGGTATCTTTTTTTGGGGTATAAACAATAGAAATCCACTTGTTTTTATAGGTTAAAACCTGTCTTTTAAGGCTATCACGTTCTTTTTTTACTTGCAGAAAATCTGCTTTAGATACAAAGTTTACCGAGCTATAACCAATTACCTGTTTTGGTTTGATGTTGTTTGCTTTTGCGATGCTGTCAAAGGTGGCGTTTTTTAAAACTTCAGCAACGGGTAAAATATTTGAAAGTGCTTTAATGGTTACGGTTTGGATGCCCTCTTTATTAATTTTTTTATTAATGATGGTTGCTTCTTTTAAAACCGCTTTTTGGTTGGCGTATTTTTCTGATTGTAAACCCGTAATAATTTGGTTTTGCTCCCTAATTTTTAACAAGTTTTTGCCTGTAAAAAAAAGGAGTAGCGGAATTGCGATGTAGGGGATAAATTTTAAAGTTTTCATTTTTTTGCTGATTTAACCCCGGCGCTATCTGCTAACGGAGCGGTTTGTTTAATGGCATCTATAATGTGGTTTTTGATAAGTAAAGTATTTATTAAAGCGGTTTTTTCTGTTTGGCAGTCCTTTTCTGACTGCTGGGCTTTATCCGCAACTTTTTGTGCGTATTTTAAAGTATAAACCGTAACCGTTACACACAACGTGATAGCCACGTACATTAAATAAGTACGTGGTTCTTTAAGGATTTGGGCGTATGTTGGGCGTGTGGATTGGGGCATTAATTATAAATTTCTGTTTTGGCCACAAAGCCAAATGTTCCGGCGGATATTGAGATTAAGAGTTTTAGCATATATACTACTTTATGTTTTGAAATACTTCTTAACATATTCCTCGTAGAGTTTCTTTATGTTTCTAGCTCCTTTTGCGGTTGGGTGGATATTGTCTCCTAAAACTTGAGAAGAATCATTTGCGTCGTACGAATTATTTACATTGACGAAAAATACAGGTAGGTTTAAATCTTTAAATTCTTGACATAGATTTAAAATTCTTAATGATGCGTAATTTTGTATTAGCTTATTCGTTTGGTCGCTTATATAAAAAAAATCGGGCATATATGGAATTGAACCTACAAAAAAAGGCATATTTGTTTCTAAAGAAGATTTTAAAACTCCAAAATAATCTAATCTAATAGAACCGGAATTCAGAACTATTTTTATTTCATTACCTGTTTGTTTAGGAAGTTTTATTAACAAAGAACACGGAACGATACTATAATTCAAGTCAGGATCATTATCCGCTTTAATAGCATCAGTTACATATGTATCTATAGTTTTGTACAAAACATTATTGACAAAAACACTAAAATTCCCTTCCTTTTCCGGGCTATTAGTTAAGAAATAGTTGAGCACCGCTACTTCTTCATAAGGTGTAATATTAAAATAAATTTCAGAAGTCGGAGAGTTTGAATAGATAGGCTGTCCATTTGGAAAACCGTTTCTAACCGCGTCTGGCATCTTTGCAGAAAATGATAGTTCTGTGTAATCGGTCGGATTAAACGGCTGCCAAGTTCCTGTTATCGACCTTGATATTAACCCTGAATAATCATTCCCACTTGAATTAGCTGCATCCATTCCGTATTTTAAAAACGACCAAGCAAGCATAGAGCTAATACAGCCCATTAGTTTATTGACAATTAATTCAGAGTTATATAACGTTAACGGAGCACTTCCAGAATATCTAACGTCATTAAATCCTATTTGTAAAAACGTAAGGTTATCATAAGGTGGGTAAATAAAAGTATTTTTAAATTGCTTAAAAGCAACCATGCATCCGCTGCCGGAAACGGCTTTATTAAATAAACCTAATTGAAGCTGCTGCGCTAATTGCGCCGGCCATGAATCTTTTTCGGGGGTAGCTAAACCGTAACCGTACGTAATGGAATCCCCAAAAGCGATAATTGTATTTATTCTTTTATATGACTCCGTATTTAAAAAATCATCGTGCAGATATATCCATTCAGAAAAAACAGTATCCGGATCATCAGAATTTCCGTTAGCAATCCTATAAGCTAAACCTGTCGTTTGCTTGTTAAATGGTGAGTTAAATTGCAACAAAACTCCGTCAGGCTGTCTGAAAGTTAAAACCAAACCATTGTAAGGGAATCCTGATTCTGTGCGTTTTATAGAACAAGCATCTTTAAAAACCGAAGGTTTATCGTCGGATTTTATAAGACCACCTGCATTCGATTTGACTGCATTTAAACTACCTATATTTTTTTTAAAATACTCATTACCTAATTTTCGGTAAATCACACCATCACATTTAGCGTCATTCATTGGGCTACCGTCTGCGTAAGTGGTTACTTTGGAGTAATTAAAGTTTTCGCCTGTGTGGCTGTCTATTATATCGTAAAGGGTGTCATTTACTCTTTTCATGGCTTAAATATCAAAAGTGTTATCAGAAAATGTAGGATCAGGCAAAACGGCTTCTATAATATCATTTCGCTTATAAAAAAAATAATCAAACTTGATGTAATTTACGCCGTCAATATCTGCGTTTGTAATTGGTAAACCGTTTTTTGTAGAAACGTGTGTGTAAAGAAATATATTCCCGTTTTCGTCCCGGGCTTCTACGGTTCTTTCACTAATTTTTTTAATGTCTAAAGCCATAATTAGTAATTAAAATATTGGATTTGTAAAGTATGCTCTAAACCATCAATTGCCATTATCCTAAAACTAATCACGTCTAAAACAGAATTGACAGCGATTTTATCAAATGCCCTAACCGGGATGCCTTCGGTTAAAGTTGGATCTACTCCAGTTTGCCAATAACGGGCTAAAATTGCGTTTGCGGCAGCGGCGGCATTTGGTTCTAAAACCATCTGTACGCTTTTTATATCCCCTGCAACATTTCTAAAATCTTCAACGCCAAATTGTTTAAATGTGTCGAGAGATTTAACCGCTACATCTAACGTTTCGGTTTTGTTTAAAAAACATATTGGATTAATGTATCCCATTTTATGCGAAAATTGAGTGTAAAGCTTGTGTTATCCCGTCCTGTTCGTGAAAAGCCAAATTATTATCGTTCAACTCTCTTTCCATGGCCAGTAATTGTTTATCGTAGCCGGGTAATTGATATTGATTAATTATCCGGTTTATTTTTGCAGCATATTGGTTTCTATCCGGTCCAACGTTATACCCTGCTTTTTGCAAACTATCTAATTGTGCTATTGGCGTTTTTTTTAAGGCAACTCCCTGTATTTTATACTTATTACCCTGTAAAATTGCAACGTGGGATTTAAAAGCATCTAAAAGGGTAGGATAAGCCCTCCAATAAGGTGCTTTTCCTGTCCCTAGTCTTACGCTATCGCCGCTCCAATTACTGTTTGCCATGTGTCCGAAGGGGTTGTTAAAATAATAAGCTTTGTAATTGTTACCGTAAAGGCTTTCTTGCATCGCCTGCCCTATTACTACGCTGGGCAAAATGCCCGTATTTAAACAGGCTTTTATTACTGCGGATGCAATTTTTGAGGCATATTGACCCGGAGTATTTTTGCCCGGCGTAGAACTTCCTTTATACTGAATTTTTTTGCCCATTATTTTTTTGATTTATAAAATGTAAAAAACGCCGCTACCAATAAAAGCCCTAAAAAAAGAAGGATTAAGAAACTTTTTTTTTTATTCCATCTATATTATAAGGTACTGCCGTTGAAGGTCTAGCAATTTTATAAATTGGTGTACGGGCAGTTAATAACCTACTTTTTGGATAACTGATAATTTTAACGGCATCGCTTTGGTTGCCGCCTAATATTTGAAAATTCTTTTCATCTTCTGAAACATACAAAGCAACATGGTTGCCGCCGTCTCTAGTAAAAACCAAAATATCGCCTAAGGATGGTTTATCAGATTTTAAACCAAAGTTTGCCCAACTTTTAGCGGCTAAATAATCTTTTGGTGGTGCATAACCGCTTCTTTTGGCACAAATAGCCATAAATAAGCCACACCATGGAATACTGTCTGTTGTGTAATATGTACTTTCCCAACCGCCCAACTCTTTTGCCCATTTTGTAATATCGGGGTTATTATCCGCTCCTTTATTTTCTAAAGTACCGTAATGGCTTAAAGCTTCAGTAACCATTTTAGGGAGTGCCAAAGCATTAAGCCATTGAAATTGTAAAGGGATTAATAAATTCATATTTTCTTTTTTCTTGATTTAAAAACAAACTTTTGATCAATAGGATCCCCAAACCCGGTTGCTTCATAATAAGGGCTTTCAGTTGCTCCTAATCTTTGGATAGTTTTAAACTTTGCCATTTCTTAAATTTTTGAGAGTAAAAATTTATTTAAAAGCGTTACTAAAACCGCCACAATTATTGCCGTTATCGCTATATCCGTTAAGGTTTCACGATCCAGGGAGATATTCATTTTTACCTCGGGTAATTCTCCTTTTAAAAGGTTATCTACTAATGTTGGCATATTTATAAATCTTTAATTCTGCGTATAAATGCTGGGATGGTTTCTGTATTGTCTAAAATTGGACCTACAAAGAAAACGGATTGTGTAATTTTAATACCTCGGGCTTTTTCCCAAAAACCTATCACGGATTTTAGATTTGCATCGCTTAGTGATTTAATCAAGTTTGCGTTGTAAATCATTTTTGCGGTTGCATCTATACTTTTTTTTGATTTTTGCGCTAAAACATCATCATTAATTGCATCAATCCAACCTGCGTAACGTTTTACCTCACTACTGTTTAAGGTAGTTGCATTGGCGTTGTATCCCGTTGCAATCTTTTGTGCAATTGTTGCCGTTGCTGGGTTTTGCGGCGGTGCTTCGCTTTGTTTTAGAGCGGCTTTTGATTTCTTTATAAAAAAGAAAACCAAAAGCCCAACTCCAGCGACCAAGCCAAATATTAAACCTTTGTTTTTCATGTTAAACTGCTTTTTTAACTAATGAATATTTCTTTTTTAAGTAGTAACCTAAACCGATTACGGCTACCGCAATTAGTAAGTATTTAGTGTTATTTGTCATTTTTAAATTTGGTTTATGTAAGTCTTAATTGAGATAATCTGTTTAATGCTTTGGTTTTTACTCCGGATAACGGATCAAAATATTTTTCGTCTCTAATCCATTGTGTTAAAGAGCCGTTTCTTTTAATACCATATTTTTCATTGAAGGCATTGTACACGGCTACTACCATATCATCTGTTGCTAGTTGATATAATTCTAACCAAGCGGCATCCTTTGTGCCTGATGCGGTAAAAAAGCCATCCATCACATCATAAAGTTTATCCGCTAGTATATTTGGGTTAAACCCCTTAGGGATTGCATCTTTGCCGTTGATATAGGGAGCATCTGCAATGGTTATTTTTCCGTCTTTTTTGCCTTTAAAATAAAAATAGATAGCTATGGCGATAACCAAAATGCCAATTATTACCATTGTTTTATTTTTTTGATAGGCTAATAATAAAGCCGTTGTACTATTTGCCATGGTTATTTTTTATAAAGTAAATTGCCGCCCCAACTAATGCTAAAATGATAATGATTGCAACGGTTTTATTTTGACCAAAAAAACCTTGAGTAGTGGTGTTTGATTTTATTGTGGGCTGGATTAAATTTCCATTTTCATCTGTACCGCTTCCATCATCATAATTACCATCTTGATAATTTTCTTCGCCTGTATTTATTGGTTCAGATAAATCATCATTATTACCACCACCAAAAACACTTTTTGCAGTATTTAATATTTTATCAAATCCCGAAGGTTCGCCGTTTTCAGCACCTATACGCTTAGTTTCTGCCTTGTACTGCTTAATTTCCAAACGTTTGTTTTTTCTATCTACACGGGCTTGTTTTCTTGCGGCTCGGGCATCTTTACGGGCATCCCTTCGGGCTACTCTTTTTTCTTTTCTTGCGGCTGCCCTTGCTTTTGATTTTTTACCTATATGAATACCTAAAAATGATTCGTAATCTTCATCTAAATTGAGTACGTGTTCAAATTCTTCATCCGTTAATTCTTGGGGAAAAACTTCATCATAAAACTCTATATTGTTATCTCCGCTAAAATTTAAAGGCTGGTTTTTTCTTCTGAAATAAGTATCGGGTAAACCAAAAGCATAACCGGAAACTAAACCGCTAATTTTACCGCCTTTTTCTTTGCCCACAAAAGCAGATATGGCATCTCTAATATTAGGTGTAAAAGGTTTTGAACGGCGTAAACCATCAAAAATCTCATTATCTTCAAAGGCAATAAGCGGCGTTAAACTATCATCATCATCATCATTGGTATATTGCCCAACTTGAAAACCACCACCATTTGCACCAGTATCGTTTGCTAAGGATTTTTTAAATAAATCAGATATGATATTACCTAATGGTGTTGAGTTTGTACCACCATTAGAACCGTCTGAATTTGGCGTTTGTATCAATCCCGGTATAATAGGAGAAAAACCGCCATTCCCGATAGTGTCATTTATTGTTGGCCGTAATTGTTTAATGATATTAGGCATGGTTTAATAATTTAGTATTACCGTTTTTTTCTATATCGTATTTTTCTGCCCGTTGCAATTGTTGGTACATTCTCCAATTGTGGGATGGGTTTTTATCGTCTAAAACCCTTGTAAGTGCCTTAACGCTTTCTTTTAATGAGTAACCGAGTGCCGCATATTCTTTAAATGCTTGCTCATCTGCTAGGTTTTCATCATTTGTCTGCAACTCTACGTGTGCTTTTTCATGGAGCATCATAAATAAAATATGTTCTTTAGGCATATTATTGATGTGCTTCATGGAGATATACATTACACCAGTACGGCGGTTTACACAACCGGGAGTGCGCCCCAAATCGGCAACCCTTACCACATCGGTTATCCCTTTTGCCTTTTCTTCCACTTATTTCTTTTTAAAAAGGATGAGTAACAGAGCCAATATCAATAAGCCACAAAGAGAAACAAACAGGGTTTTATTTATTCCTAAAATGCGATCACTTTCCGGTTGAATAGGCAAAGAATAATTTTGGCTATTTTGATTATTTTGGCTTAAAGCGGCGTATTTTTTTGGGTTAATAATGGCGGCGGCTTTTCCTGCTATATCTAAACCTTTTCCCAAAATATCCCAAAGTTTGCCTTTAGGTTTTTGATCATCGGTATAATTATTAAAAGGAATTTCTTTATTGCCGTTTACATTAAAAAACAAAGTTGTATTACGCAAATTTACGGGCATATTGTACCCAAAGGCTTTAAACAACAGCGCAACATCTTGTGGATGTTGCGCAACTAAAGTTTCTATATCCATTGTAAATTGATTACATGGTTAAATTATCCTATGAATTTTGCACCACCTGCGGTTAAAGCTGATTTTGCTTTAGCTGTTTTCTTACGCAATGCTTTTGCTGGGTTTACAGATACACCTAACATTAACGTAAGTGTTACGGTAGTTCCCGGTAAAACGGTGTAAGAAATGATACTTTCGTCATCCATGTAAAAACTTTCTGGAATTGATAGTATTTGAGTGTTAAAATTTTGCTCGTTTGCGAAAGTACCTACGGCAATTGAACGACTAGAACCAATTTTAAATGGGTTTTCTGATTGGATTTGGATTTGTTGCTCCATTTGCGCCACGTTTGAAGTAGAGATTTTGAAGCCGTTGATCATTGATGGGCGTTTACGGATATAATTGTAAAACTTAGCCAAACTACTAGTTGGTGTACCTGATGCGCCAGTTAAACCAGCAAATCCGTTAACATCATTAAAAGCACCGTCAACAACTTTACCTACTGCGTTATCGTTTAATCCCGGGCATAATAAAGCTGTTAAAGCCGTTGCGCCTGTATTAATAATGGTTATAACCATTGGTTGCGCTCCACGGGCTTGGTCTCTAAAAGAAGCTACGGGGCCTGCAAATTCTACCATGTCATCATCAGAGCCATCATAACCCATATAACCACCATCGTAATTTGATAATTCGTTTGCCTCTTTTTCTAAGTCGGCAGCGTTTTTATATTTATACATTTTTTCTGTTTTTTGAAATGATTAAATGTGTCCTAAGCCATCAAAACCGACCTTTAATTCAGTTGATCCGTCTGCTTTGGTTAATTTTTTGGTTAGATATTTCTGTAATAGAAATAGAGCAATGCCTGCAACCACGATAGTTACTAATTGCTTTTTGTCGATGTAGCTTAACATGATTTTTTCATTTGTTTTTAGTGATTTATGATTCAAATGTGTAGGAGTTACCGAAAACGGGTATTGTTTATGGATGCGAAGGGATGCCAAAGGATTTATTTTGATGCTTTTGGTAATTTTTGGACGTAAAAAAGCCCGTTACAATTTAAGAAACGGGCTTTAAAAAGAAAATAGAAAAGGTTTTATTTAACTAGGCATTTCTAATTTTTCAAATATCTCTTTTACTTTAATAGGTGTTAATGTTCTGCAACCCTCCGGGATGGTAATTTGTGCCGTTGTAAGCCATTTTTTAAACGTTTTACTACTTACGCCATACATGATATATAATTCTTTATAGGTGTAAGCTTTTACAGGCGTTTCTTTCATCAAACAAATGTTTCCACGGTTAATGAATGGTAAGGGCTGGGGTGTGCGCAAACTTTTTTCCATGCTTTTAATATGTTTTCGTAATTGGGGATGCGGTTTCGGTTTGCGCCTTGCTCAAAAACTTCTACTGTTTTGCCTACACTTACATAACTTGCCATTTCCCACATTTGCGGAGGTATGCGTTTTAAGCTATGGAATGTAAAAATTAGATCTAGGCGTAACATCCTATGATCGGTTAAAAATTTCTTGATGCCTTTGCTTAAGTTTCCCAAAATATATTTGGTGCAATCTTCAAAAATGATTAAGCCATCTGTAAAATGTTTAGATATATGCTCTAAAGTTTCTTCGTCCGGTACACCTATCAATTTAACAATGCCATTTCCTTTAACTAATCTTAATCTTTTTAATTCTATTTCTTGAATAAAATTATAAGCTGGAGATCCGTTTACATCAATTACCAAAACTTTTGAATAACGGGCATAACACTTAGCGATTTCTGCAAGCTTGGTACTTTTGCCCGTTCCCTTTTTGGCAACCATTAACGTGGTATGGTGTAAATCTCTTGCCATTATTTTATTTTATAATGATTAACGATATAAGATACAATTCTGCCAACTAGATAACCAATTAAAAAACAGTTTATCATTACCAATTACGGGTTTTAAACCTTGTAACGTATAAATGATTACTCCCTTTAGGTTGCATCAATACTTTATGCCCTGCGTTAAGCCAGTTGGTTTTAACGGTTTCTAATTGTGCGCCTTCAAATGCTCCTTGGTAGCAATATTCTACGCCAAAGTGATTAATGTTTGTTTTCGGGTTTGGTTGGTTGCTCATGATGTTTTTTGTTTTAAATTTTCTCTGATTATTCTTTTAACTATAAATTGTTTTTCTCGTTTTTTAATTGGTTTCAATTCATTTATTAAAAAATCACGGGCAAAAATATTACCTATTACAAATGCAAAGAGCGTAGCCAAAAAAAGAAGAGCAACCAAAAAATTAAGCATTTTTGCGGCGTTTTAATTTTGCGGCTTTTTTGAACCGTAAACGATTGTGTTTTTTAATTCTTTTATCCGGGATTGAGTTTGTAAAGCTAAATTTAGGGGTATAATAAACCGCTGTGGCTGGTAATTCAGTCCATGGGTTATGATATGAATAAACTCTGTTAGAATCAATCATTTTTAACTGTTTACGGTTACTTTCTTGATTAGATAGAATGGTATAAACCATTATGAATAAAATAATTATGAAAACAATTATATTCATGGCTTTAATCTATGGAGTTAAATAATGATATTCTTTTTGCGGTTACGTCTCCAAAAGCTAACATTAACCCTGTAAGCGGAGACATTTTTAAATTTGTTACTTTCACATATCTTGCAGTACCATCAACTAGGCGGCGTTTTTCTCCTTCGCTAAAAGGGAACTGATCGACAATAGATAAATATTTATTGTAACGGTTTAAAATCTTCTTTTCGGGGCTGTTTTCGCGGTAAATTGTGCCGCCTGTGGTATCTAAAGTATCCAACATTTCTAACTCTTTAGCCGTGAAAACAGATTTTTTAAGAAAAATTGGCAATCCAAATGCTTGCAAACCGTCAATACAACCTACAATACTTTCTGCGGTGTCTTTTGGGTTTAAATACATTGGTTCGTCCGAATATTCGGAATCATCAATTAACTGCCCTTGATCTTCTTTTTCGTCTAAATCTTCAATAATTTCTTCTTCAAATTCGGGCCGAAAATTTTCTTCTGAAACATCAATATTAAATACGGCTGGGTTGTCTTTTACTTCTACCTTTTCGGATAAAATATCTAATAGATTAATCGTGTTTTCGGTTGCTTTTGGTTCTTTAGGCATTTTTATATTTATCTAAAATGGGTTGGATATGCGAAAACTGATTTAGAACATCGTCGTTTTTTAAAAGCTTCATGATGGTAACCGGGAGGGTAACCATGTTTATTTTACCGCTAAAAAGATTAGAAAATGAATTGAAAACGGTTATCAGTTCGCCTAAATCTTGTTTTAATTCGTGGTTTTGTGCAACCAATTGTTTAAGGTTTTCGGCATTTACTTGTACCATTTCGGGAGCAATTAACTCTGTTTGAAAAATGATTTCTGGCGTTTCTTTGATTTCTTCAATTTCTGAAACTTCTTTTTGATACTTGTCTTTCATCGGGTTTTTAGGGATGATAATAAATCGTGATTGTTTTTTTTTATGAGGTCTAAAGCCAACATTACTATATCATAATTGCCGTTTTCGGCTAATCCTAGCTGTTTTTTTCGGGCGGCAATGGCTTTATTTATTGTGCATGCGGTTTGCTCTGTTGCCCTTGCTGTAAACTGATATTTTTTTGGGTTTTCGCTCTTTAAATGCTGGTTACGGGGTTTTTTTTCCGTTTCTTTTGCCGCCGGGACTCCCGAGGTATCAGGCTCGAGAGTGGGCGGCGTTTGGATGGGGTGGAAATGATCAATCATTAAAATCTATTGATTAAGAGTACCAAATGTGAAGGTTAATTAAATGGTAATCAATAGGTTTTACCGAAATATGTTTCCGAAAATGTTTTCTGTAAATGCCACAAAGTTTAAGATTTTGCCACAAAGTGATTTTACTTTGTGGCATACTTTGTGGCATTTTTATTTTTATTTTTTTTTGATTTAATTGATTGATTTATAGTTACACTATGTTAATTATTTTAAGTAATAGTAGAATATAAAAAGACTAAATGCCACAATGCCACAAAATATTTAATAAAATTTATTTTTTTAAAAAAATTCCACTTGATTTTCTTTTTTATGGCAAAATTTCGGCATCTCTCAACCCCAAAGGGGCAAAAAACTAGGGCATACTATCATTGAAATAATGCGTTTAAGAATTGTTCAGCTTAGTTTAAATGGTTAATATTAGTTTTAATTTGGCAATGCTATTGCATAAAAAAAGGGCTAAAACGCCCTTAAGATTTATTGCCGTGGATGCAAAGAGTAGAATAAGGCAAAGGGCTTGAAATAAGCCCTTTATTTTTAACCCCCAACCCCTAAAGGGGAGTTTGTGCAATTAAAAAGGTTTTTCGCTCTTTGGGGCTAAATTTGCGCCGTGGCTAATAGCGCAAAATTTTTAATTGCCTGTGTGGATCTGCTGGCCTGTTTCTTGACTTTTTATATTATCAATAATAATTGTCATAATCCCTAATAATTCTACTTTACTAAGATTTATAGATTTAAAACTATAGTAAAATGCTGTGGCATTTTCATTTTCTTCAACTTTAATTTCGATTGTTTTCATATTATTTTTATTTATTAAGTGGCTCTGCTGGTCGGCAATAACGCCCATGCTTCGCAAGGTTGTTACTGCCGATAACTATCGCTAAAAAAAATGCTTCCTACGGTCGCACTTCATTTAGCTGCTAGTTAGCGGAAACCTTCCGGACATTCAATACGTTTAAAAGAATAAACCCAAACCCACGGATTTTCTTCCCAGGATTTTTCTCCATTAATTTTTTGCCATAAGGTCATAAATGAAAAAAGCTCATTACACCCATAATCAAGTGTTAAATAGTTGTAATACAATTTTTGTGAAATACCTTGAATAAAATCTACACCTTCATTTCTAGCATCTACATGGAAAATATCTCTTAATCTTTCAATTTTTTTTCCTGTAACTTCCAGCCAAATACGGCAAGCATCTCGTGGCATAAAAATAGAAGGCTTCCACCCTAAAGCAGGTTTATCATATTTACTCTCAACATCTGCTCGGTAACAATATTTATCGAAGGAGAGTATTTTCCCAAAGGTTTCTCTAACCCAAAATATGTCGCCAACATTAGCTTTACCAAATCCATTTTCTTTCATGGCAACAAATTCTGGGGTAAATCCATCATTTAACCAATCTAAAGCCATCCCTTTCACTTGCCTTCTTGTTTGGGTTTTAGTTCCATTTAAAATCGCCTGTACCATTGGAGTTGAAAATAAAATAGGCCTACACACGGCATCCGCTAACATATTATTTGCGTTAGTGTCGGTCGACTTGTTATTAATTTCTGTTTTCATTTATGTAAGTTTTTCGTTATTTAATTAATTATGTGGTTTAAAGTCCACCAACTCAAATAATCGGTCGTTATAACTCATTTTGAACCCGAGTTTTATAACGACTAATTTTTTCCAATTTACGTTCCATTGCTAATTTTCTTTTTATTTGGTATTCAGAAGTTTTAAAATGTTCTTCCATTATCTTCCAATTAATTAAAAAATTCATTGTAGTTTGAATATCTTCTTTGATTAATTTTAACAGATATTTTTTCATAAAAAAACGATTTATAACAGTTGTTGGCACTATTGCCGTTTATTTTTTCAGCGGAAAATACGATGGTAATATTAAATTTAGTTTTCATAATTTCGTTCACGTTATCGGCAACAGATGCCAAGCAACGTAACGTTCGTTTTTCTAAAAGGGGTGTAAATTTGCCCCAATGTTTAGGTTTATTGTTTCTGTTTTTCATATCCTTTTTACTAAAAATTCGTTAAAATCATTGTAACCATTAAAAAGCCCTCTTTTATCTTTGGTATGTGGTGGCATTTGGGCAAATGCTTTATTTCCTCCGGTGTCGTTATCGCCATAAAAAGAAATATCAGAATAGGGCATAAAATCTACGAAATGAATCATTGCGCTACCGTTTAAAATAATGACGGTGTGCGCTGGTTTCATGTTCCAAAAGGTTACGGCACTTAAAAAATCCATAAAGCCCTCAAAAACGGAAACTTTTTTGGTGCCTGGGTTGATGGTAGTAAACCACTTTGGGGATTTCGCTACTTTAGAAAACTTACTCCGCAAATCGAAACCGCCCTTATCGTTTTTGAAACCGACTGCGTATTGCTTTTTTTCGGGGTTTTTACTGAAATGGAAATGCACTTCCTGTATGTAGCTGTAACATAGCGACACGTTTATTTTGCGCTCGTAATGCAAATAATCTTCAAGGTGTAGGTTTTTAAGCTCGTGGGTTTTGGTTATTACCAGCTCGTTAAATGTTTCTTCCGGTGGTTTTACATTGCTAAGGTTTAACCCGGAAAGCTTTTCAACGGCGGTTTTAAACTCGCAACGTTCTAACTCCATACAAAGTTTTATAATATCACCGCCCAGCTGTGCGGAGTAATCAAAGAAGCTGTTTTTATGCTCGTTTACGTTTAACGATGCTGTGCGGTCATCCGTAAAAGGGCTATGAAAGAAAGAATTTTTTGCGGTGCTTCGTTTGGCATCTTTTAAAACTCCTTTGCTTTGCAGGTAATCGGAAATTGATTTTTCCTTTACTTGATCTAGGATTGATTGGTCTATCATAACATTAAATCCTCCTTACTTTCTGTTTGTCCGCGTTGTAACCTAAATTTTTTAATATCCTCAATTGGGCAAAATTTGAAGTACTTTTCTATATAATCCCAGCTGTAAAAATCTTCTATTTTAAAAGTGAAAAAACGCCCTTTTTTCGGCTCAAAAGTTTCTTGTAAAGTTTCCTCCTCTGTGGTTGGATTGTCTGTTTTTGCTGGTTGCGATACCCGTATTACGCTATCGTTACTCATTTTAAAAGTTTTTTCGAGTTCCTCGGTAACAGGATCACGGCGGAATTTTATACCGCCATCGTTTCCGTTTAGCATGGCTAAAACCTCGCTACTCGAAAAATAAAGCGTGTGGTAACGGTGTTCAAAAAATTTATCTTTAAAAATGGCTCGTATCTCTTTCTCTAGCCAGCCCTTAGAACTGTTTTTAACCGCTTTGGTGGCATCGGTTTCTAACAATTTAGGGTCAAAATATAAACGGCTTTTGTAGGGATGTAAAATTTTACGGGTTTTTAAAAGGTTTAAAAAAGCTGGTATTTCGGGTTTCATTTCCTCACGCAAATCCGGCACCTCTGTTCCTACCGGGAAAGGGTTAACCCGGTTAATCCAAAAACGCTCCTCGTCATCGTCAATTTTCATAAAATTGGTTTCATCGTTGGATGTCATCACGTATTTGGCGATAAAGGGAATATCCCGGCGACTAGTGTATTTACCTTGCATTTTCCCCTTTTCATTAGTGATCTGCGATTTTATGCTTTCTTGGATCAGCTTTTTTTCGATAAAACTTTCATCAATGGCAATTATTAATTTACCTATGTAGTCATCATTGAATTTATCGTTAATCTCGTTATTACCTATTATAGTGGCGTTTTCGTTAAAAATATCCCTTAGCCAAAAAAGAAAAGTAGATTTTCCGGTGCGTTTTTCTTTTGAAACCAAACAAATAGCCGGGAGTTTACGGATAGGCTCACGATACAGGACGGTAAGCCAGTCTAAAGCTAAATCGTAATTTGTATAGCACGAAATCAGTTGCTTTTCGCCGAAAATGTGTTTTAAATAAGCTTCTGTTTTTGGGAATGTGCCAACCTCGGGAACGTGTTCTAGAGGGAAATAAAGATTGTAACAGCCCTCAATTATTTGTTCGTATTTTTCGGGATTGTTTTCCGGTACGTTGCAAAAATCCTCGTATTTATCAATCGTATTAAAGAAATTTTTAATCCCTAATCCTTGTACGTAATCCCGGTTAATTTCGCCCGGTTTCCAGCCTATTAGTTTGCGCTCCAGTATTTTTTTGGAGTTTGGAACGTGGATAATTTTAAAAAAATCGCAACCCACACGCTTATACAATCCGCTATCGGCGTGTTTTGTAAGTTCTAATCGTTCAAAAACAATATCCCACTTAAACTTACCACGTAAAAAAGTAAACTCTAAACCGCCAATTAAATAGCTGTATTTGCGGTAAAAATCATCGGGCGAACCTTTAAAAAAATTGATATGAAAAAAGGATTTTAGTTTGGATATGTTTTCGATGCTTAGGTTGATGGTCTCGAAGTAAGATTTTGCAACCGTAAAACGCTGTAAATCTTCAATTACTTGAAATTCGGTCGCCTTTTTATAGTTGAATAAATCGTCTAATCCTTTAACATCTTGGTTTTTAAAAAGGCGTTCCCGGATAACGGAGAGGTAAACGGATTTTACTTTTTCTTTGGCCAGTAAACGGAATTTGGAAACGGCGTTAAATTGCTGGTATAAATTGGCCGCTAAATCTTTGTCGGGTTCCTCCGCTGCATCCCACTCTAAATGGTAAATATCAGCATCCAGCAGTAAAACAAGGTTTTGAACTTCCATTTCCTCAATTATTTTAACAAGGTCCGGGTGCAAATTTTCGCCATTGGCAAAAGCGTTTTTATTGGATAGCCCAACGCAATGCAAACCGTTTACATCTGCGGAGGTGGCTTTAAATTCGCCAATGGTTAGGTATAGCGTTTCAATGGGTGTTTTATCCGTGAAAGCTTGTAGAACGTTTGGCGGAAAAAATAAAAAATTGCCTTTTTGCGATTGAAAATAAGTGTAGTTTTCTTTTACATTATCCGGGTGTAAACGGGTTTTAATCATTGCCGGGGCTTGGTGCAATGTTGGGTAATGAATTTCAATGTTTCCGTTTTTGTTTTCGGTAAAATAGGGCGTTTTGGCAAAGCAATATTTAACCGGATCAACTCCTAAATACTGTAAACGGTCTTGAAAATAGGATGCCTGTACCTCGGTAATTGGTGCCGGGGTTTCTGTGGATTTTTTAGCCATTTATTTATTGGTTTAGGAGTTCGGATTGATTGATTTTAAGGAATGTTACCATTTTGAAATACAGATCAGAACTCATGCTTTTTTTGCTGTCTTTAGGCAGGTTCATGTATTTTTCTAACGTACGGTGTGTTATTTCGCAATAGTTGCACATTTCGTAACTGATTTTTGTAAATGGTTTCGGGGATTTTTTAAGATGTTCCCGGATGCTGTATTTAGGAGTAGCGTTTGGCATATAGGGGAGGGATTAAGTGGTTTGTAAATCCATATCAATCACGGAAACATGTCTTCTTACGGGAACAGAAAAATCCTGAAAACCATTTTTTTGAAGCGAAATAATCAATTCTGGTCTATCAAAATATTGACCTGTTGAATTGTTATATAATGTGGTGGCTGTGATCAAACACTTTAAATATTTAACGCATTTAAAAGGCTCGTCAAAAAACACAACAGTATTTTCACCTTTTAGATGACTGAATAAGGCTTCGTTAGATATTTTACCGGAAAGGCCTAGGAAACTACGTTCGCCAATTATTTCAAAAATTTTAGCGGTTTTTCCGGTGTTTTTTGCACCAACAATAATTGTTACTTTTTTCATGGTTATAAGGTTTATGCGGTTTTTTGTAAGACTTGGTTAATTCCGGGTGCAAATGTTTGCTGGTAGATGTCCTGTTGCTGGGGCTTCCACTTGAAAAGCATAAAAGAGAAAAGAGCGGTTTCAATGTTTAAGCCTTGTTCTATTTTATCGGCGTAAAGGTGTTTTAGCATTTTTAGGGCTTCGGGCTTATTTAATGCCATATCCAGCAATAAAAGCGGCTCGGGCAAATCGTTAAAATTGTAATGTTTGATAAAAACACAATTAGCATCGCCGTAAACGTTATGATGCAAGTTATCTTCAAGCACAACATCATAATTTTGGTTTAACCTATATTTGTTTTCGTCTTTTAAGCGGATGGTTGGCCATACATTGTTGGTCAATTTCATGTTCCAGTTGATTGCAAAACGGAGTTTTTTATTCATGGTTTAACGGGATTAGTCCATTTTTCTATTGATAGTAGTGCGTTTTCAACGGCTTCGTCAATGGTGTAACCTCCGGATAAGCAAAAACCGCTTATTTTGTGTTTGCTCATGTATTTAGCCCCAATTATTATTTTACCACATTCCCATTTTTCCATAATAATTTTATGAGGAACTGGTAAAAATGCCGGTGTTACGGTTTCGGGTAAGCGGTTGTCGTGTGGAAGTATATCATTCATGGTTTTGGAAGATTAGGTTGGACGGCGTTAGTCATTTGCTTTGCTCAATTAGGTAAGTAAAAATTTCTTCTTTCTCCTGGGTCAATAATCTCATATCGCCATTAAAAAAAGCAAGCTTAACGGGGCAATAAGTGCGGTGTATTACATCTTCTAACTCAACAATTTTTTGTAAGATGTTGTAATACCTTGTTTTTATTGCATCATATTCGGGAGCTTGCATTTTTTTGAATTTTGGAATGATCGATTTATAATTTTCGATGGAAATATCTTCTAAAAGAAGATTTAACTTTTGGCTTGCAATGGCAATAACCTTAGCAATGGTTTGGCGTTCTTTTTCGATTAATAGCTTTTCATCTTTCAATAAATTGCTTCTTTCTATTTGATAGGTTTTTTCGTCCAAACGCTCTTTCATGCCCTCGATAAATAGGATTTGAGTTTCCAAATCCCACAAAACATTATTTTTTTTCTGATACATAATTGTTACGAATTAAGCTGTTACCGAATGAGATTTTTTTTCGTCTTGGTTTAAAAGAATTTCTATTGATGGGGTATCAATAGTGAAATTTTGTAAGCTTCCGTGTTTTAGTGAAAATAATTTTTCTAGCATTATTACTTTTTCATAAGGGATGTCCTGAATATCATTTAACTGAATATTCCTGTAATTAGAAAAAGTGGCTGTACTTACATTTAATTTCTTAGGAATAATTACTGATGCTTTGCGGTGCAATCTGATGGGTAAGTTTTCCATCATTTCATTGATGCGATATTTATAATTTTTCATAAAAATTTTTTATAGTTTTACTAATATTTTGAATGATTATATAAAATTTTATATGCAATTATAAATAATTTATATAATACAAACCAAATAATTATATAATAAATTATACAATTAAATCATAAACCATTGATAATCAATTAAATTATTTTATACATGGACTTAAAGAAAATTATTGATGAGATTTTGAAACAAAAAGAGAAACCGCTTAGTTGGTTGGCTTTAGAAATGGAAAAAACCTATGCTGGGTTTAGACTTTCTTTGTCTAATGAGACTTTAAAGTATAGTGATATAAAAAAAATGGCAGAAATTCTTAATGTACCAGTAAGCCTTTTCTTTGAGGTTAATAACACTCAAAAAATCAAAGGAAATTACAATAGTCAAATAAGCAGCTCTATTGTGAATGATAGCCAAGAAAAATATAAGACTAAATATGAGGTTGAAAATGAATATTTAAAACAACAAATTATAGATAAAGAAGAAATTATTAAACTCTTAAAATCAAATAAATGAATAAAAATTACATTTTACCAATTGCCTTTTGTGGCTTATTAACGTTGCAAAGTTGTGCAACCATTTTCACGGGAAATAAAACGGGTGTAAAAATCCCCGATGGTACGCCCAGCGGCGCAAAGGTTTTTGTAAACGGCAAATTAGAAGGAATAACGCCTAAGCGTGTTCAAATTCCCAAAAATGCTTTGAAGCAGGGCGCAAAAATTACCATTAAAGCGGAGGGCTACAAACCAACGGATATTACCATCAATAGGAAAGTACAAATCGGTATGGCTGTTCTTGATGTTGTTACCGGTGGCGTTTGGCTTATTGTTGATTTTGTTACGGGCAATATTTACACTGCCACACCGGACAAAGTAAAGTACGAGCTTGAAAAACAATAAAAATGTTTCCTAATTTTTTACACGGCTTTTTTGTAAAACGCTGGTTTAGTGTTTTTTATAAAGGTTTAGAATTTACGGCGCTGGGTACATTAAACCGCTTTTGAACTATGTTTAAGGCGGTTTTTTAATTTTTGCACACGGTGGCGCACACGGTTTTGAATGTGAAGGGATTGTTATTTAGGTTTATAAAGTTTTATATTTGCTTAGTGTCTCTTTGTTGCAATCGAGACTTTTAAAAAAGGTTTTCCATTAATTTGGTAAACCTTTTTTTATTTTATGCAGATAATAAATTTATTTATCTACACTATGACTTCCAGTAATTTTAAAATCTTTATCCATTGAAACTATATCGCTGTACACTTCTTTAGCACCGAAAGAATTATTTGCTCTGTACTTATGGCTTACTGTGTAATATAGAAACTTATCTTTTGGCTCATTATCAAACTGCTCATGGCTTATTCCTTTTGATTCATAAACTTTGATTTTTTTCGCCACGGTAACGGTATCTAAAACCTCAATGGATATTCTTTCATAACTTGCAGGATCTTTAAAATTAGTCTTAACATATTCTGAAATACTTTTTTCAATTGGTGTTTCTTTTTTAGCACACGCAAAAAGAAATAAAACAATAACAAATGGCAGTAATTTTTTCATGCTTTTGGTTTAAGTAATTAATATTAAATGTTATATCAATTGTAAAACTAATGTTTTTCTTCATTAATCAAGTTTTTTCAAATACACCTCCGCCCTCCTTAATCTGATCTGATGACGGTAAATGTAATAGGTTCAACTGAAAGTCCGCTAACATCGTTTAGCTCGGTTGCTTTCATTATTGGAATTACAAACTTTGATAAATCAATAATAGCTTTAACCCTATCTTTTGGCTCTAAGGCTTTTAAATCCTGTTCCAATTGCTTCAAGTTGTTTTCTATCAATAGTTGAAAACTGTTTCTTATCTCGGCTGTATCTTTGTTTGTAGTTCCTTTGGTGCGCCCTCCAAATTTTTGTCCTGTATTGTTTGCCATGCTCTTAAATTTAATCTAATTGATACTACTTTAGTATAGCTTTTAGTTCCTGTAATCTGTTTAAATACGGTGTAAATAACTCTTTGCCGTTGTTCGCCTTAATAATTGTTAAATGACTGTCATAAAACCTTTGTACGCTAATAATCTTAGTACCTCGGTTTAATTGTATAGGGCTGTTTGGTAGTTCAATTGTTTTAAAATGGCTTTCCAGTTCCTTTATTATTCCGCTCCAATCTTCGGGCTGTTCCGTTTTAGGTTGTTCGGGGTCGGCTGTTATCAATTTATAAGCTTCGGGGCTTGCTGTTAACGGCTCAATAATTTCAATCTTTTGAGTCTTTGGTGTATATTCCGATGAAGTTGACCATGTAATTCCGTGGCAAACTGACCAGTGATTAAGCTGGCGAAGAGGTTTGAAAG
>NZ_JAEHFY010000015.1 GCF_016623585.1 Pedobacter segetis
AAAGTCTGGTACTTATGTATTAACACTGGTAAATGGTAAACAGATTAAGTCACTAATTTTAATCAAACAATAATGGAAAAACATATAAAAAAAATATTGCTACTAGGTATGTTTATACTTGGTTTAAGCTTGTCTAGTAACCAGCGTTTATGCAGATGATTATGGAGGTGAACAACCGAGTATATGGGATGATTTTACGTATGACCCTAATTGTGATTGTATGTTAAGTATAGCATTAAATGAAGTAGTAGTTACGGCCCAAGCTAATGGTGGCTACAATTTGACATACATTGATATTTCTGGGCCACAAACACTCTTGTTTCCTACTTTAGACCTTTTATATGATTGGTATCTTATTAATTTTTCAAACGATGATGATGATAACGAGACCTGTAACCTCAGTGTATCCCTAAGTAGCATAGATTCAGAGATTGTGCCTGGTGGTAGTGTTATACTAACTGCTAATATCCAGCAAACGGGTAGCCCTAGTGATTTAAAATATTTTTATGAAGCTTATTATAGTGATCAATGGTGGGAATTATCAGATCCTAATAATTGTGTTAATAATAATTTGGAGTATAAAATGAAGGTTTTAGGGGCAATAAAGTTTAGGGTAAAAGTTACTTATAAATGCGGGCAAGAAGATAAGGAGATTACATCAGAAGAGGTAAGTACAAATTCTAAATTTTGTTTGAGTGATTTGAATAGCCAATTTGGGAGTAATATGGATGCTGCTTGGAATAGTACTGTAAGCAGGACAAATGCAGGTACCGGTAAATATGAAGACGGCTTTATCGTTAATTTTAATGGTAGTATTCCAACAGCTACATCCTTTCAAGCACAATCAGATTGTGATATTGTTGAGTTAAGTTCAATAACCGGTATTCAGTCACCTACTGGTAATGTTAGTCCAAACTTTATAGGTTATATTTGGACAGTTGGACTTTTTCATACCCATCCACCATTAACTAATTGTCCCACAAATTATTCCTTATTAAAAGGGCCTAGTAGTATTGATTTAAGTAGCATCTCAAATTTCCCAAAAGTAGTACGTACTTATGACCAAACTGTATCTGGAGGCCATGATATAGATTTACCTACTATGGATACCGCCTACGGCCCAAATTGTACCACCTATTAAATAATTAAAATATGAGAAAAATATTAGTAATATGCTTATCAATAGGTTTTATCTTTTACTCCTGTAAAAGCAAAAAAGCCGTTGAAGAAACAAAGCGACAAAGCTATGTTAATGTGCCCAAAATGGATTCGGTCATCAGTATTACATTTGATACCTTGTTGAAAGCCGATGGCTATGATTTCGGATACAGGCCGGATCCCAATAAAGTAGCATTTTTTAAACCTTATTATATTAATGATATTTGTTGTCCTGGCAATTATAATCATCCCTTGTATAAAAGATTTATGCAAAAAGGTACCTCAGTTAAAGATGGGGTGCTTGCCTCTTTTATTGAAAGTTTGAAGACCAATTCGTTTTATTATCAAAGAGAAAAAAAAATAATTGAACGAAAGCTGGGCAATATAGAAAAGCTTAAACAATGTAAACTGGTACAGTTGCCTGTTTATTATTTAAGCCCAAATGTGGTGGAATATGTTAATGGAACCAATATTAAGAAATATTATCAGCTAGATACTAATGGAATAACTTATCGTGTGCTTAAGGATGATAAATTAATTACTATCTTAAACTATCGGCAAGGTGGATATGGAATTTGGCAAATTTACGCTAATGATTCTTTAAGTTATGATCAGTTAAAGCAACTTAACGAAGAGCCGTTGGCATTTATAAATAATATTAAAATTCCTTTACCGACGAATTTCATGTACGATAAGGTTGGTTATTTGCAAGCAGATCATATTGTTTTTTCAGATTGTGCAGAGGGTGAATATAATATTGTTAATTACGGTGATAATTCTACCAAACAGCAATTTCAAAGAACTTTTAAAACTATACTTGCAGAAGTATATTTTGCGACAAAGTCAGTCCCAAGAATACTAGATGGGATTGTTGGAAGCAGTTATCAATCTGCCTTATACCAACTTAAAATAAAAAAAAATAAGTGAAGGTTTTATATTTCCTTTTCCGGATGTCAGCATTGGATCATCCCGAATTGTATCCAGTAAAAGTGAAGCGGACAGGAATAGATTTACCTGCTATTCGGGATGTTAGCAATTGCGCATCCCGAATTTGTGGGACAATTTATCGGAATTTCTGGTTTTATCCCAACCCTTTCAGCAACAGCTTCACCATCAGTTTTAATTTGCCCCAGCAGGCAGATGTAACCGCAAGTTTAGCGGATATGAGCGGCCGGCAGGTTTATACCGAGCAGTGGGAACAGGTAAGCTCAGGGCCACAAAGGCGGAACATAAACGTATCGGTAAAGCCTGGCAGTTATGTGCTCACGCTGGTTTACGGCAAACAGACAAAATCTACAGTTTTAATCAAACAGTAATGGAGAAACACATAAAAAAAATATTGCTACTGGGTATGTTTATACTAGGTTTAAGCCTGTCTGGCAACAGCGTTTATGCGGAGGACTATGGAAGTGAATATAGCCAGGACTATTACGAGACAGAATTTACGAACCAACTGGATGCATTGCCAAACGGGGGGATAACTTCCATAGTGATTCAGCTAAATGAAGTTGTGGTTACATCGTATATCGATCATTTTAATGTAGATATATACGATGCACTTAATCAGTTGACAGGAAGTCTTACCTTTGACACTTCACAGGATGTGTTCAACTGGTATGCTATTAATTTCGGTTCTGGTGATAATGGAGGTGATGAGCAACCAGAAGAACCTGAAAGTCCTTGTGATGCTGCAGATCAAGCTGTGGGAGTGTCTGTTACATCGCAGTATGATAATGGTATAGATGATGAAGTAGAGGATTTTGATGCCTTCGAGCCTCCTGGGAGCAATCAGAATGAACAATACTTTAATATGTATAGAAACTCGAATGGCGATCTTGAGATTTATTGCAACAATGATGGATGTGTCAGAGAATCTGGAAGTACAGGTGGTAATATTGTCTATACAAGCGATACAGAGGTAATTGTTCATACACATCCCGCCGATGGCCTATCGGCACCATCAGCCACAGATATGTATAATATGTACGTATTCCGCAATAATTCAGCTAATTACTCAACTTCATACATTGTTGCAGCAGATGGTACAAAGTATGCCATGCATATAGATGATGTATCTAAAATGAATGCATTTATGACTAACAATCCCGGTTTTGCAGATGCAGGAACTAATGATTTTGATGTAAATACTGCATTAGGAGCAAAATATAGAGAAATAAAAGATTCATTTCTTGAAAATAATAACACCGAAAATCAAGCTCATGAAAAGGCTTTGGCATTTGTTTTAAAAGAATCTGGTATTTCTCTATTAAAAGCAGACCCAAACTCAAAGGAATTTAAAAAGATTGATACTGACCAGAAGAAGAATCCTGATGGAACGGATGCAAAAGATGCAAATGGAAAAAATATTTATAATACATCAAATTGTCCTTAATAGTTAAAATCATGAAAAAATACATTGTTATTATCATTAGTATGGCTATATGTGCGTGTAGCACTTTAAAACAACAGCCATCAAACACCAAACAGCAAAAATATATTAAGCTGGAGAAATTTAAGGGAGATACTTTAAAGTTTATACAAACTAGTATATTGAATAGAAAAGAATTTTATAAAGGGAAGGAGTTAAATGTATTGCTTAAAGATCTGGCAATACCAATTAAAAGATATACAACGGGACAATCCTTTAGACCTAAAAATCAAAGCCCTGATATTTCTTTATATTTCTATAACGATACTGAGAAGGATTTAAAAATAGCTAAAAAGAAAGATCCCATTATTGTAACCGTAGTATGGCAAACTCCTTTAAATACTTCTGATGTAATAAGTTTAATAAGGAAGTATCCAAATTGGACACCAGAAATTCAGGAATACTTTGGGAAGCAAATAGTAAAAGATGTGGGGAAGGTAAATTTTGGTTTTAATAAGTAATTAGAACCAGTTGCTATGATTACTTTCTAAAGCGCTTTAATTCATTTAATTGAGCCAACATTTGTCAATAATAGATGGCTCAATTATAAAAGAAATGGTCATGAATAAATTATTAATAATTCTGTTGCTAAGTTTAACAGCCTGTAGCACTTTAAAGCAACAGTCATCTAACAACAAACAGCAAAAATATATTAAGCTGGAAAAGTTTAAAGGAGATACTTTGAGCTTTGTACAGAACAGTATATTAAACAGAAAAGAATTTTATAAAGGGAAGGAGTTAAATGTATTGCTTAAAGACTTGGCTATTCCAATTGTGCATTATACAACTGGTGTAACGTTTCGACATAAAGATCAAAGCCCTCATATATCTTTATATCCTTATAATGACACCGAAAAAGACAAAAAAATAACAAAGAAAGAAGACCCCATAATTATAACAATCGTCTGGCAAACTCCTTTACGAACTTCATATGTTGATAGCTTATCAATAAGGAATAAATCTAACTGGACACCAGAAGTGCAGGAATATTTTGGGAAGCAAATTGTAAAAGATATAGGGAAAGTAAATTTTAGTTTTAATAAATAATGATAAACCCGTTGCTGAAATTATTTCTAAAGCATTTTAATTCATTTAATTGAGCCATCATATACAATACCCCCGCTATTCGGGATGTTAGCTTTTGCGCATCCCTAATCTGTAATATTATCATACCAAACTGGTAAAAAATGTAAGTTCAATGATCCTGACGATATTTGTCTGTACCATGCTTATTTTTGGAGATTTTCTATTTTTTTAATTCAACTTTCTTTGTAAAATTTCCAATATACTATTATTACCTTTTATTAAATGATTTATTAACGGGAGCGCTCCCGAAAATTGGGAGCGCTCCCGTCTGTATTTGTAACTAATAAATTAAAAAAAAGTCATCCACATTACGATATTTAATTTAAGCGTTATAAACCATAAAAAATGAAAACACTCAAATTTTTAACTTTGTGCTTTTTATGCACCATTTGTAAAATAGCCACAGCGCAAGAAAACTTAATAAAATTCACTACTACTAGAAACTTAGATAAATCCATCGACTTTAATTTTGATAAGGCAGATCCAGGCACATTCACCATCTTACTTACTTTTAAAAATTTAGAAAATGCTACGCCAGTAGGGTCAGAAATAGTTATTAGTGGCTACTCCGGTAAATTTTATACTTTAAAACCAGATAATGCAAACCAAGACATTAGTTTTTCTTTTAGTTGTACATATGTTAGGGGTAAAACAGACTGCGAAATACAATCCGATTTTCTGTATTTACTCCCTTACAAAAATGGAACAAAAGTTAAGATGAACGAAGCCATTAATTTAGAAGCCAAATATTTTGGAAATACTAAACCTGATGACTGGAAATCCTATTTCTTCCTGACAGAGAAGGAAGATACCGTTACAGCCATCAGAAGAGGTTTAGTTGTGGAAATCAAGAATGACTTTGAAAATCAAGAATCTAATGTAGTATTTACCAGTAATACAAATAGCATCATTGTGGAACATGCAGATGGTACATTTGCCCGCTATGGTCATCTGAAAAAGGGAAGCATATTAGTTAAAGTCGGGCAAACAGTTTACCCGGCGAACTCTTTAGGATTAAATACTAAAGGGAACTCATCATACAAGTCGTCATTAACAATTATGTATTTAGTATCCAATGATCTTCAAACCGTAAAGACCCAAAACCTTAAAACGTATAAAAGCGTGTATGGTTACGTAACACCACAGTTTGCTACACAGGATCACAACAATTTAGTGCTAAAGCCAAACGAAGTATATACAGCGTTTAGTACGCCAGATATGATTAGAAAAGAAATGAACAAAAAAGAACTCAAGGTTTTTAAATAATTAATAGCTTTCGCTGAAATCATTGTTTAAGCAAGCTTTATGCTAACTAACATGAAATAATACAAATTAAATTACGAAGATCTGTGATCAGCTTATGGCCCAATCTTTTTATATTTGGATTGCAAACTTTTTATCAATAATTCGGGATGCGCTTCACTTAATATTTCAAACAGCAGGAGCATTAAATCATTACCCCCAATAAATATTCCCTAGAAAAATACTATTAGACTGATTCAAACGGTTTGCGGATACAAAAGCCATATAAATTAGTAAATGTTTATTTTTAAAATTTGCAGGGATCTGGAGCTCATCAATTCCATTTTTACGAAATGCTCCATGAGTTTGATAGACCGATTCATTCGCTTCTCGACAATAAATAAGTAACAAAGTCTGATCTTGTGCGTTCACGTGATGGGCAGGACAAGCTTTCCAAATGAATTTAATGGTATCATCTTCTTGAAAGCTGATCTCTGCATTTTCAGGTCCTAATAAAGACCCAAAGCTGACCAACATTTTTTCAGGATCAATAGTCAATTGTCCTTCGTCAATTAAGATTGCATTTTTCAAAAGATAGGATTTAGCTGCTAAAAAACCTTCTACACGCTCTGTATAACCTTTAAAGCCAACTCTTAAGAATGGTGTGAGAGGTTTAAGCCATTCTTGTGCCATGGCAAACTTATTACGGTTAACTTTCTCAGCTTCTGATACTTTACCGGTTCTTTTTTTAGGAAGGCTACGCATATAAGGAATTCCTTTCCAAGTACACCCAACTACTGCCCCCACCTTACCAGAAAAAGGACCATTTATACCATATTGATACTTTGCCATTTTTATAAATTTTAAACAATATAATAAAATTATAAATTAGTAAATAAATAACTAAAAATAGGTAGATTATGGGAATATTAAACAAATAATATTAGGGTAATATACCTATTTTATCCCTGTAAAGTCCCTGTAATGTTTGTATAAAATTAAAAAAACAACTTTAGGATGAAATCTGTGAATTAACTTCTGTTCTTACCATATTCCTAAGGCATCTTTTTATTGGGAGCACTCCCAATAAACGGGAACATTCCCAATAAAAATCGATAGCTATTTAAGCTTAGGATTTAATAATACCCTTTATTTTTGATATAAAACCAATATAGGAAACCTAAAAAGTCCATTGTTTATACCAATATGGTAATTTATAATTTGCCTTATATTATATGTTGAAAGAAAATTTTAGTTTAAAAAGAACATTAAAAACTCAGAAAATAGTTACAGATTTTTTAATTGTGGGAGGGGGGATATCAGGTGTATGTACAGCCATAGTTGCCGCAAGATCCGGCATTAGGGTAGTTTTGGTACAAGATCGTCCGGTTTTAGGAGGGAATGCATCTAGTGAAGTGAGATTATGGATATTAGGAGCTACCTCCCATATGGGAAACAACAACCGTTGGGCAAGAGAAGGAGGAATCATCGACGAAATTTTAGTAGAAAATTTATATCGTAATAGAGAGGGTAATCCACTAATATTTGATACTATTTTACTTGAAAAAATCTATGAAGAAGCAAATATTCAGCTCTTACTAAATACATCGGCATTTGAAGTAAACAAATCAGATGATAAAAATATTAGTAATGTAAAAGCTTTCTGTAGCCAAAATTCTACGATGTATGATATCTATGCCAATTTGTTTTGCGACGCCTCGGGAGACGGTGTGATTGCATTTTTAGCGGGTGCATCTTTCAGAATGGGAGCAGAAACCAAACAAGAGTTTGGAGAAGGATTTGCGCCAGATGTAAAAGATTATGGGGAATTACTCGGTCATTCCATTTATTTCTATACAAAAGATACCGGAGCGCCAATTAAATATGTTGCACCAAGTTATGCCAAAAAGGACGTGGGTTCTTTGCCTAGAATTCGTAACTATAAATTACCGGAATATGGCTGTAGATTATGGTGGGTAGAATATGGCGGTAGGTTAGATACTATCCATCAATCAGAAGATATTAAATTTGAACTTTGGAAAGTAATTTATGGATTATGGGATTACGTAAAAAACAGCGGTAAGTTTCCAGAAGCAGAAAATCTGACTTTAGAATGGGTAGGTACTATACCTGGTAAAAGAGAAAGTCGGCGTTTTGAAGGAGATTATATACTGGTTCAACAAGATATTGTAGAACAAAAAAGACATGATGACGCTGTTGCATTTGGCGGTTGGGCAATGGATTTACATCCTGCAGACGGGGTCTTTAGTGATAAAAATGGATGCACTCAGTGGCATTCTAAAGGGGTTTACCAGATTCCCTACAGATGTTTTTATAGTAAAGACATAGATAATTTATTTTTGGCAGGTAGGATAATTAGTGTCTCTCATGTCGCTTTTAGTTCAACGCGTGTAATGGCAACCTGCGCTATGGGCGGGCAAGCGGTAGGCCTTGCTGCTTCATTAGCCATAAAATCAAGTTTAAAGCCTAGAGATTTCTCATCTGGTGAAAACCTTATAAAATTACAACTGGAGCTAAATAAAATAGGTCAAAGTATTCCTTTTGTTCCGTTAGCTGATAGTGATAATCTTTTAAACGCTGCAACCCTAGATTCATCATCATCATTGTCATTAGAAGGTTTTCCTGCTGACGGAGAATGGATAGAGCTTGAATTTTCTACTGCACAGATGTTGCCATTTAAAAAAGGTGAATTGTATACCTTAGAATTTCCATTTAAGGTGCTCAATGATACTACACTTCGTTTCGAATTGAGGACAAGCAGTAAAATGCAAAATCATACGCCAGACGTAATGCTTGAAGAACACCTTGTTTTTTTAAATAAAGGTAAAAGGAACGTTAAAATTTCTTTAAAGGAAGTTTTAAAAGAAGATCAATATGTATTCTTATGTTTTATGAAAAACAATGATCTGCAAGTTAAATGTAGCCAGACTAAAGTTACGGGTATTTTATCGGTATTAAATAAAACAAATAAAGCAGTATCAAATTTTGGGCGCCAAGATCCACCAAGTGATATAGGGGTAGATACTTTTGAATTTTGGACACCTTACAGAAGACCCAGATGTCAAAACTTAGCTTTTAAAATTAGTCCTTCTATTTCTTGTTTTGAGATTCAGAATATAAAAAATGGATTCTTACGCCCGTATGAAAAACCAAATGCTTGGGTTTCTGCTTTAGATGATGAAAATCCGACTATAAAATTGAATTGGGAACATCAAGTAACTATAAATGAAATTGTGTTGATGTTGGATAATGATTTTGATCATCCCTTAGAGTCATCATTGTATGGTCATCCCGAGGATGTTTTACCGTTCTGTGTTAGAGATTATAGCTTAAAAAAATGTAAATCGACTGCTGTTTATACAAAAGAAGATAATTACCAAACCATTAATAAAATAATATTAAGTGAGCCATTAAACACTAAAGAGTTAATATTAGAACTAAAAAGACCCTCAGGGAATGTGCCTGCGGCGATTTATCAGATTTTAATTTATTCATAAAAATCTTTTATCAGCAAAATATGAGGAAATTTTTAAATATATTTTTATTAATTGTAGTGTTAAAGTGCAATGTTTATGCCGCTATAGCAGATACCATCTCTTTGAACGGGATGTGGAAATTTAGAACAGATTTATACAAAACTGGAGACGAACAACAATGGTATAAAACTAGTTTTGATAAAGCGGGCTGGGATTCAATGGAAGTACCGGGAAATTGGGACTTGCATAATGAATATGCTGATTATAAAGGTGATGCTTGGTATAGTGTAAAGTTTGATGTCAAAGATGTATGGAGAAATAAAAACGTTAGACTGATATTTCAATCTGTTTATAACGATGCAGAGGTTTGGCTTAATGGGAATAAAATTGGGGAAAATCATTTTGGCTTTCTACAATTTCAATTTGACCTATCTAATTATCTTATATACGGACAAAAAAATGAAATTGTTGTGAAAGTCAACAACGTTTTTAAAAGAGGCGCAATCTGGAACTGGGGAGGTATAAGAAGACCAGTTTGGTTAGAAATAACTGACCAGACTAGAATCAACAATCTATCAATTACATCAAAGCCTGACTTAAAAAAACAAAGTTCAATAGTAAATCTCAATGCAGAAGTCGTAAACTATTCGTCAAATAAAATAGATTTATCCTACGCTGTAGAGCTGTTTTATAAAAGCAAACGTATTTATTATTCGGGACAGCAAAGAGCTATAACTTTAAAAGGTGCAGACAGTGTGCTTTTAACCCATAACATTCATTTAAACAAAGCAGATACCCATTTATGGAGCTTTGATTTTCCAAATCTTTATACGGCCAAAATAGCTGTGTATAACAACAAGAAATTACTGCATTTGCAGGAAGATAAGTTTGGTATAAGAAAGATTGAAGTAGAGGGCTTAAAATTAAAACTTAACGGAAAAGAAATCAGACCTGTGGGTTTTAACCTTGTTCCAGAAGATCGCATCACTGGAAATACATTACCCTTTGAACATATTAAGAAAATGGTAGATATGATGAAAGAGGCGGGCGCTAATATGGCCAGAATCAGTCATTTATCCTTACCTAAAGAATTTTTAGATTATTTGGATGAAAAGGGAATTATGACATTTGAAGAGGTTTCTTTATGGGGAAAAGATGTTATGGTAGATCCAGATAACCCTATACCAAAAATTTGGTTGCAGAAATTAATTCATCAGGAGTATAACCATCCAAGCATTATAGGGTGGAGTGTTGGTAACGAAATAGGTTTGTTAGATAAAAACCCGTTAGCCAATCAATATATTAAATCAGCGATAGAGAATGCAAAGAAATTAGATCCTAATCGTTTAGCGGTATATATTTCAAATTCTGCTCAGGTGCAACCTGATGATGCGGCAATCTATAGTGATATAATCATGCTAAATAGTTATGGGAACTGGGCAAAGGCTGCCGAGAAAGCGCACCATAATTTCCCTGATAAACCCATATTTTTTTCTGAGTTCGGAGAGAGTTTAAATACAGAAGACCCAAATGATTCTCATTTAGATTTTGGCAAAATGTTAGACAGTTTAAAAGGTAAGGATTATATCATTGGTGCTTCGTTATGGACGTTTAATGATTACAGGAGCAGTTACTGGTCTCCAAAAAAATCATGGGAAACTCCTCCTTCACAAAACAGAGCCTGGGGGGTTGTAAATAGTTTTTTACAGAAAAAAAGAAGCTATTTTGAGGTCCAAAAAGTTTTTCTACCATTAAGCATCACCAACCTTACTGCTACACAACATAATGATTATATATTTGGTCAAATAGACTTAAAAATAAATAAAAAGCTTGATTTTCCAGCTTATCAATTAAGCGGTTATAAAATTGCAGTGCAAACGCTTGATAATCAAAAAATTATTGATAGTGCAGTTATTAAGCTGCCTATATTAAACCCTGGAGATGGATCCAAAACATTTGAATTCAATATAAAAAATCATCCGTCTTTATTAACAGCTATTAAATTTTCATTATCAGACGCACAAAATTTTTCAAGGTTTGATACCCTCATTTATTTAAAAGAACCCCAAAGTGTGCATATTAAAGCTGTAAATACCAGCGAAAATACAGTAAGAGTTGTTTTTGATCCTAGTTCTTTAGCATCTTATTACACGCTAAAATATGGTAATGGTAAATTGGAGAATGAGAGTTCGGCAACCATAAATAATTTTATAGAAATAAAAGGCTTAAAAAGTAAAATAAATTATCAGTTTCAAGTAGTTGCCCATAACAACAAGGGAAGTAACGCCTCAGTTTCTTCAAATTTTATATTAAATGAGGACGAACTGCCACCTATAATCTGGGATGCGGTAGCAGTTAAAAATGGGTTTTTTATATCTTTTTCTTCGGACCCATTAGATTATAGATATGAAGTGGAATATGGTACGCAAAAAGGCAACTATTTTAAATGTTTGACTTTTGATAATCACGGTGTACTCCAAATTCCAAATTTAGATAGTGATAAAACCTATTTTTTTAGATTGAGAAGATTAATGCAATGGGGATTTGCAAGTACTTGGACTAATGAAATTGAAATAAAACCATTATAGCATAAATAACTAGTAAACTTTAAAATAAGATTTATTCGATATAAAGATATTTTATATCAAAGAGGTTCTTATGCTGTTTTTTTAACCAAAAAAATAAATAAAAATTACAGTTAATAAACTAATAACCAATTAATTAAATCAATAAAAATCATGAAAAAAGTATTAATTCAATTCGTATTTTTAATGTGCACAATGTATTGTTTTGCACAGAAGTCGACTACCGTAATTTCGTGGAACTTTTATGGGCAAACAGCCGGGGCGGCGGATAAATTTGCCCCAACTTCTATAAGTTCAGATTTATCATCTGGCGGTATTACCAAAGGTTCAGGCTTAACCATGGGTATGGAAAAATTGAAAAATTATTGGGGTGCTAAAGGGTTTTCTCTTAGCCAAACAGGGCCTGAAGAAGCAATTTTAAACAATAAATATATAACTTTTTCAATTACCAGTAACTCTTCTAAATCACTATCGCTAAAAGAGATTAAGCCTCTTAAAATAAGAATCTTTTCCGTAGGTCCAAATCACTTATTACTTCAATATTCATTTGATGGCAATACTTATAAAGATATCACTACCCTAAAGATGGATAGGCCAGAAAAGCAATCTGATTTATTGTTAGGAGCTGTTGATCTATCTACAGTAAAAGATCTTCAAAATATAGGTCAGGGTAAAACAGTTTACTTCAGGATAGTTCCTTGGGGTGCTACTAAAGAAGCCTATAACGACTTTTATTTTGGCTCCCAGTACGATGTGCCATCCATAAGTATTCTAGGAAGTTTTAAATAATTCCTATCGCTTTAAAAAAACCAAATTATAAACCAATTAAAAATTAATGTTATGAAAAGATTACTACACAATTATAGTTATCGTTTGATGGTAATTATATGTTTGCTATTTCTTTTAAGTGAAACGCAGGCACAATCTCTAAAGAAAGGAATAGGTATGATTACTACCAAAACCGATGCTAAGTGGATTCAACAGCTCCCACAACTAAATGTAAACTGGCATTACAGGTGGGATTTAAGAAAGGACGTTAGAGAGCCTTCTGGAATTGATTATGTGCCTATGGTTTATGGAAGACCTGCTCCTACTACTGCTGATTTTGACTATATAAATGACAATAAACAACAATTTAATTATTTGTTGGGTTATAATGAGCCAGATAACCTCCCTGGAACACAAGGCCATATGAGCTTGGATAGCGCTCTTATGTTTTGGCCTCAGTTAATGGCTTCGGGTTTAACTTTAGGCAGTCCAGCTTCAATAAATCCTTTATCAAAATACATGAAAGATTTTATGAGGAAAACCGATTCGCTCAATTATCGGGTAGATTTTGTAACAATACATACCTATCCTGGTCCTGATGCCACCGGATTTCTAAAGTTGCTAAGGGACGTACACACAGCGTACAATAAACCTATTTGGATTACTGAATTTGCAGTAGCAGACTGGAATGCTAAAAATGGGATAAAGAATATCTATACACAAGCTCAAGTTTTAGGCTTCATGAAAACAGTTCTTGAAGCTATGGAAACACCTGAATACAGTTTTGTTCAGCGTTATGCATGGTTTTCTAATTCACCACCTAATGATAAAGCTTTGGGGAAATCTTCTTTATTTGATTATGACGGGGGATTAACACCATTAGGTCAGTTCTATGCAAACTTTAAGGAAGTGAATACAAAAATACCATTGGTAAATCCTTTGATAGCATGGAACGTTTATGGACAATCAGACCCCACACAACAAGGTGTGCCTGCTCAAACATTAAATGCATCAATTTCCAGTACAGGTTTTGAAATTGGTACCTTAGCAAATGTGACCATGATGGGTACTAATCATAATTTGTGGGGAGCTTACGGCTGGTCAAAAGATAAAGAAGTTATAGATAGTGCTATCAATAGTGGGAAATATATAAAATTTTCTGTGTCACCAAAAGAAGGAAAAGTCTTGTCATTAAAAAAAATTGGGGATTTCAAAATTAAATTGGCAAAAAATGGACCTATTTATTACAGATTACAATACCGAATAAATAATGGAACTTATAAAGGACTAACTACATGGTTTGTAAATAGACCTACAGCAACAACAGTTTTTACCTTGGAGAATTTTGATCTATCCAAAATTCCTGACCTTCAAAATATTGCCTATGGTAAAACAATTGAATTCAGATTGATACCATACAATGCTAATTTAGATAATACTTCAGATGGCGCAGTATATTTTGGTAGTGATGCTAATGAGAATTGTTTCGGTCTGGAAGGCAATATTAAATCTTTTACAACTAATAGTTCTTCGGTAGAATTGGCCTATTGGAACCTAAGCGGACAAACTAACAATGGGGCTAATAACTTAGCGGCGACAAATATTGATGCAGCACTAGCTACAGATGCGGGGTTAGTTCGTGGAGCAGGAATAGTTGCTGATGTGGTTCCACAGAATAACGTTTGGGGCGGGACCAAATGGCATGTAATGCAAAAAGCGGTGGATGATGCTTCTTTGATAGATTCCGCAATTAGAGCAAAAAGATATCTGACTTTTAGTTTTAAAGTTCAGGATAATAAAATGGTATCTATAGCAAAGATAAAGCCCATCACTATTTTTGCAAATAATTCCAGTCCAGATACCATTCTAGTTCAATATGCATTCGATGGAAACAATTTTAAAAATCTGGATACCTTATCCTATACAAGACCAACATCAGGCACCAGAGTTGCTCTATTACTTGATAGTATTAATCTGACAGGAAATTCAGAATTTCAAGACATTGCTCCAGGAAGAATCATTAATTTCAGAATGATTCCTTATCATGCTGCTAATGGTACTGGTCATTTTTATTTTGGAGATGGTACAACTTCAGGCGTCCATGCACTTTCATTTGTGGGTACGGTGAATTCAATTATTCCACCCACAGACGTAATTTTAGCCGCATGGGACACTCAAGGTGCCAATGGCAACAATGCAACTTTAGCGGCAAGCTTGGTAAATGCAAACGTCATAAGCACAGGTTTGGTACGGAGTGCAAATGTTGTAAATACTACTGATGCAAATGTTTGGGGCGGGAGACAATTTTCAACTGCGACAGATACTGCTACGGTAAAATCGCAAAATAAAAACATCAGCTTTACCATTACTCCAAAGGCAGACAAAACAGTTTCATTTACTAGTATAAGTCCTATCGTAATCAGACAAAATAATTACGCTCCAAAAAAGCTTTTAATTCAATATGCTATTGGAAATGCACCTTTTGAAGATTTAGATAGCATGTCATTGAGCAGATCAGGGGGTTCTTTCTTTTTGCAGGACACGCTTGATACCATAGACTTAAGTAAGTTCCCGAAGCTTCAAAATTTAAGTCAGGAGAAATCGGTTACTTTTAAATTGCTTCCTTACGAAGTAAGAGATGAATCACCAGAATATCAAAAATTCTTAATCGGAGATTTAACAAGTAGTTATGATTTTGTGGTAAAGGGAATAGTAGATGAGGGACCTTTAGGTAACCAAATGTCTGCTACAAAAGACATGCAAAATTTTGATTATCAGCATTTAAACACCAACGCTTCTGCTATTTATGTATATCCAAATCCAGTAAAAGATGTATTGTATATATCACACTTAGCCAGTACAAGTGAGGGGACTATTAAAATTGTTAATTTAAACGGCCAACTTATTAAGTTACAAAAAACGCCAATTGGATCTCAATTAACACGTTTAGATGTAAGTGATTTACAGACAGGTTTTTATATTGTAATTTATCAAGGTAGTAAGGGTCAACAGTCGGTTAAATTCATTAAACAATAATAATGGAAAATATCACTGAATTTAGGTGGTATAATAGGATACTTAAACTTGTTTTAAGTATCCTATTTATGCTTAGTTTTAATTTGTCAAATGCACAATCTAGCAAAAAAGGGGTGTGCATGATAACTACAAGGACAGATGGAAAATGGATTTATCAAATCCAACAGTTAAATGCTAAATCTCATTACAGATGGGATCTTAAACTAGATCCTAACGAACCTGAAGGCATTCCCTATGTCCCAATGATTGTGGGAAGACCGGCTCCGACTCAAGCAGACTTTGATTATTTGAACACTAATAAATCCAGCTTTACCCATCTATTGGGTTATAATGAGCCAGATGCCCCTCCAGGAAAACAAGGCCACATGAGTGTGGATAGTGCCTTGATGTTCTGGCCAAAATTAATGGAAAATGGGCTGATTTTGGGTAGTCCTGCAGGTACAAATGCACTGGGTAGCTGGATGAAACAGTTTATGACCTCGGTACAACAGAAGAATTATAGGGTCGATTTTGTTCCCATACATTGGTATGGGCCTCCAAGTGTTAGTACTTTTTTAAATCATGTAAAAGCTGTTCATAATGAGTACCATAAACCGGTATGGATTACTGAATTTTCACCTGCAGATGGTGATTCAGATAAAGCTGCAGGAATAGTAAATAAGTACACAGAAGCTCAATCATTCAGCTTCATGAAAGCGGTTTTAGATAGTCTTGAAAATCCTAATTATTCATTTGTACAGCGGTATTTTTGGTTTTCTAATTCACCACCTGATGATTGGTCTTTAGGGCGTTCCTCCTTATATGATTATGACGGCGCATTAACTCCTATTGGGCAATACTATTCTAATTTTAAAGAAATAAATACTAAAACGCCTACAGTTAACCCATTGGTTGCTTGGAATGTATTTAATCAAAGTCAGTCTGGTTTACAAGGGTTAGCACCCAAAACATTAAACTCATCTTTAGAAAGTGTTGGTTTTACTAAGGGCAACGGCATCACCATGCTCACTGCAAATAATAATTTATGGGGCGCAACAGGTTGGTCGCTTGATAAAACTAAAATCAATACTGCTATAGCAGATAGTCAGTTTGTAGAATTCAGCATTAGTCCTAAGCAGGGCAAAGTACTTTCTTTAAGCAAAATTGGTGATTTTAAAATTATAATATCTTCCACAGGCCCTATTTACTACAGACTGCAATATGCTATTAATGAAGGTGAGTATAAAGGAATTACTACCTGGTCTGTTAATAGGCCGTCAACCACTACAGTTTTTCAATTGGAGAATATCGACCTTTCTTTTCTGCCAGATTTGCAGAATATTCCTTACGGAAAAACAATTAAATTTAGGCTAATTCCTTATAATGCAACATCATCTGCCGGGCAGTTTTATTTTGGAAATCGTTTAGACGAAAACTGTTTAGCTATTGAAGGAAATATTAAGTCTTTTGAATCTTCTGGAACAACAACAGCAGTAGATTTAGCTTCGTGGAACTTTAAGGATGAGGTACTTAATGGCCGTCAGAATATGTTGCCTACCTTGTTAAATTCAGCACTCGTTGCAACCGGTTTAACTAAAGGTTCGGGCATTAAGACTGATGAAATCACCTATTCAAAAGTTTGGGGCGGAAGAGCCTGGCATACCTCTGCATCAAAACCAGGTTTTTCAATTATTGATTCTGCTGTAAGAAATAGGAAATATTTAACCTTTAGTTTTCAAACACAGGCAGATAAATTGGTTTCATTTACAGAAATTAACCCTTTTATTGCTATGATTTCTAGGCTTGGACCTGATGAATACACCATTCAATACGCTTTAAATAGCGATTATAAAGACATTGCCACTTTAACAATTCCGTTAGTGCGTACAGCAGGTACAGCTACAAAGGCTTTTACCTTTCCTAATGTAGACCTTTCGGGTATATCAGAACTTCAAAATATAGCCCCTGGGAGAAGTATAAACTTCCGAATCGTTCCTTATGGTGCTACAGACGCTAGTTACGGACAGTTTTATTTAGGAGATAACCTGTCTAATGGAATTTCATTTGGTTTTAAAGGCTTTGTCAGCACATTATTGCCTGTTAAGCTTTCCTCTTTTTCTGCCAAAAGAAGAAATGAATTTGTTGATATCCAATGGACAACTTCTTCAGAAATGAATTTTAACCATTTTATTTTAGAAAGAAAACAGGGTAGTGGTGATTTTGAAGAAATTTACCGGGCAAATTCTTCTGGATTCTCCACGGGAGGTAAATATAGCTTTACAGATGAGTTTAAATCTTTTGATACACAATACTACCGTCTTAAAATGGTGGATAATGACGGAACCATAGTTTATAGTTATATCATCGCTCAGCAACCGATAGTTGGTGCTGAAGATCAATCCATAAGTTTATATCCTAATCCTGCAATTTCAGAAGTTACCGTTTCTTATCCGCCTGCAACCGCTAATAGTTTGTTGAGAATATATGGGACAGATGGGAAGCTATATGCTGAATATCCGCTTTTAAAAGAGAGTATCTTTAAAAAAGTTGATGTTTCCAACTTAAAAAGTGGCTACTATATAGTTATTTATAATAATTCGTCTACATCAAAAAGCTTAAAATTTATAAAAAACTAATGTTAAAAAAAGTCAGTTATATCTTTTATATCGGTTTAATAGTATTATTCACGAATGCCTGTAAAACTTTGGCACAATCAAATAAAAACGCTGAAGTAAAAAGTAAACAATTCAAGCCTGGTTTGCCATGGCTAGATAACCATGGGATTCCTATTAATGCACATGGAGGAGGCGTTATTTTTTATAATGGAATTTACTATTGGTATGGGGAGCATAAATTGCCCGGCAAATCTGAATTAGAAATGGCAGATGGTGGTATACATTGCTATTCCTCTAAAGACTTATTGAATTGGAAAGATGAAGGCCTGGTTTTATCTGTAAAATACGATGATAGTAAAAGCGATATTGCTTATGGATGTATTTTAGAACGTCCGAAAGTTATTTATAATAGTCAGACAAAAAAGTTCAATGCATTTTTTAAACTTTATCCGAAAGGAACAGGCTATTTGAAAGGTTATATAGGTGTTGCTACAGCTGATAAGCCAAACGGACCTTTTATCTATCAGCATAAATTTTTAGGTGCCGATTCTGATTTTGGTTCCGGGGATTTTGCCATGTTTAAAGATCAAGATAATACCGTGTACCATTTTACTGTAAGAAAGCCAGATAAAACTTTTGTAATTGGCAAACTCGAGGACGATTATTTGTTTGCCCGATCTAAAAGTTACTTCTTAGCTAAAGGGATAGAGCCACATACAGAAGCGCCAGCGCTAATTTCACGTAATGGAAAATATTATTTAATAGGTTCTGGTTCTAGCAGTTGGGACCCAAACGCTGCCCGGTCTTTTGTGGCTGATTCTGTTAATGGTTTGTATACTGATACAGGAAATCCTACTTCGGGGATTAACCCATATAATAATTTGGGTGCAGAAAAAACTTTTGGAGGTCAGATATCATATATCATTCCAGTTCAAGGAAAAAAAGATGCGTATATAGCCATGTTTGATGTTTGGAAACCTAATGAACCCATTAATGGACTATATATCTGGTTGCCGTTGACTTTCAAAGATGGTAAACCAGAGATTGTTTGGAAAGATAAATGGGATTTATCATTTTTTAAATAATGATGCAAATAAAAACAATAATTAGCTGTCTGTTTTTCCTTATGATGTTGCAGGGTTGTTCAAAGAGGACTTTAAAGCAAAAGGAAAGTAAAATTAATACTATAGTACATTCTAAGTATATACCAGTTGGATATCAATTAGAATTTAATGATGAATTTGATCAGCTTGTTCTCGATTTAAAAAAATGGAAATATAGACTTGGTGTGAAGAGCGGTGGTGGTTATGCTTCTAAAGAAATAGAAGAAAATGTGTATTTGGCAGATGGGAAATTAATAGTTAGAGGTGTATATAAAGATCCAAAAGCAGAAGGCTCTAATTCTGGTGGAGGGGTAATTTCTATACCTCATTTCAAGTATGGTTATTATGAAGCTCGCGTAAAAACTCAAAGTGGTGCTTTTTGGCATTCATCCTTCTGGACCTATAATACAAAAGACACCAAAAAAGCAACAGAAATAGATATTTTTGAACGTGATTCCCAGTATGACATTCCAGATGGAATTGTTAAAATCCGCCAAAACGTAATTCAGCATTCCTCTGGCAAACCAATTACTTTAAAGGGAAGCATAAAACTTCCTTTAGAGTTTGACCCATCAAAAGATTACCATATATACGGGATGCTTTGGGAAGAAAGCTCAGTCAAGTTTTATGTAGATGGAGTGTTAACCAATACCATTTCTTATCCTGAAGATAAATATTTGCATGATGAAACGGCTATTTTTCTATCTATGATTGCAAGAAATACAGCAGCAGAAAATACAGCATGCTACTTTGATTACGTCAGATTTTATTCAAAAAGCAATTAAAATTTATTATAAACAATTAGGTTATTATTAAAATAGTTATGTCATTTATAAAAACGAGCATTAAAAATAGGTATGTGTTTTTTCGAAAATTTAGAAATATCCCTTTTTTAAAATCTTTAAGATTCATATACATTGCAGCATTACTTATTGCTTGTAATACTCCAAAGATGGCAGTAATAAAAACAAATAAACCATCTTTTAGCGGTATTTATTCCCATTTAGCTTATTATAACAATGAAGGCGAATGTGGCACAGGTGCTGTTGTGCCGTTGGGCTAATAGGTTATGGGTTATAAGTTATGGTCCGCACAAACCCTTCGGTTCTTCTGATAAGCTTTATGAGATAGCCAATGATTTAAAACAAATTGTAAGAGAAGAAAGTGTAGGAGGAACCTCTGCAAATCGCATGATTCATAGAGAATCTATGCAACTAAACATTGGCCCATATTTTATAGACACAAATAGAAACGTTCGTGTTTTAAATCCAAAAGAAGTGCCAGGTAGATTTACCGGTACGGCTCGTCATTTAACCAATCCTTCAGAAAAATTATACATAGCCACTATGGAAGAAGGTTTTTATGAAGTTGATGTAAATTCTTTAAAAACAAACACCTTATATGAAGACGGGAACATTCTTAAGGAAAGAAACAAAACTAAAGACTTTAGTGAATTGTTACCGGGAGCTCATGGTAAAGGTTTATATTCTGGTCAGGGAGTAATGGTTTACTCTAATAATGGAGATGCTGATGCAAAAGCTTACAGCCAGTTTGACATACCATCAGGGGTTTTAGCAGAATGGAACGGTAAAGATTGGAAGGTAATTAGAAGAAATCAGTTTGTTGAGGTAACTGGTCCGGGTGGTATTTATGGAAACAAGCATCCAGAAATCGATCCGATTTGGGCCACAGGATGGGATAATAAGTCTATTTTACTGGGTGTACGAGATTATAAAAAAGGCTGGTCTTTTTTCCGATTACCTAAAGCCAGCCATAGTTATGACGGCGCACATGGCTGGAATACAGAATGGCCAAGAATCCGAGATGTTGGTACATCTAAAAAACCTGATTATTTAATGACTATGCATGGAATGTTTTGGACTTTTCCTGGTAATTTTTCATCAAATTTAAGCGCTGGAATAAGGCCTCAATCTGCTTATTTAAAAGTAATTGGTGATTTTACCCGCTGGCAGAATCAATTAGTTTTCGGTTGCGATGATGCCGCAAAAAACGAATTCTTAAATAAAAGAAAAATTAAAGGAATTACTACCGGTCCAGGCCAGTCTAATTCTAATCTCTGGTTTACTTCTTTAGATCAAACCCAAAAATTGGGACCAAATACAGCAGAAGGCGCAATTTGGTTAAAAGAAAATGTAGAAGCCAATAAACCTTCAGAACCTTTTTTGTTTGCCGGTTGGGAAAACAGAAATACTTGGGTTTTAAATGAAGGAAATGAGTCAGTTACTTTGAAAATTGAAGTTGATATTAATGGAGACAATAACTGGGAGCTTTTACAAACTTTAAAAGCAGAGCCTGGGAAAGCGATAAATATACTTTTTGAGGCTAAGCAAAAAGGAGAATGGATAAGGGCTATTTCAGATAAAGCATCTATACTGACATTCCATTTGTCCTATACAGACTTGAGTAGATTTAATAATAAAATATCATCCATTTTTAATGGAATTGAAACTGTAGCGAATAGTAATTATAAGGCAGGTCTGTTATATAGTTTAGGTGATAATCGCAGAATTTTAGGTGTTCTATCAGGAGAGATTACAAAAGATGTTTTCAAAGAAAATGGTTATTATGAGCTAAATGAGCAAATGCAACTGGTGAGAAAGGATGATACTAAAACAGCAGATTTCATCAGAGATAAATTTACTTTTCCTAAAAATAATTTTTCTGTCGAAGAATCTTCAATTTTAATAGTTGACGATAAAAATAGACGCTGGAGATTACCGTTAGGTGAAAGTACTTTTACAGATTTAACAAAAAACGGCTTAAGCAGGGTCTGCCGCGAAGTTTCTACTGAGAGAGATTTGATGAATTTGCAAGGTACATTTTATGAACTACCTGCGGAAAATGCAGATGGTTTCGCTAAAATAAGACCGATAACTTCTCACAATCTTGCAATATATGATTATGCTTCTTATAGAGGGATGCTGGTACTAACAGGTATTAAAAACATTTCAAAAAATGCCGAGCATATCATTACTTCAAACGATGGAAAAGCCAAAGTTTGGGTAGGCGCAATAGATGATTTATGGCAGTTGGGTAAGCCTATGGGTCATGGTGGTCCATGGAAAGATAGCCAAGTAACTAAAAATATTCCCTCTGATCCTTATTTGATAGGTTTTTATGATAAGAGAAGTGTATCTATTTCACACCATTCAGATAAAGTTGTGAAATTTAAAATAGAAGTGGAGCCAATTGGACATGGTCCTTGGATGTTATACAAAGAAGTAGAAGTTCAACCAGGTAAAACTTTTAATTATACATTCCCTGATGGTTTTCAAGCTCGATGGATAAGATTTGTTTCATGTGATGATTGTAAAGCAACGGCTTGGCTTAATTACGAATAATGTTCACTACTAATATCAGTAAAGATTCATAAATGAATTTAAACCGTTAAAACGGTTCCTTGGCAAAAATTTAATATAGCCCAAGGATTAATCCTTGGGCTATATTAACTCTAAAACTAGCCATGGATTCATCCATTTTCTTCATATTTTATTTTTATGACAGATTTAGGATAACCAATTTTACTTATAAATCTTGAAACTTTTCTAGATATCAGATTAATTCATTTCCGTAGTGTATTTGTAAAAAGCAGCAATAATTCTTTTATGCTATTTTATAGAAATTATTGATCTCAAATATTTTATTTAAATGATAGATATTGAAATAAAATAAATCATGGAATTGATTTTTGGGAGCATTCCCAATTTTGGGAATGCTCCCAATTTAATATACTTTTTCTTATAGGCTAATTATTGGGCACTCTATATTACATTTGGATAACCGGTTATAAAAATTAATATAAACTTCATTTAAAATCAGTAATTATTTGAAGTTAAACCAAAACCAATAATTAAAAATATGAAGCAATTTTATAAAAGAAGTTTGTTTATCTTATTTAGTATGGTATTCTGCCATTTAACATGTGATGCACAAGTTGTTAGTATAAGAGGTGTAATTAGAGAAGAAGCCAGTGGCGAAACTATTCCTGGGGCTTCAATTAGGGTTAAAGACGGGAAAATTACAACAATTTCAGATATTGATGGTAAATTTAATTTAAATGGGTTGAAACCTAGTGACGCTTTGATTATTACTTATATAGGATATTCTGACAAGACGGTACCCATCTCTCAAGCTAAAAACGGGGTTCTCAATATTTCACTTAGTATCAGTTCAACACGATTAGAGGAAGTAGTTGTTAATGTAGGATATGGACAGCAAAGAAAAAGTGAGCTTACTGGTTCAATTGGGATAATAGGAGCAGATCAGATGGATAAATTTTCTGGGGGATCAGTAATTACAAGTTTACAAGGTAAAATTGCTGGTTTGCAGGTAACTACTATTTCCGGGGAGCCAGGAGCGGGCGCAAGTATCACGTTGAGGGGTTTGTCTTCTATTAACGGCGCCAGTGAGCCTTTAATTATCATTGACGGCGTCCCGGTAAATAACGATCCTTATACAGCACCGATTGATAACGCGGGCTTTAGCCCTTTAAATGATTTAAATCCTTCGGATATAGAATCTATTGAGGTGCTCAAGGATGCTGCATCTGCTTCAATTTATGGTTCTAGAGCATCAAATGGGGTGATATTGATAACCACTAAAAGAGGTGTTTCTACTAAAGCGCAGTTCAATGTTTCGTTGAACAGTAGCATGGTGAATATCACCCGTACGATCGGGGTACTCAACGGACCGGAGTTCAGGTCCGCCTATACCGACGCGATAGTCAACGCGACGGGGAACTATACCACCCAGATCCCGTTGATCGATTCCTTACATCCCTATTACCGTAATTCTATCGACTGGCAGAACCTCGCCTACCAGAACACCTTACAGTACAAGGCCGATCTGAGCGTGAGCGGTGCATCGGTAGATAAGAGTATGGATTATTATATCAGCGGAAGCTATAGAAATCTGAACCCGGTGGTAGTTGGAACTAATTATACGCAGGCCAGTGGATCGGCAAAGGTTAACTACAAACTAAATAAAACAATATCAGGATCATCCAACCTAAACGTAAGTAACAATAATTATTCAAGGCAAAACTCAAATATAATAGGTACTTATATTAGGCTGTTTCCCGTGTATAATCCTTATGATCCATATACTGGAGATCTGGTGGTTACCTATCCTGGCGGAAGATTGAACCCGCTAGCGGTGGCAGAGTATTCCACAAACGATATCGACAGGACAAGATACCTGCTGACGCAGAACCTGAGTTTTAAAATCACAAAAGGCTTAGAGTTTAAAACCAAAGCGTCTTACGATTATAGTTTTACGGAGTCACAGTATAATGTTCCTCCAAAACTGCTGGTTGGGAGCAATTCTGCCCCGGGAGGAAGTTATAGTCCTTCCAAGAACACTTCATTTGTTAATGAGAATACGTTAAATTATACAAAAACAATTAATAAAAATCACAACATCAACTTGCTTTTGGGGGAATCCTATCAGGAATTCGATACAAAATATCTTTATTTATATGGTATAAATCCTATAGATAACACCATAACAACAGTGGGTGGTTATACTACACTTTCAAGTTTTAGCCAAACAGAATCTCAATATGCATTGGCTTCACTTTTTGGAAGAGCAAACTATAACTATAAGTACAAATATATATTTTCAGGTGTTTTAAGGGCTGATGCTTCTTCTCGGTTTGGTAGTAATAATAGAACTGCTTATTTTCCATCTATATCGGGTGCTTGGCGTTTTACTAAAGAAAATTATTTTAAGAACAAATCAAAATGGCTATCTGATGGAAAATTGAGAGTTGGTTATGGAATAACTGGTAACCAAAATATCGGAAATTATTCAAGTCAGGGAATATATGCAAAGGCGGGTACTTATGGGCTTGACTACGGTATAACGAATACCACTTTACCTAATAAGGATTTGAAATGGGAGAGGACAAAGCAGTTTGATACTGGCGTTGATTTGAGTTTTCTGGAATCAAGGATTAACCTTACTGCTGATTTCTATATTAAAAACTCTTATGACTTGTTGTTCAACGTTCAAATACCATCACAAACCGGCTATGGCAGTATCCCCTATAATTTTGGTAGCCTAACAAATAAAGGGATTGACCTAGAATTATCCGGTATTATTTTAGATAAGGCTTTAAGCTGGAAATCCACTTTCACATTTGGTTTAAACAGGAACAAAGTCACCTCGCTGCCTAATAATGAGGATTATAACCCAAATGGATATAGTTTGGCTAGAGTAGGACAACCTGTTGGCGTTTTTTATGGATACCGATCATTGGGTGTATATGCAAAAGATGCAGATAATGTTTATAAAACAAATCCTGATGGAAGTGTGATACCTTATCGCAAAGGTTCTAGTAACGGTCCAATCTATAAAGGAGGAGATTCTATTTTCCAAGATGTAAACGGAGATGGAATTATCGGTCTGGAAGACCAGCAGATCATAGGAGACCCGACTCCTGATTTTTTTGGTGGCTTTCAAAATACTTTTAATTATAAAAACTTCAATTTTAGTTTTTTCATCAATTATGTAGTAGGTAATGATATTTATAACAAATTGAGAAAAGATACGGATGGTGGGATATATGATACCAATTATACTACCGACGTTTTAAGAAGATGGAGGCAACAAGGAGATGTAACAGATGTTCCAAAATTAGTTAAGGGTGATCCTATGGAAAACAATGCAATCTCAACCCATTTTATCGAAGACGGCTCGTTCATCAGGCTTCAAAACATCTCTTTAAGTTATAAACTGCCATCAAAAACAATAAAGAAATTTGGCTTCAGTGCAATAAACTTAGGACTGAGCGTACAGAATTTACTAACTTTTGGAACTTATCAAGGATATGATCCAGAAGTAAGCTCGGGTAATACCGCACTTTCATTCGGTGTCGATAATGGCGCTTTCCCAAGAACAACATCCTACAACGCTACGCTTAACTTAAAATTTTAAGACATGAAATATAGTTTAATTTTAACAAAACTCACCCTATTACTACTTCTGGGCACTTTAGTAGTTTCCTGCAATTCTTTATTGGATAAAACACCAATAACAGAATATGCCAGCAGTAATTTTTGGCAAGAACCAGCGCAAGCCTCAGCGGCATTAACTGGAGCTTATAAATCGTTGCAAACTACTCTGAATACAGAATTTATGTACTATGGAGAAGGACGGGCTGATATAGATTCTCTATTAACAGCTAATGACATCTCTGCCATTTCTGTAAATACAAATGCACTAAGCCCTAATGTAAACTTTGCCGATTGGGGCGGTTTTTACAGTGTCATAAAACAGGCAAACCTGATTATCGCAAACATCAAGTTGATGAAGGACAAGGGATATTACAACAGTTCCAATACAGCTGAATATAACAGAGTATTAGGCCAAGCATACGGATTAAGGGGAATGTGCTACTTCTATATGACCAGAATCTGGGGAGATGTCCCTCTGATTACGGAACCGATTACCAATACTACTGATATTACCTCATTTAAAACTCCAAGAACAGATACTCTGGAAGTTTATAAAGTAGTTGCAAACGATTTATATTCAGCAAGACAGCTGTTGCCGGCTTCTTATAGCGATGCCACAAAAACAAGGATCACGCTTACCAAGGGTGGTATTGATGCTATCCTAACCGATTATTATATGTGGAGAAATAATATTGATAGTGCGTTAGTATTTTCTCAAAATGTAATTTCTAATACTACTCAATATAAATTAGCAGGATTATATAGTTCGGATGTTGATTTATTTGCATCGGGCACACCGGCAAATGCAATAGATAATACGGATTATGCCAGAATGTTCATCAATGGATATTCGACAGAGAGCATATTCGAAATTGACTATAACTATTTGGAAAGGACCAGTTCCGGCATTTCTGGAATCTATGGTGGTGGTGTTGGTGTCGCACTGTTCGTAGCAAGCCCGAGGATGCTGGTAAAATTCGGAAGGTTCGAGAGGGATGGTAGGGTATTGGCAAGTTTAAGATCATCTGTACAGGTATATAAATATTTCCCAAAAGGTACTTATGACAGGGTCACCGAAAATGATAAAAATGTAATGCTTTACCGTTTGGCAGATATTATTTTGATGAGAGCTGAGGCTTTAAATGCAAAAGGGAGAAGAGCAGAAGCTTGGACCTTATTAAAGAAAATAAGAGAAAGGACTTTTGGCCCATCAATAATTACCAATATAAGTAATGACCCGGTTTTAGGACCAACTGGAACTAACGAACAAGACCAATTTATGGCAATATCAACAAGTGAAGCCGAGGATGTTTTATTGGATGAAAGAGCTAGAGAATTGTGTTTTGAAGGGAAAAGGTGGTATGATCTGGTACGTACAGGCAGAGTATATAGCGTAATGAAAGACCGTTATAAAAACAACGTTCTCGTAGCCAAAGGAATTACGGACCCTGCAAATATTCTATGGCCAATCGCCATCAGCGTTATCAAACAAAATCCTTTAATAGAACAGAATTCTTACTATAAATAATTAATGATATGAAAAGTATTTTCAATAAAACTATCCTATTGATATTAGTTGTTTTAGGATTCTCGGCCTGCGATAAATTTCCGTTGATAAAGAACGAAAGCTTAAAACCTACACCCGCTGGAGATAACTTAAAAAATATGACCATCTGGGAATATGTTGCTCAGGATAATTTCCATGAACATGACTTAACCAAAATAGGTTTATTTGGGAAAGCCATTGAATATGCCGGCTTAAAGGACCTATTCAATAGTCCGGGGGACTACACCGTTGTATTGTTAAATGATGCGGCAATGCAGTTATTGTTTGCAAAACTTGGCTATGCTAATAAATCCTTAACTGACATTCCACCAATCTTGATAAAAAATATGTTGCTTAACAATATCCTTTCGGGGAGTAGGGTTAGAAGTTTTGATCTTGCAGTCGGCGAGACTCGGGGCTTTGCCTCACTGAATACCGATTCGATATTTTTCACTAGAGAAAGTTCAGCAACAGACCAATATCTATTTTACATCAACAAATCGGCATCAACAACCACGTCAACAAGAGTTGCAATTAGAAATCAGAATCTGGAATTTAAAAATGGTGTGGCCAATGTGGTAATTACACTGCCAATTTATGAAAAGGCAAGTACTTTATCTGATAATGCTACAGTAAGTTTGCCAACTGATACCTTTTTTGTTGCAAAAGATGCGTTTATACAAAATGGAACAATTGCAGCTAGAAATTCTGTTTTTTCTCAGACAGCAGATTTATGGACAAAAACCAGAACAGGTACAGATAGTACTTTTGAACGACGTATATTATTCCAGTTTCCGATAAGGCAACCTAGTTTTACAGGCAGAATAGGTTCCGCCAAGGTAGTGGATTACATTACCAGACTTGATGGAACAAAGGGAACTACCTTAAATTTTTATGAAGACGAGAATATTGATTGGGTAGAGACCAATTTAAAATGGATAAATGCACCAGCTTTTGGACAAACCATTGTTGGAACCAGTCCCGTTACTGTCTCTCCGGTTTCTGTTAATAAATATTTGGCTACGGATATAACTCCAATCATCCAAAGCTATATCAACCAGAATAAAACGTTTATAAATTTAGGCGCTTTTGGAGGAACATCTGATTTAATTGGGATTAGACCAAAAGAAGTCAGTTCTGGAAAAAACAAATCATACATTGTTTTAACGGGTACACCACCCAGCATTTTAACTAAGGTAAATAATAACAAAATAAATATAGATGTTAAACTAGGTTTCAAAACAATAGCCCTAGATGAACTTAGTTTTAGCGGGGCATCAAATAAGAATATTATATATATTATTAAAACCTTACCGGCTAATGGTTTCATCACCAAAAATGATATTCCTTTAGATGTAAACAACAGTTTTAAACAAGATGATATTCAGAGAGGGCTTATTAAATATTTATACACGGGTAATGTAGCCGGTACGGATAGTTTTACACTCGAGGTTAAGGATTTTCAAGGAGGTTATTTTAGTCCAATAATTACCGTACCCATACAAATTCAATAATTAAATCAATTTATAGGTTATTTCTAAAGTGAGCTAAAGAAAATTAGCTCACTACAGGAATCTTTTATTCAAAACGTAGATGAAAAAACTCTGCTTTTTATTTTTTATAACATTTATAAGCTATGCTACAAAAGCACAGCAAGCTGTTGATAAGCAGGCTGCTTTGCCACTAGCTAATGGCTTTCAAAATCTTTTTAAAACAACGGAACAGGTGGAAACAAAATTTTTTCCATCCGATAAAAAATGGGTAAGTAGAGAAACATTTTTATTAGAGAATTTAAAAGATTTTGAACCTTCAAAACCCAATTTTACCGAAGATAAGTTTGGCGGAATAATCAGTGATTCAAAAATTAAAGCAACAGGTTTTTTCTACACTAAAAAAATTGGTGATAGATGGTGGATTATTGATCCCGAAGGAAATAAATGGTATAGCAAAGGTTTAGTTGCAGTTACGCCAAACAATTCTGATAGAGGAAAAAAAGTTTTAAGAGATTCTTTTCAAAATATTAATAATTGGGGATTAAAAACCAGTACCTATATAAAATCATTAGGTTTCAATTCTGCTGGAGCATGGTCTAAAATTCAAGAAACAAACTTGCCGGTTGGCAATAAACTTCCTTATTCTTTGGTCTTAGATATTATGTCGGCTTTTGGGCATGATAAAAAAGTGGCTTACCAAGGCGTTGGGCATACCAGTTTTAATGAAGGAGTAATGCCTGTTTTTGATCCTGATTTTGAGTCCTTTTCTATTGCTTATGTTGCTGAGAAAGTAGAGAAATATAAAAAAGATTCATGGTTGGTAGGCTATTTTTCTGATAACGAGTTGAATTTCGCGGGAGATGCACTTAATCGTTTCTTGAAACTGCCAGAGGAAAACCCCAATTACCAAGAGGTAAAAAAATGGGCAACGGAAAATCAGATAGATATTTCTAATATTTCTAAAGCCAATCAGGATCTTTTTTTAGCCCACTATGTTGATGAATATTATAGAGTAGTTGCTAAGGCAATAAAAACTGCCGATCCTAATCATCTTTTTTTAAGCAGCCGTTTGCATGGAGGTGATAAAAATAGAGCAATAGTTTTTAAAGCCGCAGGAAAATATTCAGACATTATCAGTTTTAATTATTACAAATCTTGGTATCCTGAAAAGGATATAACAGAGATGTGGGTACAACAAGCAAATAAACCTTTTATGATTACTGAATGGTATGCCAAAGGAATGGATAGCGGTATGCCTAATGAAACAGGATGGGGTTGGACAGTAAAGACTCAAGAAGATAGAGGGAAATATTATCAAAACTTTGCTTTAGCATTATTAGCTAACAAGAATTGCGTGGGCTGGCAATGGTTTAAATATTTAGATAACGACCCAACAGGCATCGCTGATGCATCTAACAAAGATGCAAACAAAGGTATTGTGACTTGGGACTATAAGATTTATTCCTCAATGACTGGTTATATCAAAGCATTGAATGACAAAGTCTATTCTTTAGTAAATTATTTCGACAGCCATTTAAAATAAATGTTAATCAATTAAATTAAATATTATGAAACAGATTTTTACTCTTTTATCACTTTGCTTCTTCTTCTGTGCAGGAGCATTTTCCCAAGCCTTGACTGGGAACAAAACTATCGGGCCAACTGGTGACTACGTTAGCATTAAAACAGCAATTGATGATTTGAACCTAAAAGGTGCCGGGACAGGGGGCGTTACTTTTCTTTTACCTGCGGATTATACCTATACAACTGCTTCAGGTACTGATTTACAGATCAATTATACTTCTGCCGGTACAGTTGACAATCAAATTATTTTTAAAAAGGATCCAGCAACAGTAGGAGCAAATCCTAAAATTATAGGTACAGGAGGAACAGGGACAGTTGACGGGGTAATTGTTATAAATGGTGGTAAGTATATCACCTTTGACGGAATTGATATTGCTGTGGCAGATGCTTCTGTGGAATTTGGCTATTATCTTAGGAATAGAAATACAACCACGGATGGTGCACAAAACAATACCATAAAAAATTGCAAAATTGTTATGGATAAAACAAATACAGCATCTGTTGGGATTAACCAAAATCAAGCTGCGGTAGCCGCTAGTGCGGCTTCAGCTAATTCCTACAATTCTTATTATAATTTTACGATTGAAAATTGTGGCTACGTAGGCATCTATTTACAAGGAAAGGTTGGTTCTCCAACAACTTTCAGAGATTTAAACAATACTATTGGGACTATAAATGGTGGTGTAAGTGTTATTGGATCAAGTTCAGCTTCCGACATTGGTAATGCAAATGCTTCCGGTGCTGCGGGGATAAGAATGGTTTATCAGGATAATTTTACAGTTTTTAACACAGAAGTAAGAAACGTTGAATTTAGCACATCTTCCGCAAGTAGTTTGGGGATTTTCTCTGCTAGCTCATCGGGCACCTCAGTAAATAAAGTATATAATAATATTGTTCATGATATTTATAGTTTAGCTGCTAATGGAGGTAATGCCGGAATAAGGTTAGATGGTGCAGGTACAACCGATGTTTATAATAACGTTATTTATAATATTGGAAGGGAATGTATACACTTAAATAATACGGGTAATTATAATGTGTATTTTAATTCTGCAAGATTAAGTTTACCTGTAAGTAGTACATCAGACGGAGATGTGCTATTGATTAATACGGCATCCACCGTTAATTTGAAAAACAACAATTTTGCTAATTTCTCTTTGGGAAGCGGTGTAACTAGGGTATTAAATGTGAGAGCTTCGGGTGCTAACATTACCAGTAATAATAATAATTTATATGTTGACGCTCCTTCAGCAACAAATCTTTTAACAACTTTTGTAGGCACCGTTGGAAACGGTGGAACATTAGATAACCAAACCCTTGCGGGCTGGCAAAATACCGCTACCAGCGGTAATGGTTTAGCAAACGATTTAAACTCTTTTTCAGTAAATCCAAATTTCACTTCTGCTACGAATTTAAGACCACAAGCAGGTAATTATAAAGCGGGTGTGACCATTGCCGGTATCACCACGGATATTACTGGTATGACAAGATTCTCTACCCCAAGTATTGGTGCTTACGAATCTCCAACAGTACTGCCTGTAACATTGCTAAATTATACGGCTAGTAAAAGCCAGGATCAAGTTTTATTAAAATGGAATACAGCAACTGAAATTAACAATGACCATTTTAACATTAAATATAGTACTGATGGTTTGAATTGGGAAATCATAGCTACAGTTAAGGCCAATGCAGATCATATTTATACTTACATACATTCAACACCATTAAACGGCGCTAATTACTATCAATTAGAGCAGGTAGATAATGATGGAAAGGTTAATAACCTGGGCGTAAAACAAGTAAATTTCAAATCACTAAATGAAATCTCCTTGTCAGTTTATCCTAATCCATTAGTTGATATTTTAACCATTAAGCATTCGCCTGCAAAGGAGGGAGCAAAAGTTAAGGTTGTTTCTGTAGAAGGTAAAGTAGTATTTAATTCTACAATAGAAGTGGGTTCAACACAAAGCTTAATAGATTTAAGCTCGCTTAAAAAGGGAATTTATGTTTTAGAATTTAACAATGCTGGGGGTAAAACTAGTGTTAAAATATTAAAATAAACTTGATTTTAGTATTGTTTAATCTTGCTTTTCTGTATTGAAAAGCAAGATTTAAAGCATAATTTGAAGTTTAAACATATTTGCATTAGGTATAACCATACACAATCCTGATTTAATGAATATTTCTCTGCTTTATCAAATCAATAACTATGATACAATAATTCAAAATAATGAAAGAAATCAAGTTTATAAGTAAAATCATCGCACTTGGTATATTACTTTTTACCTCTATTATCGCTTTTGGTCAGGTTCCAAAAAAACAATTGGTTACTATCATAATCACACCAAATCATCAGGACTGGTTATATAAAGTTGGAGAAGATGTTAAGTTCACCGTTTCTGCTGTAGACTTAAAAGATCAGCCAATTTTAAATCTTAAAATGGATTATAAAATTGGCCCAGAGAAAATGAATCCTACCCTTTCGGGGAATTTAACTCTTCAAAATGGTAAAGCTGAGTTGACTGTAAAAGGTTTAAAAGAACCCGGTTTTTTAAGATTTAGTGGTAATGCCCAAGTTGATGGAAAATGGTATTATGGCCTCGTAACTGTTGGTTTCGACCCACTATCCATTAAACCGATTGTGGATATGCCCAATGATTTTAAAGAGTTTTGGGATACCGCAAAAACAGTTGCTTCTAAAATTCCTTTGGATGCACACGTAAGATTATTACCTGAAAAGTGCACCGAAAAGATAAACGTTTATGAAGTAAATGTTCAAAACTATAAGCTCAACTCCCGTATTTATGGTATAGTTTGTATACCTAAGGCGCCTGGTAAATATCCCGCTATTTTAGAAGTCCCAAGTGCAGGAGTTAAGCCTATTGCAGGAAATGTAGCATTGGCCGAACGAGGTGTTATTACTTTTAATATAGAAATACACGGAATTCCGGTAACATTAGACCCGATTGTTTACACTGATCTAAGAGCCGGAGCATTGGATTTATATGCAACTTTTAATTTGGATGATAGAGACGAGTATTATTTTAAAAGAGTTTATTTAGGCTGTGTTAGAGCTGTTGATTATATTTATAGTTTACCCGAATTTGATGGATACAATATAGCGGTAAAAGGAGGAAGTCAGGGCGGTGCTTTGGCAATTATAACTGCTGCTTTAGATCCAAGGATAAAATATCTCTCATCAACACATCCTGCACTTTGTGATGAAGTTGGTCAATTACAAGGGCGTCCTGCCTCATGGCCAAATTTATTTTCCGGTAAGTACAAAAATTTCAACAATAAGCCTGATAAGATTGCTACCAGTAAATATTTTGACGTAGTGAACTTTGCTAAGTTACTTAAAACACCTGGCTTCTATACTTGGGGATTTAACGATACAACTTGCCCGCCTACTAATACCTATGCTGCATATAACGGTATAAGTGCTCCTAAAGAATTAAAGATTTTTAAAGATACCGGACATTGGGTTTATCCACAACAGTATATTGATATCAATGAATGGCTTTTAAAAAAATTAAAACAGGTAGACTAATTCATAAAAACAAAATTGTTGAGATGTTAAAGAAAAAATTTTCGAAAGTTGTACTTTCTGTTCTGTTTATTTTAACGATGCTAAATACGTTAAAAGTAGATGGACAGGTAACCGTTAGTCCCATTTTTGGAAATCATATGGTATTACAACAAAATGCCAATATTAAGATCTGGGGCAAGGCTAATCCGAATGAAGAAATCAAAATCACTGGTTCTTTTTTAAAAGGAAACTTTAAAAGTATTTCAGATAAGGATGGAAATTGGGTAATCGAATTAAAAACGCCCGCTTTTGGAGGGCCGTTTCAATTGCAAGTCAAAGGTAAGCAGGGCCAAATTGATTTAAATGATATTTACTTGGGGGAAGTTTGGTTAGCATCAGGGCAATCTAATATGCAGTTCCCTTTAGACAGTACTTCCAAAGGATATAACGGACCGGTTAATTTTAAAGAAGAGATTAAAAACGCTAACTATCCGATGATTAGACAGTTTTTAGTTAGAGGGGTAATTGGTAGAATAGAAAAAGAAAGCATAAAAGGAGAGTGGGTGCTTTGCGAATCTTCTAACGCCAAAAAATATTCTGCCTTAGCCTATTTTTTTGCCAGAGATCTTTATAAAGGATTAAATGTACCTATCGGAATCATTAATTCGAGCTGGGGAGGGACTTCAATTGGTTCATGGATGGGTGCAAAGGACTTACGAACTTTTGATTCTGATTTAATAAAACTAAAAAAAATCACCTTTGATACGGTCAAAGTGAATGAGAATTATCCCTCGGTACTATATAATGGCATGATAGCTCCTATAACTAATTACAAAATAAAAGGTGTTATTTGGTGTCAGGGAGAAAACAGTATTAATGATCCTCGTGACTACGCGGACAGGATGACTCATTTAATTAGCGGATGGCGTAATGATTTTAAAGATGAAAATTTACCGTTTTTATATGTTCAAATAGCTCCATTTAATTATTTAGGAAGACCAAAGCAATGGTTTTCCGGAACAAAAAATTCTTTAGGCTATTTGGTAGAACAACAAACAAAAACCTTATCTACTCCTCATGTAGACATGGCCAGAACGGGTGATGTAGGAGATATTAAGTACATTCATTATCGTAATAAACAAGATGTTGGCTATCGCCTTTCACTACTTGCTTTAAAAGAAGTTTATAAGAAAAAAATTGATTTTGTTAATGGACCCGATGTGGATAAGATTTCTTTAGAGGGCAACACAGCAACTATTACCTACAAAAATATTGGTTCTGGCTTAGTAGTTAAGGGGGAAAGTTTAAACGGCTTTGAACTGAGTGAAGATGGCGTAAAATTTTATCCAGCAATGGCAACTGTTCATCAAAATAAAGTGATTGTCAATGCCAACCAGGTTAATCAGGTCAAAGCCATCAGGTACTGCTTTAACAATATAGATTTAGTGAATCTTTTTAATGAGGCTGGTTTCCCTGCCTTACCCTTTAGAACAGATCATTTACCTTATGAAAGACCGAATTCTAAATAATTTAATCATAAGGAGATGTTTAAAATAACTCTTGAAAAAATCATCACATTACTTATAATAGGCATATTGCCAATAATATCGTTTGCGCAAGAAGCAACAAAATACTTCGATAAATATCATGTAGAGTTACATCTTACAGACGAAGAAATAGCTTTAAAACTACCTAGTAATTTCAAACCACTTTTTAATTACCCAATACGAGATGTTTCTATTTGTACCGGTCCAGACAGTACATATTACATGACCGGAACAACTGGAGATCCCGACTGGTGGTCTGTAACTTCAGAAATTAAAATATGGAAATCTAAAGACCTTAAACATTGGGTTCCAATAATTAGTGGAGAAAGAGAAAGAGCTACGGTTTGGAATGTAGATAGGGAAGGGGTGGCATGGCAACAAAAAATTGTTGAACGTAAAGGTGTTAAATTTAGACCTTTATGGGCGCCAGAAATACACTATTTTAAAGGGACATTTTGGCTGACCTATTGTTTCCCGCAGTTAGGGAATGGAATATTAAAAAGTACCTCTGGTAAAGCAGAAGGTCCTTATGTAAGTGCCTTCGAACCAAATGTTCCAATAAATAATCAAATTGATGCTTCTTTATTTCTTGATGATGATGGTAAAGTTTACTCAGTTTCTGGCGGTGGGGTAATTACACCTTTAAAAGATGATTTAAGTGGGGTTGCCGGCGCAAGCACTACGGTTAAACCATCAAATTTCAGTAGAATTGGTTTCGAGGGTGCTTTCCTTTTTAAAACAAAAGGTAAATATTATATGTCCGCCGCTGATTTCGTTAATGGTAAATATACCTGTTTTGTAGCGTCCGCCGACCATCTGTATGGACCATATGGTGATCGTTACATAGCCATTCCGCATGGAGGACATAATGTGTTTTTTCAAGATTTTGAAGGTAACTGGTGGTCAACTTTTTTTGGAAATGAAAAAGGGGCTCCATTTAAAGAACGACCGGGTATTTTAAGAGTAGAGTTTGATGAACATGGACACATTAGGCCTTTAGTAAATTAAGATATAATAGTTTAAGAAATTGGATTCTAAAGAAATTAAAAATAGCGAAGTTGTTTTTAATCTTTTAAAGATTGATGAATCGGATATTCTGCACCCTTATGGTGTTAATTTTTATTTAGCTGATTTATTAAATTATCTAAACAAATTTTACTCAAATATGGCTTATTCTGAAAAGCTAGAAAAGTATTTCGTAATCCTTCCAAATCAGTTGAAGGATTATAAAGATGATATTCAGCCATTAATTATTAATGAGGCTCATTTTAACCAGTTAAGTTATGACTTTATTGATTGGCTAGAAGACAATACAACTTTTATTTGTTGGTAAACTATATTAAGTTGGTGTTTAAACTATTATCACCTATAAATATGCATTATTGGAATTGAAAAACTTATATAAATAAAGAATTTTGATTGTGTTTAAGCATATTTCAATGAGATCCTAATGCTTGTTTACTTATTTTGTTAATTTATTAAATAATCAAATAATAAGCTATAGCAGATAATAGTAATAATTTCAAAATTATTTTATAATATATAATGAGAACAACAGCATGGGTTGAAAACATCACCCTTCCCACCTACAGTTTAGGTAAAGCAGAAAAAAATCCAATTTTTTTAGAAAAAAGAGTTTACCAAGGAAGTAGCGGAGCTGTTTATCCACATCCAGTAGTAGAAAAGTTGTTGGATGAAAAAGTAGATAAAATTTATCAAGCTGTATTTTTAGAAAATGAGTATCTAAAAATTATGATTTTGCCAGAACTCGGCGGAAGAATACATAGAGCTTACGATAAAGTAAAAAAAAGAGATTTTATCTATTATAATCAGGTAATAAAGCCTGCATTAGTGGGACTTACAGGTCCATGGATATCTGGTGGCATCGAGTTTAACTGGCCTCAGCATCATCGCCCAAGCACTTTTGATCCCATAGATTTTGATATAGAAGAGCATGAAGATGGCAGTAAAACGGTATGGGTTAATGAAATAGAGAAAATGTTCAGAACAAAAGGAAGGGCAGGGTTTACCTTATATACTGATAAAGCATATTTAGAAATTAAAGGCTTATTGTATAACAGAACGCCATTTCCACAAACGTTTTTATGGTGGGCAAATCCAGCAGTAAAAGTTAATGATTATTATCAATCCATTTTTCCACCAGATGTTTATGCAGTCTTTGATCATGGGAAAAGAGACGTTTCTGATTTTCCAATAGCTACAAAAACATATTATAAAGTAGATTATTCTCCAGGAACAGATATATCCAGGTATAAAAATATTCCGGTGCCTACTTCTTATATGGCCATCCAATCTGAATTTGATTTTATGGGCTGTTATGAACATGATACCAAAGCTGGAATGTTACATGTTGCAAATCATCATGTATCGCCTGGAAAAAAACAATGGACTTGGGGAAATGGTGATTTTGGAAAAGCATGGGATAGGAATCTTACCGATGAAGATGGCCCTTACATAGAGTTGATGACTGGGATGTTTACTGATAACCAACCCGATTTTTCATGGTTGCAACCTTATGAAGAAAAGACTTTTGAGCAATATTTTATGCCCTATGCAGAAATAGGCGAGGTGAAAAATGCTACCAAAGAAGCCATGGTTAATCTGGAAGTAATAGATGGTATTATCAAAGTTCAGGTGTATGCAACTGCTAAGTATGTAGATGCAAACATTTCTATTTTTATTGATGATCAACCACACGAAACCTTTAAAGCAAATCTATGTCCGTCAAAAATATTTTGTCAGGAGATTCGAATTAGTAGTACTATTAAGCTAGAAGAAATTGAAGTAATAGTAAAATCTGCTGAAGAAAAACAACTTGTTTCTTACCGCCCAAAGAAATATGATCAAAAGGAGATGCCATTGCCTGCTTCTGCAGCAAAGCATCCATCAGAAATCTTAACTGTAGAAGAACTATTTTTAAATGGCTTACATTTAGAACAATACAGACATGCTACTTATAATCCACTTGATTACTATGAAGAAGGTTTGAAAAGAGAACCTCATGATATTAGATGTAACAATGCTAAAGGTTCATTGCTTTTAAGACGGGGGAAATTTCAGGATGCTGAAAAGCTTTTTAGAACTGCAGTAAAGGCTATGATGCAAAGAAACCCTAATCCAAACCAGGGTGAACCACTATACAATTTAGGATGGAGTTTGTTGCTCCAGAACAAAGATGAGGAAGCATATAATTATTTCTATAAATGTGTATGGAATAATGCTTGTCAACATACTGGTTATCTATCTTTGGCAAGAATTACCTGCAAATTAGGGCAATTTGATGAGGCATTATATCTGATAGATAAATCCATTATTAGAAACTTTCATAGTCATACTGCAAGACACCTAAAGGTTATCATTTTAAGAAAATGCAATAAAACTGATGAGGCTTTAGCGTTCGCCAAGGATTCATTAATCATAGATCTTTTTAATTACGGCTGTTATTTTGAACAATACCTGCTTTTTAAACAAAAAAATGAACAAGAAAAATCGGACAGTATCTTAAAAAAGATGCAATTAATCATGAGAAATAATGAGCATAATTATTTAGAATATGCTTTTGATTATATTCATGCAGGTTGTTATCGGGAGTCTATCGAGTTATTAAATCTTTTTAAATCATTAAACCATCATAGTAATCCTATGATAAATTATACTATAGGTTGGTGTTTTTCTAAAATGGAAAATATAGAAAAGGCTATAGGAAGTTATGTTAATGCTAAAAATCAATCTTCCGATTATTGTTTTCCACACAAGATTGAAGAGAAAATGATATTAGAAGATGTTATAAAATTATGCCCAAATGATGCTAAAGCTCATTATTATTTAGGTAATTTTTGGTTCGATAAAAAGCAATACCAGGATGCAATTTATTGCTGGGAAAGATCAATCAACCTTGATTCAGAATTTCCAACAGCTCACAGAAATTTAGCTTTAGCCTATTTTAATAAAAATAAGGACGCTCAGAAATCTTTATTTTCATTAGAAAAAGCATTTTCTTTAGATCCTGCAGATGGCAGGGTTTTAATGGAATTAGACCAGCTCTATAAAATATTGAATTATCCGCTGGTTAATCGATTAAAACGGTTAATCGATTATCCCGTTCTAACTAATTACCGTGATGATCTTTATCTGGAGAAAATAACTTTATTAAATCAAATCGGACATTACCAGGAGGCAAAAAACTTACTCGCAGTAAGAAAATTTCATCCATGGGAGGGTGGGGAAGGTAAAGTTGTTTCCCAATTTTTATTGGCAAATCTTGAATTAGCAAAGAGAGCTATTCTTAAGCAAAATTACGATCAGGCATTAAGCCTGTTAGCTGAATTGGATATTTATCCGGAAAATTTTGGTGAAGGTAAACTATTTGGTACCCCAGAAAATGACATTGATTATTTAAAGGGATGTGCCTATGAAGGTTTATCATTGCCAGAAAAAGCTCAAGCTTTTTTTGAGAAAGCCAGTCGAGGTAATGCTGAGCCTGTGCAGGCAATTTTTTATAATGATGCACAACCAGATAAGATTTTTTATCAGGGTTTAGCATGGATTAAACTTAATGCTCCCGAAAAAGGAAAAGACGTCTTCAATAATTTGATCTCCTTTGGAAAGAAACATATAGATGATCACATTAAAATAGATTATTTTGCGGTTTCCTTACCAGACTTAATGGTTTTCGACCAGGATTTAAATCTTAAAAATCAATTACATTGTCTTTATATGACAGGTTTAGGCGAACTTGGATTGAATAACTATTCCATAGCCCATGATTATTTTAAGCAGGTGCTAGTTAAAAATATAAATCATCAGGGAGCGCAAGTTCATATTAACATGATTTTATATTAAAATCATTCCTATAAGATTATTGCAAAAACATAGCTCAGATTTGTTGTGTATATACGTCAAATTTAGGTTTAAAGATATTTTAGATAGCGTTTATTACTCTAATTGGATTTAAGGGATGAACCTTTAATCAAAATCTTACCCAGATAAATAACAGATTGATTATACTTTTCTTTATTTTTTTGAAGATCAATTAGTTGGTTTTCTCCTAAAATTTCTGCTTTATCAGGAATTTTAGAATCGATTTCAAATTTTATTTCATGTTCACCATCAGGTACTTTGAAAGTGATGTATTGACCACGATATCGATTATTACAATATTTATTAAACCTATTGCAAACTTGTTTCTCTCCATCTATAGTTATAACAAGTTGCCCAACTTCTGGGCCTCCTATATCAAAAATCCCAAATACAGTACCTTTAAATTTAAATGAAAACGAAGCTCCTGCCTGGTCAGCCTTTATCACATAAGGAAACCAAGGTTTAAACTCGTTAATATTTTTGGTTTTAATAGGATCAATAATGCTCCATTTATCATCAAATACAGCGAAAGCTTTTGGGTCCAACATTTTTGCGTCTTCCCAATTATCTTCATATAAAGGATTTGGAATATTACATTTAATAATTGAAGTGCTCTTCTGAGTTTTCATGGCATTCATAGCTCTTGCAATAGCTGCTGCGTATAAAGTACCTCCTGCGGTGGTTGGATGTAAGCCATCCTTAGAAAACACAATAACATCTTTAGCATTATCGGGATTTCCTTTCCAAATTAAACTATAATTGGCTTGAAGAAAACCTATACTTAAACCTAAATGAACAGAAGGGATTTCATAATGATTGGCGATTTTTTCTAATCTTTCAACGCTCTTTGGCATATTTCCCGAAAAATATTGTTCAGCTTGACCCTCGCTTATTGTATAAATCAAGCAAATATCAATTGTAGCGTCAAATTTTCTAATCTGTCTAATTATCCCTTCTATTCCTTGCGGATTAGCTCCGTTAACAGCAAACTCAATAAAAACCAAATCAGGTTTATAAACAAGTAATTGATCATGAACTCTACAAGCCCCAAGGTCAGATCCGGTTCCTGATATGCCGGCATTTAAGCCAATCATAGGTGTTTTTGGAAAAAGACTTTGAATATACTTTGCTGTTTGGTTTCTATACATATTGTCTCCTCTAGTGATACTGCCTCCAATAAATCCAATTCTTAAAGAATCTTTAAGGCGAGCTTTGTAAAAAAAATTAGGCAAACCTGTTCTTATGATAAACTCCTCCTTATAATTTACAGTCCCTGTATCTAAAATTGGAGTAGAAGACTCTTTAACATTAAAATACAAGGGCATAGCTCCTGCCTGGCTAGCAGAAATAAGTGCTTCTTTATTGGTTTGCCCTTGAACACTAATTTGTATTAATAAATAAAAAATGATAAAAAGTAAGAATTTAAGAGATGATAATTTTTTCATAATTTGAAATTTAGCGCCAATATTTGTTCTGATATAGTTTGAATTCAATAATAAGTAAAGTGAGTTTTTTCTTTAAAAATATCGTCTTGTTAAAATATAGAATTAAGGTGTATAATGATTTTCAAATTTTAGAAATAATTTTTGGGAATGTTCCCTTTTAATGGTATCGTTCCCAATATAAAACATGAATGATTTAGCATGACGAGCTTAATTTTTAATAAAGCTATAAGTGTCAACAATATGAGACGTTTACCAACTTGCTATATTTATTTAATTTAAAAATTGGTTCTCAGGATATTGTTAAAAGTTTAAATTAACAGAATAACTTAAAAAATCACCTTTCAAAGTTTTACCCCAAAAAATATCACAACTAAGGTTCAGGTTGTGATGTTTCTATTTTTGCTATTTCCAGTTTTGTGCTAAACAAAATTTACAGACATGGAAATAGAAATCTCACAAAAGCAGATCTTATTCAATTTAAGAGTGAGCTACTGTCGGAAATCAAGACCATAATTACACCAAATCAAACAACACAATCTGTTTGGTTGAAAAGTTCGGAAGTATGCAAATTACTTTCTATCTCTCAAGGGACTCTTCAAAATCTACGTATCAGCGGAACTATACAATATTCAAAAATAGGAGATACGCTGTTCTATAAAACCGAAGACATTAACAAATTAATGGAGGGTGGAAATGAAAATTGAATTGAGTCCATTGTTGTTGAGAATTTCTGAAGACCAAAAATTATATCCTTCTCATGGTTTTATTCTCATTGCACTATTTATTGTCTATCAGAAACAAAATTATATCATGCCGTTTCAAATCTCGAGAAGGAAATTAATGGCTTTAGCTAAAATACATTCAATAGCCACATACCATAAATGTATAAAAGAGTTGGTCAATCTAGGCTACATTTTATATGAACCTTCTTACCCTCCTTTAAAAAGAAGTGAGGTTTTTTTGACTGAGCAATTGATTGGATAAGTTGAGAATATTAGAAGAAAATCTTAAGATATTTTTTTCTCGGGCGTTTTAACAGGCTTTCCGTGTTATTTTTTTTTAAAAATCAAAAAAGGATGTCACTTCAATCCTGAACGCTTAAAATAGATAGTGAACTTGCCCTGTTTTAAGAATTGATTAGGAAAGAGGACAGCCTCGTTGAAGCAATCAGTATTCTAAGAGAAAATCAACATTTATGAAAAATAAATTTCAAGTAACAATCTCTGGACAATTTAGGCAATATACACCACCCATGCAATCAGTAATGGTCGCATTCAGGAAACCTTTATTATATAGGCTGCCTCAGGCTGCGTATTTGTTCAGATCAACATATGCCGACCTTCGTGTCGCAACTGCAAATATTCTTGCCAAAATCTTATTTCTAAGAATGTTAAGCGTAGCCATCTTACTCTTTCCAACTTGAACCCTTTTGTGGTAATAAGCACTTAGTTCTGTGTCATAACGTGAAGCACATAAAGATGAAATATGGAGCATTTTTTTTATCTTTTTATTTGCAAGGCTACTTACCTTGGTCTTGCCTCGATAAGTTGTTCCAGATTCATTCTGGAATGGGGCAGTCCCGGCAAAACAAGCAAACTTCCTCCATGTACTAAAACGGGTAAAATTGTGAGTGTAAACAATCATATAAGCTCCCACAATCTTACCAACACCTTTGATGCTTGTAATTAGGTCAAATGTGGTTTTAAGTTCCGGTGTTCTGGAGATGATAAGCTGGATAGTTTTATCTATTTGTTTTTCCTGAACCTTTATCTGCTCAATAAGAGTACTGTAAACAGGAGAGAAATCCAAAACATCGCTATGCATGAGAAATCGTTTTTGCTCATCTTTGGGAGCTTCGAAACCAGCTCTGGTCTTTACCAAGCGGTCACGTAAGGAAAGTAAGAGATGTAACTGCATAATCTCTCTATCAGGGAGCTTTGTTAAGATCAGTTTTTCTCTAAAAGTATAAGCATAATCAGCTATTATTTTGGTATCTATCCGATCCGTTTTCCCCCTGGCAATACCAAGAGACCTTTTAATCTGTAGCGCAGATATCATGCAGAAAGGGATAGAGGCTTTTGCAAGATAGGTGGCAAGAGGAATGGAATAAAGTCCAGTATGCTCAAAACATACTCTGAGTTCTTTACATCCAGAATCGGGAACATGCTTTCCGATCCAGTTTAACAGGGCGTCATAGCCCCTGAAGGTATTGGTGAAAACCTTGTGCTCATTAAAGCCATTGATAAATGCATCAATAGTGGCCTTAGAGACACCAATACCAACAAAAGTTGTTTGTGTCATAACGTTGATAATTAAGTAAATAAAAAAGTTGTACCGACTATAACCGTTAACAGGCCTTAAAGCCTAAAATTCTAAATGGTCTCAGAGCAACATGGTGCTGGCAACAAGGACTCATACCGATTACAGATCTGTCATCTAGCAAGATGTAAAGTTCACCTTGTTGCCGTTACACCAAAGTTTATAAATAATCCCCGAAGTATGATATTGACTATTCGGAGTTTGTGCTAAAAGTTAACATCGAAGTTAACGGCAAGATGTCCGGTTGTATCACACCCGATTTTTTATTGCGCCCAATACTCCGAAGTCGTGGGCGCTGGAAGCGGTAAAAAAAGAAGGAAAAGAGAGAATGGAAAATGAGAAAAAACAAAGTAGAGACCATTGGTTGCATTTAAGACTGACCGAGAAGGAAAAACTACAGATTCATAAGTCATTTTTAAAAACTACCCAAAGAAAATTAAGCGACTACGCCAGAAAGATATTGCTAGGCAAACCAATGATCGCAAGTTACAGAAATGCCTCTATAGATGACCTGATGAACGAGCTCATAAAACTTAGAAAGGATTTGAACGGTCTGGCGAATAACTTCAATCAAACTGTCCACAAGCTCCATACTTTGGATCACGGACTGTCTTTAGAGAGCCTGCTAAAGCACTACGAAAAAGAGCGTAAAATCCTGTTTGAAAAAGTGGAGGAGATGCGGAAAATGACAAACAAACTCGGGGCGGAATGGTTGCGGTAATCAATTCAGGAAGATCACTTCATAATATCTTCAATTATAACGAGAACAAGGTAAAAGCGGGAGTGGCAAAATTTATCCTGGCATCAAATTATCCGATGGATACGGAAGAGCTGACCCTTGCCCATAAGCTGAACCGCTTGCTAAACCAAGCAAAACTAAATGAGAATGTCAAGCGGAACAGCATCCATATTTCCTTGAATTTTGCAGTTGGGGAGAACATAAGTGAAAATAATCTGAAGGCAATTGCCAGTGAATATATGGAAACAATCGGCTTTGGTGAACAGCCTTTTTTGGTTTATCAGCACAACGACGCATCGCACCCCCACATCCATATAATTACCACTAAAATTCAAGCAGATGGGTCACGGATCGACACCCAGAACATCGGTAAAAACAGGAGTGAACCGGCCCGGAAGGCAATCGAAAAAAAGTACAATCTGGTGGAGGCTGAAAAACAAAAGAAACAAGAAAATCCATTAAAACCAATGGATTTGATCGGAGAAGGAGCGACAAAATTAGAGACAAAAAATGCAATTGCCAAAGTACTAAATGCAGTACTGGACACTTACAATTACACCTCTATTCCAGAGCTGAATGCAGTATTAAAAAACTATCATATTGTCGCAGATAGAGGGACGGAACAGTCGAGAGTTTATCAAAAAAATGGACTTTATTATCGGCTGTTAGATAAACAGGGAAACAAAATATGCACACCAATTAAGGCAAGTTTATTCCAACAAAACCCCGGACTTAAGTTTTTAGAGAAGCAGTTTACCCAGAATGAAAAATTCAGAAATGCCTACCGAACTTTGCTGAAATCAAGGATAGACGACCTACTGAAAAGTAACACTATCCAGTCGATTCATGAGCTAAAGGAAAGGCTCGAAAAAGAGAATATTCAGCTGATATGCAGAATAAATCCGGACGGTATTATATACGGATTAACATATATAGACCATCAGAATAAATATGTGTTCAACGGAAGCAAATTAGGAAAAAGCTACAGCGCAAAAGCTGTGCAGGAAAGGTTTGAATCCATGCCTTTACGTCAACTATCCAGATCAAAAGAAGAAGTTTTATCAGGTGGGAAAATACATTTAGAACCACTTGTCTCTTCCCCTGATTATTTTAAAAACACCTTCGTAGAGGTACTGCTTCAGGCTGAAAACTACTACGATCCATTGCCATTTCAGTTAAAGAAAACAAGAAGAAAGAAGCGGAGAAAGAAACAGAATACACGTCTATAACCTAAAATTACTGCCATGCAAACAGGAGAAAACGAACAGGCCTTACGGAAAATTTCAGACATGAGCCGCTTTATCGCGATTATCTTATTGATGCTCCATTTCTATTTTTACTGCTATGGAACATTTATAAGTTGGGGGCTGACAGTGCCATTTACAGATAAGCTACTCCGCCATATCGGGAATACCGGGTTGTTTGAAAAATTCAATTATTCCAAATACTGGGCACTGCTTTTTTTAATGATTTCATCGATGGGAATAAAAGGTAAAAAAGATGATAAGCTATCGTTTAAACCTGCTTTCGCATATATAGTTACGGGATTGATTCTATATTTTTTCAGCAACATTTTATGGAATGCAAGCCATGATTCACATGTGACTTCTGTTTTGTATATGGCTATTACCAGTGGTGGTTTTCTCCTGATTATTAGTGGAGCAACACTGTTGACAAGGGTTATAAAATCTAAATTGAAACCTGATATTTTCAACACAGCGCAGGAAACTTTCCCGCAGGAAGAGCGTCATTTAGAAAACGAATACTCCATAAATCTATCAGCAAAATATCTTTTAAAGGGAAAGTATCGAAAAAGTTGGGTAAATGTTATCAACCCTTTTAGAGGAAACTTGGTGATGGGAACGCCGGGCTCTGGAAAGAGTTATTTCGTCATCAGGCATGTCATTACCCAACATATACAGAAAGGTTTTTCCATGTTTGTTTATGATTTCAAACTGCCCGATCTTTCAATCATTGTTTACAATACTTGGCTTAAATACAAACATCTTTATCCTGTCGAACCATCATTCTACGTCATCAATTTCGATGACCTAAGTCGTACCCATCGTTGCAATCCCCTGGACTCCAAAGCAATGACGGATATTACAGATGCTGCAGAATCAGCGAGAACAATTTTGATTGGATTGAACAGGGAATGGATAAAAAAGCAAGGCGATTTCTTTATAGAATCCGCCATCAATTTTGTGACCGCTATCATCTGGTTCTTGAAGAAATATGAAGGTGGGAAATATTGTACACTTCCGCATGTCATCGAACTGATGCAGGTAGAATATGAAAAACTTTTTGTGTTACTGCAATCAGAAAAAGAGATAGAGGTACTGATAAATCCTTTCATTAATGCGTATAAAAATGAGGCCATGGAACAATTGGAAGGGCAGATTGCTTCTGCCAAAGTAGCAATGGCAAAATTGTCTTCACCTCAGTTATACTACGTTCTTTCGGGAAATGATTTCAGTTTGGATATTAATGATCCTGAAAAGCCGAAATTGGTTTGTATGGGAAACAATCCGCAGAAGATTCAGATATATGGCGCCGTTTTATCTTTATACGTCAACCGTTTGGCAAAGCTGGTGAACCAAAAGAACAAGCTTAAAAGCAGTTTGATTTTTGATGAGTTCCCTACTATTTATTTGAACGGAATCGATAGCTTGATAGCCACTGCAAGAAGTAATAAAGTGAGCACAACATTGGGTATTCAGGATTTGAGCCAGCTAAGAAAAGACTACGGAAGAGAGCAGGCAGATGTCATCATGGGAATAGTCGGGAATGTGATTTCGGGACAGGTTACTGGCGATACAGCGAAGCAACTTTCCGACAGAGTAGGTCGAATTATGCAGGACCGGGAGAGTATTTCAATTAACAGTGGCGACACTTCTATCAGTAGGTCAAAACAATTAGAAGCGGCAGTTCCGGCATCAAAAATCTCCGCTTTGAGTTCTGGGCAGTTTGTCGGAATGGTTGCCGATGATCCACAGAATAAGATAGGACTGAAAGCTTTTCATAACGAGATTTTGAATGATCACAAGGCTTTGAAAAGAGAAACAGATGGTTATGTGGAGATTCCTCAGATAAGGAAGATAAATGCAGGAGTTGTGGAAGGGAATTATTTAAGAATCAAGAATGAGGTTGGCGATATTTTATAGTTAGTATTTGGAATTACAAGTAATCTAAATCCACAATCGAAATTAATTCAGGCTAACTCAGTTATCCTGAATATAACAGGTCTATTTATATTTAATAGTCCATTTCTATTCTTTCTTTAAGTGCTTTCATATCGGCACTTACCTTAATGTCTAATATTTTTGCGTAATGTTGGGTTGTTTTGATATTCGTATGACCTAGCATCTTGGACACAGTTTCAATAGGAACACCATTTAAAAGTGTTACTGTGGTAGCAAACGTATGTCTCGCAATATGGAATGTTACGTTTTTATGTACGCCACATAAGTCAGTAACTTCTTTCAGATATGCATTCATTTTTTGGTTGCTTAGAACTGGTAGAACAGCCTCACTTTCCTCGCACTGAGGATGATTTTGATATTTGTTAAGGAGCTTAATTGCCGTTGGTAGTATGGGGATTTTAGAAGGAACATTTGTTTTTTGTCTTTTAATAGAGATCCATTTTTCTCCATCTATCCCTGTTATGATATCTTGTTTTCTTAGTTGTTTAACATCCACATAGGCCAAGCCGGTAAAACAACAAAATAAGAACACATCTCTTACATATTCCAATCGATTAAACTCAAACTCTTTATCCGCCATCTTTTGGAGTTCTTCCTTGGTTAAAAATATTCTTTCCACTTTTTTAAACTTACTCTTATAGGAGAGAAACGGGTCGTGGTTAATCCATTGATTAGCCACACATATATGGATGATTTTGCCGAAGTTTCGAATATACTTTACAGCTGAATTATTTGCACAATTGCGAACTGATCTTAAATAAAATTCATAATCCATAATGAAAGAATGATCTATGCGATTCAGTTCTATATCTTTTATTTTGAATTTCCATTTAAGGAAGGATAAAGTATGTCTCAGAGATGTTTCATAGCGAAGGTGGGTTCCTTTAGTGTATTCTTTACCAATCAAAGCTCTCATTTTCTCATTATGGTCGTTAAAAACTTCAACCAAAGTAATCGGACGACTAGTAGGCTTTCCAATATATTGATTCCTTATGTTTTCTGCGGTAATTTCTTGATTGCTGTCCTCTAAAAATTTGAAAGCAGAATAAATTTTATTCTGTATTTCGTCGAGACTTGCGTTTAGCGATTTGACTTTAATATTATCCTTTTTGCCTTACATTCTTCCAAAACTGGAATTCCAATGTTTTGGATCGCAATATTGACCGGTACTGGTTTCTGAACGTTGCCCGTTTAATTTAATTCTAGTATAAATTGGGGCAGGACCTGATTGATAGTTTTTTGGCTTTTTTACAAAAAAAAGTAAGCTGAAGTTCGTTTTCATAATGATTCACTAAATAGTTTACAAATTTAGCGTAACAGCGACTTTTAGTCAAGATGTTTAATGGTTAAACTAGTTGATATTCAGTGTGTTGATAGTGTTTTGGTGAGTTATTTGAAAATCTTATTTAACTCACCAGCTCACTCACCAAAACATCATAAAATATGCTTTTTTTGATATTTTTTGACAAATAAAAAAAACCTGCAATCATTTGATTTGCAGGTTTTTAGTTGATTTTGATGTTTTGGAAGTGGACCCGAAAGGTCATGTCGAGTTAATGATACATGCGGATTGCAAATCCGCAGTTATAGCCTGTTCGGGATGCGCTACGCTTAACATTCCCTACAGCGAGTTTGTAGGCTTTTTGCCCTCAGCTTTCCGCCTTAACTCAAAGTATAAACCCTCAAATTACTGTACTCGCCAATCAAAGGCGCCATTTGCCTAAACCCAATTTTACCGCCATTTAAAATCGAACCGAAAGTTTTACCATCATCTGTGTAAGATAAAATAGACAAATCATTAATAAAAAAAGAAATTTTATTATCGAATTTAATGAGTTTTAATTGATAAGGATCAACCACATTATCCACACATGGAATTGGATCGGCACCTTGGGCTACCATGTGGAAACCATAACTTTTCCTGAGGTTGCATAGATTAAAAACCCGCTCGTTAGGTTGTTTTCTGCGGAAGTAAGAAAGGTGATAAGTGTTAATGTCGCCATGGTGGTAATCTCCATATTCTCCTGCTCTTTGCTTTAAAGATTTATCAAAAATACTATGTTCGTTTTTACCTTGTGCGGCAAAAAAAAACATACACAAACCAGGCTCTTTCAAAGGTTTAAATTCCCATGTAATAGAAATATTTGCGGGGAAATCTTTATCACACCAAAAAACGAAATTACTTTTTTGCCCCAAACTAGGGTCCAATTTATTCTCCATTTGCATTTTGCCGTTCGGGAAACTCACTTTTGCTTGTCCCTCCATTATAAAATTGGCTACATCTTTTTCAGAGGCAAGTTCGTTTTCATAAATTAACTTACTGGTATAAATTTCTTTGTTATCAGCGGTGGCCGCAAAAGATAATTTAGGCAATAATACAGAGCCTATACCTGCCCCTAAAATTGATTTTACAAATTTAATACGTGAAAGCATCCTATATTTTTCTAATTTTATTAAGCTTCCTAAAGTTAATTAAAAGAGATGATCTTATCTTTTAATTTTGCATTTAAACCTTAAGAAAGATGCCATATAAACTAATAAAAATTTTTGGATAAGTAACTGTTCTAGCAGAGCAAATAACATTCATTGGGCTATATTGAGGCGATCAGTAATTAAATTATTATCCTAATGAAGTAGTAGTAAGCTTAATTATCAATATAATGTTTCTTTATGGTTTAGTTTTATTTATCAATTAATTAGGCAAATATGGGCAACATTTGGTTAAAGAATAAATCTTATAAAAAACAGTACCCATAAAATAGAATTAAAATCTTAATTTTAAGTACCATTATAACCAAAAAGCTAAACATTGATGATTTCTTTTTACAAAATCGCAAATCAATTATCATTTACTGCCATCCCAAAATTCTTTAAAGTAAGGATATTGGCATGCTTGATATTATGCTTATCATCTGTTGTAAACGAAGGGTTTGCACAAGATTATGTGATTAATAAATTCAGTCATATTTCCACATCTAACCAGTTTTTCCTTAACTCGGTAACATCTATAGCGCAAGATAAAAAAGGGATGATGTGGTTTGGTACGGCAAAGGGATTGATCAGGTTTGATGGGATAGAGCTTAAAACTATTCAATCGAAATTTAAGAACATAAATCCAAAAGAAACAGGCAATATAAACGATATTAATATTGATAGCTACGGGAAAATATGGATCGCTGCCGATAAAGGGGTTTGGATTTACGACCCCGTTTTAGATAGTGCCGAAAAATTTTTTGAAAATGAAACCAATGCCACTCCTTTAACATTTGTTAAATGCGTAAAAGAAATGGCTAACGGCGAGGTATGGTTAGGTACAAACATTGGGATACGGATATATGATCCAAAGAAAAAAAAGCTTACCGAAGTCTCAAATAAAGTTCTCTTCAGTTTAAATTCTATCAATTGTTTATATCAGAAAAAGGATGGGGCTATTTGGATAGGTACAAATTCGGGCTTGTATAAACTTATTGATAAACAGAACGATAGAATTAAAGTACAGGCTTTTTTTAACAGTACAAGCAACAATAAAAGCATCATAAGTAATGATATTAATGTTTTGTTGGAAGATAAGGCTGGTAATTTATGGGTGGGTACACAGGCCGGCCTTGATTATTTCGATATTAAAAAAAATCAATTTATACATTTCAATAAAAACCTTACCAATAATGTTATCAGAGCTTTAACCATAGATAAAAATCAGCGTTTATGGGTAGGTACTTATGATGGTATTACGTTGATAGATTCTTTTAGAGTGACCAACCATATCAAACACGATCCAGATTCTCCTTTAAGTTTAGTGGATAACAAAATAAAGTTTTTATATAGTGACAAGTATGGTTCTGTTTGGATAGGGAGTTATTATGGGGGGATAAACTATTGGAACGAAAAACAGCTCAATTTTTCTAAAATAGACGAAGGCAATGGCCATAAATTAGGTTTTAAAGTGGTAAGCTCAATCTTGCAAGACGGGGCTGAAAAGATTTATTTTGGAACAGAGGGCGAGGGAATTTCTGTTTTGGATGCTAAAACCAATAAATACCAATACGTTAATAAGCTTAATAGCAATGAGAAGATTGGTGCAATTAAAACCATGTGCTTTAGTGGAAAGGATAACATCTGGATCGGGACATTTAACTCGGGCCTTATTTTTTATAACGTTAAAAGCAAAGCGAGTATAGTTTATAAATCACGGCCAGATGATGATCATTCTTTGAGTTCTAACAAAATTATTTCTATTGCAAAAATTTCTAACGGTAAAATTTTGGCCGGTACTTTAAATTCGGGTTTAAATATATTAGATACTAATACAGGAAGAGTTATAAGGTTACAACATAACGATGCCGATGGTACTTCTATCCCAAGCAACACCATTAGAGATTTATTGGTAGATGATAACGGCGATGTTTACATGGGTACGCCTGTTAATTTTTACATGGTTAAAAAAGCCAACCAAACAGCAAACGGTAAATTTATATTTGATAAACTCCCACTTTTTAATCAGCAAAACAAACAGAAGGTAAGCGTACAAGATATTCTGAAAGCGAGCAATGGGCAAATATGGGTTGCTACCCTAAATATGGGGCTGTTGTATTTGAAAAACGGCAAGCTCTACAATGCTGCCATTGATAAAGATATAGCTGTTTTTTCTGTTCTCGAAGATCATGATGGCAAGCTTTGGTTAAGTACAGACAAAGGTATATTAAGATACGACCCCAAAAAAGCAAGCTCAAAAATTTACAACCTTAATGATGGTATTGCTGCAAATGCTTTTGCAAGAGGTTCAAAATTGTTTTCAAAAGACGGGCGGATATATTTCGGCGGAGCCTCTGGGGTAACTTCATTTAATCCAAAAGAATTAGGAACCATAAATAAATATGCCCCCAACATTGTTATTACAAACTTTAAATTATTTGATAAAGATATCGAAGTTGGCGATAGTACAGCAATCCTTAAAAAAAGTATAGCAGATACAAAAAAGATTAAGCTGGATTATGACCAAAATATTTTTACCATCAATTTTTCGATGCCAAATTATATTATCCATGGTAAAAAGGTGTATCAATACCGCTTAAAAGGGTTAGATGATAAGTGGGCAACAACTAATAATCCGTCTGTTTCATTTACCATACAGCAAGGCGGCACTTATATTTTTGAGGTTAAAGGTATAAACGGTGACGGTTATAAAACCGCAGGTACTACCGCCTTAGAAATTGTGGTTAACAGTGCGCCATGGAAAACTTGGTGGGCATATCTTTTTTATATGATGATTATTTTGGGTGCTTTTGGCTTATTTATTTATTTTTTTCAATCGAAGCTTATATTACAGCATAAATTAAATTTAGAGACCATAGAGTTAGACAATCAGCAAAAACTGAATCAACAAAAGCTTCAGTTTTTTACAAATGTATCTCATGAATTTAGAACACCCTTAACACTTATTTCTGGGCCTTTACAAAAACTTATCGAAGATTATAAAGGCCCCTATCAATATTATGCGCCGCTGATAACCATTAAAAAAAATACCGATCAGCTTACTAAATTGATCAATGAATTGCTTGATTTTAGGAAATTCGAAGATCACCGCCTCGCTCTAAAAGCTGCTGAGGGTAATATCGTTGAATTTTTAAAAGAGATATTTCTGTCTTTTTTACCGCAGGCAAAACTCAATAATTATACCTACAATTTTAAGGCAGAGGAAGAAAATATTTTGGTCTATTTTGATCCAGATAAACTAGAAAAAGTATTTTACAATTTAATTTCTAACGCTTTCAAACATACGCCAGAAAAGGGCAGCATTTGTTTAGAAATCTCAAAAAAAGAAAACGAGGTAGTAGTTTCTGTAAAAGATACCGGTGATGGAATGAAAGCTGAAGAATTAGAAAAAATATTTGATCAGTTTTATGAAATACAAGGGCAAAAACATTACGGGCACTTTAGATACGGATCGGGTATTGGTTTAGCTATTGTTAAAAGCGTTATTGATCTGCATAAAGGGAAAATAAAAGTTAGTAGCCAAGGCGGTAAAGGAAGTGTTTTTATCACTTATTTACCACTGGGTAAAAACCATCTCTCAGAAAGTGAAATAGTAACAGAATTTAAAGAAAATGATCTTTCATTATATAGCATAACAGAACCTTTAAGCAGCAAAATTATTAAGGAGTTTGAGTGGGAAGAAGATATTGATAAAGAATGTGTTTTGGTGGTTGAGGACAACTTGGAAGTAGGAAAATTTATTCAAAACATACTTTCTGATTATTATAATGTTGTGTTGGCAGAAAACGGGGTATTAGGTTTTCAAAATGCCATTATTAAGCAACCATCTTTAATAGTTAGCGATATGATGATGCCCGAAATGGATGGTTTAGAGTTTTGCCAAAAAATCAAAAACGACATCAGAACCAGCCACATACCTTTTATCTTATTATCTGCCAGAACATCCTTAGTCTATAAATTTGACGGGTTAAAATCTGGTGCCGATGATTACCTGTTTAAGCCTTTTGAGGTTAACGAACTGATCCTGAAATGTAAAAACATTCTTAGCACTTATCATCACTTAAAAGAAAGATTTCTTAATTCAAATATCACTATTTCAGACCCTTCAAATAACACCTTAGATGAAACCTTAAGGTATAAAGCCTATGAAGTTGTAAATAAAAACATCTCTAATGAATTTTTTGGGATAGATCAATTTAGCGAACAGCTGGGCCTGAGCAGATCTTTACTATTTACTAAAATAAAAGCCTGGGCTAACCAAACACCTAATGAATTTATTTTGAGCATCCGCATGAAACACGCCGCAAAGATGATCGAACAAGGCAGGTACAGCATAGCAGAAATTGGGTATAAAGTGGGTTTTAAAGACCCAAGCTATTTCTCCAAGATTTTTAAAAAACATTTAAACATTAGCCCGAAAATATATTCAGAGAAATTTAAAAATTGCTAATATATTGATTGATAGTTTATTATATCAATTCGGGTTTTTTAAAATAAACTATATTACCAGTCTCTTGGACTATTCTGCTTTCCCATTTCCATAATTTTAGGTCTTAAATAAAACAATAACCAATTATTACTAACCAAACCTTTTCTAAGGTTTAGATCATAAAAACCTACGTTAGAATGAATAAAATATATTTAAGCACAGTCGGGTTTTGCCTGTTGATCAATATAACTTTTGCGCAGTCTGTAAAACTAGTTTATAAAAATAAAAATGCTTCTACAGATGCTCGCGTAAAAGATTTGCTCTCACGTATGAACCTTGAAGAAAAGGTAGCGCAGATGCGTATTTTCCATGCCAATTTGGGGATCGCTTTAGGTACCGATAATAAATTGGAGTTAAAAAGCGGAATTGCGGAAAGACTAAGATATGGCATAGCGGGGATCAAAAATCCAGGAGAATTTTTAGAGCCTGTGAAAGCTGCATTGCTCAATAATCAATTGCAAAAATATATAGTAACGCATAATAGGCTAGGCATCCCAGCATTATTTATCACAGAATCTTACAATGGTGTAGATGCGCAAGGCTGTACAAAATTTGCCCGGCCTATAAACATGGCTGCTAGTTTTAATCGCGATTTGGTACATCAAACTTGGGATATTATTGGTAGGGAGGCAAGAATCAGAGGGTTGCACATGTGCCATTCGCCAGAGGCAGACTTATCTCGCGATCCACGGTTTGGGCGTATGAGCGAAGAGTTTGGAGAAGATACTTATCTAACCTCTCAAATGATAATAAGTGCCGTAACTGGCGTTCAGGGAGACTTTAAAGGATTAAAAAGTACACATATTGGTGCGGTAACAAAGCACTTTGCGGGTTATGGGCAGGTTTTAGGCGGTACAAACTTTGCAGCGATAGAGATTTCGCCCCGCACCTTGATCGATGAAATTTACCCACCTTTTAAAGCAGCGGTGCAACAAGCTAAAACGTTAGGAATTATGGCTTCACACGGCGATCTAAACGGAATTGCCAGTCATGCCAATTACGATTTATTGACCAAAGTTTTAAAAAACCAATGGGGTTTTAAGGGCTACGTAGTTTCTGATGCTAATGATATTGCCCGGTTAAATTTTTTTATGAAAGTAGCCGAAACACCAGAAGATGCCGCAATGATGGCTTTAAAAGCTGGGATGGATGTGGATCTGTATAGTGATGAAGCTTATGCCTTATTGCCTAAATTGGTTAAAACCCACCCCGAGCTAATAAAATATATTGATGCAGCCGCATCTCGAATGCTAAGGACCAAATTTATATTGGGATTGTTTGATAGTCCCTACGTCAATTTAGAAAGTGTAAAAGAAAATGTAAGAACAGATAAAGCGCTTGCGATCGCAAAAAAAATGGACGAAGAGTCTATGATATTATTAAAAAATAAATCGGCCGATAGCTCCTCAATTCTACCCATAGGCTTATCTAACACAAAATACAATAAGATTGCACTTTTAGGCCCAGTTTTAACTGATGGCGCAAAAGCTGATTTTGAAAAAATTGCCGGTAACCGTTTTGTTTTTAGCGCAGAAAAAGGATTTGATCTAACCAATAGGGAAGGTGATGTCCCTAAATTAAATACCAATACAAAACCAGGCTTCGATAAATTGATAGCAATGGCAAAGCAGGCAGATTTATGTGTGCTGTTTTTAGGAGGAGACGAATTTACCGCAAAAGAGGGTTTTTTTAATAACGCATTAGGCGATAGGGCTAGCATTGATCCGGTTGCCCCACAAGACGAACTGATTAGACAGGTTAAAGCACTGGGTAAACCAATAATTGTAGTTTTAAAACACAGAAGAACGTTGTCTATCAATGAAATTTCTAAAACTGCAGATGCCATTTTAGATTGTTGGGATGCTAGCGAATTTGGGGACGAAGCCATTGCTAAAGCAATTTTCGGGCTAATCAATCCATCAGGAAAATTGCCCGTAACAGTACCTCGCACCATTGGGCAGCTGCCTTTTCATTATAGCCAGAAAGAGATAAATTTTAAAAAGGGATATTTATTTATCGAAAATGGTCCCTTATATCCTTTTGGCTATGGGCTAAGCTACACTACTTTTAAGTACCATAATTTAAAGCTTTCTTCAACGGCTATCAATCCTAATTCAAAAATCACAGTAACGGTTGAAGTAACCAATACTGGTAAGCTTACCGGAAAAGAAGTGGTTCAATTATATATCAAAGATTTAATTGGATCGGTTACACGCCCTGATAAAGAGCTTAAAGATTTCCAAAAAGTTGAACTTAAGGCCGGGGAAACTAAAACGGTATCTTTTACCATCAATCCAGAAATTTTGAAGTTTACTAGGGCAGATATGAAATTTGGTTACGAAGTGGGGGATTATACCGTTCAGATAGGGCCATCATCGGCAGAAGGCTTAAAATCTAATTTTAGGTTAACCAGTATTATATAAGCGCAAATGCGGATGCTCTTTAAATCAACATTTATAAAAGAAACATAACCAATGCAAAAATTACTTTTAAAAATCACTATTTCGTTTTTAGCCGTTCTTATTTTACAATCATGTAAAACGTATCAAAAAATAGATAAAGAAAGTACCAAAGCCGCCATGCTTAAAGCTTTACAATGGCAAGAGGCAAACCCCATACAATCACAATCGCCAACAGATTGGACCAATGCTGCCTATTACACCGGCATAGTAAAAGCACATGAAGCAACCGCAGATAAAACCTATTTAGATGCCTTGGGAAAAATGGCAAAACGTAACAATTGGCAAGTTAGCGAGCGTTTTTACCATGCAGATGATTTAGCCATGTGCTACAGCTATATCTATTTAAAATCTTTAGGCCAGGATGCTAATTTACAGCCAACGGATCAAATCATAAAAGATCATTTATATAAAGATTATCCTTGGAAGAGCGGTATGGCAACAGACGAGAAAAAAATTTTATGGTGGTGGTGCGATGCCTTATTTATGGCCCCGCCAGTTTTAACTTCTTATGCAAAGCTTAAAAATGATGATGCCTACTTAAAAGAAATGGATAAATATTATAAGCAAACCTACAATTTGCTCTATGACAAAAAGGAACATCTTTTTGCCCGAGACACCAGGTATCTATTAACGGGCAAAGACAGCGATTTAAAAGAAAAAAACGGGAAGAAGATTTTTTGGTCTCGCGGAAACGGTTGGGTAATTGCCGGCCTAGCTTTGGTATTAACCGATTTGCCAAAAGATTATCCTACCCGGCCTTTTTATGAAAATTTGTTTAAAGAAATGGCAGGCAAGCTTAAAGGTTTACAGCCTAACGATGGCTTGTGGAGAACAAGTTTATTATCCCCAGAATCTTTTAACCATGGAGAGGTAAGCGGAAGTGGTTTTTTTACCTATGCACTTGCTTGGGGGATAAACAATGGTTTGCTAAATAAAGCAACCTATCGGCCATCGGTTACAAAAGCTTGGAATTCCCTCTTAAAATGTCAAAAGGTAAGCGGCAAAGTTGGCTGGGTGCAAAACATAGGGTCTGATCCCAAACCTGCCGACGCAGATAGCTGGCAAAACTTTGGCACAGGTGCGTTTTTAATGGCAGGTAGCGAAATATTGAAACTGAAGAAAAATCAATAATAAAACAAATGACCATGGATTTTAGAAATACGAGCAAATTAATGTTGATGGCGATTTTTGTTGCCGGTATCTTTCATGCCTGTAAAAAATCAAAAAGCACAAACCCTCAAGAAGTAATACCAACTCCAACTATCCCAACCGTTCAAACTTTAGAAACCTTAAACATTACAACCAGTACAGCTACTGCACAAGGTAAAGTTACTGCCAGCGGAGGGAAAAACATTAGCGAAAGCGGCTTTTGCTGGGATACCTTGGCAAATCCAACTATTATTAAAAGCCATTTAATGGCCTCATCTAATGATGATGCTGGAGGGTTTTCTAAAACTTTAGAGAACCTTAAAAGTGATAAAAAGTATTATTTAAGAGCTTATGCTAAAAATGAAGTGGGTATTGCATATGGTAATGAGGTAACTTTTAGTACCAAGCAAGAGCAGGGATCAACCGATGATACAAGTTCAATAGTTGCCACACAGATTTGGTATGGCGACCCTAATAAGCCATGGCGGGATGTTTTTACCAATTTCAATACGGAAGATAACGGAGGTACAACCCCAACATTAACTCCAATTACCGATCCCACTTACGGCAAAGTATGGGAGGTTTTTAAACCCGCGGGTGCAAAAAGAGCTGAAATAAGTAGAATTAAAGACTACTCTCCAACCAACGGGGAAGTAATCTACATAAGTTATAAATGGAAAATAAACATTAGGCAAAAAGATGCAACCAATGGTTTTGCGGTATTTCAGTGGAAAACCGAGGACGGAAACAAAGGGCCTGATAGACAAAATTATCCTTTCAATTTAGCCTATAATGCCGGCTCAGGAAACCTTACTCTAAATGCTTATGGCCCAGGCACACCAGACTGGACCGAAGGTTCTTCCATTAACAACAGAAAAAACACACTTTGGAATAAAGTTGTACCTCAAGATCAATGGCAAAGTATCATCATAGGGATTAAAATTTCTGATTACGTAGGTACTGATACCACACAGTTAGGATATATAGAATATTGGTTTAACGGAGTAAAGCAACCTTTTGAAATTACCGGTGCAGGGAAGGATTACAGGGTTATCCTTTCTGCAGATAAAAAGAGGGCCTATCATCGTACGCTGGATGGTAATACCACCTATCCAAAGTGGGGAGCTTATGGCGAAGGCGCAAGAAATTATGATGTTACCGCTTATGTGGCAGATTTAAGGTTGAGACGTAAGTAAATTTAATAAGCTCTTTTATGCAAAAAGTTAATTTTTTGATATTCTTAACTTGCTTTTTTTGTGCCTGTATTATAAAAAAAACTACTGTTTCAACAGAGGCAGTATTTACGGATACCAGCCAAATAGCAGGTAAGTTAATCTGGTACGGTAATCCCGATAAGCCTTACAAAGATGTATTTGTTAATTTCAACGATGAAGATAATCACGGTACAACCCCAACTTTAACCACCATTAATGATCCTAAATATGGTAAGGTTTGGAAAGTTTATAAACCATCCGGAGCAAAAAGAGCAGAGATAAGTAGGGCCAAAGGATATGAACAGCATGATGGAGAAACAATCTATATCAGTTACAATTGGAAAATTAAAGTTAAGCAAAAAAAATTTAAAACCGGCTGTGCGGTTTTTCAGTGGAAAACAGAAGGTGGTGGAGATGTTAGGCAAAACTATCCTTTTAACTTAACTTATGGCAACGGAGTACTTTCTTTAAATGCTTACGGCCCTGGAACATCTACAGATTGGTGGAAAAACCCAGGCAAAAATATAGCAACTAAAAAAAACACAATTTGGAAAAAAGCAGTTCCGCAAAACCAATGGCAGAATATTGTTTTTGGGATAAAAGTATCTTCTTATACAGGTACCGATACCACAAAATTGGGCTATATAGAGTTTTGGTTCAATGGGGTTAAGCAAACTTTTAATGTAGATAACTCAGGGATCGATTATCGTGTGATTTTATCTCCGGATAAAAAAAGAGCTTACCACAGAACGCTTGATGGAAATATCACTTATCCAAAGTGGGGAGCTTATGGAGGGTCATCAATACCTTACGATATTACTGCCTATGTAAGCGATTTAAAAATAAGAAGAAAATAGTTTCAAACAATCGGGTGATTTTAGAACCGGAATTTTTGTTTAGAATTTCAAATAAAAATATTTAACGACCAATTATATTAATTTTTAACCCTTGTAGGGTGCCCTTCATCCTACAATAAAACAATTAAACAAAATGAGAAACAATCAATTAACTTCAATGATGCGCATCGGCGCAAAAGTAATGCTCTTTGGTGGCTTTTGTTTTATTACTGCTTGTTCACAAGAAGAAATTGCAGTTAATCCAGTTAATTCTTCGTTTGATAGGCAGATTAAAACGCTTGCAGGTACCAGGGTTTGGACAGGTGATCCCAACCAACCTTGGCAAGATGTTTTTGAGAATTTTAACACAGAAGATAATGGGGGTACAACACCAACATTAACTTCAATTACTGATGCAACTTATGGTAAAGCTTGGCGTGTTATTAAACCTGCCGGAGCTAAAAGAGCAGAAATGAGTAGGGCAAAGGGCTACAACCAACAAGAGGGCGAAACCATAGACCTAAACTACAAGTTCAAAATCAACCCTCAAACAGATATTGGTTCAAGTGAAATTACCGTATTTCAATGGAAAACAGATGGTAATGTGGATAGGCAAAACTATCCGTTCAATTTAACTTATAAGAACGGTAAATTATACTTAAACCTTTTTGGACCGGGCACTCCAGATTGGACTTCTGGATCTGTAAGTGGCAGAAAGAATACCGTTTGGTCTGGCACAGCAGCTGCGGGTCAATGGCTAAGCATCGGATTTCGTATTAAGGTTTCTAGGTACATCGGCACCGATAATTCTAAAAAAGGTTATATACAACTTTGGTACAATGGTAGTGCGCAAACCTTTACCACCCAAAACTCAACTTCTAACTACGATGTTACCTTAACCAACAATAATAAAAGGGTTTTACATAGAACAAATGATGGATCGGTAACGTACCCGAAATGGGGTGTTTACAATGAAGCATCTCGCCCTTTTGAGATTAGAACCTTGTTTGCCAATATGACCATAGATAAATTATAGCAAGTGGGCAAGTGCCATTATAAATTACTGTATAATTACTAATGAGCAACGATCACGGAGAAATCTATTTAGATAGGGGTTTTAATATTTTACAAAAAACAATATTTTTAAATGATACGATCTAAAATATTTTTTAAGGAATTTAACTGCCTTGTAATTTACTTGTGTTTATTTGTTTGCAACGCCACGGCACAAAATAAAAGGCCTAATATCATCTATTTGTTAACCGATGACCAGCGCTGGGATGCCATGGGCGCTATGGGCAATTCAATTATCAAAACGCCCAACATGGATAAGCTGGCAAATGCCGGGGTATTGTTCCAAAACGCTTATGTTACCACGTCTATTTGCTGTGTAAGCAGGGCAAGTATTTTAACCGGGCAGTATGAAAACAAACACCATATCCATGATTTTAGTACAGATTTAAGTGCAAACTCAATCGCAAATAGCTATCCTGCTTTGCTAAAAAAAGCGGGATACAGCACTGGTTTTATCGGTAAGTTTGGTATTGGCACCCACCCTCCACAGCAAATTTTTGATTATTGGGTAAACTCCGAAGCTGGGGAACAAATGCAACCCAATTACATCATTAAAGGGAAAAGCGGAAAAGAAATTCATGATACTGATACGCTGAGCAATGCCATTCAAAACTTTTTAACTGATTACGGAAAAGGCAAAAAACCTTTTTGCCTGTCGGTAAGTTTTAAAGCCCCGCATGAGCAGGACGGCAACCCGCCAACTTACGTGGTACAGGCTCCATATAAAAATTTATATCAGGATGTTACCATACCCGAGCCTGTAACCGCCGATCCTAAATACTGGAAACAGTTTCCGTCTTTTTTCCAGACCGATACCAACTTTGGAAGAGCAAGATGGAAAGGCTTATTTGGTACTCCGGAACTCTACCAAGAAAACGTAAAAAATTATTACCGTTTAATTACCGGAGTGGATGATGCCATTGGTAAAATGATGAAAAAATTAAATCAATTGGGAATTGCCGATAATACCATAATTATGGTAATGGGCGATAACGGGATGTTTTTGGGCGAACACGGTATGGAAGGCAAATGGTGGGGTTATGAAGAATCGGTAAGGATACCATTATTGATCTACAACCCTAAAGCCCCAGATAAAATCAAGCAGTATAAAGCACCGCAAATGGCTTTAAATATTGATATAGCACCCACTATTTTAGGCTTTGCGGGTATTAAACCACCAGCAGCCATGGAAGGACAAGATTTGTTTGAAGTATTGGAAAATAAAATCCCCGAAAGGAAAGATTTCTTTTACCAGTACTACTTTTTGGGCAGTGCGCAATTGCCCCGGCAAGAAGGGGTGGTTACGCCTAGGTTTAAATACATGAATTACATCGATAACAATTACGAGGAACTTTTTGATATCAGGTTTGATCCGCATGAAACCGATAATCTGGCTAAAAACCCAAAATATAAAACCGAACTCGATACACTAAGAAAAAGATATCAGGATTTGAAGAAGGCGCATGGTGTACCAAAAAGTGAATATATGAGTAGCAAAAAAGCCTTTTAGTATGTTTGTTTCAAAAAGTCATGGATAATTAACTGCTGATAATTGAATGTTTAAGAGATGTAGATTTATCTTGTTTAATCTCGGTTATTTTAAGTTTAATAAATGTATTTTATGATGCAAGTAATTAAAAATCTAAAACTTAATTTTCTATTGTTGATTTTTTTCGCATCATGTGCCATTGCCCAAAAAAGTACAAAAAACGAAACTTTTAGCAACCCCATTTTAAAAGGAATGAATCCCGACCCAAGTATTTGCAGGGTAGGGGACGATTATTATATGGTAACCTCCAGTTTCGGCTTTTTCCCGGGTTTGCCCATTTATCACAGTAAAGATTTGGTAAACTGGAAACTGATTGGGCATGGTATTGATAGCGCATCACAATTAAAATTGAAAGAAAAGGAAAGCCTGAATCTTTACGCCGCAACCATACGATACCATAACGGAACTTTTTATATCATCAATACCAATACCGGGCAAAGCAGTAGGCCCGACAGAAATTTTGTGATTACGGCCACAAACCCCGCTGGCTCGTGGTCCCAAGCGCATTTTATAAAAGGTGCCGATAGGATAGACCCTTCCTTGTTTTTTGATGATGATGGCAAGATTTACTATTCTGGAAACACCATCCCAGACAGCATTACTTTTGATAAAGAAAAAAATATCTGGACACAGGAAATTGATCCTAAAACCTGGCAGTTGGTTGGGAAAAGAGTAGATGTGGTAAAAAGTGCAACTTACTGGAAAAAGCTAAGCCCGACAGAAAAAGAACAAAAATACCTTACTTTTTTTGAGGGGCCGCATTTGTATAAAAAAGATGGAACCTATTATATGCTGATTTCGCATGGCGGTACAGATTGGAACCATGCGGTATCTATCTTTAAAAGTAAAAACGTATTCGGCCCTTTTGAATATTGCCCCAACAACCCAATTATCACGCATCGTGATTTACCACACACCCATCCTTTGGTGCATACCGGTCATGCCGATTTGGTGCAAACCCAAAATAACCAATGGTGGATGGTATTATTAACCAGCAGGCCTTATGGCGGTGCGTTTACCAATATGGGCAGAGAAACATCTTTGGTTCCGGTAGATTGGAGTGGCGAGTGGCCAATAGTAAACCCTAAAGAAGCACCGGGCAGGGTTTTAACAAATCAGAAAAAACCAGATCTAAAAAACCATCCTTGGAAAAAAGAACCTGCTAGAGACAATTTTGATACGCCAAAACTTAATCTAAACTGGAATTTTATGCAGATACCGGCTAGCAATTGGTGGAGTTTGGATGATGTAAAAGGGAGTTTAAAAATCAATCTCCGCAAAGAAATAATACAAGGTGGCGTAAATCCGTCATTTATAGGGAGAAGGCAAACCGATAAAAGTTTTACCGCCAGCACTAAAATGGATTTTACGCCAAAGTTGGAAAATGAAACCGCCGGGATGGTGATCAGCAGAGACGCAGGTAATCAGTTTCAATTCATGTATGGATTAAAAAACGGAAAAAAAATTATCAGTTTGATAAAGAAAGATGTGATAGAGCAAACATTGGATACCATTGCCCAAAAAGAGATGGACGTTAAAACCATTTATCTGAAAATGGAAGCTGAAGAACAATCTTTTACTTTCTCTTTTTCTGGGGATGGAAAAAATTGGCGAAAAATGGCTGATAAACAAAACGGTAGTTTTTTAAGCAATGCTTTGGGCACAGGGCGTTTTACAGGTACTTTTATTGGGATGTATGCCTCATCTACGGGCAAAGAAAGTAATAACTATACGTTGTTTGATTGGTTTGAGTATAGTGGTTTTTAATACCGTGTTTTGCACTAACGATTGTAATGGCATCCCCCGCCTGTTCTCGGACAGGTTTTTTTGTCCTTGCCATTTATCAAATAGCAAAAAAGATATATCCGCCCGGTGGCGGAGTGTTGAAGAACCCAAATAATTTAATTAGATATGATGAATAAGTATAAAATTGGTTGCTTAATTATTGCGTGTTGTTTAAGTAGTAGATCATTTTCTCAAGTTGCTTTTCCTTTGTACGATGGCGCAGTGCCAAACTCAAAAAATTTGGCAGAAGCAAATCTTAACAATGATAAAAAAGGCTATGCACCAACCATCACAGCCTTTGTAAACAAAACAACACAGAAAAACAGAGCAGCTATAATTTTTTTGCCTGGCGGAGGCTATAATTCTGTAGCTTATAACGGAGGGGGAAACGGTATAGCCGAATATTTTCAGAATTTGGGCTTGGCGGCATTTATCCTAAAATACCGTGTGCCAACGGATGATTTTATGTTGGATAAAAAGACAGGCCCGATACAGGACTTGCAGCAAGCTATTATTTGGGTAAAAGAACACGCCGAAGAATACGGGATAGATACTGCAAAAGTTGGTATTTTAGGGTCTTCGGCAGGCGGACATTTAGCCGCCATGGGTAGCACTCAGTTTGCTACCAATTTTGTAGAAAACCCGAAACATTATAGCTTGAGACCTGCATTTTCTGTGCTGCTTTATCCGGTAATCAGCTTTGCAGATTCTATCATGCACAAAGGTTCAAGAGATAACCTTTTAGGCAAAAATCCTTCGCCTGCACTCATCAAACAATATTCAAACGAGTTAAACGTAACGTCAGATACGCCACCAACTTTATTAATTCAGGCACAAGACGACCCTACTGTTCCGGTGGCAAATTCTATCGTTTATTTTGAAGCATTAACCAAAAATAAAGTTGAAGCAGAAATGCACATTTACCCACATGGCGGGCATGGTTTTGGGGCTTATAATAAAACCACGCCCGATAATTGGTTAGAGCGTTGCAAAAATTGGATGATAATGAATGGCTGGCTGGAAGGTGCCAAGTAAAAGAGGGCTTAAAGCATAAGGCAAGAAGCTTAAAAATTACAGGCATAAATTTATCTCAATTTTATATGAAAAAATGCAATTTACTTTTGATATGTCGGCAGATTTGATGCTCAATTATACTCCAAAAGATACCATTATGTTAAACTGCGAAGCGGTAAATCTGGCTTTTGGTAGCTCGGGCTTAATCCCGGGCATTCATAAAGTAGAATTGGTTGTAAATATTTTTAATAATTGAAAATGAAAAGATTAGCCTTTAAAATGTATCTTAACCCAGGGCAAAAAGAAGAGTATAAAAAACGTCATAACGAGCTTTGGCCAGAACTCCACAAGCTTTTAAAAGATGCTGGTTTGAGCGAATACTCCATTTTTTTAGATGAAGAAACCAACACGCTTTTTGCTTTCCAAAAAGTGAGTGGCGATGTAGGTTCGCAAGATTTGGCCAACAATGCAATTGTAAAAAAATGGTGGGCTTTTATGGCAGACGCGATGCGGGTAAACCCAGATAATTCGCCGGTTTCTGTAGAGCTAGAAGAGATTTTTTATATGGAGTAAAATGTTTTTTAGAATAATATATCATCCAAAAATGTATTTAAAATGTTAAAAATAAAATTTTCTGTTTTTCTTTTGCTCATGGCTTTAGTAGCTAATGCACAACACCTCGAATTTAATTTCAACGATAATTGGCAATTCCAAAAAAATCCTGCAAAAGATTTAGCAAGCCTAAATTCTCAGCAAAGCAATTGGAAAAATGTGTATGTACCCCACGATTGGTCTTTTGAAGAGGGGATTACCAAAAACGGAACGCAAGGGCAAGGCGGCGGCTATCACAATGGCGGGATAGGTTGGTATAAAAAGGACTTCAACATTAAAAAAGATAGGCTCAACAAAGCGGTTTATTTAGATTTTGAAGGCGTTTACATGAACAGCGAAATTTGGGTAAACGGTAATTATTTGAGCAAAAGACCCTATGGCTACATCAGTTTTAGATATGAGGTCTCCAAATATTTAAAAGAGGGGAATAACATCATTTTTGTGAGGGCAGATAACGAAAAAGAACCTTCGGCCAGATGGTACCACCCATGCGGAATTTACGCTCCGGTAAAAATGGTTATTGTGAACAAAACCCATATCGCACCTTTGGGCGTAACCATTACCACGCCTAAGATCAACAATAATTTGGCAAATGTGAAATCGAAAATTTTATTGGAGAATATTGATGATTTAAACGATTTAAGCTTACAAACCAACATCATTGCGCCCGATGGTAAGATAGTTGCCCAACAAACTCAAAAATTAAAGAGCAAGCAAACAGAAATTAGTTTAGAGGTTAAACAGCCAAAATTATGGGATACCGAGCATCCCGATGTTTATACTTTACAAACCAAAGTCCTCAAAAACAATCAGGTAATTGATGAGGTAAAAAATACTTTCGGGATCAGAACCGTAGAGTGGAAAACCGCAACCGGTTTCTGGTTAAACGGAAAAAATATCAAAATCAGAGGTGTTTGCGAGCATTACCACGGAGGCCCGATAGGTGGCGCATGGACAAAACCATTGTTACGCTGGAAACTGCAAAAGCTAAAAGCAATGGGTATTAATGCCATCAGAACGGCTCATAACCCTCGGCCGCAAATGTTTTTTGATCTGTGCGACGAGATGGGGATTATGGTGGTAGATGAAATTTTTGATGGTTGGCATAAAAAAGCAGCAGAAGATTATGGTAAACAGGCTTTCGCCGATTGGTGGAAACGTGATATGGAAGAGTGGATCAACAAGGATAAAAACCATCCAAGCATTATTTTGCACAGTTTAGGCAACGAAACAGAAGACCCTATTGCGCCACAACTGGTAGCCTATGCGCATCAACTCGACCCAACCCGACTGGTAACTTCAGGCGCAAGTAATAGCGATGACATGGATGTGATTGGTGTAAACGGAGGCTCAGAAACGCAAAAATTCATAGAAACGGCCAATTTTAAAAAGCCTTTTTTATCCACCGAAGCACCACATACCTGGCAAACCCGTGGATATTATCGTACGCAAACCTGGTGGCGGGATGGCATCCTAAAAAACACCTATCCCTTGCCAGATTTAACCAAAAAAGAAATCTTCTTTTACGAGTGGGCTTCGCCCGATAAATGGAACAGCAAGAAGAACCATTTCGATTCCTCTTATGATAATGCAACGGTGAGGATTTCGTCGCGGAAAAGCTGGGAATTGGTTAGGGATTTACCTTGGTATGCGGGTAATTTTAGGTGGACGGGCTTTGATTATTATGGCGAAGCAGGTTTGGCACACGGTGGCTGGCCTTTTAGGTTGTTTATGGGTGGGGCAATTGATGTCGCCGGGTTTGAAAAAGACCTGTTTTATTTCTACCAAAGCCAATGGACTGTAAAACCAATGGTTCATATTTTGCCAGATTGGAGCCATCCACGGATGAAGAAAGGAACAAAAATTCCGGTTTGGGTATATTCCAATACGGATGAGGTAGAACTTTTTTTAAACGGAAAATCTTTGGGAAAAGACAAGCCCGGCACAAAAGCAGAAGAAATGCAATGCGATTGGATGGTACCTTACGAGGAAGGAAAGTTGACCGCAATTGCTTATAAAAACGGGAAGCAAGTTGCCAAAGAAGAAATAGAAACGGTAAACTATCCAACCAAATTAAAAAATACAGTAAAAGTTTTACCCGCCGAAGGGGGCGTTAAAAAATATTGGATGATTACCAGCGATGGCGTTAACGATAAAAATCAGTTATATCCATACACAGAAAATAAAGTTTACTACCACTTGTCGCCTTCTTTGCGTTTGGTGTCTTTAGAAAACGGTGATCCGGTTGATTCTACCAATCAGGTTACTGCCAATTACCGTAAAATGTTTATGGGTAAAACGTTGGCCATTGTGCAACAAACAAATAATGCCCAAACAGAAAGTGTGGTATTGGCATCCATCATTGGTGATAAAAAACTGTATGCTTCTAAATTGATTTCTATTTATACGGAGGATTTAAAATTGGGGGCAAAAGCCCAAAAAAGTAAGCTCGAAGTTTATTATACTACCAATGGCGATGATCCCTCAACAAAAGGTAAACTCTATAAAAAAGCTTTTGAAATTACCGATGGAACAACGGTAAAGGCCATCGTTAAACAAAACCATAAGATTATTTTAAGCATGAGCGAAAAGTTTGGCGAACAAGAAGGTTTGTTTTGGGGAGATGAAAACACCAAAGATCCATGGAAAAACCGTGGTGTCGCATTTCAGGCAGAAGATGCAACGCTTACAGGTGCTACAAAATCTGCCGATGGCAGAAGGTTTAAAGGCGAAGGCTTTATCACTTTTAATAATAATAAAGAAGGATCGGTTAAATGGTACTTGGAAAATGATGGCTCCGAAGGAAGTTTTGACCTATCTTTTAAATATGCCAACGATGATAAAAAAAGCAAACGCCCAATGGTTTTATGGGTAAACGATAAGGAGGTTGCTACCCTAAATTTTGATAATACAGGCACTTGGAATCCCGATTGGAAAACGGTATCGGCCAAAGTTTGGTTAAATCCCGGGGCAAATTATATAGAGTTGAGAACCAAAGGCGAAAGCGGGCCTAACCTAGATGAACTGATTGTTGAATAGCCTGATTTTGTAATATTTACCTTGCGGATTACAGCTATTCTGAATTTATTCGATTTTAAAATATTTGAAAGGGAGGCACAACATTTAAACACCTCCCTATCAGTTAAATATTTTATTATAATGCGGTTAACTTTAAAACAGCACTATCATATTCATCATTAAAATTTAGGTTAACACCAACTTCCATTAAGTAACTACCGTTATAGGTTTTGTTCTCGCCGGTAAAATGGGTTTTCCCGTCTTTATTTATCTCCACAACCTTGTATTTTTTATCGGGATCAAGCCCTTTAAACTTAAAAGCCGGGAATTTTTCTCGCACACTGTTTTCTAAGTAATAGGCAAAATAAACGGCATTCTGTTTTTGCTCATCTACATACATCAGGGATGCTAATCTTTTGTTTTCGTAAGGGGAAAGGACCCTGTATAGGTCTCCAAACTGCACAACAGGCCTTATTTCCTTATATAATTCTATTGCCGATTTAGAAAACTGCAATTCCTTTTCCGTCATGGTTTTTGGTTGAATTTCTAAGCCTAAACGCCCTGTCATGGCCACATCAAAACGAAACTTAATGGGTATAATTCTTTTGGTTTGATGGTTTGGAGAAGCACTTACATGGGCCGCCATGGTTATTGCCGGAAAAAAATTAGACATTCCCCATTGCGTATAGATCCTTTGTAAGGCATCGGTATCGTCACTTGTCCAAAACTCATTAAAATATTGGAGAAAGCCATAGTTCACACGTCCGCCACCGCTAGAGCAAGCTTGCATCACAATGTGCGGATATTTATCCCTGATACGTTTTAATACGCTTTGCAAGCCTAAATGATAATCAACATATAAATTAGATTGCTTCTCTTTTGAAAGATAAGTTGAGCCATAATTAGCGATATTGCTGTTTGCATCCCATTTGATATAATCAATGCGTGGATGCTTGGTCAACAAATCATCAACTACGTTAAATACAAAATCCTGCACTTTAGGGTTGCTTAAATCTAAAACCAACTGAGATTTCCCCCGCCCTTTTACCAGTTCTCTTGAGCTTTGCATTACCCAGTCAGGGTGTTTGTCGTAAAGTTCGCTGGTGGCATCCACCATTTCGGGTTCAATCCAAATTCCAAATTTTATTCCTCTTTTTTCGGCCTGGTCTATCAGGTATTCAATTCCGTTGGGCAACTTTTTTTTGTTTACCTGCCAGTCTCCAAGCCCGTCCCTATCGTTATTTCTTGGGTATTTGTTGCCAAACCACCCATCATCCAAAACAAAAAGTTCGGCACCTATATTATGGGTGTCATCTATCAGTTCAACCAGTTTTTGCTCATCAAAATTAAAGTAAACGCCTTCCCAGCTATTTAATAAAATTTTGCGTTCTTTATCACCATCCACCATTTTATATTTACGGGCATAACTGTGTAGGTTGCGGCTGGCCTGGCCTTTTCCTTGGGTACTGTAAGTAAGGATTAAGGGAGGAGTTGTAAATTTTTGACCTTTACCAAGCGTGTAATCTGAACCGTAATTGTTGATGCCGGCGGTAATATTGAATTTTTTAACAGCATCCTGCGAAAAAGTGATGGCCCAATTCCCTGTCCAGGCAAGTGAACCTGCAATTATATCTCCATTATCTTCCGAAGCTTTTTTGTTCAGGCTCAGAAAAAAAGACGCATTATCTTTTGCCGAATTTCTTATTCCTTCGGTATTTTCGAGCGTAAAGGTACCTCTTTCAATCGCTGTTTCTTCTTGGGTAAACTCTGTGCCCCAATTGCCATGAAAATGGGTGATGTATGCCTTTGGTGCAACAAAAGCAAGGTATGAAGAAGCGTAATCATAAAGTGTTACCTCGCCTTTCTCTTTGTTCGTAATCTCTGTCCAGGTTTCAATAACGTCTTCTGTTTTATAGGTTTTGTATTTTATATCAACATAAAAAGGATAAATCTCATCTTTTAACCTAATGGTAGTAAGGTCGATATTGTCGTCTATTTTTTCTGTTTTATACGATTGATATTTAAGTACCGATGTTAAATCATCGTTAGCATGCTTTACCCGCAATGCCACCGTTTTATCCGGACTAACTCCAAATGAAGGGTAAGCCTCTGTATTTAGGTTTGCATTGGCATTAAATAAATCATCAACAGTTTTTAGCTTTTTACCGTAATACTCAAACTTTAGGGTTTTATCCCCATCCACTTTTAGTACTATTTGTGTTTTATTGGTGTTAATGGTGATGTTTTCTTGAGCTTTTGCTAACCATGTTGCAAATATGAATGCACATAAAATACCTATTCTTTTCACTTTTTATATTTGAGGTCTTTTGTTTATAATTAGGATAAAACTAAGCATAAGATTTTGTTTTGGAAGGTTTTAAATAATATTGCCCATCAAAATCAGAAAATTATCCATCATAATTGGTAATCTTTCTACCAAATTAATTATCAATTAGATTAAATTTGAAAACCAATTTATCACGTACTAAACTATTTTACAAGCCAATTTATTGATGATGAAGAAACATACCTTTTTTTTGCTTTCTGTTATGATTATTTATGCCTTTTTTAACACCTTAAAAGCAGCCGATTTTTATAATGTGAAAGCTTATGGTGCCAAGGGCGATGGAAAGACGCTCGACCATACCAGTATTAACAAGGCCATAGATGCAGCAGCAAAAAATGGGGGAGGAACTGTTTTTTTACCCGCCGGAACTTACCTGAGTGGGAGTATCCACATGAAAAGCAATATCAATCTGTTTTTGGATGCTGGTTGTATCATTTTAGGAGCACCTCAAAATGTTGGAGCTTATGACCCGGAAGAAGATGTTATGGGTACCCAATATCAAGACGGTGGCCATAGTTACTTCCATAACAGTTTAATTTGGGGCGAAAACCTCAAAAACGTAACCATATCTGGGTTAGGGATGATAAATGGCGGTGGTTTGGTTACTGGCTCAAAAGGAGCGAATGAAGGTAAAATAGGCAAAGCAACAAAGGCCGTGGTTTTTAAGCTTTGCAACAACGTGGTTATTAAAGATATTACCATTTTCCATGGCGGTCATTTTGCCATTTTGGTAACAGGTTGTAATCTGGTTAAATTGGATAAACTGATTATAGATACCAATAGGGACGGAATTGATATTGATTGCTGTACCAATACGGTAGTCTCTAACTGCATGGTAAACTCTCCTCATGATGATGCTATTTGCCCAAAAAGTACCTTTGCCCTAGGAAAAAAAGTAATTACCGAAAACCTTACCATCACCAACTGTCAGGTATCAGGCTATAAAGAAGGTACTTTGATAGATGGTACTTTGATCCCGAATGATGAATACAGAAAGGGTTCTACAAGAGTTATTAGAAACGGACGTATCAAGCTTGGGACAGAATCAAACGGGGGCTTTCGTAATGTAACCATTTCTAATTGCACATTTTACTATTGCTATGGTTTGGCATTAGAGGAAGTTGATGGCGGAATAATGGAAAACATTACCATTGATAACCTTGCCATGTACAACATCAATGAATATCCTATTTACATTACTTTAGGAAACCGCAACCGCGACCCAGATACTACTGCAATACCCGTTGGCAAAAACATCAGTATTTCTAATGTGGTGGTTAACACCACCGATTCACTTAGCGGGATACACATAACCGGTACACCAAAGCATTATTTAGAAAACATCAGGATCAATAATGTGATTTTTACCAATAAAGGTGGTGGTTCAAAAGCGCTCGGAAATATAGATTTACCAGAATTGGATAAAACTTATCCAGAAATAGCTAATCTTAAATCAGCAACCCCATCTTATGGAGTTTATGCCCGCCATGTTAAAAATTTAGAATTAAATAACATTAAAGTTGATTATCAAAACGAAGATAAACGCCCGCCGATGGCTTGCGTAGATATCAATGGTTTGGAGATCAATAATTTTAAAGCGGAGGTGGCTAATGGAGTTTTACCCGCAATATTTACCCAAGTATCTGATTTAAGCATTTATAACTCGCCCGTGTTGAACCAAAAATAAGAAGCATCGATCAATTTTTTATACAGGAAGATGAGTAAATATTTAATCCCTCGATATTTAAACCTAGCGAGACGATTGCAGGCTTCACTAGTTATAATTTGATTAGATAAATCATCATACAGCTAATACAACTTTATTTTTGTTACCTAATCTAATATCACAATGATGTATCAAAACAACAAAACCACCATGCGTTCTTTAAGAATTCAAATAACCTTGGCATTCTTTTTTTTCTTATGCCATACCGTTTTGGCAAACCCGGCTGATTCTTTAAAAATAAGTTTACCCAAATGGAAAGAACCAGCAAACGTTACCACCACAAAAATGACGCTTGGTTATGGTAAAACCATCAGAGCTGGCTGGGGCCGATATTCTTTAAACGAAAGGCAATATTTTTCAAAAGTGCTACCCTCCCTGTTCAAAAAAACCTTGGTATTAGATTCGATCAACGGAGACCGTGGCATAAAATGGATTTTCACAGGCCCAAGGGCAGGTTTCTACCTTATCTTAAAAGACAATACTTTTAAGTTTTACCACCAATATTACGATTCTTTTGGATTTAACGAAGGATTGCAAAAGGCCTTGGTTTACCCCCGATCCATTGCAGATACCATTAAGTTTAGTACCTATAGCCCCATTAAGGCCATTACGGTAGAAATTAATTATAAGCTAGAACTCATTGTATCCTTAAACGGGCAGGAATTAATAAAGGAAAAATATATTGATGATGTGAGAAGAAACCAGATCCAGTTAACGGGCAATAATGGAACGCTCGATTACCGCATATTGGAACCTGAAGTGAAAGAAGAGCAGGTAAGCGTAAATCCTGATAAAACCTATCAGCAAATACTGGGCTGGGGCGGTACATCAACCCCAACGGCTTATAATGAATTGAGCGAAGCCGGCAAAGCAAAATGGTGGGATTACATTAAAGAATACAACCTACTTTGCCAGCGGGAGTACCCCACCGGCGGTGCCCTAAACTATAATCTGGATAATTTTGATAACCCAAATGATGCAAAAGCCCATTATTACGGCGATAATTTCCCGAACGGAGAAACCAGCAATTTTCAATACAACAAAAAAATACAAGATTTAGGTGGTTTTGTGATTTTTGAGTTCTGGGATTTCCCGAAATGGATGGATGGCAAGCCCGAAGAATATACCAGGGCCATTGTTGGTTATTGCCAACAGGCTTTAAAAAAAACAGGCAAAGCACCACGTATCGTTGGTGTTCAAAACGAGTTAAATATGCCAGAGGAAACTGTTAAAAAGTTTGTTCCGGCATTAAGGATCGCATTGGATAAAGCAGGTTTTGAAAACGTTAAAATACACATGGCTAATGCGGGGCATGTGATAGATGCTTTAGAAAGGGCATCAAGTTACACCCAAAACCCCGAAGTTTGGAATGCCATTGATTATACGGCCAGCAATGAATATGATTACCAAAATTTTTACTCCAATCCGGATGGTTTTGATACAACATTGGTTAGGTGGGATAAAACAATGGGAAGCAAACCCTTTCTGGCAGTAGAAATTTGTACAAACGATGTCCGTTTTCAAACAGATAGCTACCGCATTGCTTTAACCATAGGGCAGTTGTATCAAAAAAACTTGACTTTGGCCAATGCCGTTCTAATGGGCTACTGCTGGAACATCCTCAATATAGAACAACCCAACTTTGGGGCAACCCGCTCTTTATTCATCAGCAGCCCCGAGAATGGTTTTATGCCCGAACCATCTTCTAACCAGTTACGTGTTTTTGGGGCATATTCCCGTAGGATAAAGGAAGGGATGCAGCGTGTTGAGGTAAAAACCAACAATAAAGATTTAAAAGTTGTGGCATTTAAAGGGAAAGGCAAAGCTGCCACCATGGTGGTTTTAAACCGTTCTTTAAACCCGATCAACCTTAAAATAAATTGGGCAAATGTAGATTTTGATACCATAGAAACCGTTGATCCTTATTCTCCCAACCTTGCAAGCTCTTTTAAAGGAAAAGAGGTAACTGTAGAGCCCGGAGCATTTGTTACTTTAACCAACGTTCCATTAAACAAATGATGTACATTAATTCAAAACGGTTTTTATTCAAACATCTCTAAAAAATAAAAATTAGGGTGTTTAAGAAAGATTTTGGTAAATTTCTAAATTAAAAACAGTTTATTGCAATAAACCCGGGCACAGTTCTCAATTTTGATCTTAAAGATTTAAGTGCTCCTTTAAATAGGAACACTTAAACCAGTTTTGGTTATAATTATTGTTTGTTAAATTTCTTTTCTAGCTTTTGCCCGTCTATTTCGATAGAAAGCGTATAAATGCCATAAGCTAGTTTACTAACATCAATTTCGGTAAAATTGCTTTGTTTAAGTAAATTAACTTTGCTTATTAAACTGCCATTCATATTAAAAACTTTAATCTCTCCGTTTTTGGCAATTAAAGGAAATTGTACTTTAAGCAAATCGTTTGCGGGATTTGGATATACAGATATATTTATGTTCTTGTTATTTATTGATTGTATTTCACTATACTTAAATTGCCCATCATTATCAATCATTTTTAATCTATAATAAGTAAAACCTGTATTTACGTTTTCATCATTAACTGAATAATTATGTAATTCTGCAGTATTTTTGGCGGGTACGCTTTTGAATGAAGAAAACACATTTCCATCAATACTTTTTTCCACCTCAAATCTAGAAACATTCACTTCGTTTGCGGTTGTCCATTTTAGTACCGCATTATTTAAGTTTAAACTAGCTTTAAAGCTCACTAAATCCAATGGTAAAACAGTTCCGTTAAAAACCCAAGTAGCGTTAGTTGATGTTCCGGGTGCTGGTACAGTGGTGAAATTTTCTGAAGCAGCTGGATATACCACATTTGCAGAAGCCGGAGGATAGGTATTTCCCTGTCCATTTGTCCCTATGTAGCCTATAAACCTTTGGGTGTAAGAACTTTCTGGGGCAACTGTTGTTGGGGCATTAGAATAAGTATATGTGCCAATAAATTTTGCCGGGTTATTGTTTACCGTTCCGTTTCCGCTTATTACCGTCAAACTTCCATTTATTCTTACATCTTGGGTCCTGATAGGTTGGTTTGTTGCTGCTGTTGCTGAAAGTTCTCCAGTGGTTGATACGGTAAAAGTGCCTCCGGGGTTAATAGTTAAATTTTTAATAATTAAAGCATAACCAAACCTTTGATTATATCCCATCTGAAGAATTGCACCATCTTCTACAACTAAATTGGTATTTGGTAGGTTTGCTTGTGTGGCATTGGTAGCAACCCTTAAAATTCTACCCACAGTAGTTGGCGCAACAATGGTTATTGTAGTAGGTACAGGAGTAGTTGTGGCACTTGGATACTCCGTAGCTGCTACCCAAGCAGTGCCATTATACACTTCCCAACTAGCTGCAACACCATTTTTCCAATCAATATCAGTCGCAGAGGCCACGGTACGGTAATCTCCGATTACTTGGCCAAAAGAGGATTTAGCCAAAAACGCTAACGCAATAAAAAGTAGTTTTTTTTTCATTTTAATTTTTTTAAGGAATAAACAATTGGTTGTAGGTATTTTCGCTAAATGCTAAAATAGCTTTGTTATAGGGTCTTATAATAGAAATAAGCCTTGTACAAGGTACTTAATGATGTTTTAGGCTTAAATGGATATTCTTATTGTAATAATGGATAATTTAATTTCGTTGAATGAAATTCATTTGTGCTAGGTGTTTTCAAATTCATCAAACAGCGGTAAACAAAATCGATTTCAAATAAAAAAAAGCCGAAAGGTTATACTTACGGCTTTCTGTTTATGGGTTTAAGAATTAAAAGCCCACCAATCCGTAATCAAAAGATGCTTTTTCTACAGAAAGATCTACTGTAACCTCAAATATGTTTTCTCCAAGTTTTAAAAAACTGCTGGCATTGCTAATATTGAACTGATTATAGTAATAACTATTTCTGCTTACAAAAGGAGTCATTTCTTTTCCGTTTATTTTAATGGTAACATCTCCGCCGCTCCCTTTTAACCAAAACGATAAGTTTTTTGGTATAGCATCTAAAGAGAATTTTTCTTGCGAAGTTATTTTTGCTTTAGACTTAACCGCAAAAGGCATCTGTTTTTTTTCTAAAGGATTGTTATTTAACTTAACCAGTTTATAATTCTGCTCTCTTCTAGCATCAGAAATTAAAATTTTAAGAGGTTCAGGGCTAATGTTGTACAGTTCAGAAATTTTGTCATGAGACTCAGCCTTGTTAACTTTGATAACTTTCCTGTCGTAAGTTATCAACCCGTTTACCTCTCCTTCCACATCTGTTGTTTGCGTATATATTGCAGCACCTAAACCTTGTGGAATCAACGTTTTTAAATCGTTAACTAATTTCAAAAATTCTCTCGAAAAAGAAGCTTGGTCGTCAATATCCCTATATCCCCAATTTTTCTTGTTTGCATCCCAAAGATGCCCTTTTACTGCTAATCCCAAGCCTCCAAACTCTCCAATGGCAGCAATTCTGTTTTCATAAAACTGCGGCAATTGCATCGTACTTGATGGGTAGTTATGGATGTCTATCATATCTCCAACCTTACGGTCTTCCCATCCAGAAACACCATCAATAATTCTGGTTTTATCCATTTCTGCAGCCCTTTTAACTAAATTCTCTGTATCAAATTGCCCCCAACCTTCATTAAAAATTACCCAAGTAGTAATGCTAGGAAAAAACCTCAAATTATTAACCATCGCATCAAATTCATTTTTCCATTGTTTATGGTAAGCTGAATCTGCATCCCAATCATTCTTTTGGCCAAACTTCACCATTTCTGTGTCCTGCTTAGGTCTTGACATTCCCGAAGGCATATCTTGCCAAACCATCATCCCGATAGAATCTGTGTAATAATAGTATAAAGCTGGCTCTACTTTAATGTGTTTGCGAAACGTGTTGAAGCCTATTTCTTTGAGTTGTTCAATATCCCATTTTAATGCTTCTGCAGATGGTGCGGTATATAGTCCATCGGGCCACCAGCCTTGATCAAGTGTCCCAAATTGGAACAATGGTTTATTGTTTAGAAAAACCCTTCTATACCCCTTCTCATCAAATCTTGCTTCTACTTTTCGCATGGCGAAGTAGCTCCTTACGTGATCCAAAACTTTTTTATCCCTAGATAGTGTCACTTCAATTTTATAAAGATTTGGTAATTCTGGCCACCAAAGATCAAATTTATCAAGCTTGATTTCAACTGTATTTTTATATTCAAACTTTTGCTTAAAAATTTCCTTGCCATCTTTTAAAACTTTTACCAATAGTTGCTCATCACCAGACGATCCATTGATAGAAGTATTGATTTTTACTACTCCATTATCAATATTTGTTTCTGGTAAAAAACTATTGATTGAGGTTTTTTCAACAGGTTCTAACCATACGGTCTGCCAAATTCCAGATACGGCTGTATATCTAATCCTGCTTGGTTCTAGCTGCTGTTTCCCGCGGATGATAGATTGCGAATCGGTAGGGTCCACCACGGCTACCTCAATCAGTTGTTCGCCGCTATTATTAAGGTATTTTGTGATATCAAAGCTAAAAGCATCATAACCACCTATATGTTTACCAACAAGTTTTTTGTTTATCCAAACGGTAGCTTCATAATCTACTGCCCCAAAATTCAGTATGATATTTTGTCCCTTCCAACTTTTATCAATAATAAAGGTTCTTTTGTACCATAATTTGTCGGTAGGTTTAAACGCCTTTGTTACACCTGATAAAGATGACTCTATGCAAAACGGAACAAGGATTTGCCCATCATAGTTTGTGGTTGGTTTAACGGCGTTGATATTTGTAACCTTATATTCCCACTCCCCATTCAAATTTAACCAATTTTCACGCTTTAATTGTGGGCGAGGGTAAGTTCTCCAAACATTATCAGCCGTTACGGTTTGGGCCCATTTTGTTTTTATCCTTTCTATTACAGGTTGCTTTTCTTGTGCGGATGCCAAAAGTGCATATACAGTAATGAAAAAGATTAGTGAAATTGTTCTTTTATTTTGAAAAGAGTTTATATTAATGATCATTTATATAATAATTTAACGGCTATTTATTCATTTAACCATTCTAAAATTTGAGCTATTGATTTTCTCATCAGTATCAAAAAAAAAAGATGAGTGAAATGGATATTGTTTCACTCATCTATTGTTCATGGTTATATTATTATTCTATTTTTTTAACACAATTTTATATATCTCGTACTTCCCCGCACTATTTATAGTAAAATTGATCTTATTGTTAGCAGCATCAAGTGTTGCCGTTGCGTTTTCGGTAACGAAGGGTTGTGAGGCATTTGTTTGGGAATAATCATTTGGCCTAAATTTTTTGACACTTTGTATTGATGCTACCGTGAAGCCATTAATTTTAATGCTTACAGAAGATGAAGGTTGATCACTTCCCGTAATAAAAAGCGTTAGAGTTGTGGTATTATTTAATGCAGCAGCAATATGTACATTGCTAGAAGCCGTATTAACAGCATCACCTGTATAGCCAAGTGCTAATTCATTTAATATTTGAGCGCAGGGATAGGTAACAGTTTGAGCAGGATTAAACAAACCTAAACCTGGGACCGAATTATTTACCGGTGGCCAATATGCTGCTGCATCCACTCTTGAACGGGCCATTATTTGTACAATATCCGGAATCACGTTTGCTGCTTCCATATATAATTTACCATTATTATATCCTTTAGATGGCATCCATTCTGAGCAATAAACAAAGTTTTTGGCTGGATTAAAGTTATTAGCACATTGTTGGATACGGTTTGCTAGATCGGCGATGTTATGATCTGTGGTAGAATAACCAGTATAGGTATGTAAGGATACACCATCAATTACATTATATGCCTTGGTAAACGCATTTTTCATATCAGTAAACTCAGATGGTACCGTATAATCTCCGTTTACGGTTATTTTAAAAGTTCTGTTCGGAAACTGCTGATCAATATACTCAGCTATATTCATAGCTACTTTTGCATATTTTGTTAGCTTATCGGCCCTGCTAACTCCGCCTCCCCACTGCAACCACCATTCGTTTCCAATCTCAACAACTTGAACTTTGTTTGCACCCGCTTTATTGATCGCATTTACGGCAGTATTTTTAAGGGTGCTCACGGCGCTCCACCAATTTGTAGAAAATACCTGTTCATTCATAGCTTTTACGGTAGGCACCACAATACTGTAGTTAGAAACATTGGCTTTTAATGTTGCAACTGAAGCGCCCGGAGAAGCTGGTTTATTGTTCCAGCCTGGTGTTGTGTTGTTATCCCAGTCATAGTATTCAGATTCCCAACCGCCCGGAAATCTCATAAGCTTATAATGAATGGCATCTAAATTATTTGCAAATGCCGGGAAATTAGTATTGGTAACCGTTTTCCAATCATTATTTACACCAAAAATATTTGGGTTTATCGCAACCTTATCATTTGCCCATACCGTTAAATTGTTTACCGCAAGTGTTTGTAACTGCTTGTCGTAATCTTTAGAGGTAACGTCTTGTTTAATAGTTGTTTTTTTACAACCAGCAAAACTGATAGCCGTACCTATAGCAAAAAAAATAAATGTTCTTTTCATTTTATTTGATTTTAATTGGTTTGTATGAATTGTTATATTTCTTATGAAAGTTTAAAAACGATTATTAACTAATTCTGAAACACAAAGGCTCAATAATATCCATAATGCCTAATTAATTATTCTTTGGCAAGGTTTATAGGATCTAATTTTAGATGTTAAATAAAAAGGTTTAAAATTTACGCTTAACATCACTTAAATCATTTTTTAAGTACAATTTTAAAAATCTCATACTTACCTGCTTTATTTATCGTGAAATTAATTTTGTTGTTGGCCTGATCTAAAGTTGCAGAGGCATTTTCTGTTAAATAAGGTTTTGAATCATCTGTTTTATAATAATCGCTAGGCCTTAATTTGGTTACGCTTTGTATAGAGCCAACGGCAAAGTCGTTTATTTTGATACTTACATCCGATGCTGGTTGGTTGCTACCAGTAACAAATAGGGTGATAGTATTATTATCATTTAATGTAGCAGAAATATGAATATCTGAAGAGGTAGTCTTTAAAGCCTCGCCGGTATAAGACTTGGATAATTCTCCCATAATTTGGGCACACGGATAAGTTGCTGTTTGGCCTGGATTAAATAATCCCAAACCCGGGATGGAGTTATTTGCCGGAGGCCAGTATGCAGCGGCATTTACCCCAGAACGAGCATATATATGAATAATATCGGGTATGATATTAGCTGCTTCCATATATAGCTTACCATCATTGTATGCTCTCGAAGGAATCCATTCAGAACAATAAACATAATTCTTTGCCGGATTAAAATTATTTGCACAATCTTTAATGCGAGCGGCTAGGTCTTTGATATTATGATCATCTGTGGTATATCCGGTATAGGTGTGTAATGCAACGCCATCTATAGAATTATATGATTTTGTAAAGGCATTTTTCATATCTGCAAACTCAGAAGGCACAGTATAATCACCATTTACCAACAATTTAAAAGTTCTGTTTGGAAATTGCTGATCAATGTATTCTGCAATATTCATTGCAATTTTAGCATATTTGGTAAGTTTATCTGCCCTACTAACGCCTCCTCCCCATTGTAAAAACCATTCGTTCCCTATTTCAACAATTTTTACTTTAGAAGGGTCGGCCTTATTAATTGCATTTACGGCAGTATTTTTAAGAGAGCTTACGGCACTCCACCAATTTGTAGAAAATACCTGCTCATTCATAGCTTTTACAGTAGGCACCACAATACTGTAACTATCAACATTGGCCTTTAATGAAGCAACAGAAGCACCAGGAGAATCAGGGGTTTTATCCCATCCGGGTGTGGTGTTGTTATTCCAATCATAATATTCAGATTCCCAACCGCCAGGATACCTCATCAATTTATAATTCATTAATTTTAGGTTGTTTGCAAAAGCAGGAAAATTTGTGTTCGTGATAGTTTTCCAGTCGTTATTTACACCAAAAATCTCTGGGTTGATCGTTACTTTATCATTGGCCCAAACACTTAGATCAGTTGTTTTTAGAGGATCGGGAGTTGGGGTAGGAGCGGGTTGTTTCTTGTCTTTTTTACAAGCTACAAAAGCCAAAGTAAGATAGAATAATATTAAAAATTTTTTCATTTTTATACGGCTTTTAAGATATTGATTAGATTTAATTGTTCCACTTTTGGGGCAATATTGCATTCTCAGATTTTAACCAAGCTTGTAATTCTTGTTTAAGTTTTTCAGTTTCTTTTGGGTTTTTCTTTACAAGGTTATTGTGTTCACCTATATCATCCTTCAAATTGAAAAGTTCATATCTATCTTCAACATACCAATGAATCAATTTCCAGTGGCCGTCTCTAACAGCAGAGGCAGGTGCTCCACCTTGGTTTCCGTAATGAGGGTAGTGCCAAAATAATGGTCTGTTTTCCATTTTTTTCTGCTCAAGCAAAGGCAAAATACTTTTCCCTCCTGTATGCTGAGAAGGTATAAGCGGCAAGTGTAACGCGTTTAAAATGGTAGGGTAAAAATCATTACTGATAATAGGTGTAGCGCAAACACTTCCTGGTTCTACAACTTTTGGCCAACGAACAATCATGGGCTCTCTAATACCGCCTTCATACATCCAACCTTTACCTCCTCTTAAAGGGAGATTGGATGTAGGCATCCCCTCTGTGGTAGATAATCCGCCGTTATCAGAAAAGAATACCACAAGTGTATTATCCTCAATGCCTAATTCTTTAATCTTATCCAAAACTTTCCCAACAGCTATATCCATAGCTTCTACCATCGCGGCATAGGTTATATTGCTTTGGTTTAACCTAACGTTTACGTTTCCTTCTTTTCCAACTTCATCCGTTAGGCCCAGCTTTTCCCTTTTTTTACGGTATTTTTCTATCAATTCTTCGCTTGCCTGAAGTGGTGTATGCACAGAATACATAGAGAAATAAGCGAAAAAGGGTTTGTCTTTGTTCTCTTCCATAAAATGATTAGTCTCAGCTGCGAGCCTCATCGGAAGATATTCTCCTTTAGGGCCATCTTCTAAACGTGGGTTACCATAAGGAGAAAAATAACCGTCGTAATCAAGCTTTCTGTTCAAATTTGGATGCCCCATAAAATACCCACCTTTATTGATGTCAAAGCCTTGATGCTCTGGCCAGTACTTTTCTTCTTCTCCTAAATGCCATTTACCAGCAATAAAAGTATTGTAACCTGCGGTCTTTAAGGCTTCTGCTATAGTTTCTTCTTTTAATGGGAGATGAGAGATATAACTTGCAGGTAGAAGCGGGAAATTTTTCTTGTTCTTGATGTTTTTTTCAATTGCTTGTGGTTGTGGTGCCCCAAACCAATCGGTTGTGTTCATGGTAACAGGATATTTCCCGCTCATGATGCTGGCCCTTGTTGGTGAACAAACCGGACAGGCTGCATAGGCATTGGTAAACTTCATCCCTTCGGATGCTAGTTTACTGATGTTGGGTGTCTCATAAAAAGTGCTCCCAAAGGGAGAGGTGTCTGCCCAACCTAGATCATCGATTAAGATAAAAACCACATTAGGTTGTTTTGCAACCTTTTTTTGAGCAATAATTTTTTGGTTACAAGACACGTTAGCGGTAATTATTACCGCTAACATGCTTATTAAATGTTTGTTACCTAGCATATTTGTTTGGTTGATCTAGAAACCAGGATTCTGACCTTGTGCTTTTAGGGCCGCATTTCTATCGAACTCGTTTTGAGGATATGGCCAAAGAAAATCCCTTGGTTCTGTAAACAATTTTTTTGGTAATACCGCCCTAACTAATTGGCCGGTAATTCCCCAGCGTTGGGTATCAAAATATCTTTGATGCTCTAGTGCAAATTCCCAGCGTCTTTCGTCCCTGATGTATTGCCTCATTTGATCTTGCGACAGGCCAGTAGGGTAGTGGGGCATTGTTACCCTGTCTCTAATTAAATTCACAGCATCATAAATACTTTGATCTGGTACGCTAACAGCTTCGTTTTGTGCCTCGGCATACATTAATAATACATCTGCATAACGTATAACATAATAGTTTTGTGGCCCTCCATTAGAATATTGCAGGTTGCTTATCGTACTATATTTTTTTACTGCAAAACTATTTACGTTTGCCCATTTCCAAACCTTTTTGCCGCTAGGTGTAACATCTGCATTGGTATATATCGTAGCTGTTAAGCGTGGATCTCTGTTTGCATAAGGTTTGGTAGATAAATACAAAGAAGATTTAGCGCCATAAGTTGGGTCTGCTGCAATTGGTTTTCCATCTTTACATAAATAAGAATTTACCAAACTTGCAATTGGCACCCAATGTTGAGACGGTACCACTAATGCAGCGTTTGTATCAACTTGAAAAGAAAAATTCTCGCCTCTATCAAGGCTGTTAGGTGTAAAATTTATCTCAAACAAACTTTCTGAAGAAAACTCACCTTTTTCTGTAAAAAGATCTGCATAATTAGGGTAAAGCGAATATACTTTACTATCAATAACAACCTTAAGTATCGCAGCCGCATTTACATAGTCTTTTTGATATAAATAATACTTACCTAGTAAAGCTTGTGCCGCACCCCTTGGTATCCTTCCTTTTTCACTAGAAGAAATGGTTAGCGGAAGATTAGGAATCATCGCTTTTAGATCATTGATCATGGTAGTGTATATCTCTGCTTTTGGTGTGGCTCCGTTGGGGTCTTCAAAGGGGCCCAAAGGTTTTAAATATAATGGCACATTTCCCCAAAGGGCGGTAAGATCACAGTATGCGTAATCCCTAAGAAAAGAAGCTTCTGCAAGAATCCTGTTTTTTGAAGCATCAGTTATTGAGCCTGAGGGCATTTTTTGTAAATTAGCTATAACATCATTTGCCCTTGCGATAACCGTATAATAAGAAGGCCAGAAAACATTATTTACCAATGTGGATGTTCCGGATTGAACATCTGTTTCAAAATCGTTCCATCCGGTTCCTTGCACCGTGGTAGCGTTATCAGTAATATGATCAAACTCCCTGTATTTTCTTCCCATCAAGTTATTTGATTGGTAAGCGTCAAGAACGCCTGCAAGCCCTATCAAAGCATCGCCTTCTGATCTATAAAAATCTGTTGTAACCACATTATTAGGATCAGTTAAAGTAAGTGCGCTTTTATCGCAACCGCAAAGGATGATCAAACCCAAAACGATGAGAAAACTGTGTATTTTAAAATTTTTCATGATTTTAATTTTTTAATCGATTAAAAAGAAGCATTAAGACCTGCCGTAAATACCGAAGTTTGAGGGTAGTTGGTGTTGCCATTTAGTCTGGCCGCTCTTTCTGGGTCTATTTGGTGAATTAATGGTGTAACCGTGAATATGTTTTGTCCGCTAACATAGAAACGCAAACTAGAGATGCCTATCTTATTAGAGGATTTTTGGGTTAAACTATAGCCTATTTCTACGTTTTTAAGCCTGATGTAAGAAGCGTTTCGTACATAAAAGTCAGAAACTAAGGCAGGTACACCTCTACCCAAAGCTGGGTAGGTACCGTTTGGATTGTTGGTTGCATCAAAACGATCATCATACCATTGCTGCCAAAAGTTTAATATACCTGCATTACCGGGTCTATTGCCCCAATCATAAGTATAAACGCTTTTGCCTTGCACTCCTTGCATTAAAAAACTGAAGTCGAAGTTTTTATAGGAAGCACCTCCGCTTATCCCATAAGTGTAGGGTGTGCTGCCGGTACCCAGAACAGTCCTGTCATCATCATTAATAACCTTATCGCCGTTTAGATCAACATACTTGAGGGAGCCCAAAATAAATCCTCTGCTGTAGCTTGGATAATTCGCCACGTCTTCTGCAGTACGGAAAAGCCCGTTAGTTTTATAACCATAAAAAGCATTTACATCTTGCCCTTCTTCTAGTATGTTTGCGCCAGAAATTGCGGTTACACCTTTCAGATCTACAATTTTGTTTTTTACATAAGCAAGGTTACCGCCAATATTATATCTAAACTTTCCAGATCCGCCCCTATAATGTAAATCAAACTCATAACCACGATTATTAACAACCGCTATATTTTGTACTGCGGGGTTTATTAGTCCAAAAGACGGCGCTAATGGTAGCGTGTACAATAAACCATCGGTTGTACGGTCGTAAACATCTGCCGTAAGGTCTAATTTGCCTTTAAGCATGGTTAAATCTAAACCTAGGTCTTTACTGGTGGTAGTTTCCCATTGGATATCTGGGTTTGCATAATTTCTTGGGGCTGCACCTGGGGATAAGTTATTGCCAAAATAGTAGTAATTATCTAGGTTAAGAGTTTGTTGATAGCTGTAATTACCAATTCTATCGTTCCCTGCCTTACCAATGCTAAAACGGAATTTCAATTGATCAATGACGCTTTTTTCTCCCATTAGGTTCTTAAAGAAACTTTCGTTTGAAACAACCCAAGCCGCAGAGGCGGATGGGAAATAACTATACCTCTTAGTAACTGGAAATCTAGACGATCCATCTGCCCTAAAACTTGCCTCAAAAAAGTATTTTCTATCAAAATTGTAATTAAATCTGCCGAAAAAAGATTGCAGCCTCCAAGCGTATTCGTTCCCAAAGGGATTAAAGTCTGTGGTAACCCTATCTAATTCTTGTTGATCGTTATTTGGTAAATTAGATCCTTTAGATCCAAAATACTCGTTTTTGAAGTTGGTATATTCTTGTCCTAATAATACAGAAGATGATCCTTTTTTTGTGATTTTAAAAGAATATACACCCGTATTGCTAATTTGGAACTGTTTAGAGGTGTTGCTGCTATTTGTTAATACGTTGATTTTATTTATAAACGCCGGGGTGCCAGATGGATCGGCATAACTGAAAGTAGGAAGAAAATCTCTGCCAATATTTTGTTGTTGAGAATAAGAAATGGTAGATCGTAATACCAATCCTTTTAAAGGTTTTAATTGTAAATAAGTTACATAGTTGTTTTTTTGGATTTTATCATTAGAAGAGCCCAAAGTTTGGTAAAGATCTGCAGGCGGAATATTGGTTCCATTGTAAAGGTTTATAACACCTGGGCTTCCGTTAGAATACGTATCAGGAGTGATAGGATAGGAGCGGTACAATTGCGTTAAAACCTGATCAGTTCTATAATAACCCCGATGATTGTTTTGGAAATAACCAGATAAGTTTCCGCCAATTTCTAAATTTTTAGATACAATTGAAGTTAAATTAGAACGATAATTAATTCTGTTACTATTGGTGTTTTTCATGATGCCTTCTTGGTCTAAATATCCAATAGAACCTTGAAATTTTAATGTCTCGCTACCACCACTTATCGCTAAGTTATAATTACTCATTGGGGCATCCCTAAAAACGTGTTTTACTGGATCGTTGTTGGCAAATGTATCAGTTAAGATCCCTTTTTTTACGGCATCAATAGCTTCAAGAGGGAATAAAAGCCTATTTGTGGCTTGGTTTTGCAATTCCATCCATTGCCAAGATTCTACAAAATCTGGTAGATAGGTAGCTTTTTGTAAACCATAGAAAGAATCAAAAACCACCCTCATTTTACCGGCGGCAGGTGTTTTTGTACTTACCAATATTACTCCATTACCACCCCTGGCACCATAAATTGCTGTGGCAGATGCGTCTTTTAGTACAGATACATTAGAAATCTGTTGCGGAGAAAGAGTGCTTAAATCTTTTAAGCTAGAAAGAACGCCATCTATTATAACCAATGGGGATGAATCTGAAATATCAGTATTTAATGGGCCTCTCAAACTTACTTCAGAACCATCGTCTCCTGGTTGCCCACTCTGCTGTACAACCGATAAACCCGCTACTCTTCCCGATAAGATATTAAGCGTACTAGATTGCGGTATATTTTCTAAATTTTTAAAATCGACACTTGAAACCGAGCCCGTTAGCGTAGATTTTTTTTGAGTGCCATAGCCCACAACCACAACTTCATCTAAAGAACCTATGTTAACCTCCAATTTTACATTGATTACCGTATTACTGCCTACAGTAATTTCTTTGGTTTGAAAGCCCAAATAGCTAAAAACCAATATATCACCTGGGTTTGCGGTAATTTGGTAATTACCATCGGCATTGGTTTGTGCATTTATTTTTTGGCCTTTTACGGTTACTACCACTCCAACCAAAGGTTGCCCATCCGTGTCGCTTACTTTGCCTTTAACCGTTAAAATGGATGATTTCGCTTTTTTTATTTCGGAAACAACGCTCTTTTTTGCGTAAGAATTTACTGCAAAAAACAGCAAGAATACAAACAATAAGAATTTCACATTCATAGTAAGATCAATGAAGTGAAACTTGATTAACTTAGGGTAAAGTTTTAGAAATGTCATAATGTTAAATTTAATTTAGAGTTTATTTGGGTTTATATAGAAATGGGCAAAAAATAAAAAACAGAATTTTGATTTTAGATCAACTACAGAAAATTTAAAATAATCCTGAATTTTAAAAATGGCCTAACTGGTTTAACAAATGTCAAATTTTTTAAAACAGCATTAAATAGATTTTTTTAGGAAAATAATGGATTATTTTATTATTATTAAAAAGGGGCTTTTAATCTGGTTGAACTTGTTTTTTCTGTCTAAGGATTTAAAATCACTTAAATGTGTCTTTCTGACCGATTAAGGATAAATTTTTTAGTTAAAAAAACGAGCTATTAAATATAATCAACATCTTAAAAATGGATAATATTAAGTTTTTATTGATGTTTTAATCTAGTAAAAAACAACATTTATTATTCATAATATTATTGTTGGTCAACCGGTAGGATTTGAATTTTGATAAAAGCGTGGTTAAAGGCTTTATGGTTTATTTTTTAACAAAATTTTATTCATTTTAGCGGTTTTATTCCATGTAATTTGAGGTGCTATTTTTTATGAACTTCATTTATTCAAAATAAATTGGAGAAGTACAGGCAAAAATCTATTTTCTGTTCTGTATAAGGAATCTGCATGCGGACGAGGATCATTTCAGAATGCCTTTAAATACGATGTAAATAGGCTTAAGAAAAGGTTAACCTAAATAAATGTGAAATTGGCTGTTTATATTCTGCCAATTAGCTGTAACCACTTTAAGTTTTATGCCTAAAAAGGTTAGCCATTAAAAACAGTAACTTTTGCGACTTAGGTTTAAAACCGGCTTATTAATGGGTTAATATTAAACACAAGTTTTTTGTTAAAAAGCAATAAATTTTTTTAGGCATTGACAAACACATAAATATGGATTGATGCCTTAATTTATCTTCCCCGATAAATACAAATCCGGAGCGATTGCAGCTTTAACTCCCGGGCCAACCCAGTGCATTCCTCTGGCTACTTTTTGTTTAACTTTTTCTGCAGAAAACGGAACTACAACCTGGTAGTTATTCTTTAAATTAAAATGAACTCTTGATACTACTTTTTCTGGTAAATTCACGTAAAGTGTATTCCCTTTACGTTTCACTGCACAATTCAACGTTCTTAAACTTCCGTCTTCACGCTCCAGCACAAAAGCATTCGGAACAAATTCTTCGGTAAGTACCCTAAAATGTTCATGCACATCATTATCGCAACTCCATCCCTGCGAAACCCCCTGATGTCCTAATTCTTTAAATTGGGTAAGGTTTCCTATTTCCCCTTCCGGTACACGCCACCAATCGCTAATCATCGGCAACCATTGCTCGCCAATAACATTTTTCACAATTTTTCCTTTTCCGGGATGGGCACTGTCTTGTACAAATTGCTCCGCTTCAATATAGGGGTCTGGCACAAATGCCCAGCGTAAAGTGCCCGTTTTTTCATCAATCGCCTGCACACATGCGCCCATGGCATTGTTCATGATATTTAAAAAACGTTCCTCGCCGGTTAAAAGATAAAGGTATAATGCACCAAACTGACTCCGCATCGTCCATCCGTGTGGCGAGTTCATCATATTTGGCGTGGTTAAAATATCGTATTGTGCTTCCCAAAATCGTAATGTTCCACCTCGCATTCGTCCGTCTGGAATGAGAGCCTGCGTTAAGCACTCATGTCTTTTCTGAATTTCTAAGCTGCTTTCTATATATTTTCTGCGCAAAGTTGTATCTGTGCAGTTTAAAGCATCCAAAGCCAATAAAGACCAGGCGCTTCCAGCCTGGTTGTCCTCGTAGGTTGCCTGCCCTTCCGTATCGCCCAAATCGCCAACGCTATATAAATTGGCTGTTGCTTTTTTTACAGAAAGTACATGTCGCTTGTACCTGGCTTTCCAAACCGAATCTTTTTCTGCCAATTGGCGTTCGTACCAGGCAAGTTCACTTAAAAATTTAGAGCCCAAAGTAAGCGCAGTATATCCCTTATAAGCTCCGTTTGGCAGTTGAAATTTCCTGATCAAAAGGTCTCCCCATTTTGAAGCCTCTTCCAGATTTTCAATTTTTTTAGTTGCAGCATACCTTGCGGTCATCATTCCAACAATCCACGATGTATTTTGAGGACGCGTGTCCCAGGTGGGTTTGCTGTGATAAAAATCTGTGATGGTGGTATCCACCATCAGCGAATAAAAGTTTTTAAAAACTTTTTCAGTTTCGGCTAATTTCTTATCATCGGGGAAATATAACTGCGCCCAATAAGCACTAAAGAAGCCAAGCCAGCCTTCACGATGTTTCTGAGGTTTTATTTGCATACGTAAGGCTTCGGCTCTGGCTTGTTTTAAATACCAGCCCCAAGGTTTGCGCACATGAAAAATCGCTTCACTCACTTTTTCGTTACCTTTTGCTGTGATGGTATAATTTCCCACAATTTTAGGAGATGGCAAAACATAACGGATGAAGTTTTTTCCGATCAAAGGTTTCGGTAGTTTCAATTCTTTCCCTGATGGATTGGTAATATTAACAAGCGGGATGATATTGTTATAAATCTTGATTTCCAATTGTTCGCCCGGAGCGATGGTGGTACGGTCTAAACTGATTGACGGAGCTTTGCATATAGTTGCAATTGCCGGGGTAACTTCGGATAGGGAAGAAATAGGTTGCAATATTATTCGCCATTTTTTGGATGCTCTGGGAGCCAGATTGGTAAGTTCTTGCGGATGGCGTGGAGGCAGCGGTAAAACATGCAACATATCTAAGCTACTTGTAGCGATACGATGACCTTGCCCAATATATTCAATTTGCCTGGATGCAACAGCATCGGGAGAACCAATGGCAAGTATCTGCCCGTTTGGGTTTTGGAAATATCCCCAAAAATGAGTCTTCTCGCAACGTAATAAAGTAGGGAAAAAGTTTTGAAAATAAGTTGCAGGGTCTTTTAATTCATTGTCTATGCCAATATTTAATCTGGCGTAAGGCGCAACGTTAAAAACCGTATTACTTTCATTTTTTAATTCCGCAATTATGGTCAGCTGCCCCTCAACGTCAGCATATTCTATGCTGTAGGTTTGCTGATCTTTCTTTCCTTCAAAATATAAGCCCTCACTTTTAGTTTTATGCAGATCAACACCCTGCCATGAAGGGCCGCCCCATTCATCTGTTCTCCACGGGATAGCTGTTGATTTTCCGTTAAAACACATTTTTAAACTTTCAATAGCACCTTTGCTATTGATAGTGGCTTCCCAATTTCCGGCAGTAGATTTTAGCGAGTAAGTTTTATCGGCACTTTGTGCATTTGTTGCAAGGCAACTCATCAGCAACAAAATAACCGTTTTGATATTTTTAAGCATAAGCGAGAATAGGGGTCGAAGCTTTTGTTAAATGAACACGACAGCAAATATTGTTTTTTTACAGATAAATGTAAATAGAGATTTATAGGTAAATGATGGATAAATTAGCGGTTTTGTGATTAAATTTTGTGGATTTGACTTTAAGGAATTAAAGGTATTTGGGATCAAAAAATCATTAACTATCAAAAAATCTATCATATAACGATAAAAATCTATTTTATTTTTGATGATCAGGTTTAACTTTGATCTTGCATCTTTGAGATATTTATAAAATTTAGATGGTGTAATGTTACATTATAATTGGGTGCTATAACCGTTAAGAGATACCAATGGGCAAATTTTTTTTCAAAGCTTACAGTTTTTTTCTGTTTTTTATTTTCATTTTTTTGCAAGCAGTTTTTGCCCAACAAAAGCAGCAAAAAGCAAAAAAACCGGTAGATCTGGTTTACCCGCAATTAGATACCGAGCATTCGCGTTGGTTTTTCTTTTCATCGGCCTCTCGCCCCTTTGGGATGGTAAACCTAAGTCCCGATACTCAACTTAATGGTGCTTGGGATAGCGGTTATCGTTACCAAACAGATACCATCAAGGGTTTTAGCCATGTGCATGGTTGGCAAATTTCGGCTTTATCGGTAATGCCGGTAACTATTACCAATCAAAATAAGCAAAATGTTTTTACCGATTTTTACTCCAAATTTAAACATAGCAATGAAAAAGTCTCTCCGGGCTATCATTTGGTTAAATTAGAAAGGTATGGGATAACTGCCGAACTCACCAGCACAAAAAGAGTTGGTTTTCATAGATACACTTTCCCAAAAGCAGTTACGCCAGCAATACTTTTTAACCTAAATACCCTTTTGGGGCCTTGCAATAACGTGGATGGAAAAATGGAACAAACAGGCGCAAAAACACTTTCGGGTGAAATAACAATGTCGCCAACCATGCGCCGGCCAAAAGTTTTTAAGGTGTTTTTCCAGATAGTACTTAATGCGAATATCGACTCCTTAAATAGAGATGAAAAAACTGGGAATTACTTGGTATTTACAGATAAAAAAAAGGCAACCGTTTTAATGAAAGCAGGTATTTCCTACACCTCATTGGCTAATGCAAAAAGCAATATCAATTCTGAACTTCCCAAATGGGATTTTAATGCGATAGTGGAAGATGCAAAAAAAGAGTGGAATGGGATGTTGGCTAGGATAAAAATAAAAGGTGGTACAGAAATTCAACAACGAAGATTTTATACCGATCTATGGCATGCTTTACAAGGCCGTAGAACTATTAGTGATGCTAATGGAGCCTATCCTGATAACACGGGACAAAACTTTCGCATTGGGCAATTGCCACTGGATAAAAACGGAAAACCAAAATTTGAGCAGTATAATTCTGATGCTTTTTGGGGATCGCAGTGGACTATCCAAACACTTTGGGGCTTGGTTTACCCAGAGGTAATGGCGAGTTTTTCTAATTCGCTTTTACAATATGCAAAAGATGGAGGATTTGTTCCTCGTGGCCCATCGGGCGGTAATTATACTTACGTAATGACCGGCGCTGGCACAACCCCTTTTTTAGTGAGCGCAGTGCAAAAAGGCTTAATTACAGAGAATCTGCAAGAGGTTTATCAAACCTTGAAAAGAAACCACATAGCCGGCGGTATGATGGAAAAAGCTGGTTATGAGCACAAGACCGCTAAGGGCGGCGGCTTAGCATATTATATCAAAAAAGGTTACGTCCCTTATCCCAATCCCGACGGAAATTTTGCTTCGCACCAAGATGGGGCAAGTTTAACTTTAGAATATGCCTATCAGGATTGGACATTGGCGCAACTGGCAAAAAAACTGAACTTAACAGAAGATTATAATTACTTTATCAAACGTTCATCTAACTGGAGAAATGTTTTTGATGAAAGCATAGGATGGATGCGCCCGAAGGATGTAAACGGGAATTGGTTAAAAAAGTATGATCCCTACCAGTTTGGGAAAGGCTTTATAGAAGCAAATGGTGCACAAAACACTTGGTATGTCCCTCAAGATATGGCAGGTTTGGCGCAAATGATGGGAGGTAAAGAAAAAGCGGTAGATAAACTAAATGCGCAGTTTGAGTTGGCCCAAAAACTCGGATTTACGGCGGGCACTTCCCATGCAGAAGAAACTCACCCAGAGTATAAGCGCATCCCTATCAATTATGGCAATCAGCCTTCCATACAAACAGCATTTATATTTAATCAGTTGGGTAGGCCAGATCTTACACAATATTGGTCTAGGCGTGTTGTTGATAAAGTTTTTAGTGGTTTATCCCCAGATACGGGCTACAATGGCGATGAAGACCAAGGCTTAATGGGGAGTTTAGCTGTTTTGATGAAAATTGGGCTTTTCCAGATGAACGGAGGAACAGAGCAAAACCCCGAGTATGAATTTGGTAGCCCTATTTTTGACCAAGTTGATATCAGCCTGCAGAACAATAAACACCTGATAATTAATGCAGATGGGACCTCTGCAGAGCGGTGTTATATTAAATCTGTGCAAGAAAATGGAACAGATACCGAGCGGCGTTATATCAACCATTTAGAGATTTTAAAGGGAGCCACTTTAAATTTCAAGATGAGCAATCAACCTTAAAAAGAACTAGGTAGTTATTGATTTTTTAAAGAAAAACAACAGAGAATGAAAAATATAAAAATATTAACCTTATTGATCGTTTTTGCGGCTTTTTATCAGACTGATTTATTGGCGCAATCAATTACAGATAAAGATGAAAATATTTTAAAAACACTTAATTACCAAGATAGTATCATCTATAAAAAAGTAAATGGAGAAGAATTAAAGATGATCATTTTTATGCCCAAAAATAAAAAATACAAAAAAACGCCATTTATGGTATTTACACATGGTGGTGGCTGGGCTTATGGAGACCGATATGTGATTTTGAAAGATCTGTTTTTTAAACCTTTACAATTTTTATTAGATAGCGGGATAGCTTGTGCATCTATTGAATACAGGTTAAATAGAGGAGGCAACAAGGTGGTAGATGCCGTTACCGATTGTAAGGATGCCGTAAAGTTTCTGGTAAAAAATGCGGATAAATTTGATCTGGATGTAAGCAAAATAGGGGTATGGGGCGGTTCTGCAGGAGGGCATTTAAGCCTGATGACGGGTTTGGCATATGACAGATACTTTAAGGGAGAAACCCAACTGGCAAAAATCCACCCTACTTTTAAATGTATTGTTTCCTATTTCCCCCAAACTACATTTACCGATACCGATGTTTTACATGCTACCAATTACCTTAACGCTAAAAAATTAGAGGAGATGATGGGAAGTGACCAAACAACAGCAAAACTTTTAAGCCCGGTTAATTATATAAAAAAGGGAAATCCCCCAATCTTATTGATCCACGGTACAAATGATACCACCCTCTCTTATCTAAATTCTACCTATTTCTTGTCGAAAGCTAAAGAAGCAGGAAGTGATGTTACTTTGCTTACCGTAAAAAATGCAGGGCATGGGTTAAATGGTAGGGATATATCCCCATCAATTGATGAGGTTAGCAAACAGGTTTCTGATTTTATGGCTTACCATCTATTAAACCGATGAAAATCAAAAAAATAAATTTATTTAACCGCTTTTCTTTGGTCTCTATATTCAGATGGTGAAAAACCCATGGTTTTTGTAAAAAGTCTCGAAAAATAATATTGGTCATCTATGCCTACCTTTAAGGCAATTTCTTTAATTCTTGAATCGGTAAACTGAAGGTATTGACAGGCCATTTGTATTTTTAAATGGTTTAAATATTCAATAGGCGGAAAACCTGTTTTCTTTTTAAAGATAGCGCAATAATGGCTAGCAGAAGTATTAATGTGCTTAGAAAGTTTCTCTAAGGTAATGGATTGGTCAATGTTTTCCTGCATATAACGGATGGTTTTTTCAATTAAATCTTCATCATTTCCCTCAAGGTTAGAAACAAACCTATCAGAAAATAAAAAAGTAGCCAAAAACTGTGGTAAAATAAGGTTAACATAGCTAATGTTTTCATAGCTATAACCGTTTTCTAAATTTTGGTATAGCTTATTAAAAAGCTCTAATCTTATATCGGTAAAAGAAACACTTGCTTTTAAAGAACCATACTTTAAACGTATCTGCTCAATAATTTCGTCGCTTTGCTCACCCTTAAAATGACACCAATAAATAGTCCAAGGGTTTTTCAAATCTGTTTCGTAAGCATGTGCTTTACCGCTTGGTATCACAAAAAAATCTCCCGGGTAAATTGTATGTTTTTTTTTATCGATGCTTACATAACCACTGCCTTCAACACAGTAGATCAGTATATTCTGTTCAGCTCCATGAGGTCTTTCACGATAATGAAACCTAGCTCTCGGATAATATCCAACATCAGTTATAAAAGCTTTGTTTATCAAAGAATTATTTACACAAAATTTGTTGATGACGGATTTAGGTAGCACAATTGCTTTTTGTCCGTCAAAACCATCTTTCTTAAACTTTTCTTTTTCAGATTTCATAAACAATAGTAGAAAAATCTATTTATAAAATCAATTATTTTCATTTGTTTGCGTTTTATAGGCTTTTGATTATTCTTTCTGGTTTTTATTAAGATTTTCACATCGTAATTTTGTCTATCATAATAATTAATGTGTCCATTGATAAATGCTAGAGTTATCAATAAAATTGCATTATCTTGAATCATGCAATCCAGCTTCTTTGTTGGATGCGATCTGAATTATAAACTTTAGTTAAAATATTTTTATGACACAAAGCAACGTAGTGTTTAACAATCGGTATATCTTGTTTATATCGTTTATCTCTGCAATGGGCGGCTATCTTTTTGGTTTTGACTTTGCGGTAATAGCAGGGGCCTTGCCTTTTTTGAGAGAACAGTTTGCCTTTAATGAATATTGGGAAGGTTTCGCAACAGCCTCCTTAGCATTGGGTTGTGTTGCCGGTTGTCTTTTTGCCGGTTCTTTTTCTGATAAATACGGTAGAAGACCCGGTTTAATGGTGGCGGCATTCATATTCTTTATTTCTTCTTTAGGGATGGCATTTTCTCACAACAGAGACTTGTTCATTTTCGGTAGGTTTATAGCAGGTATTGGCGTAGGTATGGCCTCTATGCTATCTCCATTATATATTGCTGAAATTGCGCCTCCCGGCACAAGGGGCCGTATGGTTGCCGTTAATCAACTGACTATTGTTACAGGTATATTAGTTACCAACTTGGTAAATTACTATTTAAGAAACAGTGGGCCCGATGCTTGGCGTTGGATGGTAGGGCTTGGTGCTGTGCCATCAGGCATATTTTTATTGGGTGTAGCTTTTCTGCCCGAAAGCCCTAGATGGCTATTGAAAGAAGGTAGAGATGATAAAGCAAGCGGAGTGCTATCCAAAATAGGCAATCAAACCTTTGTAGATGAGACCGTTAATAATATCAAATCTTCATTAAAAGGGGTAACCGTTAAGTTCAGTTATTCTGCGGTTTTCAAAAAAGCAGTTTTACCCGCTGTAATAGTAGGGATAGGTTTAGCCGTATTTCAGCAATTCTGTGGCATAAACGTAGTATTTAATTTTACCACCACTATTTTTGAAAGCGTGGGCTTTAGTACAGATGATCAGTTAAAGCAAACTGTTTTTATTGGGATAGTGAATTTATTATTTACCGTTTTAGCCATGTGGCAGGTAGATAAAATGGGACGTAAGCCTTTAATGATATTTGGCTGTTTGGCCTTAGCAACACTTTATATCGTTAGCGGGTATCTGCTTCAGACAAAATCGCCATTGGCCGCTTGGCCTTTGTTGGCGGCAATTGGCGTTTATGCCATGACAATAGGCCCTGTTACTTGGGTGCTTATATCAGAGATATTCCCAAATCATATTAGAGGGGCTGCAACATCGGTCGCTGTGATTTCTTTGTGGTTGGCCTATGCCCTGCTAGTTTTCACATTCCCAATTATAGCCAGCAAACTAGGTGCTTATACCCCATTTTATATCTATGCAGGTATTTGTGTTTTAGGGTTCCTGTTTGTTAAAATCAAGGTAAAAGAAACCAAAGGGCAAACATTAGAAGAGTTAGAAAGCAATTTTATTGCACATTAATCATCAATTTTTATATTTTATTATGAGTGTTAAAGCGTGGTCAGAGAAAATCCTAATTCCAACTTATGAGGTTGGTAAACCGGATAAAAACCCAATGTTTTTTGAGAAACGTGTTTATCAGGGAAGTAGTGGCGTGGTTTATCCAAACCCTGTGATTGAAAAAATTCACGATGAAAAAGTAGATAAAACATATAATGGTGTTTTTCTAGAAAATGACTATTTGAAAATCATGATTTTGCCCGAGTTGGGTGGGAGAGTGCAAATGGCTTATGATAAAATCAAACAAAGACATTTTGTTTATTACAACCAAGTGGTAAAACCTGCTTTGGTAGGTTTATGCGGCCCTTGGATTTCTGGCGGCATAGAATTCAACTGGCCACAGCACCATAGGCCAAGTACATTTGAACCTGTGGAATACGCCATCGAAGAGAACGAAGACGGTAGTAAAACCATTTGGGTAAACGAGGTAGAAAAAATGTTCCACACCAAAGGTATGGCGGGTTTTACCTTGCATCCCGATAAAGCATTTTTAGAAATAAAAGCCAAGTTGAGCAATTTAACCAGCACACCACAAACTTTTTTATGGTGGGCAAACCCGGCGGTTAAGGTTCATGATGATTACCAGTCTGTTTTCCCTCCTGATGTTAATGCCGTTTTTGATCACGGAAAAAGAGATGTTTCAAGCTTTCCAATTGCCACAGGTACTTATTATAAAGTAGATTATTCCCCGGGTACAGATATTTCTAACTATAAAAATATTCCGGTGCCAACATCATACATGGCGGTAAACTCAAAATACAATTTTTTGGGCGGTTATGAACATGATATCGAAGCCGGTATGTTGCATGTGGCCGATCATCATGTTTCGCCAGGTAAAAAACAATGGACTTGGGGCAACGGAGATTTCGGCGTGGCTTGGGACAGAAACTTAACCGATGAAGATGGACCATATATTGAATTGATGGCTGGTGTTTTTACCGATAATCAGCCCGATTTTACATGGTTAAAACCTTTTGAGGAAAAAACTTTTACGCAGTATTTTTTCCCTTACCGCGAATTGGGCGTGGTAAAAAATGCGTCGAAAGATGTGCTATTAAGCTTGGATGCCAAGGAGAATAACATAGTTTTAAAGGTATTTGTAACCTCAAAACAAGAGGTAAAAATCAACTTGATGAAAAATGAGGAGTTATGCCTGAGCAAAAGCTTAACATTATCTCCAGAAAATATTTTTGTTGAGGAAATAGCATTTGATGAGGTGGTAAATCTAAAAGATTTTAAGGTTTTTATCTTAAATAAAGAGGCAAAGCAGCTATTAAAATACGACCCTACCGATGATGAAAACCCAGAGCCTCTGCCCGAAGCTGCAAAACCAGCTTTGCAACCAGAGGAGATAAAAAGTGAGGAAGAACTGTTTTTAACAGGTCAGCATTTAGAGCAATATCGCCATGCAACTTATCGCCCAATGCCTTATTATTTGGAGGCTTTAAAAAGAAATCCAAACGATATCAGGAACAACAATGCCATTGGTTTGTGGTATTTCAAAAAAGGCTTATTTGCAGAAAGCGTTCCTTATTTCAAAAAAGCAATCGAGACAATTACCAATCGTAACCCAAATCCTTACCATTGCGAACCTTATTATAATTTAGGTTTAGCACAGTTGTTCCTCAATAAAATTGATGATGCTTATGATGCTTTTTTTAAAGCCACGTGGGACAACGCCTATCAGGATGCAGCTTATTATTACATTGCGCAAATTGATTTTGTAAGAGGCCACCATCAGGAATGTTTGGAGCATATCAATTGGGCAATTGATAGAAACGCCCGTAACGGTAAAGCTTATGTGGTAAAAGCTTCGGCTTTAAATAAACTAGGTTTAAAAGAAAAAGCTTTAGAAATGCTAAACCAAGCTTTGCAGCGAGATATGTTTAACCTTAGTGCAAGGTATGAGCAGTATTTGCTATTGAACCTTAATGGTAATAAAGAAAAAGCTGCCGAGGCTAAAGCAGAACTTTTGAAACTAAGTGGTGAAACAGCGCACAACGCCATAGAATATGCTATTGATTACATTGGTTTAGGCGAATATCAAAAAGCCATATACTTTATGCAGTTGCTAGCCGCTAAAAACCTAAACGAGCCTTTAATCAATTATTATATCGGCTATGCTTATTTGCATCTTGATAAGCACACAGAGGCAATTCAACACCTGGAAAAGGCAGCAAAAGCAGATAGTGCTTATTGTTTTCCCAACCGTTTGCAGGATATTTTGGTATTGAACGCTGCGATAGCAAACAATGCAAAGGATGGCAAGGCTTTATATTATCTTGGTAATTTATATTACGATAAGCAACAATATGATTTGGCCATTTCTTTATGGGAAAGAGCTGCAAAATTAGATGATACATTCGCAACGGTTCACCGTAATTTAGGTTTGGCTTATTACAATAAAAGGCAAGATGAAAACAAGGCTTTAACGCATTATGAAAAGGCTTTTGCATTAAACACCAAAGATGCAAGGGTTTTAATGGAGTTGGATTCTCTTTATAAAAAGCTAAACAGAGCACCAGAAGAGCGGTTGGCATTTTTCACGGAACATAAAACGGTTGTAGCACAAAGAGATGATCTATACCTCGAAATACTGAGCATCCATAATATTTTGGGCGATTTTGAAAAAGCGTATGATTTATTGATGTCGCGTAAATTCCATCCGTGGGAAGGCGGCGAAGGAAAAGTATCCGAACAATATATTTTCTCTCTGGTAGAAATGGCCAAGCAACATATTTTTAATAATAGGCATGCCAAGGCAATAACACTTTTAGAAAAAGCACAAGTTTATCCAGAGAATTTGGGCGAAGGGAAACTTCCGGGCGCACAAGAAAACGATATTTTTTATTGGTTGGGATGTGCATACGATGGTTTGGGCGAAAACGATAAAGCCAAAAAATATTGGGAAAAAGCTACAATTGGTTTAGACGAACCCGGCATTGCCCTGTTTTATAACGACCAGCAACCCGATAAAATTTTCTACCAGGGATGTGCCTGGGCTAAATTAAACCAGCAAGCTAAAGCCGATACCATATTTAAAAAATTGATCAAATACGGCGAGCAAAACATGAACAACAAAGTAAGCTTGGATTATTTTGCGGTTTCTTTACCCGATCTGTTGATTTTTGAGACAGATTTAAACGTAAGCAACAAAATCCATTGTTTATACATTGCGGGTCTGGGTTACTTTGGTACTGGCGAGAGCAAAAAAGCCAAAGAGCTTTTTGCACAGATTTTAGCCATTGATGCAATGAATTTTGGGGCAAACGCCCATGTTAATCTGCTGGGTAATTTAGCCTTAAAAGAAACCAAACTGGTATCTTAAACTTACCAATACCTACATACCATCCGGCTTATGGATGGTATGTAGCTTTATATCGTTAAATATTTAAACCTACTTGTTTTGAAAAGAACATTCTCGTTTATAATCCTGTTGGGCGCATTAATCTTGAGTAAAAATGCTTCTTGCCTAGAACTAGCCTCAAGTAACCTTAATTTTTTGGTTGATAGCAATAAGAAAGCGATCATTAAAATCAACCTTGATGATGAAAAGCAAACCATAGAAAATTTTGGTGCTTCTGATTGCTGGACAACCAAGTTTATTGGCAATTGGGCTGATGCGAAAAAGAAAAATTTAATAGCCGATTATTTGTTTAGCACCGATACCTTATCCAATGGGCAGCCAAAAGGCATCGGCTTAAGTTTGTGGCGTTTCAATATCGGTTCTGGAAGTTTTGAGCAAGGCAAGGCAAGTGGGATTGGCGATGAATACCGTAGGGAAGAATGTTTTTTGGATGCCATCGGGAATTACGATTGGACAAAACAAAAAGGGCAACAATGGTTTTTAGATGCCGCCAAAAAACGTGGTTTAAATAATTTTTTGGCATTCTCCATATCTCCACCGGTTCAGTTTACCATTGATGGCAAAGCGCATGGTATTAACGCTAACCTTAACCTAAAAAAAGGGAAAGAAAACGCTTACGCTGATTTTATGGTAAATGTGGTTAAGCATTTTAATGAAGTAGGTTACCACATGCCTTATTTAAGCCCTTTTAATGAACCACAGTGGAACTGGGGCGAGAAAAAAACCACACAAGAAGGTACAGCGGCCACTAATAAAGAAATTGCAGATTTCATAAAGATTTTGGGGCCTAAACTTAATAATACTAACGTGAAAATAGCCTTGGGCGAGGCTGCCCAATGGAATTTCTTGAGCAATAGCTATGATAACGGAAGAGGTAACCAGATCAAGGCTTTCTTTAGCCCCCAATCTAAGAACTATATTGGGGATGTGCCTAATTTGGATAACCTGATTTCGGCCCATAGTTATTTTACCACCTGCCCTGATACCGCATTGATAAAATATCGTGAAGATGTAATGGCTGCCAAAGAGAAGTTTGCACCAAATTTAAGATTATGGCAAACTGAATTTGGCATTTTAGGAAATATTTGCGGTGTGTACAACGGTGGTCCACGCAATACCAGTATAGATTATGGCTTGTATGTAGCAAAGGTTATCCATCACGATTTATCCATAACCAACGTTTCTGCATGGCAATGGTGGTTAGCGGTAAGCCCTTACAATTATAGCGATGCACTGATTTATATCAATGATCTAAATGGCGGTAATGATCTAGGTGCAACTAAAAAAGATGGAATTGTATCTGATTCTAAACAACTGTGGTGTTTGGGCAATTACGCTCGTTTTGTAAGACCGGGTATGGTTAGAGTAAACGCATCCTTATCTTCTATCAATAGTTTAGAAGAAGCCGCAAACACACAAATGATAACCGCATATAAGGATAAAACGAGTAAACAGCTTGTTATTGTGATCATTAATATGGATAACAGTACGAAGAGGTTTGCTATGGATCAATCAGATTTAACTCTAGCCGGCAATAAAGTACTTGCTTACACTACTGATAAAACGAAAAATTTGAGCAAATCAGTGATGGATAAAAGTGATATCGCTATCCCGGGCAGATCAGTGGTTACTCTTATAGCAAAATATAAATAATTAATAAAAACTTAAATACCATAATGATGAATAGAATAAATATCAAACAAATAATTACCTCTTTATTTTTATTGGGAATAATATTTTCTGTTAAGGCACAAAATAAAGTCAAACAAAATAAAACGGTAGAAAAGCCCAATGTTATTTTTATTTTGGTAGATGATATGGGATGGAAAGATTTAGGTGTTTATGGTAGCACCTTTTATGAATCTCCCAATATTGATAAATTGGCATCGCAGGGCGTTCGGTTTACAGATGCTTACGCTAGCAGCCCTGTTTGTTCCCCGTCTAGATCTAGCATCATGACTGGCCAATACCCTGTAAATACAGGTATAACAGATTGGATACCAGGCTCAAACAGGTTTAGAAAATCACAGCCCTATCTAAAGTTAATCGAGCAATCTATTGTAAATAACTTACCTAAATCTAATATTAGTTTGGGGCAGGCCTTCAAAAATAACGGTTATGCAACTTGCTATTCGGGTAAGTGGCACTTGGGAGAATCAGAAGAATACTATCCAGAGGCAGAAGGTTTCGATTATAACTACGGGGGCTGGGCAGCTGGCAATCCTAGGGCAGCAGGAATGAAAGGATATTTTAGTCCATATAATAACCCAAAACTTAAAGATGGCCCTGTGGGTGAGTTTTTAACAGATCGTTTAACAACTGAAACAATCAATTTTATAAAAAAGCAGGCAAAATCTGGGAAGCCTTTTTTTGCAGATTTGTCTTTTTATGCAGTACATGAACCCATTGAAGCTAAACAAGAATACATCAAAAAGTTTACAGATAAGGCCCATAACCTTGGGTTAGATACGCTTCAACAATTTGTAAAAGATGCAGATTGGATGCAACAGAACCCTAGTTTTAAAGAAAGGATAATACAGGCAGATCCTGTTTATGCAGGCTTAATCTATACCGTAGATGAGAATGTAGGCCGTATTATGACCACACTTAAGGAATTAGGTATCGATAAAAATACCATTATAGTATTTACTTCTGATAATGGTGGTTTATCTACCGCAGAAAGATCTCCTACCACTAATTATCCGTTGCGCTATGGTAAAGGCTGGAATTATGAAGGAGGGGTTAGAATACCTTTGATCATTAAATGGCCTGGTTTTGCAAAGCCTGGCACTATTAGTAATTTCCCGGTAGTAAATACTGATTTTTACCCAACTCTTTTAGAGATGTCGGGCCTTCCACAACTTCCAGAACAAACTAAAGATGGTGTGAGCATAGTACCCTTACTAAAAGGTGATAAATCTATTGATCAACCAATACTATTTTGGCACTATCCTCATTACGGCGATCAAGGAGGTTCTCCCGCTTCATCTATACGTATGGGCGATTGGAAATTAGTGCAATTTTATTATGATAACCATACAGAGCTATACAACCTAAGAATAGATTTAGAAGAACGTAGAGATTTGTCTAGAGCATTTCCAGAAAAGACCGCCGACCTATTACAACGTTTAAATGATTGGAAAAAATCTACAAACGCTAAAACACCTTTAATAAACCCGTATTACAATCCGGATTATAAACTATTGAAAAATTAATATAAATAAACTGATGAAGAAAATTTTTCTAAGCATCTCCCTATCTATTCTTTTTTTAGGAGTATTTGCCCAAAGCACACCCATTTCGCTTAAAGGAAAATGGCAGGTAAGAATTGATTCGCTAAACGTTGGCACCAAAGAGAACTGGCAAAATAATTTGTTTTCTGGGCAGGCTATCTCTTTGCCTGGCACATTAGACGATGCTAAAATTGGCGAAACGCCAACCTTAGATACAAGCGTTTTAAATAAAGAAATCATGACGATGCTTACCCGTAAACATCGTTATGTAGGCGTAGCTTGGTACCAAAGAGAAATTAACCTTTCAAATAATATCAGTAATGGCGAGATATTTTTAGAGCGTGTGATATGGAAAACCGATTGCTGGATTGATGGTAAATACCTAGGCAATCAGTCAAGTCTAATTGCTCCGCATAAATTTAACACAGGCTCATTAAAAGCTGGTAAACACACTATCGTATTAAAAATAGATAATAGCAAACAGTTTGATATTAGCTTAAGAAACATGGCCCATGCCTATACAGACGGCACCCAGATTATCTGGAATGGTGTAATTGGCAGCATGAGATTAACTGCCGAAAACGATGCAGTGATTAAAGATTTGCAGGTTTACCCTGATTTGGCTACTCAAAGCGTCAACGCTAAATTGGCCATAGAGAACAAAACCCGTAGAAAAAAGAACTTGCTCATTAAAATTTGGGCAGGCAACAAAGAAATTGCCAGTAAAACGGTTTCTTTAGCAGCAAACAGCAGTGAAAGTAATACAAAGATCCAATTAAAAAATATTAAACCTTGGAGCGAATTTAACCCTCAGCTTTACAAAATAACTGCTCAAATTTTAGATAAAAAAGATAAGGTTATCGCAGAAAAACAGAGCCAATTCGGTTTCAGGGATTTAGGCAATACAGATGCTCATTTATCCTTAAACGGGAAACGTATTTTTTTACGCGGTACTTTAGATTGTGATATTTATCCTTTAGAGGGGCATCCGCCAATGGAAAAAACAGGATGGTTAAAAGTTTTTAATACCGCTAAAAGTTATGGTTTAAACCATATCCGTTACCATTCTTGGTGCCCGCCAGAAGCGGCTTTTGAGGTTGCAGATTCAATGGGTTTTTATTTGCAGGTAGAGTTGCCGCTTTGGGAACTAAACGTTGGAAAAGACAAACCTACCCTAGCTTTTCTGAAAACTGAAGCCCAAAAGATACTCAGCAACTACGGCAACCACCCTTCTTTTTGCTTTTTTAGCATGGGTAATGAGTTGCAAGGTGATTTTGATTGGTTAAATACTTTGGTTGCCGAATTGAAAAAACAGGATAACCGAAGGTTTTATACCGCAACAACCTTCACTTTTGAGAAAGGGCATGGCCGCTGGCCAGAACCAAACGACGATTATTTTGTTACCCAGTACACCAAAAAAGGCTGGGTGCGTGGACAAGGGGTTTTTAATGCAGAAAAGCCAAACTTTATAACAGATTACAGTAAATCTGTAGAAGGTATCCCGGTGCCTTTGGTAACGCATGAGGTTGGCCAATATTCTGTTTTCCCCAACCTAAAAGAAATTGATAAATATACAGGCGTTTTAGAGCCCCTAAATTTTAAAGCTGTAAAATACGATATGCAGAAAAAGGATTTGCTGCAATTGGCCGATTCATTTACGCTAGCCAGTGGTAAGTTTGCGATAAACCTGTATAAAGAGGAGATAGAAAGGGCTTTAAAAACCAATAATATCAGTGGTTTCCAATTGTTAGATCTGCATGATTTTCCGGGCCAGGGAACGGCCTTGGTAGGTTTGTTGGATGCTTTTTGGGAAAGCAAAGGTTTAATAAAACCAGAGAACTTTAGAGAGTTCTGCTCGCCAGTAGTGCCTTTATTGCGATTTAAAAAGGCTTCTTACCTAAACAATGAAAACTTTAAAGCCACAATCCAGGTATCTAATTTTAGTGGCCAAAAGCTTGATGCCGCTGTAAATTATGAAATAACTACAAAAAGCGGCTTAATCGTTTTCTCTGGCTCTTTACCTAAAAAAGAAATAGATCTTGGTTCAAGTAATTTAGGAGAGATCAATCTTGATTTAAGTAAAATATATAAACCAGAGGCCTTAAATATTAAAGTTAGCATTCCTCATACGGTTTATCAAAACCATTGGACTATCTGGGTCTATCCTTCAAAACAAGAAACCAGTAAGAATAATGTATTATTTACTACGTCTAAAGAGGCAGCGTTTAAGGCTTTATCAGAGGGTAAAACCGTGGTCTTTAATCCAGATACCTCACAAATAATTGGCGTAGATGGTAGGTTTACCTCTGTTTTTTGGAGCCCGGTACATTTTCCAGACCAACCCGGTACCATGGGGCTTTTGTTAAATCCGCAGCATCCGGCATTAGCCGCTTTCCCCACAGAATTTTATTCTAACTGGCAATGGTGGGATTTGGTAACCAGTTCAAAAACCATGATAATCGATAGTTTGCCCGAAATTTCGCATCCGGTAGTGAGGGTAATCGATAATTTTTTTAAGAACAGGAAAATGGCAGATGTGATCGAGGCAAAGGTGGGGAACGGTAAATTGATATTATGCTCAATGGATATCAGCCATGATTTAGATAATCGTATAGAAGCAAGGCAATTAAAATATAGTTTAATGGCTTATGCAGATAGCGAAAAATTTAATCCAAAGGTTACCATTACTCAAGAACAATTGTCAAAACTGTTGAAGTAAAATATTTTAAATGTATTAATCTTTTAAAAATCAATCTTTATGCAATCAATCCAGAAACCAGTTTTAGTTGCTATTTTAGCCTTTTTTGGGTTTTCCCAGGCCTATGCTCAAAAACATAAGCCAGATGAGCTAGATGCAACAAGCGTTCAACATCAAATTTATATAGATGGTGCTAAACCTTCAAAAACGTTTGAGGGTTTTGGATCAATAAGTTCAGGCGGATCTTCAAGGTTATTGTACGATTATCCCGAACCATACAGAAGCGACATACTCGATTATTTATTTAAACCCAATTTTGGCGCAAACATTCATCATTTAAAAGTAGAAATTGGTGGCGATGTAAATGCTACGGATGGATCGGAGCCAAGCATAGCGGTATCGCGAGAAGAATTTGAACATCCTAAAGAAGCGTATTTTAAGCGAGGTTACGAATATTGGCTGATGTCTGAGGCAAAAAAACGTAATCCCAACATCATATTTGAAGGCCTGCAATGGGGGGCACCAGGTTGGATCGGCAATGGTAATTTTTTTACAAAGGATAATATAGATTTTGTGTGCGCATGGGTTAAGGGAGCAAAGAAATATTGGGGCTTGGATATTAATTATGTAGGCGTAAGGAATGAAATCGATTACGATAAAGAATATATCAAACTTTTAAGAAAAGGGCTTGATGCCCAAGGCTTGCAAAACGTTACAATAGATGCAGGCGATCTATACTCTGATCAAAGGTGGAAAATTGCCGATGATATGATGGCAGATCCAGAACTTGCCAAGGCAATTGGGGTAATTAACTCGCATATCCCAGAAGAGGTAAATTATGTTACTACTCAAAACGTTCGTAAAATCAAAAAGCCAGTTTGGTCCGGAGAATCACATTTCTATGGTACCAATTGGTACTCTGCGGCCAGTTGGGCAAGATCATACAGAAGTTATATAGTAGGTGGCATTACAAAGATCATCAACTGGAGCCTTATCTCCTCTTATCATGATTATCTGGTGGTTCCACATTCTGGGATAATGGTAGCCAATACGCCGTGGTCTGGGCATTATGATGTCCTGGCCTCTATTTGGGCGCTTGCCCATATCAATCAGTTTGCCCAGCCAGGCTGGAAATATTTAGATAGCGGTTGTAAATTTTGGAGCCATAAGGGCAGTCTTTATGAAGGCCCATCCATGGTTACCCTTAAATCTCCGGATACGGATGATTATAGCATCATTATTGAAACTATGGATGCCAAAGAGCCCCAAACTTTTCATATTAAACTGTCTGAAGATCTATCTAAAAACAACTTGTCTGTTTTCCAAACCGTTTTTATGGGCCAAGAATTTATCAAACAGCCTGATATAGAAGTTAAAAACAAAGAATTTTTAATTACTGTGCAGCCTAATTCTATTTACTCTTTAACTACAACCAGAGGGCAACATAAAGGAATAGCGGTAAACAAAATACCTGCAAGCACCAAAGAGCAACCATTAAATTATTATAACGATTTTGAAAAGCAAGACTTAAACTCTTCGGCCCTGTATTTTATGGATCAGCATGGAACTTTTGAGGTGGTTGCAAGCCCTACAAAAAACGGAAAATGCTTAAAACAGGTTTCTACTATGCAGGGCATTTGCTGGCGTTGCCGTTTTGATCATCCTTTGTCTATTATGGGAGATATCAATTGGAGAGACTATGAATTTTCTTCGAGCTTTTTGATCCCCGATTCTGGGGAGGTGTTTTTTGTTGGAAGAGATTCTGAACCAGCAAATGGCACCAACGCAACAACAGGTTATGGTTTGCATATAAAACCCAACGGAAACTGGGAATTAAAGATTGAAAGTGGAAAAACCCTCGCTTCTGGGAGTATTAAGAATGCTTTAAATAAATGGCACTCTTTCAAGATGATCTTTAATTCAAACACCATAGAGTTGGTAATAGATCAGAAATCTGAAGCAAAGATTACTGATGCTACCTATAAACAGGGTGTAGTTGCGATTGGTACAGGTTGGAACGAGGCATATTTTGATAATATTAAGGTAACAAAAATAGATAAGTGATAAATCAAGAAACCCGATTTGAAACTTATAAAAGCCGATATGTGTAAAATTCAAATTTACCGTTAAACAACAATGTTAATAAATATGGTTTTCCCTAAAAACGCAGCATTTAATGCCAAAGCAATTTTATATTTAATATTTTTCTTTTTGATCGGCGAGGTACACGCACAAAATAAATCTTACGATATAGACATCACTAACTCATCTAAAGCGATAATTTATAACGGTTTAGATTTAGGAGGGGTAAATAATAAGGGAAATTCCATAGCGGTAAATAATTACTATATCTCGATTAACAAAAAGCCCATTATACCAGTAACCGGTGAGTTTCATTTTAGCCGTTATCCCGAACAATATTGGGATGAATCTATCAAGAAGATGAAGGCGGGTGGTATCACTATCATTGCAACTTATGTTTTTTGGAACCTGCATGAAGAAAAGGAAAATGTTTTTAATTGGGATGGAAATAGAAACCTAAGGAAGTTTGTTAAAATTTGTGCAGACAATGATATGCCCGTAATTGTTCGTATTGGGCCGTTTTGCCATGGCGAGATAAGAAATGGGGGTTTGCCAGATTGGTTGTTGCCAAAACCTTACTCGGTTCGTTCTAACGATCCCGGTTACCTTGCCGAGGTTGAAAAACTTTACAATGAAATAGGCAAACAACTTAAAGGGCTATATTTTAAAGATGGTGGGCCAATTATAGGAACCCAAATTGAAAATGAATTTCAACATTCTGCGGCACCGTGGGGCTTAACCTATCCGGGCCAGCCTTATGATTATACCGCTGCCGAGAGAGATTTAGGGGTAACACATTTTGGAGTATCGGTATCAGAAACTAAAAACCCTTATCAAGAGTTAGGCAACAACCACATGAAAATCTTAAAGCAATTGGCTATAAAAGCAGGGATACAAACCCCACTTTATACCGCCACCGGTTGGGGCAATGCCGCCATAATAGAGAAAGGCAGTTTACCCGTTACGGCAGCTTATGCTTACCCTACATGGACAAAAAAAGCGGATATTTCTCCTTTCTATCTATACAAAGACCTCACTAAAACTCCAGACTATTCTCCCGTTAGTTACAACCCCCAAGAATATCCCGCTTTTGCCGCAGAGTTAGGGTCGGGGATTATGTGTACCTATACCAGACGGCCTCTTGTCCCCGCTAAAAGTTTGGATGCCTTGGTAAACAGATGTTTAGGAAGTGGCGTAAACGGCTTGGGATATTATATGTTTCATGGTGGATCAACTCCAAAAGGAGATTTTTTTTTCCAAGATGAAGCTGGTGGTTCACCTAAAATATCTTACGATTTCCAAGCTCCTATTGGCGAGTTTGGGCAAATCAGGCCTTCTTTTCAGAGGTTAAAACCTATACATTTCTTTTTAAAGGATTTTGGCGATCTACTAGCGCCAATGGTGCTAACGTTGCCCCAAAACAATAAAGACATCAAACCTACCGATCTAGAAACATTGCGTTACTCGGTAAGATCAGATGGGGAACATGGTTTCCTGTTTATCAATAATTTTCAGGATGATTTGGTTTTAACGGATAAAAAAAGCCTAAGCGTGAATGTTAAAACCAAAACTGAGACTATTAGTTTTCCTATATCTATAAAAAGTGGAGAAAACGCCATTTATCCTTTCAATTTAATGGTTGGTGGTGCTAACTTAAAGTTTGCAACTGCCCAATTGATGATGAAAAGCGAAGATTCAAAACTGCCCTACTATGTCTTTTTTATCAATGATGGAGAAAAACCTGTTTTTGTTTTTTCTAAATCAAAGGGCTTAAAAATAAAAAATTCTATCTCTTCAAATATTTTACAAACAGCTAAAGAGTGGAAAGTGTTGCCTGCAGAAAACCAAAATTCAGAATTTTTGATAAACCTGAATGGCAAGCAGACCAAAATTCTAGTACTCACAAAAGAAACAGCGTTAAAATCATACGTTCTAGATCCAACTAACAAAAAAGTTTTATGTTTTACCAATGCGCTTCCTTTACAAAACGGAGATGAGATCAAGTTTTTGAGTACAGGTAATTCTGAGTTTGATTTTTCTATTTATCCAAAGAATAATTTAACTCCAAAATTGAGCGATGGTAAACTATCATCTATAAAAAATAGGTTGTTTGATACATTTAGCGTCAATCTCCCAAAATATGCGGATAGCCTCAATTTTACCCAAACTTCTGATAGAAAAATTCAGGTTTCTATGCCTAGCCCCAATAAACAAATTGAAGATTTCTTTTTGAATATCGATTATGTTGGAGATACGGGAATGGCATTTATTGATGGGAAATTAATTACCGATAATCTTTATAAAGGTTTACCATGGCAAATTGGGTTAAAACAGTATATGTTCAACAAAAAAGGTGACCAGATCCAATTTTATTTTAGGCCTATGTACAAAGGAGCCCCTTACTTGGTAGATTTGAAATCAAGCGATATTCCTGATTTTTCTAAGACCGATAAATACATCAAAATAAACAATGTAAGCTTAACGCCTCAATATAAGGCTTTTGTTAAGTTTTGAATAAGTGTAGGGTTTTGCAGCATGGCTAAGTGGTAAAAACCGAAGAACAAATGTTCAGTTTACCATAAAAGTTCAATAGAAGAACTATCGTAAAATTTAGTGTTGAGCTAGCCATTTTGTCTAATTGTTGTTACCTGTTGGCGTTTTTAGTCTATAAATTTAGACGATTCTTTGGAAAATCAACTGTAGATTATAAGTATCATTTTTAATTTTTTTGTTTATCTTTACCAAGTTACTTAAAAGGCTTAGTAAAATGTTGGTTAAAGAACTTAAAAGCATTGATCAAATTTCGTCTTTTCTTAGTAGGATTGCTCTTGGGCAAAATGGATATGAGCAAGGTCTAAACAAAATAGATAGAAAGAAAAAAGGTGTTTTCTTAACCAACTCGGTTAGTACAGTCGAAAACTTATTAGATATTGTTATAATTGATTCAGAAATTTTCGCAAAACGAATACTTGAACCTTCTTGTGGTCAGGGTATTTTTATTTTAAAATTACTCTCCGACATTTATTTGAAATTTCCCGATCCCACATTGATTTCAAACTTTATATCAAAAAACATTTTCTTTGTTGATGTACAAGAAGAAATGGTAGAAAAAACCAAAACAAATATTAAAGAACTATTCACTTTTCTATTTGATGAGGACATTCAAGCTTCATTTAACGGAATAACTTGGGATTTTACTGACAAAGTTCCTTCAGGATTATCATTATTTGATGAGATAAAAACCACTCCGTTTTCTAGTTTGTATAATTCATTCGATTATGTGATTGGTAATCCACCTTACGTTACATTATATGGACGAAGAGATAAAAAAGAAAATGAAGAACAAAGGATAAATTACTTAAACAACTATCATCAGTTTCCAAGTTCAGTAAAAAACGGAAAATTAAATCTTGTAATGTTGTTCATAGAACACTCACTTGATTTTTTGAAAGAAAATGGCAAGTTGAGTTTTATTATTGATGTTTCATTTTTTGAAACTGCTTATGAGTTTACAAGGAAATATTTATTGGATAATACAACTATTGATGAGTTGCAGGTGAACATTAAAGATTTTGATGTTGCAAGTGGTCAAGTAATTATCAAACTTTCAAAAACTAAAAGTATAAACCATAAAGTGCAATTCATTGATCATAAAACAGAAAACCGTTATTTGGTAGAACAGTCAAGTTGGTACAATAAAAATGATGAGTATAAATTCAGATACAATGGTTGCTCAACATCAAAGCAAATTTTAGATAAGGTCGAAGCCAAAAAAGATAAAACAATACTTCAATTATTCCCAAATAAAAATCTGCGTACCTGTGTGATGCTTTTAGATATGGAAGATAAATTTACTTTCGTAGATAAAGGAAGTAGAGAAGAGGATTTTTTGTATCCATATTACCAAGGTTCAAAAGCACTTTCAGAAAAGTATGGTAAATTGGATTTCAAGAAATATTTTTATTACCACAAACCCTTACAAGATTCAATTAATGATGAGTTAAAAATTGAACTTGAAAAACAAGGTGTTAAGAATAAAAAAAGATTAGGTTTAGGTGAAACTATTATTTATGATAATCCAAAATTATTCATTAGGCAATCGGCAAAGGAAATAATTGCTACAATAGATTTAGGCAAAAGTGCTGCAAATAATAGTCTTTATGTTTTTTCATTGAGAAATAATTCGGCAGAAACAATTGAATTTTTATATTTTTTATGTGGTTTTTTGAACACAGATTTTGTAACTTATTATGCTCAACAAATGAATATTATAAGGTTTTCACAAGGCAAACAACCACAAATAAAAATTGGTGATTTAGGCACTATCTATATTCCTAATGATGTTAAATTAAAAAACCAGATTTCTAAATTATGTAAAGAAATTTATACCGATTTTGATTCAAAAAATACTGTAAAAACACAAATAAACAAATTGGTTTATTCTTACTACGAGTTGTCCGATATAGAAATTGCTACAATTGAAGAAAGTATCAAAGATTTTTGATACTTTCTTCTTGTGATTTGTTAAGTTCTTTAAGCTGTTTTAAGGATAAGTCTTTTTTGAAATTACCTTGCCTTAAATTTTCTAATTCTTCAGTTGCCTTTTTCAGTTTTCTTTCATTAGATTCAATTTTCTTTTGAAGTAAAAACTCTAAAAATTCTTCTCGGGTTCTTTACATCGGTTCTTCAAAACCATTGACTTGCATTTGGTTTGCAGGTGTTATTCTCATTGTACTACTAACATCTTTAAGGAAATATGATTTTACGAATATTTCATTATTCTGTACAAAATCTAAGCCTGTTTCATTCCCTTTGTAATAGACAAGAATGTAAACCAAATAGAAGTAACCACTATTCATTAATGTCAATACTTTGTCGGGTGTGCCGCTATCAGGATTGGTGTCGTCATTGTCAACATTTATGGCTTTAAAATCAACCCAAAGTAATTCTCTATGGTTGTTGATTTCAAAAAATGTTTGTACGTCAAATGGATTTTTTGTTTTTCCTTCTGGCGAAGCTATAGAGTCTGTAAAATACTCGTGTTTTTTAGTAAATTCAACAAACTTGTTTTCAAGGTATTTACTTATTCCGTCCCCAACTCTTTCTCCTTTTTTTACAGCAATTGTTAAATTCGGGCCTTTATCTATAATTTGTTCTACAACCTTATTTAATTGGGCAATAATTAGTTCTTCGTATTCTTTTATCTCCATTTTACTTGAATAAGTCTGATTTAAAAAATTGATAAACAGACATATCAAGAGCTTTTGCAATTTTTTCAATGTTTGCTATTGAAACATTTCTTTTTCCTTGCTCGATACTTGCAATATAGGTTCTGTCAAGCTCACAAATGAATGAGAACTTTTCTTGACTAAGTCCTTTTTCGTTTCTAAGTTCTTTAAGGCGTATTCCAATTTTAATCCTTATATCCACAGTTGCGAATCTCTATTTTTGTAGTTTATAAAACAACGGACTATAAGTATAATACAGGAGTGTTTTGTTAGTTTTATTGTCGATGTTATTCATGTCGGTTCTCTACGTTTCAGGTAACTTCTCAGCCATCTGTTGCCATTATTCTCTTCTTAGTTGTGTCTTAAAGTCACCCATAACCTAAATATATGCGCATTTTAGTCTATCACAATAGTTGTTATATCCATTGTTGAAAAACAATTATATTTTTAGCTTGCATTAAATTCAAACCAACTTCAAATAATAATCATACAATGTTAATTAAGTTTTTAAAAAAGGCGGCAATTCTTATGGTTTTTTCATTCATGGTAATGAGCTTTTCCTCGTCTGCTGCATCAAAAAAATTATCCGATCATTTTTTATATTCCGAAAAAACCGACTCTGGTTATCTATCCAATATCATTCTAGAACTACAAAAAACTTGGCCCCAAAACAGAACGATCAATTTGGTTTTTCATGGCCATAGCGTTCCTAGTGGTTACCAGCATACGCCCATAGTAACTACTTTTGGGTCGTATCCGCTTTTATCATTATGGCTTATTACCCAAAAATATCCTCATGCGGTGGTAAATGCCATTAAAACTTCTATTGGCGGTGAAAATGCCGAACAGGGAGCCAAAAGGTTTAAGAGGGATGTTTTAAGTAAACAGCCCGATGTGATTTTTATTGATTATGCGCTTAACGATCGCCCCATTGGTTTACAAAGGGCAAAAGCCGCATGGGAAAGCATGATCCAAGAAGCACTAGATGCAAACGTAAAACTGGTACTGATGACACCCACTCCTGATATTAAGGAAGATATTAAAGATCCCAACGCACCGTTGGCACTGCATACACGGCAGATTATTGAGTTGGGCGAAAAATACCATATCCCGGTTATCGATAGTTATGATGCTTTTAAAAAAATGGCCCTAGAAGGCGTGGATCTAAAAATATACATGGCTCAAAATAATCACATCAACCCAAAAGGTCATCAAGTGGTTGCCGATTTGATTTATAAATTATTTATTAAATGATACCAAAACTGCAGGTTAAAATTATCTTAAGTTTTTTAACCATCTTGTTTTTTTGCCTTAGGGCAGAGGCTCAACAAAAGCCCAATATACTTTGGGTGGTTATAGAAGATACATCCCCGCAGTTTATTGGATGTTATGGCGATAAAACTGCCAAAACCCCAAACATAGATGAACTGGCAAAAAAAGGAGTGCGTTTTACCAATGCCTTTTCTACCGGAACGGTTTGTTCGCCTAGTCGGTCAACCATTATTACCGGAGCCCGCACTTTTGAAATGGGTACTGGTAACCACAGGAGCCAATATCCTATACCCGATTTTATAGCGGGTTTTCCTACTTATTTAAGAAAAGCAGGATATTATACCAGTAATAATTATAAGAAAGATTACAACACTTCATCGCAAGAAAAAATAACAAAGCAAGCCTGGGACGAAAGTTCTAAAACAGCAGGTTGGTGGAACAGAAAAAGCGGGCAGCCTTTCTTTGCTGTTTTTAATTTTATGGGAAGCCATCAATCCAGAACCATGACCAACCCTTATGATGTGTATGTAAAACAGGTGCTAGATACCCTGCCCAAAGCTTTGCAAACCGGGGACAATGATTTTAAAGTACCGCCAATTTTTAAGGATACGCCAGAAATGCGTCATCAATTGGCCCGTATTTATAATGGGATTTCTTTAACGGATTATAATATCGGTAAAATTTTAAACCGTTTAAAAAAGGATAACTTGATGGACAGCACCATCATCTTTTTTTATGCAGACCATGGCGAGGCAATGCCAAAAGGAAAAACTAATGGGATTGATTTAGGCCACCGGGTTCCTTTTGTAGTTTATTTCCCCGAAATGTATAAAAATCTTTCTCCATTTGGGACTGGCGGTGTAGTAACCGATCAATTAATTGATTTTGCCGATTTAGCGCCCACATTGTTAAATCTGGCCGGAGCCGATGTGCCCGCATATATGCATGGTAGAAATTTCTTAGGAAAAAATTCTGCTCCAGAAGCTAAACAATTACTGCTTTCCAGCGATGGATCGGAAGGGGCTTCAAATGTAATGAGAACCATTACCAATGGGAAAATGAGTTATTCCAGAGCATTTATGCCTTTTATGCCCCAAATGTTTTACGAGAAATATTTTGATTTTAGTGATATTTTACAACAGATGAGGAAAGATTTCAAGAATAATTCCCTTTCAGAAATCCAAAAGCAGATGTTTGAAACAGGTACCACAGAATATCTGTACGATTACGATAAAGACCCATGGCAAACAAACAATTTAGCAAAAGACCCTAGGTATAAAAACCTGATAGAAAAGATGAGAGAGGATTTAAAAGACAGCATCATCAAAAATAAAGATGTGATGTTTTTGCCCGGATATGAATTAGATCAGGTTTCTAAAAATACAACACCTTATGAATTTAGGCTCAATACAAAAGACTATCCCATAGCAGATATTTATAAAGCAGCATCTTTATCTGGTATAAAGACCGAAACAGCATTGAAACAACAGCTCGCTTTGCTGCATCATGCCAATAAAATTGTTCGTTATTGGGCAGCGCTTGGGCTAAAGAGCCAGGGAAGTAAACTGCAGAATTATAAAAAGGAAATACTTAATAGCTCGAATGATAGTTATATGCCTGTTCGTATCATACTGGCATCTATCTGCTACGATCATTTTTTAAACCAACAGGCAAAGCAAATTCTTATAAAAACATTAAGTTTGGCTGAAGAAGAGAAGTTGCAATTGCTTACCTTGCAGATGTTAATTTATCAGCAAAACAATAAAGAATTTATACCTAATGTAGAAGAGTTATTAGCGCAGAAAAGTACCAAACCAGAAGCAAGGGAAGTTTCAGAATTGTTTTTATATGTGGTAAAGGGCACTCCGTTACATTACACCACCTTTTGGTAGCTGATGTTTATAAAATTATAAATGGCCAAATTAGTAGTTTTTATATTATTGATGATTTATGGAAGCGTATTCGCTTCAGAAAAACTGATATTACCCAGTAATAAACGTATAGAATATGTGGGCAGATGGGATAAAACAGATCCCAAAAATTACCATTCTTACTGGGGAGGAGCTTATTTTAACTTAAGCTTTAAGGGAAACGCCGTAAAAATCAATTTAACATCTCCTGTTAGTGTATATGTAAAGTTGGATGATGGTAAAATGGTTTTATATAAAAATGTTTCAGGCTGGGTAAAGATCACTCCAGATACTTTGCATAGCATAACACACCATTTGCAGGTAATTGCCAAATTTCAGAACGATGAAATACAGCTGGCCGCTTTAGCTTTAAATGAAGGCGGAAAATTGCTGAAGTCTGTAAAGAAAAAGCATTGGGTAGAATACATCGGCGATTCTATAACTTCCGGGGATAGAACCACCCAAGGAAACACTTCTGCCTATCCTTGGCTTTGTAGCGAGCTGCTGAATGTAGCCCATACGCAAATTTCTTATTGTGGCATTCCTTTGGTTAGCGGGTATCATCATAATTATAAAGGCGCACCAGAAATCGGGATGGAATCTGCCTACCTCAATCTAAAACAACCTAATCACCCAGATAACACAGAATGGGATTTTACAAATGCTGCGCCAGATATTTTGATCATAAATTTAGGCACCAACGATCATAATTTACAAGTAGATACCGTTTTATTTAAACAAACCATTACCCAGTTTACCAGAAACTTAAGGTTTATCTACCCAAATTCACACATCTTGGTAATGGTCCCTTTTAACCAAGCTTATCGTAAAGAAATTACAGAAATGGTGTTAAACGAGCAAAAAAGAGATAAGAAATTACAATTAATAAATACAGAAAATTGGCTAAATAGCAATGATTTTGTTGATGGGACACACCCAACTGATGCGGCTCATTTAAAAATATCGGCAAGGCTGGTAAAAATAATCAAACCGCTTTTATAAATGATAGCCGTATTTCTTTACGATAAGATTGTCTATCATTTCAAACCTTTTATCCATTTACTTTAGGTAATTTTTTTATTTAATTTGAGTTTGATATTGAAATATATCTAAATTGACCAAAATTTTCAGAACCTGGATTATATCCTTTTATTAAATAATCAATTTCATTACATGAAAAAAACCCTTGCCATTTTATTGGTTTTAAGCGCCAGATTAGGTTTTGCGCAGCAGAACTTCTGGGAA
>NZ_JAEHFY010000016.1 GCF_016623585.1 Pedobacter segetis
ATACTCTGGTCAGTTTCTAACGGAATGACTGGCCAGTTTAAATCGGAATAGGGTGGTCAACTTCATCGGAATCTCCACTTATGACAAAACAATTCAACATCTCCTGCGATATTATTAAGTCTGATATCCCTTTTTATAATATTAAAGAATGGCAGGGTTGGGTCATTACAAATATGTCCTTTACCTAAAATTTTCCGGCTGGTATGTAAGCTCCCAAATAAACGCTGTGTTGTTTTTACCGAGATCCATAGCAGTGTGGGTACTGTCAACCGGCTGGTTGACACCATTAATCCGCTCGAATTTGAATATGCCAACAGGAGCTTCCAATCGCAATGAACTATCTACAACCTCCGGTAGCAATGCAACGTTCTGCCCAAGATACAATGACCGTACACTCGGATAGGTAATACCTTTTAAATGCGTATTTTCCCAAACATAGTTGGCATAAGCAGAAGTAATTTTATACTTATAGTCCTCGTCAGGACGTATATGACTATGTGCAAATTCATTGGAAAAGAACCGGCCTTCTTCTTCATATTCCGTAGCCATAGGTAAATTCTGATAGTGTTGCAATTGATGTTCCAGTGACATTTGTGCATACTTACTTACCTTAAGCGCCTCATCACTGAAAATCATCTCTAAAACCTCTATATCTTCAATTACTCGCCACCTGCTGACCGTAAAAAGTTCGACAACATTATCATGTTTTTCAAGTTCTTTCAAAATAGGTGAGGTTTCAAAGTAAGCAACTATCCTGGGTTGCTTAATTTCAGGTGATTCAACAGCCCCATAAAATATTGCTTATTTTTCCTTATTGGCTCGGCCATAACCAACGTATTTCTCAATAATCTCCTTATCATGTATGTAACTTACATCCTCTTCTTTGTAAAAAACGTCCGTTATCTGTTTATGTATACGAACGCGGTCAATATAAGCTCCCTTATGTATAACCGCGGTCGGTATGAATTTATCGCGCATATCCGTAATAGCTTGAAAAATTTGTTTATAGGGCACAAATTCCAGCCTATCTCTTACATCTGTTAAATATTCTAGGGTATTATTCATTACAAAAATAGTTACGATAAGATTATTGTTAAATATCAGCTTAAATAGAAGTCAACTTATGACTAAAGAATATTTTTCAATATCTCTACTGTACTCAGGTAACAAATATTAGCTTTTGACTTATCCAAAGACGACTTTAGTTCTTTGCCAGGATGCACAAAATTCCTGTATAATCTGGACAGATTGCTAAGATGGGTAAAATCAGCACCGAATGATTTCGATTGCTCGATAAAAGTAATAAGATCATTCAGTACGCAATCATAGAGCTTTTTGCTTTTCACATTTCCTTTGGGATCATTCCAGCTAATTGTAGAAAATTTTTTCTTTTAGCAGTAGTAGATCAGTGCCAGTTCTACTAAAGATCCTGAAAGAACGATAGTAGCTTTTTCGTGCCCGACCAAGTAGTTGTATGTAAGCTCATTAAAATCTCTTTCTAAAAGGTCACGAAACTTTTTGTTTGCTTTTGCGATTTTATCTATCATAGAAAAATACTCGCAGACATCCAAAGTATCGACTGAAATTTGAACAAAACCATCTATCCACCCTTTAGGTATCTTTCTCTTCTGCACCCGTTTGATTTCATCTTCGATAAAAGGGTTTACCGAATAAATCACAACATTATAGTCATGTCTATAACCCGTATCTTTTAGATATCCTTTATTCAGCCATTGTGAGATTAATGATTCGGCACGCTGCTTATCTACATTCAGGTACTTTTGAAATTTGTACTTGGCTAACGGCACTTCCCCGTCTTCAAACCCCTCGTCTTTTTTTACTTCTGCTACGAAGTGCAGCAACTTATCCAATACCCAATCATTTTCCGACTTGAGGTAATTGGTAGATGCCAAATGCTCCTGGCGAAGATTTTTTTCCTTATTAATACGTTCTTCTTCATCTTCCTTTTTCTGCACCGCCAGTTTCAGGTTCTTGCTTAAATTAACATCTTCAGGTGCAATAAGCAACCCTCGTTTGTAAAGTTGAATAGCTTCTTCGTGTTTACTGTCATTTGCCATCAAAATACCGAGATTGTTCAGTACAGCGCTGTTATCACCATGCTCCCTCAGGTATTGATTGTATAACTGCTGCGCCTTTGTGTAATTCTTAATGTGGGCGTAGGAATAGGCGATCTTAAACAGGAAGTTGCTTTCCTCTAATTTTTCCAGATTCAGGTAGGCTGAAAAGTTAACCACCTTGTCATATAAGGCATGTTCAAATAACATGTTAATTACATTCTCACCGTATTTTACCAAAAATCCCCCCACGTCATAAGTATCCAAATCCTTTACGAGTGTGTTATAAAACTTAGTTACATCAGCAATAGATTCGCCACTATTAAAAAGCAAATCTCTTAATGCCTGAATATGTAAATCATCAAGAAAATCATACTGGTAACTGTTGATGTATTTTCTTGCGTTCACCACTGCTTTATATTGGTCATTATACTTAGATAGGTTGACTGCCATAAAACCCCTTACCAACCAAATCTTACCGTTTAGATGGTCATTACCGCGGTCGAGCGTAACTTTATTAAACACTTTATACAAATCACTCAATTGCTCAAAATGAATGCTATCAGTAGCATGTTGAGATAAGTGTATGGGGCCACCGTTGATGTTACCCATTTCGCTAATAAGCCCTGCCTTGATTTCAAGATTTATAATGAGTTCATCTAGCTTTGGGCGATTGTTTGTTTGAATATAAATGGAGATTAGGCCAAGAAAACCAAACATCCTGTCCTGATGATCTTTTTCATCTTTATAAGCTGATAGATAGCAGGCTTCTGACACAGTGAAGTCGCCAGCTTTTTCCGCTGAACAGCCCAACCAGTAATTTATAGCAAAATTGTATGCTGAACGATCTGTGTTGTTTGACAAGGCTTTTTAAAAATAATCTCGGGCTACACTAAAATTTCCTTTTTTATAGTAGAATAGCCCCAAATTGTAAAAAATTGAGGCTGACAGCCAATCATTTTCCAAAGCCCTTTCTAGCGTAGCGAGTTGCAAATCAGACAATCCAAGCTGCTCATAGTGATGTGAAAGCTTGATGTAAAAATCCGGCATTTCCGGAAATTTGCTGATCCCTAATTCGTAGTTATCAACTCTCTGTTTTCCTTTTAGTTTATAGCCATTTTTAAACAGCAAGTCCGCAGGGTAACTTTCGCAGGCTTTAGCTTGTTCATAAAATTGATCTGACTTGTTTCTGTCATAGATATAAATACACTCATCGTCTCCCCAACCAGATTCGCCATATATTTCGCCGAGCCAGTAATATATATATCCCGCATTACTACCATTATCTTTTTCCAGTGCAGCTTGAAACTCATCAGCAGACTGCTGAAACAGCTTTTTTATACGGTGTATATGTCCTAAAAGGTAATTACAACTGGATTTGTCGGAATATTGGCTAATCAACTTTAGACAAATCTGCTGACTTACATCAATGTTATCTTTATGAAACTCATCCCAGGCTTTGTTTATTTCCGATTGGTATGGAGTTTCTTTAATTTTTTGTACATCATCATTCATATCTAAAATCTAATTTGAAGCCAATTACTTTTCTCTAAGCCAACTTAAAGCTAAAGTTTAATTTCCAGATACAAAATAAACTGGTATTTAAGCATACCTATCTATGCAGTTCTTCTTTTCTAAAAACTCCCGTGAATATTTGGGTCTTAGTGAAACGAATCGCAATTCCTGGGTATAATCCGTTCATAAAATTTAAAAATAATGAAGGAAACAAAAAGAGAAGTAAAGCGGTTACAGCGAGTAATTGCAAAGATCAGGGTGTTTATAACAGCCTGTAGCGATGTTTAAAGTCCCACTATCGGTTTTTCAAACCGGCATCACGACGACTGAAAATCAAGGTTCGCGAAGAATTGAAGAACGGATTTGATTAGACGGAAACTAAGATAACGTATATAAGACATTGTTCAGTCTGATGAAACAGATGCTGAATAATCCGGTTGGTACATTTGGTGGTGTAAGAAATATAAGAAGATTAGGAATGCTCCTTATGAGTTCATCTGTAGAAAGGGTTAAATATGATTCTTTTTAAAATATAATGCACACGGTATTACACACGTTATTGATTGAATAACCGGAAAAATACTTTTAATAATGAGATCCTTTTGAAGTGAGTTATATTACTGATTAATCCAACTTGAACATCAATAGTTTCTCTGTCATAAACATAACCTCTTTTTCATACAAAGCAGATGAAAGCTCTATCTTTGCCCCTCTATCGTTTACAAAGGTGTATCTTAGCTTCTGGAGCTTCAACTCTAATTAAAATCTTCTTTGTTCGTCCTTTTTATATGACGTTAAGATAGATAACACTAAAATAATTAGAATTGTTTTCTCATGATTAATTTCTGATATTAGTAGGAAATCTCAGGTTTTGAAATTCTTTTGTTGTGTTCTGCAACGAAAATACGTTTCCATTCTTTGTAATATTCAGGGTCTCTGTCGATAGGAAGTTTCGCTGATTCTACCTTTTTAAGAGCCTCCGAAAACTCCGCTTTTCCGCCTTTGATAACTTTCATGTATTAAAATGACCTGTTATTTGCTTAAATTCACGCAATGCAGACCAGTAAAACTCTGTAATTGATCGTTAAAGCAATTGTTGTAAGATTTTACGTATTACAATATCAACAGATTTGTTTATATTTGAGTGTGATTTGGAAATACGAAAAATATAAAGGGATACATCCCGGAGCAGTATTGGAGCGTGAACTAAAAAAAAGAGGGCTTTCGCAGCGTTACTTTGCGCTTTCACTTTCTGAACATCCCCAAACCATTAATGCCATTACAAAGGGGAATAGGGATTTAAACATCCCGTTGGCACTAAAGATTGAAAAAATGCTTGGTCTTGAAGAAGGAACAATGGCATTGCTGCAAACTTTTTACGATATAGAAAAGCAGAAAAAAAAAGAATGCACACCCAGCCGTCCTGATCTTTCTATCCTTCGTAAAATACTTTTCTGGGATACTGATATCAACAAGATAGACTGGGATAAAAATTCCGCTTATGTTATAAACCGTGTTTTTGAACGTGGTAATGAGCAGGAGAAAAAGGAGATATTCAGGTTTTACAGTGAAGATAAAATAAGGGAAGTAACGGGAAAATCCGACCCATATAGTCGAATTCCGGTAATGCAACATTTAAAAGCCAGATAATGTTGCATTGGGAAACTGTAAACGATTTGTTAAAAGAAAGTCTTCAGTTATTGATGCAGACTGAAGAGCTTAAAGATTTTCGCTTGGTTGGCGGTACGGCGTTAAGCTTGCATCTTGGGCATAGGATGTCTATTGATATCGACCTCTTTACTGATGCACCTTATCAATCTGTTGATTTTGACGCCATAGAAAATCTGCTTATGGCTTCTTTTATGTATGTGTCGGGAGATTTTGGAGGAAATCCGGGTATGGGTAAAACCTATCTCATTGGTAATGATAAGGACAATGTTGTCAAGCTTGATCTTTTTTATTCTATGGATTCTTTTTTTCAGGAACCTGTAATGGAAGACGGTATAAGATTGGCTACTCTTGAAGAAATTATTGCCATGAAAGTAGATGTTGTACAACGGGGTGGCAGGAAAAAGGATTTTTGGGACTTGCATGAGATACTTGAAAATTATCAAGTCAATAATATGATTTCGTTGCACTTTCAACGGTTTGAGTGGACACATGATGAGTCTGCAATCCGAAAAAATTTCACCGACTTTTCAAAAGCGGATAATGATCCCGATCCGATCTGCTTAAGGGGTAAACATTGGGGATTTATTAAAGAGGATATTGAAGAGGCTGTGAATTTAGAATAACAGACTTTGATCGGACGATGATTTGGCAGGAACTGCAATATCTGGAACTATTAAAATAACGGGACAATAGCACACGGAAATTTGATATATATGCCATTGTAGGCCCGGAACCTGTTACTGGGCTTATAAAGGGAAGCACTACAGAAATAGGAGAATATTGGTGGAAATCATTATATTTCCTCTGTTTCTTGATAAAAAATATGCAGGTTATTTTGGCAGACTATTGGTGGCATCTGCCACCCGATAGAAGCCAGTTCATCTAGAAATAAACCATTTAAATTCAAGTGATTTTTTTGTTTTAAGCCACCATATTTTGTCAATAAAACCAATAATAAAAATAATATGCCCTTTTCTGGGCCCCATTTTAAAATTACAAATTGGAGTAGATACTCTCCTAAATCTTGCACAATTTCATCAAATCTTCCAAGAATTGATTCGACTCCAATATGTCTTTGAGTACCCAGCCGGAGTTAATTCTAACTCCGGTTTTTTTATTCCCTAACATTTTGTTGATCTGATAGATAAGAAGAGCGGCATGGTTCACTTTACCGGGTTCGACCTTTATTCTCATAAATCGTCCATTTATCTAACAAGATCGGTCCGATGATATAGCTTTTGTCCTCAATATTGCCTTTGAAATATAATTCCGTAAACTTTTTTAGCCTTATTAAATCTTCATTCACAATTTCATTTATATCACTTTTAACACCAGCCATGTTTTTAATTCTTTCAGCTGGGCCTCAAGTCTGTCAATTTTATCTTCACATTTTGACTTCATGATTTTATAATCTTCAATATCAATATCATTTGATAGGAGTAAAGCTCTTATATTGGTTAGCGAATTGTTCTGCCCGGAAATATCGGCAATTAATTTCCTGCGCTTTTCTTCAAAGTTTTTTCTGTCATTTCCGAGCGCATCAAATATCACCTGTTTATAAAGTTCTGCCATTCATGTTCTGTTAACAAAGCTTTGCGGTTTTCTTTCAAAGTCTTTATTTGTTTCATCGGCCTTAAATTCCTTACAGTTTAGGTTTTTTAATACCTAATTGCAATTGATCGAGATGGTTTATTTAGGAATTAGAGGTTAAAAGATGCGATTTTGGATATACTAGTTATAGGAGAACCTAACAGGTGCTTTATATATTACTAAAAATAATAATAAATATATGTGTCCGAACACAAATAAAAAATATTATATTTGTGTTCGGACACATTAACCAATTTTAAAATTAAACGTTCATGAACACTATCAGATTAAACCTTCTTGAAGAAACAAGGTTTGAAAAATTGCCAGTAAGCATTTACAAAGACGAAATGACTGCGTCTATTAAGGTTGCCAACAGGATTGCGGTTGTAATAAAAGAAAAGGATGCTAAAGGCGAGAAAACAGTTTTAGGGCTTGCAACGGGCGCAACACCTGTTAATGTTTATAAAGAGTTAATCCGTTTGCACAAAGAAGAAGGCTTGAGTTTTAAAAAAGTTATCACCTTTAACTTGGATGAATATTATCCGATGAAACCTGATGCTACCCAAAGTTACGTGGCTTTTATGAAAGAAAATTTGTTTGATCATGTAGATATTGATATGATGAATGTTCATATCCCTAATGGTGAGTTGGCAGAAGAACAAATTTTTGATTTTTGTGCCAATTATGAGAAGAAGATAACCGCACACGGGGGCTTGGATATACAGATTTTAGGAATTGGCCGTACAGGGCATATTGGTTTTAACGAACCAGGGTCGGCACCAAATTCTGGAACAAGATTAGTAACCCTTAATGATTTAACCCGCAGGGATGCTTCACGCGATTTTGGAGGTAAAGAAAATGTACCAAAAAAAGCCATAACAATGGGTGTGGGTACAATTTTTAAAGCTAAACAGATCATTTTGATGGCGTGGAACCAGAAAAAAGCTTCCATTGTTAAAAAAGCGGTTGAGGGCGGTATCTCTGCCGATGTACCTGCAACTTACTTACAACTATCAGATAATGTGGAGTTCATATTGGATATTGACGCAGCCTCCAATCTTACCCGTTTCGCTACCCCATGGCTAGTTAAAGATTGCGTTTGGAATAGCGCCATGATTAAAAAAGCGGTAATTTGGTTGGCGAAAACTTTAAATAAACCTATTTTAAAGTTAACCGAATCTGATTATAACAACAACGGTATGGCGCAATTAGCCACAGAAAAAGGTCCGGTTTACGATATCAATATCGATATCTTTAACAAGATACAACATACAATAACGGGTTGGCCCGGTGGCAAGCCTAACTCAGATGATTCGCAACGCCCAGAAAGGTCAGAACCGGCAAAAAAACAATCCGTAGTATTTTCTCCACACCCAGATGACGATGTGATTTCTATGGGAGGCACATTCATACGTTTGGCAGATCAAGGGCATAATGTCCATGTAGCTTATCAAACATCTGGAAACACTGCAGTTTGGGACGAGGATGCTCTACGCTTTATGGAGTTCAATATCGATTTTTCTAAATCCCAAAACCATAATGCCGCAGAATTAGAAAAAATCTATAAGGATACTTGTTCTTTTTTGAGAGGTAAAAAACCCAATCAGCCAGATAATTTAGAATTACGTACTGTTAAAGGTTTGATAAGAAAAGGAGAAGCCACCGCAGCCGCTAGATTTGCAGGTTTGCCAGATCAAAATATCCATTTTATGGACCTCCCTTTTTACGATAGAGGGAAAACTTCTAAAAAAGTGGATTTTGAAGACGACATCAAGCAAACCATAGCTCTTTTGCAAGAAATAAGGCCTCATCAGATATTTGCTGCGGGTGATTTTGCCGATCCACATGGTACGCATAAAGTTTGTTTCAATATTATTTTAGAGGCACTCACTCGTTTAAGAAAAACAGACCCATGGACAAAAGATTGTTGGCTGTGGCTTTACAGAGGTGCCTGGCATGAGTTTGAAATTGATGAAATTGAAATGGCTGTTCCACTCTCTCCTAATGAGGTTATTAGGAAAAGGCAGGCTATTTTTAAACATCAATCACAAAAAGACATTCCTGTTTTCCCCGGCGATGATGCCCGTGAGTTTTGGGTAAGGGCAGAGGATAGGACTAGTGAAACAGCCAGAGCTTATAATAATTTAGGATTGGCAGAATACGAAGCTATTGAGGCATTTGTGAGATATAAATTTTAACGACGGCCCAAACTCATTCTAATTCCGATTAATGCTTTAGAAATAGAAGTAGTATTCGGTTGTTTCTTGTATCAAATATGGAACTGCAAAAAATAATACTGTAAAATTCACAAATGAATATTTTGAAACCCTTTTAAACATCAAAATAATAATTGTTAAACAATGATTTTATTATTAGTAAGATTAAAATTAACCAAATGACATTAATTAAATCAATTTCCGGTATCAGGGGAACCATAGGTGGAAAATCTGGAGAAGGATTAACACCCGTTGACATTGTTAAATTTACCGCTGCTTATGGTAAATGGATATTGTCTAAAACAGGTAATAAAAAAATTGTTTTAGGCAGAGACGCTAGGATTTCTGGAGAGATGGTAAGGAATTTAGTGGTTGGTACTTTACAAAGTATAGGAATTGATGTGGTAGATTTAGGTCTTTCTACAACGCCTACCGTAGAAATTGCCGTTCCAGATCAAAAAGCAGGAGGTGGTATCATCTTAACAGCAAGTCATAACCCTAAAGAATGGAATGCGTTAAAATTATTAAACCATAAGGGTGAATTTATTAATGAAGAAGATGGTAAGGAGGTTTTAACTATTGCAGAGGCTGGAGAATTTGATTTTGAGGAAGTAAATAATTTGGGGAATGTTAGTTTTGATGATAGTTACCTTCAAAAACATATCGATCAAATTTTATTGCTCCCTTTGGTTGATGCTGTTGCTATTAAGAATGCAAACTTTAAAATAGCTATTGATTGTGTAAATTCTTCTGGTGGGGTTTTTATACCCGCATTGTTAAAAGCTTTAGGTGTAGAAACTGTTTATGAGCTTTTTTGTGAGCCTAATGGACATTTTCCACATAACCCAGAACCTTTGCCAGAGCATTTAACAGCAATTTCTGATACCGTTAAAGAGCATAAAGCAGATCTAGGCATTGTGGTAGATCCAGATGTTGACCGCCTTTGTTTTGTTTGTGAAGATGGGACGATGTTTGGCGAAGAATATACATTGGTTGCGGTTGCAGATTATGTTTTAAAACATAATCCTGGTAATACCGTATCAAATCTATCATCTACAAGAGCTTTAAGAGATGTTACAGAAGCTGCCGATCAAGTTTACAATGCCTCTGCCGTTGGAGAAGTAAACGTAGTAAACCTGATGAAAAGTACAGGTTCTGTTATAGGTGGGGAAGGAAACGGAGGTGTTATTTATCCAGAATTGCATTACGGGCGAGATGCTTTAGTGGGTATTGCTCTTTTCTTAACTCATTTGGCCAAATCAGAAAAAAAGATTTCAACGCTTAAAGCGAGCTATCCAATGTACTTTATTTCAAAAAATAAAATCAACCTAAAAAAAGGGATGGATGTGGATGACATCCTTCAAAAAGTAAAGGATAAACATAAAACCAAGCCACATAGTACCATAGATGGATTAAAGATAGAATTTGAAAAGCAATGGGTGCATTTGAGAAAATCAAATACCGAACCCATCATCAGGGTCTATTCTGAATCAACATCTGAAGCAGGGGCGAATAAACTAGCAAACAACATCATGAACGATATTATCTCTTTTATCCAAAAGTAACATAGATATGGAAAACACAACATTCCAGAAAAACAAAATTGAACACCTTGCCAAAAAGTTTGCTATTGAGGGAGATGTTCTAACTACAAAACCTTTTGGTTCGGGGCATATCAATGATACTTTTTTTATTCAAAATATTGATAAAAGTTGCCCAGATTATCTTTTACAACGTATTAACCATCATATTTTTAAAGATGTTGAAGGGGTTGTGGTAAATATTTCTAGGGTTTCTGCACATTTAGGGGCTAAGTTAAATGGAGAATTTAAGACCGATAAATCTTTTGAACAAGTACTCACACTAATCCCCACAACCGAGGGTGTTTTATTTCTTGAAGATGATGATGGAAATTTTTGGAGAATGTACCAATTTATAAAAGATTCTATCAGCTATGATTTAATTACATCTAGCAAGCAGGCCTATGAAGGTGGCGAAGCTTTTGGTCGCTTTCAGCGGATGTTGGCCGATATGGATCCGAATTTATTAAAAGAGACACTAAAAGATTTCCATAACATTAAATTTAGATTAGCAAATTTTTATAACGCAGTAACAGAAAATTGCGCCGGGAGGGTAAATGAAGTTAATGAAGAACTTGCATTGATTGAGCAACATAAAGATTTTATGTGCAGCCTTTATGAAATGGGAGAAAAAGGTTTGTTACCTAAAAGAATTACCCATAACGATACAAAATTTAACAACATATTGTTTGATAAGAACGATAAAGTAATCTGTATCATTGATCTAGATACCGTAATGCCTGGTTATGTTGCTTATGATTTTGGTGATGCCATTAGAACCTTAGCAAATACCGCAGAAGAAGACGAAGCCAATTTGAATAAAATTGATGTGAATATTTCTTTATTTAAAGCTTATACAGAAGGTTATTTAAAAGAAGCTTTGGTTTTTTTAACAGATGATGAAATAAAATCTTTGTACTTAGCTGTGTTTCTTTTCCCTTTTATGCAAGCAATCCGTTTCTTGACAGATTATTTGCAAGGAGATACTTATTATAAAATTGCCTATCCATCCCATAATTTGGTACGCACAAAAGCACAGTTCCAATTGTTCAAGAAGCTTTATGCAAAAAAAGAAGAATTAGAAAAAATCATTAACGATGCGAAGAATAATGTTTTAGTTTAGATAAAATTGTTGCCATTAAAAGATTTTGCCAGATTATTTGTAGCTTAAACAGGCTTTTATTTAAGTTAGTAAATTAATGTCAATTTTTTTTATTTTCGCTATCCAACCAAATGCGGCTCAACCATGAATGATAAAACTATCACTATAAAGGATATCGCTTTAAAAGCTAAGGTAAGTGCGGGCACAGTTGATCGTGTTTTACATAAGAGGGGTAAAGTTGCCCCCAAAGTAGAGGAAAAAATACTCCGTATCTTAAAAGAAATGGAGTATGAGCCAAATATTATTGCTAGAGCCTTAAGTTCTAAAAAAAAGTATAAAGTTGCGGTTTTAATTCCTGATGAATCTTATGACAGTTATTGGTTTGCGCCCAAGGCAGGCATAAAAAAATCTTTAAAAGAACTTAAGCAATTTGGCCTAGAGGTTAAATTTTACTTTTTTGATCCCTACACAGCTTCATCTTTTGTAGATAAAGCAAAAGAAGTTAGTTTAGATAACCCCGATGGGATTATTTTAACCCCTATTTTTCATAGGGAAGTACTTCCATTTTTTGAGAGTTGGAAAAAATCCGAAATCCCATTTGTATTGTTCAATACAGAAATATCAGATTTTGAGCCACTAAGTTATATTGGTCAAGATTCTTATCAAAGTGGTTATCTAGCCGGTAAGTTGATCCATTATGGCCTATCAGAACCTTGTACAATTCTGTTGGCGCATTTTGACGAAGAAACTTCAAATGCTGCGCATCTAGAGAAAAAAGAATTGGGTTTCAAAAATTATTTTAGCCAGAACAATTTACAACAATATGATATCTTAAAAGCAGAAATTACGAGACCAAATTATGCGTCTTTTGTTGGCCAAATGGATAACATTTTTGAAAACAATCCAAACATAAAAGGTGTTTTCGTAACCACCTCTAAATCTTTTGAAATAGCCAGTTATTTAAACCAGAAACATATACATGATGTAAATATTATAGGATATGATCTTCTGGCAAAAAATTTACACTACCTAAAAAATAATACCATTAGTTTTTTAATTAATCAAAACCCTAAAGGACAAGGGTTTTGGAGTTTAAAGCTTTTAACCGATAAGCTTATTTTTAATAAAGAAGTTCCTTTATTAAAATATCTTCCATTAGATATTATTACCAAAGAAAACGTTAATTACTTTATTGAGGAGGATTTGGAGAGCGCCTAGGTTAACTAAAATATTCTTTTCTATGATGGATGAATAATTTTTTTAAAGAAAAATGTGTGTTCGCAAACATTTATTTTTTTTATTCGATTTTTTATCATTAGATTAGTTTTTTATAATACCAATATAAACCAAACTTAAAGAGGTTAATAAGAAATTGCAGTAGCATTTTTTTATTAAAATTTATTGTTTATTTCTTAAGAATTGATTTAATATGCCAATATATCAAGATTTTAACGATGCTGAATTGACTGCTTTACTAAAAGAAGGGGATAGGGACGCATTTACAGAAATCTATAATAGATACCATTGGTTATTGCATATTCATACTTATAAATGGATTAGAAATAGAGAAGAAGCAAAAGATATTATTCACGAACTTTTCTCTACCATATGGATGAAACATGACCAGCTTTCATTTGGCCCTAACCTTTCTACTTATTTATACGCCGCAGTAAGGAACAGAATCTTTAATCTTCTATCGCATAAAAAAATTGAATCGGCATATATTGTTTCTCTGGGTAGTTTTATTGAAAAAGGAGAGTGTGTAACCGATCACTTAGTTAGAGAAAGCCAATTATCTAAAGTTATTGAAAAGCAAATTGCAGCAATGCCCTTAAAAATGCGCCATGTTTTTGAACTGAGCAGAAAACAAAATTACAGTCATAAAAAGATAGCTTATGAGCTTGATATTTCTGAACAAACCGTCCGTAAGCATATACAACACGCATTAAAAGTTTTAAGGTTTAAATTGGGCATTTTTTAGTCTTAACTCATTTATAGAAGAAAGCCTTTTAGTTAAATGTGACTTAGATAGGTGCTAAAATTTGCTTTAAACCAAATATTAAAATATCGTAAACAAAATATTAAATTTTTTTACCCCCTAAGGCTTAGTTGCCTGTATCTCTTTATATAGGAATATTAATTCTTATAATATGATGAAAGAAAACCAGGCTAAACTGCTCATACAAAAATATCTTTCGGGTAATTGTACCGAAACAGAAAAAGCCTTAATTGAAACTTGGTATTTACAACAGAATTTAGATCATCATTTAGATCTAACCGAAGAAGAGCAACTAAGCGATCTTAAAGAGGTTAGTAGCAGGTTAGAAGAAGAATACCATCCTACAAGAAGAATGTTTAAATGGTCTCAAATTGCGGCAGCAATTGTGATTTTTTTTATAGGTGCCGGTTTATATTTTTATAAAAATAACGCCAAAAAACAGGTTAACAATATTGAGAAACAATTTGTAAAAGATATAAAACCCGGAGGGAATAAGGCTATTTTAACTTTGGCAAATGGCAAAAAAATAAGTTTGGATGATGCAAAAGATGGAGAGCTTGCAAAACAATCGGGTATTTTAATCACAAAAACAGCAGACGGGAAATTAGTATATACAATAACAGATCCAAGATCATCAAACACAAACCTTAATGCGTATAATATGATCGAGACTCCCAGAGGCGGCCAATATCAAATCAATTTACCAGACGGTACAAAAGTTTGGTTAAATGCAGCATCTTCTTTGCGTTACCCTACTTGTTTCTTGGGTAGCAAAAGAGAGGTTAGCCTCAAAGGCGAGGCATATTTTGAAGTAGCAAAAGATAAAACAAAACCGTTTAGGGTAATTTCTGATCTTCAAACTGTAGAAGTTCTAGGTACTCATTTCAATATAAATGCTTATAACGATGAGGCTTCTACCAAAACAACATTATTAGAAGGTTCTGTAAAGGTAAAATCTAAAAAAACAGACCGACATTTAATTTTAGAACCGGGTAATCAATCTGTATTGGCCAACAAGAGTCTATTTAAGAAAAATGTGGACGTAGAAGAAGCCGTTGCTTGGAAAAATGGACAGTTTATGTTTGTGAACGAAAGCCTTGAAAGTATCATGAGAAAATTGGCTAGGTGGTACAACGTTGATGTAAATTATGAAAGCGGGATTGCTAGTTCAACATTTACGGGTACCATATCTAAATATAAAAATGTTTCAGAAGTACTGGCTACGCTAGAATTAACAAACAGCGTACATTTTAAGATTAAAGATAAAACAATCACTGTAACAGAATAATTAAACTAAACTAACCCAAATCATGAAAAAACAAGAAATCGAAGAAAGCCCTTAACCTAGAAAATAAAAAAACTGAAATCTTGGCGGCAACCAAAATTCCAGTTAAAACTCAGGTTATCGAAAAAATTTGTCTCAAAAAACTAAATATTTACGAATTAAACCCATTCAAATGTATAAAATTTATACGCAAAAAGATTTATGTGTCTATCGTGGCCACATAAAAAAAATCATTTTGGTCATGAAAATTACGATCATCATTCTATTAAGCTCGCTTATACAAGCGCATGCAGCTGTGAGTTTTGCTCAAAACATTACTTTATCCAAGAAGAACGCACCTCTTGAGAAAGTATTGAAAGAAATCAAAAGCCAGAGCGGTTATAGTTTTCTTTATAACGACGATGCTTTAAGAACATCTAACAGCGTAACCGTAGATTTTTCTAATCTCACGCTTAAAGATGCTTTAGATAAGCTGTTTCTTTCCCAACCATTATCCTATACTATTAAAGATAAAACAGTGGTGATCATGCCTAAGGAAACCCCTTTTGCTGATCATCTAGATAAAATATTTTCTGTGGTTAAAATTGATGGGAAAGTAGTTGATGAAAATGGTCAGCCTTTGCCGGGGGTTGGTATAAAGCTCAAAGGTTCATCAATAGGTACTCTTTCTAATGTAAACGGTGAGTTTTCTATTACGGTTCCTGATGGGAACGGAACTTTAATTTTCTCTTTTATTGGATACGCAACTCAAGAAGTTCCTTTGGCGGGAAAAACAAAATTACAGATCAGTCTTAAGCCTATTACAGGTGGCCTTGATGAAGTTGTGGTAATTGGCTATGGTAGCGTTAAAAAAAGAGATTTAACCGGGGCGGTTTCATCTGTTAAAGCCGAGGATTTGGTAATGTCATCCGGGCCAGAGATTGGGAGCATGTTAAAAGGTAAAGTTGCTGGTTTAACAATCAGGCAAAATAGCGCACAACCAGGCGGCGGTTTTGATATTTTGGTACGTGGTGCTGGATCGGTACAGGCCAGTAACCAACCCTTATACGTGGTAGATGGCTTTCCCATAACTGATATACAGCAACCAGCACTAAATAGCAGGTACCAAACAGGTACGCAAAGTCCTTTAAATTCATTTAACCCAAATGATATTGAATCTATTGAAGTATTAAAAGATGCGAGTGCAACATCAATTTATGGTGCAAGGGCCGCTAATGGTGTAATTTTGATCACCACTAAAAAAGGGAAAGAAGGAAAACCAAGTGTTAACTACTCTAATAACTTTTCGTTCCAAAAATTTAATGAAAACACGTTTGATGTTTTGCCTTTAAATGAATGGATGCAGGTTAGAAATGCTGCAGGACAAGAACAGTGGGATTTTGAAAACAAAGTTGCCCCTTATGGCTTTAGCACAAGAGATGAAGTAATAGCTAATGGCGTACAACCTTACAGAAACCAGTTTACTCAAAATGCTATAAATAATGTAGGCAGAGGAACAGATTGGTTAAGCTTAGTGACTAGAAATGGTTCTACTGCTCAACATAATCTTTCAATTTCTGGAGGCTCAAAAGATACCAAGTATCTAATATCTGGGAATTACTATAATCAAGACGGAGTGGTTAAAAACTCGGGTTTTAAGAGATATTCTATAAGAACCAATATAGATCAAGACATCAATAAATATATTAAATTAGGGGTTAATTTAACTGCCAGTAGGATTGATAATTTAAACAGTCAGTTAGGGGGCGATCAATATGAAAACTCTGGTGTAATTAGGGCAGCTATACAACAAGGGCCGCAAATACAAGCCATAGATGAAAATGGAAATTATCCTCTAAACCCTCAATTGGCATTACAGCCCAATCCATATTCTTTACTAACCATTTCTGATCAGGGCAGGGTAGATAGGATGTTGTTAAACTCTTATTTAGATATAACCCCAATTAAAGATTTAACTTTTAAATTGAAAGCAGGTTTGGATAGGGGTGTAACAGATAGAAAAAGTTATATTCCAACAACAACGGTCAACGGTGCTACAGAAAACGGTAGAGCATCAATATCTGATGCTACAACTGACGATTATTTGTTAGAAGCTACCGGTAATTACAACAAAACATTTGCAGGAGAGCATAATTTTAGTTTTTTAGTGGGTGCATCACAACAGAAACTATACAATAGGTTTAATAGTGCAGCAGCTTCGGGTTTTATTACAGATGCTTTTTTATGGAATAATTTAGGTGCAGGTACAAATCAAATTGCGCCTAGCTCAACAGGGTCTGATAATATTTTTGTATCCTATTTTAGTAGGCTTAACTATAATTATAAGAGCAAATATTTATTTACTGCTACTGTACGTACAGATGGTGCTAGTGTTTTCGCAAAGAATCATAAATATGGCACTTTTCCATCTGCCGCCATTGCATGGAATGTTGCAGAGGAACCTTTTTTTAATAAAATTAAGAACACTGTTTCTCAATTGAAACTGCGCTTTAGTTATGGACAAACTGGTAATGCTTCTATTTCTGGAATTGATGGAGGTTCTGGCGCTAATGCTTTTGCCGCCTATGGTGCTTATAACGCCTATCTTTCTGGTAGTGATGTTCCTACAACGGGTGTTTCACTTACTAGATTAGAAAACCCTGATTTGAAATGGGAAACCACAACAGGATCAAACTTTGGTGTTGATTATTCTTTATTCAATGGAAAAGTTGAAGGTTCTTTAGAGATTTATAATAATGTTATATCCGATCTTTTAGATAATAAAATACTTAACTCTTACCAACAGATCAATACCGTTATTGCTAATATAGGTAAAACTAGAAGTAGAGGGTTTGAGTTTAGCGTAACCACCAGGAATATCCAGAAAAAAGATTTTCAATGGAGAACAATGTTCAACATTGCCAGATATAAAGATAATTGGTTAGAAAGAGCACCAGACTTTAAGCCCGCGGTTTATGTAGGTGATAAAGATCCAATCAGAGCAATATACAGTAGGGTTTCTGACGGTATATTACAAATCGGAGAAGCACCGCCAATATCGCAACCTGCATTAATACCAGGTGATATTAAAATAAAAGATATTAATGGTTTTGTTAGAGATGCAGCTGGTAACCCTGTAGTGGATGCCAACGGTAGATTCCAAAGAACAGGTGCGCCGGATGGTATTATTGATGATGCGGACACCAAATTGATGGGAACATCAGACCCGAGCTTTATGGCGGGTATGACCAATATATTAGGATATAAGAACTTTAGTCTGAATTTCGATTTTAATGGTTTGTTTGGTAGAAGTTTTGCCGATCCTAATTTTGTAACCTATGGTGTTGTTGCAGAGCCAGTATATGTACAAGGATATAATGCATTAAGAACCGTAAAAAATAGATGGACACCAACTAATCCCTCTACTACCCAACCTAGTTCTTTCTACGGTAGATCACCTTATGGTAGCGGAGATTTCTTTGTTCAAAAAGCGTGGTTTATAAGGTTACAAAACGTTTCATTAGGATATAATGTACCAACCAAACTGTTGAAGGGGGTTTTCTCTAATGCTCGGATCCATGCCGATGCGCAAAACCTTTTTGTAATTACACCTTATACTGGGGTAGATCCAGAAACAGATTCTTATACAGCGGCTTATCCTTATATAAGAACTTTCACTCTTGGATTAAACTTTACATTTTAATTTAACATTTAAAAGAAACGAAAATGAAAGTATATAAAATATTAATATTATCTGGCGTGTTTGCATTAGGTAGTTGTACCAAAGACTTAAACCCTGTTGATTATGGGGATATCAACACTAGTATTTTTCCTAAATCTGCATCAGATATAGACGCTTTGGTTAATGCAGCTTACTATCCGTTAAGAGGGGCTTACGGTAACGGTATTTTCTCCACCTCAGAAAAAGGGGTGATGTATTTATCAGATGCAACAACTGAAACACTACATGGTGCTTATGGAGACCAGCTATTAGCTACCTTACATAATTTTAATCCGCAAGACTTAGGCTTTACCCATTATTACGATGATTATAATAATAAAATCAGTATGATGACTCAAACCATAGATCTAATAAATAAGTCATCTGTAAGTGAAGAGGTAAAAAGAAAAGCTATTGCCCAAGTACGTTGTGCAAGGGGTTTATTGGCCTATACTTTATTTGATCTTTATGGCCCTTTAGTGGTTGCGCCTTTAGATGTATTAAATAATCCATTAGTAGAAGCACCTTTGGCCAGATTAAGTAATGATGACATGGTAAAATTTATTGAGGATGATCTAACTGCCGCCGATGCAGACCTTCCTTTACCATCAGAAGCAGAGTACGGACGTTTTAGTAAAGGCTTGGCCAAAATGATTTTGATAAGGCTTAACCTCCATGAAAAAAGGTATGATAAGGTTTTAGCATTGGCTAACGATATTATTGGTTATGGCACTTATCAATTAGATCCAAATTATGTTGGGATGTGGGATTTAGAAGGGGCAAAAAACAGTAAAGAAGTAATTTGGGCTATCCCCTGTGATTATGCTGGTACTAGTGAAAATCAATGGCAGCTGATGGTTTTGCCAGCTAACTTCTCTCCAAAAGGAGGTTTTGGAACCATACAAAGTACTTGGTATTTTTATGATTCTTTTGAGCCAACCGATAAAAGAAGAACAATGTTGATTTCTCAATATACCGGTACAGATGGCATTACCTATAACCGCAGCAGCCCGGGAACTTTTTTGAACTATGGTCCATTACCATTAAAAATTAACCAGGATGCTAACCGTACTACTGGTTTAACCACCGTGGATATTATCATGTACCGTTATGCCGATGTATTATTATCAAAAGCAGAAGCTATTGCCAATTTAGCTGGTGCAGGCACACAACCCGCATTAGATTTGGTAAACCAAATTAGAGAAAGGGCTGGTTTAGCCGATAAACAATTGGCAAATTATACCTCTCTGGCAGATTTTAATGATCTGATTTTATTAGAGCGCAGTCATGAGTTTTGGTGCGAGAACGGCCAGTACCGGGCAGATTTAATCAGGATGGGAAAATTTGTTTCTCGTTGCAAGCTGGTAGAAAACTCTGTTTACACCAACGATTCTAAGAAATTATATCCATTTTCATTAACAGCTGTAAGTGAAGGAAAAGGGAAATTTATCCAAAACCCAGGGTATAACTAAAAATCAATTTTAATAATTTACCATAAAACAACGGAAACGATGATAAAGAAAAGCATATATAAAATAGTATTTAGTTTGATTTTAGTTACATGCATAGTCAGTTGTAAAAAAAATAAGGATCCTGGCTCTGGCGAAGTAAAAGGTACCACCTACCTACAATCTAATGAGATTTTTCCGAATCCAGAAAGAGGCTTTATGCACACTTATATCGTTTTTTCTGAAGGTGAATCTTTAAGCTTACCTCTATTACAATCTTTAAGAGCGGCAAACGTATCTATATTTTTAAGGGTTTTCTATTTTGATAAGTTTAAAAGTAGCCCATTAAGCGCTTCGGAATTAAAGCTCATCCAAGATGATTTTGATAAAACAAGAGAAGCGGGCCTAAAAATAATTCTACGTTTTGCTTATAGCGAAACTGGTGATGATGCCCCATTATCTATTGTTAATCAACATTTAGACCAACTTAAGCCATTATTAGAAGCAAATAAAGATGTAATAGCGTTTATGCAAGCAGGTATTATTGGTAATTATGGCGAGTGGCATGATTCATCAAACGGGTTAACTACTCTTGCGAACGAGAAAGCCGTATTGCAGAAAATTTTGAGCGTATTACCGCCGGATTTGATGGTACAGGTAAGAACACCAGCATTTAAGCAACAAATTTTTGACAATACAAGTCCGGTAACAGAAGCAAATGCTTTTTCTGAACAAGGTATTGCCAGGGTAGGGCACCATAACGATTGTTTTTTAACTGGTGGTACAGATTATGGTACTTATACTAATGTTTTGGCCGACAAGCAATACATAAGTAATGATGCTAATTATGTGCCTACCGGTGGGGAAACCTGTGTACCAACTAGTGGTTTTTCGCCAACTTGTGAAATTGCTGATGCAGAAATGAGGTTATTGAAATGGACTTACCTTAATTTAGATTACTATCTGCCAACTATCGCACTTTGGAAAAACAACAACTGCTTTAATACATTCCAAAGAAATCTAGGTTATCGTTTAGCATTTTTAAATACCAATCTGCCAGAACAAGCAGTTAACAACGGGTCTTTAAAACTAGATATCACCATGATAAATAGAGGTTACGCCCCTTATTACAATAAAAAGAATTCTTACATCATTTTAAAAAACAAAACTACCAGCACTTATTATGAATTCCCTTTAACTGTTGATCTAAGGAAATGTAAACCAAATGTTAATGTGGTTATAGATGAAAGCATTACCCTAAGTAATGTGCCAGTTGGTACTTACTCTGTTTATTTAAGAATAGCAGATAAAGCCCCAAATCTTAAACCATTAATGGAATATGCAATAAGATTGGCAAACCCCGATGTTTGGGTAACAGAAAACGGAGGGATGAATAAATTGGCAAAAGACTTACAAGTAGTTGCCCAATAATTAAGAAATAAAATTTTCAAACGTAAAATAAACAGACATGAAAAAAAATATCATTTATTTATTCAGCATCACCATGGTAATGCTGTCTATTGCTTCTTGTAAAAAAGAAGGTTCTGGGAGTGGTATCCAGGCGGTTTTTAGTTATGTTGCCGATGGTTACAAAGTTAACTTTACAAATTTCTCTAGAAACTCTACAGAATACAGTTGGGATTTTGGTGATGGAAGTGGAGAAACATCTGATAAGAAAGCACCTACCCATATTTTTAAAAGTAAAGGAGATTTTTTGGTATCCTTAACTACAAAGAACGGTACAGAGAGTAGCACTTTTATAGATACGGTATCTGTTTTAGGTCCAAATATTAAAATTGATGGTGATTTTACCGATTGGGAATATGTGGATTATACCTATCAAAATCCAGCAGCTACCACTGGTACATTGTTGGCCGTTAAAACTTACGCATCTGCAACAGATATTTATTTTTATGTGGAAGGCACAAAAGATATGCACATGGCATTAATTGATATGTATTTTGATGCCGACAACAATCCTGCGACTGGTTATTTTGTAGGAGCCTATGCTGATGGTTCTGGTGCAGATTATTTAGCCGAAGGACCAGCAACTAAAGATACTGGGGGATCTGTTTTTGAACATACGGGTGCTGTTACAGCATTTACTTTTAACCCTGTTGCAAACATGATAGATGTGATGAAATTTTCTGATATTAAACCGGTAGCTGATAAAAATGTGATAGAGTTTTCCATCAAGAAAAGTTCTATCGGTAACCCTAAAAACTCTATCAACTTTCTTTTATTTGATGAAAATTCTGGTTATGCTGTACAGGGTGCATTACCTGCAAGTCCTGCCAAAAAATTCATCAATGTTAGTTTAAAATAATTTAGTGATAAAATTAAGTTTTAGCTCTTGTATAACTAGGTAAGAGCTAAAACTTAAATAATATCTTAAATAAAAGCGTGTACGAACACAATTTATAAATCAATTTAAAATAAAAAAACATGAAAAAAATTTACACAACAATTTTAGGATTAGCATTAATGCTTGCACTAAACAATGCAGCAAAAGCTGCTATCTCTATTACAATTGACGGAACATTTACAGATTGGGACGGTATCGCATATACCAGTACAGATGGCACAGGAACATTAACAGGCTTAAAAACCTATGCAGATGCAGATTACATTTATATTTACATGGAAGGTACAACTGCATGGACTTTAGAAAGATTTGATTTCTTTTTAAATTCTGATAATAATGCCGCTACAGGTTATATCCAAGGGTCTTACCCTGGTGGTTCTGGTGCAGATTTACTTTTTCAAGGAAATTTAACAAGTGGTACAGTTTTTAATCAATCGGGTGGAAGTGGTTTTTCATGGACCCCATCCGGTGCTACATTTGCAAGTACTATCAACTTTTCTGCACTAACTACGGTTGGTTCTAAAAAGATTATTGAATTTTCAATCAAGAAATCTGAAATTAGCTTAACAACTGGTACGGTAACATTTTCATTTAATGATAGTAATTCTAGTTATGCAACATTAGGTGCATTACCTGGCACCGCTAGTGCTAACCCAACTTACGCTACCGTTCCTTTAACAGGTGGCACACTCCCAGTTTCTTTCTTAACCTTTAATGGTAAAGTAGAAAATGCCGGTGTAAAATTAAATTGGTCAACAGCATCTGAAAAAGATAACGCATATTTTGATGTTGCAAAATCTATAGATGGTAAAAGTTTTTCATCCATTGCTACTGTATCAGGAAGTATAAATTCTGATAGCCAAAAATTTTATAGCTATGTAGATCAAAATGTAACACCGGGTACTGCTTATTATCAATTATCACAATATGATCTTAATGGAAAATCTACCTTGTTAAAAACCATCAGCGTTTCTTCAGATTTATCGGGCTTAACCCTTAACGTAACTAAAAGTTATGGTGCAGATGAAATTTCAGTTTCTATTTATTCCCCATCTAACCAAACATCCACATTTACTTTAACAGATGTTTTGGGCAGAAGATTGGTAACTAAAAAATTGAATCTGGTCTCTGGCAACCAACAATTCAAAATTATGCTTAACAAAGGCACCGGGTTAAATATTGCAACTTTATTTACTACTGAAAAGGTTTTGAGCCAAAAATATATGTTTTAAGCTAAACAACCCGGCATAGCCAATTCAATCTAAATAAATGCTCATCATTAAGTAATCAATTAATCATAAACCATAAATAATCATTAAAATGAAAACGAAAATGAGATTTTTAAAAAAAACCATTGCGTTGGCTGTAGCGGGTTGCGGATTGTTATCTGCTTGTACTAAAACTAATGTAGAGCCCATTCAAGTCTTATCAGAAAATTCGCAAATGAGCTCAAATGCAGTTAATTCTGTATCTTCAATATCTTATTATGTAGCAACAACCGGTAGCGATAGCAATTCAGGTACAATATCCTCACCATTTAAAACCATTCAAAAGGGGTTAGATGTTGCCGGGCCTGGATCTGATATTTATGTAAGAGGCGGTGTTTATAATGAGCGTTTAAATTGGACAAACTCTGGCACCACAAATAACGATGTTGTTTTGCGTAATTATGGAAGTGAAGTTGTTTATCTGGATGGTTCAACAGCTTCCGCACAAGATGCGATGATTATAGTGAATGATAAGAGCAACCTTACCATTAAAGGGATTAACATCAGAAACAATATCAGGGCTTATGCAAAAGGGATTTACGTTTATGGTTCGGGTGCTAACGTTTCTATACAAGACTGTAAACTTTATAACATAGGCTGGTCAACAGATAAAACTATTGTTCCTTCCGGGGCCAATCAGGCAAATCCTTTAGTGGTTGTAGGTACTGGTGCAACAGCTTACAGTAACATTTACATAGCCGGAACAGAGATTTACGATTGCGTTACCGGATATAGCGAATGTTTAACGCTTAACGGAAACATCAACGGTTTCTTGATTGATAATAATAATGTGCATGATAATACCAATATCGGGATTGATGTTGCCGGCCATTATTCCTACACAGGTGCTCCTGCCGCTGTAAACCAAGCCCGTAACGGAACAGTAAGTAATAATACAGTTTCCAATTGTGTCTCTTTAGTGGCTATATCTGCCGGTATCTATGCTGATGGGGCATTTAATATAGACATTGTACGTAATAAATTAACAGGTAATGGTTGCGGTATTTCTTTAGGATGCGAAAACGCGAATAACACTTCTTCTGAGATTGAGGTTAAAGACAATTTCATTTATAACAACCGTACCGCAGGGATTATTATCGGTGCAAATGCTTTTGGCAGTAAAGTAACCGATGCTGTGGTAACCAACAATACCTTCTTTAAAAACTACGCTGTTGGAGGTTACGGGGGCGAGATTCATTTCCAAAACGTGGATGGCCTCACTTTTAAAAATAACATTGTTCAATCGGCAAGTAATGTTGCAGTAATTGCCCTCTCTGGTTATACAAGCACTAACCTTAACATGGATTATAACATGTACTATACGCTTTCCGGCAGCAGTGGTTCCATCACTTTTGATTGGGGAGGAATCAATGGCGGTGGTTATTACAGTTTAACCAATTTTATAGCTGGCACAGGTAAAGATACCCACTCTAATTATTATAATCCTCTGTTTGTAAGCAGCACTTTGCCCAATCCAGATTTACACCTAACCTCTACATCACCGGCAATAAACTCCGGAGACCCGTCTTTTGCAACAGGTATTGGTGAAAAGGATATTGATAACGGAACAAGGTTACTAAACGGTAGGGTAGAAAAGGGGGCGGATGAAGTTTCTTCTGCAAATCCTCCAACCATTTAAGTTAAAATTTGTGAATTAGGATGTTTGATGACAAAAAAATTAAAAAAGTATTTTGTTTAGGTTTGGTTTTTCTGTGCTATGGTGTAGCTATTGCCCAAAACAGGGTAATTAGCTACGCCACCAGTTCAGAAGATTTTCCTAACCCCGAACGCGGCTTTTACTTAGCCTCACACAGTAAACCCGGAGACTTAAAAGAAGATGAGCTCATCAAACTAAGAACCACCAATTCTATTAAAAGCAGTAATGCAAATTATGCAACCTTTATTACCTTAATTTACAAAGGTTATTTATTGACGGAGTTTAGAGATAAACCTATTATTGATGATTTTTTAAATCAGCTTCAATCAGATTTTGATATTACCCGCAAAGCCGGACTGAAAATGATTTTACGCTTTGCCTATACCAACACCAGCCATAAAGGCGATTGTCCTGAAGGTCAAATTTGTCCGCCTTATGGCGATGCGCCAAAAGAAATTGTGCTGAAACACATTGCCCAGCTTAAACCACTTCTACAAAAAAATGCTGATGTAATTGCGGTAATGCAGGAAGGGTTCATTGGCATTTGGGGCGAAAATTATTATACCGATTATTTTGGCGATGCCTCTAAAAATGATTTAGGCTACATGCCAGATAGCAGCTGGAGAGATAGGAACGAAGTATTAAAGGCCTTATTGGATGCTTTGCCTCCCGATAGGATGGTACAGGTTAGAACGCCAAGAATCAAACAGCATTTTGTATATGGTGTGCATGCCCCGCTTAAACCTGCAGAAGCCTTCAGCCAGTCTGATAAAGCCCGGATTGCTTTTCATAATGATTGTTTTTTATCCAGCGAGGATGATTATGGCACTTTTGCCGATTATGGCAGCTCCACTTCTCCAAAGAAACCTGCCAATAAAATTTTAAGAAATTATTTTGAGCAGGATAGTAAATACGTAGCCGTTGGCGGCGAAACCTGCGACGATGCTTTTAGTCCGCAAAACGATTGCGGCCCCAAAGGACATGCCGAAGAAGAAATGGCGGCCATGCATTACAGCTTCTTAAATGTAAGCTATAATAATCTGGTAAATAACGATTGGGAAACCCAGGGCTGCATGACAGCAATTAAGCAGCATTTAGGCTATCGCTTTGTCTTAGAAAAAGCCATCTTGCCAGTCAATCAGCAAATAACAGATTCTTTAAAAATCGATATTCAAATCAACAATCAGGGTTTTGCCTCCCCTTATAATCCCCGGAAGGCAAACATCATTTTACGGAATACCTCTTCTAAAGAAATTTATACAATTGCCCTAAAAACAAATGTCCAAAAATGGTTTTCCGGCACAACTCACATCAATGAAAACATTGCTTTACCCCGGGAAATTAAACCTGGCCAATATGAAATGCTTCTCCATTTACCAGATGTAGCTAAAAGTTTAAATAACCGACCCGAATACAGTATTCGTTTTGCAAATAATCAGGTTTGGGAATCCCAAACAGGATATAACAGCTTAAACCACCTCTTAAAAATCATTAAATAATGGACCACAAATTAAACGAGCCAATAGATAACGGACGCTTACTTTCATTAGATGTGATGCGTGGTTTAATCATGATTTTACTGGCTGGCGAAAGTTGTTTGGTTTATGAATCGCTAAACCATGTAGCGCAAAACACCATTTTTTCTTACCTAACCATTCAGTTTTTCCATCATCCCTGGCATGGGCTACATTTCTGGGATTTGGTACAGCCTGCCTTTATGATGATGGCCGGCTCGGCCATGTACCTTTCTTATCATAGTAAATTAAAAAAAGGCATCAGCTGGTCTGAAAACCTCAAACACATTTTAATCAGGAGCCTGAAACTCTTTTTATTGGGCACCGGCCTGCATTGCGTTTACGCTGACCACCTGGTTTTTGAACTTTGGAATGTGTTAACGCAGTTGGCGTTTACCACCGTCATCGCTTACCTCATTATCAATAAAAGCTTTACTTTTCAGATTGCTTTCTCCATTGTTCTATTGCTGATTACCGAATTTTTATACCGGTACATTCAGGTTCCGGACTTTAGCCAGCCCTTTACAGAGTTCCATAATTTTGGGGCTTACGCCGATACTTTGCTCATGGGAAAAATAAATACCGATGGTTGGGTGGCGATAAATATTATCCCCACGGCGGCACATACGATATGGGGTGTTTTGGCAGCTAAAGTGCTGATGTCTAAAAATGCTTCGCAGAAACCCATCTCCATTTTATTGATGGCAGGAGTAATTTTGTTGGTTTTAGGCTTTAGCCTCGATATCAGCAATATCACCCCCATCATTAAACGCATCAGTACCAGCTCCTTTACCCTGGCATCCGGCGGTTGGGTTATCCTTATTTTAGCCGCTCTTTATTGGTTTTGCGACATCAAAAAATATAACCGGTACGCCTGGGTTTTCGTCAGCATCGGCATGAATGCCATTTTTATTTACCTATTTTTTGAAACCCTGGGTGCACAATGGTTTAATGATGCCGTCCGCATATTTACCCAGGGATTTTTAGGCTTTTTCAATACGCCAAAATCTATGATGGATATTGTAAATGCCTTTGTGGTGCTGTTTTTAGAATGGTATATGTGCTTTTGGCTTTATCAGCGGAAAGCTTTTATTAAAATATAAGGGTTTGATTGTAAAGCCCGGTAATGCGTCTATTAAACTTCAGGTTGCTGTTATCACCATACCTGACATTGATAAAACACCTGCACCTGGTACGGTGATAAAACCGACCAAAGGGTCAAAATTAAAACTTCATCAACATGAAAACACAAAAATTAAAATTTCAGAAATCAATCTTCTTTCTTCTTGTTTTAAGCTTTCTGTTCACCACAGGCATGAAATGTAAAAAAGAAAACAATTTGGACCCGGATGGCTTGCCAAAAGCCACACAAACAGGCGCTAATGTATTTGCATGTAAAGTGAACGGGGAAAATTGGATTTCTTCGAAAAGTATCTATGATATTGGAGGAAGTATTAGACATGATACATTAGTAGTAAGCGGCTCTAATCCATCGGGAGAAACTTTTTTTGAGACATATATAATTAGGATTAACAAATTCAGTAACAAAAAAAATCAATACCAGCTTATCGATACAATTAATTATGCGGAGTATGCTACCAATAAAAATTGTTTTAAAATATCTCAAGGCTATGGTGTAGGTTCGGCTAAATCAACGGATGGCCAAATAATTTTCACAAAAGTCGATACCCAGAAGAAAATCTTATCCGGCACCTTCTGGTTTAATATCCCAACTGATTATTGCGACACGCTACACATTACCGATGGCCGCTTCGATATCAGATATTATTAATGTCAGAAAAACTAAAACTTCATCAACATGAAAACACAAAAATTAAAATTTCAGAAATCAATCTTCTTTCTTCTTATTTTAAGCTTTCTGCTTACCACAGGTATGAAATGTAAAAAAGAAAACAATTTGGACCCGGATGGCTTGCCAAAAGCCACACAAACAGGTGCTAATGTATTTGCATGTAAAGTGAACGGGGAAAATTGGATAGCTGAAAATGACAGCTATCACTTAAGTGCTGTTTTCAAACATGATACTTTAAATTTAAAGGGGGCACTAAAGTCAAAGTTTGAAGATTTTTATATTAAAATCTTTAATACCGAAATAAAAGAAGGCGTTAAGTATCATCTTGATGATTCACAAAATTCTTATGCTTATTATTTAACAAATCAAAACTGCTTTAGTGACGTTTCTGGTTATGGTGTAGGCTCCGCTAAATCCTTAGATGGTCAGGTTATTTTCACTAAAGTTGACAACATAAAAAAAATCTTATCCGGCACCTTCTGGTTTAATATACCTACCGACAAATGTGGGGAATTGAAGATTACCAACGGTCGTTTCGATATCAGATATTATTAATGTCAGAAAAACTAAAACCTCACATCATGAAAAAAATTTACTTATTGCTTGCAGGTCTATTGCTGTTTTCATCAACGCTGAGAGCGCAAGACACTACTTCCTATTATGGGAAAATGAATTACATCTATGCCCATATAGATAAAAACCAAATCAGCTCTGGCATCCTCCGCGATTATGGGATTGATTTTTTAAACCTCGATAATTTTGCAGGAACAACGCTTAACGACAGCAACTATGTCTCTCTGGATGAGTGGCGCATGTTGTATGCCAGTTTATATAGTGCGCAAATAAATACGGCCAGTATGCTGTATCTGGACACTTTGAACAACTTATTAAAAAACAACAGCTACAGCAATCAGCCCATTGCATTTACAGCTTTGTATTACCAATACCAAAGCTTAAAAGACAATGCTTTAACCGCCAATTTGTTCACGGTAAGTAACGACCAATTGTATGATGTGCCGGGCCGCACCCAAAGCCCTTATCAGGATAATGACCTATTTGCGGTAGCTCCAATAAGGCAGGGGATGCTTACGGGTAATAACCAGCTTATTTTTAAGCCCGAACTTATTTTTGGCAATACCGGCAAAACCATCAGTGCCATTGCAGTAGATATTGACAGTAGCGGGAACTGGCAAAATGTGACTTTAAACAGCCCTTTTAATATAAGCTTCAGTACCGAGGGTTTTTATCCCATAGCCATCCGTTTCACTTTTACAGATAACAGCATAAAATATGCGCATACCAAAATAGCAGTTTATCCAAATCCCGAGGCCTTAGATACGCTTAATAGCGGTGGACTGCAAACCAATAGTTTTAGCCCATACAGAACCTTAAGCAATGAGGATATAACTGCCGATAAAAGTTATCTGGGCGTGGCCGGGCAGGGAGATATTACGATACAATTGGCACTTAACAACAGCACCGGGCAAATACGAAAACCATTGATTGTGGCAGAAGGTTTTGACCCGGATAATGGATATAGTTTTGATTCATATGTCAGAAGTATTACTGTAAATGATAATACAAATAGTCAAATTACCCTAAACCAAGGCTTAGACGACATTAATGATTATGACCTGATATTTTTGAATTATAAAAATGGTGCAGATTACATACAACGCAATGCTTTTTTATTAGAAAAAGCCATAGCCATAGTAAACTCACGCAAAACAACTTATAATGGCGTAAGGCAAAGTAATGTAGTTATGGGTTTAAGTATGGGCGGTTTGGTAGCCCGCTATGCTTTAAGAGATATGGAAATCAATAATGTAGCCCATGAAACCCGGTTGTTCATCAGCCATGATACGCCTTATTGGGGGGCAAATGTTCCGGTGGGGGCGCAAATTGCAGTCCAACATCTTTCTCCTTTTAAAATTGTTAATACAGATGGTAATTTTCCATACATTAAATGGGTAGATTTATTTCAGGGTACTGCTGAAAGTTTAGCAACCTTTAACACACCGGCCGCCAAGCAATTGTTGATTCAAAGATACCTGCTTAATCCAGCCAATTACACCTTAACGTCTGATAATACTGTACATGACGCTTTTATGAACGAACTCAACACCATGGGATGGCCAGCAAACTGCAAAAACATAACCATCAGCAACGGAAGTTGTGATGGCACCCCTATTTACCCTAATAACAGCAGGATATTTGAATTAATTGGAGGCAAATCAATAAAATACTTAGATAATCTTTGGCTTTCCGCAGCATTTACAATTGGTGCCCCATTTTCTCCTATTGTTATATTTGGAGGAAATACCAATCCTTTAGCATTTTTGGTTCAATTACCCTTGGGGTTGTTATCCACTAAATCTTCGATAAATCTGGATTTTAGAATCAATTCTGTTCCTCAGAGCGGAACAGCCGAATTGTATAGAGGCGATATATACAGCAAAAGAAAAATCTTAGGTATAATTAACGTAAACACCTATTTCATAAAAACCCATATAAATTCTACTAGCGGTATGCTTCCTTTAGACAACGCCCCGGGAGGTGTTTATGATATTAACGAATTTGGGTTTGATGCAAACGTCATCCAGAATAGCTTGCCTGACTTTTTCAATGGCATTCAGGCCACAGTTTTACAACCACGCTTTTGCTTTGTGCCTACCGTAAGTTCTTTAGCTTTGAGTAATCCCCAGCAGAGCCTTTTTGCAAATATTTGCAATAATATAAATTGTATTAAGCCTTCTATAATTTCTGCTTCTTATGTACCCCAACAAAATCAGTTACACATTTCCTACACGCAAGAGAGTAGTAACTTTCTTTTAGAATGGCAAAATGCTAATTACAACTGTGCTCAAGTTTGTAGTTCTAACTTATCAATCCAGGGCTTTCCCCAAATCTGTAATGCTTCAGAAACCTACACCGTCCCAGGATTACCAGCTGGCGTAACCGTAAATTGGAGCATCAGTCCAACAAGCGGCGTGGCAAGTTTGAGTACTTCGGGCAATACCGCAACTCTAACAAAAACAGGAAACGGCACAGTTTCGTTAACTGCAAATATTGTTACTCCCTGTGCAACATTCAGTAAGTATAGAATAATTCAATCAGGCACAAGTAGCTTTGATCTGGGCTTTGCGTTATCGGGTGCAACAATAATCAACAATACCGATCCCTATTTTATTGACCTTAAAGCAAGTGGTGCTCTACAAATGACTTTTAACGCCCACAATATCTCGGTTCAGCTCCTGGCAATAGGTTCAATAGTTCCTCATGCCAGCGGAAACGCATTTACATGGCTTTATCCAAATACTCCTTCTTATGATGGGGTAACGGTACGGGTGCAGTACAATTCCTTATCATGCGGTACACCAATTACTCGTTATTTCAGATTCTTTAATTCCAACTATGTTAACCGCTTTGCGATATATCCTAACCCAGCTGATACACAACTCACTATAGTAGATGGGCAGTTTGATGCTAAAGCATTAAAAGAAGAAAAACTGAGCACTTCCTCAAAAGAGATTTTTTTATACAACGAAAAAGGCGAAGTGCTCAAATCTGCTTTTATTAAAAATAATGAAGGAGAAGCAGTCCTGGATGTAAAAGATGTCCCTAATGGCACCTATTATCTCCATATAAAGAATGATAAAGACATTATTAAAAAGCAAGTTATCATCAAGCATTAAAACTATGAAAAGAACAACCCTTTTATTTTCCATCATCTTCACTCTCCTAGCAAACCTAAATAGCTCCGCTCAAGTTTTTCTAGCGGGTAAAAACCCAGGAATTGCAAGTATTAATATCAAAAAAAGTGACAAGCTTATCCAATTAAAAAACAAAACTTTACAGGCAGATTTTACCATTATCAATGGAACCTTAGCTGCTCTGGATTTTAAAAATAAAGAGCAATCGTCCTCAAAAATTGATTTTAAAGATCAAGCCTTGTTCGAGTTTGTTTTAAAGGATAAGAGCAGAATAAAATCTACTACGTTTAAAGTACAAGGAGAGCCTATTATTAAAGATATTTCTGCAGATCCTGCTGCCCAAAAACTAGCTGATAGGTTTGCAGGAAAGAGCATCACTTTAAATTTAATAGAAGAGAAAGCAAACATTAGCGTAAAATGGACGGTGAGTTTGCGTGATAATGCAAATTATATACGTCAGAATTTTAGCATCAACAGCCCAAATCCGGTAATGGCAAAAAGGGTAATATTGCTCAATTTACCCGCAAACCCAAATATTAAAGAAACAAGCAGGGTAGATGGTTCTCCACTGGCGGGGGAACAACTGTTTTTCGCTATCGAGCATCCGATGAGCCAGATAGATAGTGCCGCAAAAAACATTTCTTGTTTTTTACCAAGATTAGAAGCTTTAAACAACGGGGTTTTAGATGTTTCTGTAGCTTGGGGTGTTTACCCCAAAGACCAAGAACGCCGAGCTTATCTATATTATATAGAAAGAGAGAGGGCAGCACCTTATCATCAGCTGTTGCACTACAATTCTTGGTACGATTTATCGTGGAGCGATAGAAAAATGGAAGAAGGTAGTTCTTTAGACCGCATCCAAACTTATGCAGATAGCTTAATTACCAAAAGAAATACGCCAATGGATGCTTTTCTTTTTGATGATGGCTGGGACGATAACCAAAGCTTATGGAAATTTAATAAGAATTTCCCTCAAGGGTTTGATAACTTGGCAAAGTTAGCTGCCAAATACAATGCACACCTGGGCGTGTGGATGTCGCCCTGGGGTGGTTATGACGAGGCAAAAGTGCAACGTTTAAAATACGGGATGGCGCAAAACCCACCTTTTAAAACCAACGAAAACGGTTTCTCTTTAACCGGAAAAAGTTATTACGAAAGGTTTAAAGCCGTTACCAGCGAGTTTGTTACTAAAAACGGCATCAAGATTTTTAAGTTTGATGGGGTTGGTGCAGGCAACGGAGCAGATGGAGCGAGCTTAAAATATCAAGCTGATATTGAAGCTTTTGTAAAATTGATAGAATCATTAAGAAAGCTAGATCCTAAGCTATACATCAGCATGACGGTGGGCACTTGGCCTTCGCCTTATTGGTTAAAGATTGGTGACAACATTTGGAGAGCCGGCGATGATACCGGATTGGATGGCGAAGGAACGGTTCGTCAAAAATTGATCAACTATCGTGATGCGCAAATCCATAAGAACATTGTGGTTAGGGCACCGCTATATCCTTTAAATGCGCTCATGAGCCATGGCATTTGTATCGCTAACAATGGCATACCGGGTACGGTAAAAAATAACGATAAAGAGATTGCAGATGAAATCTGGTCGTTTTTTGGTAGCGGCACCAGTTTACAAGAACTTTATGTTAACCCACATTTGTTAAACAGTAATAATTGGGATCAACTGGCAAAAGCAATTGCTTGGTCCAGAAAAAATGCTACTGTTTTGGCTGATGTACATTGGGTAGGTGGCAACCCTGCAAAACAAGAAGTTTATGGCTTTGCATCTTGGAACCCTCAAAAAGCTACTTTAAGTTTAAGAAACCCGTCAGATCAAACGCAAACCTTTAAGGTAAATGTTCGTGATGTTTTGCAGATACCCACAAAGTTTAAAAGCAATTACATTTTTAAAGATGCCAAAGAAAATGGCGATAAGGTAGCAAATGGCGAAGAATTTACCATAACACTTGCCCCATTTGAAGTAAAAGTAATGGATGGATATTTAACTAAGTAATCATTATCCCGTCTCATGCCGATGATAGGAGACATCTCATCAAAACAAGTATATCGCAACTGCAAATGAGATTCCTCTTACCTCGAAATGACGATAAACAAAAACTGAAATAAAAATGAGAAGAAGAGAATTTATAGGCACAGGACTAACTGCTGCTGCAATAAGCATGTTACCTACAGAAAATTTATTTGCATTGGTTAGCGAGAAAGTAAAAGTAGCCATTATAGGGGTAGGGCTAAGGGGGCAAAACCATTTAAACCTACTTTTAAAAAGAGACGATGTTGATTTAGTGGCTATTTGTGATGTGGACGATCGTATGCTAGAAATGGCAAAAGCAGATATCAACAAAGCAGGTAAACCAATGCCCAGAATTTTTAAAGGTAGCAACCAAGCTTGGAAAGATATGTTGAATACCAAAGGTTTACAAGCGGTAATTATCGCCACACCTTGGGAATGGCATAAACCCATGATTATTGGTTCTTTAGAAGCCGGACTTAGGTATGTAGGTACAGAGGTAATATTGGGTATATCCCTTCAAGATCATTGGGATGTAGTTAAAGCAGCAGAGAAGTACAACGCAAATGTGATGATGCTAGAAAATGTTTGCTATCGCCGTGATGTAATGGCGGTTTTGAACATGACTAGGCAAAATGTTTTTGGTGAGCTTACACATTTACAAGGCGGCTATCAGCATGATTTGAGGGAAGTAAAGTTTAACGATGGCGTACATCCTTATGGGCATGGTGTAGAATTTGGGCCAAAAGCTTTTTCTGAAGCCCGTTGGCGTACCAACCATTCTGTACACCGCAATGGCGATCTATATCCTACACATGGTGTTGGTCCAATTGCACATTATATAAACATCAACAGAGGGAACAGATTCACAAAACTCAACTCATTTTCTACAAAGTCGCGTAGTTTACATAAGTACATTGTAGATCAGGCCGGCGAAGATCATCCTAATGCAAAAGTAAAATTTGCTTTGGGCGATATTGTGACCACTTCTATTGCCTGTGCCAATGGCGAAACCATTATTTTACAACATGATACCAATTCGCCTCGCCCTTATTCTTTGGGTTTTAGGGTGCAGGGTACAAACGGACTTTGGATGGATGTTAACAACAGTATTTATGTAGATGGCAAAAGCAGCCCTGATGCTTGGGATAGCGCAGATGAATGGTTAACTAAATATGATCATCCTCTCTGGAAAAAATATGCCGAAGATGCCGAAGGTGCCGGCCACGGTGGGATGGATTTCTTTGTGGTACATGCTTTTATTGAAGCTGCCAAACGAGGCGAAAAAACACCAATGGACGTTTATGATGCCGCAACATGGAGTGCCATTACGCCCTTAAGTGAACAATCGGTAGAGCTTGGCTTTGCCACTGTTGACTTCCCTGATTTTACAGGAGGCGCATGGATGAACCGCAAACCAATTTTTGCTTTAAATGATGATTATTGATTGGAAAGATAATTAGGGGCTTCCCCCGCAGAAAAAGCGGGGTCGGGCTTTTCACTGTACACCGTTTGCCTGCCTTGGGGCTGGCAATCCGGGGTGCCGTTACAATCCCTAATCCAAAACTCATCATTGTTAAACAACAAATTTTAAAATAATAAAACCATAGGTTATGAAAAATTATACCTTAATGCTCATCATATTTCTGCTTTCTGTTTCTTGTAAAAACGGAGATAGTGCCAAGCTAAACCTAATGAATAACCCACCACCGACAGGCAGAGATTTTAAACAAGATATGAGGGATTTTGTGATCGGTATCAGCAAATATGCTAAAGCAGAAAATAAAAATTTCGCAATTGTGCCTCAAAATGGGATAGAATTAGTTACAGCAAACGGAGACAGTCAAGCACCTCCGTCAACTACTTATTTAGACGCAATTGACGCTAACGGCCAAGAAGATTTATTATATGGTTATGATAATGATGACCAAGCCACACCAACAGCAACGGTTACTTACCTCAAAAGTTTGTTAAATATTTCTAAAAATGCAGGTAAAAAAATCTTCGTGACAGATTATTGCTCCGCAGTTTCTAAAATGAGCAATTCTTATGCAAAAAACAAAGAAGCGGGCTATATCTCTTTCGCCGCAAACCAAAGGGACCTTAACAATATCCCAAGCTTTCCAAACCCAATTTATCAGGCAAACGGCAATAACATCAGTAATATTAATGAAGCTCAAAACTTTTTATACCTCATCAATCCTGATAAGTTTAGCTCAAAATCACAATTTATAGATGCTGTAAAAGCTACCAATTACGATTTGATTATTATGGATCTGTTTTTTAACGATAAAGCGTTTACCTCAGCAGAAATTGCCCAATTAAAAACCAAAGCCAACGGCGGTAAAAGACTGGTAATTTCCTATATGTCCATCGGCGAAGCAGAAGATTACCGATACTATTGGAAAACTGACTGGAAAAAAAACAAGCCCCTTTGGCTTGATTCAGAAAACCCCAATTGGAAAGGAAATTATAAAGTACACTATTGGGAAAACGATTGGCAGAAAATTATTTATGGAAACAGCACTTCTTACCTACAAAAAATATTGGATGCCAATTTTGACGGCGTTTATTTAGATATTATAGATGGGTTTGAATATTATGAACATTAAACTAAGCCTTAATTTAATAAAATGTGATCAGCAAACATTTTACTGTTATTATAGAATTATTTTCTAAATTAGTGTTTCCGAACACATTTATTAAATTGAAAGAATAATTAGACCTTTTGCCCTAGAAATATTAAATGAATAAGCCCATTTTAATACCCTATATTTTGCCAAACAGCTTCACTGATAAAAAAGTAGAGGCCAACATTTCATATGCTATAAACAGCAATGCTTGGGATTATAAATTTGCCGGAAAAGCCAATTTTGAAATAGCCTATACAGACGATGCCTTGTTGGTAAAATTTGACGTAATAGAAGAAAACATACTTGCAATATATAACCAACCAAATGATCCGGTATATAAAGATTCTTGTGTAGAATTATTTATAGCATTAGATAACGATCAAGCATACTATAACTTCGAGTTTAATTGCAAGGGCACCTGCTTGGCGGGTTTTGGCGAATCTAAAGAAAACAGAAAATTGTTGGATGCAAAAAATATCAGAAATATTAGAGCAAACTCTAGCTTTAAATCTGTGATTTTTGAAGATAAAAAAATGATCAAATGGGAGTTACAGTTAGAGATCCCTAAATCTGTTTTTCAGTTTCATCAAATAGAATCATTTAAAAGAAGGGCAGCAAGACTTAATTTATATAAGTGTGGCGATGATTTACCAGAGCCTCATTTTTTAAGTTGGAGACCCATTAAATCAGAGACACCTAATTTCCATTTGCCAGAGTTTTTTGGTAACGCCGTTTTCGAATAAATAATTGTAAAAAACCAATCCTAAATATATGTCAAATTCAAACTCTTTATCTGCCTCAATGCAAAAAAAAGGCATAAACCCAGTAATCATTATTGGTGCACTCTTCTTTGTTTTTGGTTTTGTAACGTGGCTTAACGGTACATTAATCCCTTTTTTACAGTTAGCTTGCGAGTTAAGCACATCCCAGGCCTTACTGGTAACTTTTGCATTTTACATGGCCTACTTTTTTCTTGCCATCCCTTCATCATACATCTTAAAACTAACAGGATTTAAAAACGGGATGTCTTTGGGTTTATTTGTGATGGCAATTGGCGCATTGATATTTATACCAGCCGCAAATATGAGGACCTTTCCGTTATTTCTGTTAGGCTTATTTATACAAGGTATGGGTTTGGCCTTATTGCAAACGGCTTCAAACCCCTATATCACCATTGTTGGGCCAATAGAAAGTGCCGCTAAACGCATCAGCATTATGGGTATCTGCAATAAATTGGCAGGTGCTTTAAGCCCAATTATATTAAGTGCGCTGGTGTTAAAAGGCGCACAAGCTATAGAGGATCAAGCAAAAATCATTACCGATTCCGTAAAAAAAGAAGCTTTGTTGAATGCTTTGGCGCAAAGGGTAATAACGCCCTACATTATTATAGCCTTGGTGTTAACCATATTGGCTTTGGTAATAAAATACTCTTCTTTACCAGAAATTGATACCGATAAAGACCATGTTGGGGATGATGGAAATGTGGTAGCACCAAAATCTAGTGTGTTCAAATATAGCAACCTAAATTTAGGCGTAATCTGTCTTTTTTTATACGTGGGCGTAGAGGTAATGGCGGGCGATGTGATCGGTACTTATGGCAAATCTTTGGGGATGAGCCTAGATCAGACAAAAATTTTCACATCCTATACCCTGGTATCCATGGTAATCGGCTATATCATTGGCATCATCTGTATCCCAAAATACATCAAACAAGAAAAAGCATTAATGCTATCGGCAATAGTGGGTGTTTTATTTACGGTCGGTGCATTTTTAACAACGGGTTATATCAGCGTAATGTTTATCGCACTCTTAGGTTTGGCAAACTCTTTAATGTGGCCGGCAATATTCCCTTTAGCTATCAAGGGCTTAGGGAAATACACCAAATTTGGATCCGCATTATTAGTTATGGGAATAGCCGGGGGAGCAGTATTACCGCAGATTTACGCAGCCCTGGCCATTAACATAGGTTCACAAACAGCATTTTTATGTAGTATGGTTCCTTGCTATCTATACATATTGTTTTACGCGGTTAAAGGTCACAAAACAAATTAGAGGAATAATAATGGCTAACATAATTTCGCAAAATTGTGTTAGCCTATTTAATGGTTTATTCAGAATATCGTATTTAAAAAAGCAAAGATTATTTAAAAGATAGCTTGATTTTTTTATTAACTATTTATAAAATTGGTATGCTCCTAAACCATCTGTGGATAATATCGGCTTATCATTTAATCTTATCTGCCAATTCCTCAGAGAATTTCTTGGCTCCAGTATCATTCAAATGAAATTCATCGGCGAAAAGCTTATAATGGTTGTTATATGTTGCATCTGAAGAATAATCTAAAAAAGTAACGTTAGGATATTCTTCGGCAATAATTTTTAATAATATTTTCTCTTTTGTTTTTGGTTCTTTTAAGATGGTAGGCGAGATGATGACATAAGTCTTAATTTTTAAATCTTCACATCGCTGTAAAAAAGCCCGATAATAATCAACGGCGTTCATATCGATTTTTATTTTTTGCTTGGCTCTTTTCTCGTTATAAATGCGCTGTTGTTCTCTGTAATGCTCAAACTGCTGTTTTGGGATGGTTCTTACTAGCGGAAAATAACCTCTATCATCAGAAGGGAGCTTATTGGAGAAAAGATGGTCATAAGCAGAAATAAGCAGTGTGGAGTTATAAGGATAAGTCTTGCTTATAAATTTGATGTTTTCATAATCGCTGATCTCTGCGGTGTATTTTTTAAGGATTGGGTGTTCGCTCACGTATGGCAACAAACTAGCAAGTTTTATATATTTTGAATCATTTGGCCCTAACTCCCAGATATTTACATCTAAAATTATGATTTTTGGTATTTTCCGTTGTAAGATAACTTCTTGTGCGGCACAATAATAAGGTAAGAATTGCCCATCGCTGCCCGCGTTATAGATGCTCTTATGCAGCTTATCAGATAAAATAGATGAGGAGTAATGGTGCAAAGCCCTAGAACTACCAAAAACCAATATATCTGGCGCAGCCTTATCTAAAGTATAGGTTGTTTGTGCAAATTGCCCGGCTTTTAAACTGAAGTATGCTTTTTCTAAAGCATACCCAATTATCCTATCAGCGGCAACCAATAGTGCGGTAAATATCAAAAGGTTTTTAAAGAATCTTTTTAAGTTTATCTTCTCCATCGTTAAAACTGAAAATAAATAAACTGGCCGCCGTTAAAAACACCGAATATTAGGATAATAAAAAGTAAACCTAAAACAGATGCGTATCTAACGGCTATATATTTATTATCCATAAGTTTAATCTCTGGTTTAAACTCCATAAAATATTCTATGATAAACAGCAAGGTAATGGCAATAAAACAATGCCCCAATTGATTGACCCCATTCCCCAAAAATGGCATTTGCCCCAATGTTTTTAAGTTCTTGATCATCAAATAGGCATCTGAAAGGTTATTGGCCCTAAAGAAAATCCAAGCGAAGGTTACAATGATGAATATAAAAACACCTTTAAATAGATTAAATGTTTTAGCACCTAGTTTGGGTAGTTTACCTTCAAAAGCAGAAACAAAAGGCTTGATCAACAACCCAATTATTTGATAAATGCCATGCAAAGCACCCCAAATGATAAAATTATAACTTGCGCCATGCCACAAACCACTCACTATAAAAACTATGAAAAGATTTAAAAACCTTCTTGATACTTTTACCCTGTTGCCCCCCAAAGGGATGTATAGATAATCCCTAAACCAAGTAGAGAGTGAAATATGCCATCGCCCCCAAAATTCTGATATAGATTTAGCAAAGTACGGACGCTTAAAGTTGGTCATCAAATCAAAACCCATGGTTCTGGCTGCACCTATGGCAATATCAGAATAACCAGAAAAATCACAATAGATTTGTATGGCAAAGAATATAGAGCTTAAGGCTACGGTTGATCCATTATGTAGCTCTGGATTGGGATAAACGGTATCTACATAAATAGAGAGCCGATCGGCAACTACCAGTTTTTTAAAAAATCCCCAAGCCATTTGTTTCAAACCTTCGGCCATGTTTGCATAACTAAATTGATGCTTAATGTGCATTTGAGGTAAGATATTTTGTGGCCTTTCTATTGGGCCTGCAACCAGCTGGGGGTAAAACATCACATAAAGACTATAAATACCAAAGTGTTTTTCTGCTTTTTGCTTACCACGATAAACCTCTATCGTATAACTCATAGCCTGAAAAGTGTGAAAAGACAAACCAATGGGCAACAGCATATTTAGGTAGGGAATGTTGTTCTTTAGGTGGATACTGGTGGCCAAGAATGAAATATTATCGTTAATGAAATTATAATATTTAAAAACCGCCAAAATACCAATGTTGGCCACCAAGCTACAGATCAATAATAGTTTTCTTTTTTTTCCGATTGATTTTTCTATATAAATACCCGCCAGATAATCAACTATGATGGTAAAACCCAGAATTAAAATGTAGATGGGTACAAATGCCATGTAGAAATAGCAACTGGCGGCCAGCAATAAAAACCATCTGCTTTTAAACGGTAAAACGTAATAAAGAAACGTTACTATTACAAAGAAAAATACAAAATCGAGCGAGTTAAATAACATAAACTAGGCAAGTGTTTTATATAATGCTAAGGTTTTATCCATAGATTTTTGCAACGGGAAATCAGCTAATCTTTTCTCGCCCTTTTTTACCAATTCTTCTCTCAATTTGCTATCGTTGATGAGTTTATCTATTTGAAAAATCAAATCATCTAAAGAATAAGGACTAAAAAAAGCCGTAGAGTTTTGTGCAATTTCTTCAAAACAATCTGTTTGGCTCAATAAAACAGGGCATTTTGCTTTAAAGGCTTCTAAAATTGGCAATCCAAAACCTTCATACAAAGATGGGTAGATAAAAATCAGAGCATTTTGGTATAGATAATTCAATTGCCCATCGCTCACGTTAAAATGTTTTACCCTATCGTTCAGCTTTAAACGGTTGATGGTCTCAATATCCACACCTTCTAAATTTCCCCCGCCGGCTAAAACCAATTCTATATCTGGGTTTTTTTTAGATATTTCTGCAAAAGCATCTAACAGCAAATAAAAATTTTTATAACCACCTCTATCGCCTATAAATAACAAATAATTTTTAGGTAAACCTATAATTTCTTCAAAAACCAAAGGGGTTTCTAGATCTATCCCGTGGTAAATAACCTCTATTTTACTTTCATCAACGGGTAAATAAGTCAACAAATCATTTTTGGTAGTATTGGATATGGCAATAATTTTATCGGCCCTATTGGCATTTATTCTTTTATATTGGGTAAGGGGATCCTTAACCCAAAAATATTGTGGAAGGCGTTCATGCGTCATATCATGGATGGTGGTAACCATCGGTTTTTTGAGGTCTTTTATAAAATAAGGCTCGTAATAGGTGGGATGAAAAACATCGAAATTGTTCTGTTTGAGCAAGTATTTACAATAAAGTTCGTTCAATTTAAACTTTCTAAAACCATATTCAGATTGCAGTAAAAAATCGGCGAAAGCATTATTTAAAAATTGCTTTTCTTCTTTTATATAATAGTTGTTAGAATTTGCAACACCTAGCGAATACCCAAAATCTGGCTCTTGTTTAATGGTATGGATGATATTTGCAAAATACCTGCTGATGCCTCCGAATTTTTGGGTGGTAAATTTTTGATGATCAAAAAAGATTTTAGGCATAGCTAATTATACTTATTGTCTAAATGTTTTTGCAAGATGCAAGAAAACTCATGTAATCTTTTATCCCAAGTATTGTCTTTTGCCGCTTTTAACCTTAGTTTACGTTTTTCATCGTTATCGTTAGTTAAAGCATTGTTAATGGCATTAGAGAACTCTTCTGCGGTTTTACAAAAAGGAACAGCACCTTGCGTAAATTCTTCTAAATCTATATTAAAATCTGTAGAAACAACAGGTTTGCCGCTCCCTAGATACTCAAAAAGTTTAAGTGGAAATATGGTATGGCTCACTTCGTCTTTTTTAAATGGGATAATGGCCACATCAAATCCTTTTAAAACACCAGGCATTTCTTTGTAAGGTACTTGCTCTATCAAATAAAGATTAGGCGTTTCTTTTTTTATTTTTTTGAGGTATTCTGCTTCAATTGGGCCAACAAAAACAAAGCTTTTATCAAGGTTCATTTTCATTGCCTTGGCCAACATTCTATAATCTATCCTTCTTTCGATGTTGCCAAAATAACCGATTATTGGTTTTTTGATACCTAAAATTTTTGGGTGGATTGCCGTGTTTTCTAAAACTGCTTTTTTGCTGTGCTCAAAATCGGCCGCATTTGGTATAAAATAGGTGTACGGATGCTGCTCTGATTTATTTCTGTACAATTCTTTGCTGGTACATATTACTAAATCACTGTCTTTTAGGATAATCTCTTCTGATGTGTGCCCATGTTTGGCATCATAATCTTCAATAATTGGATCTACGCAATGGTAAACGTTAAGTTTGGCATTTAACAATTTGCCAATATTTGGATAATGGATATTAAAGGAATTGATGAAGATAAAGTCTTGTATCTTAAATTTTTTGATGATTTTCTGAATCCTTTTGACTATTACGTTTTCGTTGTAGCTTAAAATTTTTCTGTAAAACGCACCTTCTGGGATAAAGTTAATGGATAGTAGGAGCGGGGTAATCAAAATATGGAGGTTGGGCGTTTCTGTTGCCAACAATCCATCGGAAGATTTTGAGAAAAGATCTTTCTTTTTTTTAAACTCTGGAGACGTTTTTAATTGATAGTAATCTTTGATCGTTGCCGGGTACTCTATGTAAAAAACAGTATTATCTTTTGATAAATGCTTTGCAACGGTAAAACCGGTAGATTCTATCGGGGCATCGTATTTTGCGTTGCTTAAGATAAATACAAAAGCGTTTTTAAGCATGGGGCAATTTTATGTTTCTAGATCCAACAAATATCCACCAAAATAAACATTTAAGTATCAATTAAAAACATTGAATTTTATACAACTCTGTAATCAACCAATTTTTTCTTCTTTTCTAAATTGCTTACCATGTTGCCTTGCTTTTTATCGTCAAATACTTTTGTTAAGGTGATTATTGCCAAAACCAGGTAAAAGTAGATACTTAAGGGATATTGCACAATTGCCTCTTGTGGGTAATTTGCCAAAGAGAATGCAAATACAATCAATATCATTGATAAACAAATTGCCCTTAGTTCTGGATCTTTGATGGTAAAGAAGTTTTTGATACCAACGTAAAGTGCAGTAAACATAATGCTGCAGATCAACAATAGACCAACCCAACCTAATTCTAGCGCAACCCTAACGTAGCCACTATCTGGTGGAAATTGTGCCAAGAAAGAATTAGGGGCAAAACGTACCCCCCAAATGCCCGATCCGCCCAAACCGCCTCCAAAAGGATGTGTCTGTATAAAAGGCTGCACCCTTTTCTGATTTAGTTTACGCACATTGTAAGAGGCATCTTCATTTGGCCTAAAAGCACTTTGGAAACGCGTTAAGGTTATGTTAGATGTGGGTACATTTATCAATATCAAAAATGCGAGGCTAATGGGGATGGTTATAGCGATCAAAAATCTGTTAAGTTTTAAAACCACAAACATTAAAAATGCGGCAGGCACTAAAATATAGGCCGATCTTGTGCCAGAATAAGTCATCACGGTAAGAAACAAAACAGCCATTGAGCCCAATAGAACCTTATATTTTGTTTTATAAGGACCTGTCATTAAACCTAAACATAAGAGAGCGGCAGCAGCCATGTTGTAAGAGAACGAAACGGGATCAGAGAATATCGAATTTTTTCTCCATCGTCCGTCAATAAAGTTCAAATTGATATAGAGTTGATCGTAATGGTTTTTTTCCTCGAAACCGAAAAAACCAAAATACTCTTGTTTGATTGCCCATAGTGCGGCGAAAACGCACAAGCCCAACCACAACATTAAAATGGTTCTTAAAAACTTAACGTTATCTATGTAATAAGTGAATATATAGTAAGAAAGCATTACCAAGGCCACACTTCTAATGGTGTAAAGCCAAGCCAGCCTAGATGCGGCAGCCGGATTAAAAAACTGTAATATATTATAAGAAATCCAGATCACCAGTATGTAAGAAATAGGGTTCTTAAAGATCCAGTAATTACGGTTATACTTTTGCTTTATAAAAAATGCCAAGGTTAAAATGGCCAACATCCCATCCATTAAGGTGCCCAAAGGGAAGGTTGTTGTAACCAAAGTGATTAAAAATATAATAAAATAAGAACCTAGCATCAAGGCTATTACTGCAAATTTAGGTTCTTTTATCACTATATATATAAATACCGCTGCAAATGAAATTGCCAAGGGCAATAAACCGTATTTATAACCATAATTGGTAAAAATAAATGCACTTATCAATGATAGTAATACCAATACTACCAATGAAATAGACAGCACTTTTTTATTGATGTCTTCTTTTTGCAATTCTAGATTTTCCATTAAAAGAATACAATTTTAAAAACGAAAAAATAAACCAAAACAGCACAGATAACAATGGCCAATGCTCTTTTAAACCTGATCAAATTAGCTTCATTCCTTTCTTTTACCGTTCCTTTAGGGTCTATTCTCATCTTAATTTAATTAATCTATTGTTTTTTGGTGTTTGGTTGCCACCGATATTTTATTTGCCGATTTAATTCTTGTTAATGATAATACTTGGTAAAACATAAATTTGGGTATCCCTATTAATGCGCTATAAATTCTTTTATCGGTATTGCTTTTTGCCAAGGCCAAAAAAAAGCTTAACACAAAAAACAGAAGCCCTAAAAGCCAAACCAAATAATTAAGCCCCAATATTATATTTATTGCTATTGCCATCACAGATAATAATAAAAACATAAAAAGGGGAGGCCTAAGCAGCACAAGCCCAAATAAAAACTGGTTCAATGATTTGTTTTTTATCCCTTGTGATATTAAACCAAAACCATAAGAAAAATATTTGAACCAAGTATTTATCCACCTAGATCTTTGTTTTACCAATTGATCTTTGTGTGATGTTTTTTGATCATAAACGATCGCTTGTTTATTAAACGCTATTTGTATGTCTTGTTTTACCAACCAATTTTGTAAAACCTTATCAAATCCCGCCCCGCTCACTTTATTCTGGGTTAAGAAACTAGCATACAAATCTGATCTAAATGCCATACCAGATCCTGCCAAAGTTGCTGAAGACCCGCTCTTGAACAATACCTCTCCATCAAAAAAATGGTAGTAAATATCTCTTGCGGCATCTAAACAAGCATAATTGGTATCCAAGTTTTTAGCTTCCCTTACACCTTGTACCGCTTTAAACCCATAGTTAAAATCTAAATTAAGTACTGATAGATAGCTTTTATCCAGTATGTTATCGCTATCCATGATGGTTATTATATCATGATTGCGGATAAAGTGTTCTACTGCATATTGGTGCGACCCGGTATTGCTACCTATTACCCTTTCTGGTCTCAGTACAATTATCCTTTCATCATCAAAAATTAGAGACGATATATCACAATCATCGGCAACCAAATAAACGATAAAATGCTGGTAACTTTGATTTAAAATAGAAGCAACCGCATTTTGTAGTTGAAAGGTTTCTTGGTATGCTGTTAAAATTATTGCGTAATCTAAATTTGCTAGACCTAAATTTGCCCGAGGTTTTGCTTGCCCGCCAATTTTACTAAAACAAAACAAAGCAATAGGGAAAAATAGGTGGAACCCGATGAGGATTTGAATAACCAACCAACTGATCTCTATTGCTTCTTTTACCATTTATTCTATAAAGTTAGCATTAAAATTACTTTCTGTTTTGATATTAGTTTCTGCCGATACCTTGTTGATAACCCAGCCTATAAACTGCCCGTTTAAAGATTTTAAGTAATTGATATGTTGTTTTTTACCCGTGGTTAAACTTTGGTTTGCTTCAAATACGCCCATTACCCTATCAGAAATGGAATTCCATTCTTTTGCTTTACTCAATGTTTCTAAAGAAGGTGTCTCTACTAAGATTAGATCAAACTCAGATCTTAGCTGATCAAAACGCTGTTTAACGGTTTCTTCATCTGCAATCTCGAATAATGATTTATCCTCTCCTTTATTTCCCATAACCATTATCCCTGCGCTAAACTCGGCAGATCCCAAATTCCCGCTCTTTAAATAGTCTTCGATAAAAAATTTAGAATTAGAGTTTTCCGTAATACTAGGATGGTCGAAATTGCCATCAATTAAAAGTACTTTTTTGCTGATTACCACATAAGAATAAGCAATACAAGCCACCAATAAGGTTTTACCTTCAGAGTTGTTCATACTTGTGATATTTAAAACCTGCCCCTTGGTGTTTACCTTTGGTACCATTTCCCTGCTAATCTCATACCTGGCAGATCTTAACTGTTTTTTGAGTTCTTGCATTTCTGGGTTAGAGTGCAGATTGCTCCATATCTCTTTTAAAGCCAAACTTGTAGAATTTACACGGTTTATTTTACCCAAAACCGGTATTTCTGTAATTTGTGCAAGCTCTCTTGGCGTACCGATCTTATTATCAAAATAAAAGATGATAAAGAAAACCAATAAGCAAAAAACAAAACTGATGATGCCGCTTAAAATGATCAACAGCATTTTTTTGGATGGTAGTTCTACCCCGGGGTTTGCCACTTGCACCTGCCTCAATCTTGATGTTAGGCTTGCCTCTAAACTGGCATCGTTGTATTTATCCAAAATATCAAGGTATTCCTTACTTGAGATATCGATTTTACGCTCTAAAGATTGTATCACTGCTTCATGGGGAACCAATTTATCAAATCGGTTATTCATATCCGCCAATTCTCTTTTCAAAAGCCCTAAACTATACCTGGCAATATCATACTCTACCTGAAGGCCTAATTTTTTGGTTATTAGATCCCTTTTTTGGTTCAAAGGATTATCTATGTATTTATCGGATGCCGTAAGTATCTGCTTGTTCATGATATCCATCAAAGAGTCTATCGATGTTTTGTAAGATTCATCAAAGCCACTTTGCACATACTTCTCTGTAACAATGCCCAACTCTTTTTTGGTTTGTACCAAGGCTTGGTTTATTTTGGTTAGAGATGCTTCAAAATACCTTCTTTGGTTGGGGTCAAATTGTTTGTCTATGTTTGATATGGTACTTTTTAAAGAGATGATATCTTTTTCTGCCTCTTGTTCTCTTCTTTCGTACTCGGCAGAAAGCTCGTACATCTTTCTAGATTGCTCTTGCAGATTGATGATCCTGTTCTTTATCTTGTACTGTTTTAATGCCTGTACGTTTTTGTTAAGGGTATCACTTTTTTGCTGAGCCTTTTGCGACAAGAATTTTACCGCTTTTGTTTGGTTCTCTTTTAAGATAGATGTATAATAGGTTACAAACTCTGTACATTCTGTATTTACAACAAAAGCAGATAGTTCTGGCGTTTCTGAAGTATATTTTACAGAAATGAAATCGCTATTCTCTAATCTGTCTGCACTTAAATTATCCAGAATATCCTCAGAGGTATAATTCATAGATTTCAAAACGTCATAGAGATTTTTGTTGTCATCATTAAACCTATTGATCGGTTCCCTTAAAGAGAATTTTCTTTTAAAACTGTTTAAAAGCTTTCTCCTATCAACCTCAGATAAATCTTTGATCTTTCCGCTCCATTCTCTAAAAGGCTTATCAGAAGTTAGGTCATGGATGATCAACTGATAGGAAACCATGTTTACTATCTTTTGCAACTTCATAATCTCTATCAAGTTACTAAACTCTCTAATTACGCTGCCTTCCTGCTTATCGGCAGTATTTGATAAAACCTGTGTTTCATCTACTATGCCTGTTGCAATTTGCCCCTCTGCCACATATTGATCTTCTAGGTTGCGCACTAGAAAAAAAGCAATAATGATGGTGATGATCGGGACCGATACGATTACAAACCTATACTTGTACAGTAGCTTATAAAACTTTTTTAATTCTTCCATTATTTGATGTCTTCTAGTTTGGTTATGGTTAATTCTTCTATAGAAGCTTTTGCGGTAAGGTAATTTGCCTCTGCCTCTAGTTTTTGTTTACTGATACTGCTAAAGTTTACCAATGCTTCGCTATAAACCCTAAACTCTACTTCACCTCTTTCATACTTTACCCTCAAATCATTCAAAAGCCCTTCCGCATCTTGCACACTTTTAGAAAAAAGTTTAACCGTATTAAGCTCTTGTATATAAAGAAAGTATCTTTTCTTAACCTCTATCTCTAAGGTTTGTGCATATTGGCTTTCATTGGCCTCTGTTAACAGAAGTTGTTGCTTTGCAATTTTTATCTTGTTTGGTTTCTGTAATATATCTGCCACGTTAATGTTAACACCAAATTGGTAGCCAGTAAAAAATCTGGGATCTACAAAATTGATGGTGTTATTGGGTGATGATAAATAAGAAAAGTTAAGCGGGGAAAACCAATTTAGTTTTTGGCCCTTAATGTTAAGGTTATCGATGTTTTTTTGAATCTCATATTGTTTTACGATAGGGTAATTCTGCCTGGCGGTTGCCAACAGCTTTTCTAAAAAAAGATAATTAACATCTTGCACCATACTTTGCTGCGCTTTTACCTTAGGCGTAAATACCACAAAAGCCAAAACAATCAGTAACAAACAATTAATTTTTTTAAGAGAGCAATTCATGTTATTTCGTTTACGTTTAGAAGCTAAAAAAAAGCTTATGCCTTTTAACGCTTTATCCCCAACTTAATACAATATAATGCCAACTTTGCCTCTTAACATAAAATCTAAAAGGTAGTGGGCTTTGAAGATAACCAAGCCTACTTTAAGGTTATGGATGGTTTTTATCCAAGAAATACGCTACTGGGATAGAAGTTGATTATCGGGGAATTTTATACCTAATTGTGGAAATTAATTCTTTAAGAATTTTATAGAGCAACTTTTTTTACCATCGCAAAAAAAGAATAAATATTAGCATATAATGCACAGGGATGGCTATGGATAAAACATCTCAAAAAACTGGTTTAGTGGTTTGATATTTGGTTATATGATAACGCAATTGTAAAATTGTACTCAACTAAACAACGCTCAGTATGAAAATTAAATCTTTACCAAGTCTTATCTTGACTATGGTATTTGTGCTAACGAGTTTATTAACAAAAGCACAGTTACCCTATTTCCAAAGTTTTAAAGAGACAACTGCAAACAATATCCAATTTGGGGGTTCGCCAACTGCAGTTTTAACTGCAGCCGCAGGTATAGATGCGCCAGGGGCAGGGTACTTAAGGTTAACAAACGGTTTGCTTAACCAAAAAGGATACGTTTACGGAACAGATAATTTTTCTACCAACCAAGGTTTAAGTATTTCTTTTGAGTATTTCACTTACGGAGGTAGCGGTGCCGATGGGATCTGTTTCTTTTTATTTGATGCAACCGCCAGCCCGTTTAATATTGGCGGTTTTGGCGGTTCTTTGGGTTATGCCCAATTTAATCTTACCGATCCGGTTTCGCCAGGGGTTAGTAAGGGTTATATAGGTGTTGCATTAGATGAATTTGGAAACTTTCCTAACCCAAGGGAAGGTAGGCAAGGTGGGATCGTTGGCCCAGGCTTATACGGTATATCATCCAAATCTGTTGTACTAAGGGGCAAAGGTAATGGTGCCGCACAAACCCCAGATAATTATAGATACCTAACCTCTGTAAGCGCAAGTGATAAAGGGGTAGATTTGGTTGATGATGGTGCAGCAACCATGCGTTCGCCGGATAGCACACAATTGGGCTACAGAAAAGCTTACATAGATTTACAACCAAACGTTAACGGTGGTTACAATGTTTCTGTTAGGATAAAGGTAGGGGGCACACCTACAAAAACTACTACGGTTATAGATAATTATTATTATCCCGATGCTGCACCAGCATTGGTAAGATATGGTATCGCATCATCCACAGGTGATCTAACCAATTTCCACGAGATCAGAAATGTTAGGATTGATATTTATCAGCGTCCGTTTACCAGCCCAATAGCGCTGAACGATCAAATTACCGAGTGCGCAGGAAAAACAAGTACTATTAATGTTGCAGGTAATGATGCCTCTACAAACCCGGGCGGCAATATCGATCTAAATTCTATAGATCTAGATCCTTTTGTCTCTGGCGAACAAAAAAGCTTTTTAGTTGCAGGCAAAGGTGTGTTTACCGCCAATAATGACGGTACGGTTACTTTTACCCCTTTAAACAGCAGCGTAACCGGAACTGTTACTGTTAAATATACCATTTCAGATAACTTTGGTTATAAATCTGCTCCAGCAACCATTACCATTGCAGAACCTGTAACAACCATCATGGCAAATGCGGGTATAGACCAGCTGATAAACATTGGTTCACCAACAGGTACTACTACCATCACGGGTAACTCGCCTGCAAACTCTACCAGTAAATGGGTGCAAAAATCAGGTCCTAATGGTGCGGTAATAAATTCTCCTAACGCTGCATCCACAGCCATAACAGGGCCAAACGGAACGTATGTTTTCACTTATACGCTAACAGCCCAAAGCCAGTGTCCGGTTACAGATGATATTCAGGTTATTATCAATGCTATCCCAGTTGCTGTTAATGATATTGTAAACGGGAATGTAAATTCGCCAACACAAATAAATGTTATTAATAACGATACGGATAGAGACGGAAACGCAACAATTGATAATACTAGCGTAGTGATCAAAACGCAGCCAACTAACGGAACGCTAACGGTTAACCCAACAACAGGTGTAGTTACTTATACCCCAAATGCGGGTTACTCTGGGCCAGATAGCTTTACTTATACCGTTAAGGATAATAGAGGAGCAGAATCTAACCCTGCAACAGTTACTATTGCAGTGCCGGCACCCCCTAAAATAGGTTTGGCAAAATCTCTTTTAAGTATCGATAATCAAGCAGATGGTTCTTTTAATGTGAAGTTCCAATTCAATATTAAAAATTATGGGAATGTGGTGTTACAAGATATATCTCTTAAAGATGATTTGGCCGCTGCTTTTCCCGGCACAACCATCAGGGTTATAACTCTAGCTTCTACCGGAGCAAACAATTTAAACACCAATAACGCTTTTAACGGAACTTCTATAACAGAACTATTAACGGGAAACAATCAATTACCTAGTGGCGCAACGGCACAAGTAGAGCTTTTAGTTAATATTCTTATCCCTGGTAACAACTTTAGTTTTACTAACACTTCATTTGTAGAAGGAGCATCCGTTACCGATGGGACAAAAACCACGGATCAATCTACAGACGGCGTTACTCCAGATCCAATAACACCTGGCGATGTAACCCCAGCCGTTCCAACACCTGTTAAATTTATTGTAGATAAGATATTTATTCCGGGCGGGTTCTCTCCAAACGGAGATGGCACCAATGATAAATTTGTGATTCCTAACGCGGGCTTAACCCCCGTAGATCTTGAGGTTTACAACCGTTGGGGAAACATAGTTTACAAATCTGCAGATTATTTAAATACTTGGAACGGAACCTCTAATAAGGGTTTATTGATTGGCCAGGATTTACCCGTAGGCACTTACTATTACATAGTGGTTTACAACGGTAAAAAATACAATGGATACCTAACTCTAAACAGATAAACATCATGAAAAAAATTATATATAAGAGCATTTTCTTTTTGTTGCTGATAGGTTTTGCCAAACAATCCGAAGCACAACAAGATGCCATGTACACACAGTACATGTTTAATACCTTGGCCATCAACCCTGCCTATGCAGGTAGTAGAAATGTAGTTTCTGCAACCGCTTTATATCGCAACCAATGGACAGGTTATGACGGTGCGCCAAAAACTAGCACTTTCTCAATAGATGCCCCCGTTAACGATAAAAAGATTGGGTTGGGCTTACAGATTTTTAACGATAGGTTGGGTATTACCAATACAACCGGTCTGGTTTTATCATCTGCTTATAGGATAAGAATGGAAAAAGGGACATTGTCTTTTGGCTTACAAGGCAGCTTGAACATTAGAAAAGCCGATTATACCCAAGTAAAACTAGATCCCACGGGCACTTCTATAGACCCAGCTTTTCAAGAATTTGTTAAAAGAACAAACTTCAATATCGGGAGTGGTATATATTATAATTCGGATAAGTTTTATTTGGGATTATCGGCTCCAGAGCTTTTAGCAACTTTATACGGTGCACAATCTTCATCTGGGCTTTCTACACAGCAGATACATCTCTTTTTGGCTGCCGGTTTTGTTGCCTCTTTATCAGATGATTTAAAGCTTAAACCTTCTGTTTTGATAAAACAAGTAAAAGGCGCACCAATTGAAGGTGATCTAAATGCTGTTTTTTGGATTAAAGATATACTTGGTATTGGAGGGCAATACCGTACCAATGCAGATATTTCTGGTTTGTTAGAATTACAAGTAACGCCACAAATAAGAATTGGTTATTCTTATGATCACAGTACCACAAAATTACAGAGTTTTAACAGCGGCAGTCATGAGATTATGTTGCGTTATGAGTTTGGTTTTGAGAAAGATAAATTTATTTCACCTAGATTCTTTTAACGATATTGAAAATGAAAAAATTATATAAAAAATTAGGCTTTTTTATTTTAATGTTAATGGTTGGGCATTTAAGTATGGCTCAATCTAAAGAAGCTAAAATGGTTGCTGCAACCAATTCATACAATAATTTAAAATACAGTGATGCAATTTTACAATTGCTGCCAATAGTTGCCAAAGACAGTTCTAATACTAATGCTGTAGAAATGTTGGCAAATAGCTATCGTTTAACAAAGCAATATCCACAAGCTTTAAAATGGTATGAAAACCTAAGTAAAAAGAGCGATTTAAAAGCAGAATGGGTTTTAAGATATGCAGAAGCCTTGGCAACCGATAAAGAATATGAAAAATCTGAACTTTGGTACAGAAGGTATTTGAGCATGGTGCCAAGCGATAGGAGGGCAGCCTCATTTTCAAAAGCGGATATAAATTCTTTTGGGAAAGAATCTAGCTGGACTATAAACTATCTAAATTTTAATACCTCGGCATCAGAATACAGCCCAATGCTTTATAAAAACGGGCTTGTGTTTACCAGCAACAGGTATTACAGCAAACCGGTAAAATATGTTTTTGCTTGGAACAACACACCCTTCTCCGATCTTTATTATATAAAAGACAGAAATTCCATTAAAGAATCTCAACCTAGTTCTGGCGATAGTACCATTACATCCAAAACTACACAGGGTATCTATAATGATGATAATACTGCACCAACAGCTAACGATACAAAGATCGTAGGTGTTTATGATAGAAAAGTTTATACTTCTATTGCCGTAAATGCAACAGATGAGATAGTACCACTAACTGATAGGATCAACACTAAGTTTCACGAAGGCCCATCGGCAGTGGTGCCAGAAGGAATCATCTTTACTCGTAATAATTATTATAGATCCAGCAAATCAACCAGCAAAGATGGCAAGGTAAAACTAAAAATGTTTACCGCAAAGGGAGAGAACCTTTCAGAAATAGTTCCCTTCCCATACAACAACGATCAATATTCTGTTGGGCACCCAACGGTAAGTAAAGATGGTAAAATATTGATTTTCGCCTCTGATATGCCCGGTGGTTCTGGTGGTGTAGATCTATATTATTCTGTAAGATTGAACGAAAAAAGTGAATGGGGCCGTCCCGTTAATTTGGGAAGAAAAATAAATACAGAAGGTGATGAAGAATTTCCTTTTTTAGATGATGATAACACCCTTTATTTTTCTTCTAACGGTTTAGCGGGTTTGGGCGGTTTAGATGTTTTTTCTATCAAACTAAAAGATTTACAACCAGTTGGGTTACCAAAAAATTTAGGTGCACCGTTTAATTCTCCTTATGATGATTTTGGAGTGGCCAAAACAGGTAAATTAACGGGCTATATGAGCTCTAACCGCTTGGGCGATGATAATATCTATTCTTTTGTAAAGAAAGAATTTGGGATTATCCTTAAAGGAAAAGTTACCGATGCCAATACGGGCAAACCCTTAATGTTGGCAAAAGTTACTTTACGTAATGGCGATGATGAAGAAATATTGCCATTAAACGAAAATGGAGAGTTTGAAAAACCCTTGGCGAAAGACCAAGGTTATGAACTACGTGGAGTACTTAAAGATTATCTACCAGAGAGAAGATATATCGGGACCGATGGCATTACAAAAGACACCATCATTTATATCCCTATAAAACTTAAAGGGGTTAACGATCTGCAAAAGTTTGTAATTGATCATTGCGATTCTCTTAAAAAGGTATTTAACGTAGATAATATTTATTATGATTTGGATAAATACTACATCAGGCCAGATGCAGAATATAATCTAAATAAGGTGGTAGATTTAATGACTAAATACCCTGATATAAAGGTAATTACCAGAAGCCATTGTGATAGCAGGGCTTCAGAAGCCTATAACAGGGTGTTGTCTTACAACAGGGGAGAATCTGCCAAAGCTTACTTGGTAAAAAAAGGAATAGCCGCCAACAGGATAAGTGTAGAATATTACGGAAAAAGCAGATTGGTAAATGGCTGCACAGATGGTGTACCATGCTCAGAGGCCCAACAGCAAATGAACAGAAGAACCGAGTTCGAGATTGTTTATAACGGTATCAACCTAGCTTTGATAGATTGTAAATAGAACAATAATCATTTTAAATAGCGTCTTTCTTACCGATGACGCTATTTTTTTGTGCTAATATTACCTACTTTTGAAACCAAAACGATAAAGATGTCTAAAACAAAACTTACGGTAAACAGTAATGGATCGCTAAAAGTACATGGCGATTTTGAAATAGTTGATAAAGATGGGAACGAATATAATTTACAGGGTAGAGATATAGTTTCTATCTGCAGGTGTGGATTATCCGCCAACAAACCATTTTGTGATGGTTCTCATAAAGGGAACTTTGATCATGAGGCCATAGCCTTTGATCTGCCCCCAAAAAAAGTTTAAGATTATAGCTTTTCGCTTATTTTATTCAAATCTGCGGAAAGCTTGTTTATTGATTGCAATTGTTCTGTAACTTCTTGATCGGCTTTATTTTCTGATAAATGGATGTGCAATTTGTTCTTGGTTGTTCCTTTCATTCGGTCATTTACCTTTTCAATGGCCTCTTCTAAATAAAACCTGCTTTTTCTTATCAATTTTAATTGTTCTGAGTTAATGGCAGATTTATTATCTAAAAACATGGCAGATAAATTAGCCAAATAAGAAGAGAGTATATGGTTTAAAACCACAAACTTATGGATTTCATTTACATGGTTTTGCCTGCTTTTAGGCTCTTTGATCATCCTTTGAAAAGCAGCGGCCAAGTTTGCCGTATTTACATAAACCTCTTTTCTTGCTAGTTTATATTCTGTTTCTGAAACCGGCATTAAAGATTGCCTTAAAATGATATGCTCAAAATAATTGAGGTTTGCTTTTAAGATATTCCCCAAATAAGATTTAAACTGTAAAGATTCCCATCCCGGTAAAAAGAAGTAACTAAACAAAATTGCCAATAAAGAACCCAATAAAGTATCCAAGATTCTTTCGCTGGCTAAAATGGCAGTGTTATTTGTGGTGTTTATAAAATTGAACAATATCAGAACAAAAGGAGTCATGGCGATAACAGATACAATGTACCTTACCCGTATAAAGCTGTAAGTAATAAGCATGGCTACTAATAAAATGATAAACTTTAAGGTTTGGCTAACAACAAACGTTAAAATTAAAGCACCTAAAATCCCACCAATAATTGTCCCTATTACCCTTTCAAAATTTCTTTGCTTAGTATTGCTAAAACCCGGTTTTAAGATCACCAAGATGGTAAGTATGATCCAATAACTATGGTGCCCAAAAGAAAACAGTTTCCCGATCATAAAACCCAAAAGGCAAACCACCGCAAGCCTTAAAGAAAACCTAAAAACAGATGAATTTAGGTTTAGGTTATTCTTAAAAAGTTTCCAATCAAAACTTTGATGGTTCACAAAACGAGATAACTCGGCAGGGGTAGAGCTGCTCTTTAATTCTTGGGTCTCCTTGCCAAAATAATTCTGGATCGCCAACGTCCTTTTATAAATGTTCCTCAGGTTGATCAATATCTTTTTAAGTATCAAAACATTTTCGCCAGATTTCTCTAACAAATCGATTTTATATTTAAGATGATCTAAATCTTTGATGGTTACCGTTTTATTATTGGGCTTTTCTTGGTGAACTAAGCAAAAACCAATGTAATTCACTTCTTTAGAGAGTTTTAAGATCAACTCATTAAAATGAATTAAAACATCTTTGCCCTCATATTTTCTTCTGATCGTATCATAATCATTGTTGGTAGCCATGGTTTGCTCAAAAAGATCTACCATATCCACAAATATTTTTACCATTAACCTGCCAGCATTGGTAGAGTCGTTTAATAGCTTTCGTGTTTTAAATAAAGCCTCCCTTACATTATCTAAATGATTATTTACCTTAATTTGCTGGTTTACCAAATCCTTAAAATTATCCTCAACAGAAATCTCTGGCGTATAAAACCTTGCCCTTAGTTTTAAATAATCAGCAATTTCGCTAATACATTCTCCCAAAGTTTGTTGGGCATACCTGTAAGGTCTTATTTTAGAAAAAGCAATGCTCAATAAAAAGTACCATCCCCCGCCCAATATTACGTAAATAGCGTGTTCAAATAGTTTTAAGCTGCTTTTACCGGGTATAATATTTAAAACCATAACCAGTAAGGCGGCAGTACCAACAGCCGCAGCCCGCTCGCCATAAATATTAAACATCGCAAAAACGAAACAGAAAGAAAATATCTCTTGGCTCAATAAATAAACATTGGTATTTACCAAAGCTGTAACAAATGATGTTAAAGAAATAAACAAAATTGTAAAAAGCATCCCATTTTTTCTGTGTATCCAAGGGCCGGGGCTATCGGCAATGCTTACACATAATGCGCCTAATGAAATAGTGATGCCTATTTCTAACAGATTAAACTGAAAGAAAATAAGCGAGGGCAACATAACCCCGATCGTGATTTTTATCCCATCAGAAAAATATTGGGTATAAAGAAAATCCTTAAAATCTTTTAATGGCTTTATCATGATGTTGGGATACAAAAGTAAAGTTTAGAAATTTGTTTTCATTAAAACCTTACCTTTATGCTTTATTAAAAATCATTATTTTGGATACATTTCAAGAATTAGGCATCTCTGAGCAATTTATACAGGCATTAGAAGAGAACAATATTTTAACACCAACAGAAATACAGAAAAAGGCCATCCCGTTTTTACTAAAGAACGGAACAGATTTTATTGGCCAAGCGCAAACAGGTACTGGTAAAACGGCATCTTATGGTTTACCTATTTTACATCGCGTAGATCCAGAGATTAAGCAGATACAAGCTTTGGTGGTTTGCCCTACCAGAGAATTAGCACAACAGATTGCTAAACAACTGTTCAAATTCACAAAATACGCCAATTTTAAGGTCTTTACAGAAGCCGTTTACGGCGGAGAAAAAATAGACCTACAAATTGGGCGATTAAAAAGACCGACACATATCGTAGTTTCTACGCCAGGCAGATTGATCGATCTTTTAGAAAGAAACATCATCAACCTAGAAAAAGTTGCAACGGTAGTTTTGGATGAGGCCGATGAGATGTTGAGCATGGGCTTTAAACCCGATATTGATAAGATCTTAAACTACACCAATAAGAAAGCGAACACTTGGCTTTTTTCTGCAACCATCCCTCAAACCTTAAAGCAAATTATTGATGATTTTATGGCAGATGATGCCTTTAGGATCGAAGTGGAAAAGAAAGATATCATCAATCAATCTATAACCCATCAATATATAATTGCAGATATAAAAGATAAAGTAAACGTTTTAGGTCAGTTTTTAAAATTGAAGCAAAACGATAGGGGCATTATTTTTTGTAGAACTAAAGCATCAGCGCAAACATTAGAGAAACAGTTGGTTGCCAAAAACATTTCGGCGCAAGCTATACATGGCGATTTAGGACAAAGAGACCGTGAAAAAGTGATGCGTTTATTCAAAAGCAATAGACTGCAAATTCTAATAGCAACCGATATTTCTGCCAGAGGTATTGATGTAGATAGCTTATCTTATGTGCTTCATTATCAATTGCCAGATCAAATAGAATATTATACTCACCGGAGCGGAAGAACTGCCAGAGCTGGCAAAAAAGGTTATTCCATCGCTTTTGTGGCACCATCTGAATTAGATAGAATAACAGAGCTAGAAAAAGAGCTACACGTAAACTTTGAAAAAATTGATAGCTTAAAAGGGTAGGGCAAACTGATATTTTAGCTGCTTACCTGGCTGGTACAGTCTGGTTAAAGCTTTGCTTAATTGTCTTTGGTGTCATTACGCTAAGAAAAATAAGGCTTAACGCCGATAAATGATACTATTTAATAAGGCAAACATAAATATTAGGCCGATATTTATTATATTTGCTCAAATACTTTCATATCAGATTTCCTTAAAGCGGCGTTTAACCAAGCAAATAATTGCATATCCCTTAAATTTTCATCCATCGCTAGTATTAAAGGTTTATCTTACTTAAAAGATGTTTTCATCCTTTAAACCAAACAGTTAATGGATTTTATAAGTAAAGCTAAAAATGAAAGTATTTGATAAAAAAGGTAATTAACAATTAAATATAACGAATGGGCAGATCACAGGAAACCTTTAGTAAAAAGGAGAATGAAAAAAAACGATTAAAGAAAAGACAGGAAAAGCAACAGAAAAAAGAAGAACGCAAAGAAAATTCTACCGATGGAAGCTTAGAAAGCATGATGGCTTATGTAGATGAATACGGGAACATTACAACTACGCCACCAGATCCAACTCGAAAGAAAAAAGAGATAGATGCAAGTTCAATAGAAATTGGAGTTTCTAAACAAGAAGAAGAAGATCTAACATTACCTAAAAAAGGTAAAGTCGATTTTTTTAACGATGCCAAAGGTTTTGGTTTTATAAAAGAAATTGGTACGCAAGAAAAATATTTTGTACACGTAAACGGATTGATCGATGATATACGTGAAGGCGATAGCGTAACTTTTGAATTAGAAAAAGGAATGAAAGGTTTAAATGCGGTAAAAGTTAAACGAGTTTAAATATTTGTTTTACAACAAATTATCTTACCTTACATAAATTAAAATATCAAGCCTTAGGGCTTGATATTTTTTTACCTTATATTTGTCCTATAATCTATATTATGTTAAGTAGAATAAATAACAAACAGCGTATAAAGACCATAGTTAACTAAATCCCTCTTCTCTTCATCTCTGAAGAGATCAATTTTAGTTCCCTTCCCATTTGTCCGGCGATGGCTGTATTCTCTTCTGCTCTTCTAAACAAATATGGCAAAACAGCTTTAACAGGGCCATAAGGAACATACTTTGCAACATTATAATTCGCATCAGCTAAATTAAAGCTCAAATTATCGCTCATGCCTAATAATTGCGAGAAATATACAGCTGGATAATCATTTTCGATTCCCTTAAACTCCATCTTTTCTATCAACACTTCGCAGCTGTGCTGGTTATGTGTTCCCAAAACAAAATTTACGTCATTCAAATTATCCAAACAAAAAGATAAAGCCAAATTGTAATCCCTATCAGTTGCTGCTTTATCGGTTTGTATCGGCGAGGCATAACCCATTTCTAAAGCCCTTTTTCTCTCTTTTTCCATATACGCACCACGTACCAACTTAGCTCCTAAAACAAAACCCTCTGCTTGTGCAATGGTTAAATCGGTAATTAAACACGATAGCTTATCATGCCTGTACAATTGATAGGTATTATAAATAATGGCTTTCTCTTTATTATATATCCGCATTAAATCTAAAGCCAAACTATCGATTGCGTCTTGTATCCAACTTTCTTCGGCATCGATCATAATGGGTTTCTGAAAACTATGGGCTGTTTTGGCGATATTTTCTAGTCTTAACATCGCTTTTTGCCATTCAAAAGATTCTAGCTTCGTCAATTCCTTTTTATCGTTAATTTTCTCTAAAAGCTGGTACCTGGCGATCCCCGTAATTTTAAACACACAGAACGGGATAGCTTGTGGCATCTCTACCGCTTTTTTAATGGTATTAATTACTTCGGTAGCCGTTTTTTCAAAAATCTTTTCTTCCTCCTCCCCTTCAACAGAGTAATCTAAAATTGTACCTACTCCTGCTTTAGCTAATTTATTAATGGTTGCTGTACATTCTTCAATAGTTTCGCCGCCACAAAATTGTTTGAAAATGGTTCTTTTGATGATTTTTGAAATAGGTAGTTTGATCGCCATGGCAATTTTTGTGATAAACGGACCTACATTTACCAATATATTATTGCTGATGGCCTTAAACAACCAGTAAGATTTTTTCAATTCCTTATCACTTTGGTGCTTAAAAGCAATTTCGGTATCATCAAAAGATAAACTTTGTGGTTCAATTGGATTAGTGTTCATTTTAAAAAGGATATAAGAAGCAAAATTATAAAATGATTAAATATTATTGATATACAACAAGGGCTATTTTTGTAAGTTTGCCGTTATGTTAGAATTTACGTTAAAAGGAGAATATATACAGTTGGTACAACTCTTAAAAATAACAGACCTGGTATCTTCTGGCGGAGAGGCACAAATGGTTATAACCGATGGTTTAGTGAGTTATAACGGAGAAATAGATTATCGAAAACGCCTAAAAGTGAAAAAGGGAGACGTGGTTAAATTTAACGGGAATACAATAAATATAATATGAAACCAATAAAAAATGATAGCTATCAGGTATTTTTTGATGATAGTTTAAATACTTTAACGGCAGCACTCGCCAAAAAAAGATATTCTAAAATTTTTATCTTGGTTGATGAGCAAACAAGCGAACATTGTTTACCTGTTTTACAAGAAAAGCTACCTGCTTTAACAGATTTTGATATCATTGAGGTGCCTAACGGCGAGGAAAATAAAAACATAGATTTCTGTATCGGTATTTGGAGAATGCTGTTAGATTTCGGGGCAGACAGGAATGCTTTATTGATCAATTTAGGTGGGGGTGTTGTGACCGATATGGGAGGATTTGCCGCCTCTACATTTAAACGCGGCATCGATTTTTTAAACATACCCACTACCCTACTTTCACAGGTTGATGCTTCTGTTGGGGGCAAAACAGGTATTGATATGGATAACGTGAAAAACATCATCGGTACTTTTTCACAGCCACAAGCGGTAATTATCTGTACAGATTTCTTAAAAACCTTATCTTTTAGAGAACTCACATCAGGCTTTGCCGAAGTTATAAAACATGGTATCATCGCCGATGCAGCTTTTTTTGATGATTTAGTGCTTTTAAACGATGCTAAAGATATTACAGCAGAACAAATCTATCGTTCTGTAGAGATAAAGAATAGAGTTGTTTTAGCAGATCCCTTTGAAAAAAACATACGCAAGACCTTAAACTATGGCCATACCATAGGCCATGCCATAGAATCTTGGTCTTTGGTTAACGAGAAAAACCCCCTTTTACATGGCGAGGCGATCGCCATCGGAATGATCTGCGAAGCTTATCTCGCCAAAGAAATTAATGGATTATCTGAAGAAGGCCTAGAGAAAATAACTACTGCTTTTGTTAGGTTTTTTGGCAGGTACAAAATAAGGGAAGGCATAAACAATGCTTTAATAGACATCATGAAGCAAGATAAAAAGAACCTCGATGGTAAAATAAGTTTCTCATTACCTAACAAGATTGGCTCTTGTAGTTTTGATAGCTTTGTTGAAGAAGGGTTGATTTTAGAAAGTTTAAGATATTACCAGTCTGTTTAGATTAGCGTTGACGAAAACTCACCTGCACTCATTATAGGCACCAGAGATTTTTTGAAATCTTTAGAATTTCTTGTAATGATTATTTCACAGTTGGATTGTATTGCGCTAAAATATTGCAAAGCATCTTCAAAATCGTTAAAAGACGAGTATAAAATTATATATTTAAACGTATTATCCAAATTTGTCAACCAAAATCAATATTCTAAAATAACCGATCGCACAAACATCTTAAATTAATAATTTAGCAACGTTAAATAAACATTTATTTAATCATACCCTAAAATGCTGTTTGAAAATTCGAGGAGTTTATCTGTAGTTATTTTGTTCTCAATGGTCATCATTTTATCCATTGTAGAAATGTATTACAGCTACTCAAAAGATTTAAAATTATATCAAAAAAAAGATACCCTTACCAATATTTATTTAATGGTTGCGGCTTTTTTAGTGAATTTGGCCACCCAAGGGGCTTCTTTGTTTGTTTTAGATTTTTTTTATCGATTCCGTTTTTTTGAGATAGAAAACATCGTTTTATATTATCTGCTATTATTTGTAGCCCAAGACTTTTTATACTGGGCGTTGCATGCTTTAGGCCATTTTAGCAGGTTTTTTTGGGCAATTCACGTAACGCACCATTCATCAAATCATTTTAACATAACCACGGGTTTTAGATCAACTGTTTTTGAGCCTCTTTATAGGATGATTTTTTATATCCCGCTCCCGCTGATGGGTTTCCAAGTTGTAGATGTGCTTTTTATATATCTTTTAACCCAGATGTACGGTAACATCATCCATACACAAACGGTTATTAAATTCCCTAATTGGTTCGAGTACTTGTTTGTTACCCCTTCCCACCATCGTGTGCACCATGCTTCTAACATCAAATATCTAGATAAAAACATGGGCATGGTATTAATTATCTGGGATAGATGGTTTGGTACCTTTCAAAAAGAAATGCCAGAAGAAAAGGTGATCTTCGGGATAACAAAACCGCCGGTAAACGATGGTTTGATAGAAACCATATTTCATGAGTTCAAAAACATAAAAGAAGATCTTGATAAATCACCAAGTTTGAACGATAAACTAAAATATATTTTTTATGCCCCCGGCTGGAGCCACGATGGGAGTTCACAAACGGCAAGAGTAATGCAAAGAGAACTCAAAGATTCTATTTAAAATTGTTTTATTAGGTAGCGTTTATTAATGCACCCCGTTCTATCAAAGTAATGTATCATATCAACCACATTTAATTCTGTTAAAATATTTTAAAAAAAATTTAATTCTTATTTTGTGATTTCGGATTATTGTGTAGATTTGGCACATCAATAAAAAAAATGACAAAAAACACTACATATTACTATGCTTACTTTTATTTTAAAAATAAAAGCCGGGCATAATATGTTTAAATTATAAAAACATAAAACCCGGCCAAACAGCCGGGTTTTTTTTTAACAAAAAAATGAACACTAAAAAGAGAGTTGCGATTCAGGGTATTAAAGCTTCATTTCATGAAGAAGCTGCTTTCAAATTCTTCGGAGAAGATATTGAGACCATAGAATGTACTTCGTTCAAACATACTTTTCAGAAATTAGCAAATGGCGAAGCTGATTTTGTGGTAATGGCCATCGAAAATAGTATTGCCGGAAGTTTATTGCCAAATTACACTTTATTAAGGGAGTATAATTTCCCGGTAATCGGTGAGGTTTACCTTCATATCCAATTACACTTAATGGCACTACCGGGTGTTGCTTTTGAAGATATTAAAACCGTAACCTCCCACCCTATTGCCATACGCCAATGTGGAGATTTTTTAGATGATTTCCCAGAGTTAAAAGTGATTGAAAGTAGCGATACGGCAGCCTGTGCAAAGAAAATCAAAGAAGAGCAACTTACTGATACAGTAGCCATTGCAAACAGTTTAGCGGCAAAGCTTTATGGCTTAAACATATTAGAACGCAGAATAGAATCTAACAAAAAAAACTATACCCGTTTTTTGATCTTAACAGATAAACAGATAGAAAATAAAAATGCAAATAAAGCATCGCTATGTTTCCAAGTGAGTAACGATGTTGGTTCTCTGGCAAATGTGCTGAATATTTTAGCCGATAATGATATCAACATGAGTAAGATACAATCGATGCCCGTTTTAGGAAAACGCAACGAATATAATTTTTATGTGGATATAGAATGGGAAAACGCCAAAAATTATGATGATGCCATACGCAGGATTTTAAAACACACCGTAAATTTTAGCATTATGGGCGAGTATGAGAAGAATGATGGAGTTTAGGCGGTAGTCGGTAATCAGTAATCGGTAGTCGGTGGTCAGTAGTCAGTAGTCAAAAAATAAATTTTTAAAATAACGAATTTTCAAATTTTCAAATAAAAAAAGCATGAAACTTAACCTAAACATACAACCCTTAAGCAGTTGGTTAAACGTTACACACCAACCGCTTGTTATTTCTGGCCCTTGCAGCGCAGAAACAGAAGAACAATTATTAGCAACCGCTCGTTTATTAAAAGCTACCGGAAAAGTTAGTGTTTTAAGAGCGGGCATTTGGAAACCAAGAACTCGCCCAGGAGAATTTGAGGGAATAGGGAGCATTGGTTTAGAATGGCTAAACAAAGCTAAGGCAGAAACCGGGTTACCAATTGCAGTTGAAGTTGCCAACGCAAAACACGTAAAAGAAGCTTTAGCGGCAGGTGTAGATATCCTTTGGATTGGCGCTAGATCTACGGTTAACCCTTTCACGGTGCAAGAAATTGCAGATGCTTTAGAGGGGCATGATGTTCCCGTGATGATCAAAAACCCGATCAATCCCGATCTTTCATTATGGGTTGGGGCATTAGAGCGTATAAACAGGGCCGGGATAACTAAAATTGCCGCCATACATAGGGGCTTTTCTTCTTTCGAGAAAACCGCATTCCGTAACCAGCCTATGTGGGATTTGGCCATCAGTTTAAAAACATTGATCCCAGATTTACCGATCTTAAATGATCCTTCGCACATTTGTGGCTCAAGAGAATTATTGCCTTTTATTGCCCAAAAAGCATTGGATTTAGATATGCAAGGCTTAATGATAGAAGCACATATCGATCCTTCTGTTGCTTGGACAGATGCAGCACAACAAGTTACCCCAGCAGCTCTGAGCGAAATGATCGATGGCTTTGTTTTGAGAAAAGCTGAATCGAAAAATCCGGAGTTTACGGATAAACTAGCGGTAATGAGAGAAAAGATTGATCAGATTGATGATCAAATTTTTCAAAAGCTAGGCGAAAGGATGAAAATTGTTGAACAAATCGGCGAATTCAAAAGAGATAATGATGTAACCATTCTTCAGGTTTCTAGGTGGGATGAAATCCTTCAAAAAAGAACAGCTTACGGTTCTGTATTAAAACTAGAAAAAGATTTTACAGCAAAGATCCTAGAATTGATCCATAGCGAATCAATCCGTAAACAAACCGCAATTATGAATGCTACAAAAGCCGAACTAGGATAATGAATGCTTCAATAGTTATTCAAAAGTCGCAAATTAAGCCAGAAGAGACCATTAATTTAACAGGTTCTAAAAGTGAAAGCAATAGGGCTTTGATCATATCGGCGTTAAGCAAAGGAAAGGTAAAGATCAAAAACCTTTCCTCTGCGGCAGATACCGTTACTTTGAATGGGATTTTAAATCACGAAAGTGAACATCCAACAACGGTAAACGTTGGCCCTGCAGGTACGGCAATGCGATTCTTGACCGCCTATTTTTCTTTAAAAGGAGAAAAAGTAGAAATAACAGGTTCTGAAAGGATGAAACAGCGTCCTATTGGCACTTTGGTTGATGCGCTTCAAACCTTAGGCGCAGATATTTCTTATCAAGATCAAGAGGGCTACCCCCCAGTTTTAATAAACGGTGCCTTTAACCAAACTACTTCACATATTTTAATTCGTGGCGATATCAGCTCTCAGTTTTTAACAGCTTTATTATTGGTAGCCAGTTCTTTGCCACAAGGGGTAGATTTAGAGATAATGGACGAACTCACTTCTAAACCTTATGTAGAAATGACGCTATCTATGCTGCAGCAATGCGGCATCAACCATACTTGGGATAGAGATAAAATAGCCATATTACCTCAAGAATTTAAAGCCACAACTTTAACCATAGAACCAGATTGGAGCGCCGCCTCTTACTGGTATAGTGTAGTGGCACTTTCAGAAAATGCGAAGATCCATTTGCCAAACCTTAAAAAAAACAGTTTACAGGGCGATAGCGCCATTGTAGAAATAATGGCTTTATTTGGTGTGGAGACAACTTTTGACGAAGATGGACTTACCATAGAAAAAGTTGGACATGAAATTAAACCACAGCTCTTAGACTTTAAGGAATGTCCGGATCTGGCGCAAACCGTTATTGTTTGTTCTGCACTGCTTTGTAAAGAATTTAGTTTTTCTGGCTTAGAAACCTTAAAAATTAAGGAGACCGATCGTATTTTTGCATTGCAAACCGAATTGGCCAAAATTGGTGTTAAATTGATTGAAACACAGGCAGATGTTTATCAATTAAATTGCGAGGAATTAAACATCCCACAAGAAATAAAGATAGCCACTTATGAAGATCATAGAATGGCAATGGCATTTGCACCAATGGCAATGGTAATTGATAAGGTAGAGATAGAAGAAGCACAAGTAGTAGAAAAATCTTATCCTCATTTTTGGGATGATTTTAAGAAGATAGGATTTTCTTTGAAGTAGCAAGATATGAGTATCAAGTAATAAGATTTATTGAGCAACAAAAAACTAAAATGATAAATATCTGATTTGGGCGTTCGAGCGGGCTATTCGCTCATACATCACAAGGCTTTAGCCACGGGCCGGTATCAGCTGCTATCCCTAACGCAAAACCTTTATAAAGCATAACTTTGCAAATCAACTTAATACTAAAAATACTATAATAAACCATTGCAAATCATCTTGATACTTGATACTATCATCTTGATACTTGTACTATCATCTTGATACTTGATACTAGCATCTTGATACTAAAAGACTAAAACAAAACATTGCAAATCATCTTGATACTTGATACTAGCATCTTGATACTAAAAGACTAAAACAAAACATTGCAAATCATCTTGATACTTGATACTATCATCTTGATACTAATTGATACAAAAAAAATAAAATGGCAGGAAATTCCTTCGGGCAAATATTTAAGATAACTACTTTTGGCGAGTCTCATGGCGCAGCAATTGGGGTAATTATTGATGGCTGCCCCTCAAATATAGAAATTGACTTGGATTTTATCCAAAACGAATTGGATAAGCGCAAACCCGGGCAATCTAAAATAACCACGCAGCGCAAAGAATCAGACACTTGCCAGATACTATCTGGTATTTTTGAAGGCAAAACCACTGGGACACCAATCGCTATCATCATCCCAAATGAAGATCAAAAATCTAAAGATTACGATCATAATAAAGATACCTTCCGCCCTTCCCATGCAGATTATACCTATCAAACCAAATATGGTATAAGAGATCATCGAGGCGGTGGCCGATCTTCTGCTCGTGAAACGGCCGCTAGGGTTGCGGCCGGCGCAATTGCAAAATTATTTTTAAAACAAAAAGGGATAGATGTTTTGGCTCATGTTAGTAGCGTTGGGACCTTGGACTCTCCAGCAATTGAGATTACCTCGGCAGATGAGTTTTTAGCGCAAAGAGAAAACAATATTGTGCGTTGCGCAGATGCAAAAACTGCTGAAGAAATGATTGAGCTTATTGACGGAATTAGAAAAGATGGCGATACCATTGGTGGTAAAATTACCTGCTACATAAAAAATTGCCCCGTTGGCCTAGGAGAACCTGTTTTTGATAAGCTCCATGCCGATTTAGGTAAAGCCATGTTAAGCATTAATGCGGTGCATGGTTTTGATTATGGTTCTGGCTTTGATGGATCTACAATGCGTGGCTCACAACATAACGACGTTTTTCAATCGAGCGGAAGCGGAAAAATATCTACCAAAACAAATTTTTCTGGTGGTGTACAAGGTGGTATTTCTAACGGGATGGATATTAATATGCGGATAGCATTTAAGCCCGTGGCAACTATCATGAGCAATCAAGAAACGGTAAATAAAGCTGGGGAAGCTGCGGAGATAAAAGGCAAAGGCCGTCATGATCCTTGTGTAGTTCCAAGAGCGGTGGCTATTGTAGAGGCCATGGCGGCATTGGTTATCATCGATCACTATTTAAGAAATCAACTCTACCAAGCTTAATTGCCAAATTTTGTATTGAATTTTGTAGGATATTTTGAAGGAGTTAAGATCTATGAATCTAAATTTATAGATCACGGTCATGGTATCACTTTACCAAATTTCGGGATATTTTTATCTCCCGAAACTTTTTCGAAACAAAAAGATTTATGGTTGGTAAAACATGAATTTGGACATATTTTACAACATCGAGAATTGGGATTTATTAAATTTTATCTAAAAATTGGGTTGCCAAGTTTGTGGAGCGCAATAAAACAAAACCTTTTAGAAAATTATTACCATCAAAACCATGCAGTAGAAAGGGAGGCAAATGATAAGTCTTTTCAATATTTTGATAAACCTTCTGATTGGCCAATAGCAAGATTTCCAATTAATATGTCGAAATAGTTACATTGCTTTTAAATAAGAAAAAGCCTATATTTGAGTATGAACACCTTAACTTTAGATAAAATAAAGCAACTACCAGTTTCTAAACAGCAGGAAGTTGAAGACTTTGTTGATTTTTTGGTTAGTAAATACATAAATACCGAGTTGGCTTCGGAATCTCTTGCAAAGAGGCGATTGAAGAGTATGGGACGCTTTAAAGGAAAAATATTTATATCGGAAGATTTTAACGAAACTCCTTCAGATTTTAAAGATTATATTTAATGGCGTTATTGATTGATACCCAAGTTATAATTTGGTTAGAAAACAATCCAAACAAGTTCTCTAAGGAGACCAAAAGAATTCTTTCAATTGAAGACGTTGTTTATTTTAGTCATGCTTCTATTTGGGAAATGTCAATTAAATTGAAAATAGGTAAGTTATTTCTTGATGAAAATCTAGAAAAATTCTTTTTAAATTTTCAAAATACTTACAAATTCCAACCATTACCAATTAAACAAAGCCATATCTATCAAACCGAACAATTGGATTTACATCATAAAGATCCTTTTGATAGACTAATAGTAGCGCAATCAATGATTGAAAATCTATCAATAGTGAGTAGCGATGTTATATTTGATAAATATATTGATAATAGAATTTGGTAATTATTACGTTTGCTTAAAATGAACCGTCAGTAAGTTTACTAAAAATAAGAATCGCTATCTGTTCTCAAAATAAAGGTAAAAGTCGAGGTGTTAGAGTTATCACAAATCTGATAATATCAGATGAAACTGTTTGTCTGCTATCTATTTAAGATAAATCTGAAAAAACTAATTAACAGATAAAGAATTAGTTCAATTATGATATTAGGTTAAAGAATGATAGATTTCATTTTTATTAGATTGAACTCATGAAATTAACAATAATTGGCGCTGGAGATGCTTTTGGAAGCGGTGGGAACTTTAATACTTGTTTTCACTTACAAGCAAATAAAATCAACTTATTGATAGATTGTGGGGCCACTTCTTTGGTTGGGTTAAAAAAGCAACACCTTGAGCCTGCTGATTTAGATTATATTTTGATCAGTCATTTGCATGGCGATCATTTTGGTGGATTACCTTTTATCATCCTCGATTTTACAAGAAAAAAAAGAACAAAAGCTTTAACAATTATTGGCCCGCCTAGCATCGAGGCTAAAACTCTTTTATTATTAGACGTACTCTATCCCGATTTAATCGATAAAATCGATAGAAATTTATTGGAATTTATAGAATTTGAATCGAACCAAAAGCAAGATCTTCATGATTTTAAACTACAAACTTTTGAGGTAATACATTCCCCTCCCTCCTTTCCAAATGCTTTAAAATTATTTATTGATGATAAAATCATCGCTTTTAGCGGAGATACAGAATGGACTAATAATTTAATCCCCTTGGCAGATGAAGCCGATTTATTGATCTGCGAATGTAATGGTTTTAAAACAATCGGAAAAGGTCATTTGAACTATCAAACCATAATTAAAAACCAGCATTTATTAAACGCTAAACAAATCATTTTAAATCATTTGGGAGATGAAGCGTTAGAAAACCAAGATTTTTTTGAAATTCCAATTGCCAAAGAAGGTTTGGAAATCGATCTATAAATCTATCCACAATTAGCTATTTATCCACTTTAAGGCTGCTTTAAGTTAATTTATCGAAATTAGCATTTGATGTTAGTTACGATAACTATTTTACGCTATCCTAAGAAATATATCCCTTTTGCTTTTTTGGCAATGGCAATCCATCGTTTACCTTTATTTTTTACCAAAAGATGTACCTTTTGGAAATTATTGGGCTGTGGAAAAAATGGCACATTTGATATCCACCCCGATTATCAACAATGGGGCCTATTGGCCGTTTGGAATTCGGAGATGGATTTTCAAAACTTTAAGAACAAATCATTTATTTCTAGATGGTGGGCAGCCTTTTGTGAAGAGCAATATCATATCTTTTTAGAGCCCGCAGAATCGCATGGTAAATGGAGCGGGAAAGAACCTTTCGAAAATCCTAAAACAAAATTACAGGAAGGAAAAGTCGGTATTTTAACAAGGGCAACCATCCGCCCAAGCAAGTTGAAGAATTTTTGGCGAAACGTACCGAAGGTTGCTGCAATAATGGGCAACTCTAAAGGCTTTATTACCTCCATAGGAATTGGGGAAGCCCCGCTTTTTATGCAAGCCACATTTTCTGTTTGGGATAACCTAGATGACGTTAAAAAATTCGCCTATAAAGATCAAGAACACGCAGAAGTAATTAAGCTAACTAGACAAGAAAATTGGTATAGCGAAGAGCTTTTTGCCCGATTTAAAATACTAAAAACAGAAGGCACTTTGAACGGGATTGACCCTGTTTTTGGTAATTTTTGGTAAACGGTTTTCGGAAGTCGGTATTCAGTAAACGGTTTTCAGAAAATAAATTTCAGAAACGGAGTGCCAAAGTTTAGCTTCTTAAAAAATCATTTTAGATCATCAAAATAATAACACATGAGAATTGTAGCAGAACTCCCACATCCAGAATGTAAGATTACCATATTTTCTATGAATAATAAGTACATCGTAAAGTTTGAACAGGGAAATTTAGAGCAAACTTTTAAGCTTGCAGAAATAGATATTTTAAACGGCGTAAATGGCGTGTTTGAAATCTTGGATGAAACGTTTATTTCTAAAATAATAGAACGATTTGTGGTAATGAGAGCTGATTTTATTGAAGCCTATAATAGATACAATTAAAGCTTTATTTAAAATACATAATTAATTATATTACAGTTATTTATATTAAAAATAATATATTAACCAAATTATATTTTGCTATTTTAATTCTATTGAGCCTTATAGATTGCAATTTTATAAATAAACAATTAATATAAAATTTATAAAGTATTAACTAATAGATAGTTATTATTATTATCCAAATTATATTTTGCTAGTTAAAAATGTAAAATATATGATTGTTTGCAGCTAATTTGTACGACTTTTGATTTTGGGACATCAGAGATTTTTTGGCCCATTGAAATGGTTGATCGCAATATAAAACAACACCAGAATTGAACAATAAAATCAAGTTTTTTAGAACAAAACATCTTCTACCCTTTCTCCCAGATAGTATGATTTATGAGGTCTTACTGCTCTCAAAAAGTTTCAAAAAAACTGTTTATTGCTTAAACCGCATTTGCACTAAAGATGCAATCTGAAAAAGTTGAAGACTTGGTTCTTTTTTCTTTTAAAGTCGTTTTATCAATTAAGCGATAAACCTAATTTTAAGAAAATTTTAAGAATAAAAATCAATCCCAAATGAACATTTATCTTATAAGACACACCTCCGTTTATAATCCAAATAAATTATGCTACGGACAATCTGAGATGCCGCTAGAAGAAAATTTTACTGTAGATTTTGATTGGATAAAAGATCATTTGAATTTTACAACAGGCAAATACTATTCTAGCCCTTTACGTAGATGCACCAAATTAGCCGCTTATTTAAGCGATGATGCTTTTGATACCGATGAAAGATTATCAGAACTAAATTTTGGGGATTGGGAAATGAAACCCTGGCTAAACATCAACCAAAAAGATATTAAGGCATGGGAAGATGATTTTATAAACTATCGGGTAAAAAAAGGTGAGCGTTTTATTGATCTTTATGATCGTAGCATCCAATTTATTGAAGAAATGTATCTTTCAAAAGAAGAAAATATTGTGGTAGTTTGCCATTCTGCGATAATCCGTTCTATCATCTCTTATATTTTGGATTTCCCCTTAGAGAAAGTTTTCAATCTAAAAATAGATTATAGCTCTATTTCAAAAATCGCTTATGATCCCAATTTAGAAATAAACAGCATCGAATTTCTTAACTTTTCTCCCGATAATTTCAAAATAACATCAAAAGATTAGTCATTTGGCGATCAAATAGATAATTAAATCTGTTTTAGGTTTTATTTATAGGATGGTATTTGTAATTTCACGTCAAATTTTTTCAGAAGATGAACATTCACGAATATCAAGGTAAACAAATTCTTAAAAGTTTTGGCGTACGCATACAAGAAGGTATAGTTGCCGATACTCCAGAACAAGCTGTAGAAGCTGCAAAAAAACTCAAGGAAGATTATAATTCTGATTGGGTGGTGATAAAGGCACAAATCCATGCTGGTGGGCGTGGCAAGGGCGGCGGTGTAAAACTTGCTAAAAATTTAGAAGAAGTTAAACAAAGAGCTACCGATATTATTGGTATGCAATTGGTTACCCCCCAAACTGGCCCCGAAGGAAAAAAAGTGAATAAAGTTTTGGTTGCACAAGATGTTTATTATCCGGGTAATTCTGACACTAAAGAATTTTATGTTTCCGTTTTATTAAACCGTTCTACCGGGAAAAATATCATCATGTATTCTACAGAAGGTGGGATGGATATTGAAGAGGTTGCAGAACATACCCCACATTTGATCTTTAAGGAAGAAATTGATCCTAAAGTTGGTTTACAAGGTTTCCAAACCCGTAAAATAGCTTTTAATTTAGGTTTATCTGGTGCCGCTTTTAAAGACATGACTAAATTTATTGCTGCGCTTTATAAGGCTTACGAAGCAACAGATTCTTCCATGTTTGAGATTAACCCGGTATTAAAAACATCTGATGATAAAATTTTAGCTGTTGATGCCAAGGTAAATTTAGATGATAACGCTTTATTTCGCCACCCTGATTATGCAGCCATGCGTGACACAACAGAAGAAGACCCAACCGAAGTAGAAGCATCTGCAAGTAACCTCAATTATGTTAAGCTTGATGGAAACGTAGGATGTATGGTTAACGGAGCAGGTTTGGCAATGGCAACTATGGATATTATAAAGATTGCCGGAGGCGAGCCTGCAAACTTTTTAGATGTAGGCGGAACCGCTAATGCAACAACCGTTAAAGCCGCTTTCCAAATTATATTGAAAGATCCTAAAGTTGAAGCTATATTAATCAACATTTTTGGGGGAATTGTACGTTGCGACAGGGTTGCACAAGGCGTAATTGATGCCTACACAGAAATGGGAAATATTAAAGTTCCTATTATTGTGCGTTTACAAGGCACAAACGCTGTTGAAGCAAAAAAACTGATTGACGAGTCTGGCTTAAAAGTATTCTCTGCAATCTTATTGAAAGAAGCCGCTGATCTGGTTTCGGAAGTATTGGCTTAAATAAAAAATAAAGCTTAAAGCTTAAAGCAAAAAAAATCCAGATTTTTCAATCTGGATTTTTTTTGGGATTTTAAAATATTATCCTTCTGTTTTAGGAGCACCCTTGTGACCACCTTCATGACCTTTATGTCCCATTTTACCTTTCATTTTTCCAAATTGTTCTTTTTGTTCTGGGGTTAAAGTAGCTTTAAAAGCTTCGTTGTTCTTTTTAGCAGATTCCATATTAGCTTTTCTCATGCTCTTTTGCTCTGGAGTTAAGGTGGCGTTTAATTTATCCATTCTTTCTTTTCCTTTCAAAGATTTATCGTTCATGATCGCTTTTTGATCTGCTGTTAGCGAAGATTCAAATTTTTCTCTGTTTGCTTTCTCGCTCTCGCGGTTAGATTTCATTTGGGCCTTTTGAGCATCGGTCAAATTTAATTGAGCCTTTTTATGATGCTCTTGTGTGGATGGTTCTGTTGGGGTTGTAGTTTGTGCAACAGACGTTAATGCTAAACCTAAAACTAATGCGGTGGATAATGTTAATCCTTTTACTAAATTTTTCATATTCTAATTTTAATTTAATGTTTGTATTTGTTGTTAGGATTTCAATTGAAACAAAAGGTTTAACATTGTTTTATCTAACGATACATCTTTAACATAAATTAACGTTTTACTAAAACATGATTTATCGTTATATTATGAATTAGATTTATATTAAAGAGTTTAACTTGCGAAATATCCTTAAAACCAAAAAAATGATCTATAACGATTTAATTAAACAAGTAGCTTTTATAAAAGAGATCGATAAGCTAAAATACATTGTACGCAAAACTAAATTATTCAATAGCGACAGAAATGAAAACGATGCAGAACATAGTTGGCACCTAGCTATGATGTCAATTGTGCTTGCCTCGCATTCTGATAAGCCCATAGACGTTCTTAAAGTGTTAAAAATGGTATTGATACATGATATAGTAGAAATTGATGCGGGCGATACCTTTATTTATGATACTACCAAGAGCCATACCAATACAGAAGAAGAACTTATTGCTGCCAAAAGAATTTTTGGGCTATTGCCAGCATCCCAGGCAGAAGAGTTTATTGAAATTTGGAAAGAGTTTGAAGATGGCATAACAAATGAAGCCAAGTTTGCAAGATCTATGGATCGGTTAGAACCATTGCTACAGAACACTTCAAATAACGGAGGAACCTGGGCAGAGTTTAATGTACCCTACCAAAAGGTTTACGATAAAAAAAAGGTGATAAAAAATGGTTCATCGGTTATCTGGGCTTATGCAGAAAATTTAATTAATGAAAGCGTAGAAAAAGGCATCCTTAAAAAAGAGTAAAAAATAATAAGCTATAAAGCCTTTTAACCTGTTAAAATTGAGGTTTATCATTTAGGGTTTGAATTAAATCAAAATAATTTCATTTTCATCATCGCCTTAGCTCATAGAAAAGATGCTGGTAAAAATTCTTAAAAACCAACAAGCCCTTGTAAAATACTGATTTACAAGGGCTTGTTTTTGTTGATGTGGACCCGGAGGGATTCGAACCCTCGTCCAAACATGGGACCAGTTGCGCTTTCTACATGCTTACTTTATGTTTGATTTTCGAGAGCAACTTAGCCATAAACATCCTGGTTACCCCTTAGTTCTGAATTGTCCCTTTTAGTGCGGCAGATTTAATTTTCGATAATTTTCATAATGGTTGGGGTAATTTCTTCTCTAATTCTCAATTCTTTATTATTGATTTGGTTGAGCATTCTGGCATCAGCGACCTTTTTTTCTCTCTGTTCTGAACTTCTTTATCAATATACCGGTCTCTAGTTCTATGTGTGTGGACACCCGCAAGAGCTATGATGCAGACCAGTAGGTGTAAGTTTGATAGGTTCTTCTTTATAGTGGAATATCGGTCTTAGTCTGTTAGTGCCGACTTAAATTATTGCGACGGGGGCAAGTCAGGAAAATAAAAATCCAAACTTATTTGGTATAAAATATGTTTCTGTTAAGCTGATATTCTATTTTCAGATTTAAGTAGGTAAACCTGACGACGCCTGACAATATTACCGCATTTTCGGTATCGAAAATCTATTTTACTAGGATTCTGAACCAATTTTTTATATCTGCTTCAAGAACTTTATAACGGTATTTTGTTTTGCAAACAGGCTGTGCCGTCAATCTGAAAATTGTATTCCCTTTATGCTTTTGTTTTTTTTCCACATATCAAAAGTTTTGTTTTGCGATTTAAAGAAGAATCTATTCTCTCTTTTCAAAAAACCAATGCGCTTCCAAGGTTGTTCAATTATCATCTAACAATAAACAAACCTACTCCGTCTGGGCTTATTTTAGAAGAAAAAATATCTTTAAATTTCCCAACTTCTTTTTCTCTCCATACGTCGTATAAGATTGTCTTATTTGTAAAGCCCATGGATATCAAGTTCACTTTAATTACTTTTTCCTCGTTCTTATTTGTATTGAAAAGTGCTAAAACTTTTGATCCGTTTGCTAATTCTTTCACCATTACTATCTCATCATTTTTATTCTTCAATACCTTTGCTACGTAGCCTAATTCGTCTTGGTTGATATTCATCACCTCTGAATTAGACAATAATCTTAGGGTAAATTCATTAATATCATTAATATCACATGAAAAGAAAAAAGGGGCACAAATAATTGACCATAAGCTTACGTACTGATATCGTTGGTTGGTATTAAGAGATATATCTTTAGACGGATTAGCCATTTTGCTGAAATCTCGAAGTTTGTTGATGTACATAAAATCAGGATCATTCCACTGCCCTGGTTTGCTAAAATATCTCAGCTTTGTAGATATCTGTAATGCGTATTTGAAATAAGAGTCCACATGATGGTTCAAATCTCCACCAATGCGCCAAGTTGAAATGCCCAAACTTGGAGCCCATTTCCATGGGTTATCTATACCGTATTGACATAAATTAAACAGGATGTCTCTGTCTTGCTCATGAAGATAAGTAGCCATTGGTCGCCAAAAGTCGGTTTGAGGGTAATTAGGATCTTGCTTTTTGAGGAAATTCAACAGGCTTCCACCCGAACATAAATCGTACTTTAACAAATCAAATCCCCATGCGGCATATTGGTCAGCATCTTGCTTTTGATAACCTAAAGAACCTACAAAATTTTGACAAGTGTATGGTCCGGGTGTGCTGTAAATTCCTGCTTTCAAGCCAAAACTATGGATATAGTTGGTTAAGGATTTCATATCAGGGAAATTTTTGTTAGGAATAACATACCCGTTGGAATCTCTCACTTCTCCGATAAAGCCATCGTAATCGAATCCTTCGTGTTGTTCTTTTTGTCGTTTACTTTCCGCATCAAAACCAGATTGTTTAATTTTCATCCAACAATCATCAATTGATAGGTACTGAAAGCCTACATCGGCCAAACCTTTTTCTACAAACACATCGGCAGCTTTTCTTATCACACTGTCTGTAACATACATCATGTGGCCACCCCAGGAGTTCCATCCGGTAGGCGGAGTTAAAGCAATTTTATATCCTACAACTAAATCAAATGAGCGGCTATCTTTTCCAAAATCGTTTTCTGCTGTCAACATCATAGGGTAATTGCCTTTACTTTGTGGAACTATGCCACTAATAATTCCATTATATCTATCCAAAAGCAATCCCGCAGGTAAATTTTCTATCTCAAAATGCATTGGACGTTTTCCTTGGCAAGGAATTCTATAAATAAATTTTCTACCAGGCTTAGCACCATATATTTTAGCACCATTTATTTTGGGTTGTTTTTTTGGGATTGGAGTTAAAATTTCATTTTCTTTAACTCTTGCATCATAAATCTGTTGAGCATTGGCGTTTGTATAACATAAAGTCATTACCAAGGCTATAATCATTCTCCTCATTATAGTAATTTGTGAATCTTTAACCATCTTGAATTAAATCGATACGTTATCAAATTTATGTTTTAATTAACTTACTTATACTTAATTAAGAATTAACGATACATGTTTCATGATAAAATCACTTGTTGAATTACGGCATACACGAAAAAAGAAAACCGTTTAGATTATATGGAAAAATTTAGGGAGACCCGTTTAGATGAAAAACGCATCTCTGAAATAAAAATCCAGTACTAAAAAAATCTTTTTAATTTTACGCTAATGATGTTTTTTTGCTAGTAAATACCAGCTCTATTGAATTTTTTATTAAAGTTAAACTTTACATTAATAAGCAAAAATCATTAGTAACTACTCACCCGGGGGAATAATTTTGATGTTCAGTTTTGCCAGATGGGTTAATAATTCTTTACGAAGATCTCGAATAACACTAGAATATTTCGCATCATTAATCATATTGCAGGTTTCTCCGGGATCCACCTGTAAATCGGTAAAAACCTCTCTAATCTTATTTCCGTTTTTATCGTCTAACTCGTATTTATATCTATTAGTATGAATTAAATAACCCAGCTGATTTTCGATAAATATATGTGACCGCCATTTTTTTGCTGTTTGATTTAGAAGAGGCTTTAATGACCGACCAGAAAGCCCTTCTGGAATCTTAATGCCACTTAAATCACAAAGGGTTGGTAATAAATCAAGACCATTGCTTACTAAATGTAAACTGTCCACCTTTCCTTTTTGTTTCATCCAGGGAGATGAAATGATGAACGGAATTCTTGCAGCTTCTTCGTAAAAAAAGGTTTTGTGTTCTAATTTATGTGATGAATCATTATCTCCGTGATCTGAGGTAAAAACAACGATCGTATTTTCGTTTAATCCTGATTTTTCAAGCGCATCCAAAACCTGACCTATTAAGGCATCTGAACTTTCAGTTAACCTGGCGTAGGCCCATCTATGCATCCGCCAATCTTCATCCGTCCATTCTTCCCTTACAGCATCTCTAAAATCCCTCAACCTAATTAAACTATCAACAGCATAAGGTTCACCAAACATGGGTTGGTGATTTGCAGGCAAAGGTGGGCAATATTTACCAAAGAATTCTTCTCTCGTCATACCATCCGGGACTTTTATAACATCTAACAAGTCCTTTGGTGTTCCTTTAGCTAACGCTGAGCCAGGGTTTCCAAATTTTATGGCATCAAAACAAATATCATGTGGATTTATAAATGAAGTAAACAATAAAAACGGCTTATCTGTAGATTTACGATTTAATAAAAATTTAGAAGCGTCTTTAGCTAAACCTTCTCTTTCATTTTTTGAAATAACAGTATATCCCCATGGCGCAGCATTGGTTATTTGTGTGGGTATATGAACTTTTCCTCCATAGTAAGTGTCGTACCCAGCGTTACGAAACAGAGTTCCAAGTGACCGAGAATGTAGGCTGTCTAATACTGGTAAATATTTTTCGGCAACTGGTTCATCATTTTCCCTTATTCCAACAAAGGAAGGAAATAAACCTGTCTGCAATGAAAATCTCGAAGGAAGACAAACAGGCATGGTTGCATAAGCCCTTTCGAACCGTACACCTTTTGAGGCAAGTTTATCGACAGCAGGAGTATTAAGCCATTTGTTACCCGTACAAGAAAGCATAGTGGCACTTTGCTGATCAGTCATGACTACCAAAATGTTTGGCTGTTTCGTTCGTTTGTTTACGACTTTTTGTTTAGCACTTTTTGTTTGCCCCTGAACTGAAAACACAGCAAATAAAAATAGAGGAATGAGTAATAGAAATCTTTTAATCTTCATTTTGTTGATATGTTAGTGATTTATTAATAAAATATTTGTCTTGTTTAACTTGGTAAGGTTTTTAATTTTTACTTATATGTTGAAATTTAAACCAATCTAAATGTGTTACTCATTTAGGTGCTTTTTAAAAACAAATTATTAATTTTCTGTGCCACCGTTATTTTTTATTCTTACGGAATTGTTTATTGATTAAAAAAAACCTGTATTTGAATAAATTTATTTTAGCGGATATTTATGAGATAAACTATCTGGCATGGCAGAAGGGATGTACAAAGCACCAGATCCCCTGTCTCCCTGGGGCTTATAATTATAATCATGTTTGGTGCTTTCTGGCACATATTTATTAGTATGGTTTTCTGTTTTCCACCAGTTTAACCAATTGGCAGACAAACTTTTTACTACCTCGGGATATTTGCCGGATAGGTCATCAGCCTCATAGGGATCCCTTTTAATATCGTACAATTCCCATCCATCTTCATCAACCTCCACTAAATCCCAACTATTGGTTCGGATTGCCCTATTGTCCCTATACTGGAAATACATCGGGCCTTTTCTATTAAACTTCCCTCCGTTTAACAAACCATAAAAACTTTTGCCCGATAAAGAATCTTTAAAAGATGTGGTGATATTCTCGGCATTAACCATATCCAGAACGGTTGGCACAACGTCTACGATATGTAGAGCGTTATTGATACTTGTGCCCGACTGTTTGAAAATACCGGGCCCCCAGGCGATCGCACCTGTTGTGATGCCGCCACCGTTCTGGCTAATTTTATATAGCCTATAAGGGGTTACCGCAGCATAGGCCCATCCGGTACCGGGCTGATAATTGGACGCTACATCTCCGGGCAACAATCCTCTTTTCAGCATAACCTTATCTACCACAGAAAAAGAATCGGTCCCGTTATCGCTCAAAAAAACAACAAATGTATTACCGGCTTGCCTGTTTTTCTTCAGGGCGCCCAACAACCTGCCGATACCTTTATCCATTCTTTCCACCATTGCCGCATAAACGGACATCCGTAAATCTTCTAGGTCTTTTTGCCGAGGCGTTAATGAATCCCAACTGGGCAGGTTGAGGGGATATGCCGGAACTGGCGTACCCGCATCTACGATGCCCAGCTGTATCTGTCTTTTTAAACGAGCCTCCCTTACCGCTTGCCATCCTTTTAGGTAGCTTCCGCGATATTTCATAATGTCCTCTTTTGGGGCCTGCAAAGGATTGTGTGGGGACTGAAAGCTCAGGTACAGAAAGAAGGGCTTGCCTTTGTTGTTTGCCGGGTTTATAAAATCTATTGCTCGGTCTGTAAAATAATCTGTGCTGTAATAATCTGCCGGAAAGTTTTTGAAGGGCACCCGGTTTGACCGATAATCTGGGCTACCTTTAAAATAGTTTGAAAAGCCGCTTAGGTAACCAAAAAAATAATCGAACCCTTTGTCGTTTGGCTCTCCGTTTAAATGCCATTTACCCACCAAACCGGTGTGGTAGCCCTCTTTTTTTAATTGTTGAGCGATGTTTTCGCCGTTAGTGATTCCTTTCCCGGCTTTTGGCCACCATTTTCCAGTCAATAACGAGCTACGCGATAGAATACACATGCTCGCGTTGTGCATGTTGGTCAGCTTAACGCCTTCTTCAGCCATTTTATCCAGGTTTGGGGTATGAATTTCACCACCATAGGCACCAACATCACTATAACCTAGATCATCCGCAAGGATAAAGATGATATTGGGCTTTTTTGTTTGCGCAAAATCCGATGTGACGCACAATAACATGGGCATCAAAACAAATAGCATCTTTAACGAATTTTTGGTTTTATACTTCATGATTCTTCTTAGCTTGTTAAGTTTTAATTTATTGGTTTGGTATAGTTCACTTCGCTTCAGTTTTAAATGCCGATAATAGTTTTGTACTGATCGAAAACCACATTTTCATCTACCGTACCGGCTGCCTTGTAAACAGCCCAAACTGGCTTGCGCTTTCAATGTTTTTTCATCATCCGGATAATACAAAACATATAAAATACAGATTTTTGCGTTTGTAAGTCTAAAAAAGTAGATTTTAGGTTCTTTTGTTATCTATGATTTTAAAAATTTTATTTTATCATAAACTAATTCCTTAGATAATAATTATACCATCCAACTTCTTGATCTCTTAGGTTTTTATAAGGGATTCCTGGAGGCACTAATTGCTTAGCCCAGTCTTGCAACTTACCTTTCAATTTCTCTGCAATTTCCGGATATTTATGAACGAGATTGTTTTTCTCTTCGGGGTCTTTATCAATATCAAACAAATAAGTTCCTTTGTTTCCTGCATTTATAAATTTCCATTTACTGTCTCTAACTGCGGTTTGGGTCCAAAACCTCCAGAAAAGATAATCATGTGGTGACACGGTGTTTTTACCAGATAAGAAAGGTACTAAATTAACGCCATCTAAAGCTTTATCTTTTGGTAAACCCGCTAAACTTACGGCAGTTGCAGCAATATCCAGTGTAGAGACAGGCTTATTATAAACTATCCCTTTTGATAACTTACTCCATCTTATAATAAATGGAACACGTATTCCACCTTCTGTTAACATTCCTTTTTCGCCCAGCATAGGGTCGTTTAACGAGCCATCCCACTTCCCTTTTGGATCATTATAAGGTAAATCTTCTTTATCTATACCTAAAGGCGCACCATTATCACTTGCAAAAACAATCATGGTATTATCGTCAATACCATATTGTTTCAACATTTCATTGATACGGCCAACTCCATCATCGATAGCCGAGATCATAGCCAAAGCATATCTGCGTCTTTCTGGCATTTTTTCAGGAAACCTGTCTAAGTATTTTTTTGTTGCTTCCAAAGGCACATGAGGGCCAAAATAAGCTAGGTAAAGAAAGAAAGGCTGTTTCTGATTACGTTTGATAAACTGAAGTGCTGCATCTGTTTGTATATCTAAACGATAGCCCGGTTGATGTATATTTTCTCCTGAGGGTCTTAACAAATTGCTTTTAAGATCAAAATTGACTAAGTAATCGTTTATGTATCCCGTAAAATATTGTTGAAACCCTCTAGAACCGGGCATATAGAGATTAGTCAAACTATCTGGTATGTGTTCTTTGTATAGTCCGTTACTAAAAGCAGCATTAGGAATATTTTTTGTAATCCAATTTTTGGTAACTGGGTTTGGTTCGAGGTGCCATTTACCAACTTGACCGGTAACATAACCCGCTTTCGATAAACGCCTGGCCAAAGTAATTTCCGTTAAAGGCAATGGACCGTCAGGAATTTCATCAAATCCAAAACGCTCTTGATATCTACCTGTTAATAATCCCGCTCTGGAAGGACTACATTGTGGAGCAGTAACATAACCTGCACTAAATCTTATTCCTTCTTTTGCAAGTAAATCAATATTTGGTGTTTTGATGTCTTTTACAGAACCTTGCGAACCTAAATCTGCAAAGCCCAAGTCATCAGCATAAATAATGATGATATTTGGCTTGGTTTGGCTAGAACCGACTTGGATTAATGACAAAAATAAGACGAGTGTTAGACATGTTGTTTTCATAATAGAATTGTTATAAAAATTTGATTTTAACTTCATTATATATGATAGCAATTAAAAGAGAATTGTAACTTTTTTAAAGTATTAATTCCTTCGCTTAACATTTTCTTCAATTTTTTTTGATAATCGCTGAATTACAGGTTTATACTTTAAATCTTTAGCAACGCTCACGTTCTCGTTTGGATCTTTCTTTAAATCATATAACATACTTTCTGTTATATGATTTTTTTTAGGATCTCTCCATTCTGTATATGCAAAATCAATTGTGTGAACACATTCTGCCCCTCGCCAAAGCGCATAAATTTCATCTTTTACTTTGGTTTCTGGATTTTTAAGGATTGGAACTAAACTTTGCCCTTGACAATGACTTGGAATTTTGAAACCGCATAATTCTGTAATCGTTGGATAGATATCAACAAACTCTGCTAAGGACACTGTTTTTTTTCCTTCAGAAAGCCCAGGAGCCGATATAATAAGCGGCGCTCTCAAAGCGGTTTCAAAAGTATTATGTTTACCCCACATCGCATGCTCTCCCAAATTATATCCGTGGTCCCCGATAAGAACAACGATTGTGTTTTCATTAATACCCGTTGTCTTCAATTTATCTAAAACTTGGCCTACCATCTCATCAACAAAGCTGATAGAGGCGTAATAGGCCTGCCGTAAACTAATTGCGTAATCATCCGGTAAAATTCGGTCAGTAGGAACTCCGGTATAATGCGTTCTTAATTCGCCAGATGCCGATATTGCCTGGCTGGGAGCATTTTTAGGCACAAACTGGTTGCTAGCAACTTTCAAATCTTCTAGTTTGTATAAATCGAAATACTTTTTTGGAGCAACAAAGGGCAGATGTGGCTTGTGAAAACCTACTGCTAAAAAGAAGGGTTTGTTTGCGTTTTTCAAAGAATCTAATTTACCAACTGCCATTTGGGCTATTTTACCATCTGGATACATTGTCGGATTAGTTTCTTCGCCCAATTCAAATGCAGGCCCTCTTTTGCCATTGTTACCGTCCTCCTCAGCTTTTTTTGCGAAAAGAATATCGGCTTTGTTTACATAATTCGTGTGTGATGCACCTTCTATGATTAAAGGTTTTTCGCTCCAACTGCTTAAATCATCATCCGGATTGTGGAAAACTTTGCCGAGAGAAAGTGTGGTATAACCATTTTGCTTCAAATACATTGGAAGTGAAAGGTTGCCCGGCAAATCAATATCGGCTCGTGTATCTGCCACTAAAAATCGATTTCTTGCTGGCCTTACGCCCGTTAAAAAGCTTGCTCTTGAAGCACCACATACTGGCACATTACAATAGGAATTGCTAAATGTGAGACCGTTTTGAGCTAAATTATCAATATTCGGACTTTTAATTTGATTCTTATTATAACAAATAAGCTCTGGCCTCAAATCATCTATGACAATAAATAAAACGTTTGGCTTTTTAGGAAGATGTTGAGCAATACTTGTTAAACTCATTAAAATTATTATCGTTGTAAAATAGATTCTCATACCGTTACTTTTAAATTATTTTACTATTACCTATCCGGCCAATTCAACTTACACCACTTAATATCCATCAATTCGATGCTCTACATTAATTTGGTCTATAGTTTAAAGTCGATATGACCTTACAATAATATTAAATCGAATTTTAAGGATAGTCCAAAAAGAACATAATATAGTACAAAAGCTAAAAGACGCTCTCAACAAGTACCATTTTTTTATGGCAATTCTAGTGATGCAAAGATTTTGGGGACGAACCTAAATGCAAAAAAAAACTGTTCATTGAATTTTAACAAAGCATCTTAATAAAGCCAAAAGACGAATTGACTATCCTAGTTGTTCCAACTTTAAACACTAAGAGCCTGTTTAAATTTGTATTGTAAAAATGTTTATAGTTTTTTTTTGAACGAAAAAAAATTTTTGTAGAGATAGCAGGGAACTATCTCGAAAAATTTAACGCATTTGCAGCCGAAAAAGCCTGACCGACCTCTGGCGGTAATCATAAACAAATTATCAGATAAATTTTAAACAGGCTCTAAGATATTCTGTAGGCTTTTTAGGTTCAAATACAATTTTTAATTTCAATCTCACCAATTGGGTAAAGAACTATCTCTAAATCTTTCGGAATATTCTTTTGGCGTTAAATTCAGGTGCTTTTTAAAAACTTTAGAAAAATAACTAGGATTGTTGAAACCAACTTCATAGCCAACTTCTGCCATGTTATAAATGCCTAACTCAATCATTATAGCAGCTTGTTTAATTCGAACACTTATAATAAAATCATTAGGTGTTTGGTTAGTCCAGGCTTTAATTTTTGTGAAAAGAAGAGACCTGCTAATTCCCAAACCATTGCTAAATTCATCAATACCGAAAGATTTATTAGCAACGTTATCCTTAACGAGTTGAAACGCTTTGTTCATCATACTTTCGTCTAAAGAATTTACGGGTAATTCTGCTGGATGAAAAATGTTAGAATTTACAAATTTCTCTTTCAATCTGTTATGTGTATTAATAATGTTATTACACTTCAGCAATAATTCTTTAACTTGAAATGGCTTAAACAAATAATCATCGGCACCTGACTCTAATCCGTCATATTTATGCACCAATGAGGTCCTTGCCGAAAGTAGGATGAATGGAATGTGACTGGTTCTAATATCTGTTTTTAATTTTGAACATAGCTCCAGCCCGTCCATCTCAGGCATCATCATATCACTTATAATTAAGTCGGGATGTTTTACAATAGCAAGTTGATAGCCGATAACACCATTTGGAGCTGAAATAATGTTATAAAATTCCGAAAGAACTTCTTCTATAAACGAAGCAATATCTAAATTATCTTCAACTATCAAAATGGTTTGTCTTTCTTGATCTTTGAACTCCGCAACATTATCGAGATCTGGCATATCATTTCCGTCTTCGATATATGTCTTTTGGTAATCGGTAAAATCTTCATGCTCGCTTCCTTTAGAGATCTCCTCATCGGAAAAATGGCTCCTTCCTAAAGGCAAAGAGACAAAAAAAGAACTTCCCTTACCTACCTCGCTTGTTACATTAATTTCCCCTTTATGAAGTTCGACAATGCTTTTTACTATTGCCAAACCTATACCTGACGAATATTTAAACTGTCCATAATTTTTATGACCCTGAATTTCGTAGAATTGATTAAATATTTTATAGATTTCTTCCGCTTCCATCCCGTCTCCGCTATCTTTAACGGTAATATTCAAACTTGTGTCAGTTTTTTTTATTTGAAACGAAATCTCGCCTCCTTTGGGAGTATTTTTGAATGCGTTAGATAGCAAATTATAGAAGACCTTTTCTAGCTTTTGGGCATCGAAATAAGCTAAAATCGTATCCTCATCTGTTTCGAACGTATAAATATATTCGTCGATTTTAGCTTGTAGAGAAAAAGAAAGGAAAATTTCGTTTAAGAATTCAACAATATTACTTTCTTCTAAACTTAACCTCATTTGGCTATCTTCAAACTTTCTAAAATCAAGCAATTCATTAATTAACTTACTTAATTGGTCTGTATTTTTTTTGATAACCAATAGCTGTCTAAACAATTTATGAGACCCTTTGTACTCTTCGAGAATTTTTTGCAAAGGTCCTGAAATTAGTGTAAGCGGAGTCCTAAATTCATGAGATACGTTAGTAAAATATTGTAATTTGTGCTTATTTAGTTCTTCTTGGTTATGCGATTGTTGCTTTTCTAATTGTAAATTATGCTGTAAAATAAGCCTAGATCTAAAAAAGTAAACAAAAACCCCAAACGCTCCTAAAATAATTAAGCAGTAAATTGTATAGGCCCACCAAGTTTTCCAAGGAGCATTAGCTACTGTTATGTTTAAGTGAGTAATTTCTTTTGTTGGGACACCAAACTCATTTACACCTTTGACCTCAAAACTATAATTCCCACCTTGCTGAATAGTGTAAGAAGCCGTTGTTTTTGAAGTTTGGTTCCAATCCTTTTCTAGACCAATTAGTCTGTAATAATATCTATTTTTACCATTTTTAATAAAGTTTGGCATAGAAAAGTTTATGGTCAAAATATTTTGGTCATAGTCAAGATTTATATGATCTGTATATTCGATTGCATTTTCTAAAATTTTAGAACTGTCACCTACGTGTATTGGCTTATCAAATAATTTGAAGTTGGTAATAATTACATTGGGAGGTATGCTCTTAACTGCAATTAATTTATCAGGATTAAAGGTTGTGATGCCCGATGCTCCTCCAAAATATATTTTTCCTATTGAGGAATATAGCTTAGATGCCCGTAAAAATTCGTTTGCTGGTAAACCATCATTAAAATTATAAATACGTTCAATGCCTCTATTTACTTTGTACTTAATAATGCCTGCATTTGAACTTAACCAAATTTCATCATTATGATCTTGAAGAACTGAATAAATAGAATAATTTCTGTCTAACTCAGTAGGATATAACAATCCATTTTTTAGTTGAAGAAGCCCTAGATTTTGGGTCCCTACCCAAATACGTCCTTGTTCATCCTCGTATATGTCTTGAATTACAACCTTGCTGTCGGTAACAGGTTTCGCCAAACGTACTTCAAAGATGTTATAACCGGCACTGCCACTTTTCCTTTTTAAACTTAAAACACATTGTTGTGTACCTACGTATACAACTCCAGATTTTGCTTTTAAAATTTTCCTAATGGTTCCTAAAATGAGCCCATTTTTAAGTGTGGGGAGGTTAATTCTAATGCTTTTTCCTGTTTTGACATCTAATAAATTTAATCCATCATTCAGGGTACCAACCCACAAACTTTGATCATCATTTTTTTCTATTGCTAAAATTATATTTGAACTTAAGCTGAATTTATCCCTAGCGTTGTGACTGTAAGTTCTAGTGGATTTGGTTTTTAGGTTGTAAAATATTAAACCCTCATTGAACGTCCCAATCCATAAACTGCTTGGATCACTTAAAAAAAGTGTTTTAACCGTTCCTAAATTTTTTCCGTCAGCTAGCTTTTTAATGTAAGTGAATCTATTTTTTCTTTCATCAAAAACACTGATTCCGCCGCCCTCCGTACCAAAATATATGATATTTTCATTGTCTTGAACTATAGAACTTACCACTTTAGAGCTCAATTTAAGTCCGTTTCCTTCATCTATCCCCGTAAAGTTAAATTGCTTTTCGTTCCAATAATTTATTCCGCCATAAAAACTTCCGATCCAAATTGAGCCATACCAATCTTTAAAAAGCGCCTTGATTTTATTATCAACCAAGCTTAAAGATGAAGTTGGATCATGTTTTAATTGGTGTACTACTTTGAATGAATCTATCACACTTATACCATCATAGGTTCCCACCCAGAGTCTCTTTTTTTCGTCAATAGTTAGTGTTCGGATAACTTGGTTTACTAAACCAGTTTTAAAATGGGAAAAACTTTCATCCTTAGTATTCAAATAATCTAAACTATTTTGTGTACCTACCCAAAGGTTACTCTTCTCATCTTCAAGTAAAACATTCACAACATTGTAGGTAATGCTTTTTGTTTCTTTACTGTGTGAATAGGTTTTAAATTTGTATTCTCCATTTTTGTAAAGAACACTTTTATTTAAACCTTTGTTAGTGGCCAGCCAAACCGTTCCGTTTCGAGTTTGATAGATATAACGGATGAAGTTAGAACTGATATTGTTTTTCGAATTTGCAACTAGGTGTTTTACTTTTTTAGTCTTAGGTTGATAAATGTAAATACCATTGTTGTAACCTACCCAAATTTCACCATTTGACAGTTCAGTTATACATAGTGCATAAATATTTTGAGGTTTGTTTTTGTTTAATAAGGGTATTATTTTGAAAACGTCTAATCTAGGATTGTAAACCGAAAGCCCGCTGCGAGAGGCAATCCATATATCATCATTTTTATCAATTAAAATTCCGCTGATGTCACTATAACCAGGTGGTAAACTATCAGAAAATTTATTATTATGAAATTTAAGGTCGATACCGTCATAGCTGATCAGGCCTTTTCTTGTACCAAACCACATCAATCCGTTTTTACCCTGAGCTATTGAGGTTACCGAGTTTAGAGAAAACTCATCCGACGTGGATAGGTGATAAAATTTGTCTATAAAATCTTGCGCAAATGACTGATAATTGGAGGAAAAAGCAAACAAAAAGACAAATACAATAAGACGTTTGCATTTGACATAACATCTACTTAAAAAATGGTTAATCATCGTGTACAATTAAGTTCTTTGGTCAAAAGCCTTTGTTCTAACAAATAGAATCAATTTAATACTTTTCTTTGAATTTAGGGTAATTTTTATCATTTCAGAAACACAAAAAATATTCAAAGCTTAACCCTAAATGTATATTAATTTAGATTGAAAGCCATACCAATTAAGATTAACTAAAGATTAACAAATAGTCTAATGTTCATTTTTTAACGCATAAGAGGTACAGTCTTTTAATGAATAAACAAAGTCTGATTTTGGCAAAGCGAAACAAATGAGAGTCAAAAACACACCTGTTAATTGGTACAAATCTATTTATGGTTAAATATCAGACTAATATGTACTCATAAACTGTATCTACAATTTGTGCTTTGAAAGTATCTACTTTAACTGAAAGGCTGTTTTACAAATGTTAAAAATTAATGGAAAGAGAACGAATCTAATTGTAAAAGATCAATACCTTTTCCTCTAAAAACCAAACAAATACTTTCGCTCTCACCTAAAAACGGGAGCTTAGCAACAACATTAGTTTGAGTTTCTAATAGACCAATTGTATCACAAACTCCTAATAATTCTCCATTAGGGGTATTCCTTCTAATTTCGATAGTAATATTCTTTTTTGCCCTAACATAATTAAAAATAATTTCGTTTTTATCAGCTAAATTTTTGACGTTTGCATAAATAACATAATCTCCGTCATTTATTTCCCCTAGTACAAATCCACCATTTTTATTTTCTTTCTTTTGGATGCCTGATGAAATAAAATAATCTTCTGCTTCAATTAAAGGTGCGTTAGAATCATACTGCCCCACGCCTACACCATCTACTCTTATAACCGCCATTTCTCCGTTATCCTTGTAATTCAAGTAACTTATAAAAGTATCTCTAAACCATCTGTTTCCGGTTTGACTAATATCGCAGTAAGCAAAATACGTTTGATTGTGCCATTCAAAAAACGATCCGTGTCTGCCTTGCAAAAACCCATTAGGCCAAGTTGGCTTATCATACCCCTTCGCAAAACTGGTCTCATTCATAATTGCACCTTTGTAATGATAAGGTCCATATATGTTATCAGCAACAGCATAAAAAACACCCCAGCTTAAATAAAATTTTCCATTGTGCTTGTGCACAAAAGGCTTATCATCAGTTGGCATCTCTTTATTTTTTCCATCTAAATTGTAAGGCCCGTGTGGATTGTTTATGAGGAGCTTTCTAGGTTTTTCTGCTAGACTAATCATATCATCATTGAGCTTAGCGATATAATAGTCCCAAACACCAAAAATAATATAATGACTCCCTTGATCTTCGAAGATTGCTATATCATACTCGTCTGTGCTTGTTAAATCGGATTTTAACAATGGTTTGCCTAGAGGATCTTTCCATGGCCCAGTAGGCGTATTGCCCACAACCACTCCTGTTTGTTGATTTTTTTCTGAAAAATACCAATAATATTTACCATTCTTATATCCAACATCTGTTGCCCAACAACTGGTAAACGGTATACCAATATACGTTTGAGCAGGATCCAATATGCTCCGCTTTGTCCACGTTACTAGATCCGGTGATGACCAAATCCACCAGTTTTCCATAACAAAACCTGTATTGTGAATAGATTTATCATGAGAAGCATATACAAAAGCGGTATCATTGAAAATGTGTATATGTGGGTCATTTAATCCTACGTTAGGAACTATTGGATTTTGCGCTTGGACTAAATACGGTTCAAAAAAAATACCGGTAACAAAAGCAACGATAGTTAATAATGATTTCATAATTTTCAATGGATATTAAAAATGAGTAGGCAGACGGATTAAATCTTAATAAGTAAAGTTAGCACTCCGATCGTTACGATTTTAATTAAAAAAACCTAGCTTCTTAGAGCTAGGTTTTTTTAATTAAGAAGTTTATCAACAATAGTTAAATTAAGCTATTTAATGATCACTTTAACAGATTCTCGCAAATTATTACCGGTAAGAGTTAAAATATATTGACCTGGAGCCATTTTGGTGTTAAGATTAATCACCGATATATTTTTACCCATATTTAGCTGTAAAGGCTGGCTTAAATAAATTACCCCATTAGATCCAGTTAAAGTAGCATTTGCTGTTTGTGCTGATTGGGTATTAATATTTACATTTAAAACGCCAGAGGCTGGGTTCGGATAAACACTTACACTTGATGAGTTCGCAAAAGAGAAGTTAATAGATTTGATTGCCAATTCAACTGTCTTACCATCGTTATCAAATTGTACTAACTTATAATAGTTTACTCCATTTTGTGGGTTAGTATCATAAGCAGTATAGATTGATCTTTGTGAGGTAGTTCCATGCCCCTCAATGGCTGCAACGGTCTTATAAGTTTTGTTATCCGAAGATACTTGAATCTCAAACCTGTTATTATTAGCTTCAGAAGCTGTTTCCCAAGTAAACTTAACCTGATTGTTGGAAGTTGATGCATTGAAAGAAATAAGAGAAACTGGAAGTCCTATCGGAGAATAAGTAAATATGACCCTTCCTTGAGAACCTAAACCACCTTTTTGACCAGATTTGCTACCACCAACAGCAGTATTAAAAGCTCCAACACCTCCAGCACCTCCACTTCCTATACCAGTACCAGGACTCCCAGCCTTATTACCAAAAGTTGGATCAAAAACATTGGTAGCGCCACCATTAGGAGTTTCTCCTAAAAGTGGAAATACACCATCGCCACCTGCGCCGCCACTACTACCTGTACCTATCGCAACACCACCACTGCCATCAGAACCAATAACCCCAGCTGCTCCGTTACTTCCAGTTAAACTAGTAATTCCTCCACCTGTAGTTGCACCGCCAGCTCCACCTGCACCTGCGGTCCCTAGCGATACGTATCCACCGCCTTTTCCACCTGCTGCCCTACCTAACTCTGTTCCACCTAAAGTAACAAATGAGTCATATCCATCTCTTCCGGTAGTATTGCCGGATGGATTTTCAACGGCAGCTCCTACGGTGGTAATGAATTTTGTTCCTTCTACCACTGCCAAATTTATTTCTGTGTAAGCGCCCGCACCTGCACCACCGCCCGATGATCTGTTAGCTCCACTTGGAGTGGGCCCAGAAGCTCCACCATTACCGCCTGCTCCCCACATCTGTATTTTTACAGATGTTTTACCTGCAGGTACCGTATTTTCTATAGTAGCTTTGTCGGAAGTGGGGTATGCAGCAGTTGAACCTCCTAAATAAGTAGCATCTTGTGCAAAGACACTTGAAGAACAAAAAGCCATAGTTACAATAGCGAAAATCGATAATTTAACTCCTCTTTTAGGAAATACCTGACATGTTTTACTTCGTAATTTTTTTAACATAACAAAATGGTTTAATAATTAGATTTAAAATGTTTGAAATTGATAAAATTGTATAAGAGCTTTTCACAGCTTTAATAAATATGTTAATCATTTCAAGTTTTTTTAATTGCGTTAACCTGTAATGGATACCGAATAGATTCAAACTGAAATTAAATTAGCATCTAAGTAATAAAGTCTTTTAATTTTATTTGTGAATTGGTTATTCATTGACCAATTGAATATACCGCTTTTCCAAATTGGTAATATTTTATAATTAGCTGTTACAAATGTATTTTTAATCAACCAAAAAAAAATCCATTTAACTGACAATTTTGTCCAGAAAATCTCTAAAAGTTTTAATAGAGATATCAAAAATAGAAAGAAACAAAAATTCTTGTTAAGCTTAAGCAAATGGTATGAGCTGGTTAACACTTTTTCAATTACTTGTCGTTACTTAATAATCACTTTAACAGATTCTCGCAAAGTATTTAATAATTTAATTCTCCATATCAGGGAAACATAAGAAACATTCATTGCTGATTTTTTCAACATAACAAACTTTCTTATTAATTAGATTCAAAGAAATATTTCTTTGATGAAAAAGAAAAAAACTTCGTAGCCCTAGCTATAAAATGCGAAAATTTATTTTCCTTTTACCTATTCTATTCAGCTTTATTCTGAAGATTAGGTGTTGGCATTTGCGCACTAACCTGCTTTCTCCAGTCTTTTAAAAGCGTATATAATTCTTGAGTTTTCTCTTTCAATTATATCTTTTGCAAGGTTGCAAAAGTTTAATTACGTTTTCCATGTTTCTAAATTTAGCCAGCCTTAATGAAGTGCTTATGGAAATTTATTTGATTTAAAATTCTCAGTAGGTTTCTCCATCTGCTTATAACATAGGAAACAATACTTATTTAAACTCTTTATAATTGCCTACCAGACCAACTGATGACGTAAAAAAGCTGCTTCTTCATTTTAAACGTGTACTATTTTGTCAGCTTTATGAATTTTTATTTTCCAATTAAAGTTTATAATTGTTTCCAGAAGCGAAAGTAGATTTTGCCTAAAATTTAATGACCAATCTAAATCTTCATTTAAACTATTAAGTTGGTCTATAGTTTCACTTTTAACCATAAACAACCAATTTCTAATCAATAATAAATACCAAAAAAATGAGAATAAATGAGAACAAATGTGAACGTGAAAGAAAAGTTGCAACGTCATCGATCAAAAGTTTGCTAGTTATTGACTTTTGTTGTAGCAAACAAAGTGCTAAGAAACCAAAATCTATTCTTAGTGAATTGTCAATTTAATCTATACCTGACGATAAATTGTTATGTACAACCATTACTAAACTTAAATCATTAAAAATGTTTAAAAAAACTTTACTCTACGTTTTAGGTGGGAAGCATTTTCTATTACTGGCAGTAGCTTTATGTTGCAGCTTGTTAGCTTTTTCACAAAACACACAGAGAATTACAGGCACCGTGGTAGATTCTTTAGATAATGAACCTCTTCCGGGTGTTGCAATTTCAGTGAGTGGAACAACTATAGGGACCACAACAGATTTAAACGGCAGATTTGTTATTAATGCCATTAAAGGTACTTCATTAGTTTTCCGATATATTGGCTACCGTGAAAAAACAGTAAATATTAGAGACGGCTCAATTATCAACGTGAAATTATCCAGAACTACCCAGTCGTTGGATCAAGTTGTTGTGATAGGTTACGGTACTCAAAAAAAGGAAAGTGTTGTTGCTGCAATTTCCACCGTGTCAGCTAAAGATATTGTTAGAACGCCCACTGCTAACCTTTTAACCGGTTTGGCCGGTAAACTTCCGGGTTTAACAATTATGGTTAAAGACGGAGAGCTTGGTAAAGAAAATGTTCAAACTTTAATTCGTGGGCAAGCTACCACCAATTCCTCAGCACCACTGATATTAGTTGATGGTGTAGAACGGGAGATTACTACACTTGATCCTTATGATATCGAGTCAATCTCTGTTTTGAAAGACGCTTCTGCAACTGCAGTATTTGGGGTTCGGGGTGCAAATGGAGTTATTTTGGTTACTAGTAAACGGGGGGTCATTGGTGCTCCAAGTATTACTGGTACTATAAACTATTCTACACAATCTCCAACTCGTTTGCCAAAACCTTTAAACGCTATAGATTATATGACCGTAAGAAACGAGGTCATCAGGCAAGACAATGAGTCTAGAGGATTATCAACCCCAATTCCCTATCCAAAACAAATATTTGATTATTATAAAACTGGCTATTTGCCTGAATTTTATGTAAACCGCGATTTTTTTGGAGATTTTCTAAAAGATTACGCACCAATGGCTAAAACAAATTTCAATATTCGTGGTGGTAACAAAAAAACTAAATATTTTGTTAGTGCAGGCTATTTGAAACAAGCTGGTCCTTTCAAAACCGAAAAGTGGGATGAGTATAATTATGACAACTCAGAAAAATTAAATCGTTTTAATTATCGTACAAACGTTGATTTACAGATAACCAAATCTTTGAAAGGATGGTTAAATCTCTCTGGTTACCTTGAAGATAAAAATGACCCTATTGTTTTTGGTGAAGATAATGCCGCTGCCACAACCGGATCTAATTATTATTTACTTTTAGCAAACCTTACCGATCTTACAGCTCTTGCATTTCCTGATCTTAATTCAGAAGGAAATGTAGTAAGTACCCCTGGTGCGCCTAGGACTCCTTATGGATCCTTAAACAGAACTGGCTACAGGATTACTACTGATAATAACATCAATACTTCTTTAGGACTAGAACAAGATCTTAAGGTAATTACCAAAGGTTTATCTGCAAAAGTGATTGCTTCTTATGACACAAAAGCAACTCACATTCGTGGTTTTAGACGTACCTACCAAACTTATAATGCCCAGCTTGACAATTCAGGATCAGAGCCTCAGGTATTTTACACGCCAGGGTCTGGTAGTGATATTGAACTAATAAAGGCTTTAACTCAAAGATTTACAGATAATTTTGATTTAGAGGCATCTTTAAATTACAAGCGTAAATTTAACAAGCATGATATAACCGGTTTGCTGCTCTATAAAAAGAATCAGAGAGTTGTGGATGCAGAGGTTCCTTTTAATTATGTTGGAATTGTTGGTCGTACAACCTATGCCTACGATAATAAATATCTTGCAGAATTCAATTTTGGTGCAAACGGTTCCGAACAATTTGCTCCTGGAAAACGCTTCGGTTTTTTCCCTTCTGTTTCTGCAGGTTGGGTAGCTAGTGAGGAGCCCTTCCTTAAATCATTCCAAGCTATTGAGTTTCTTAAATTTCGTGGTTCATTTGGACAGGTCGGTAATGATAGGATTTCAGATTCAAGATTTATTTATTTGGATGATTGGGCACAAGGTACTAATGGCGGTTGGTTAAAAAAACTTGGAAGCCTTCCAGGATTACCGAATCCTGTTTATCAGAATACTACACCAAACGAGGCAGTTACCTGGGAAGTAGCCAACAAATATAATATTGGTTTTGAATCTCGTTTCTTAAAGGGTTTCGAATTAGACTTAGATCTTTTTTACGAGAAGAGAAACTCTATTTTAATTACCAATGTACCCATACCTACTTTTATTTTTGGTCAACAGAGCCTTCCGCCAAGAAACGATGGGGTGATGACTAATCGTGGTTTCGAGGCTACATTGGGCTATTCTAAATCTGTAAATAAAGACCTCTATTTAGGCACCCGCTTAAGTACCGCCTTTGCAAGAAACAAAGTAGAGAAATTCAACGAAACTCCAAATGATGATAGTTACGCTTACCCGTACAGAAGAGAAGGCTTTAGCAACAGTACACTTTGGGGTTATGACTATCTAGGTTATTTTAACAGCGTTGAAGAAATTAACAATTGGGCAGATGAATCAGCCTTAGGTTCAAATATTCTTCCTGGCGATTTAAAATACCGTGATGCTAACGGCGACGGAGTAATTAATGAAAAAGATATTGTTCCAATGTCTTCTCCGAGTATTCCAGAGCTCAACGTTTCTCTAACATTAACCGCACAGTATAAAGCATTTGATATAAATGTATTATTTTACGGTGTAAGCAACTATGGATTTAACATGGCGGGAAGAGGAGTATATGATTGGGAAGGTGTTGCTTATGGAGGAATTAAAAATTACTTTGAACACCATAAAAATGCCTGGTCTGCAGAAAAAGTTGCGAATGGAGAACCATTTTGGTATCCAAGAATGCATCCAGACGGTAGTTCTGTGAGTAAACAAGACAACAATTTCTTTATTAGAGATTTATCTTTTGCAAGACTAAAAAATCTAGAATTCGGCTACACCCTTGGCAAAAAAACAACAAAAAAATTAGGTCTTAGTAGCTTAAGGATATATTTCAATGGTGCAAACTTGTTATTGGTTGATAACCTACCTGTTAAATTTGCGGATCCAGAAGTAGCAACTTCCCTTAGCCATCCGATTAACACCACTTATAACTTTGGTTTAAACGTATCATTTTAGAAATATTTCTAAGAAAAAAATCAATGAAAATGTATAAAAATATAATAAAAAATCTTCTGGGAACAAGTTTAATTGTCTTGTTGCTAACACAAACGGGATGTGAAAAAGCCTTCGAAAAGGCTTTGGATCGAGCCGATGATTCTCGTGAAACTCTAACAGGTATTTTGGGCGATGCCAATAAAGTGCGAGGTCTTTTGAACTCTTGCTATGCAGGTGTTCCCCAAGATCGCTCAGACATTTATTTCTGGACAACATTTGAATCTTTGGATGACAACGCTTTTGAAGCTCAAAATCAAAGTATGGAAAACTGGCGTAATGGTCTTTTATCTCCATCATTTGCAGCATTAGCTGTAACTAGAGAAAGTAGTAATAAACTTTTATTTTTTACAGATGGAGGTGGTTATTGGGCTCGTTATTGGGCTGCCATCAGAGCCTGCAATGTGCTGATAGGTAATATTGATAATATTACAGTTCCATTATCAGTTATGCCACAAGAAGAGCGGGATCAAATGCGTGATGAAGCTTTGATTTTAAGAGCTTACTTTCACATCCAACTAATTGGCATGTACGGCCCTATACCTTTTATGGACACGGCACAACCAGTTGAGTTTAAAGGATGGGGAAATTTAACCCGCCCTACTTATGACGAAATTGCAACTAGGATAGCGGATGAATTACAAACTGTAATCGATCGGAAAATTGTGCCATTCAGACGTGACCCGTTAAATTCAAATGATAAATTGAGAGTGCCACTTAGCTTTGCTTACGGATTAAAATCCAGAGTTTTATTGTATAACGCAAGTCCGTTAAACAATCCTAATGGTGACCCTGCAAAATATGAAAGAGCGGCGGCAGCAGCAAAACAATTTTTAGATTTGAACGCCTATTCCTTAGAGCCTTTTGAAAACACCAAAAAGAACTTATACAATTCAAACATTAATGAAAATGTAGAAGCTACAGAAGTAATTTGGCGTAGCCGCAGTTCTTTGGGAAACCTTAGTTTCGTACACGGAATGAATTTATCTGCAACGACTCCAAAGAGAAGTAATTTTTCCAACTATAAAGCTGGGGAAACACCCACTCAGGAAATGGTTGATAGTTACGAGTTAAAAGATGGTTCATTGATTATTAAAAATTACGATGCGACACATGCAAATCCAACGTTTACGCCCGAAGCTCTTGCAGCGGGCTATGATGACGTAAATAAGCCTTACGTTAATAGAGACGATCGTTTTTATAGAGATATTTTATTCAACGGAAATGATTTTGGAGAGTCTTATCAATTAGGTCCTATCAAGGTATTTACTTACTTAGGGGCCCCGGGTACAGGAACTAACGGGCCAGCTACCTCTGGCGATGACAAGAGAACATTTACCGGATACTATTATGGAAAAGATAGAGACCCACTATTTTACGGATCAGGTACAAACAACGACGGAAGTGCAAGGGTTTCTCAACATTCTGTGATGATGCGTTATGCTGAAATTTACCTGAACTACGCAGAGGCACTATGTGGTGCTAATAGATTGGATGAAGCGTGTACACAGTTAGACATGACTCGTTTGAGAGCACATCAGCCTTCTATCAGATTAGTACCTGGTTTCACGCTTAATAAAGAATGGTTGATGAATAGGATTCATAATGAGAGACGTGTTGAATTGGTATTAGAAGACAGTCGCTTTTTCGATGTAAGAAGATGGGATATCATCAGCAACAAAAATACTAATACCATTAGTGGGATGTTGCCAGAGCAGGTAAGCCCTGGAGTATTTAAGTATACTCGTTACCAAATGCCTTGGACTTGGAAATGTCATACTGAGAAGTATAAAATTTTGCCGATTCCGCTTTCGGATCAAAAATTAATGCCAAAAATTTTACAACCTGTTGCTTGGCGTTAATAGAATTAGGCATAGATAAAATTATTAAGAAATTTTAATTGACAATAATGAGAATAATAAGATATTTTTTTATGAGTCTTTGTTGTTTAAGCTTTACTCTGTCGGCCGAAGCAGGCAGTTATGTAGGTGGAACAGTAAATGACAAAGCAGGTATTCCCTTATCAGGAGTAACCATAACAAAGAAAGGCAAGTCTAAAGGCGTAACCACTGGTAAAAACGGAAAATTTATAATTGAGTCGGAAACTTTACCGGTAATCGTGACTTTTAAAGCTACAGGTTTCAAAAGTGTTACCGATACATTGCGAAGCGATGATGAAATGGTAATAATGGATTATGACGATAAGTTACAAAATGTAGCTTACGGAACTCAAACCAAAGAAAGTGTTACCGAAGCAGTTTATTCAATAAGTGGAGATGAGCTTTTAACTAACCGTTCTTCTAATTTATTAATAGCACTACAAGGCAGGTTGCCCGGATTAAGTATACTTCAAAATAATGGAGAACCTAGTAGAGAATCATTTAATGCTCAAATTAGAGGTTACGATTCCCCAAATTCAAACAAAATAATGTATTTGGTGGATGGGGTAGAAAGAGACCCATCGGGTGTTAGTCCTTATGATGTGGAAAGTGTTACCATATTAAAAGATGGTGCTGCAACAGCTATGTATGGAATGCGTGGTTCTGGAGGTGTTTTATTAATCACCACTAAAAAAGGATTCAACGGTAAATCGAAAATCAGTGTTCACTTTGATCAGGCAATACAATCTCCAACTGCCAGGCCTAAATTTGTTTCGGCAGCTGATTATCCTTTACTTTATAACCAACGAGTAGCTAATGATACTCTCTATGCTGATGCACAGGATATATATAAAGGCGGTACTGGTTTAGACCAAAGTAATACAGTTTTTTATACTCCTTACGAAATCGAACGTTATCAAAAAGCAGATCAAACGGAATTTTATCCGGTAAGAAATGTAGTAGATGACTTTATGAAAAATTACTCTCAGCTAAGTCGTTTGAATATAGACTTTAGAGGTGGAAGTGATTTAATGCGCTATTTTACTTCAGTAGGCTATTTGTCTCAGGGCGGCTTGTTTAAAAACGAACCTTTCAAAAAGTACAGTTATGACGCCGAGTCCAAAACCAGTAGGTTTAATTTCCGTACCAACCTGGACATCTCCCTAAATAAAACACTTAACGTATGGGCAAATATTGGTGGTTCTTTAGCTAAAATCAACAGACCATATGTTGGCAAGGGCCAAAGTTGGGATTACGTTTTGGCAAAGTTATATGAAACGCCAAATAATGCCTTTAACGACTTAACTCCAGATGGGGAAGTACTGATTAAACGTGATAAATTAAATTTCAGAAATGACCAGTCGGTTTATGGATACTTAAATCGTTCCGGTTCAAGTTCAGAAAATGCTGCCAGACTTTACAATACTTTTGGAGCTCGCCAAAAACTGGATAAAGTTTTACCTGGTCTATCTACTTCTGCCCAGTTGGCATTTGATGTGTACTCCAGAAGTACGCAAGTAAGAAGTAGAAACTACGAAACTTGGGCAGTTGCAACCTTACAAGATACGCAAGGCGCAGATTCTTTAGGCTTTCAAAAAGTTGGAAATACTTCTAATACAACTTTAGCAGACGGTCAGGAAAAATACTTTTATTATATGTATAATTTGCGGGCATCTGTAGATTACGATCACACTTTCGCCAGAAAACATCATTTAACAGGAAAGCTTTTGGGCGAAAGCTATATGCAACAACAGCAAGACCTGTTGGCGAGTAATTATATAGGTCTTGCCGGACGTTTAGCTTATGGTTACGCAAACAAGTATTTTGCAGAGGCTAATTTTGCCTATCAGGGATCCGAGCAATTTGCAAAAGGAAAAAGATTCGGTTTATTTCCGTCGCTTTCTGCTGCATGGCTTATTTCGCAAGAAGACTTTTTAAAGAATAACTCAAAGGTTAACTTCTTAAAAATAAGAGCTTCTGTGGGTCAAACTGGTAATACCGCATTTGCTTATGGTGCTAATGACCAATATTTATATCTTACCACCTGGAATACCAACGCTACCGAGGATCAAATTGGTAACCCCAATATCAGTTGGGAAACATCCACAAAATACAATTTAGGCCTTGATGCTAAACTTTTTAACTCTATAACTTTTGGTGTTGACGTTTTTTATCATTGGAATGATGGTGTAATTATCAAAGACATATCAACTGTTCCTAAAGGTTTTATAGGCCTTGGAAAGGATGTTTCTTTGCCTCCTAGTAATATTGGACAATTACATAATAAAGGGTTTGAGGTATATGCAGGCTACAATAAGCAATTTACCAAAGACTTATCGTTAGATATCAGCGGAAATTTTTCTTTAGCTCAAAACAAATATGATTACGTAGCAGAACTGCCATACGATAGCCGTTACGCTTACCCATTTCGTAAAACTGGTTATTCTATAAATCAATTTGTCGGATATAAATCAGTTGGGTTATTTAACACACAGGCTGAAATTGATCGTTCTCCAGATCAATCTGCGTTAGGTGGGGTACCTATTCCTGGAGATATCAAATACTTTGATGCAAATGGAGATGGTGAAATAAACGAACAAGACCAGTCAGTTTTACAAATCGGAGATGCTCCAGAAATAAGTTTTGGTTTTCGTTTACAATCGTCATGGAAATCGTTTGATATCAATGTGTTTTTAAATGGAGCTGCGAGACGTAACGTAAACCTTACGGGTTTTGGAAGATGGTCAAACAGAGACAACTTTACTGAGTACATGAAGGGAGCCTGGACAGCAGAAAAATTTGCAAATGGTGAAAAAATTACCTCTCCAAGGTTGGGTAACAATACCACAAATTATATAATGAGTGATTACTGGATTGTGGATGGTAGCTATCTTCGCTTAAGAAATATCGAACTTGGATATTCATTGCCAGAAAAGATATCCAGTAAGATTGGCGCAAGTTCTATACGTATATATACTAATGGTTTAAATCTGTTAGTTTGGGATCATTTACCAAATGATGATTTTGATCCTGAAACATCAAACGGATCAAATATTAATTACCCCATGATTAAAGCATATAATTTTGGATTAAGCGTAAAGTTTTAATTAGTTAAATAAATCGCTTTTAGAAATAAATCAAATTCAAAAAAAATGAAATGATGAATAAGAAAAATAAAATATATAGCGCGGTTAGTTTATTCCTAACACTTGGTTTTCTAAGTGCATGTGTTAATAAACTTGATGTGGTTCCGTCAGATAAAATCGGAATAGATAGAATCATCAATAAAAATACCATACGGGGTTTCAGGAATAATATTTACGATAATTTGGATAAGGATTTCACTACTAATTATAATGGTCAACTTATAGAAACCTACACCGATGATGCTTTTAGAGCAGGTACGGGTACTCCGTTTGATTGGCATAACGGCTTATTATCCCTTGCCCAAAATTTCTTTGCTGGTGATTTATGGAATCAGTACTGGATGGGAGTTAGAAAAGCGAATTTAGCATTGGAATATCTTCCCCAGTCAACAGCACCTAAAGATTTAATTACTGATAAAAACTTAGCGCAGTGGATAGATGAAGCTAAAGTTGTTAGGGTGTGGTATCATTTTGAATTGATAAAAAACTTTGGAGCTGTGCCTTTTATTGATAAAGCATACAGTTCCGATTTTAACGGCTGGGCACAATTAAAAAGGCCCACCTACGACGAAATCAGTACCCGTCTTGTATCCGAGTTAGACGAAGTCATAGCCGCTGGTAATTTACTGTTACGAAACCAAACTAACTCTGATTATGATAAGATAAATTTAGCGGTTGCTTATGCTTTAAAATCAAAAATCTTACTGTATAATGCAAGTTTGTTAAACAATCCGACGGGAGATAAGTCCAAATGGAAAAGAGCAGCGGACGCTGCCAAAGAAGCTATAGCTGCGATAGTCCCAGAATATAGTCTTCTTCCACTCTCACAGTATGGCGAATTGTTTAACCAAACGGTTTCAGTTTTGAATAAAGAAGTAATCTTTAGGTCAAGCGTAAATGGAGAAGATGTAATGAACAATCAGAACGGGGTTGATTTAAAAGGGATTGGTTCGGCAACACAAAGTTCAAATGCTGGTGCAGTGCCTACCCAAGAATTGGTAGATTGTTTTGAATTACTTGACGGAAGTTTCCCGGTGGCTAGCTATAACAATGCTGATCATACCAGCGTAACATTAAATCCTGGCTACTCAGAAGCCCCTGGCGCTAATCCTTATGCAGGCCGTGATGCCCGTCTGGCTTATGACGTAGTTTTCAACGGTACTAAATACGGAAAGTATAAAGGAATACCAGGTGGAGCCGCAGAGCTTAAAGTATTTACTTATAATGGTAAAAGTTTCACAGGTTTCAACAATAGTCCAACATCTCAGGAGGACGCTGACAGAAGAAGATCTGCAACTGGTTATTACAGTCGTAAATATCGTACAGCTGCTTATTGGGGTTCAACAGCTGGTGGTACAGATGCAAATAAAATTTATTTCCGCTTAGCTGAAGTTTATCTTAATCTTGCTGAAGCTAATTGCGAAGTAGAAGATTTTGATGGTGCTATTGCGGCCTTAGATATTATTCGTTTGAGAGCTGGGCAGCCTGCAATTTCAACAGTTCCTGGATTTACAAAAACGAAAGACTTTCTGATGAAAAGGATTCGTAATGAGAGACGTGTAGAACTTTGCTTTGAAGGTCAGCGTTTTTATGATCAGAGAAGATGGAAAATTATTGATAAAACCAATGATGCAGTTACAGGTATGAAGATTACTAGTAGTAATGGTTCTGATAATGGTATTTTCTCCTATCAGCGAGTTAAAATCGATGTGCCCAGAAATGCGACTACCGCAAAATACCTTATCCTGCCTTTACCAATTGAAGAAGCAAGAAGATTACCAGGTATTGGACAACCAAATGCATGGAGATAAATTAAAAATTAACTTATAATAAATTGAGTCTGCTCTCTATAAAAAAAATTTCTAAATCGAAAGCTATTTTAGAAAAGAACAGACTCATTAGGATTTAAAAATTTAAACAAAATAAAACTCAAGGTTATGAAAATCAAATACAAATATCTACCAATACTAGTGTTGATTGCGACACTAGTTTGGAGTTGTAAAAAAGATGAGCTCGCATCTGTAGATTCCATGCTAAGCGGACTTAATGCTCAAACGTTAAAAGCTGCAGAAAAATTAAACGCCAGCAATTGGAGTACCGCACTTGTTGGCTTAAGGGAAGAGCGTATCAAAGTATTCACTAGAAAGAAGCTTATTGCTGATGGCAAATATACTGGAGATAGATATACAGTAAAAGACCCCGCCTCGGCTATTAAAAATGCTGACGAAACTATCGCAACTGTAGATTTTAAGATAGACTCATTGTGGAAAGCGAACATAAAAAATGATTTCGATGCTTTAGACCCAAAAAGTGCTGGAATAGCAAATTTTGGACTTAAAGCTTACGAAACAGCAAGTGAGAAATTTACAGCAATTTACGCTTGGTTGAAAGAAGAAACGGACAATCCTGCGGCAACAGTCTATACTGCGAACGATCTTGATAATTTCAAGTTAGAAATTGCAGTATTAACAGATTTAAATAATCTTAAACAAGATGATGTAATAAAGTTCGTTAATGATCTTAAGGCGCAATTTAATTTGATGAAGCAACAATATGCAGACTTAGCTTCGCCTATAGCATCCTCTCCATACTTTTCGAAAGCTCAAAAAGGAATTTATAGTGACTTAAACCAACGTTTGAATGATTTGGAAACCATCATTAATACTAAATTAGAGTTGAGCACAAAAGCGCAGGTAGATTCGGTAGACCGTGATCTTTCTGCTCTGGTATATTTTGTAGCTAACAATTATGTGTCCCCTGCTCAAAAGCCCATTATATTTGGTCAGATAGCAAGCATCACCGAATTACGGTGGTTAAGCGAGGTGGCTACGGATGATGAGAAAAAGAACAATTGGAGGTTAATGGTAGATATTGATGCTGCAGAAACTAAAAGATGGAATGCGACAACTACACATCCTGGCTTTCAACAAATAGATAATTTTAACGGAACATTTGATGGACAAAACCATATTATAAATGGTTTATTTATGAAGAATTCACAAGCTGGACCGAATCATAGAATAGGTTTCTTTGATAATATAACGGGTAATATCAAGAATCTTGGTTTGGTAAATGCTTATGTCGAAGGTGTATCAGGTGCGAGTGGTCAAGGAGGTGTTCTTTTTGGACGGATGACCGATGGATCGGTAAGCAACTGTTTTACAACCGGGGTTATGGAAAGGAACTCACAATCCGGAGGTTTTTTTGGTCGTACGGCAGGAACGGTTAATGTTGAAAACTGTTTTTCTTCAGTGGACACTAGTAAACCAAACGATGATAAGGTAACAAATACTGCTAGTTTTATTGGTTTACCTACTGGAGCTATGACTTTAAAAAATTGTTATACTACTGGAGCAAATCCAGACCGAGTAGTGTTTGGCTTTGGAGCTGGTTTAAGATTAGTCGAGGCTTCTGGATTTTTCTATGACCCATCAACAGTTGGTAATACAAATCTTGATAATAACGGATACGCTAAAGGAAGCCCCGTTAGGATGAAAGACGCAGGAGTAACTACCGCATTACCTACTAATAAATGGGATGATTTATCTAATTTCCCTGGTTTTAGTCCTTCTATGTGGGAGATTAAAACAGTAACTGAGATTGATGCTAATCCAAGACCTTACTTAAAAGGTTTTAATTATGGTGCTTTAAAAGATTTCATCAAACCTTAATTTAACGTAATTGAATCTTAAAATGGATTAGAACTTTTAAAAGAGACTGTCTCAAAAAGGCAGTCTCTTTTTTGGTTATACGGATTTTAGTTCTTCTAAAAATTGTAAAGAAAATAAGGTACTTTTAAAAATGTAGATATAGATTTACGATGTATTTTGGCAGGTCACAAAAAGTATAATGAAACAGCAAAATCAGAACACAAATGTATGTAACTTGGTATGGACCTGATAGTGCTTATTTATTAATCTGACTCAGATTATTACTACACCTCCACCCCACCGACCTGAGATTCTGTGTTAATTTCTGAATTACTGACAAAAGGTAAAGAAAGGATAATATAATGATATTGGCCGCAATCAAAAATAATTAGCGAACCATCTAATGGATATTTTAGGCAGCATTTTTTAACAAATGCAAAATATGAGATCATCGTTAAATCGAAGTCGGTAGAATTGCTAATATAAGTTAAGCCTATAGAATTAACTAGTTTCGTAGTTTGCAATGGATAATTGTAACGATAGTTCAACAGAACTATTCAATATGACTGATGATCTTTTTAAAAAAAAGAGTCCAACAATTAAGTATCTGGTTACATTTTGTAACTAGTACACACAGACCCTTATGCGCAATTAGCTGGCGGTTAGAAAATTGCTTAAATAAAAAAGAGGGGTTTAAAAGATAAAAATGGCCAAGGATCAAAATTTTTGATATAGGATTTTAGGCAGATACAAGCAAAACCGAAACTAAATTTGGAAATACTTTTGTTGTAAAGGTATCGTGAATTTGACTGTCAATGAATGGTTGCCAATTCCAAAAACAGATAAGATGAGTCAATAGAAGTATTCAGTAGGACGGCTCATCTTACAAGAACAAAAAAAGTCTTGTTGAAATTCTTTTTGCTATACGCTTCAACTCATTCAACAAGACTTTACAATAAGCATATTTATTTTTGAGAACTAAGATAAGCTAATAAAGCACTTCTAAAAATAATATTTGATGAAATATCAATAGCGTCCTAAACGAATAAAAAATGAGAAGGGAAAGTTTTAACTCATCGTTACCTTTGAGGTTGCACAAAAACAAACCCTTTCTCGATGGCAAATGTAACACTATTCTCCCAGATCATATCAAAACCTGACCGCTCAAAGTTCAACAAACTAGTTTCAACCAGCGGTTCAGACAAGCACAATAAAGGTTATACCAGCTGGGCCCATCTGGTGTCGATGCTGTTCTGCCAGTTTGCCAAAAGCCAGTCGGTACGTGATATCAGTAACGGTCTGCGCTCGGCAACGGGCAATCTCAACCATCTGGGCATTCAGAAAGCGCCCTCTAAATCCAGCGTGAGCTATCAGAACAAGCACAGGGACTACAATATCTTCAAATCCTATTATTTCACACTGTTGGAAAGTCTGGGACAGCAGGCAGGCTTTAAGCAGGTAAAGTTCAGGATCAAGTCCAAGATCTTCCTCTTGGATGCTACCACCATCAGCCTGTGCCTGTCCCTGTTTGATTGGGCCAGGTACAAAACGGCCAAAGGAGC
>NZ_JAEHFY010000017.1 GCF_016623585.1 Pedobacter segetis
ATCGGCGAACCGACCAAGCTGGATTTGACGGCGAGCAAAACGGACATCCTTTGCAACGGCGGCACCTCGACGGTAACCTTGACGGCGACCGGCGGAACAGGGGCGTACCTATACAGCAGGGACGGTACGGCCTTCCAAGCCTCGAATATCTTCGACAACCTAGCTGCGGGCGATTACACCTTCACGGTAAGGGACGGGAACGGCTGCAGCTATTCGATGCCTACGCAGGTAAACATCGGCGAACCGACCAAGCTGGATTTGACGGCGAGCAAAACGGACATCCTTTGCAACGGCGGCACCTCCACGGTAACCTTGACGGCGACCGGCGGAACGGGTACGTACCGATACAGCAGGGACGGTACGGCCTTCCAGGCCTCGAACATTTTCGACAACCTATCGGCTGGCGGTTACACCTTCACGGTAAGGGACGCGAACGGCTGCAGCTATTCGACACCTACGCAGCTCAGCATAACGGAGCCCGTAAAGCTGGATTTGACGGCGAGCAAAACGGACATCCTGTGCAACGGCGGCACCTCCACGGTAACCTTGACGGCGACCGGCGGAACGGGTACGTACGGATATAGCAAGGACGGTACGGCCTTCCAGTCCTCGAACATCTTCGATAACCTATCGGCTGGCGATTACACCTTCACGGTAAAGGATGCGAACGGCTGCAGCTATTCGACACCTACGCAGGTAAACATCGGCGAACCGGCCAAACTGGAGATATCAGAAACTCATGAAAATATTAAATGCTATGGAAGCGAAACGGGTTTTATTAATATCAGCGTAAGTGGAGGGAAGCCACCATACACTTATTTGTGGAATAGCGGGATAAAAACACAAAGTTTATCAAATTTAAAAAGTGGTGATTACTCTGTTTTGGTTACCGATGCCAACGGATGCTCTGTTTCTAAATTGATTAAGATTACTCAACCAAACGCTCCGATATCCATTTCTGAAACGCATCAAAATAATATATGTTTCGGAGAGAAAAACGGAAAGATAAACGTTATTGTTTTAGGAGGAACACCACCTTATCAATATCAATGGAATAACGGAGCGAAAACTCCTAATTTGAGCAATCTTGGTTCTGGGACTTATCAGTTAACTGTAACCGATAAAAATAATTGTAGCCAATTAATATCAGTAGATATTACCCCTCTAAAACTATTTGCGGTTAAAGAGCAAATTGAACAAATAAAATGTTTTGGAGAGAACTCTGGTAAGATAAATCTTGTATTAGATGGTGGTGTGGCACCTTATCAGATAAAATGGGCAAACGGAAAAACGGGCAACACTTTAGATAATTTGACTGTTGGAACGTATTCTTATGTAGCTAAGGATAATTATGGATGTACCATTGCAGGTGCAGTTAAAATCACTCAACCTCAACCCTTATCTGCTAAAACAACTGTAAAAAATACAACTTGCAAATACTCACCAGATGGGGCAATTTTAATTGAAGTAGATGGTGGTACTAAACCTTATCGATTTATATGGAACGGACAAGATAGGGACAAAAATAGCACCTTGTTAAACATAACCGCTGGTAAATATACTATTGATATTATTGATGCGAATAATTGCTCATTAAAGGTGTTTGCCGAAGTTATGCCTGGCAATTGCTCTCCAAATGCAGCCAATGATAATTACATTACCAAAGAAGACACGCCAATCATTATCGAAACACCAGGAATTATAGTTAACGATTCTGATCCTGACGATGACCCAATTAAAGTGGATTTAACTTCTGCTAAAGACCCTGATATGCAGAATGGTGCCATTGATAGAAAACAATCTAACTTTAGAACAAAAAACGGTTATGTTACATTAAATGATGATGGTGCTTTTATTTACTCGCCAAACCAGAACTTTTATGGAAAAGAAAATTTTGTATATAAAGTTACCGATGGTAGTTTAAACTCTAATTTGGCGGTTGTAACCATTGTTGTTGAGGCCGTAAATGACCCGCCAAAAGCAATTGACGATACCTACCTTACAAAAGAGGATATTCCGGTAAACGGTACTGTTGCGCCAAACGATAGCGATCCAGATAATGATAAGCTGACTTTTACTTTGGTAAATCCGCCGATCAACGGGAATTTAACCTTTAATGCAGATGGCTCTTTTAATTATATCCCAGAACCTAATTTTAACGGTACGGTAACTTTTAACTATCAGGTTTGCGATCCCCAAGGTTTATGTGATGCTGCAATGGCAACGATTACGATCACTCCAGTAAACGACCCACCAATTGCATTAGACGATAAATTTTATCTGGAAAGAAACGGACAAATTTCACAAACGGTAATTAAAAACGATAGTGACCCAGACGGGGATGTTTTAAACTTTACGGCAATTACGCAACCTAAAAATGGCACACTAACTTTTAATGCCGATGGTACCTTTGTATATAAACCCAACCAAGGATTTAAAGGGATAGATACTTTTGATTACAGAGCTTGCGATCCTTTAGGTTTATGTGATGATGCAACGGTAACCTTAATTGTACAACCTATGGTTACGGTAAGTTTGATTCCACCGTCTGGGACAATAAAAGAAGGAGAAAATATAGAAGTTACAGCGGTTTTAACCGAATCTTTAATTGAGGATGTGAATATCTACTTAAGCTTTGATGGTTCTGCAACCTTAAATTCTGATTATAAGCTTACCGGCGATTATGTGACCATAAATATTCCGGCTGGTAAAACGGTTACCACACAAAAATTTAAGGTAAACGCTTTGTTAGATGATATTAGAGACGATAATGAGACGGTAAACGCTTCCATTTCTAAAACAGACCAACCTAGTTTTGTTATTATTGGTAATGGGTCTATCATCACGATAAAGGATGTTTATCCAGAAAGCAAGCCATTGGGGCCAGAAGAAAACCCAAATATCAATCCCGATCCATTGGTTTCACCAAACGGCGATGGCAAAGGGAACGAAAGTTTTGTTATTTACAATATCAGTAAATATCCAAATAACGAAGTAATCATTTTTAATAGATGGGGAAATGAAGTTTACCGTACCAAGGGATACGATAATAAGGGAAATTCTTTTAGGGGTGTTGCCAACGTGGGTATTTTAACAAATTCTAATAAAGAATTGGTTGATGGGGTTTACTACTATATTATTTATACAGACGATAATAATAAGCGAAAACTGAATAAAGGATATTTGATTTTGAAAAGATAGTTTTTAGGTTTAATTACAGCCTAATTTTAGGATAAATAATTGGGCGTTTTAACACGCCTGCCTTAACAGGCGGGCTATCCACTATAGTTTTTTATTTGTTTTCCTTCTAGGCCGCTCAGGATGACAAATAAAAAAGCTGCCGTTCCTATCGTTAACACAAAAAAACCTCTCTATTTCAAGTATTTAAGGTATTTAGCTCTCTGCCTTTAATTCACAAAACTCGTCTATATCAAAATAAACGGTTTCCCCGCATTTAAGATTTAAAAATTGATAGTCGTGGGATAATAAAAGCTTACCTTCTGTAACCAATTCTACTTCTTGGTAAGCACCGCTAAAATGAATGGATTTAACCGTAGCCTCTGCAACACCTTGATAAGGGTTTAATTTTATTTGATGCGGATAAACCCCATACATCACATTTTGTTGGGGTAAAAAACTCAAATTTTTGAGCAAATTAGCCCGCCCCAAGATCTTGGCAACATAGCTAAACTGTGGGTCTAAATATAAATCTTGTGGTTTACCTTGCCTAATTATTTTGCCGTCCTTTACGATCAATAACTGATCAGATAAGGCCAAACCATCCGTTGGGTCATGCGAAACCATGATGATGGTTATTTTTAAGAACTTTGATAAGCGCTCGATATCATCACGTAATTGTTTTTTAAGAACGCTATCGATCTGGCTAAATGGTTCATCTAATAATAAAACCTTTGGTTCTGTAATTACGGCCTTTGCAATGGCAACCCTTTGTTGCTCCCCCCCGCTTAACTCAACAATTTTTTTCTCGGCTAAATGATCGATCCGTAAAAATTCCATGGTTTGCAGCGTCAACTGGCTTTTTGCTTGCAAATCTGTATTGGATAGTTGCGAGGCAATATTATCAAAAACCTTGGCATAAAGATTTAAGGTAAGCTCTTGTGTTACCATTTTCATCTCATCATGCCCGGGGATCAATTTTTCCGTTGGTCCTTTAATTTTCTCGCCATTATAAAGTACTTCTCCCTTTTGGGGGATTAGGTAACCGTAAATAAGTTTGAGTAAAGTGGTTTTTCCGCTGCCGCTTTCGCCGATAATGGTTACAATCTCACCGGTATCGATACTTAAATCAATACCCGAAACCCCAGAAGGAATATCCTCTTGGAAATTTCTGCTCACATTTTTTAATTGTAACAAAGGCATTCTCTAATTTTTATCGGGGCGTAAAGATAAAAAAAATTAATAACGCAAAATTAATAAAAGGGGAAACCAAAAAAGTTTGCCATTTCGTTAACCAAGCGGCCAATCAGAAACTCATTAGCATAATTTCTTGCCAGTTAAGCTACTTTATCGATGAGATTTTTGGGCCATCCTTTAGCGGATTGCCTAAGAGAAAGCCTGTTTTTTTATAGACGATCATTTTTATTGCACCAAAGCCATGGTATTAATTTTTTGCCAATATAAATTTTAAAGAATTAGCGTTCTTTGTACGATAATTGATATTGTTGAATGATGAAAAGAATAACCTCCTTTTTTTGGTTTTGCTCTGGCGCACATATAGATACCTTACTAAAAAACCCAACAGAGCATAATAAATATGTGGGCATTGGTGCCACTATATTTTTTACTGCTTTATTTGCTTGCTTATCTGGTGGTTACGCTATGTATTTTGTTTTCTCGGGAAACCCTGCAGCAGTAGTTTTTGCTATCTTATTTGGTTTGATATGGGGTTTGGCCATTTTTAATATGGATAGATATATAGTGGCTAGTATTAAAAAAACAGGTTCAACAAATCATCAAATTATGCAGGCGATGCCAAGGATTTTATTGGCCATCATGATAGGTATCATCATCTCCCGCCCTTTAGAATTAAAGATTTTTGATAAAGAGATTAGGCAGAAGTTAAAAACAAGTTATTTAAACGGGCAACGTTCTAAAATTGATACTTTAAACAAAGCATTTAACAATAAATATAGTTTAGAACTGGCTAAATATAGCGAGCTAAGAGACGAGAAAGACTCTTTAGAAAAAGATATAAACCGATCTAGATATATTTTGAACCAAGAAGTTTTTGGCGATAAAACAAACCAAACCAGCGGTATTATGGGTTTTGGAACTTATGCAAAGCAAAAAGAAACCGTTGTTAACCAAAAGGTAGATAGGCTAAGCCAAGTAAGGGCCGATCTAGACCGGATGGATAAACTAATAACCACCCGAAAAGAAATTGAAGGTTTAAATAGCACCAAACTTTTTAGCGAACCGCAACTAGATAGCCTATCTAACGTAGCCGGTTTTGCCGATAGAAATTATGCCTTAGGGCAACTTTCTTTTAACCCAGATGGATCTAGGGATTTGGATACCTATTTAGCGATTTCTTTTATATCTTTTTTGTTTATACTATTAGAATGTTTACCTGTTTTTGTAAAATTGATGAGCGATAAAGGACCTTATGATATTGCGCTCCAAAACGTAGAAGCTGTTTCTATTTATAAGAGCGAAAAAGATAAAGACCATAGATTTGTAGTTATAGATGGCATTTTGGATACTAAGAATAAGGAGATAACCAATAAAAAGAAAATTTTATTAAAGCGTAAAATTGATAAAGACTTAGAAGAAGACGAATAAAAAAAGGCAAGCCGCTATGTATAAACTGCTTACCTCTTAACTAAACCTAAACTATTTTTGTATTAAAATCTTTTTTAAAGATTATACCCCAAATTTAAAAGATGAATATTAAGGGAACATTAAATCCTCATGAACAAATTCATTATTTACATTCCCAAACGGCATCCAAAAACCAGTTTTTATCGTCAAAAAAATGTTTTACGGGCTTAAAGCCTGCTTGAGAGGCCATTTCATCGGTTTCTTTAACGCTGTATTTTTGTGAGATTTCCATTAAAATGGGCTCGTTTTCTTCAAAGTCTATAAAATCTGCCTCACCAATTCTTACGGTCTGCTTTTTTAAGCTGATCAGATAGCTTTTACAAGAACCGGTTATGGGATCGTAAGATGGGTAATGTTCAAAATCTTCGATGTTAAAATCAGCCTCCAACTCATTGTTTATCCTTCGCAACAAATTAAGGTTAAACTTTTTGGTATAACCCTTTGCATCGTTATATGCCGCCCTTATTACCCTTGGGTGCTTTTTTAAATCAATGCCTACCAATATCAAATCTGTTTTGCTTAAGCTTTTTCTTAGGGTTTTGGCAAAATCAAAAGCATCTGCAACTGGCATGTTGCCAATATTAGAACCCAAAAAAAGCACCACTTTTCTTTTATCAGAAAACTGACGGGTTTTTTCTAACATCTCAAAATATTCGCCATTAAAGCCGCACACCTTTAAACCTTTAATTTCCTTAGGCAAATTCTCTTCTAAATGTTTAATGGTATTGGTAGAAATATCAATAGGGAAATAATCAAAATCTACTTTATCTGCCACCAATTGCTTTAGCAAATAAGAAGATTTTGTGGCATCACCAGCACCCAGTTCTACCAAATCGAAACTATCAAAACCATTCTTTAATGTTTTGGCAAGTTGTGCAGTTTGGTTTTTAAATATCTCCATCTCACAATCTGTGGGGTAATATTCATCGCTAGCCATAATCTGCTGAAATAGTCTATCGCCTATTTCATCATAAAAATATTTAGAATGAAGATGTTTGGGCTGGGCATTTAAGCCGTCTAAAACTTCTTGTAAAAACTTATTCATAGGTGTTATTTTACTAGGCGTAATCCATTATAATGCCATCTTAATGAAGGATGGAAAAAATTTCTGTAGGTAATTCTATCGTGGTTTGGAGAGGTAGCAACAGAAGCGCCCCTTAATACTTTTTGGCTGATCATAAATTTACCATTATACTCCCCAATTGCCCCTGCGGCCTTAGAAAAGCCCGGATATGGTAAATAAGCACTTTCTGTCCATTCCCAAAGTTTGCCCCAATTTAGCTGCTTGGCGGCAATTTCCCATTCAAATTCTGTAGGCAATCTGCTACCTTTCCAAGATGCAAACGCAGCAGCTTCATAAAAACTGATATGGCTAACCGCATCATCTAATTTTAAAGGTTTTAATCCTCCCGCAAGGTCATATCTTAGCCACTCCTCGTTAACAAAATGCCAATATAATGGGGCAGTAATTTTATTGCTGTTTACCCAATCCCAAGCTTCGGCATGCCAATGCTTAAAATCCCGATAGCCACTATCATTAATAAATTCCAAATATTCTGCATTACTAACCAAAGCGGTAGCAATCTCAAAACCTTGTAGATAAACTTTGTGTTTACCTAGTTCATTATCAAAACAAAATTCATTTCCATCATAACCGATCTCATAGATCCCTGCTTCAATTTTTAGCCAATTTTGCAGATCAACTTTTAAATCATGCTCTATATGTTCCTCGGCGTAAGCCGGAAATAACGGGTTATGGCCCAAAATATATTTGATATCATAACGCAACAATTCTTGGTGTTGCTGCTCATGGTTTAAACCCAAAACCAACAATTCCTCCACTTCAGCAGATGGCTCTCGGCATAAAAAACTCTCCATCGCCTCATCAACATGTGCCCTGTATTTATAAACATCGGCAACCGTGGGGCGGCTTAAGTTCCCCCTATCTGTTCTAATAACCCTTGCGCCAACAGTTTCATAATAACTATTGAAAACATAATTGTAGTTAGGATCAAACTCTTGGTATGCCGTAAAATTTGGTTTTAGTACAAAAGTTTCAAAAAACCAAGTGCTATGCCCCAAATGCCACTTGGGCGGGCTAACATCTACAACTGGTTGCACCACATAATCTTCAATTTGTAGCGGTTCGCAAATTTTTTCGGTGTGTTTCCTAACTTTTAAATACTGGGTTAAAAGAGACATTTATGGTTTTTGCAAATTTTAACAAAAACAATGCCTTTTAGTTCTTTAAGAAATAAAATATGGGCGTTTCCCCAAAGAAAAATTGGGGTCGGTGTTTTGCGTACTCCGCTTCGCTACGGTTTTTTATTGCCCATGGCAAATAAAAGAACAAGCTTTTTCAAAGCTTTACTCCAACCACCTAACGCAAAATCTTTTAAACGTACGATCCTTGTTCTGTTCTTAGGTAGGGATAACGCTCGGGCTATCCCAAATTTTCTGAATAATATAGGCTTATTATACGAGTATAGCCCAAGTGCTATCCCTAACCGTTTAAGAATCTAATATGAGAATTTTGGTTAATCGATAGCTTAGAGCTATTTCTGTATCAAGCAAACGGCATAGGCAACTACGCCTTCTTCTCTTCCAATAAAACCCATGGTTTCGTTGGTGGTTGCTTTTATAGAAATATCATCAACATCAATACCCATTGCTCTTGAAATTTGCAGCTTCATTTTTGGTACATGTGGGTTTATTTTGGGCGCTTCTAAACAAAGCATGGCATCTACGTTATTGATAGCATAGCCTTTTTCTGAAATCATTTTCACGCACTCGGTTAATAGAATAAGGCTGCTAATTCCTTTCCAACGTTCATCCGTGTTTTTAAAATGATGTCCAATATCCCTCAAGTTTGCGGCCCCTAACAAGGCATCACAGATTGCATGCGCCAAAACATCGGCATCAGAATGCCCAAAAGCACCTTTGTGGTGGTCTAATAAAACGCCGCCCAAAACAAAAGGATGGCCTTCTTTTAACTGATGTACATCAAACCCAAAACCCACTTTAATTTTCATCGTCCGGGTGTTGAAGCTGCCCCTGCAAAGTTAAATAGTAAAGAGAAACGGAGCGTGTTTGCCAATGGCGATTGCTGTTGGTTAGCTAAAAGATAAGAGAAGTTTAAATCTACCACGTTATATTTTAAGCCTAAACCCAAAGATAAATACTGGCGGTTTCCTTTATTTGGGTTCTCATAAAAATAACCAGCCCTAATGGCAAATTGTTGGTTGTACCAATATTCTAAACCGGTTGCAATGCTTACTTCTTGTAGTTCTTCAGAAAAACCACCTGGGGCATCACTAAAAGAGCCAAAAATACCAGCAGGTACAGAACGGTTTGGGTCTTTCCCTGCAATTATTTTTCCGTTAGGATCATTGTTTTCCCTTATTGGAGGTGTAGGAACCAATAATTTATTAAAGTCTAGGGCAAAAGTAAAATCGTTAAAATCATCTGCATGGATGGTTGCGGCACCACCTAGGCGCATATTTGTTGGTAAAAAATATTTTGGGCCGCCATCTGTGTAACTCATCTTCGTACCGATATTAGAAATATCCAAACCGGCAGAAACCGTGGCGCTTTTGCCAAAAAGTTGGTTGTTTTTAGTATAATAACCAGAAATATCTGCCGCTAAAGCAGTACCGGGCTTGGTTTGTTGATCAGAAAAAGTTGCTCCACCAGAAAGATTGGAATAGATAAACCTTAATGCCGTACCTAAAGAGAAATTCTCTCCAAAACTTCTTGCAAAAGTACCATCAACAGCTAATTCATTGGGGTTAAAATCTCCTTGTTTTACTTGGTTAACATCTACAAATTGGATGTTTCCTAAAGAAAAATAGCGTAAAGAACCACCAATGGTGTTTCTATCATCTAATTTATAATAACCGTTTAAATAAGCCAGGTTAATATCAGGAACCAATTTTTGTAACCATGGGCTGTAAGAAAGGCCAAAGCCATAAGGATCTTTCATAAAGGCCAATTTTGCAGGGTTCCAATGCGTAGCGTTAACATCTGGGCTTAGCGCAACACCAACATCGCCCATCGCACCAGACCTTGCATCTGGTGTTATCAATAAAAAAGGGACAGCCGTTGTGATCGTATTTCCCTGTCTTCCATCTGTTGTGGTTTGCGTTTGCGCAAAAGTTGCGTAACCAGTAAAAGATAGTGTTATAAATAGAAAGTAGATTTTAGATTTCATGCAGTAAAAATAATTTTTTTTATGTGAATTTAATTTTTTTTAAAGTAAAACGAGCTTCTCTATTTTTTTTACGGTTTGGCCAGATAATGTAGAACGTACTTTTAGCTCATAAACGTATATACCCCTCGCTAATTTTTCGCCAAAATCGTCTTTACCGTCCCAAAATATATTATTAACCCTGTTACCAATAGAGTTTACCGATTGGTTTATGGTTTTAACCAACTTACCAGAAACCGTTCTGATGTTAACTTGAACCTCTAGATCTTCATTAGGGTGGTTATGCTCAAACTGAAAACTTGTTTTTGTTGTAAAAGGGTTGGGATAATTTAAAACATGGAATAAGGCCAGCTTTTCTGATGTTTTAACCTCAAAATTGATGGTTTGTTCTGATGAATTGTTAAAAACATCCCAAGCTTTAATTTTTAAGGTATATAAGCCCGGTTCTAGATTATTTAGATTATAGGTTATGGTACCTTCTTGGTAAGAATCTAGCTTGGCTTGGTAAAATTGGTTTAAGATAATGTTCTGGTCGTTTTTTGTTGAGGTGCTTAATGTTGCAACAATATCATGGCCTATGCCAATACCTGTGGTGTTTATGCCGCTTTGGTCGCTTAAATTTACCAGTAAAACCGGGTTGTTGTTTGTTGTGCCACCAGAAACAAAGTTTTCATCATTTAGGTAGGTATTTATGATTGGGCCAATTTTATCGTTTTGGCTATCCAAGGCAGAGCCTCCCACCAATAAATTAACATCAGAACCATTTGCATCTGTAAAGTTGTTGGCCGCATAAAAACTGGCTTTACCTTTGCCAACTTGCAAATTAATATCCTTCGGTACAATAAAATCTAAACTAAAATTACCGTTGGTTACGCTAGCTTTGCCCTTATAAATAACATTCTTCTGGGTTTGAAAAGAGGCTGCATAACTCCCGTTTTGTTGCGGATCTTGCCCCAAAGTAGTAACCGTTGATGGCTTATCAAAAATAGTTGGATAAACGAATCCATTAAACGAATTTAATTTGTTGCCCTGATAATCTGTTAAATAACCTTTTAAATTAATTTTTTTCCCTGCTTTTAAAGTATCCGTTAAAGCATTCATTATCACTTTATTTGTTGGGAAGGGGAACATTGCAGTTGGATCGCCCAGCAGGGTAAAGTTTCTAGAATTGATATTTAAACCGCCCACATTATTGTTTTTTGCAGCTTTGAAAACCTCGCCAAAAGTAATTTTCTTGTTTTGGTTTGCAGCATCAAACAAAGACCTCAAAAAACTTTGGTTCAAATCAAAGTTGTAAGAAGAAAAAACAATTCTGGTGGTACTAAAAATAGAGGGGACACCATTGTCTTTTTCTATCAAAGTTAATTCGCCTGCCGATACCATTTCAGGATCATCCCACCTACTAAAAGAACAGGTAGCCGTAAATATGATAGGAAGGTTATTTGGGTTTTGCCAAGCTTTTATATCATCTAAAGTCAATACTTTTTCTGCCGCCCAACCTGTTTCGCCACCATGCCCGGTATAGTTGATCAATAAGGCACCTTTATTAACTTTTTGGTTGATGGCATCTTCTACTTCGGGATAGCGACTGCCGCCCGCTAGATTTTGCTGCTGATAAGCATCGAAGTAAATCTTATCGATATTGATATTGTTGTTTTTTGATTGTATCAAAGAGGCGTTGGCTTCTGCTTGGTTTAAATGGAGGTTATTGTCTTCATCATCAGCAACTATGGCTACTTGGTTCCTCCAATCGCCAAAACTATTTATATTGGCATAGTTGATCAATTTATCTACCACATTTTTTGCTTCCTCGGCAGATTTTACGGGTATCCTGCCAACGGCAATATCCAAAAGCCCGGGATTGTTCACGTAATCTTCTGGGAATGCGCCTTCATCATCATCCAAAAGGGCAAAATAATCATCAGAGGTATAACTTTGCGTGGGCGATAATGAGTTTTCTGACTGATAGGTGACCACGAAATTATTCTCTTTAAACTGGATCATTTTATTATCGAACGAACCTTTCCCGAAAAGCAATAAATACTTTGGCGATAAATTTAGATTTCCACCAGCCCTATCGTAAAACATCTTCACAAAATCCCTAATGGCGGTTGCATCTCTTTTACCCGATGAAAACTCGTTATAAATCTGCTCTGGGCTAACTATCAAATAACTGATGTTCTGTGTAGATTTCCTAAAATCGGCCAGTCTTTTGGCCTCATTAAAAAATTGAGCGGGGCTAATGATCAATAAATCGGCGAAAGCCAAACCATGTAAGTTTTGATTGGCAACCCTGCCTATAAACTTTGCTTCTTTAAATGCCGATGAATTAAACGCGACGAACTCTTTTAAAACGTTGGTGTTGGCTATGAAACTTGCGTTATTTGCTGAACCGGTATAATTGGATTTAATGGGGTTTAATGGATTTGAGACATCCCAAACCCTTAGATCTATACCTGTGTTTTTGATGTTAAATTGAGTGAGGTTTCCGTTCCCAACGCTTTGTAAATCTCTAAAATTTAGATAATTGTTATTCAAACTCAGTTCTCTCCTGCAATTTAATTCTAAATAATCTAACCAAGCATTACTGGCAGAATTAGGTTTATTATAAGTGATGGATATTTTTGCTGTGTTCCCGTTGATGCTATTTAAAGAACTTATTTTGCTTGCTGGTATCGCAAAATCAGTCTCGAAGGTTAGCGGTAAAGCACTTGCCGATAGATTATATAAGTTTTGACCGTTTAAGCTTACCATTGCAGAAGAGCCCACGTTAGAACGAATAACCATATTGGTTTTCAAGAATACAGGGGTGTTATTTATCAGTCCGTTTACATCAAAATTAAAGGTTTGTGTAGGGGTAAACTCAAAGTTTTCGCCATACCAATTTCTTCCCGATTTTAGGGTAGATGTAATTAAGGTATAAAGGTCTTTTTCATAAAGTTGATGATCATTATAGCTGTTGCTCACATAATTTTGGGAACCATTGGTAATGGAGGTGTTTATCCTTTTACCCATTCCCAGATCAACATTAATGTAATAGTAAGAGCTGTCTGTATAAACATTATTTTGATGTTCAAAATATTGCCCCGCATTGTTAAGTGTCCATTTTGTGTTTCCGTTGGCATAAAAAAGAACGTAATCTGTATTGTCGAATTTATTATCATCCTCACCAACCACCTCAATGGCATTTTCCGCTAAATCGTCTGTTCTTATTGCCGAGTTTGGTTGGGGCAACATTTCGCCGCCATTGCCATATATCCTTATATTTTTAGGGTTTAAGTTGGCAACATCTATACCTACGCTTTTAATAAAATTATAATCCAATTTATAAATACCTTGATCTTTAACCGCAATTTTATACCAATTGCCATTGGCCAAAACAGAATTGTTTTTGTAAGTTTTTATGGTTTTGGCAGCTATTGAAGTTAGGTTTAAAGGGTTAATATCTAAACTATAGGCCTCAATTTTTTTAATTCCATCTGTTGTTTTTATAAGGGGTAAAAAATTAACCAACAAAAAATATTGGTTATTTTCTCTAACAGTATGATAATCAAGTTGGATATCTCCCTTAATTTTTAAAACATTCTTATCTGTTTGGGGGATAAAAGCGTTTGAAAAAGAATTTATTTTAATGTTTACCGAATTATTTTTTGCGCCAACGGGTAATTTCAAATACACGGTAGGCAAATCTCCAAACCTTTCGGGATTATATCTTGGAAAATCTGTTTTTAGAGCATTAGGACGCAAAGATTGCTTTAAAATAGTATCAGATGGCCAGGTAATATTTCTCATCTCGCCCAAATTTTGAGCAGAAACAGGTCCCAAAAAAACCAAAAAAACCAAAGAAACAGCTACAATTATAAATACCTTATATACAATGCCTTTCAAAATAAAATAAATATTTATATTTAACGTAACTATTGGGTGTTAAAAATCGTTTTAATAACCTAAACATTAAAGATATTGATAAAAGCACAATTTATATTAATCAGTTTGATTAATCATAATTAAATTATTTTTAGCTTTGAAAACACAATAAAACGCATGAAAAAATTAATTATACCTGCACTTTCCGTAAGTATGGCTTTTTCCGTTATGTTATCATCTTGTGGTAGCAAGGGCGGTAAAAATTCTGTTTCTGGCAAAACCAATGTTGCATACAATGCCCAAAGGCCAGGATCTTTACATGTCCCCAAAAAAGTGAAACCAACCCCAGGCCCAGGTTTAGTACACATAGAAGGTGGTACTTTTGTAATGGGGGGATCCAACATCGATGATATTGGTTACGATTATGCCGCTCCCAAAAGGAGGGTTACGGTTGCTACCTTTTATATGGATGAAACGGAAGTGGCCAATATAGATTGGTTAGAGTATTTGAATTGGATAAATGAAGTACCCAAAGACCCTAGATGGTATTATGAAGCTTTACCAGACACATTGGTTTGGAGAAGCCCCTTGGCATATAACGAGCCTTACGTAAATAATTATTTAAGACACCCCGCTTATCAAGATTACCCTGTTGTTGGTGTAACCTGGGAACAAGCCAATGCTTACTGCGATTGGAGGACAAATATTGTTAACGAAAATATCTTAAGAAACAAAGGCATTTTAAGCGATTGGAAAACTTATGCTAATGCTAAATCTGGTACTACCGCAAAAGGCGGAGGAAAAGCATCAGGAAGTGGCAACGGTACAGAGGTTAGTACAGATCCTTTTAACCTGGATCTTTACTTAAACGGACAATACGCAGATAAAGGAAAAGGTGCTGAAAAAGCGACATCAAACACAGGTGCTGCTGCTACGGGATCTAAAGGTAAAGCTGCCCCAGAAAAAAGATTTGCTAAAATAGAAGATGGCGTGTTTACGCCCGGTAGATACCGTTTACCTACCGAAGCAGAGTGGGAGTATGCCGCTTTAGCTTTAGTTGGTACGGGGGGCAACAATATTGTTAACAATAGTAAAGTGTACCCTTGGTATGGTTTAGGGATTAGATCGCCAAAGAAAAGTACCCGTGGGTTAATTTATGCCAACTTTAAAAGAGGCGAAGGAGACAATATGGGTGTAGCTGGATACTTGAATGACGGAGCGGACATTACCGCACCCGTTAAGGCCTATTTACCCAACGATTTTGGTTTGTACAACATGGCCGGTAACGTTAACGAGTGGGTATTAGATACTTACAGACAGCTGTCTTTTGATAAAGTTGAAGACTTTAATCCTTTTAGAGGCAACGATTTTGAGAATAATGAATATGATACCAACGGTAAAATACTAACAATTGGCAAAACAAACGTTCCGAAGAAAACTAATGCGACTTCAGGTAAAAAAGATTCTTATGAAAAACACGCCAATAAATATGGTAACATCTCAGAATTAAGCCCTAGTACCCCTGATGCTATCGATACTACTAAAATGCCTGTATTAAAACCTTCTTTTGATGCCGATGAAAGAGGGGCATTAGATCCACAAAACCTTGATCTTTACGGTAAAATCACTTTAGTTAATGATAGGTCTAAGGTTTACAAAGGAGGTTCATGGAACGATAGGGCCTATTGGTTAAACCCTGGTACAAGAAGATATTTAGATGAAGGAGAAGCATCATCAGAAATTGGTTTTAGATGCGCCATGAGCAGTGTGGGCGATCCTCAAATAAACAAAAAAAGCACCCCTCAGTTTAAGCAACCAAAATCAAGGGTGGGATTTAAAAAATAATAATTTCATAAAAACAGAAAAAAACCGGTTTGATATAATTTATCAAACCGGTTTTTTTATATCATGGCTAATAATTATCATGAATAGCGCTCAACACCCTCACAACCTCGTCTTTTATCTCTTTGGTAGAAATAACAAAACCATTGTTCATAAAAGAAAAAATATACTTTTTACCAGATTTACCGATTAGATAACCGCTTAAATTATAGTTATTAGTTAAACTACCAGATTTTGCAAATATATAGGGTGCGGTACTTCCTTTAAACATATCCTTTAAAGTTCCAGATTCTCCGCCGGCAGGCAAAAGGGAGAACAAACGATCGTCGTTGTTTATTTTGTCTCGTATTTTTTGGAGTACAAGAACCATATCATCAGGAGTAAACAGATTTAACCTAGATAATCCCGATCCATCTACCCACTTTATTTTATTGGGCATATCATTGAGCAAATTTGCAGAGGCCCAATAAATTACGCTATCCGTATTCATATCCATTTTGTTTGCGGCGGCACAATTAAGCAGCAATTCTTCTGCAATAAAGTTATCACTCGGTAAAAGCAGATGCTTATATAAAGTATCCGATGCAACGCCGTAAATTATGTTGGCACTTTGGGGTACCTTTCTCCAGTTTAAAGTTTCTATGGGCTTAACGATAGCTCCTGTTGCAAGCAAAGTATCAGACAATAAATTTTCTACAATAGTTTTATTTAATGATAAGGGTAAACTTTGCCTATAATTTGTGTTAATGGATGTTGGTACAATCCAATTATTATTGTTAAGGCCTCTTTTAACAGTTTTTAATTGGTTAGATATGCTTACTTCATTTAGATATAAAGCCGCTAGATCCGGAGTGTATTTTAATTTACCAAACAAGCCGCAAGAGATATCAACAGCGTTCCCATAGATAGGCATATCGTTTATTTCGGTTTGATAATACTCATTAAAATCATCCCAACTCCATCCTTTTCCGTACTTTTCGCCATGGTAACGCCCCGTAACCAAATAAACATCCTTTCCTGCATCCTTTATAAAATCAAAAGATTTTTGGGCCTTAAAATCTGGGTGTAGAAAAGAAGCATCGGCCATGGGCCATAATATTAAAGAATCTTTTCTAAAGATATATTGAAATGATGGGACAGAATCTCCCAGCATATTAAGAGCGGTGTAAAAAGTAAAAAGCTTGGTATTGGATGCTGGGATAAAATAGAGATTAGCATTTTTTTCATACATATTTTTGCTAGCCCCAACCTCTTTTATGGCAAAACCCACATGGTGGTTTTTGCCAATAGCAGAATTCTCTATTAAATCTGCAATGTTCTGATAAGGAGTTAAGGTTGCCTTTTTAACTGTACAGGCATTTAGGGTAAATATAACGGCTGCGAGACCAAAAAACTTTTTCATAAATAATTAAATAAAGCTGCAAATTAGTAAATTGTATAATAATGCGTTTGCAAACCATCGTGATGAACAAACCTATTAATAAACCAATATGTTAAGCCAAGTTGTTAAAATATCTATTTTATTTCTTTTGGGCTTTTGCACATTAATTGAGCCAGTTTTTTCCCAAGATCAATTTGAGTTTTCTGGGAAAAGAAAAAGACAGCAAATTAATTTTAAAGCCGCAAGGGGTTTAGTGGTAGTACCTATGTACATCAATCATAAAGGGCCTTTTAATTTTATTTTAGATACTGGAGTTGGCATTACCATCATTACCGACCCTAAATTAAAAGATTCTTTAGATCTTAAATATTTAAGGAAAATGCAATTGTACGGCTTAGGGGAAGATACAAGTTTATCTGCTTATACCACACCTTTCCTAGATTTTAAAGTTGGTGCCGCACAAGCTAAAAGTTGTGCTGCCGCAATTCTAGATCAAGACGTTTTAAACCTATCCGGATATGCAGGGATGCCAATTCATGGTTTGTTAGGGTATGATTTTTTTAAAAGTTTTAAGGTCAGGATAAATTACCAATCGCGGTTTTTAAAAATTTATAAAAATAATTTATCAATATTTTTAAGAAAAGGAAATAGGATAAATTTGGATATTGAAGAAAATAAACCCTATGTAAATGTGATTGCCGATGCTACGGAGCATAAAAAAATACCTTTGAAAATGCTGATAGATACCGGAAGCGGGAATACTTTATCTTTAGAATCTTATCAGAAAAGCCCGTTCCCTTTGCCCAATAAATTTGTGATAGCAAATTTAGGCGTTGGTTTAGGTGGAAACATTAGGGGCTTTAAAGGGCGGCTAGAAAAATTAAAAATAGGTAAATTTGGGTTAGATAGCATTATAGCCGCATTTCCTTACTATGAAGATGTTGCAGCAAAAATTACGAGCGTAGAAAGAAACGGAAGTATTGGCAACCCATTTTTCAAAAAATTTGATGTTCTGTTCGATTATCAAAACAGTTGTATCTATTTAAAAGGAAATACCACATTAAAAGAGCCCTTTGAATATGATATGAGCGGTTTAGAGCTTGTTGCAAGTGGCAATAAATTTGATGAATTTTTTGTGACAAGGGTAGAAATTGGATCCCCTGCTGATGAATTTGGCGTAAAAGTGGGCGATCAACTGCTAAGCATAAATTTTAACCCGGCAGAAAAATTATCACTTGATGAGATTTGTCAAATATTTAGTTCTAAAAACGATAGAAGTCTTTACCTAGAAATGGCAAGGGGACAAGATATTTACCGTGGTATTTTAACCTTAAAACGCAGGATATAATTAGGGATGGATGAGTGATGTTGCAAATTGTATAAAGGCATAAAAATAGCTCAATAATTAAAATTAACTTGTCAAATCAATTTTAATAGCTAACTTTATACGTTAAACCAATTTAGTATTTAGTCTAAAAATCTTTTAATGGGTTCAAAAATCAGCTCTATTATTACCGGAACGGGAAAATACATCCCAAACAAATTGATCAAAAATTCTGATTTTATAAATCATGCGTTTTACGAGAAAGATGGCACAATAGCAAAAAGGAATATGTTTGATGTGATCCAAAAATTTCAGGCTATAACTGATATTGAAGAGAGAAGATATGCAGAAGACGATCAAAATGCCTCTGAACTTGCCTACTTGGCAGCAAAAGATGCCCTAGAAAGTGCCAATGAAGATAAAGAAAAATTAGATTATATTATTGTTGCCCATAATTTTGGAGACGTGAACCATGGCGATAACCGCACAGATATGGTGCCTACCTTGGCAAGCCGTGTAAAATATAAATTAGGGATAGAAAACCCAGATTGTGTGGCCTATGATTTGCCATTTGGTTGCCCCGGATGGCTTCAGGGTATGATACAGGCCGATTATTTTATCAAATCTGGCGATGCCAAAAAGGTGATGGTTATAGGTTCAGAAACTTTATCAAGGGTAATCGACCCTCATGATAAAGACAGTATGATCTATTCTGATGGTGCCGGAGCAACAATTTTATCGGCAAGTAAAGATAATGGAGCTGGCATTTTAAGTCACAAATCACAAACCCATACTTTAAACCAAGCATGGTTTTTAAAGATGGAAGGTTCTAGCAAACCCGATTATGAAAGCAAAGAAGATCTATACCTTAAAATGGATGGCAGAAAAGTGTATGAATACGGGCTAACCCATGTGCCTTTGGTAATGAAAACCACCGTAGAAAAAGCCGGTATCTTACCAGAAAAAATTAAAAAGGTATTTGTACACCAAGCTAATGGCAAAATGGACGATGCAATTTTAAAGCGCTTTTTTAAACTTTATGATTATGACTGCCCACCAGAAAATATTATGCCTATGTCTATTTCAAAATTAGGGAACTCTTCGGTAGCAACCATCCCAACCCTGTTAGATATGGTGTTGAAAGAGGAAATGGAAAACCAAACAGTAAAAATAGGAGATGTAGTGATTTTTGCATCAGTAGGTGCAGGTATGAATATCAATGCCATGATTTATCGGTTTTAACCAAACAAAATAGCCATCAAGTTTAAAAACATCCAAATATTCATCAGAACAAAAAAAGCCCACTTATTCTCTGTTTTTAAAATTTATCCCTTCTAATTAATCCTTTTAAAATTTTAGCTGTCATAAAACCATAAACCAGTTTTTGACATGAAAGCATTATTAAAATATTTTTACATCCCATTTTTAGTTTTAGCGGGTGTGCTTTTTTTCTCATCTTTTCTATCATTCAAAAATGACAACTTAACCTCTGCTTATAAAAAAGCTGGGTTAACAGATAGAGAGGCCGCACTTCATTTAATCAATCGTTTTACTTTTGGCGCAAGGCCAGAAGATATTGATAATGCCTTAAAAATGGGCCTAAGCAATTGGCTTAACCAACAATTGAAAGGGAAAACTGAAGATAAAGAGCTAAACGATAGGCTTAAAAGTTATGATGCCATCAATCTATCTAACCAAGAAGTTGCAGAAAAATTTCCGAAGGGAGCCAAAATCTTAAGAATGGCAATTAAAGACGGCTTTATAGATAAAGATTCTGTTAATAAAGGCGATAAGAAAGATTATAGGGAAAAGTTAAAAGGATATATGATCAATAAGGGTTATAAACCCCAGCAAGAGCTTTATCGCCAGTTTATCTCACAAAAAATTTTAAGAGCTGCATATAGCAACAACCAATTACGCGAAGTATTAACCGATTTTTGGTTTAACCATTTTAATGTTTCATTAACCAAAAATGACTGCGCCATGTACGTACCAGCCTATGAAAGAGACGTGATAAGGCCTAACGTTTTTGGGAGGTTTGATAAGCTTTTAATAGCTACCGCTAAATCTCCGGCAATGCTTTTTTATTTAGATAACTTTAGTAGCCAGGCTAGCGAAAGCGAGCAGCAAAAAAACAGGTTAGATATGATGGGAAACAGGATTGGGAACGACAGAGCAAAAGCCTTGGCATTTCAAAAAATAAAAAATGCTAAGAAAAGCCAAGGGCTAAACGAAAATTATGCGAGGGAGGTAATGGAGCTTCACACCTTGGGTGTTGATGGTGGTTACACACAAACAGATGTTACGCAGGCGGCAAGAGTTTTAACCGGCTGGACAATAAACCCCTTTGATGAATATGGGCAAGGAGAGGCTTTTCAAAAAACGATCAATAAATATGGCAAAGAAAATTTAATTAGAAAAGGGTTTGTGTTTGATGGTGATTTCTTGTTTGCAGCAACCAGGCATGATACCGGAGATAAAGTTGTTCTTGGCAAAAAATTTAGCAATAATGGCTACCAAGAGGGGCTTGATCTATTAGAAATGTTGGCGCATAGCCCTTCAACCGCAAAATTTATTTCTACCAAGATTGCAGTAAGATTTGTGAGCGATAATCCTCCAAAAAGCTTGATAGATAAGATGAGCAAAACCTTCTTAAACAAAGATGGTAATATCACAGATGTTTTACTGACCATGGTAGAATCTCCAGAATTTTGGAGCAAAGACGCATTAAGAGAAAAAACAAAATCTCCGTTTGAGTTGGCAATTAGTGCCGTTAGGTGCTTAAATGCCGATCTTGCGCAGCCTTACCAATTGTATGGTTGGATCAATAAAATGGGGCAAAAAATCTATTACTACCAAGCACCAACCGGTTTCCCAGATAAAGGACAATATTGGATAAATACCGGTGCCCTTTTAAATAGGATGAATTTTGGCCTGGCCTTAGCAGCCCAAAAAATACCCGGTATTAAAATTAACCTGGCCGCATTAAACAATAACCACGAACCTGAAAGCAGCGAAGCGGCTTTAAAAACCTATGGGAAAATAATTATGCCAGAGCGTAATTTGGAAGGCACCATAAAAAGGTTGACCCCATTGTTAACAGACCCAGAATTGGTTGATAAAGTAAACAACGCTGCAAGTAAATCTCCTACCCCAACATCAGTAAGCGAGACGGATGATAATATGATGATGAGCGATGATCAATCGGCTGTAAAGCCAAAAAGCAACAACAAGAAATATGGTTATATGGGAAAAGAAAAATCTTTTGGAGATAATTCTATGTTGGCGCAGGTTGTAGGGGTTATTATCGGTTCCCCAGAGTTTCAAAAAAGATAATTTTAATCTTCAAAATATAAATATCATGACATCAAGAAGAGGATTTTTAAAAGCAGGGGGCTTGGCCCTATTTGGCATCGGTTTAGGTGGTTTACCGGGTTTTGTTACTAAAGCAGCGGCAAATGTAAAAGCCCCAGGATTGTTTAAAAGAAGAAAAACGTTAATCTGTATTTTCCAACGTGGCGCAATGGATGGCTTAATGGCCGTTACACCATTTACGGATGAATACTTAAAAGCAGCAAGACCAAATTTGTTTATTTCTGCCGCTAAGGCGGGAAACGCTAAACCATTGATAGATCTAGACGGAAGGTTTGGTTTGCACCCAAGTATGCAGGCGTTTGAGTCTGTTTTTAAAGAAGGAAGGCTGGCAATTGTACACGGCATTGGCTCGCCAAACAATACCCGTTCACATTTTGATGCCCAAGATTATATGGAGTCTGGCACTCCTTTTAATAAAGGGACTTCTAGCGGTTGGTTAAATAGGGCAGTTGGTTTGTTGGGGCATGATGCTGCTAGTTCGCCATTTCAAGCGGTAAGTTTAACATCTTCTTTGCCAAGATCCTTTTATGGCGATAACCCATCAGTGGCGATCAGTAATATCCAAGATTTTGCGATACAAATGAGAGGCAACCCAAGCGGTGCAAATATGGCCGCAAAAAGTTTCGAGGATCTTTATGACCAAACCACTTCTAGCTTGTTAAAAGAAACCGGCAAGGAAAGTTTTGATGCCATGAAAATACTTAAAAAAGTAGATACCAAAAATTACAGGCCAGAAAACGGAGCGGTTTACCCAAACTCTGCCTTGGGCAATTCGTTAAAACAAATTGCGCAACTGGTTAAAATGGATGTGGGTTTAGAGGTGGCTTTCGCCGAGTCTGGAGGTTGGGACACACACTTTAACCAAGGAACGGATTCTGGCATCTTTGCAAGAAACGTAAACGATTTAAGTGAAAGCATAATGGCCTTTTGGACAGATATGGGTACTTTGCAAGATGATGTAACCGTAATGACCATGACCGAGTTTGGCCGTACCGTAAGGCAAAATGGAACCGGCGGCACAGATCATGGCAGGGGATCTTGTAATTTTATTTTGGGCAATGATGTTGCCGGCGGTAAAGTGCATGGCAAAATGAATGCTTTGGCCATAGAAAACCTAGAAGATGGAAGAGACTTGGCTGTTACCACTGATTTTAGAAGCGTTTTTAGCGAGGTAGCCGATAGGCATTTGGGCATAAATAAAGATACCATATTATTCCCAGACTGGGATGGGAAACATATAGGTATGATGAAAAGCTAGATTTTATTACTCCGGATAAGAGGATCATGAGAATTTAGTTCTCTTATCCGTTGCCATTATGGGCAAAATTCTTTAAAATATCTTCATTTGCGATAGTGATATTCCTTTTTTGTACAACTACGGCTTTTTCTTCGATTAACTCGTTCAATATCCTAAACAAGGTTTCATAGGTTGCACCTATATAAGAAGAAACATCTTGTTTAGATAGTTCTAGTTTTAAGCTTCCATCAGCAGCCAGGCCAAACTGGTTTTTAAAATTTATCAATGCTTGCGATAACCTGCCTTTAACACTCATGTGCGCTATATTTCTCATCTTAGCCTCAGAGTCTTGCAGTTCATCAGCAAAAAACATCATCAGCTTATAAGTAAAATCTACGTTAACTTTTAAAGTACTGTTAAAAAAATCCATATCTATAAAACAAACCACGCTGTTTTCTAATGCCGTTGCAGAAATGGGATAATTTTTATTAAAGGTGCTTAAACCCCTGTGCCCCAATATAGAGCCTCCCGTTGCAAAGCGCAAAATCAGTTCTTTATCTGAGGTCCATTTTTTATGAACTTTTAAAATACCTTGATATACAAAATAAATACCTTCTACCGGTTGGCCTTCTTTAAAAACCTGTTCTCCCTTTTTTACTTCATATACCTTTTTATTGGCCTCTATTGCTGGCCTCCACTCTGGCGAACAGTTGATTGTTAAATAACAATTGGCGTTATCGTACTTTTTTTTACTAAGTTTCATTAAAAACAGATTTAATCATTAAAATAATAGCTTATAATCTGGCTAATTTATACTGTTTTATTTAAAAACATAAATTATTTTGTCATTTTATTAATGTATTTTTTATAAATTTTAAATTAAAGTAGTTATTAAATAAATTATAGACTATTATTTTTATTAATAATCAATATTAAGGTATTTTTTATAAATATTTACATCTATTTTTAACGATAATTAATAAAAAAATTTTTAAAATGACGATTTATATTGTTTTAATCATATAAAATCATAAAGAAGCATAAAATATTAACTTTCTGATTGATTTTAATAGGCTTGTTTTAGGTTTTTTTCTTGCTTTAGGGATAGTAGCGATATCCCCGCTTGTTTTTCGGGCAGGCTTTTTTGTCATTCTGAGCATTGCCACTCTGAGCATCGTCACTCTGAGCGGAGTCGAAGAGGGAGTCGAAGAATAAGACAAAAAAGATATATCCGCCAGCTGGCAGACCGCCCTAACGGCCAAATAATTTCTGCTTCTAATAGGCCTCACGCTTATATTTATCGTATAATTGAATTGTTTTTTATGCTGATGCAACCTTTCCATTAAATCCATCATCTTGCATACAGAACCTTATATGAATTTGAAACACAAATACGCTATAGAAGATATTGTTAAGGGATGCCAAGCTGGGGAACGCAAGTTTCAAGAAATGCTCTACCATACAGCTTCGCCTAAGATGCTAGGGGTATGTATGCGCTACGCCAAAGACCATTTTGAGGCCGAAGATATGATGCAGACCGGTTTTATAAAGGTGTTTAAAAAAATTGACGACTACCGAGGTGAAGGCTCTTTTGAAGGGTGGATGAGAAGGATCATGGTGCACACTTCTATTGAGTTTTACAGAAAAAACCTGCGCAGTTTAAACGTTGTTGATATTAACGAAACGCATGAACAATCTGCATCTACAGAATTTGACATGAGCAGTTTGAATGTGAAAGATTTAATGCGCTTGATACAGAATTTGAGCAGTGGATATAGGATGGTTTTTAATATGTACGCTATTGAGGGTTACTCGCACAAAGAAATTGGCGAGCAATTGGGTATTACGGAAGGTGCTAGCAAGTCGCAATTATCTAGGGCGAGAGCCATATTAAGGGAACAAGTTTTAAAATTGGAAGGATATAAAAATGAAGCCAATGTTGGATAAAGATTTTGATCAATTTTTTAAATCTTCTTTTGAGGATTTTGAAGTGCAATCAGCGGCAAATAGCTGGGATAAAATAACCGCGGGTTTAGAAAAAAAGCCTAAGAGCAAAAGTTTTGGGATGTTTTGGATGGCAGCAGCAAGTATTGTTGTTGTTTTGGGAATTGGCATTGGTTTATATACCAAACCTAAAGAAGTGATCAAGCTTAGGGGCAATGCCGATGAGGTTTTAAACCAAGTTGCCCAAGAGCAAAAAATCGAACCAGAAGTACTTGAAAGTGTTGCTGTTAGAACGGATAAAACAAAGGCTGTTTTAAAAAGCAAAAATGATCATTCTTTAGTCAGTAACCATAAAGTTGACTTAGGGGCAAAAAATAATTTTAAGAATGATGCAACCATCGGTACAAAAACCAACGTCTTACCTATAAAAAAAACTGATACTGATCAACCACAAATAGTTGCGATAAAAGCAGTAAGGGCAAAAACAGTAACCGAGCGTATTTTAGATGATGAGGCCTCTAAAACTAAAGAAGAATCTGAAATTAAAGCTCAACCTCTTTTAGCACAAAACACCGTTGATGATAACCTGACAGAAGATGGCAACCAAATTGGCAAGAAATTAAAGATTAAATCTGTAGGTGATTTTGTAAACTTTGTGGTAGCAAAAGTTGATAGGCGAGAAGAAAAAATAATAAAAGTGAGCAAAACGGAAGAAAGCGATAACGAAGTTACCGGCATAAACCTAGGTTTGTTCAAATTCAGAAAGATTGATTAAAGAAACAGAAAAACCAAAAGAAAAGAAATGAAAAAAATATACTTAATTGTAATTGCTTTACTAATTGTAAGCACTACACAGGCACAAGAACAAGATACCTTAAAAGTATTTAAAAAAGGCACTAAAACCTCCATGATTATTGATACAGGCGGTGTGAGCATTACGGTTGGCAAAGCCGATTCGACCAAAAAGGAGAAGAAAACAGTAAAATACCCACATGCAACCTTTGGGATTACCTTTGAACATTTTGATATCGGATTGAGTAAATTCCATACGGGCTCTGATTTTTCTGCACCAGTTGGGTATGATTATCTAGAAAACAAACCTTGGAAAACCAGTAATATCGGTTTTGATCTATTACAGTTTGGCGTAAGGTTTAACCCAAGTTTTAAGATAATGCTAGAAGCGGGGATAGATTGGGATTTGATTAGATTGGTTAAAAACGTTACAATAGAGCCAGATAAGCCAACCTTAACCGCAACCCCAAGTACCATAGTGTATGATAAAAACAGACTTTCTAGCAAATATTTAAGAATACCCTTGTACTTTGAATACCGCAGCCCTCAAAGCCAAAAAGGCAAAAGAATCTCTATCGTAGGTGGACCAGAAATCGGTTTTTTACTAGGGGGAAAAACAAAACAAATAAGCAGCGAAAACGGCAAAGTTAAAGTGAAAGACGATTTCAATTTTGAACCTTTCCGTTATGGAGCAAACATAAGAATTGGATATGGTGGCGTAGGCTTGTTCTTTAAATATTATATGAATGATGTTTTTGCCAAAAACCAAGGCCCGGCAGATTATAAAAACCTAAATTTTGGTTTAACATTTGGTTTTTAGTAGTAGTTTGTAAATAAAGATAAAAGACCTTTTTATGGTAAAAGCTGTCTCATAAAAAAATAGAGGCAGCTTTTTTGATTAACCTATCTTACCATTCTAAACCTAATAATGGATCATAGGGAATAACGGTTATGCGCCGGTTGCAAATTATCTCTCAGAACGGCAAAACAATAATGTTTTAACTTATTGTGTAAGAACTTTGTAAACAATGCCGGTTGGATAAAATGCTATAGAAATTAAAATAGCAAAAGCAGAGAAGTTTGGATAAATATAAATTAAACCTTTTTGGCTTGTAAATTACCAATGATGGTTTTTAGGATCGATCTTGTACTTGGCGACCACCATTGCTTGAGCATTTTCTCTAAAGTTGCAGATTGATCCTGAGAAACTTTAGCATTCAATTCTTTTCGCATATTTAACTTGCTTTCTTGCCAAGTAATCGCATCAAACTGTATGTAATTAGCCATTTTCTTTTGGGCCACTGTCATTAAAGATTCTATAGGCGTGGTAGCATCTACTAATCCAATGTTTTTTGCTTCTTCAAAACCCATTAGTTTCCCTTCTAATAAGTTTCTGTAGGCCGCCGCTTTACCGATCCAAAAAGCATAAAGTTCAAAGATATTATCGGGTACAATTATGCCCACAGGTACTTCATTCAAACCGATAACATATTTGCCTTCTGCCATTACCCTGTAATCGCAGCAAATACTTAAAACACAACCTCCGGCAGGGCTATGGCCACTTATGGCGGCAATCATTGGTTTTTTAAACAAGGTTAATGTTTTAACTAAGTCTAAAAAATCTATCCAAAATTTTTTGATCTGTTTTTCATCATAATCGTAAAGCGTAATCAAATCTAAACCGGCACTAAAAAAGCCTTTTTTACCAGTTAAAATAACGCCCCTCATGTTATCATCGGCTTCAACACTGGTAATTATCTTTTTTAATTCTGCAAGCATTTCTGCATTGATGGTATTAGAACTGCCATTATCTAATGCGATAATGGCAACATGATCTTGGGTTGTTATTTGTAAGGTATTCATTAAAATTTTATTTAGTATTGACTTTGTAACGGGTTACATTTCTCCCAATATGACCATTTAAGTCCATACCTTCTAAAACTATTTTATAATTACCGGTACCATCGGCATTGTAGAAATTAACTTTTGCAGTACCGGTAGAGTCTGTAACCAATTGTGGGTTCCAATAAATAGTGGTTCTTAAATCGGCAACAGAGGTGTTTATTTTAGGATCTGCATAATTTGGCGAATAAAATTCTTTAGGTTGAAAAATACCTATTGGAGAATAGGTAATAATACCAGGTGCATAAGCATTGCTAACATAACCCGGTTTTCCTCTTTTTGTGTTTATGATGATGACACCCCCACCACCACGGCTGCCGTAAATAGCAGTATAACCTATGCTTTTTAAAATTTCTACGCTCTCTACATCTTGGGGCTGTATGGTGTTTAAGAAATCCCCATCAACATAAATCCCATCTAAGATTATCTGCGCCGGCTGGTTTCTTATATAGGCTATACCGTTAATTATTTGTAGGCCGGCAACCCTGCCTTGTAAGGCTTGCTCCATAGAATAAGCGTTTTGAAAATCTTTTTCTGTTAGTACCCTATCTGCATTACCAGCACCGTTTAAGTTAGAAGACTCTTCAACTATCGGTTTGGTATCCACAACTTTTACCTCTCCCAAAAGAATTGATCTGTTAACTATACCGTTCTTTAACCATTCTTCATACTGGGTTTTACTATTTTTAAGATAGGCTTGCATGGACCCATTTATGTTAACCGTCAAATCTGGAAGGTTTGGGTTTTTGGTTACTATTTGTGGGGCATTATTATAAAGTTCTATATCCACCCCTTTTCTTCCTTTTTCATTTCTGGCTTGTATCACAAATTTTGTGCTATCTGGGAAATAAAGGCTATCAATTTTAAATTCGCCATTGGTATTTGTTGTGGTCTGTATCAAAAAAGAGCCTCCTGATGATGAGAAAAGAGTAACCGTACCACCAACTACCGGTTTTTTACCCTGCGTAACTTTACCGCTAACAGAAAGGGTTTTCTCTGGCTTAAATGATAGTGATGGGAAAACGTTGTTGATGATGTTTCTCCAGTTAAAACGGCTCCAGCCCTGTGTCATCATCAATACATCTAAATCCATTTTCTTCGTATCGTTAATATCATGAAAATAATAGTTTGGATCTTCTACATAACCTTTAATATCTGATGTTAGCAATAGGTCTGTAAAAATAGTATGTTCTTCATCTTCATTTACGGGCACTTTTGTTTCATCGGTAACGGCCATAGAGAAAGAACCCATTATAGGTTTTCCATCGGGGCCTAATGCTTTAACGCTTAAATTGGTTTTCTCTCTTTGGGTATAACTTTCTTTATCGGGTTTTACCGATAATGATAAAATATTTTTAGGCATGGTAAAAGCTAACCTTTCTGATAATGGCAGCATATTTTCATCAAATAGCGTAAATTGGGTAATGCCCGCCGGGAACCTGTCTTTTGCCAATTTAGCGGCAAAAGCAAGTCCGCTAAGTTTAGATTGGGCAGTATAAATTATATTGCCAGAATTTTGGGCTACCACAGTAAAGGCTTTGCCCTGGTTTTTATCTGCGAAGGCTTTGTTACTGAATACTTTTAGGATTATGCTATCTTCTACAAGATTGTTATACACACTAAGGGTTATACCCGCTGGTTTAATGGCTGGCAGGTTTATCTTTTTTTCCGAGCCATCGGCAAATTTTATCATAGCGGTATAGGTTTTACCCTCTAATGGTGTCATCGTAAAATACCCCATACCTAAGTGCCGGCTTTCAAAACCGACTATTTTGTTCCCTTCATTATCTTCTACATAGCCTGATATTTTTTGCCCCAAACCATCGGCACCTAATGCTTTAAAGGCAACTTTGCTTCGTACATTTTGGATCAGATCACCACCTTCTGGGAAAAACTGAACATCTACTTGGTTAGAAGTGCTCACAATAGGGATGTATTTATTCACTATCGTATTATCGGCGATCTTTAGGGAGGTGGTAATTCTGCCATTCTTGGCTAAAAAAGGTTTGTCGTTGGTAAAATTGATCGTAATGTTCCCATCATCATCCGTAATTGCCTTGCCCTTGGCGATGTTCCTAAAATCTAACTCGATTTGATAGCTCACTTCTTTTTTTGCATAAGGGAAGCCATCAATATTGTTGAAATTTATTTTTGCGGTTACGTTTTCGTTATTGCCCTGTTTTTCGTAAGTATAATCGGTTTTGGTAACTAACTGGTTGGTCCAGGCATTTCCAATTTTTACGGTTCTATCAAAATAAAAGCCTTCGCCAAAATTCCTCATCCAATTGGTGTATGCCCTAAGCCTATAATTACCCTCTTTTAAAGAATCTTTTAACTCAAAATTGCCATGACCAAAACCCGCAACCAAAGGTATCCTTAATGTTTTCTTAACAGAATCGCGTCCGTTGATTAAATCAACGTATAAAATGTTGCTTTGTGTGGTTGGCGTTAGCGTTTGGGCATCCATCACATAGGCCTTAAACCAAATCTCATCGCCTATGGCATAATAAGGCTTGTCGGTATGTAGATAAACTTTTTCCTGTACGTTTTTCTCTTGATATTTCTGAAAGCTTTCTAATGCCCTTTTAAGGAGATCATCATCGGCTATAAAGCCAAAAAGACCAATAAACGTAATTGCCAAAACCGAGAGGATAATCTTTTTACTTTTCATGATTTTTTAGATGGATAAACTTTATAAAGGATTAACATAATAAAAAATAAAACCCCAAAATGTTTTGAGGTTCCTAAGTTTTAAAACTGGTTTTTCCACATCATGCTTTCAACGGGTTTTGTGGTTTTGTTATTATATTTAGCATCGCCTTTGGTGTGGTACATGGTTTCTACTTCGCCATCAACAACAAAATAAATCAGTTGGCCAATGGGCATACCCGCATAAATTTTAACGGGCTGGGTGGCAGAAATTTCTAAGGTCCAAGTATTACAAAAGCCCACATCTCCTTTTCCGGCAGTTGCATGGATATCGATCCCCAAACGGCCGGTGCTTGATTTCCCTTCTAAAAAAGGAACGTGGGCGTGTGTTTCTGTATATTCTAATGTTACCCCCAAGTATAAAGTGTTGGGCTGCAACACAAAACCATCTTTCGGTATCTCAAAATGATCGATCTCATTATGTTTCTTGGCATCCAATTCTCGGTTTTTATAACAGGCCAAATGCTTGCCCAAGTGTACATCATAAGAATTTGTTCCCAAACATTCTCTTTTAAAAGGCTCAATTACAATTGTTCCCGCTTCTATTTCTTTTAAAATGAGCCGATCAGACAGTATCATGGTTAAAATTTTGATTTTGTCTAAAATATGATTTATTTAAAATAATTTCGCAGAGAATTTATAAATTTAGAAATGCCCATTACCTTTCATGAAAATATTGATCAAGATACGGCAATTGGTCTTTGGCAGATTACCGAAAGCACCGCAGATCTAGAAGCCCGTTTGCAATTAAAAGCCCATGAATTGTTGCTTTTAAATTCTTTAAGTAACGATAAAAGGAACTTACATTGGTTGGCAACAAGGGTTTTGCTAAGAAAAATGCTAAACACCAATGAATATATTGATTGCCAAGCAGACCAAAACGGGAAACCAATCTTAATAAACCATCCTTATTTTATTTCTTTAAGCCATTCTTATGATTATGCCGCCGTAATGATCAGTAAAACAAAACAGGTAGGCATAGATATTGAAATTATAAAGGATAAAATAGTAAGGGTACAAAATAAATTTTTGAACCAAACAGAGCTTGATCATATTGATGAAGAAGCAAGGATAGAGAAGCTTTACGTTTATTGGTGTGCAAAAGAGGCTTTGTATAAACTGAACGGGAAAAAAGAAACTTCTTTCAAAGATCATATCCACATAAAACCTTTTAATTATTTGCCTTACGGCGAGTTAAGCGCAACAATTGAAAAAGCAAACACCGCTGATGCGTACCGGGTACACTATAAAAAAATAGAAAATTACATGTTGGGTTATGTTTGTAAATGATGATAAAAAACAAAGAAGTAAAGTTTGAGGATTGGGGCTTAATGGATTATCAGAAAGCTTGGGATAAGCAAGAGGAGATTTTTGCAGAGACCGTCGCTATCAAAACAAAGAACAGGAACAATCCTGAAAATGAGAACCGAACAGAAAATCATTTGGTTTTTGTAGAACATCCACACGTTTACACCTTGGGGAAAAGCGGCAAACAAGAAAATTTGTTGTTAGCTAACCAACAACTAATAGAAAAAGGAGCAAGCTATTATAAAATTAACCGAGGTGGTGATATTACCTACCATGGGCCGGGACAAATTGTGGGTTACCCCATTTTAGATCTAGACCATTTTTTTACCGATATCCACCTTTATCTCCGTACTTTGGAAGAAGCCGTAATATTGACATTAAAAGATTATGGGATACCTGCAGCAAGATACCCAGGCTTTACCGGCGTTTGGATAGATGCCGATAATGAAAAAGCCAGAAAAATTTGCGCCATGGGCGTAAGATGTAGCCGATGGGTAACCATGCATGGCTTCGCATTTAACGTAAATACAGATTTAGACTATTTTAAGAATATTATACCCTGTGGTATCGATGATAAAGACGTAACCTCGATGCAAAGGGAATTGGGCAAAGAGATAAATATTGACGAGGTTAAAGAAAACCTAAAAAACCATATTTCCGTTCTTTTTGGTATGACCATCATAAAGTAGAGGAAATATGAGATTAATCTGTGCCGCCTTCATTCTGAATATCGTATTTTCTTCCTGTAAAGTAAAATCCAATCAAACCGATTATCCCCAAAAACAATTGAAAACTTATACCTATTTGGCTTTAGGCGATTCTTATACCATCGGGCAATCTGTAGCCGCAAAAGAAAATTTTCCCAATCAACTAACTGCATTGTTAAACGTTGACAGCTTAATTGTGGAAAAACCCACAATTGTTGCCAAAACAGGTTGGACAACCGATGAATTGATAAATGCCATCAAAACAAGCGAACTAAAAACCAAATACAGTTTTGTCACTTTATTGATCGGCGTTAATAACCAATACAGAGGTTATAGTATTGATAAATACAAAATAGAGTTTAAGCAACTTTTAGAAACCGCCATACAAAAAGCTGGCAATAATGCCAATAAGGTGTTTGTTATTTCTATCCCAGATTATGGGATAACCCCTTTTGCACAAAATAGCGATAGAGAAAAAATTGCTAGAGAAATTGATCAATACAATCAAATTGCATTACAAATTACCAAAGATGCGAAAGCAAACTATTTGGATATTACGCCAATATCTAGAGAAGCAAAAGATAACCCTGCCTTAATTGCAGCTGATGGTTTGCACCCTTCTGCAGAAATGTACAGACTTTGGGTAGTTGAGCTAGCAAAACAAGTAAAAAAAGAAGTTTTTTAATCCTCTGCTTTTGATATTAAAATTGTCTATACAATGTATTAATTAAATTACATTGTCTCTTTTAGGGCATTACAACCGTAACCATTAACATAAAACCAACTCATTCTCGTTAAAAAATGTTAATGTTTAGGTTTTACTAAAAAGAAAGATAAATTTGCAAACTATTTAAAAAATGAAAAATTACGTTTTAGTACTGTTTATTGCTGTTTTTGGATTAAGCTCTTGTTTAAAAAAAGATAATACCGATCCTTATGCAGATGCAAAGGTTCAATTGGCTAAAGACACCACCATTATCAGAAAATTTATTACAGATAATAACATACCCGCTATAAAAGATGCTTCAGGTATATTTTATCAAATTATAGAGCCTGGATCTGGAAATGTTACCTACTCTACCAATACCCAAATAGAGGCAATTTATACAGGGAAATTGCTTAACGGGACAATTTTTGATACCTCTGTGGGAAAGGCTAATTTAAAAATAGCTTTGGGCAAGGTAATTACAGGTTGGCAAATAGGAATACCATTGATACAAAAAGGCGGAAAAATAAGATTGATCATACCAAGCGGTTACGCTTATGGCAACCAAATTGTGGGCGGCATACCTGCCAATTCCATTTTAGATTTTGATATAGAATTAGTAAATGTTCAATAAAATGATAAAAAAATATTTAGCCATATTGTTATTGGCAACTGTGGTATTAGGTTCTTGCAAAAAAGAGACTAGAGATTTACGAACCATAGAAGACCAACAAATACAGGCCTTTATCAAAACCAATAACTTAACCGGTTTTACTAAAGATTCTTCTGGTTTTTACTATCAAATTTTAGATGAAGGTAATGGTGCTGCATTACAAAATTCCGATTTTATCTATTATCTTAAAGACATTAAAGATCTAAATGGCAATGATCTAAAACCAAATGGTGCATTAACTCAAACAGGAAAAACTTCTTCTTATCTTAGCGAATATCTGGGGTATTTAAGCAAAAGCTACAGAGAAAGTTTGTTAAACGTTAAAAAGGGTGGTTCTGTTAGGGTTTTGGTGCCTTCCTACCTAGCCTATGGAAAAGATGGTTATGGTTCTACCATTAAAGGGAATGAGATTTTAGATGCTAAATTACAGGTTATAAACGGATTAAACCAAACTGAAGTTAACGACTCTTTAATTACTAAATATAAATCTACCTTGCCTTTAGCATTTACAAGAGATAGTTCTGGCGTTTATTATTCCATAATTTCAAACGGTAACGGAACAGAAACCATTACTACTGCCTCAACTTTAAAAGTGGCATATACTGGCAAATTATTTAATGGTGTTGTATTTGATTCTGCAACTGCTAATAACCCTTTACAATCTACACTTATCAATTTGATACCTGGCTGGCAAGAAACATTGGTAAAAATTAAAAAAGGTGGCAAAATAAGAATTCTTGTCCCTGCTTATTTAGGATATGGGGGTTCTTCTTATGGGAATATTCCTGCTAACACTCCATTAGATTTTGATATTGAGGTGGTTGATGTAACCAATTAATATCTAAAATAAATTGAATCCCGATATTTTCGTTTCCGTTAAGCAGGTCAGTTTAAGCAGTTTAAGCAGGTTCTCTCGATAGAGGAACCTGCGTCTATAAGATGTCTAACACAGGGTTCTCTCCGAGAAACCCAGCTAGGACTAAGTTTGCTAGGACTATTTCCATTTAGCAGGTCTGTTTAAGCAGTTTAAGCAGGTTCTCTCAAGGAGGAACCTGCGTCTATAACGTGTTGTCTAACAAGTGATGTCTAACACAGGGTTCTCTTCGAGAAACCCTGCTAGGACTAATGCCTTTCTTAAGCCTTAACATCAGTACTATTAAGCTATAGATTCAAGATCATCCTTCAATATCTAAATAATGACAAATATCTATATTCAGATGTTTTAAATCATTTTCATAAAACATAGCACTACTGTGCGGGTACTCTGGAAACGATTCTACTAATTTCCATATACCGCTAACAGGGTTATGATGTATATAATTTATTTTTTGATGCATGAATTTATTTGTAAATAACGCTTTGGCATCAAACGAAGGCTCAAAAACCTTGTGCTTTTGGCCTTTGGCTTTCTCTTTATCACTACAAGCCTCATTTAACCTTTTTAATATTTCAAGCTTTCCGTTTTGTGATAACCGCTTAACGATTTCATAAGCCATAAAACGCTTTCCATTAGAAATAATGGTGTTTAAGTTCTTACCTTCAGAAAGATGTAATATCAAATGAATGTGATTAGGCATAATTACAAAAGCAACGGTTTTCACATCCAATTTTTGATTTATAAGTCTAAGCCAGTTATAAACTAAATCATAAGATTTGGTAGTTTCAAAAAGGGGAAGCCAGCCGTAGCATGTGAATGTGATAAACCAAGTTTTTTCTGTTGTATCGTGTACGGTTTTAATTGCCATATTCAAATGTAGCTATAATGATGGTTAACTTCGTTTTCGTTTCGTTTCAGCAGGTTCTCTCGATAGAGGAACCTGCGGTTTCGTTTCAGCAGGTTCTCTCGATAGAGGAACCTGTGTCTTGCGTTGCAACAGGGTTCTCTCCGAGAAACCCTACTAGTGCTAAACACAGGGTTCTCTCCGAGAAACCCTGCTAGGGCTAGACACAGGGTTCTCTCCGAGAAACCCTGCTAAAAACGTGATGGCTAACAAATTCTAATCTGTAGATTTTACTCCAAAAAATCTTTCTAATACCAACCCAAACAAAATTACCAAAACACAACCAAAAAGATTGAGCCATAAATATGCCATCCAATCAAATTTGAAGGCGATGAAAACGAATACTTCTGTAAGTAAAGCGGCATAAAAAACCGCTTTCCCCCCAACAGATTTTACATAAAACGCTACCAAGAAAACTCCTAAAATAGTTCCGTAAAAAAGCGAGCCCAAAATATTTACGGCTTCTAGCAGATTGCCCAATTTACTAGCAAATAAAGCCATGGCAATACTTACTATACCCCAAAAAAGCGTGGTTAATTTGCTGATGTTTAGATACTTTAAATCTGTACCAGATTTATTGATTAACCTTTTATAAATATCCACGGAAGTGGTAGATGCCAAAGAGTTTAGCGCACTTGCTGTAGAACCCATTGATGCCATGCAAACAATGGCGATCAGTAAACCTATCAACCCTTTTGGGAGGTATTTGGTAACGAATGATAGAAAAACATAGTTTGTATCGTCCAAATCTGCATTTGCATCATTTTTCTTCATCACTGCTAAAGCATCTTTTCTTTTTTGTTGTAGATTGATATTGGCATCCTTTACCGCAGCACTCGCATCGGCAACATTTTTTTTGTTGCTGAGCGCATTTTCTAAAACTATTACTTTTGTTTTTTTATCGGCGAAAGCCAAATCAAATTCTTTTTCTTTTGCTTTAAATTCATCTTTATAAAAAGAATTCTCGATCTTGTTAAGTTCTAAACTGTTAAAAAAAACAGGTGGTTTTTGGTATTGATAAAAGGCAAAAACCAAGATGCCGATCAACAAAATCATAAACTGCATCGGTATCTTCAACATCGCATTCATCAATAAACCCATCCTACTTTGCCCCACAGAACTGCCTGTTAAATACCGCCCAACCTGAGATTGATCGGTGCCAAAATAAGAAAGCTGAAGAAAGAGACCGCCGATAATCCCTGTCCAAACGGTGTATTTATTATCCAGATCAAAGGTCCAATCTATCACGTTCATCTTATCCATTTTACCGGCAATATCCAAAGCTTTTACAAAGCCAACGTTTTGCGGTAATAGGCTTACCACAACAAATCCAGCAAAAAACAACCCCGAAAAAATGATACTCATCTGTAACATTTGGGTGTAAGAAACTGCTTTTGTACCGCCGTAAACGGTATAAAGAACAACTACACTACCAATAAATAAAGTAGTATAGGTGGTATCGATATTTAAAATGGTGGATAAAATAATAGAAGGAGCGTAAATGGTTATCCCGGTAGAAAGCCCTCTTTGTATGAGGAACAAAAAAGCGGTAAGCGCCCTTGTTTTTAGATCGAAGCGTTGTTCTAAGAACTCATAAGCGGTATAAACTTTTAGCTTATGGTATATAGGTACAAAGGTGATGCAGAGGATGATCATGGCCAAAGGCAGCCCAAAATAAAACTGTACAAATCGCATCCCATCTGCGTAAGCTAAACCCGGGGCAGAAAGAAAGGTAATGGCACTTGCTTGGGTAGCCATTACAGATAAACCCACGCTATACCAAGGCATAGAACGATCACCAAGCAAATAACCGTCTATATTTTTTTGGCCTCTACTTTTATAGATGCCATAGATCACAATAAACAAAATGGTACTAGTGAGTACAATCCAGTCTATCGCACTCATGAAAAGTGATGGGTAACGAGGTTAAAAATGAGAATGAGCAAAACCAGCCAACATAAAACAATTACGTAAAATTGGTTCCAACTCTTTATAAATGGGGGAAGTTCTTTATTATTGGACTTCTTCACGGCTTTTGTTAATCAGGAACTGGAACAACCCACCTGTTAACAAGCCTAAAATTGCACCAATAATCACATGGCCTTCAACAGCCAAACCTGAGATTGCTCCGCAAACCAAACCTACAACATAATATATCCAGTTATAATCTTGGAAATCTATTTTCTCTTCCATTGTTTTTTGTCTTTTGCTGCAAATTTAATCAAATTATTTATTTCATTTGATGATTGAAGGAATGAAATTTGAGCAAATAAATTTTGATCGATAGAAAGAGTGGATGATACAATTAAAAAAGCCATTAAAAATTCATTCATCTAAAACTAAACACTAATTCAAACATTCTATCATTAACTATATGCAATTTCTCATCCCATCCTTCACTTATTCAAAATTGTTATGAAAGAAACCGAAAAGTTAAAAAATCCACAACCTTGGCGCAAGTGGGGCCCTTATTTATCCGAAAGACAATGGGGAACGGTACGAGAAGATTACAGTGAAAGTGGTGATGCTTGGGATTATATCTCTCATGATATGGCGAGGAGTAAAACCTATCGTTGGGGCGAGGATGGCATTGGGGGTTTGAGTGATGATAACCAGTTTTTATGCTTGGCTACGTCTTATTGGAACGGCAAAGACCCAATTTTAAAAGAACGCCTTTTCGGTTTAACCAACAATGAAGGAAACCACGGCGAAGATGTGAAAGAAATGTATTATTATTTGGATAATGTGCCTTCACACAGTTATATGAAGTTTTTGTACAAATATCCGCAAACAGAATTTCCCTATGCAAAATTAGTTGCCGAGAACAAAAAAAGAGGGAAGCTTGACCCAGAATTTGAATTGATAGATACTGGCGTTTTTGATGATGACCAATATTTTGATGTTTTTACCGAATATATCAAAAACGATGAGAACGACATATTAATCCAATATACCATCCATAACAGGGGCAGCAAAAAAGCGAGCATACATTTTTTGCCAACACTTTGGTTTAGAAATACATTAGAATGGAGCGAAGCTGATAAACCCACGATATCACCAATGGATAGCGATGTTTTGTTTCTCCAAACAAAGAAAATGGGCGATTATTATTGCTATTTAGAAGAAGAAGCCCCGTTTTTATTTACAGAAAATGAAAGTAACAATAAAAAACTATACAATTCTGATAACAAGACACCTTATGTTAAGGACGGAATAAACGACTATGTGGTTAATGGCGATAAAGATGCGGTAAGCCCACAACAAAGCGGCACAAAAGTAGGCATCTATTATCAAAAAGAAATTTTAGGTAAAAAAAGCATCACCATCAGGTTGCGTTTATCAGATAAAAAAATAAAAAATCCGTTTACAGGTTTTGATAAGATAGTAAAACAGCAGTTGGCCTTCGCCGATGAATTCTATAACTTAAAACATGGCGATAAAAACGAAGACGCAAAGCTAGTGCAAAGGCAGGCTTGGGCCGGGATGCTTTGGAGTAAGCAATTTTATTATTACTATGTTAAAGACTGGCTTGATGGTGATGACGGCGAACCCAAACCTCCCGAAAAACATCAAAAAGGAAGAAATAGCGACTGGAAACACGTAATGGCTGCCGATATAATCTCTATGCCGGATAATTGGGAGTACCCTTGGTTTGCCGCCTGGGATTTGGCATTTCATTGTATCCCCTTGGCAAGTATCGATATTCAGTTTGCCAAAGATCAGGTTTTATTATTGATAATGGAACGCTATATGCACCCAAATGGGCAATTACCGGCCTACGAATGGAATTTTAGCGATGTTAACCCACCAGTTCACTCACTCGCCGCTTGGAAAGTTTACAAAATGGAAAAAGAGCAAACCGGCCAAGGTGATATAGAATTTTTGCAAAAGGTTTTCCATAAACTCATCCTCAATTTTAATTGGTGGGTAAACAGAAAAGATACAGAAGGCAACAATATTTTTGAAGGAGGTTTTCTGGGTTTGGATAATATAGGTGTTTTTGATCGTAGTAAACCTATGCCGGGTGGTGGGGTTTTAGAGCAATCTGATGGCACAAGCTGGATGGCCATGTATGCACTTAGTATGATGCGTATTGCGATGGAAATATCTTATCATCAGCATGTTTATGAAGATATGGCGGTTAAATTTTCTGAGCATTTTTTTTACATAGCTGGCGCAATGGCAAACATGAACAATACCGAAGGTGCTGGATTATGGGATGAAGAAGACGGCTTTTATTATGATATGTTGCATACAGAAGATGGCAATTGGAAACGGCTGAGGTTAAGGACATTGGTGGGGCTGCTTCCTTTGATTGCGGTAGAAGTTATCGATGAAAAAAACTGGGATAAACTGCCCGGTTTGGTTTCTCATATCAAATGGTTTACTAATCAACGCCCAGATTTAGCGAAGTTGGTAAGTAATTGGGTAGGGCAAGATCCTAACAGCAATTTGCAGTTATTGAGTTTGTTACGCGGCCATAGAATGAAATGTTTATTGCGTAGGATGCTAGATGAAAACGAGTTTTTCTCTGATTATGGGATAAGGTCTATTTCTAAGGTTTATGAAAAAAAACCGTTTAAAATTAAAGTTGCAGACCAAACCTTTACAGTAAAATATACTCCTGCAGAAAGCGATACCGGAATGTTTGGGGGCAATAGCAATTGGAGAGGCCCAATTTGGATGCCTGTTAATTACTTACTTATAGAATCCATGCATCGTTTCCACGATTATTATGGCGATGATTTTAAAATTGAAATGCCTACCAATTCTGGCAATTATACCACCATTAAAGATGCTGCAAACCAAGTTGCCAAAAGGTTAACCAGTATCTTTTTAAAAGACGATAAAGGTAGAAGAGCCGTTTTTGGGGACAATAAAAAATTGCAAGAAGACCCTCACTTTAAAGATTACATCGTTTTTCACGAATATTTTAACGGCGATAATGGCAAAGGTTTAGGTGCAAGCCACCAAACCGGGTGGACAGGTTTGGTTGCATTGCTTTTGTAAAGTTTAAATCTTACAAATACAAACATTTAAGGCAAAAGAGATTTTATAGAAAAACCTTTCATTCGCAGAATATTTGAATCAGTTTTTGTGCGTTTTAACACTCCGCCAGCCAGCGGATATATCTTTTTTTTTGCACTTGCTAAATGGCGAGGACAAAAAAAGCCCGCCCGAAAAACAGGCGGGCATGCCGCTGCTATCGTTAACGTAAAAAAACAATTTTAAAATTCGTATATTTTCAGTCTTAATTAATCAAGAAATAGCCAGTTATAAATTCTTAAACCAGATCATATGTATAACCAACCCATGCTGCGAGACAATGCACTAAAAGATAAAACCTATGTGGTAACCGGAGGCGGAACAGGTTTAGGAAAAGCAATGAGCACCTATTTATTAGAATTAGGAGCAAACGTTGTAATTACTTCCCGTAAGTTGGATGTGCTACAAAAAACCGCTGCCCAACTAGAAGAAGAAACCGGAGGAAAAGTTTTGGCCGTGGCTTGCGATGTGCGGGATGCAGCACAAGTGGATAATGTTTTAAAAGAGGCCTTGGCCAAGTTTAAAACCGTAGATGGATTATTGAATAATGCCGCAGGTAATTTTATATCCCCAACAGAACGCCTTTCTGCAAATGCCTTCAGCACTATAATAGATATTGTTTTAAAAGGAACTGTTAATTGCACTTTGGCTTTCGGCAAACATTGGATCAAAGAAAAGCAACCAGCTAGTATCTTAAATATCGTAACTACTTATGCTTTTACAGGTTCTGGTTATGTGGTTCCTTCTGCTTGTGCAAAAGGTGGTGTTGTAGCCATGACAAGGTCTTTAGCAGCAGAATGGGGGCATTATCAGATAAGGTGCAATGCTATTGCCCCTGGGCCCTTCCCTACAAAGGGTGCATGGGACAGGTTACTGCCCGGAGAAATGGCAGAAAAATTCGATTTTAAGAATAGGGTTCCTTTAAAAAGGGTGGGCAACCATCAAGAATTGGCAAATCTGGCAGCTTATCTATTATCAGATTTTTCTGGCTATATCAATGGCGAAGTGATTACCATAGATGGTGGCGAATGGTTACAAGGTGCCGGGCAGTTTAACGGTTTAGAAATAGTGACAGATGATATGTGGGATGGTTTAGAGCAAATGATTAGGGGGACTAAGGGGAGTTGAAAATTTAACCGCTTTGCCACTAAATCACAAATACATATTATTAAAATTTGTGACTTAGTGGCAAATATATTTTAGGTTATTATCTACTCCATCCAAAATCAATACGATCCGAAATATTGAAAAATAAATATTCAGCCAATTTTCTACCTATTTATTCAAAATAATATCTTCTAAAGCATCAATCCAAGCGGGGTTATCATTTAAACTTTCTACCAACTGAATTTTTTCTCCGCCCATCTCAGCAAATTCTTCTTGATATTCAAAACTGATTTCATATAAAGTTTCTAAACAATCCGATACGAAAGCTGGGCATAAAACCAATAACTTTTTTGCTCCTTTTTTAGCTAATTCTTTTAAAATATCGCTGGTGTAGGGTTTCATCCAAGGGTCATTGCCCAAACGGGATTGGTAGCAAATGGTAAAATCTTCTTTTTTAAGACCTAAATCATCTGAGATTAGCCGAGCTGTTTGGTGGCATTGTGCAGAATAGCAAAATTTATTGTTTTCTGTTAAAACACTGCAGCAGTTTTCTACTTTTAAGCAATGCTGGCCAGAAACATCGGCTTTTTTCATTTGCCTTTGTGGGATGCCGTGGAAGCTGAATAAAATATGGTCCCACTTTTGATCAAGGTATTTTCTGGCATTATCCGCATAAATTTTGATCATGCCCGGATGATCGAAATAACTGTTTACGAAACTGAGCGCAGGTATTGCTTGCCATTTACTTACAATTTCCATCACTAATTGATGTACAGATCCCGTTGAAGCAGAGGCATATTGTGGAAATAACGGAATAACTTTAATGCTATCTACCTTGGCTTGCTTTAACCTTTCCAAAGCAGCGGGTATTGATGGCGATTGGTAACGCATGGCCAGTTCTACCATATAATCGTCCCCTAGTTTTTTAGCAATTTCTTCTTTTACCCTGTTGCCATAAATCAATAACGGGGAACCATCGTCTGTCCAAATTTCTTTATAGATCTTTGCAGATTTTGGCCCACGGAAAGGAACTATGATTCCTTTTACCAATAATGTACGTCCAACGGCGTTAATGTCGATAACACGTTCGTCCATTAAAAATTCATCCAAATATTTTCTTACATCGGCAGTAGCTGGGCTATCTGGCGTACCCAGATTTACCAATAGAATTCCTTTTTTACCCATTATTTGTTGTCATGTTTTTTTCCTTTATTTCCCATAATTGCCACCAAGGCGTACCCGGCGAGTGGTGATGTTCATAATGATAGCCGAAAAAGTAGCAGCTAAGAAATGCCCAAACGTGGTTTTTGTTTTGGGTTTTTGATTGATATTTATTTTGATGCTCGCCTTTATGGGGCAAATAAGTGCCAAAATAAAATAATTGTAAGGTGCTTAACAATGATGGCAAAACCCAAAATAAGATCAGGTTTTTTTCTGGTACCCAGATTTTTAGAACATTGTAAATAATGGCCATTGCCACAATTTGCCACCAAGTAATGTATTGTTTGATAAAGTTGAAATACCATACAAAAAAGTTGCCCTCGTAATAATCTGGATCATTTTTGGTATGCACAAAATTATGGTGTTGATGGTGTTTGGTATGGAGATTTTTTAAAGGGAATAATGCATAAAGTGCAGTACAAACTTGCCCTAACGCAAAATTTAAGTTTTCATTTTTTGGAGCGATTGTGCCATGCATGGCATCGTGAGCGGTTATAAAAAGCCCAGTATAAAGGTGGGTTTGCACCAGAATTAACACGTACAATAAAGGGTTTAAAAAACTAAAACCGGATCGCATGAGCAAGATGATGCTTACCATCCATAAAGTGATGATGAGCAATGCCATGGTTATTCCTTTATTATTCTTCAATTCTTGGTTTTTAATATTGCGCCATATAGGTTGCGTTAGCCCTGTACAGCCCGACCCAAATTTTTCATTGGGGTAACGCCCGAATCATGTTCGAGATTTTTTTAAGATTTATACGCCTTGCTTTATACTCCCTCTTCGACTCCCTCTTCGACTCCCTCTTCGACTCCCTCTTCGACTCCGCTCAGAGTGACAAGGCTCAGAGTGACAAGGCTCAGAGTGACAATGCTCAGAGTGGCAAGGCTCAGAGTTCAAAGCTCAGAGCGACGATTTTAAGGTTAATGATGCTCGGAGTGCCAATAATCAAAAAGAAAATTTACCCAGCTACCTAATAAGTTTCCAAATGCTCTTTTACCTGCTCCATTAACCACATTGGTGTTGATGTTGCCCCGCAAATCCCGATCTTGTCTCCCTCGTTAAACATTGCTTTCTCTAGATCGTTTGGTTTGCTGATGAAATAAGTTGCGGGATTGTGCTTTCTGCAAACTTCATAAAGCACCTTGCCGTTAGAAGATTTTTTGCCCGATACAAAGACGATCTTATCAAAATTCTTAACAAATTTTGGCAATTCTTTATCCCTGTTAGAAACCTGGCGACAAATGGTATCGTTGGCTTTTATTTCATATCCACGATCGGTAAGCTCGTGTTTTATCTCGTAAAACTTATCGGTTGATTTTGTGGTTTGGCTGTAAAGGGTAAAGGCCTTGGGCAATTCTATATTGTCTAACTCGGCGATATCTTGAAAAACAACGGCTTCATTATTTGTTTGCCCCTGTAAACCAATTACTTCTGCATGGCCATGTTTGCCAAAGATAACAACTGGTTCTTGTGCATCATGCGTTGTTTTTATGCGGTTCTGCAATTTTAAAACTACGGGGCAAGAAGCATCAATTAATGTTATGTTATTTTCTAAAGCCACTTTATAGGTTTCTGGTGCTTCGCCATGCGCCCTTATCAGCACTTTTTCGTTGTGCAGGCTTTTTAAATCATGGTTGTCTATAATTTTTAATCCCTTGGCTTTTAGGCGGATAACCTCCTCATCGTTATGAACAATATCACCCAAGCAATAAAGATAACCTTCTTCCTCCAAAATTTCTTCGGCCATATCTATGGCGTAAACTACGCCAAAGCAAAAGCCAGAATCTTGATCTATGGTAACTTTTAAATTATATTCCATCTCAATGATATTTGCCTACAAAAATATGAAAAGTTTTTTAGGCAATTGTAAGATTAAGCCCCAGGAAAAATAGAAATTGACAAACAACCATAGTGAATGCCACGGGATTGCTTTTTCTAAAATCTAATTCGTAATAAGTCCTTAGTAAAACAAATACAATAAAAAACCAAGCGGTAAAGTTTTGTAATGGTATTTCGCTGTTTTCCCAGGCCCAATAATCAAACCTTACGGCAACGGGTTCTATCAAAAAATCTAAACCTACCAAAATTGCCGCCCCTACTAAAGATTTTACCGTTCTTTGGTGTTTAAAGTGTTTCTTTAGGATGGCCCCAACAGAGAAAATGATGATTACCCAATTGATCCCGATTAATAGGGGTACATCCAAAAATTTTATCCCCAATGTTTCTCCGTAATGATAAACGCCAAAAATTGCCCCTGTAGCAACGCCAACAACTTCAATTAAGTAGCCACTTAGGTAAACAAAGATAAAGGCTACCCAAAAATTTCTATTGTATTCTTTTTGGTTGGCCATTAGTATTGCAGCCATCAACAGTAAATGGTAGGGCACAAAAGACAAGAAAAAATCGTGGTAATCTGGGATAGAAAACCCAATGAAGCCTACAACGTGGAAAATAATAATAAAGATTTTCGATATCCCCGCCTTGTCTAAATACTTCATGTATGTATGGTCCTGCCTTTCCAGTTTAGTGTTTTGTTTAATGATTTTTTTATGGATAACGTTGCGATTACCACCAAACTGATCATTTGAAAAGCGTGAAAAATAATGTTCATGATTACGTTTTGCCCCGATAAATAAGAGATCATCAATCGGCTAAAAATAATTAAAGTTACTGCAAAATAAAACAGCTGAAAGTTTAAGAATACTAGAATGAAAATTGGCCCTAAAACTACCAAAAACAGATAAATGAGTAAACCAAAAATACTGTTCCCAAAACCTGATAATAGGTTTTTGCTGAAACCTTCTACACTTTCTTTATAGTTTTTATACATACGGCAAAAAATGTATCCATTGGCTAATAAGGCTTCGCCTTTTAGTTTATTGAGCTTTACCAGCTTCATAATCTCTATATCTTCTACCACTTTGGCCTTCACTTGTTGGTGCCAATTATTTTGATGGTAGTCTTGTGCGTTAAAAAGCATAAATTGTCCGCTTGCGGCAGATAGTGATGGTAAATTGGTTAATTTAACCAATCTTAACGGCAACAGGTTCAATAGTAAATAGTGCATCAGTGGCACCACAGATTTTTCGCCTAAGGTTTCTGTGGTCTGGTTTGTAAACAGGCTCAACAAACTGAGCTGGCCAATTTGCATCCTATACAAAGAGTTGTTTATCAAACCATCCTTCACTACTTCATCGGCATCTAAAAACAGCAAGAAACTGCCTTTGGCTTCTTGGGCCAATTGGTGGCAAGCGTAATTTTTACCTAACCACCCTTGTGTTAAAGGTTTCCCTCTGATGATCTTGAAGCGCTGATCGGTTTGACAAAATTGGGTTACGGTTTGATGGGTATCGTCTTCAGAATGATCATCCAAAACAATTACTTCTATGTTAAAATAATCTTGGTTTTTTAATGAACTTAACAAAGGGAGAATGTTTTCGGCCTCGTTGCGGGCAGGTATTAGAACAGAAACTAGATCGTTATAGATTTTTGGCGAACGCGTTAATTTTGGATTTGATATAAAGTTGAAAAGCGTTACGGTAAACCTCAATATCAAGAAAAAGAAGATGATGTAAAAGAAGTAGATCATGCCTAAACTTTAATTTCTGATTGCTGCTTTAACGCCTTTTCATAATGCTTGTTATACTCGCTTTTTATTACCTGCAAACTGGTAAACTCTTGTGCTTGCCATAATTTTAAGAATATATTGATGCTTGGCTTTCTGAAATTAAAATAATCTGTAAGGATGGCGGCAAAAACGTACTGGAATTTTTTTTGGGAAGAAGCAATGATCTTGCCAACGCCTTTCTCAAACGCCACAGAACTTACATGAGAAGAATGCAACTCGCCTTGAGGGAAGATCAAAACCAGATTTTTTGGATCATCTAATAATTTTGCGGCATAATCTAAAGATTGTATCAAGCTTTTCGCATTTTTTTGGATGCTGAAACAACCCATGTAAGGTAAAAATTTTACCTCTTTAAGCGTTTCTTCTAACACCATTACGTGAAATTTTTTTTTGAAATAGATTTTATTGAGATGAAAAATGATGAAGCCATCCCACCAACTAAAATGATTGGACAACAACAGGATAGACCTGCTTTGATCAAAGTTTTCTTTGTTAAACACAAATCTCTCAAAATCTGATCTAATGATATGGCTGATATACCAAGAGAAAAAACCGTGGATTAACTTATTGGACTTAGGTTCTATCATGTTTTATCTTAGGGCTAAATTAATCATTCCTTCTTAATCATTCTTGCTACGATCTTGGCAGATAACAGTGCTAAAGGTATCCCACCCCCGGGGTGAACGCTCCCGCCAACAAAATAGAGGTTCTTGATCTTTTTGCTAAAATTGGCATGACGCAGAAATGCTGCAAACTGTCCGTTAGAACTTGTGCCATAAAGAGAACCTTTGTAAGATGATGTTTTTGACTCTATTAAAACAGGATCTAAAACAGATTCTGTTTCTATTAAACTTTCTAAATCAATATTTAGGTTTCTATTTATTTTTTTGATGATGTTGGCCCTTGCCCCAGCTTTAAAAACCTCCCAGTTTTGCCCTATGTTATTTGGTACGTTGATCATGGTAAACCAGTTTTCGCAACCTTTTGGGGCATCATTGGTTTTAAATTTAGAGCTGATGTTGATGTAAACCGTTGGGTCTTGATAAATGGTTTTTGTTTTAAAAAGATGGTTAAATTCTTCTTGGTAGTTATCGCTAAAGAAGATATTATGCAAACCCAATTCTGGAAATTCTTTTTTAACGCCCCAATAAAAAATGAGTGCCGAGCTTGATCTTTCTTGCTTTAAGATTTTTTGCGGTTGGGCCTGCTCTTTTAGCAATCTTTTGTAAGTAAAATAGACATCCATATTAGAGACAACAACATCTGCTAAAATTTTTTCATCGCCAATTTTAATCCCTTTAACTTTTTTTTCATCGATAATAATTTCATCTACTCTTTTATTGTAATAAAATTTTACGCCTAATTCTTCGGCAAGCCTTACTAAACTTAAAGTAATATCAAACATCCCATTTTTGGGGAAATATGCTCCAAAATTTTGTTCTAAATGCGGGATTACGTTTAAAGTTGCAGGTGCCTGATAAGGGTTTGAACCATTATAAGTGGCAAACCTATTGGCATATTGCTGCATTTTAGCATCGGTAAAAAAAGATTGGTTTGCTTTTGCCATTGTTCTAAAAGCATCGATCTTTGCAAACCTTAAAAAAGATTTTGCGGTGTTGATGTTGGTGTATGTTTTTAATAGATGAAGAGATTTCTCTAAAAAAACCTCATGGGCAATATCATAAATGGTTTCGCTGTTTTTTAAAAACCCTTTGATTTCTTGCTGTGTGGAGTTGGTGTTCTTCTCAATTTCTTTTGCAAATTTATCAACATCGGCGTAAGCTGTAAAACGGGTTTTATCGTCCCAAAAATACCTACAAACCTCTTCTAGCTTTTCATATTCAAAACAACGTTTTGGGTTTTTACCGGCCAGCTCAAAAAGCTCATCAACATATTGCGGCATGGTAAACAGACTTGGGCCAGCATCAAAACGGTAGCCATCTTGTTCAAATTGAGAAAGTTTTCCTCCAGGATAATTATTGGACTCATAAACGTCAACTTCAAAATTATTGATGGCTAATCTAATGGCGGTAGCAATTCCCGCAATTCCGGCTCCTATGATTATCGCTTTTGGCATCAATACAAATAAGGGTAAAATTTATTTAACAGAGATCATAAAACTTAATCCAAGTAATTTTCGTACAAAACAGCATGATAGAAAAATTAAATTGGCAATCTATTTACGCATCTCTAGACAAAATATCATTTTTAAGAAAAAGTTTTACTTTAAAGTTCCTTTTCATAGCTTTTATTGGCATACACATCCCTTTACTGGGTCTTCTTTTCTTCTTAAAGTTTAATTCTTTAAACAGTTATTCTCCTGTTCAAATCATTTTAATAACATTGATATTAACCTTGGTTGCAACCATGGTTACGCTGTATGTTCTTAACAATTTGCTAAAACCGCTTATACTTTCTAAAAATGCTTTAAAAGATTTTTATCGGTACAGAACCTTGCCAAATTTGCCAAGCATACACCATGATGAGGTTGGCGAATTAATGAGATTGGTTAATAAAACCTTAAATTCTTTAGATGTATTAAGCAGGGAAAAACAACAGTTAATAGCTTTGGTTTCACATAATTTAAGAACGCCGTTAACACAGATCTTAAGTTTATGCGAACTGTTTAAAGCAGAAAACGAAGGGAACAACTTTTATACCGATAACATTTCTAAGATAACAGAAAACCAGTTGAACGATCTGGCCGAGTTACTGAACCAACTGGTGCAAAACAAAAACAACGTGGTTTTAGATGATGATGGTTTTAATGTTTATAGTTTGGTTGAAGAGGACATTGAAAAGCAAAAGTTTCAAACAAATTTAAAATCTATCAAGGTAGAGGTTGAAAACCAGGAAGAACTGTTTTTGCCTAACACTATTAGATCTAACATAGATCTGGTGTTCCATAATTTACTGTCTAACGCCATCAAGTTTTCTTACCCAAACTCTATCATCAAGGTAAAAATATTTGGCAAGGCCGATAAGGTTTACATAGAAGTTAAAGATCAAGGAATTGGTTTTGATGATGATTATAAAGATATGATCTTTAAAAACATGAAGAACAAGGGTAGGTTGGGCACTAAGAACGAACCTTCAATAGGGCTTGGTTTACATTTATGCAAGAAAACCATACAAAAAGCAGGTGGAGATTTAATTGCCAAAAGCGATGGAAACAACAAAGGCGCAACCTTTACTTTAATAGTTTAGCATTATTTTAAGCTATCCAAAAGGCCAAACATTTTTTGCCGCATAGTAGCAGAACTGCCATTATAATTATTGATGATCAAAGAGAAACAAAGCGGTGTTTTACCTTCGGGATCTACGTATCCGGCATAGGCCAAAACATCAGTAATTGTACCGCTTTTCATGTGTAAACCATTGTAAATGGGCAAACTAGAAAAATAGCTATCAAACCAGTTTTCTTTTTTTGCTTCATATAAAACTTTAGCCATGGTTAAGGTAGTCACTCGGTCTTGTGGCGAAAGCCCGCTGCCATCTACAACATTTAAACTTGCATCGTCAATTCCCTTTGCTGCCCAAAATTTTTGCATCGTTTTAACACCTTCTTTGGTAGAAGTGTTTTTACCGAATTTGTAGCCAATGGTGCGCAGCAATTGCTCTGCATACAAGTTGATGCTTTTTTTATTGAGATAATAAACGATCTCTTTTAAAGGTGGCGAAACGATAGTTGATAAAGGTTTTAAATCTACCTGCTTCTCAATTGTTTTGGCCGCCGCCGATGGTTTGGTCTCAAATCCATTCTTATTTAAAAAATCGGCAACATCATAAGCCATCGCCAAAGCTGGGTCTGGCAAAGAAATCCCAATATCCTTATTTAGATCTTTGGCATAAGTTCCCCTTAAATAAATTTCTGAGGTGTAAGGTGCAGAATAAGCATAAACATTATCTCCCGATCCATTTGCTCCGGTTGTTAATTCGTTAGTGATATTTAAAAACGGGTAAATAGCAGGGTTATTGATCTTAACCGAAGAGCCTTCAGTTTTTCCGACCGTAAAACTCAAATCAAAAAGATTTTCTCCCCAGCATAGTTGCGATGTTCCGGCTGCGTAATAATTGCCTATATCTTGCCATATCCAACCGATGGGCAATGATTGCGTATCCCAATCGCTCACATCTGCCAACACCTTCCCGTTGATAGATTTAATTCCCTTTTGCTGCAAAGCAAACAAAACCTTGTTCAATATTTGCGATTTCTTTGTTTTATCCCAACGGGGGCTGCCCAAAGTTGGGTCGCCGCCACCTTTGATAATGAGGTTTCCGTTTAAAACACTGTTAAGTACTTCGCCAGAATAGGCTATTTGGGTGCTAAACGTGAAATCTTGGCCCAATAGGGCCAAAGCCGTTGCCGATGTGATCGTTTTTAAGGTAGATGCCGTTGCAACTCCGATATTTTGTTTATCGCCAAAAACAAGTTCTCCGTTTGTGGCATTTAAAACAGAAAAAGAAACAGTTGCATATTTGAGCTGGTTGTTTGATAATAAATTTTCAAAAGCTTTTTTGATTTTTATGGGCAAGGTTTGGTCTTTCGCCGATGCAGTAATGATCAGAAAAGAAAATATAATGGTGATAGGTTTTTTCATGAAACACAAAATTAAGAGATGTAGATAGACTAACGAATTTTGATCGCTTTTTTTATGATTAAGAAAAAATCTATCATAGATTAAATGATCCTTAAAGCTCTGTATCAGGATAAAATATTCCCTTATTCAAAATAAACCTACAAGCTTTTTTAAAATTTATCTAAATTAGGGCATTGAAAAATACCCGTAAATTGCCAATAAAAATGGCCCAAACAGAAACACAAGAAGAGACATTTACTTTAGATGAAGTTTTAAGTGCCTTAAAGGTGGTACATCGTTTAATTTTATGGAATGATGATGTTAATTCTTTTGAGCATGTTATCCGCTGCTTGATGAAATATCTTGATTATTCTGAACCTCAATCAGAAAAGATCGCTTGGACTGTGCATAACGAAGGTAAATGTGCCATCTTAGAAGGCTCTTTTACAGAGATGGAAGTTTATCGAAAAATATTGCAACAAGAAGGGTTGACGGTTTCTGTTGATTAAGGATCAGTGTCACTGCAGGGATCTCCGTCCCGGCAGGGTCTCGCAGAAGACCCTGCTCGGGCAATCAATGTCCCGACAGGGTCTCTTTCGTGTCCCGGCAGGGTCTCTCGCAGAGGACCCTGCTCGGAGTCCATATACCGTCCCGACAAGCTCTCTCACAGAGAACCCCTGCTCGGATTATCCACCTACTTATGATCTAACGGTTTTTTAAGATGATTCTTTAACCGATCATCTAATTGCTGGATTTTATCCATCTGTGATTTCTGTATCTCAAACAAGTTTTTCATTTGTTCGGTTATCAATAGGTCTATCTTTTCGTGTAAGTTTCTCAGCTCTATTTCAGATTTCAGATTAACCATGTAGTCGTCTTCGGCTCTTTTTCTATCACGCTCTTCTTTTCGGTTTTGGCTCATCATAATTACCGGGGCTTGTATGGCGGCAATGGTTGATAAAATCAGATTAAGCAAGATAAAGGGATAAGGATCAAAGCCTTTATTTAAGAAAATAAATACGTTAAGGCACATCCAAAAGCATAAGAAAACAGAAAATAAAATAATAAACTTCCAACTGCCCCCAAAGTTTGCCACTTTATCCGATAGCTTATCGGCAAAATTCAATTTTGTATTGATGTTGTCGTTCTCTAATCTTTTAGAAAGCAATTGCTCTTCTTCTACCGCTTTTACTACAATTTGGTGCAGCTTATCCAAGTTGGCGTTATTGGTATGCAATAGGTTATTATATTTCGATTTAGACATCTTTATTTGATGATTTTAACGGTTAAAACTTCATGTATTAAACTTTTATGCCTTAAGCTTTTTCTTCCCAGATCATGGCTAAATTAACTATCGTTCTTACGGCTGCTTGCATATCCTGTTCAGATACCCACTCTTGTTTACCATGAAAAGCATGCTCGCCGGCAAAAATATTTGGGCAAGGTAAACCCATAAAAGACAACCTAGAGCCATCTGTGCCTCCTCTAATGCTCCTTTTTAAAGGTTTTACTCCTGCTCTTTCAATCGCCTTTAAGGCATATTCACTTATTTTAGGGTATTTATCTATTACCTTTTTCATGTTACGATATTGCTCTATTATCTTAAATTCTACACTTGCGCCCGGATAGTTTTCTAAAACTTTTAAGGTAATATCTTTCACTTCATCTTCATGTTGTTTAAGTTTCTCATCTTCAAAATCGCGGATAATTAAATCTATTTGGGCGTTTTCTACTTGCCCTTCTATATTAACCGGATGTACAAAACCTTCTTTTTGATGGGTGCTTTCTGGAGATAACCTATCTTTTGGCAATGCCGCAATTATTTCTGCCGCAATTTTAATGGCGCTCTGCATTTTGGCCTTCGCAAAACCGGGATGCGCACTTACGCCATTTATCATAATTTGCATACCATCTGCGCTAAAAGTTTCATCTTCAAAAGAGCCTAAAGTTTCTCCGTCTATGGTATAACCAAAGTTGGCATTTAGCTTTTCAATATCCACATGATCCACGCCCCTCCCAATCTCTTCGTCTGGCGTAAATAAAATTTTTATTTCTCCATGTTTTAATTGAGGATGATTGATCAAATGATAAGCCGCATCCATAATTTCGGCAACACCTGCTTTATTATCAGCGCCTAAAAGTGTAGTTCCGCTTGCGGTGATAATGTTATTGCCAATTTGATTTTTTAGATCGGGATGATTTTCTGTTTTTAACACAACGCTTTTATCATCGGGCAAAACCAGGTCCTCTCCTTGATAATTTTTATGGATGATCGGTTTAATATTAGCACCGCTACAATCTGGCGAGGTATCTACATGAGAGCAAAAACAAATTGTTGGCACTTTTTTATCAGAATTTGAAGGTATCGTTGCATATACATAGCCTTTATCGTCTAAATGTGCATCAGAAATCCCCATTTCTAATAATTCGTTTACCAATATCTTTGAAAGATTCTTTTGTTTCTCTGTAGAAGGTATATTTTTAGAGCTACCATCCGATTGCGTATCTATTTTTACATACTTTATAAATCGTTGTAAAACAGTATAGTTAAATTTCATTTCGATAGAATTTTGATTAACGGATTATTTGAAATATTTTTAGGGCTTAATCTTGCTAAAATAAAACAAAAGAAAAGATTAATTAGTAAAAATTCTAGTTTTACCGTAGATATAAGCAGTTTGAAAAAAATAATCCTTACACTTTTATTATTTGGAGCGCTAAAGGCTTATTCTCAGGCTAATTTTAGTAGGATCGGAGTTGGGCTATCCGCTGGGCTTTCTAGTAGTTTTACCGGCCTTAGTTATGGGCCTGGTGGCTCGATTCCGGGTTTTGCCCCTAAGAAAACTCTTTTCATAAATAAGTCAAATACATTTGGAGGCTCTTTAGATTATTACTTTACGCCCTTTATAACCGCCGGTTTAGAGTATAACCAAGTACAATTAAAAGGCGGTACAGATAAATATAACAGGGCGTTTGTTTCTAAATTCTCATCAATAGAAATTAGGGGTAATGTTGCGGTGGGGCAATTCATAGATTTTTCTTATAGTCCGTTTTTATATGCCATAAGAAACGTTAATGCAGGCTTTGGCATAGGTTTTATAGGTGGGTCCAACAATGTTGCCGATTTTGGCTCAGGTACATTTCCTAGTCGCCAACACCCTAACGATCTGGGTAAAAGTAAATTTAGTGGGGTAGTATCTTTTCCGGCATCTATTGGATACAATTTGAACATCTATGATGCTTACCAAGAAACAAGGTTTGTTATTGGGTTTAATTATAAGATGGATTTCACGCTTTCTGATGATATTGATGGGTATGCCGATGACCCAAGGATTTTCAACAATAAGAATAATGATGTTTACACCACTTTAGGGGTTTCCGTTAAATACCTTTTTGGCCCTAAAGGTTTGTATTATAGATAGATTATGAATATTGAAACCCTTAGAACTTATTGTTTAAATAAGTTGGGGGCTACAGAAAGCTTTCCTTTTGGTAACGATACACTTGTTTTTAAGGTTGCAAATAAAGTTTTTCTTTTAACCAGTTTAGAAAATCCCAATAGTTTTAACGCCAAATGCAATCCAGAAAAAGCAGTATTGCTAAGAGAAAAGTATCCCGAAATTGTCCCAGGCTACCACATGAACAAAAAGCATTGGAATACTGTTTATTATGATGGTAGTCTTTCTGAAAAGCTTTTAAAAGAACTAGTTGATGATTCTTATCAATTGGTTTATGAGGGCTTACCGAAAAGTTTAAAACAAGAAATAGAGAATTTATGAGTTGGTTAGAAAAAGACAATAAATTAATTAAAGATTTTAAGTTCGATGATTTTATAGCCGCTTTCGCATTTATGACAAAAGTGGCAATAGTAGCCGAAAAAATGGGCCATCACCCAGAGTGGAGCAATGTTTACAACAAAGTATCCATTAAACTTTCTACCCATGATGCAGGCGATATTGTTACAGAAAAAGACCATAAACTGGCGGCAGAAATTGATAAGTTTGCTTAATTCGTCAGTTTCAAATTTTTTCAAATCTTCATTATTAGCATTTCATGCAAGAAATATTTAATTCCTCTCCAGTATCTTCCTTAATTTTTGTTTTTACCATAGTTACCAGTATTTATGCTTTCTACAACCCAGAAACTTATGGGAAATTTATGCTACATCCTTATAGCGTAGCGAGGGGGAAAAACGTTTACCAGTTGATTACCAGCGGCATGGTGCATAAAGATTGGTCGCATTTGATATTTAATATGCTCTCTTACTACTTTTTTGCTTTTAATTTAGAGCAAACCATAGGGCATTGGCAATTTGCATTGCTATATATTTTAAGTTTAATTTTATGCGATCTACCTTCCATATATAAGCATAAAGATAATTTTCATTACCATAGTTTAGGGGCATCTGGGGCAGTTTGTGCCGTAGTGTTTAGTTTCATTATGTTTTCTCCCTTAACCACGCTGATTATTTTCCCTATCCCTTTCCCTATCCCTGCTGTAATTTACGGTGTTTTATTTTTGATATATACATCATACGCTGGCAGAAAATCTAATGATGGTATTAACCACGATGCGCATTTTTATGGGGCTTTGGCAGGGGTTTTTATAACACTTGCTTTATATCCGCAAGCTTTGCAAATATTTGTTGCTAGCGTACAAAACAAATGGTTTTAGAAAACCATAGTTATGTTAAAGCAAAATAATTTCGTAATCTCATTATGCTAAAAAAAGAACGTTATCAAGCTTTTGTAGAGTATTTTTCTGATAAACAACCCGAAGCAGAAACGGAATTGAATTACTCCAATCCTTTTGAGTTGTTGATAGCCGTTATACTTTCTGCACAATGTACAGATAAACGCATCAACCAAATCACACCTCAACTATTTGGGCGTTATCCAACAGCAGCGTCTTTAGCAAGCTCAACACCTGATGAGGTTTTTACCTATATCCGCTCGGTAAGTTATCCAAATAATAAGGCCAAGCATTTAGTGGGCATGGCCAACGTTTTATTAACCCAGTTTGGTGGAACTGTACCAGAAAGCATCGATGATTTGCAAAAAATGCCTGGCGTTGGACGTAAAACGGCTAATGTAATCGCATCCGTAATTTATAATGCACCGGCAATGGCCGTGGATACCCATGTTTTTAGGGTTTCTAATCGCCTAGGGCTAACAACGGCGGCAAAAACTCCGTTAGCGGTAGAAAAACAATTGGTAAAATTTCTCCCTCAAGAGAAAATACACATTGCCCACCATTGGTTAATTTTGCATGGGCGATATGTATGTTTAGCCAGAAGCCCGAAATGCGAGATTTGCGCCATTAGCCATTTTTGTAAATATTACGAGCAACAAAACACGCCTTCCGCTTTAAAGCGAAAAGAAGAGCGTGAAATTAAAAAGGAAAAACAAAAATCAATCAAATTAAAAAAGGATAAAATTGCAAAAGAGCTAAAAAAGAGAGCGGTTAAATAAACCTATTTATTCACATTTATTTGAAATACCAATTGCCTTGTTTAAGTTTAAAATATAAAATTTTGTTTTACCAATTTTTTTAGCAATTTTGCATCCACAAAATTTGATCATCCTTATAAATACTAAAAATATTATACATGAGCGGAAAAGACGATAAAAGCGATAAATTAAAAGCGCTACAATTAACCTTAGATAAATTAGAAAAATCTTATGGTAAAGGCACCGTAATGAAACTAGGGGATGCCCCAATAGAATCTATGGAATTTATTTCTACGGGTTCTTTAGGTTTGGATATTGCATTGGGGATAGGAGGGGTGCCTAAAGGTAGGGTAATTGAAATTTATGGTCCAGAATCTTCTGGTAAAACCACATTGGCCACCCATATTATTGCCGAAGCCCAGAAAAAGGGTGGAATTGCAGCTTTTATAGATGCAGAACACGCATTTGATCAGTTTTATGCTAAAAAATTAGGGGTCGATATTGAAAATTTGTTGATTTCACAGCCCGATAACGGAGAGCAAGCTTTAGAAATCGCAGATAATTTAATCCGTTCTGGTGCTATTGATGTGATCGTTATCGATTCTGTGGCCGCATTGGTGCCAAAGGGAGAGATAGAAGGCGAAATGGGAGATTCTAAAATGGGGCTTCACGCAAGGTTAATGTCTCAAGCTTTAAGAAAACTGACGGGTACAATTAGTAAAACCAAATGCTGTTGTATTTTCATCAATCAATTGCGTGATAAAATAGGGGTAATGTTTGGTAGCCCAGAAACTACAACCGGCGGTAACGCCCTAAAATTTTATGCTTCCGTACGTTTGGATATCAGAAGAATTGCTCAAATCAAAGATAGCGATGAAGTTTCTGGAAACCGGGTAAAAGTAAAAATTGTTAAAAATAAGGTTGCGCCACCATTTAGGATAGCCGAATTTGATGTGATGTTTGGCCAAGGGATTTCTAAAGTTGGGGAAATTGTAGATCTAGGTGTTGAGTATGGTATAGTAAAAAAAGCAGGTTCTTGGTTTAGCTACGGAGAAACAAAACTAGGGCAGGGGAGGGATGCCGTTAAACAATTATTGTTAGATAACCCAGAGCTTTCAGACGAGTTGGAAAGCAAAATAAAAGCAGTTGTTACGGGAGATAACATTATTATTGAACCTGAAGATTAAATATAACTTTACCGTCAAAAAAAAGGTGTTGATTTTGTCAGCACCTTTTTTTATTTCAACTCAAATGGCTATAATTAATAACGTTACTAAGCTATTTGTAATTGATTAGTTCTAATAAAGAATTTTTCAAAATTTACCCTGTTCCCGCCTAACCAATTTAATAACAGAAAAATCCCGTTTCCCTCTTTTTTATCTTCTGCTATTTCTAAAATAAATTTATCCATTGCAATAGGTATAATGCAATTTGATAGTTTTCTTGCTTCTAAAGAATTTATCCCATAATACCTGTTTAAACGATTCGCAAATTTCTTTACCATTATCATAATAATCGTCTCACGTTCAGATTTTCTTCCCTTAAAAACCGTTAAAACATCTTTTGCTTTCCCAGTCTCCACCTGGTTTTTCAATACATCAACCATTACCCCAGATGCCTCGTTAATTGCGGCTTCTAAAGAATTTTCTGCTATTCCGGCATTTAAGAAAACATCTTTTTGAGAGCTTTCTTTTACTATCTGATTTAATTTTCCAAACATGATAAATGAGGTTAAAGTGTTATTAATATATTTTATACAAAAAAGGCAATTAAATATTAAAAAATCAATTTATTGTAATTTTATTTTATAATTTATCAATTTTTATTAAACTGTATTGACAATTTTAAAATTAGGAGCTAAAAAAAGGAACCGATAAAAAGATTCCTTTTTTTATTTATATTAAATAAGGATCTAATTAATTAGCGGTTGCTTGTTTTGCCTCTGCTTTCATTTTATCATTGGCAATTATCACAATCTCCACCCTTCTGTTTTGTGCCCTTCCAGCATCGGTATCATTAGAAGCAATCGGTTCGGTTTCGCCTTTTCCTTCTGTTTTTAACCTGTTGGCATCAACACCTTGAGACATTGCATAATTTTTAACAGATGCGGCCCTTTCTTCTGATAATTTCATGTTAAAGGGATCGGAACCTACATTATCTGTATGCCCTACTACCAAAATATTTGTATTAGGATATTTGTTTAAAGAAGATGCTAAATTGTTGATGTTTTGTTTAGCATCGGCAGATAATGATGCTTTTCCAAATTCAAACAACAAACCAGAATCAAATTTCACAATAATACCTTCACCCGCAGGTATTACTTGTGCGCCAGGAACCGTTTGTTCAATTTCCTTGGCTTGTTTATCCATATTACGGCCAATGTATGCGCCGGCCGTACCACCAATTGCGCCTCCTATTATTGCGCCAACCGCTGTATTACCAGCTTTTTTCCCTATTAATGCGCCTATCGTACCCCCTGCAACGGCACCTATACCTGCACCTTTTTGTGTTTTTGTTAATGATTTGCAAGCGGGCATTACAGTAGTAACCCCAAAGGCTACGGCCAAACTTAATGCTGTTATTTTTAATTTATTAGTTTTCATGACTTACTTTTTGATTTACAATCTATAAACAAAGCAAATGCCAAAAAATCTTATTTGTATTTTTGTGGGATGATAAAAATGGAAGTAAATAGTATTGCCATATTAGGATGCGGATGGTTAGGATTTCCTTTAGCTATAAAACTGCTTGATAAGAACTATCTGATAAAAGGATCTACCACTTCTGTAGAAAAATTACCCGTTTTAAAAGAACATTGTATTGCACCTTATTTAGTACGATTGGATCCCGAAAAATTTACCGATGATTTAACCGATTTCTTAAATGTTGATTTATTGATCATAAATGTACCGCCAGGAAGAAATAAGGATGTACCAGATGATTATGGGTTAAAAATGAAACAATTAGCTGATAAGGTTACCAAGAGTACCGTAAAGAAATTAATTTTTATTTCTTCTACGTCTGTTTATCCAGAAATTAACCGTATTGTTGATGAAGAGCAACTAGATCTGGCAAAGTCTGCCCCTGCTTTGAGGATGTTGGCTGCTGAGGAGATTTTTAATGGGTTAGAAAACATAGAGACTACCGTTATAAGAATGGCGGGCTTAATTGGGCCAAATAGGCACCCTGGGAGGTTTTTTGCGGCTAAAGAAAACATACCCGATGGTTTAAACCCCGTTAATCTTATTCATTTGGATGATTGTATTGGGATGATCTGCCATGTAATAGAAAACGGGTTATGGAAGCAAACTTACAATGGAGTTGCCCCTACGCATCCTTCAAAAACTGATTTTTATGATCTAGCGAGTTTAAAGCTTTATGGTAAAAACGCCCTGTTTTTAAATGAAAAAGGAGATTTTAAAGTTGTTGATGCAAAAAAAATCATAAAAACAGGTTACCATTTTAAACATCCCGATTTAATGGAATGGCTTTCTCAAACTCCTCAAAGTTAAACGTTGCTTTATCCAAAATATCCCAAGTAGAATCTGACAGTAAACGGATGGTAGAAAGAAAACGGCTAAACTTTTTAGAGCGTCCCCATTCTTGTGGTGCGATCATGCTCACTAAAAAGCTGCCTTTTTCTTCTTTTTCATAAAGATGATAAATTTGGCCCATTACAGGTTTAAAACGCATTTCTGCTTTATAGATTAGTTCTGATATTTTTAACCTGTCTTCAATTTCTTTTACCTGTTGCATAATAAGTTCTGCTTGTTTGCGCAGCATGGCAATTTGTTGGTGGGCCTGCATGTGCATAGCTTCTACGGCGTTGGCCCTTATCTTATTTTTATCGATGGGTTTTATTGCAGGAGAACTAACCGACATTGGGACCGGTGAGAATTTGGCTTCGCCGGTATAATATTCTGTTTCTTGTGCAGGGTCTTTTGTAGAATTAGCTGTCATGGTTCTTTTGATAAACATTGTTGATTGCTGCGTTAGGAATCTAATCGGCATCTTTTTTTTTTTCATCCAGAGCGGAATATAAGGATTACAAAAAAAGATATACCCGCCAGCTGGCTGACCTCCCAAACGCCCAAATTATTTTATAAACCATTATTCTGGCTTATGGTTTTTGTTTCATCGTATAAAAAAAACCATTCATAGTGATATATTGCAATTGAGCGGTTTTAAGCCGGAACCAAATTTCAAAGTTTTAACTTAGCCATAAGATGTTAGGGATAAAAGATTTTTTTAAATGTTTTTTAAATGGTTTTAAGCTAGGGCTGATAGTTGCCCTTGTTCTGGTAGTTTTTTACTTGGTTTCTACCAATAAAATTCAATGGACCTACATCGGGGTTACGTTTATGTATAGTGTTTCTATCGCCACATCTATTTCTTTTCTGATAAAAATGGTGGATAATTACAGGGCAAAATATATCCCGAAGAATATTTATTTTATCTGGGGCCTGTACTATTCTGCTGCTTTGGTGGGCATGACGATCGCTACCGAGGCCTGTACTTTTATACTCAAAATTTTTGTTTTACATACCAGTTATGCTGTTTTTTCTGAGCCTAAACAGCTTTTGATCAATTTATTGATTTCTTTGGTTGTTACTACTATTGTGGGTGTTTACCAAGGCCAAAGAGCAAATTTAGAGGTGCAATTAAAGAAAAAAGAGCTTGATATAGTAAAGCTTAACCAAATGAAAACCCAAGCAGAGTTGCAATCCCTGCAGTCCCGCATCAACCCTCATTTTTTATATAATTCTTTAAACAGTATAGCAAGTTTGATCCATATCGATGCGGATAGGGCAGAAGATATGACCTTAAAGCTTTCTAAATTATTTAGGTATAGCATTAATACCCAAAATGAAAATCTAACATCAGTAAAAGAAGAGGTAGAAATTGCGAAGACCTATTTAGATATTGAAAAAGTACGTTTTGGCGATCGTATTAATTTTACTATGGATATTGCTGATGACACTTTAAATATTTTAATTCCTCGTTTTATTTTACAGCCTTTAATTGAGAATGCGCTAAAACATGGTTTAAAAGATAAAATTGAAGCAGGGGAACTAACTTTGGTAATATTTAAGCAAGAAAAAGAAATTGTTTTGATGGTTTCTGATAATGGAAAACCTTTCCCCGAAGAATTGAATGCCGGTTATGGGTTGCAAAGTACCTATGAAAAATTACAACTTTTATATGGCGATAGATATGCGCTGCTGATAAGTAACGAACCTGAAAAATTGATAAAAATCACAATCCCGAACGTATGAACATCACTTGTATAATTATTGACGATGAAGAATTGGCTCGCCAAAGGTTAACCAGATTATTAACTCCGTATAAGTTCATAGAAATTATTGCCGAAGCCAGCAATGGGAAAGAGGGTTTAAAGCTGGTAGAAGAAATGCAGCCCGATATGATTTTTTTGGATATAGAAATGCCAGTAATGAACGGCTTTGAAATGCTTTCTAAAATTAAAAAGCAACCAAAAGTGATTTTTACTACCGCTTATGATCAATATGCCATTAAAGCTTTTGAAGAAAATTCTTTAGATTATTTATTGAAACCAATAGAGAAAGAACGTTTGGAAAAAAGCATGGAAAAGCTGCAAGAAACGCATAAACCGATGGCGTTACCTTTACAACAATTACTAAACGAACTAAAGCCAAAGAAAGAGATTAAAACTTTAACAGTTAAAATTGGCGATAAGATCCTATTGATTGCCTTAGATAGGATTGTTGCCATTGAGGCAGAAGACAAATATGTTTTTTTACATACCGAAGATGGAAGTAAACACCTTACCGATTTTACCTTGAGTGGTTTAGAAGAAAAGCTTCCCGACGATTTTTGTAGGATCCATAGGGGTGTAATTATCAATACAAATTTTATAAAGGAGATAAGAAAAAGCTTTAATGGTGCTTTGGTTTTTGTGATGAACAATAAAGAGCAAATTAAATTTACCAGTAGCCGGGGCAATTCTGAGGCTTTGAGAAAACGTTTTGATATTTAGTATTTTGGGAAATAATAATATTTTGTCATACTAAACTTGTTTCAGTATCTAACTTGCAGGTTAAGCATCATGATAACCATTTTTGATAAGACCCCGAATTCATTTCTGAATGACAAAATATTTTTTTAAGATCAATCAAATTTTATTTATAATCTGTGGTTACATCTGTGATTTGCCAATTGTTTTTTGCTTTTACTAAGGTTACAAAATCTACTCTTGTAAAGTTTGCATAAACAGAACTTATTTTTACCAAGCTGTAGTTAGCGGTACTTACTAAAGTTGCAGATTCTACTTTACATTGTTGTACCACATCTTTGTTTTGCTTCATAAAAGCAAGCTCTTCTCTTTTGCCATGCGTAACAACTTTCCCATTTCTGGTCATGTTAAATTTTACGTCGTCGGCTAAGATATTGGTCAATTCTTTGTAAGAGCCAGTTTTAATTTTGTTTATATAACTGTTTACGCTAAACTGCAGATTGGTTCCTTCTGTTAAGTAGTTTGCTTTTACAAAAGAGCTAAAGCTTACTAATAGTGCCAAAGCTAAAAGGGTGGTTTTAATGTTTAAATTTTTCATGATTTTTTTAGGGTTTTAATTTTTCTAATTGCTTTTCTAAATAGACGCAGCCATTTAACCAAAAGTTACAGATATTAGAATTAAATTTTATAATTAACTAAAAAACAGATTATTATATTTTATATTACGAATAATTTTAACCCATACAAGCTTTTTTAAAAACTTATTTTAAACAAAAAAGCCCATGGATTCAATCATGGGCTTTATTATTATTTTTGTTTTCTTCAGTTAAAACCCATCTGCTTTAATATCTTTTTCTGAAAGTGTGCCATACTTTTCTACTATGTTTTTTATATCCGCAGCTTTACCAATAAACAAGAATTGCAGGTTTTCATCGGGGAAATATTTGGCAATTATCTCTTTGGCCTTCGCCGATGTTAAGCTGTTAACATTTGCTTGGAAATTATTAACGTAAGATTCGTCAAATCCGTACCAAAACATTTGCGTAAGCAAACCTGCTAATTGCCCAGAAGTTTCATAATCTGGAGGGAACTGTCCGTTAATATAGTTTTTTGCAGATGCTAGGGTCTCATCGTCTATTCCTTTCTCATGAATTTTCTTTAAAACCCCTAATGTTTTATCAATGGTAGGTTGGGTAGTTTTTGTTGCAGTAAATGTAGAAACGCTAAATGTACCCGCATTTTTAAGTGGTGCAAAACCACTTCTTGCGCCATAGGTTAAACCAGAGTTTACTCTTAATTCGTCGTTTAGCCAAGAGGTAAACCTGCCTCCCAAAACGGTGTTTATAACTTGTATAGCTACATAATCTGGGTTGTTTCTTTTAATTCCCTTACCACCAATTAATAGGGTTGTTTCCCTTGCATCTTCTTTATCAACCAATAAAACCCTTGCTTTATTTGGTAAAGGTTCTGGTGTTGTAATTTTTAAACTATTTCCTTCTCCTTTTTTCCAATCCTTAAAAAGGTTAGAAATTTTATCCTTCATAGTTTTAGTGTTGAAATCGCCAACAATGGCAATTGCAGAACCATTTGGGATATAATTTTTCTGGTAAAAGGATTTTAAATCATCAATTGTTATGTTTTTTAAAGTACTTGATTTGCCACCAACCGGGTTTGCATACGGGTGATCGCCATAAATAAATTTGTCCCAATAATCATTGATTACGTTTCTTGGGCTTTCTTTTGCCCTAATGAGGTTTTGCAAAGCCCTGGTTTTTTCTTTCTCAAATTCTTTTGCATCAAAAACAGGATAAAGCAACACTTCTTTGATGATGGGGAATACTCTGTCTTGATCGGTTTTTGCAAATTTGGCAGATAAGCCTGCAAATTCTTTACTAGAATAGGTGTTTAACGATGCGCCTAAAAAATCTAACTGCTCTTCAATTTGAGATTTAGAAAAGTTTTTTGTGCCGTATTGCAAACCATCGGCAGTAAAAGATGCAAGCCCATTTTTATCGCCATCATAAATTGCGCCCGCAGGTATAACCATAGAAACGCTAATGGTAGGCACCTCATGCTGCTCCATCAAATAAATGGTTAAGCCATTTTTTAATGTCGTTTTTTCATAAGCCGGAACTTTAAAGGCAGCCTGTGCATTAGATTTTTTTATTGGTGCGGTTACTATTAAAGCAACCAACATAGTTATTGATAATATTTTCTTCATGTTAATTAGATATGAGATTTTAGGCCTCTTTAAACTTATAACTTTTTACTCTTCTACGTTTGATTTTAAGATACCAACTGTTCTGTTAGATTTTTTAAAGTACTGATTTGCTACGCGTTTAACATCCTCTTTGGTTACTTTTGCATATTCATCTGGGGCAGAAAACATTCTTTTATAATCGCCAAAGAATAATTCATAAGTTCCCAAGCTATTAGATTTGCCATCAATTGTTTCTATAGAGCGATAAAAGCTCATCAGTTTCTGGTTTTTAGTTTTTTCTAGCTCTTTATCTGTTATCCCATCTTTTGCAATTTGATCAATAACTTTGTATATGGCGTTTTCTATAGAATCTGTAGATTTTCCTTTATTAGCAGAGGCATAAATTTCAAATAAGGTGGGATCAAAACTTGCTCGGTAATCAGAAAAAACGCTGGTAGCCAATTGGTTTTCATCTACCAAAGAATGGTATAACCTAGAAGAATTACCCCCGGTTAAAATAGAACTCAAAATGTCTAAGGCGTAATAATCTTTGTCTTTAGAATTAGGGACATGGTAGGCAACGATCATATAAGGTGCGTTCACTTCTTTTTTAACAGTAATTCTACGTTCGCCGGTTTGAGGAGGCTCTACCAAATGTACTTTTGGCCCCGGTTTTTGTGCGGGTATAGGAGCCATATATTTTTCGGCCAATCTTTTAACATCTGCTAGTTTAATGTTTCCAGAGATAACAACCGTACAATTGTTTGGTGCGTAATAGGTTTTAAAATAATTCTCTAGATCTTCTTTTGTCCAGTTTTTAATATCTTCTTCATACCCGATCACGCTCCAATGGTAAGGGTGTTCTTGAAAAGCTGTTGCGCTTACCTGTTCGCCCAGTGTTCTCCAAGGCGAATTTTCTAAACCAGTTCTTCTTTCTGATAATACTACTTCACGCTCTGATTTCACATATTTTGGGTCGATGCTTAGGTTCTCAATGCGGTCGCTTTCTAAATCAAAAATGGTTTCTAAGGCTTTTGAAGGAAACCAATCGGTATAAACGGTAACATTCTCGGTAGTGTAGGCGTTATTTGCCCCACCATTAAACTCCATGGTTCTATCAAACATCTTAGGCCCGTATTTTTTTGCGCCGTTAAACATCATGTGTTCAAAAAAATGCGATAAACCGGTAATCCCCGGATGTTCGTTTCTAGAGCCCACATTATAGAATAAATACATATTGGCATTGGGGATAGAAGCATCTTCCAAAACCAAAAACTTCATTCCGTTCTTTAAGGTAAATGCTTTAACATCGTCAACTTTGTTTTGGGCGTAAAGTTGGGTGCTGGCAACCAATAACAAAGCAGTTATAATTTTCTTTATCATAATTAAATTTTAGGATATGCAATTTAAGAATTATCCCCACTATTTCTTTGATTGTATCATGATTAATAGGAATAAGGTTTTTGTTTTTTGTCTTTATCAGGATTAATGAGATTAAGGGATTTTAAAGGTTTTGTAAACCCTTAGAATCAAAATGATCATGCTCCAATTTTTTTCACTTTCAAAATAGTCCCGATACAGGTAATAAAATTTTATCTTTGCCAAAAAACAAAAGGACATGCTTTCTAAAATCAATTTTACCCAAACGCAGGCTTACGAATATCTTTCAAATCATTTGGTTGATATGGCAGATACGCACATGAAAGATTTATTTGCTAAAGACCCCGAGCGTTTCAAAAAATTCTCCCTTCTTTTTAACGATATTTTTCTTGATTATTCTAAAAACAGGATAGATGAGAAAACGATGGCTTTGTTATTTCAACTTGCTAAAGAATGTGAGTTGGAAAATGCGATAAACGCCATGTTTAATGGAGAGAAAATCAACGAAACAGAAGATAGGGCAGTTTTACATACGGCATTGAGGAACAGGAGCAATACCCCTGTAATGTTTGAAGGTAAAGATGTGATGGCAGATGTAAACGAGGTTTTGGCGAAGATGAAAAATTTCTCTGAGGCAATAATTTCTGGTTCTTGGAAAGGTTATACCGGCAAAACGATTACAGATGTTGTAAATATAGGTATCGGCGGTTCTGATCTTGGGCCTGTGATGGTTACAGAGGCACTAAAATCTTATAAAAATCATTTAAACCTACATTTTGTTTCTAACGTTGATGGGACGCACATTGTAGAGACCTTGAAAAAATTAAACCCAGAAACCACTTTGTTTTTAGTGGCCTCTAAAACTTTTACCACACAAGAAACCATGGCCAATGCACATAGCGCAAGAAATTGGTTCTTAGAAAGTGGCGCAGCCGATGCAGATGTTGCAAAGCATTTTGCCGCTCTTTCTACTAATGAAGATGGCGTTAGCAAATTTGGTATCGATACCCAAAATATGTTTGGTTTTTGGGATTGGGTAGGCGGACGATATTCTTTATGGAGTGCTATAGGTTTACCAATTGCGCTTTCGATAGGTTTTGATAAGTTTGAGGAATTGCTTAGTGGTGCCCATGAGATGGACAACCATTTTAGAAATACAGAGTTTGACCAAAATATGCCTGTAATTTTAGCTTTAATAGGCATTTGGTACAACAATTTCTTTGAAGCAGAAACCGAGGCAATTCTTCCATACGATCAATATATGCACCGTTTTGCAGCTTACTTTCAGCAAGGAGATATGGAAAGTAACGGCAAGCATGTTGATAGAAATGGCGATGAGGTTAACTACCAAACTGGCCCAGTAATTTGGGGAGAACCGGGCACAAACGGCCAACACGCATTTTACCAATTGATCCATCAGGGTACAAAATTAATCCCTTGTGATTTTATTGCTCCAGCAAAATCACATAACCCACTCGGCGAACATCATAAAATGCTTTTATCAAACTTTTTTGCCCAAACAGAAGCCTTGATGAACGGTAAAACCGAAGAGGAAGTTTTGGAAGAAATGAGAGGCAAAAATCAGGACGAGAGAGACAAGATTGCACCGTTTAAGGTTTTTGAAGGTAACAGGCCTACAAATTCTATCATGGTAAAAATGATTACCCCAAGGGTTTTGGGTTCTTTAATAGCCATGTATGAGCATAAGATTTTTGTACAGGGCATTATCTGGAACATTTTTAGCTTTGATCAATGGGGGGTAGAATTGGGTAAACAACTTGCCGGGAAAATTCTTCCAGAATTAAAAGAAAACAACCCAGTTTCTTCTCATGATAGCTCTACCAATGGGCTGATTAACTTATATAAAGATTGGAGATAGCGATTTCGATTAAACTAATCTTAAATAAGAATTTAATCCTTGTGTGTAACACCCAACAAGGATTTTTTTATGGTGTAGATTAAAATTTTATCTTTGATAGTATCAAATGATGCTATCGAATGAAACCTCCATATCAAATAACTTCTGAAATTCTAAGATTAATAACCTCTGTTTCAATAAAATTAGGCGAGGTAAAGGCTAATTATTTAAGTAAAACTTCTCCACAGTTAAGAAAACAAAACAAGATCAAAACCATTCATTCTTCTTTAAGTTTAGAAGGCAACACACTTAGCCAAGAACAAATTTCAGCAATTATTGATGATCAATTTGTTTTAGCGCCTAAGAAAGACATTTTAGAAGTTAAAAATGCAATAGAAGTTTATGATCAGATAAATAAATTCAAATCAGTTTCTAGTAAATCTTTTTTAAGAGCACATCAAATATTGATGAAAGGTTTGATAGATAATGCTGGGAATTATAGAAATAAAAGTGTAGGGATTTCTAAAGGAGAACAAATAACCCACATTGCTCCTCCCCATCAAAACGTACCTTATTTAATGAAAGATTTATTCAATTATTTAAAGAGTGAGGATGAGTTAACGCTAATCAAAAGTTGTGTATTTCATTATGAAATGGAATTTATCCATCCTTTTTTAGATGGCAATGGCAGAATGGGAAGACTTTGGCAAACTTTAATCTTGATGGAAGAATTCCCAGTATTCGAGTTTCTATCATTTGAAACACTGATCTATAAAAATCAAGATGATTATTATAAATCTCTATCACTTAGCGATAGAGAAGGTAACTCAACTTTATTTATTTCTTTTATGCTTGATATAATAGATCAATCATTAAAAGAATTGTTATCCTACAAAAACAGAACTTTAAACGATTTACAGCGGATCAGTTATTTTTTAGATTTGGGAAATAAGGAGTTTTCACGCAAAGATTATATGAATGTTTTTAAAGATATTTCTACAGCCACTGCAAGTAGAGACCTTTTAAAAGCCATTGGTTTAAAAAAAATAAGAAAAATTGGCAGTAGAAATTTAAGTAAATATCTTGCTATAGATCAATCATAATTGTTCTCAAAAAAAACTAAATAGAGAAAATCTGATATTATATTTGCGTTTTAAAATCTAAAATGAAAGACAAAATCCAAAACTTAATTACCAATTTAAAAGAGAATAAAATACAATTTTCAGATGTGATCTATTTCATTGATGAAAATTATAACCATACACCAACTGCTTTTAAAAATGGCGAGGCCTACAATGAAAATTATCAAAACCAGGGCAGCGCAAAGGTTTTCTGTTTTGCGCAACTGAATAATTTATCAAAAGAAAACACTTTAACTTTATTTGCAGAACACTATCAAGCTGTTTTAAACACATCAGAAGATAATGACCACCAAAACATCCGTCAGTTTATGGCTAATGGTTGGGATGGGGTTAAATTTGAAGATGTTGCTTTAACCGCTAAGTGATCATTTTTTATTGATGGATCCCGAATTGATAAATGGTGGTGGTATTATAAGTTTCTCCGACGTTTAATACGGTTGAGGGGAAATTTGGCTGGTTTGGGGAATCTGGGAAATGCTGTGTTTCTAAACAAAACCCAGAACGATGCGGATAAGGATTACCGTTTTTCCCATCTTTATCTTTCCCATCTAAAAAGTTGCCCGTATATAATTGCAGCCCGGGTTCCTCGGTAAAAACATCTAAATTTATACCTGTTTTATCACTATAAATTGAAGCTACTTTTTCTAAACCTTCCTTTTTATTGAAAACAAAAGTATGGTCATAACCTTGCCCAAACCTTATTTGCTGATGTTCATCATCAATATGATTGCCGATAGATTTAGGTTTCCTAAAATCGAATGGGGTATTTTCTACCGTTAATAAATTACCGGTAGCAATAGCGGTTTCATCTACTTCAACTATATGATCTGCATCAATAGTTAAAACATGGTCAGAGATAGAAAGGTTTCCCTCCCCATCTAAATTAAAATAAGAATGATTGGTTAGGTTAATAATGGTTTTCTTGTCTGTTTCAGCTTCATAATCTATTTTTAAAGCATTTTCTGGGGTTAAAGAATAAGTTACTTTAACGTTCAGATTTCCGGGATACCCACCTTCCCCATCGGGGCTAAACAAACCGAGTATTAAAACGTGATCATCAATTTGTTCTGCTTGCCAAACCTTGTTATGAAAACCATCGCTGCCACCATGCAAAGCATTTGGGCCGTTGTTTATTTCTAATCGATATTCTTTATTACCTAAACTAAATTTTCCCTTGGCAATCCTATTTCCATACCTACCTATAATAGCACCAAAATAAGGTTCATTATCTTTTAAGTAGCATTGTAAATTATCATAACCCAAAGCAACATCAACCATTTTACCATTTTTATCTGGTACGAAGATGCTTACCACCCTACCCCCAAGGTTAGTAATGGTTACCTTCATGTTATTTTGGTTGGTTAATGTAAAAAGTTGCAACTTCATCTTAGATTTCTTTATGGTAATTATCGTCTAAATTGTTAAAATTATTGATAATATCTAGCAAGAATTTGATAAAACTAAAACTAAGATTTATCGTTTGTAGATGATGAATATTAAAAGGGCAAATTTTGGTGGAGGATGTTTTTGGTGTACAGAAGCAATATTTACGGCGCTTAACGGAGTGCAAAGTGTAACTTCGGGATATATGGGCGGCCAAACCGAAAAGCCAACTTACCAAGCGGTTTGCGCAGGCAAAACCGGATATGCAGAAATAATACAGCTTTCTTATGATGCTGATGTGGTTTCATTTCAAGAATTATTGCTGGTTTTTTTTAAAACCCATGATCCAACAACCTTAAATCAGCAAGGTGCAGATAAAGGCACACAATACCGATCGGTTGTTTTTTATGAGGATGAAGGGCAAAGAAAAAACGTTGAAGAAATGATCGATCAATTAAATGCAAAGAAAGTGTTCTCTAAGCCTATTGTTACAGAAATATCTGCGGTTGATAAATTTTACAAAGCAGAAGACCACCATCAAAATTATTTTATAAACAACAGAAGCCAAGGTTATTGCATGGCGGTAATAGAACCTAAACTGCAAAAGTTTGCAGCAAATTTTAGGGATAAAATTAAACCAGAGCTACTTTAAAAGAAATATCGTTAAAACAAAAAAGACCTTTTAACGAAAGCTAAAAGGTCTTTTTTAGGTAATAAGAATATATTATTTCTTTGTAGTATCTGTTGTGGTAGGCATTTGTGGCAATGCAGATGGAGCGGCGGTTTTATCGATCTGTTCTTGTATTTTAGAGTCGGACTTTACCGTAGCACCAGATTTTGAGGCAGAAATATTAACCAAAATAGCGATAACCATAATAGCTATTGCCAATCCCCAAGTTCCGTTTTCTAAGAAATCTCCGGTACGTTGTACGCCAATAATATTGTTTGAAGAAGAAAAACCAGAGGTAAGGCCGCCACCTTTAGGGTTTTGCACTAAAATAAGTAATACGATAACAATACTAACTAAAATTCCTAAAATCACTAAAAACGTAACCATACTTATTTTCTAATTAACTTTTAACTCTAAATATTTTATTTGGCTTGCAAAGTAAGTGCTTTTTTCTGGATATTTCAAACTTAATTTTTTGTAAACATCTAAGGCTTTGTGATAAAGCATCTGCTCCACATAAATCTTGGCCAAGGTCTCAGAAACCACCTCGTTGCTATCCTCAGAGCTTTTCTTTGCTTTGTTTTCTGTATCTATTTTATTTGCAGCAGGTGGTTTTATCTGGGGTTCTTCGGCAATAAATTTCTCTATTATTTTATGTTCTTTTTGTCTAAAATCATACGGAACGGTAAAATTTGTTTCTTTTTTGTTTTCTACAACCTCATCTACGCTCCTTAGGTGGAATATATTTTCTGCAATTTGATGGTTTAGGGTGCTTTCTATAATTGCCGTTTGTTGTTGGGCAGTTTTTCTTTTTGTATAAGGCTGATTATTGCTCGCGTGTTCTTTCCTGGTTTTATTAAGCCACCATAAAAAGGTATAAGGCAAAGTATCATCATGGTATTGAACAATTTTTTCTTCGGCGTTTTCTGATGGCTTTTCTTTATTCGATGTTTTATCTATCGAGAAAGCAAAAAAATCTGATTGTGCCGGACTATCGAACAATATCTCTTCTAAAGATTTTTTCTTCCTTTCAGGCTGGTCATTTTCAACTTTATCCACAACCTTTTCTTCCTCAACCTTATCCTCCTCAACCTCAACCTCACTTACTATCTCATTGGTCTTTTCTTCCTCAACCTCAACCTTTCCTTCCTCAACCTCATTTACTATCTCATCGGTCTTATCCTCCTCAACCTCCTCAACCTCTTTTGCCTCAACCTCAACCTTCTCAACCTCAATTGTTTGCCCCTCCAAGTTTCTTTCCGTTTCAACATCGGCGAAAGCCTGATCATGTTCTTTTTCTGGCTTTTCTAGATTTTCATTTTCAGCAACAATTTCAGCCTTATTTTCTGCAACCGCTGATGTTCCTTCTTGTGTTTGTTCCTCAACCTTATCCTCCTCAACCTCATCTTCCTCAACCTCATTTACTATCTCATCGGTCTTTTCTTCCTCAACCTTATCCTCCTCAACCTCTTTACCCTCAACCTCATTTACTATCTCATCGGTCTTTTCTTCCTCAACCTCATCTTCCTCAACCTCATTTACTATCTCATCGGTCTTTTCTTCCTCAACCTCAACCTTCTCAACCTCAACCTCTTTATCCTCAACCTTATCCTCCTCATCTTCAACCTTCTCCTTAACAATAGTTTGGTTTAAATCAATACCGAAGGCTTGTCCAAAATCTGGATTGCTGTTTTGTTCTTCAACAAGTTCTGTTATTTCTTCTTGTTTTGATATGGGAGTATGGAAGTTTAAGGGATTTTCGAGAAAATCAAACAGCGTTTCCCTAGAAGAAGCGAAGGTTGCGGCATTAGCAAGATAGCTTGCTTTTTCATGGTCTTCTGCTGCCGCTTTTGCGGCTAAAAAATGTAAGCTTTGGCAATATGGATATTCATTGATTAAAGAATTGAGCTCCGAAAGCTGATTTTTACCTACCTGGATTGGATTGGAATGGTAACTCAAAAATTTATCGGCTTCGGTTAATTGTTTGCTCACGTTGTTGCCCTTTTGTTTTTATATGCGTGAAGGTAGTAAAAGCCTACCAATTGGCAAAAGCCTTGTTGTAAATATCCTCTGTTAATTGTTGATTGATGTCTTTTATCAATGCAGGTTCTTGCGTGGTAAACGGCGCACCTTGCGAATTGAAATCTTTGAAGCGGGTAAAAGATTGATCAAAGCTTTTATCTACCTCAATTTTATTGGCATATTTAACTTGTACGGTAATGGTTAAACGGGTTAAGCCCGCTGTTTGTTGCTGATTTGCCTGAATTGCCACCGGTTGGATGGTATAATCCGTTATTCTGCCTTCAAAATTCGCGTCCCCATCGGTACGTACAAAACTTAAACTGGTTTGTGTACGGATACGATTTTTTAAATCTTCTGTGAAAGCTTGGCTTAAATTAGGATTAACCAGCTGTGCCGTGTTCTCGAAAACTAAAACGGATACGGTTTTCATCCCTGCAGAGATAGACCCCCCCGTAAATGAGTAAACTCCGCAACCACTTTGTAAAATTAAAAATGGGATGATGAAGAAAAAAACTAATTTATCTTTCATGTTTTAGTTAAGGTTTAGCTCTTTAATTTTTCTGTACAGGGTGCGTTCTGAAATGCCTAATTCTTCTGAAGCGGCCTTTCTTTTGCCTTTATGCTTTTTTAATGCTTTTTTGATCATGTCTGCCTCTTTATCTACCAAAGAAAGTGATTCTTCTACTTCTTCTACGTCTTGATGATTCATATGATAATCGTCTTGGCGGTTGTTGGCAACGTTTGATGGGTGCTGAATAGTAAGGGTAGATTCGTTATCAGGCATTTCTATATCTTCATATAAAGAATTAATTATCTGAGGGTTATTTTCTGCATATTTAGAAACGCCTCCTCCGTGATTTATTATATCTACTACCAGTTTTTTTAGTTCTACCATATCCTTTTTCATATCAAAAAGAACTTTATAAAGGATATCGCGTTCAGAAAAATCTTCTTTACTGCCGTTCTGGCTCATCCGCATGGGTAAGGTGCTGCGGTTGTCGTTTGGGATGTAATTGAGGATAGATTGAGCTGTGATGTTCCTGTTTTTTTCTAGAACAGCAATCTGCTCGGCAATATTTTTTAATTGCCTCACGTTTCCCGGCCAACCGTAATTGATCAAAACTTGTATGGCACCTTCATCTAGTACCACATTTGGCGAGCGGTATTTATCAGAAAAATCGGCTACAAATTTTCTAAAGATCAAATGAATATCTTCTTTTCTATCTCTTAAAGGGGGTATTTTAAGCGGTACGGTATTTAACCTGTAATACAGATCTTCCCTAAATTTACCGGCTTTTACGGCATCAAACATTTCTACGTTTGTTGCAGCAACCACCCTAACATCGGTTTTTTGTACTTTTGAAGAACCCACCCTAATGTACTCACCAGATTCTATTACCCTTAATAACCTGGCTTGCGTACCTAAGGGTAATTCGCCAACCTCATCTAAAAAAATGGTGCCACCGTTTACCACTTCAAAATAACCTTTTCTGGCTTCATGTGCGCCGGTAAAGGAACCTTTTTCATGCCCGAAAAGTTCAGAATCTATCGTCCCTTCTGGGATAGCACCGCAATTTACTGCGATAAAAGGCCCGTGTTTTCTAGCACTTAACTGATGGATGATATGTGAAAAAACTTCTTTACCAGATCCGCTTTCGCCAGTGATCAGTACCGTAATATCTGTTGGTGCCACTTGTCGGGCTATATCTATGGCTCTGTTTATCAGCGGCGAACCACCAATAATCCCAAACCTTTGTTTAATTTCTTGTACGTCCATTTAGATATGAGTATTGAGATTTGAGATATGAGAATCTGCAAACCCTCTTCTATTAGTCAATTAATTATGGGTGTATTATTTGAGATGATGGTAAGATATTAAGAAATTAAAAAACGATATTTTGCTCATGAATATTATTTTTCTATTCGATATATCTCAAGTTTCCATACTAACTCACAATATAACCTATCAAAGTCGCAGTAGTAGTTCTTTCAATAAGAACATTTACATAATCGCCGGGTTTGTAACCTTCTAACACAGGGAATATCACCATGTGGTTATGGTCGCTTCTGCCGCAAAAATCCGATTTCGATTTTTTCGATAGACTTTCTATTAAAACCTTTTCGGTTTTTCCAACCCTTTTTTGCGCCCTATAAAAACTATGTTCTTGTTGCAGGGCGATGATTTCCCTTAGTCTGCGTTGTTTTCCTTCTTCTGGGATATCATCATCCAATTTTTTTGCAGCTGGTGTGCCGGGTCTTTCCGAGTAAGAATACATATAAGCAAACTCGTACTTAACCAGGTCCATCATGCTTAATGTTTCTTGATGATCTTCTTCTGTTTCGCTGCAAAACCCAGAGATAATATCTGTAGAGATAGAACAAGTTGGGATAATCCTTCTAATGGCATCAATCCTGTTCAAATACCATTCTCGGGTATAAGTTCTGTTCATTAAATCCAATACCCTAGAGTTTCCAGATTGAACGGGTAAATGAATATGTTTACAAATATTTTCATGTTTGGCAATAGTTTCTAAAACCTCATCAGTGATATCTTTTGGGTGCGAAGTAGAAAACCTAACCCTCATATCTGGGCTTACATGGGCAACCATCTCTAAAAGATTAGCGAAATTAATTTTTGCCGAACTATTTTCTGGCGACCAGTTATAGGAGTCAACGTTTTGCCCTAATAAAGTGATTTCTTTATAACCCGCATCGCGTAAATCTTCAGCCTCTTTTACAATGGAGTAAGCATCCCTGCTGCGTTCCCTCCCTCTTGTAAAAGGAACTACGCAAAAAGAACACATATTATCGCAACCACGCATAATTGATATAAAGGCACTTATCCCGTTAGAATTTAATCTTACGGGGCTAACATCGGCATAAGTTTCTTCCCTTGATAATAAAACGTTTATCGCTTTTTGCCCACTGTTTACCTGGGCAATTAAATTAGGCAAATCGCGGTAAGCATCTGGCCCTACAACCACATCAACCAATTTTTCTTCTTCTAAAAATTTAGATTTTAAACGTTCTGCCATACAGCCCAAAACACCGATAACTAAATCTTTATTTTGTCTTTTTATTGCTTTAAATTGTTTTAGCCTGTTACGGACCCTAGTTTCTGCGTTTTCACGGATAGAGCATGTATTAATGAAAATCACGTCTGCTTCTTCATATTCTGAAGTGGTGCTAAAACCATCTTCACTTAAAATTGAAGCAACAATCTCACTATCAGAGAAATTCATGGCGCAGCCATAACTTTCTATATAAAGCTTACGTTCGTTTCCGTCTTTTTTTGATTTCTTTTCTAAGATCAAAGCTTCGCCTTGCCTGCTTTCATCGTGTTGTTTAGAAGGTAAATCTAATGCTATCATGCGTTTGATGTTTGGATTGCAAAACTAATCAATTTTAATGTAAATGACAGTTTGGCAGGCGGTAATTTTAAAAATGATGATTAAATGATCTTTGAAAAGTTTTGTAGGAGAAAAAATTTAATAAAGCTTTAATGCGGCGACGTTTAATGCCATCAAATTAAGGGGTTTTCTATTTTTAACATTATGTTGATGATTGGAAATATCTCAGCTTAAAGGCTGCCACGCAAATAGAGAACCTGATTGCGTGATTTTAATTACCATCTAACATAACGATGGTTTTTGGATTGATCTAAGGGTGGCAATTTGCCTATGTTCTATAAAATCATGCAAATAGATCGCTGCTCAAATATCTATCGCCTCTATCGCAAGCAATAAAAACAATCAATCCTTCTTCTAATTCTTTGGCGAGCTTTAAAGCTGCAAAGCAAGCTCCGCCACTGCTCATCCCTGCAAATATCCCTTCTCTTTTTGCTAAATCACGAGCGGTTTGCGTGGCGTTTTCTTCCGATACATCAATCACGCTATCAACTCTTGAAGCATCAAATATTTTTGGTAAATAAGCTTTAGGCCACCTTCTGATGCCGGGTATAGATGAACCTTCTGTTGGTTGGCAACCTATAATTTGTATGTTTTTATCTTGTTCTTTTAAAAACATGGAAGTTCCCATTATCGTTCCCGTTGTGCCCATAGAACTTACAAAATGGGTAACTTTGTGGTGGGTATCTTTCCAAATTTCTGGCCCGGTGGTTTTATAATGCGCTAAATAATTATCGGCGTTAGCAAACTGATTTAATAAAAAATAATCACCAGATGCGCCTTTTTGTTCTGCATAATCGCGGCAATCTTCAATGCCATCCATCAAAATCACTTTCGCACCAAAAGCTTCCATGGTTTGGGTACGTTCTCTGGTAGAGTTTTTTGGCATGATCAATTCAATTTCTAAATCGAATAAATTAGCGATCATCGCCAAAGCGATGCCTGTGTTTCCGCTAGTTGCTTCTATTAGTTTTGTTCCCGAATTTATTTGGCCCCTATCTAAAGCACTTTTGATCATGCTCAGAGCTGCCCGGTCTTTCACGCTTCCACCGGGATTGTTGCCTTCTAACTTTGCGAAAATTTTAACTTTTGGGTTAGGGTTTAATTTTTGGATCTCTACTAAAGGAGTATTCCCCACCAAATCTAAAATAGTTGCCATTACACGGGATGATTAGAGTTTTCGATAACTTTTATAGATGGGGTATGATAAACCGTGGCATTTGCAGGGACGCTTTTTGTTAACCATACGTTTCCACCGATTACGCTGTTTTCGCCAATGATGGTATCGCCACCTAAAATAGTGGCATTACTGTAAATAACAACCCCATCTTTAACCGTTGGATGCCTTTTTGTACCTGCTAAATTCTTGCTCACGCTTAATGCGCCCAAAGTTACCCCTTGATACAATTTTACATTTTTGCCAATGATTGCAGTTTCCCCAATTACGATGCCCGTACCATGATCGATGCAAAAATAGTCTCCTATTTGCGCCCCTGGATGAATATCTATGCCTGTTTTAGAATGGGCATATTCTGTTAAGATCCTAGGTATAAGTGGTGTGTTTAGTTTTAAAAGATGATTGGCAATCCTGTAAAAAGCAATTGCCCAAAAACCAGGATAGGTGCGAATAACTTCAAATTCGTTATTTGCGGCCGGATCGCCATCGTTTAAAGCGGTAACATCTTTTTTTAATCTTTGGTAAAGACTAGGAATATCATCAATAAATTGCGCTGCAATAATATCATTATGGCAATCTTTACAAGCTTGGGTAGCATCTAAAAGCGCCTTTAACTGATTTTGAAGCTTGGTAAATTCTTGTGTAATTTCTTCATCAGAATTAAAAATTTTATCGGATGCTTCGGGGAATAAAAGACCTATAATTTCTAAAGCCCAATCTGCAATAGACTGATTTGTTGGTATCGCTTGTGCCCTTTGCTGTCTTTCAAAAAGGATTTTAATAAACTCTTTCTCCATCTTTAGCCAAAGGTAAATTAAACTATATAAGATTAATAGGGTTTGTGATTTTTTTGTTGTTTGGCTTTTGTAAAAAAGAAAAGGCGATGGTTTTGATCCATCGCCTTTAAAAATTTTGATTACTATTATTTAATAGCGTCATTAATTGCTTTTGCAGAGTCTAAATGAACTCTTAAAGTAGGTAAAACCTTATTTGCAAATGCGGCAACATCGGCATCTTTACCTTTTGCGGCATCTTCAAATTTATCAATATCATCTTCATGGTCTTTAACCATCATGCTCATATAGGCCTTGTCAAAATCTTTTCCAATTTTAGATTTTAAATCGGCAATATGATCTTGTTGATCTTTCATTGGCATATCTGGTAAAGAAACATTTTTGGTCATTGCCAATTGTTTCAGATCATCATTTGCTTTAGAATGATCAGTTACCATCATGTTGCCAAAATCTTTTACTCTAGAGCTCATTGCGTTGGTTTGCGCCAATTTGCCCAAATCAACTTCCATCATTCCACCGCTTGCTGCTTCGGTTAAAAATTCTGAGCCATCATCGGTTGTCATTACCTGTGATTGATCGTTTAAAGAATCTAAACTGTCTTTGGTGTCTGTACTTGCTTGTTGATTGTTACAAGCTTGAAAAGAAAGTGCTACTAGACCGATTGCGGCCGTTAAAATTAATTTTTTCATGTTTTTATAGTTTTTGATGTAAAAACTAAAAACTTCCAAAAACTAGACCAAGATTATTTTTTAGGAATAAAATACTGTAAATTAATAGCTTAGGTTATGTTAATCGTAATGAAACCTGCATTTAGCAATGATGATTTCATCTTCTTGGATTTTGTAAATGAGACGATGCTCATCATTAATTCTTCTAGACCAATATCCTTTATACTTATGTTTTAAAGGTTCTGGCTTTCCAATTCCAGAAAAAGGAGTTCGTGAAATATCTTTTAATAAATCGTTAATTTTTGATAGCTGTTTTTTATCCGTCTTTTGCCAATAGAGATAATCCTCCCAGGAATTCTCTACAAAGATAAACTTCATGATTCTATTAAATCTTTTTCAAAAGTAGCCTTGTTATTTATCTTTTGAATAGCAGAATCTAATCTTTCTTCATTTTTTAAGGAGCTTAATTCGTGATTAGTTGCCAATAATGAATTATATTCCTCTAATGAAATAATCACTACACCACTATCTCTTCCTCTATTTATAATGAGAGTTTCAAAATTTTGGGAGACTTTATCAAAATAGCTTTTAATATCTTTTCTAAAATGTGATAGGGTAGTAGTTAGCATATTTGTACTTATTTATGTACAAATATATGTACATTTATTAAATACTAGGTAATAATATCTATACCAATATTCAATATTTGTGTAACATTTAGATGTTTAATAACTATAAATTCTTGTTTAGTTTTTGAGAAGAGTCACAGAGTGTTCTCCAACTGATGTGATTAAAGAGTTACCATTTATGTAGCCAACCTTTACAGTTCCAGAGCTGTTATAAAGGTTGTTGTTTTTTACGATACCATTGTCGTAATTAGTATTTTGATTATCGTAATCTGATCCAAATCCAGTTATTACTGTTGTTTTTCCAGTCCAAGTATCTCCACTTATTGTTATTTCAAGTTCTGCAGAATCGTCTTTGTATAGGTATGTCCCATCAATAGAATTTATATCTTCATTTACAGAACCTTCTTGTTTTGAGTACTCGATTTTACCACTTTTTAAAGAATTGCAGTCTGTTAACGTTATGATTTCATCATTCAAATTAATACCACCTGTAAATCGTGTATAATTAATTTGAATTTTATCAGGAGATATTATCTTCCAATTTCCCCATGCACTACAACCACCTAATGCTTCTGTACTAAAATTAAATGTGCCATCTTCGGAAAATTTCCAGGCTGCTATTACTCTATTAGCCGGTTTTAATATCCAATCCGCTCCAACTAGGCACTTTCTTGTAGATTCAATAGTTTCTTTTGATTTAATTTCTGAAACATTATTATTCTCAGTATCTTTTTTCATGTTATAGCTATCATGCCACGACTTTCCTAAGACGATTAAAAGGAAAATAGTTAATGATGAAACAATAGCGATTAAAATTTTCCATTGTTTGGTCTTATTTGAAAAATATCCATTCAAGAAATAGTAAATCACAAACGAGAGTAATAAGGGGATTAGAATCATTTTAAATATAATTTTAGGTTATTGGTGATATATTTATGGAATTAAGTTAATTCCTCATTGAATTCTATTTAACAAAGTTTTTAAAATAGCAAGATTGCATGGACGTGTTTTTGATTCACGCTTATTGTAATTGTTATACCAATTACGATTAATAATTATTTGATTGTTAAAGTCATTAAATGCATTCATAATAGTATCGTAAGGCAATGTTTTTCGATTTTGATTTATCGAGTAAGTTACGCCCCCATCATTGCTTCTGGTAATAAATAGGTAGTCTGTTCCTTGATTTGTTGTATGTAAGATTTCATCTTGTACCAATTGATTCAATATATCTTCCATAATTAAAATGTTATGAGTTTATGATTTTATTTGATGAACTTTTTTGAAAAGCGATAATCAATGAGATGATATTTCCAAGAAGTGTGATGATAATACCAACTTTTATGGTAACAAATGGGGGTATCTGTAATATAATAGAAAGTTAAAAGAAGAAATAAAAAAGCGAGAACCGCTAAGATTTTTTGAATAATCTTTTTTATTGAAAATAATGCTCCAATTAATAAAACTAATTCAAGTAAAATATAAATTGAGGTAGCATCATAAACACCATTTATTTTGTTATTCATGGTTAGAATATCAAATCCGGAGAGATTTATAAAAGTAAAGCCAATCCAAGGGAGAAAGAAACTTATTAATGAAAGTAAAATGCTTACAATAAGGGAGTTTTTGTTTTTGAGAATTGAGAGATCCATAAGTTTAAATTTATTTTTAAACTTAAACCAACAGTCTGTCAATTTTTGTCAAACACTATTTGAAGGTATTATTTGGACTTAAAGCTGTATCAGCATCGTATAGATTAATAATTTCAGCCGCTTTACTTTGCACCAAATCTTTTAATAAATTAGGTTTAATCACTTTTATATTGGTCATCCAACTAAATATCCAACCTACTAATTCTCGGTTAATTCCGCATTTTAAAGTCATCAGATAGTTCCCGTTTTCTAATAAATTAAATGTTTGTGAAGGATGCCAGGTTCTTCTTTTGATAAACTCACCTAAAGTACTGCTGATCTCTAATTCTATATCGTAAATATGTTCATTGATATTATTTGTAATGCCAAATAGCTTTTCCAATAAATTTTCAAAATTTTGAGGGATTTGTTTTTTTAAGTAATAACCTTCATGTTGTAATTCTATAATTTGGTCTAAAGCAATTAGATTAATTTTTTCTTCATTTAAACTACAATAACAAATATGCAATGTCCCTCTATGTAAGATAATTTTAAGAGGAATAATAGTAATTGTATCAGGCATTTCTATTGGAAGTGAGGTATAATCAAACTGATATTTGATTCTTAAAGTTCTGAGTTCCTGTATTGCTTCTATGAGTAATTTTAAGAAACCCTGTTCTTCTTGTGAGTAAACCGTTTCTGCAAAATTTGCATTGATAAAGCAATCAGGCTGTTTATTGATATAAAAATACGTTTTGCTTTTACTCAGTCTTTTCCAGCACCATTCATAAAACTTATCGAAAAAATGCTCTCTGTTTTGTTTGATAGATTGAGGGATGTAATCTTTTAAAAGAAAGAAAGTGAGAATATCGTCTTCAGTAAGGTGTTCATTTCCATTTCCATCAAATGTAATCTTCCATTGCTTTTTATTATTTTCCAGAATATTAATGAGAATATTTTCTCCCTCAATCTGAAAATCACGTTCAAGTTCATCCATGTATCTATAAAGTGTTCTATCAGAAACATTCCACTCTTTTTGTTTGGAAATACTTTTTAGCTTGATAATATCTAAAGGACCTTTTCTTAATTCTTTATAGAGAAATAATAAGCGAGTGGATTTTGAAGGCATTGATTTGTTGGTTTTTATGAATTCAAATTACGTTTTTTATTTTATCACTTTTTAAATTCTCTCTTAAAAAATGTACTTTTATATAAATCCTTGAAAGATGCCAGAATTAGTTATTAAATATAAAAACAAAAAAACTTTAGAGGCTTTAAAAAGCATTTCAAAATATTTTGATTTTTCTATTATTGAAAATGAAAAATCAAAACCAGAAAAGCTTCAAAAATTTTCGATTATAAAAGGTAAAGGAAAAATAAATACTTTAGAAATGGAAGAAATTTTTACTAACGCCAACCTTAATGCAAAGAAATTGAGAGAGGAAGCGTGGAAGTAAAAGTTATTTGTGATTCGGATGTTTTAATAGATTATTGGGACAACACAAAAAATAGACATTTAGCAACGAAGCATATCATCAACAATATTATTGGGATTGATAAGGTATTAATTTCAGCCATTAGTTATATGGAATTGATGGTTGGGGTAAAGAATAAACTGGACTTAATTAAAGTACAAAAAAACTTAAAGACATTTAACTTCATTTTGTTAAGCGAAACTATTACAAAAATTTCTCTTGAGCTTTTAAATAATTATAGGTTAAGCCATGGATTATCAATTCCCGATTGTATGATTGCAGCTACAGCTCTAAATACAGGAATAGAATTGTTCACTTACAATACTAAAGACTTTATCTTTATAGAAAATCTTAAACTTTACAACGCCGCCTTAACCAAATAAGGCAAAATCTCTTTTTGGAACGATATAAAATTCTTTCTTACATCGGCATCAGAAACGGAAGTAAAGGCAAAAGAGAAGATGATGCTTTTGCTAGCTTTGATCAAGAAACGAAGTCTTTCGGGGTAGGTTTCATCGTCGTTCAATTCTTCAATGGCCATAAATTCTGCAAAAAGTAAATCTTCTAGCTCATCAGAAAGATCTTTTAAGAAACCCTGGGCGTTGGTAGATTCCCTGATAAAATCCCAACCGATAAACTCGTTACAAACGGTATAAGAAAGCTTGCTCACTTTCAGTATCAAATTGGTAAGGTGTTGTTCTTTATCGTTATTTTTTTTGTCTTTTTGGATCAGTTCATTTAAACTCACTTTTAGGTAATCCATTAAAATGGCATGTAAAACCAGCTCTTTGCTTTCAAAATATTTGTAGATGGTAGCTTTAGCGATTTTTGCCTTCTTTGCAATCTCGTTCACGCTTGTTTTATGGTAACCATATTTACGAAATAGATCTTGTGCCGCTTTCTTGATACTTTCTTTAATCTTGTCTATTTCCATTAGTTTAATACTGTGAGCAAATCGCCGTTTATACTTACGCTATATCTTTTTAGTGGCCTAATAGCGGGTGCCTTAGATGGCGAACCATCGCTCAAATTAAAATAAGCGCCAGAAACTTTATCCTCTACCAAAGGGGTTTGGTTAATTTGATAAACAGGGTTTCTTTGGCTGGGGTTTACAGAACTGCAACGATCATAAGCTAAAATGCCGTTTCCGCTATTGTATAAAATTAATCCCGCTACCCCAATATTTGTATTTGTAACCACTTCTACTCCGCCAACTTGGTTTAATTTTGAAAGCTGAAATGATAAAGAGCCCGAAAAGTTAACCGGAACATCGGGAATTAGATCGCCATTGTCTTTGGTGCAAGATAAACCTGCAACACAAAAAATGATGAGGAGACAGAAAGCTAATTTTTTCATCTTATATGGTTTCCGTTTGAAACTGTTTTAAAAACCGAACATCGTTTTCAGAAAACAAACGTAAATCTTTGATCTGATATTTTAAATTGGTGATGCGCTCTATCCCCATCCCAAACGCAAAGCCAGTATATTTTTTAGAATCGATATTCACATTATCCAAAACGTTTGGATCTATCATACCGCAACCTAAGATTTCTACCCAACCGCTATATTTACACATTTGGCAACCTGCACCTTTGCAAATGGTGCAAGAAATATCCATTTCTGCAGATGGTTCTGTAAAGGGGAAATAAGAGGGCCTAAACCTCAGTTTTGTTCCCTCACCGTATAATTCTTGAACGAAATAATACAATGTTTGTTTAAGATCTGCGAATGAAACGTTTTCATCTACATATAAACCTTCTACCTGATGGAAAAAGCAATGCGCCCTTGCAGAAATAGCCTCGTTACGATAAACCCTACCGGGCATCAAAGCCCTAAAAGGAGGCTTGCCATGTTCCATTAAACGTACTTGAACGGATGAGGTATGGGTTCTTAAAGCAAATTCGCTTTTTTTACCTTTTTCAGTTTCTGGATTTGAAGATGCTTCAACAAAGAAGGTATCTTGCATATCCCTCGCCGGATGTTCTTCTGGGAAGTTTAGTGCCGAGAAATTATGCCAATCGTCCTCAATCTCTGGCCCTTCGGCCAAAACAAAACCTAATCTTTTAAAGATTTCTACAATTTCTTTTCTTACTAAATTTAATGGATGCCTGCCACCGATTTCAAAACCTTCGCCGGGTAAGGTTAGATCTTCTGAAGCTGCTGCATCTTGTGCTGCGCCAGTAAAATTATCTTTATTATCGTTAAACTTTGCCTCGGCTAATTGCTTAAACTGATTTAATACTTTTCCTAAAACACGTTTTTGTTCTGGCGATACGGCTTTAAATTCGTCAAACAAATCTTTGATGATACCTTTTGTACCTAAAAATTTGATGCGAAATTGCTCTAGCTCTTCTGCCGACTTGGGTTCAAAAGCTTCGATTTCACTAGTATATTGATTGATTTTAGACTGCATAAGCCACAAATTTAAGAAAAAAAGTTTCGATAATTTTGGACTTTTTGATCTTATTATTTGCTTTACGGATAGCAATGGAAATCCCCGCCTGTTTTATGGGCGGGCTTTTTGTTTTTCACAAAAATATTGCAATGTTTAGCCCGCCCCAACGCCCTAATAAAAAACTATCTAAAATCATACATTTGCATTATGCGTTTTGATATCATTACTGTTTTGCCCCAATTGTTAGAAAGCCCGTTTGCACATTCTATTTTACAAAGGGCCCAAAAAAAAGGAATAGCCGAGATTGTGGTGCATAATTTACGCGAATATTCTACACAAAAACAAAGGAGCGTAGATGATTATCCGTATGGTGGAGGCAGTGGTATGGTAATGCAGATCGCACCTTTTGCCGCATGTATAGAAAAACTGAAGAGTGAAAGGGATTACGATGAGGTGATTTTTATGTCTCCGGATGGGAATACTTTAAACCAAGCGATGGCTAACCAGCTTTCATCTTTAAAAAATGTGATCATCCTTTGTGGGCATTATAAAGGTATCGACCAACGCATCAGAGACATTTATGTAACTAAAGAGATTTCTGTTGGGGATTATGTGCTTTCTGGTGGCGAGTTGCCCGCTGCAATAGTGGTTGATGCGGTTGTAAGGCTTATTCCTGGGGTTTTAAATGATGAGACATCGGCACTATCAGATTCTTTTCAGGATGATTTATTGGACGCTCCGGTTTATACTCGCCCGGCAGATTGGAACGGACATAAAGTACCCGATGTTTTATTAAGCGGAGACCAGGCTAAGATAGCAAATTGGCGACATGAGGAGGCTTTAAAGCGCACACAAGAACGCAGGCCAGATTTATTAGAATGATTAATTAAACCTGAAACTGCAATAGTAGAACAACTTCTTGAAAAGAAAGAGATCATCTAGGTATTTATAGGTTTAGATGAATTTATAAACGGAACGTTTGCGATCATAAAATCAAAAACTTAAATCTCGATTTATAATTTTCAAATTCTACTTTTAATTGTAAAAATTATTCCCTAATATTGCACTCCGAAATTTAAGGGGCGATAATCATTTTTTTATCGTTTAAATCTCAAGAAATCATGGATTTAGTAAAATTTGTAGAAGAACAAACCATCGCAAAGCCGTCTCATCCTTCATTTAAGGCCGGAGATACTGTTAGTGTGCACTATAAGATTAAAGAAGGTGCTAAAGAACGTGTTCAGGTTTACCAGGGTGTGGTAATCCAAAGAAATAGCCAGAATGCTACTGAAACTTTTACGGTGCGTAAAATGTCTAACGGTGTTGGTGTAGAGCGTATTTTCCCTTACAATTCACCAAATATCGCAAAAATTGAAGTAAACAATGTAGGTAAGGTAAGAAGAGCAAAATTGTTTTACTTACGTGAACTTACTGGTAAGGCTGCTCGTATTAAATCTAAAAGGGTTTAATCTTAAAATATTTTTCATGAAGCCTTCCGATTTTCGTCGGGAGGTTTTTTTGTTTTACCACATTTAAACAGGCTGTTTTTAAGCAACATTAATTATTTAGCCATGGGTCTTTCTTTTCTTAACCAAGTAGTTTTAGGAAACAGTATCAAAAACTATCTGCTGTTTCTCGGTATCATCTTATTCGGTATCATCTTAAAAAGGGTTTTCTCTAAGTTCATTAGTAAGCTGATCTTTACTTTATTTAAAGGATTTGCCAAGCAGGTTAGGGCAGATAAGTTTGTAGAGTTATTGATTGGCCCGATACAGTTTCTGATCATGGTTATTGTATTGTATTTGGCTGTTAACCAGCTTAATTACCCATTAAATGAAGTTGTTTTTAAAAGAACGATCAACAAGTCTGTTTACACGATAACCATCATAGAAATACTAGACAAGGTTTTCTTGTTTATGATCATCTACTCTACATTTAGGATCTTATTAAGGGTAATAGATTTTGTTTCTCATGTTTTTGAATATAAGGCAAGCTTAACAGATTCTAAGACAGATGATCAGCTGGTGCCTTTTTTAAGAGAGCTCTCAAAAATAGTAACCATTATTTTTGGGGTGTTTTTTGTAATGGGGGCGGTTTTTAATTTGAACGTGGCCACCATTATTGCCGGTTTAGGTATTGGGGGTTTGGCAATTGCATTGGCTGCGCAAGATACTTTACAGAACTTGTTGGGCTCCTTTACCATTTTTGCGGATAAGCCATTTATTGTTGGAGATTTTGTACATGTTGCCGGGTACGATGCCGTAGTAGAGAAGGTAGGTTTTAGGAGCACTACCGTAAGGACGATTGATAAAACTTTAGTAATTATCCCCAATAAAAAGATGATCGATAGCCCTTTGGAAAATTTAACCCTCAGGAATTTGAGAAGGGTTAAATTTAACGTTGGCGTTTTATACGGGACATCAGAAAAAACCATAAGGGCCATAACACAGCAAATAAAAGCTTATATAGACGAACATCATGAAACAAGTATGGATGCTTTGGTGGCTTTTGATGCTTTTGGGGATTCTTCGCTGGATATACAAGTGTTATATTATATAGAAATTGTTGACTATGCCATTTATATGGGGATTAAAGAAGAAATCAATTTTAAAATAATGGAGATCGTTTTAAATAACGGTGCCGATTTTGCCTTTCCGTCCAGAACATTGTACCATGAATTTGGAGATAAAGGAGTTAAGATTTCAAAAGATTAGTTTTATGATTGTAACAATCTAGAAAATAAACCTAACACAAAAAAGCCGATTAGAGTGGGTTCTAATCGGCTTTTTTGATATGTTCTTTATTTATCTCAAACTAAAACTTCCTCTGCCCATGGTATATCCGTCGGCATATAAAATCACAGAATAGGTGCCTATCTCAAAATTATTTCTGTTGGTCCAATCTAGGGTAAAGGTTTTGGCATCTCCGTTAAACTCAATCGCCGTTTTGTAAGTATATTGCAGATCTTGATCATTAGCGGTAAAAGAGCCTCCCTCACCAATGATCAAGTTCCCGGCAGGATCTAAAACCCTCATATAAATATCGTGGCTCCCTTTTTCTGCAATTGGGTTATTTGCCACAGTAAACATTACCTTAATTTTTTGTGCGGTACTTGCTCTTGTTACATCGGTTTCTTTGCCACTGTTCCTAATTTTAAAGGCACCTATTTGTATCTGAGAAGTTTTCAAAGCTGCACCGGCCTTTACTTTTGTGTAAAGAGAATCGTTTACCTTACTCAAATTGTCGGCAAGTTGCTTTACATTAGATACGGTGGTTTTTAAACTGTCGCGTTCACCAGTCAATGCTGCATTTTTCTTCATAAGATCATCAATATCAGCGGTGTACTTCCCCACAAAATATCGTAATTGCTTCACATCTTCCTTTGCCTTTGCCAATTCTCCAGCGGTTAAAGTACCTTTGTTCAACGCTGTTTTAAGTTGTGCGATCTTTGCCTTTAGCTCATCATCTTTTGTTTTAAGTTCTGTTGATAGCTCTGTGGTAGAATTGTTAGCTTGGTCTAGCTCTGTCTCTAGCTTCTCAAGCTCTGTTTGTAAAGCCGTCTTTTCATCACTAACGGTTACTATCCTTTGGTCAGATTTGTTTTTTTGGAAATATAGGTACATGTTGGTACCTAGTAAAGCAACTATAACCGCTATAAGAAAATAAATCTTATTGGTATCTCTTTTCTTTTGTTCTTGATTTTCCATTTTAGTTCTTTGTTTGAAATTTAAACGATTTGTTAACAAAAATTATTCCATTAAACTATATTAAAAAAGTGTAATGATAATAAAAAGTATTTAATTGGTTTTTAAAGCGCAAAATTTTTTGCTTTTTTTTAAACGGTTTTTTTAACCCTATCATATCAAGATCAAAAAGAAAAATATCTTAACATTGATCAATATCAATAATTTGATCTTAAAAGAATAATTATCTTTGCCGCTCAAACATCAAAACAGTAATCTATTAATGAAAAAATATTGGCTCTTATCTATCTTGACCTCTTTTTTAAGCATGGGCATTTATGCACAGAATAATGATTTGCCAAAAAGAGAGTTTAGGGGGGTTTGGGTGGCAACGGTGGTAAATATAGACTGGCCAAGCAAACCGGGTTTAACTACAGATCAGCAAAAACAAGAATTTATAGCTTTATTAGATAAGCACAAGCAAGAAGGTATCAATGCGATCATGTTTCAAATAAGGCCAGCAACTGATTCTTTCTACGCTAAATCTAACGAGCCTTGGTCTCAATACCTAACGGGCAAGCAGGGGCAGGCACCAGATCCTTTCTATGATCCGCTACAATTTGCCATAGAAGAGTGCCACAAAAGGGGGATGGAATTACATGCTTGGTTTAACCCTTACCGGGCAACTTTTGATGCAAACGACGCAAACATAGTGGCCAACCATATCACTAAAACAAAACCAGAATGGTTTTTTAAGTACGACGGCAAAAAACTATTTAACCCCGGCATACCAGAGGTAAGGGCTTATATTAATAAGATAATTATAAATGTGGTTGATAATTACGATATAGACGGGGTACATTTTGACGATTATTTTTACCCTTATTCTGTCAAAGGTCAGTTTATTGATGATGATGAGGCGTTTAAAAAATACAACAACGGAATAAGCGATATTAAAGATTGGAGGCGTAATAATGTTGATCTATTGATCAAGGAATTGAACGACAGCATCCATGCACATAAAAAATACATAAAATTTGGGGTAAGCCCTTTTGGTATCTGGAAAAATAAAAGCCAAGACCCAGAGGGATCAATAAGTTACGGTGGCGATTCTTATTATGGAATTTACGCAGATGCAAGAAAATGGGTAAAAGAGGGCTGGGTAGATTACATTAACCCTCAGATTTATTGGGCATTTGAAACAAAAGCCGCACCTTATGCTAATTTGGTAGATTGGTGGAGCGATAACACTTACGGAAGGCATCTTTATATAGGCATTGGTGCATACAAGGTTAATGCAACCAAGGAGCTTGCCTGGAAAAACCCAACAGAACTAAGTAGGCAGATTGCCTATTACCGCAACAACCCAAGAGTGCAAGGGTGTGTATTTTTTAGCTCAAGATCTTTAACCAAAAACCCATTGGGCATAGCAGATACCTTGGCCAACAATTATTTTAAATATCCGGCATTGCCCCCATTAATGCTTTGGTTAGATTCTGTTGCCCCCAACCCACCGCAAAATTTGTTGGCTTTGCAAGATGATAAAGGTGTTTTATTGAGTTGGAAACAGCCATTGGTTGCCAAAGACGGAGACAAAGCTTATGGTTTTGTGGTCTATCGTTTTGATAAAGACAGCACAATAAATCTTAGCCAAGCAAAAAACATCAAAATGATCTATTATGGAAATATTACCTCTTTTGAAGATACCACTGCAGAAAAAGGGAAAATATATAGTTATGTTGTTACCACTTTAGATAGGGTTAAGAACGAGAGCGAGCCTTCTATACCGGTTTTAATTGGTCTCAAAAATTAAAATAACCTGTTAAAAAAATTTAATGATTTGTTTAAATCTTTTTTATAACTAAACTTGTTACATAAAAAGGCAGTATTTTACTGTCTTTTTTTATTTATTGGAGTATTATTTGTAAACAAATAACGTTAGTTAAACCGTGATTATAGAGTTTGAAAAATTAAAGAATATGTTAAAGAGAGTTTTTTTAGGATTATTTATAGCAGCAACCATAGCTTGTTCTGCAGCCCCCAGGATAACCGATATAGATGTCCCGGGATCTAACAACTTAAAGCCAGATCCAAGGCAATCTTTAGTAACAAAAGAAATTGCCGAACTGGTTACCAATTTGGGCTACAAGAAAATAAGTTTAAATGATTCTTTGGGATCTGTGATCTTTAACAACTATTTAAAAGATTTAGACGGAAACAAGAGTTATTTTTTGGCATCTGATATTAAAGATTTTGAACAATACCGTACAACTTTTGATGATGACATGAAAAACGGAGATTTAACGGCCGCTTTTTATATGTTTAACGTTTATCAGAAAAGATATAACGAAAGATTGCAATATTCTTTAAAAGAATTGCAAAACAAGTTCGATTTCACTAAACCAGAAACTTATACCTATGATCGCGAAAAGTTGCCATATTTTAAAAACATAGAAGAAAGCAACCAATCTTGGGCAAAAAAGGTTAAATATGATTATTTAAACCTAAAGCTTTCAAACCAAAAAGATTCTGTGATAAAAGCTAACCTTACCAAAAGATACGATAATCTTTTATCCCAATCTAAAAAGATAAATAATCAGGATGCTTTTCAAATAATCATGACTGCTTTTACAAGTAGCATCGATCCGCATACCAGTTATTTCAACCCTGCAAATGCGGCCAATTTTAACATAGATATGGCAAGGTCTTTAGAAGGTATAGGTGCAACGCTATCTTCTGAAAACGATTTTGTAACCATAAAAAGTATTGTGCCAGGTGGGCCGGCAGATAAGATCAAGAAATTGGCCATTGATGATAAAATTATAGGTGTGGCGCAAGGGAATGAAGAATTTGTTGATGTTGTGGGATGGAGGTTAGATAATGCCATAGAATTGATCAGGGGTAAAAAGGGAACTACCGTAAGGTTAAAAATCCTTTCTAAAAACCAAGATCTATCTGCAACGCCAAAAATTATATCCATCGTTAGGGATAAAATAATCTTAGAGGATCAATCTGTTCAGAAAAAAATCAAATCAATTACTAAAGACGGTAAAACGTATAATTATGGAATTATTGAGATTCCGGCTTTTTACGCAGATTGGAAAGCGATGCAAGCTGGTAATCCTAACTACAAATCAACCACAAGAGATGTGAAAATGATTTTAGATTCTTTAAAAAATGAAAATGTTGATGGGGTGATCATAGATTTAAGAGGTAACGGCGGTGGATCTTTAAATGAAGCCATAGATCTTACCGGATTGTTTATCACCAAAGGCCCAGTTGTACAGGTTAAAGATTATAGAGGTAAAGTTGAGGTTGATGAAGATGAAGACCCATCGGTTAGTTGGTCTGGCCCTTTGGCGATCATGACGGATAGGTTCAGTGCCTCGGCATCAGAAATTTTTGCAGGTGCTATACAAGATTACGGAAGGGGTATCATTATCGGAAACACAACCTATGGTAAAGGTACGGTACAATCGGCCATAGCCATGAAAAGGATAGATTCTAAATTTTCTGATAAAGATGATCAGATCAATTTAACCATGGGTAAATTTTACCGCATAAATGGCAATTCTACACAACATAAAGGAGTAATTCCAGATATTTTATTCCCTACGGTTTTCCCTGCAGATAAATATGGGGAAAGTTCGGAACCTTCTGCCCTACCATTTGACACCATAAGAAGCAGTAATTATACTAAAGTTGCAGACTTGAAACCCACCATTGCAGAACTTAATGTATTGCATAACCAAAGGATGAAAACAAGTAAAGATTATGAATACCTACTTCAAGACATTCAAGAGTTTAAGAAAAAAGATGCAGAAACCACTTTGCCTTTAAACGAAGAAGAATTAAAAAAACAACGGGATGAGCAAGAAGAGAAAAACTTAAAGCGTGACAATGATCTAAGGAAACTGAGGGGTTTGCCTCCCCTTAAAAAAGGAGAAGCAAAACCCTTAAAAGAAGAAAACTTTGATTTTATACAAAACGAATCAATGAAAATAATGACAGATTACATTGCAGACCCAAAAATAGCTAAAAAATAAGCGGTTAAAATCCATATTAAAATTTAAAAAGCCCGATATTCTCGGGCTTTTTTTATAAATTCTATTAAAATTCTATAAATTGTAGATTGTTTTTAATCACTTAACCTTTAGTTATAATGGATAGAAGAAAATTTCTTATCAATACTTCGGTTGCCACCTTGGCATCTACATCTTTAGCGGCATCTTCATTTGGTTTACAGGCTAAAGAACTAGATAAAGAGCCTGTTTCTGATAACTTTTATATAGATGATTTCAAACTCAATGAAATTACAATTGACCAATTACAAGCAATGATGGTTAAAGGAGAAATATCTTCTAAGCAAATCACAAAACTATACTTAAAAAGAATTGCCGCCATGGATAAGATCGGCCCTTCTTTAAATGCAGTAATTGAGCTCAATCCAGACGCTCTAATCATTGCTGAACAATTAGACAAAGAAAGAAAAAATGGGAAGATTAGGAGTAAAATGCATGGCATACCGGTTTTAATTAAAGATAATATTGATACCGCAGATAAAATGATGACTACCGCAGGTGCTACGGTAATGATTGGTAATATTGCTAGTGAGGATGCTTTTATAGTTAAAAAACTGAGAGAGGCAGGAGCTGTTTTATTGGGCAAAACCAATTTAAGCGAATGGGCAAATTTTAGATCAACCAACTCTACCAGTGGTTGGAGCAGCCGTGGGGGCCAAACCCGGATGCCCTATATTCTGGATAGAAATCCATCTGGTTCAAGTGCAGGAACAGGAGCCGCAGTTTCTGCGAATTTTTGTGTGATAGGTATAGGTACAGAAACCGATGGATCAATCACTTCTCCGTCTTCAATAAACGGATTGGTGGGAATTAAACCAACGGTAGGTTTATTGAGCAGAACAGGGATAATCCCAATTTCTACAACTCAAGATACTGCAGGGCCAATGGGACGTACGGTAAAAGATGCCGCAATCTTTTTAGGCATCTTGGCAGGAGTAGATCCTAAAGACCCCGTTACATTGCAAAGTAAAGGAAAAGCTAAAACAGACTATACTTTAAACCTTAATATTGATGCTTTAAAGGGCAAAAGAATTGGAATAGAAAAATCCTTTTTGAGAGATAGTAATAATGAGGTGGTTTCGATTTTCAAAAACGCCATTGAATTGATGAAATCTAAAGGAGCAGAAATGATTGAAGTTGATTTGAACAAAAAAATCAACAAAATAGCTGGAGATAGTGAGTTTGATGTTTTACAGTATGAATTTAAAGACGGACTTAATAAATACCTTTCAACAGCAAACGCAAAAGTTAAAACTTTAGCACAAATTATTGCTTTTAACAATAGAAATGAAGTTACTGCAATGCCTTTTTTTAAGCAAGAAACATTAATTAGCAGTGAGGCAAAGGGAGATCTAAACAGTAAAGACTATAAAGAAGCCTTAGAGAAATCTACCCAATCTAGGTCTATCATTAGTGCTGTATCAAAAGAGAATAGTTTAGATGCTATTTGTGGTATTTCAAATGGGCCAGCTGCTTGCATAGATAATATTAATGGCGATTATGGAACCGGATTTTCCTTTTCTAGCCCAGCAGCTACTGCAGGTTATCCACACATAACATTGCCAATGGGTATGATACATGGTTTGCCAATAGGTATTTCTTTTATTGCCGATGCTTATCAAGAAGCTGAAATAATTAATATTGCCTACGCTTTTGAACAAGCAACTAAAAAAAGAGAAGCCCCAAAATTTGTCCCAACAGCTATTCCAAAACCAACTTTATCATAAGTTTATTGTTTTATTAATAAATCATGTAATAGCATTTTATGCAACTTATGAGAAAATAAATTAGCTTTACTTAAAAAGAAATGCTTGGTTTTATGTTAATCAATACCTGTAATTAATGCCAGTTAAAATATTTGGAAGTGCGGTTTATGGGGTAGAAGCCATTACGATTACCATTGAGGTTGATATTTCTGGCGGAAAGCCCATTTATTTTATCGTAGGGTTGCCAGATAATGCCGTTAAAGAAAGCATGCATCGTATAGAAAGTGCATTAACCAATAGCGGTTTGCGTATGCCAAGAAAAAAAATAGTGGTCAATATGGCTCCCGCCGATATCAGAAAAGAAGGCTCTGCTTATGATTTGAGCATCGCAACAGGGATTTTAGCTGCTTCAGAGCAAATCCCAGACAAAGAAATTGGCGATTATTTGATCATGGGAGAGCTTTCCCTAGACGGGCAAGTTCAGGCTTTAAAAGGTGCCTTACCTATTTCTATCCAAGCCAAAAAAGATCAATTTAAAGGTTTCATTTTACCCAAACAAAACGCTAGGGAAGCTGCAATAGTTAGCGGTATAGAGGTTTACGGCATCAGCCATATCAATGAAATTGTAGATTTTTTTCAAAAAGGTATCAAACCGTTGCCAACTGTTGTTGATACTCGCGATGAGTTTTACCATGCCATCAATAATTATGATGCAGATTTTGCCGATGTAAAAGGGCAAGAAAACATTAAACGTTCTTTAGAAATTGCCGCCGCCGGCGGGCATAATGCTATTTTAATTGGTCCACCGGGTGCAGGAAAAACCATGTTGGCTAAACGGTTACCTACTATTTTACCGCCGTTAAATTTGCATGAGGCCTTAGAAACCACAAAAATACATTCTGTTGCAGGCAAGCTGGCTGCCTCTGATGCCTTATTAACCCGCCGGCCTTTTCGCTCTCCTCACCATACCGTTTCTGATGTTGCATTGGTTGGTGGCGGAGGTAATCCGCAACCCGGTGAAATATCTTTGGCGCATAACGGGGTTTTGTTTTTAGATGAATTACCAGAGTTTAAGCGTACTGTTCTAGAAGTGATGCGCCAACCGTTAGAAGAACGAAGAGTAACCATTGCAAGGGCAAGAATGTCGGTAGATTACCCGGCAAGTTTTATGTTGATTGCCGCCATGAACCCATGTCCTTGTGGCTACTACAACCATCCCGAGAAGGAATGTGTTTGTGGCCCAGGCGTTGTACAAAAATATTTAAGCAAGGTAAGCGGGCCTTTATTAGATCGTATCGATTTACATGTAGAAGTTACGCCCGTAAATTTTGAAGAGCTATCCTCCGAAAGGAAAACAGAAAAAAGCGAAGTGGTAAGGGAAAGAGTGATCAAGGCCAGGGAAATGCAAAACAAAAGGTTTGAAGATAACGAAAATATTTATTCCAACGCTCAAATGAGTCCCCAAATGGTAAGGGCAATCTGTAAGATAACAGATGCAGGACAGTTACTTCTAAAAAAGGCGATGGAAAAATTAGGATTATCTGCTAGGGCTTACGATCGTATCCTTAAAGTTGCCCGCACCATTGCAGATTTGGCCGAAAGTGAAGAAATAGAAATAGAACATTTAGCAGAGGCCATCCATTTTAGAAGTTTAGATAGAGAGAATTGGGCAGGTTAGCTTATAATATCATTTAATCATTCATTTCTGATGAATTGGACCTTTAAATCGATTTTTACCAATTATAATTAACCTAAGTGTGAAGAACCTCAAACCTTTTGCAAAAACTTTTAATACTTCTTTTGCGTTTATCTACAAAAAATATAAAAACAAACCATGAAATATTTAAAATTAATGAGTTTATGCTTATTTGCAATAATAGCAAGCTCATGCAATGGTAACGGGCAAACAAACTCCTCAAAAAAAGCAAACCAAAAAGATTTAAAAATGGATCTTACACCTCCTAAAGGAGAAAAAGTTGCCGCCTTTGCAGAGGGTTGTTTTTGGTGTAGCGAGCATATTTTTGAATCTGTTGTTGGTGTAAAAGATGTTATTTCTGGCTATGCCGGTGGCACAACCATTAACCCAACTTATGATCTGGTAAACACAGAAACTACTGGCCATGCAGAAAGCGTTCTAGTTTATTACGACCCCAAAATTATCAGTTATGAAGAGCTGGTAAAAGTGTTTTTTGCTTCTCATGATCCAACAACCCCAAACCAACAAGGGCCAGATAGAGGAAGCTCTTATCGTTCTATCCTATTCTATCAAACCCCAGAAGAGCAGCAGATTGCCATGAACGAAATCAAAAAATTAAGTGCTTCAGATGCTTTTGCAAACCCCATTGTAACAGAGTTGAAACCACTAAATGCTTTTTACAAAGCAGAAGATTATCACCAAAACTACATTAATAGCGGTAAAGGAGATAGCAACCCTTACGTTAGAAACGTTTCTTTACCACGTTATGAAAAGTTTAAGAAAACATATAAAGGTAAATTAAAGCCCGGAGCTTAAAAATTGAAGGACTTTTGAATTGATCAAAAGTCCTTTTTTACTAGGTTAAATCGGGTTAAATTATTTAAAAATTTCTGTGTCTTTTTTCAAATTGTTAATCATAAGCGATAAAGATTTAATAGTTGTAATATCAGAAACGTTGGGATAACAAGAGTAACAAATAGAAATACCTAATTTACCTTCTAAAAAGTTTGAAGAAATAAAATCTACGCACAAAAGTCTTCTTAACATTACGATCAACCCGTTTTAGAAGCAACAATATTTTAATGAAAGATTATTCTCAAAAATCGAGAATTTGGGAAAAACATAAATAAAATCTCATCAAAATATTCCTTTCATTTTCTTAATTCAACTAACTTAGCCGATATGAAACTCGGGATTATTGGTTTGGGTGATATGGGCAAATTATACGCTCTAACATTCGCAAAAGCAGGGTTAGAAGTTTTGGGATGCGATTTACCCGATAGAAAGCTAACGCTCAAAGAAGAACTTTCTCCGTTAGGTATTACCGTTTTGGATGATGCCAAAGAAATTTGTAATACCTGCGATTTTATTTTTTATGCCGTTGAGGCAGAGAAAATTGATGAAGTTGTAGCAAACTCTGCCGAAGCTGTAAAAGATGGGGCAATAGTAACAGGAATGACCTCTGTTAAAACACCAGAAGTTGCCGCATTTGAAAAATATCTCCCAAGCAATTGCGAAATTATATTAACCCACGCCTTACATGGCCCAGGTTTTGAAACCAAAGGCCAAAAACTCATCGTAGCCCCACATCGCATCAGCAAAAAAAGCTATCAAAGAGCCTTAGAAATACTTAAAACCCTAGAATCTGAAATTATAGAACTTAAAGATTATCATCAGCATGATCAGATCATGGCCGATACGCAAGCCGTAACTCACATGGGTTTTGAAAGCATGGGTACGGCTTGGAAAAACGCTGGTTGCTATCCTTGGGAAAGCGGGGCCTATGTTTCTGGGATTGATAACGTGAAGATTTTAACCACTTTAAGGATCTTTAGCTACAAAGCCCACATTTACGGGGGTTTGGCAATCTTAAACCCTTACGCCGCTAAACAAATCGAGGTTTATTCCCAATCAGAATCGGCATTGTTTAAAATGATGATCCAAGAGGATGAAAAGAACTTTAGGGAAAGGATTTATGAGGCCCGTGATTTTGTTTTTCATGGGCAGCATAACCTTATTTTGTTTGATGATGAAATTATGAAGGAGTTTAGCATTGGCAGCAATAGTGCCTTGGCAAAACCCAATTCGCATTTAAGTTTATTGGCCATGGTTGATGCTTGGCATCAGCTCAACATCAACCCTTACGATAATTTGGTAGGGCAAACACCCCCATTTAAACTCCGTTTGGGGATCGTAGAATACTTGTTCAAAAACGATAAGCTTTTAGAAGAAACCATACAAACGGCATTATTTGATAAAAGCATCCGTGGCGATGATTTAGAATTTCATACCGCAGTAAGAGAATGGGCTTCTATTATCAAATACAAAGATATGAACGGCTATAAAGAACATTTTGCACAAGCTAAAGCCTTTTTTGAACCACTTTTAGAAAAAGGTAGGGTGCAGAGCGCAGAGTTAATTAGAAGGTTGTCTTAAAAATAACAAAGAATTTATAGGTTTTAATAAAAAGGTTGCTGCTGCAAATCCCAAAGTCTGTATTACCGAAATACTGATTGTTTCTCTTAAAATGTTGAAATCTTATCCTTGCCCATTTTGCGTAAAATTTTAGCTTTGTAAAGGTTGATTGCGTTTTAGAATTCTTGTACCTAAAATCGCAATACTTAAATCTAAGAAATGGCTGAAGAAGTAAATTACGATGATGATAGCATACGATCGCTAGATTGGAAAGAGCATATTAGGCTAAGGCCCGGGATGTACATTGGTAAATTGGGCGATGGCTCTGCTTATGATGATGGCGTTTATGTGCTTTTGAAAGAGATCATGGATAACTCTATAGATGAGTTTGTGATGGGCGCAGGACGGATCATAGATATTACGGTTAGCGATCATAAAGTTGCTGTCCGTGATTATGGGCGAGGGATTCCCTTAGGCAAAGTGATCGATTGTGTATCCAAAATTAACACGGGCGGTAAATATGATTCTAAGGCTTTCCAAAAATCCGTAGGTTTAAACGGTGTGGGTACTAAAGCGGTAAACGCCCTTTCGGGGAGTTTTACGGTACAATCTTACCGAGATGGGAAAACCAAAAAGGCAGAGTTTGAAAAGGGCGAGTTAGTTAAGGACAATCCCGAAATAGAGACTACACAACGCAACGGAACGGCCGTAGTTTTTATCCCTGATGAAAGCATCTTTAGAAATTACAGATATATCCCAGAATTTATCGAAAACATGATCTGGAATTATGTTTTTTTAAATGCCGGTTTAACCATCAATTTTAACGGGCAAAAATTCTTTTCAGAGCGAGGTTTATATGATCTTTTGGCAAGAAATACCGATGCGGAAGCCAATAGGTACCCAATTATCCATTTAAAAGGAGAAGATATTGAAATTGCCATGACCCACGGGCAGCAATATGGCGAGGAATATTACTCTTTTGTAAACGGGCAACATACCACGCAAGGAGGTACCCATCAACAAGCATACAGAGAGGCGGTTGTGAAAACGATTAGGGAATTTTATAAAAAAGAATTCGATGCTTCGGATATCAGGGCATCTATTGTGGCAGCGATATCGATAAGGGTACAAGAGCCGGTTTTCGAATCTCAGACCAAAACAAAATTAGGATCGCTAAACATTGGCCCAGATCTGCCAACGGTAAGAACATTTGTTAACGATTTTATTAAAAAAGAATTAGATAATTACCTCCATAAATACCCAGAAACTGCCGATGCGCTCTTAAAACGCATCTTACAATCTGAAAGGGAACGTAAGGATATTGCGGGCATCAAAAAATTGGCTAACGATAGGGCTAAAAAAGCAAGTTTGCACAACCGTAAATTACGTGATTGCAAATGGCATTTGGATGATGAAAAATTGAGCGAAGAGGACCGTAAAAAGACCACTTTGTTTATAACCGAAGGAGATTCTGCTTCGGGATCTATCACAAAGGCAAGGGAAGTGAAAACACAAGCTGTTTTTTCGCTTAAAGGGAAACCATTAAACGCTTATGGCCTTACCAAAAAAGTGGTTTATGAAAACGAGGAATTTAACCTGCTGCAACACGCCTTAAATATCGAAGATGGTTTGGAAAGCCTACGCTACAATAATATAGTGGTTGCCACCGATGCCGATGTAGATGGGATGCACATCCGTTTACTGCTGATGACCTTTTTCTTGCAGTTTTTCCCAGATCTGGTTAAAACCGGCCATGTTTTTATTTTGCAAACCCCATTGTTTAGGGTAAGGAACAAAAAGGAAACCATTTATTGCTATAGCGATGAAGAGCGTGTTTTGGCAATAGATAAACTCGGCGGCAAGCCAGAAATAACTAGGTTTAAGGGTTTAGGCGAGATTTCACCAGATGAGTTTGAGAACTTTATTGGGGAAGATATCCGTTTGGACCCTGTGATCTTACAGGGTGAAACCAAGATTAAAAACTTATTAGAGTATTACATGGGCAAAAACACCATGGATAGGCAGCAACACATTGTCCAAAATTTAAGGATAGAAAAAGATGATGCCGATATTATTGCCGATGCAAAACAGGCAGCAGAAGCATTAGAAGAAACAGCAGCATAAATAGGCTGAAAGCTTAAGGCAAAAAAGTTTAAAGCAGATTAACTGAATTAATTAAGAATAATTAATATTTAAAAACATTAGAATTTGCGTTAACAATAGTAACGGCAGCCACGCCAGTAGTCGGGCATGCTTTTTTTGCGCTTGCCATTTAGCAGATAGCAAAAAAACTATAGTGGATAGCGTGTTAAAACGCCCATTTAAAAATAAAACAATCATTGATAAAAAAAGAAATAAATATTGCTTTTGATGATTTTGGGAGCATAGATGAATTAAATGAAACGGATAGGGAACTTTGTTTGGAGGCGGTAAAAGCCTTAAAAAATTCCCATTCGCCCTATTCTAAGTTTAAGGTTGGTGCGGCCGTGAAGTTAACCTCGGGGAAAATTGTTTATGGCAGTAACCAAGAAAACGTTGCTTATCCTTCTGGCCTGTGCGCAGAGCGTGTAGCTCTTTTTGCAATTGGCGCAAATTATCCTGATGATAAGATCATATCGATCGCTATTACCGCAAGTACAGATAGTTTTGAATTAAAACTTCCCACCACACCATGTGGCGCTTGTTTACAGGTGATGGCAGAATCAGAAAAAAAGCAAGAGCAAGAATTTGATATTTTGTTATACTGTATTGATGGGCCAATTTGGAAGGCGAGGGGCGTGGGTAGTTTTTTGCCTTTTTTGTTCTTTGAGGATAGGTTGAGAGGATAATATTAACCACAGAAATGTTTTTGAAAGTAGCATGGTAAATTTTTAACCGCAGAGGGCGCAAAGTAGAAGGAGTTGGGTAGATAATCTTAAGGCATGTAAAATTATTTTAATCCATTAATACTGGAAATCATGATTAAGGCAATTTTTTAACCGCAGAGGGCGCAAAGTAAACCTTATGTATAATGCCTAGACCGAACACAATGGCATCTGTTAAAACAACTTTTTCGCTATCTTTACACCAATGAAGCAGAGAATCTACATAGACACATCAGTTGTGGGCGGTTATTTTGACGAAGAATTCAAAGAAGCTACAGTTATGCTATTTGAACGATTTGTAAGAAACGAGGTTATTTTTGTTGTTTCCGACCTTCTCGACCTTGAGTTAATCAATGCTCCAGAACATGTTAGAAATCATCTTTTACAATTCTCTTCCGACAAATTTGAACGCATAGAACTGACCGAAGATGCCATAAAACTTGCCGACACTTACATATCTGAAAAAGTGGTAGGCAGAACTAGTTTAGAAGATTGCAGGCACATTGCGTTGGCGACAATAAATAAAGTTGACGTTCTTGCCAGTTGGAACTTTAAACACATCGTAAATCTTGACAGAATAAAAGGCTACAATTCTGTTAATATGCGACTTGGCTTTCCAATTATTGAAATCCGTAGCCCAAGAGACCTTGTTAAATATGGAAACGATTAAAAAAGAAAAAACATTTGACTCAGTTAAAATGATGAGGGAAACTAGGGACAAAATTAGTTCTGAAACCCAAAATATGACCTTTGAAGAATTAAAAGACTACATCAAGAAAAAGTTGACCGAAAGCAAGAGCAAACTTGTAGGACAAGCGTAATAGAAGGCACTATACATAACAGCAAGTTCAAGCTATGCCCGGGCGAAGTGCTTTCACTTCCTTTTGTGAAAATTAATTATGTTTTTACTCGGGCGGAAATCATTGCAATAATTCGGGCACAGCTTAAACTTGCAAACCGGAGTTGGGTAGGTAATCTTAAGACATGTAAAATTATTTTAATCCATTAATACTGTAAATCATGATTAAGACAGTTTTTTAACCGCAGAGTGCGCAAAGTACACGGAGTTGGGTAGATAATCTTAAGGCATGTAAAATTGTTTTAATCCATTAATACTGGAAATCATGATTAGGACAATTTTTTAACCGCGGAGAACGCGAAGGTTACGGAGTTGGATTGTGCTTAAGCTAAAAGTTAAATAAATTTGATTTATAAATGGAGTTAGAAAATTCTTTGGCAACAAAAGTAATTGGTTTTGCAATTAAGGTTCATAAAGAAATAGGGCCGGGATTGTTAGAATCTGTTTACAAAGAATGTTTATTTTATGAATTGAAGAAAAGTGGTTTATTTGTTGAAAAAGAAAAAGCCTTACCCATATTTTATGACGGAGTAGAGTTAGAATGTGGCTATCGTTTAGATTTATTTGTAGCTAACAGGCTAATAATTGAAATTAAATCTGTCAAAGAAATGAACGATATTTATTTAGCTCAAACATTAACTTATTTAAAATTATCGGAATGTAAATTAGGATTGCTCATCAATTTTAATGTTTTATTGTTGAAAGATGGAATCAAGAGAGTTATAAATGAATATTAATAATTTACAAAAACAACAACCAAACCAGCTCTGTGACCTCCGAGTCCACTGCGGTTTAAACAAACGACCTGATCAAAAAGCTTAGAGGTCAAAAACAA
>NZ_JAEHFY010000018.1 GCF_016623585.1 Pedobacter segetis
ATAGAAATCATTACCAATCAGATGTCTTGGACAGCAAACACCATCAGTGAGCTTTATAAAAGCAGATGGCAGATCGAAATCTTTTTTAGGGAGATAAAACAGAACCTGCATATCAAATCCTTTATCGGGACTACAGAAAATGCCGTGATGATACAGATATGGACAGCCTTGATCACCATCCTCATCCTTAAGGCACTTAAGGCAATGGCCAAGTATGGCTGGCAACTATCGAACCTCATCGCCTTTATCAGGCTTAACATATTTGTGAAGATAAACCTGCAGAACTGGCTCGATCGGCCTTTTGAAGAACCCGACGAGCTGAAAGACAAACAGGTTGTTCAGGGGGTTCTTTTCTGAAATGTCATAATTGCACCCATATAATCATCAACAACACGTATTCTTACTCTATTCCTAAACGTTTAGGACAGTATTGATTAAATATTAGTCAAAACGGGCTCCAGAAACAAATATCATAGAATTTACCACTTGTGTATGGGAAGCGTACATACCCCATCTAAATTTATTATTACCGGTCGGTCTGTTGAATGAGCCAGTCGCTACAAGAGCATCATTTATATAACATTCCCAGTCTTTACCATTATCTCTAACCTTACAATCAAAAGATTTTCCGACCATATTTCTTAATACGATTATAGTTTCGGAGGCTGGCAAAGTTCTATCATCAAGGGCAACATTCCCAGTTGAAGAAGTTGTTAGCTGAAAAGCCCAGTCATTATCAGAGTTTTTATCTTGGAAAATAACAACACCCTTAGGATCTGTTTTTACTAGCGTGTAATGAGCATAAAATGTATGCCATACGTTTGGGTTGTAAGTCCAACTTATACCACTAAAAGCTTCAATTCTTGGGTGTTCTCCACGTTTATCTATAATGGAATTTTCGCCTTCAAAAAGTCTAAAAATTTGCGTATTACCATCTACCTGCCACCATCTTTTGAATTTTGGAGCGTCGGTGGCCGAGATATAGGTATCTGTTAATGTATGTATATTAATATTTTGAGACATAGGTGTTGCACCATAACCAACTTCCACAAGCGCATTATTAACATTAATGGTAGAGCCGTCAACGGAAGCTGTTTTTGGGGTTAGTTTTAAAGTTGAATATGGTGGATTTGTTCCGGTTTCTGTATATAATGTTGTACTAGAAGTACCTGAACCTCCTGTGCCATCACCTGTACCATTACCATCTGCCTGTCCGGGGATGTATTCTGGAACTGGAAGACTTTCTTTTTTGTTACAAGAGTTGAAAACTAGTAAACTAGCCATTAACGAAAGTGCAATATTCTTTTTGATGTGGGTTTTCATCTTTTTTAAATACTTTATTATTGGTTTATAATTGAACTATAATAGTTAAGCGAAAAATTAGAGCTGAATGAAAAAGTCAAATATTAATTTTTTCAATTTTAATGCAGTCTATAACTTTCGGTCGTTCAAATGTAGTTCTTAATTAGAAAACAGAAATTTATTAAAATGATAAAATCGTCCATTTTAGATGTAATTCTGCTTATAATTGTTGTTCTAACACCAAAACTCCTAAAATATTAAATAACAAATAATCCTAATATCCCATACATCTGGATGTAGATTATTAATTGCCCTAAACAAGAAATTGACTTAGTTTAAAAAACTTTTTTACTATCCATATATTCTTTTTTTGGCACTCCATGTAGCTCCTTCAGTTCTTTATACCTATTTCTTAATTTTTGTAACTCAAGTTTATATTTTGATTCTTTTGCGAGGTTGGTGGTCTCATGCGGGTCAAATTGAATATCAAATAGTTCTTCGTAATCGTTTTCAATATAGTTCATATATTTAAATCTGGAAGTTACCACCCCTTCTTGACGAGGTAATTTCAGACCTCCTAAAAAATAGTATTGATAAAAGAAATCTTTTCTTTGGGGGATTTTGTTTTCCAACATGCTAAACAAATCTACTCCCTGCATTTGGTCTGGTGCTTTAATGCCCGCCATCGCTAAAATTGTTGGTGCAATGTCAATATTCAATGCTATTTGTTGCGCTTTGTATTGTTTAATTTTGTCTGGCGTGTTAGGATTGTAAATTAGTAGTGGCACTCTAACAGATTCCTCATATCCCCACCATTTACCTTCCATACCATGTTCGCCTAAAAACATTCCATTATCACCCATCAGAATAATTACCGTATTATCTGCAATTCCCAGCTTTTTTAGTTTTTCCCTCATCTTACCAATCGCATCATCAACACCGGTAATTAAACGGTAATAATTTTTCACATTTTCTTGATAAAGATCTGGAGTTCCAAATAAGCCTTTCCACCTAGCTCTGCCAAAGTTGGTGTCCGTTTGGAAAAAAGGAGGAAACTGCTTCCAGTATTTTGGTTCGGCAGTTACCGGTATTGGAATGGTAACATCCTTATAATAATCTTTGTATTTAGGTTGGATAACGTAAGTTGGTGGATTACCATCCTGCTCATGCGGTGCTTTAAAACTTACCGACAGGCAAAACGGTTTTTGATCTTTTCCATAAGTAGAAAGAAAATCTTGAATAGCGTTGCTTAGCGTATCTGTATCGTGAATCAGTTTTCCATTTTTTCCTTTGATTACGTAATCTGGCTGAGTTTTTTCTCCAGCTTCTGAATTTACAAAAAAATCGAACAACTGTAATGGCGGATGCGTTCCAACTCCAAATTTACCGATAAAGCCAGTATTATAACCAGCGTTTTTTAACAATACAGGATAAGAGTTAGCGAGTGCTTCAGGCGATAAGTCAGTATTAAAATCATTAATATGATGTTTAGATTCGTACTGCCCCGTTAAAATACTGGCTCTGCTTACGCAACAAATAGAAGTGGTAACATAAGCGTTTTGAAACAAAACACCATCGTTTGCTAGTTTGTCCATGTTGGGAGTTTGGATAATTGAATTACCCATTGCTCCCATTGCATCCCATCTCTGGTCATCTGTTAAAAGAAAGATAATGTTTGGCTGGTTTTTTTCTTTTTTTGCAATTGCTTGCTGCGAAAATCCTTTAAAAGGGATTAGTGAGGAAATAACCATTGATGCAAGGATGCAGAAATGTGACTTTTTCATTTAATTTAGATTTAAGATTTCGCTACCAGCCATTAAAAAAGCTCCTGTTCCAAAGTTTTGCCAGCTTTCTGAATCTGCAGGCTTGGGATCGAAGCCTATGTTTTGTACCCAACCTACTTTTCCATTTGGTTCTTGGCATTTCAATAACGCTGTCCAGGCTTTAGTAACGCATGGCTGATAATCGGTTTTGCTTAACAGGCCATTGTTCACTCCCCAAGCTAAGGCATAAGTGAAAAGTCCACTTCCACTCACTTCGCCGTGGTCAAAAGATTCAGGAGAAAGCAAACTAGTTTTCCATAAACCGCCATCTTGTTGTAAGCCTTTTATCCTTTCTGACATTTCTTTAAAAAGGTTCTCGTAGAAAGGACGGATAGGATAATCTTTAGGTAAATCGGTTAAAAGTAATGCTAAGCCCGCCAAAACCCAACCGTTTCCACGCGACCAAAATATCTTGTTCCCGTTATCTTCTTTCTTATCTGTTGATTCGCCTGTCCATAAAAAACGTCCGTCTCTTGCAAACAGATGTTCCTTTTTATCATATAAAAGATCGTAAGTTTCCATATAATATTTATCCATCTCTTTTAGATAACTATCATCTCTTTCCAACTTTGCATAGGCAGCTATAACTGGAGGAGCCATAAAAAGAGCATCGCACCACCACCATAGTATCTTTTTCTCATCGGTTTTTGACCCATTTTTCCATGAATAATCTTTATACAAATGATCATTTATTATTTTGGCAGTTGGTTCCAGGTTAGCCTGTTCGCCGATATATTTTAAATAGATATAACTGTAACAGATTGCTAAATCATCCGCATTATAAAAACGCTCCCAAGGTTGCCAGTTATTTCTTTTAGCCATTGCCTTTAAAGCGTCCAGATATTCTTTACTTCCTGTTACCTCATTTGCTTTAACCACTCCTGTGTAATAAGCTCCATTGGTCCAATCGGTAGGAGATTTTGCTTGAATGGGATTTGCTTCTTGCCATTTTAGGGCTTTTAACATTGCTGTATTAGGGCTCTCTTTACCTATCTTTTGATGAGTTTTACAAGACGGTAAAATTATAATGGTAAAAAATATTATCGTGTATCGGAATGTTAACCTTTGCATAATTTATTGTTTTGTGAATACCTGGATAATGTTATAGTTTTCTGGATTACTGATTTTTAATTTTGCATCCGATGTCAAATGAGCGACGTCGTCCGTTATCTCTAGGCTCAATGCAATTGGAGAAGTTTGTTCGGAAGTGATCTCCCATTTATTGTAAGTAAAACGACTTCCACTACCTATGTAAAGAGATTGAATTTTATTAAGTTGATTTAAAGTTAATACCGCGTACCGCCCAGTGAATTTGATAGCTAAATTTTGATCTTTAAACACTGAACTATCAGTATCTTGAGTAATAATAATTTGTTTAATTTTTTTATTTTTTATTTCACTTTCTACTATAAATCCTTTAAAAACGCCAGCTTGTTTGATACTTTTTACCGATTTCACACTCCCTTCGTTCGCTATACCAGAGTAGGGCTCATAAATTAGAGCAAAAGGTGCATCCCAGGCTTCTCCATTTTTACGGATATCTAATGTGGGTGTTGGCTTTTTAGCATAAGCGACTGGAGCTTCATCCGTTATAGGTGCGCTCACTTTGGTATATTCCCTGCCATTTTCTGCGGGAATAAAAAGTTTCATGCTTACTCCGTTTTGACCCAGAGATTTTGCCGTGAAGACTACATCTACCTGTTTATCATATGAGCCTGAAGTTTCTACGTTTTTAAAATAGTGCCATCCGGGATTTTTAAATGATTTATTATTTTTCCATGTTGCGCTGGCATTAGCCATGTATCTATTTTCATCAGATTGCAAACGGAAACTTTTATCCGCTGGTAAAAAACTTAAGAAATCCCCTATGTTGTGATAGATGTAATCATGATATTGATTTGGTATGGATGATTTTGATTTATAAACATCTACATAGTAACCAGTACTGGGCGATGTGCGAACAATGGCTAAAGTCCGCAACTGTTTTGCTTCCGCTTGGTCGCCCTTGTTGTCTACAAAACTCGTGATACTAAACGAATTGTTTGGTGAAACGGGTGATACAAAATATTGAGGCTCAATTGCTTCTTTTATAACAGTGTTGATTGCATTATTTGCCCATTCCCCTTCTCCTCTAGATGCACCATTTACAATTACTGTGTTGCTTCCTGCAAACAAGCGGTAATAATTTTCATGAATTTCTGAACGGTATTGTGACCTACCGGCTTTTGCGCCCAAAACATAGCCTCGCCCGTATAATTCAATGTTCATTCCAGAAGCATGGCCATGTACAAAAGCGCCTCCACCAACAAACAACATCAAACCGTCTTCGGGTTTACGAGTAGTGCTTAAATTTCTTTGAATGGATATACCGGCGAAAGGCAAACCATTAGTGGTAGGCTTAGGATAGTTTTTTGTATCGCCTTTAACGTCTCCGCTTGCCCATAGCAATTGTAGGGGTTCATCAAAATATGGATAAGGTTTATAAGATCTTTTACCTAATTTCGCCCTATCATAATTGTCATGCTCAATCCCAGAATTGATTAAGGATCCAAATTGAGCTAAGTTTTTCTTGTCGCCACTAAGCTTTGCTAAATAATATTCAATTTCGAAACTACCGTAATATCTTGAGAATTCTCTGTGTCCGTCCCCAAATTGGATGGTTTGTTTGCTATTTGGATAAGTTAGATAATAAGGAAGTGTGATTGCGTTTGCTATTTGCGGATATTTTTTACCTAAGGCTAAAGACGGATAGATTTTGGTTAGCATCGTCATTAAATAGGTTGTTAAACCTGTTACACCGCCTGAATAATTTAGGCTCTCAGGCCAACCGCCACTTTCCTTATAAACTTTAGCAACTTTAGCTAAAGCATCTTGGTGTGGAGTGTTTTTTTGGAGATAATATGTAAGTAAACTGTCTCTTTCTATACTACTATCTAATGCCAGTATATTCCCAACTAAACTAGGTGATTCCAGGACTGGCCAATTACAATCAATCAGCCCATGATTCAATGCTAAATCAATGTAAGTTTTAAATACCTTTTCAGCTTCTGAAATTTCAATTTTGTCCTGAGTATCGGACTCAAAATTATACGCTGTTCCTCCTTTTTTGATAAATGGTACAATAAAATCATAGAGAATTGGTAATTGAGCACCTATCTCTCTCGCCTCTCTCAAATGATTATCCTGATAAAGCCAACCACCATTGGTTTTTTCAATAGATGGCTTTATTTGTAATAAGGCTTTCATAAACGTGTAAAACACCGAAGCACTATACTTAGCATACTTTTCTTCTCCAGTCAAATAATAAACTATTCCGCAATCAATACCGGTTTTTAAATAATATTGAAATTTATCTCGTTTGCTATCAGCGTCTTTATCTGTTTCTAATATATATTGAAACGGAGGTATCTTGTTTGTTTCCGATTTGCTGAGATCAAATGGTAACCCGCTTAGATAAGATTTAGGATTTTTGATATAATTGTCAACATCAGGTTCAATCCTTTGTTTAAATTCCTTGAAATATTCACTTGCCCATTCTTTAGAGTGTATTTTATTAATGATCGCTTCTTTGTCGTTTGGCGACACCCAAATTAAAGGCCGAACAGTATTTTGTGCTAAAAGCGTATTTTGGAAACCGAAACCAATAATTATAATTAGAAAAGTGATAATTTTTACGGTTTTTTGATTAATCATTATTTATAACTGAAATTTAATATTTGCCAACGTTACAACTCAAGTTTTCCATTAGTTCAGAATTGATGCATAAATGAAAATTTTGCGTCTTTGATTTAGAGTATTTGAATTTTTACGGGGAAAAGTCGGGAACAAGAAAAATTTAGTTTAAAAAGCCACAAAATCTTAAAATTGCTTTTTGGACAATATCCGTACTAACGTAAAAAATAGAAATTCAGCATCTGATTAACTTCCTCATGCGAATAAGTTAATCTTACCTTATAACCAGATAATTGATTATCACTCGGTTCAAATTTACTTTAACGAAATCTAACAATTGTACAAATAAGTTGTAAAATTCTCCAAAATACAACTCACTTTCAAAGCTCAATATTTTATTTAAAATACTACTATTCATATTGTTATAAGTTGTTATAAAATATTATTAAGGCTTTATAGGCTTCTTCCGTTACCATTAATGGTATATTAACGACTACAAGAGTTAAAATTTTCAACTTGCGATATTTTTTTATCTACAATTGAACGCACTAAAGTTTTGCTATGTTAAATGTTTCACATTCCAGTATAAAGAAAGTTGAATTTAGATTGGGTATTTACTGTACCTCTCTTTTAAAAAAATCCGCTTTCATCGGTAAAAACGGAAAATAATGCTTTAGAATAATGAAGATGAATACAGTTTTTTTTAGATAAAAGACACCGGTCATTCTAAAATTACCTTAGCCAACTATAGAATCAAAAATATTCTATAAAATTAAATAATATTCCAAAGACTGAAAATGGTAATCCTACCCAGGCTCTATTCAAACTAGTGTCTATTGGTATTACCTGTACAGTAATATTTCTAAATAAGACGTAGTGAAAGATTTGTACGCAATGAAAAGCCAATGTATCAATCGGGCTTTTATTGGCAATATTGGTTATCCAAACACTACTACTTATTGCAAAATGATACTATTTTCAGATGAATGGTGGGAAATTTTAAATACAGCATTAAAAACAGCAACAGAGCTGAAAATTAAGATTGAGGTTTTTAATAGCGCAGGTTAGAGCTAATCCGGAGGACAGTGGGTAAAACCCGAGCAAGCAATACGGTATGTTATGTTAACAGAATTAATGGTTTTGTGTAGAAAAAATATTAACATTAAATTATCCAAGCCCAAAGGTGATTTCTAGAACATATTCAAAATTGCCTATAAAACACCCGAAAATTATAAAGTTTTTTGATAAATAAAAAAAACCTGCAATCATTTGGTTTGCAGGTTTTTAGCCGATTTTAATGTTTTGAAAAGTGGACCCGGAGGGATTCGAACCCTCGTCCAAACATGGGACCAGTTGCGCTTTCTACATGCTTACTTTATGTTTGATTTTCGAGAGCAACTTAGCCATAAACATCCTGGTTACTCCTTAGTTTCTTTGGTTTTCGAGAAAAGCCCGAAACTTACTTTTCCTTATTCCAGCATTTCTGTGCTTCCGTATCGATTGCCGCCAGACTTGGCCTTCGGGAAACATCTCGCTCATACTTCTAAAGTATGACTAAGCAATTTTAACTTGGTTAAAATTAAGCAGCAAGAGCGTAGTTATTTTCGCCTTTTGTGTTTTGAAGATCAATATTTAAGCGCTGAACCTTCATTGCGCTGCATGCTTACACACTTATCATCCATCCTGTCTATTCCGGTCGAGCCCATTTTTTTGAGTTCATTGGTTTATCAGTACCTGCAATACTTATGAAAGCCATTAGTAAAATGATTTCATAAGTTATGAACAGCTAAGAGCAATGATGTTTTGTAAAACCGATAAAACTTTCTTTCATCGGCACAACAAAAGTACCAAAATAAACTGGAGCCAAAAGAACTAATTTATTCAAACTCTTGTAAACTTTATCAACTAATGAAACAATGATTAATTCAGCTAATTAACTATTCTCCCTGGGTAAGCTTTCAAACCTTCTTCTAAACAGAGCATCGCCATCTTTAAATCTTCCCTGTTTAAAACGTAAGCCATCCTTACTTGGTTTTTGCCCGCACCATCTGTGGCATAAAACCCAGTTGCAGGCGCCATCATTACGGTTTGGTTGTTATGGGAGAATTTTTCTAACATCCATTGGCAAAATTTATCAGAATCATCAATAGGCAAACTAGCAACCACATAAAATGCACCTCCCGGGTTTGGGCAAAAAACACCTTCCATTTTATTCAAAGCTTCTACCAACGTATTCCTACGTTTGGTATAACGCTTATTAACCTCTTCAAAATAACTATCCGGAGTATCAATAGCTGCTGTTGCGGCGATCTGCTCTATCATTCCGGGGCTTAATCTGGCTTGGGCAAATTTTAAAGCGGTGGCTATAACCTCTTTGTTTTTAGTAATTAAGCATCCTAATCTTGCGCCACAGGCACTGTAACGTTTAGAAACGGTATCTATCACAATTACGTTTTCATCTAAACCCGTCAGCTGCATTGGCGATATGAAGGCTTGCCCATCGTAACAAAACTCGCGATAAGCCTCATCACAAAAAATGTACAGATCGTGTTTTAAAGCTAATTCCCTTAAGCCTTGCATTTCTTCATCGCTGTACAAATAACCTGTTGGGTTATTTGGGTTGCAAATCATTATCCCCTTGGTTTTTTCACAGATCAACTTTTCAAATTCTGCAATAGAGGGTAAGGCAAACCCATTTTCTATCACAGATAATATGGGTTTTACGGTTACCTCACATTCACACGCAAAACCATTGTAATTGGCATAAAAAGGTTCTGGTATAATTACCTCATCGCCAGGGTTTAAACAGCTCATCATGGCAAAAATAATGGCCTCAGAGCCTCCCGCGGTAACAATAATATCATCCGTACCAAGCTTATAATCTAGCTTGTTATAATATTCTGCTAATTTGGTTCTATAAGTTAATGTCCCTTCAGATGAAGTATAGGACCAAACCTTAAAATCTATATCCTTAACCGCATCCAACATCAATTCTGGTGTTTCAATATCTGGTTGGCCAATGTTTAAATGATATACGGTTTTCCCATCCACTTTTGCCTGCTCTGCATAAGGGGTTAACTTTCTTATGGGCGATGCGGGCATTACTTTTCCTTTTTCTGAAATTTTTGGCATATCACAAATGTAAAGCTTATGTTTTTAAAAAAAGGGAAGAATTAACATTTAGACTTTTGAGTGATAAGTAAAATTGATTTGGGCGTTTCCGCAAAAAGCGGTCGGGATTTACACTAAAGTTTTTCAACCGTACTCCTTTTACTCCGCTCCTCCTTCGACTCCGCTCAGGATGACGGTTGAAAAAGCTGCTGTTTTAATCACTGCCTATCCGGCAAGCAGGCTTAACGCAAAATTACTTTATTAGGAATTATATGTTTACCAATTATAAACTTGATTTTTTAGCTAAAAATCCTTTTTCTATTAAAACCCAAGATAATAGACCTAAATTAATAGAAATCAACCAAGTAAGAGGAATTAAACATTCATTTACATTTAAAATAATAAACAAGTTTATTACCAAACAATGGTAAATATAAGTGCCATAGGATATATCCGTTTTACCCAATAATCGATAGCTTAATCCATTTAAAGAAAAAACAAAAGAGAATGTTGTAAAAACTAAGATCAATAAATATAAAAAACTTAAGTTTTCGTATTGATAACGTCTTATAGTTATATCAAAAAAAATGATCATTAAAATAATTATCATTAAAATAATTGACCAATACTTAAATTTTCCAATAAAGATAATTTTAAGATTCTGGAAATTTATCCAAAATAGCATTCCAATTCCGAAGAAAGTAAAATGATAAAAAATGCTATTGAATAACAATTTAAAACTTATCGTTTCTGTATACATGTGGCTATTACTCAAAAAGTTTATTAAGCAAGAAACAATTATCAAAAATGATGTTACGATATTTTTAAATTTTATGGATCTCTTCTTCCAACCTAATAAAATTGCTGTAACAAGAAATAAAAAGTAAAATTGAAGTTCTACGCTTATTGTCCAAAGTGCCCCATTTGGATGATGACCGCTACCGAATTTTTTAAAGCTTTCTGGAACATAAAATTGGAAAATAGTGAGCTGCGATACAAAATATTTTATGGAATCTAAATTGATCTTGATAAATCTCAAAAAATATAACAGTAGAAAAGTTGCTGAAATATTAACGATTAACCCGGGATATATTCTTAAAAATCTTTTTATACTAAATGATTTGATTGAGGAATAATCAAATGATTTTGCTATTAAAAAACCACTAATACTAAAAAAAATGACAACACCGGGAAAAAGCCAAATAAACTTAAAAAATAAGGTGTCATCAATTTTATGATAGAAACTATAAGAATGATAAATTAAAACTTGAAAACATGCTAAAAGCCTAACTAGATTAAAGTTATTATTCTCTTTAGCAAGATGATTCATGAAAATCAATTATAAACAAACTCTCCTTTTTCAGAAGTGATGGTTACTTGCTTTTTATCGGCTGCTTCTACCCTGCCAACAATTTGTGCATCAATGCCAAAAGATTTTGAAATGGCAATGATCTCATCAGCGTAAGCTTGATCCAGATAGATTTCCATTCTGTGGCCCATATTAAAAACCTTGTACATTTCTTTCCAATTGGTGCCAGATTGTTCTTGTATCAATTTAAAAAGTGGGGGTATTGGGAAAAGATTGTCTTTTATAATGTGCAGGTTTTCTATAAAATGAAGAACCTTGGTTTGCGCACCTCCACTGCAATGAACCATCCCGTGTATATTTGAGCGGTGCTTGTCTAAAATTTTCTTGATAACGGGTGCGTAAGTTCTGGTAGGCGATAAAACCAATTTCCCCGCGGTAACCAATAAATCGTCATCGATCCTAATTTCATCGGTTAAACGTTTGCTGCCAGAAAAAACAAGGTCAAAAGGAACTAGTGGGTCAAAACTTTCTGGATATTTAGCGGCAATCGTTTTGTTAAAAACATCATGACGGGCAGAAGTTAATCCGTTAGAACCCATCCCCCCGTTATATTCTGTTTCGTAAGTGGCTTTACCTGAAGATGATAAACCAACAATCACATCGCCAGCTTTTATGGTATCATTCGAGATAATATCCTCTCTTTTCATTCTGCAAGTAACGGTAGAATCTACGATGATGGTTCGCAGCAAATCGCCAACATCTGCGGTTTCGCCACCGGTAGAATAGATATTGATACCCATTTCACGTAAGTCGGCTAAAATTTCTTCGGTACCGTTAATTATTTCGGCAATCACTTCCCCGGGTATCAAATTTTTGTTTCTACCTATGGTTGATGATAGCAAAATACGGTCGGTTGCGCCCACACAAAGCAGGTCATCCAAATTCATTACGATGGCATCTTGTGCAATACCTTTCCAAACAGATATATCTCCCGTTTCTTTCCAATAGATATAGGCTAATGAAGATTTTGTGCCTGCCCCATCGGCATGCATAATGTTACAAAAAGCATCATCGCCGCCTAAGATATCTGGGATAACTTTACAGAATGCTTTGGGAAAAATACCTTTATCGATACTTTTTATGGCATTGTGAACATCTTCTTTCCCGGCAGAAACGCCGCGTTGGCTGTAACGGTTATCGCTCATATTGTGGGCAAAGATATTAAAAACACTTAATTTTGGTTGATGAATTTCAAGTTTAAAATTACTTTACCCTTATATATTAAGCTACCTTTAATTTTTTAAGGCCTTTAATAAATTCAATAATGTGCGATGCCCACAAATGATAAAGTTTATAGCAAATTGCATATTAAGAGAGAATAAATTTTGATGCTATTTAATACTAAATTTTGATTTTAAGTTAGATATGCTTACTTCAAAATCACCGGGTTCTACAACAGATTTACCATCTGCGTTTACGAAAGCAAAAGATCTCTTATCCAAATTAAAGGTTAATGTTCTGCTCTCCCCGGGTTTTAGATCAATTTTTTGGAAACCTTTTAATCTTCTTACATCTGGTGTTATGCTTGCTACCAAATCTGATAAGTATAAATCTACCACTTCTTTGCCTTCTCTATCGCCCGTGTTTTTTATGTCCACACTCACTCTTAAAACATCGTTCGCATTAATATCCTTTGCGCTTAATTTTAGGTTACTATATTCAAAATTAGTATAGCTTAAACCATATCCAAACTCATATTGTGGGTTATAATCTGCATCATAATTATATACACCAACAACTTCGCTCCTACTTTCAGAAGGCTTATGGTCATAATTGATCAAAGAATTTGGATAACGAGGATAATTAAAAGGTAGTTTACCCGATGGATTTACATCGCCAAAAATAATATCTGCCAACGCATCAGCACCAAAGTTGCCGGGTAAATATATGTCAATAATCCCGGGGATAAGGTTTTCGAACTTGCTGATAATTCTTGGCCTACCTTCATTTAACACCAAAATCACTTTTTTACCAATAGCAGCAATTTTTTTGGCAAATTCAGTCTGTAGATCCGACAGATAAAGATCGCTTAAATTACCTGGTGTTTCGGTATAAGAATTTTCGCCTAAGCATAAGATTACCGCATCTGCGTCTTTGGCGGCGGCAATCGCATTATCCATTTGATCTTCATACTCCTCAAAATATTTACCGTCCATTTTATAGCTTACCCCGGGAATAAAATCAACGTTTTGAACCCCAACCTTATTCTGTAAAGCTTTATAAATGGTATTGTATTTTGATGCAAATTCTTCTACTTTCTCACCTTGCCATGAGTAAGACCAACCACCATCTAAAGTACGCATGGAATTTGCGTTTGGGCCGGTAACCAATAGTTTCATTTTTTTTGATAATGGCAAAATATTGTTATCGTTTTTTAATAGAGTAATTGATTCTGCAGCAGTTTCGTAGGCCGCATTCTCAAATTCTTTACTGCCAAATTTAGGATAATCTTTATAGTTGGTAACAGGCGTTTTAAAAAGGCCTAAATCGTATTTTAAGGTTAAGATACGTGTTACGGCCTCGTCTATTCTGCTTTGTTTTACCTTTCCTTCTTTTACAAGAGCAATTAAATCATTACAGAAAGGTTCGTATTGATAGGCGATCATAGACATATCTATGCCTGCGTTAATAGCCATCATTACCGCTTCTTTGTTGGTAGCGGCAACATGATCCCTGGTATGTAAGTTTTCTATATCGCCCCAATCTGTAACCACAACGCCCTTAAAGCCTAATTCTTTACGTAGCAACTGGGTAAGGATTTTATAACTAGAATGTACCGGGATACCATTAATTAAGCCAGAATTGATCATAATTGTGTGTGCACCGGCATCAATAGCTGCTTTAAATGCAGGCACATGATATTCGCGAAGGGCTTGGTCCGAAATATAAGCGGGCGTTCTATCCTTACCAGATGCTGCCACTTGGTAACCCAAGAAATGTTTTAAACAAGCTGCCACATGATAAGGCGAAGAAATATCGTTGTTGTCTCCTTCATATCCTTTAACCATCACTTTTCCTATTTCTGATGTAAGATATGGGTCTTCCCCATAGGTTTCCCATATTCTTGGGAAGCGTGGATCGGGACCTAAATCCAAAACGGGCGAAAAATTCCAGGGGATACCGCTTGCCCTTGTTTCATAAGCGGTAATTTGCGCTCCTCTTTTGATCAAGTCTAAATTTCTACTTGCGGCCTGCCCTATCTGCTGAGGGAAAAATGTAGCACCTGCGGTATAAGTTGTACCGTGAATGGCATCTATACCATATATAACCGGGATATTTAAACGTCCCTTGCCAACTTCTTGGATCTTGGAGATTAATGAGTACCAAACTTGAGGGGTCCTTGCCCTATTATTTGCAGTATTTAAAATAGACCCGATTTTGTATTTATTAAATACATCGTCCATTATTTTAGGATCTAATTCTACTGGCTCAAAACTGCTAAAACGATCTTTGCCTTTTGTAATTACGTCTATCGTTATCTGCGCCATTTGTCCCACTTTTTCTTCGAGGGTCATTTTTTTAACAAGCTCTTCTACCTTTTTATCTGTGTTTGAAACTTTTACTTTTGTTTGTGAAAAACAATTGTACGACCCATAAAGAACAAGAAAGGATATAATACAAATTTTGCTTAGACTTAAATTTTTAGTCATGATGATTGATAGTTTTTAAAATACTAAATAAACCGGGATGGTTATTTAAACACCCCGGTTTATTTGCTTTAGACAATTTTATTTAAAATTATTTATAAACCCTGATATAATCTACTTCCATAGTAGCATTGTTTACAGAAGCGTCAACAGGTCCGCCAAAGTTTCCGCCCATTGCTAAATTCATGATAAAAAAGAAATCGTGGTTAAATGGAACAGCGGCAGAATTGGCCACAGAATGTACTAACTGGCCGTCAACTAGGATACGTACGCTAGAGGATGTCCATTCTAAGCTATAAATATGAAACTCTGAAGTAGCGTTACTTATTTTCTTTGTCCCGCCATCAGCATTCTCGCCAGAATGTCCGGGATAATGTAACGTTCCGTAAATATTATCCAAATCGCGACCAAGGTGCTCCATTATATCTATTTCTCCGCAGCCAGGCCATGGGGTTGTATTTACATTGCTACCTAACATCCAAATTGCTGGCCAAGTACCAACTCCTGCTGGTAATTTTGCTTTAACTTCTACACGACCATAAGTGAACGCAAATTTATCTTTGCTTATCAACCTTGCTGAGGTAAAAGCACTACCGTTGTAATTTTCTCTAATCGCATTTATTTTTAGCACACCATCTTTTACCACCGCATTATCAACCCTGTTGGTATAATATTCCAACTCGGCATTTCCCCAGCCTCCTGCACCCAAATCATAACCCCATTTTAATGGATCTGGCATACCGTTGATATTAAATTCATCAGACCAAACCAGCGTATTAAAATCATTATCAACGGGTGCTGGCTTTATCGGTGCTGGGATACTTTTCTTTTGTGTGCAAGAAACTGACACTAAACCCAACATAATAATAAATAGCTTTTTCATCTTCATCCTTTTTTAAATCTTTAATTCGCTCTCACAAAATATAAATCAAATACAACACCACTCGTCCCATTTCCTGCTCTTAGAACCATATGGTTATCATCAATTTCTAATATCCTATAAACATTCTCACTTGGTCTATCGGTTACACCAATAAAATATTGAGAGCCGGATAGATTAATTTGACCAATACCTGCACCTGCTGCAACATTGGTAAAAGTGTAATTGGTGGTATAATCTCTTGGTGCCTGACAGCCAACTCCTCCAGCAACAAATGTTCCTGGCCCTGCATTGTAAACAATACTATTATCCTGTCCAAAGGTGTAAACATCATCTACTTGGCATGGGTCTAAAGGACCGCCTCCATAATAACCGGTTGGATCACTATCGTTTGGCCCTACCGTTATTGCACCAGGAACTTTATTTTTATCTAATTTCCAACTTCTTGTTGTACCACCTGTCAATAATAGTTTTACGTTATCTAAATCTGAAGGCAATTTGAATTTGAATTCTATTAAGCTATTATCTGCCAAGGTGCCTCTTAAAGTCATGGCATCTTCAGTAATATTCATTATTTGATATGCATTATCCTTTACTTCGTCTGTTGTACCAATAAATGGTTTGCCGCCACCTTGTACATTACCAAGTACGATTTTTGGTATTGTTCCAGTTTTTGCAGCCAGCTTAAAAGATGTGGCATTTGTAATGGCGGGTTGGCAAGAGTAGCCAGCTTGAACGCTGAAAGTTTCTCCGTTAGCATTATAGTTAAATGTTCCATCTGCTGAAAAACTAAACTTATCATCAATCTGGCAACTAGCCGCCGGGCCCGAAAAATTTACCTGTGAGCCATCGGGAGAAAGAACCTTTATGGCATCGGCTGCACTGCTCCAGGTCCAAGTTTGTTTGCCACAACTTGTAAGTTTGCTAAAGGTATCATTGCTACAAGCATCGGATACGGTAATACTTTTACTTAGTTGATTGCTGCCAGCAGAACCCACAGATGTTAAATTAACGGTATAAGTCCCAGCTTTTGAATAGATGTGCAAAGGATTTTTATCCGCAACCTGATCGGTACCATCCCCAAAATTCCATTTGTATAAAAAGGCATCTGTAGATGAATTTGTAAAAGTTACCTTTTGTGCAAAAGGCAAGGTATCTGGAACTGATGTTATGGCTGCGGTAAAACCGGCCATTGAAGCAGACCCGGTAATAACCGGATCTGTTTTTTTACAACCAAACCATGCCATAGTAAAAACGGACAGGATGATTAATATGATTATATTTTTTTTCATTTTATCTAAGTATTTAAGATTAATAACCTGGATTTTGAGTTAAATTTGGATTAATATCCCTTTCGCCTTGAGGAATGGGCATATATCTGTGTTTTTCTGCTATGTTAGATTTGCCAGCTGCTTTCATCACATTAATAAAATAATTTGGATCTGGGTTTCTAAGCAAATCAAACCAACGGTGCATTTCAAATGCAAACTCTATTCTTCTTTCGTGGTAAATAGCTGTTAGATAATCGGCATCATTTAATCCTGTTGCTAAAGGCGGTAAACCGGCTCTTGCCCTTACCCTATCTATATATTGTTTTCCTAAAACTGGACCTGCGGCTTCGGCATAAATCAACAAGATTTCACTATATCTCATTACTTGGATATTCTTTGCGGATGTCCAGCCACCATTATCGCCGGTAACATTGGTTACTGGCACAAACCATTTTTTGGTGTTGAAACCATTTGGAGAACCTATCAATGAAGCCGGTTGAGTGTAATTTAAAGCCCCAGAAACAAATTTATCCCCAGGTATCCACATACTAGGTAATCTTCTTTTATCTATGATGGTGCTACTATCCGCTGGGTTTGTACGCTCGTAAGCATTGAATAAACTTAAGGTAGGGATGCTAAAACCGTAGCCCGATGATTGTACCACGTTTTGGGCTCTTGGTCCCATAAATGTGTTTAAAACATTTCCGGCACCATAAAATGTAAATTGAGCGCCCCCACTTCTATATTGTACTTCAAAAACTGACTCTTTGCCGTTTTCATTTTCAAGCTTAAAGTTATCGCCATAGTTAGCCCATAGATCATAACCATATTTTGAGGCATCGTTAATTACTTCTAAAGATTTTGCGGCGGCATCGGCTTTATTGCCTAAGGTTAAATAAACACCTGCTAGAATCCCCTTAGCAGCACCGGCGGTTGCTCTTCCCTTATCATCGCCAGTATAAGTATTAGGAAGCAAGGTTTCTGCCTGTTTCAAATCCTTGATTACTTGAGCGTAAACTTCTGCTTTTGGGCTTCTGCTGATTGTTCTGGCATCATCCAAAGTAATTGAATTGGTATATAAAGGAACATCGCCAAACAACCTCACTAAGCTGTAATAGTAAAATCCTCTTAAGAAATAAGCTTCGCCTAAGCTTCTTTTTCTAATGGCATCACTAACCGCAGGTATGTTTGGTATTTTCTCTATAGCGATGTTGGCTCGCTGGATCCCTTGATAGCACTGGCCCCAATAGTTACCAATATCTGCGTTGAAGGAATTGAGCGTAAAATTATCTAGTTCTAATTCGGTAGCACCATCGCCACCTCCGCCACCGCCAGTATCCGTATCATCACTCATGATATCGCCAACTTGCCACATATAATTATACAAAGAAGTAAGAGGAGAATAGATTGAATTTACTGCTGCGATCGCATCCGCCTCGGTCTGATAAAAGTTATCTGTTGTAATTCTATCATTTGGCTGCTGGGTTAAGAAATCCTTTTTACAGCTGACCAGTGCAACTACCGCAACACAGATCATCATATATTTGCTGATTTTTAAAATTTTCATTTTTTCTTTATTTGATTATCAAAAATTTGCGTTGATTCCAAGAAGGAAAGTTCTGGCTTGAGGATAATAACCAATATCTACCCCACCTCCAACTTCAGGGTCAAAGCCCGTGTAGTTGGTTATGGTAGCCAGGTTCTGGGCACTTCCATAGATTTGTATTTTCTGGATTTTGGCAGATTTCATCCACTTTGCAGGTAGTGAATAGGATAACCTTACGTTTTTTAAACGGATGTAAGACGCATCTTCTACAAACCTATCAGAAACACGGTTGTTTTGGTTCGGATCATTTTGAATCGCCCTTGGGATTGAGTTAGATGTACCCTCTCCTGTCCATCTTCCTAAGAAATACTTAGAATAATTGCCATTAGAAACACCACTTTCAGTGTACCATCTATTAAAATTCAAAACCTTATTGCCTTGCGATCCTTGTAAGAAAACACTTAGATCAAAGTTTTTGTAGGTAAAATTATTTGTGAAGCCATAGGTAAAATTTGGGATAGAATTTCCGAGGTTTGTTCTATCTTGGTCATTAATAACCCCATCTCCATTAATGTCAACAAATTTAATATCGCCTGGGGCGGTACTTGTTGCCGGGTTGCTCCCAGCAGTTTGTGTTGCGTGTGCTGCAATTTCTGCTTGGTTTTGGAATATTCCTTCCGTTTTGAAACCGTAGAAATAATTCACGGGGTAACCTTGCTCTACCCTTCTTGCACCACCAGAAATACGGGCAAAACCGTTATTGATCGGTGAAGCCAAACCCAGGGATGTCAATTCGTTTTTATACGCCGATAAAACCAAGTTTGATGTCCATTTAAAATTAGGTTTTTCAAAGTTAACCGTGTTCAAACTAAAATCAATGCCCTTATTTATCATATCACCCGTATTAAAAGGTATTGGTTCATAGGTTCCAGAGGTTGCCGGAACCGGAACTCTAAATAAAAGATCCAGCGACTTTCTGCTATACAGGTCTATTACTGCCGTAATCCTGTTTTTTAGGAAACCTAAATCTAAACCTACATTGATCTGTTGGTTTTTTTCCCACCCTAAGTTTGGGTTAGAAAGTGCTGTTGGGGCAGCACCGGTTACTAAACCTCCATTGCCAGAGTTATCGCCAAAAGCATAGCCTATTCCACTGTTTATTCCTGCCAAGTAAGAAAAAGCAGGTATGTCTTGGTTTCCTACCGAACCATAACTTAATCTCAATTTTAAATCGCTTAACCATGTATATGGCTTTATAAAATCTTCATCAATTGCTCTCCAAGCAAATGAAAAAGCAGAGAAATCTGCATATTTGTTATCTGGCCCAAAATTAGAAGATCCGTCTCTTCTCACACTTGCCTGAAAAATATATTTGCTTTTATAATCATAACTAGCCCTGGCAACGTAAGAGAGTAAAGTTGAAGTGCCGTAACCGTTAAAGTTGTAGGTTTCAGAAATATCTTTTGGTGCATAGATATTATCATTAAGAACCGGGAAACCCAAAACAGTATAACCGCTTCTTCCGCCACCTAAAGAATTATAGTTGTTTTCTTGTGCAGTAAAACCAGCTAGTAAACTAAAATTGTGATCGTTTATTTTTTTTGTATAATTAGCCGTAAACTCTCCCAAATAATTGGGGTTAAAGTTGGTTTGATCTGTTACGCCAGTCCTAACAATAGGCCTTGCACCCGTAGAAGGTATTGCGGGGTTATAACCTCTTAAGCTTTGTGTTACAAAATCCAACCCTAGATTAGCTTTCAATTTTAGGCCGGCAAATAGTTGGTACTCGCCAAAAACCGTACCTGTTAATCGGTACTTAGTATTCACAAATTGAGGCACCTCTAGGTTATAAACTGGGTTTGGTTCATCAAAACCATCAATGCCACCATTACCACCAGCATAGGTGCCGTCAGGGTTTCTGGGTTGAACCGTAGGTGGAGCAGTTAAAGCCAAAATTATCACGCTATTGAAAGGGTCATAGGTATTCTGGGGTATTTCTTTTGTTCGCGACATGGTTAAACTATTCCCGATTTTCAACTTATCACTTGCCTTCAGGTCACCATTAAAACGTAGATTAAATCTTTCAAAATTGGTGTTTTCAATTATCCCGTCTTGATTAAAATAACCAGTTGACAAAGCATATTGAGCCTTATCGCTACCACCGCTTATGTTTAAAGCTGCGTTTGTCATTGCCGCACCCCTAAAAACTTGACCTAACCAATCTGTACCGTTACCATAAGTTTGCTCTACTGCATTTGGATCAGCCAATTTTGGAATGGGATTTAATAAACTAGCAATTCTTGCCTCATTATTAATGATGGCGTATTCTTTTGCATTTAGCAATGAAGGTAATCTCCAAGCTTGCTGATAGCCTCTATAAACATCTGCATTGATTACTGTAATACCAGCCTTACCTCTTTTTGTGGTAATCAAAACCACTCCATTAGACCCCCTAACTCCATAAATAGAGGCTGCCGCTGCATCTTTTAAAATATCTATCGATTCAATTTCGTTTGGACTAAATGAATTGAGGATATTATCCGCTCCTTGATCAGGTAATGGAAAACCGTCTAAAACAATTAAAGGATTGTTGGTACCGGTAACAGATGATATCCCCCGGATACGAATTGCTGTACCACCTGTACCACCTGGCGCACCGGAGTTTTGAACAATTGTAACACCAGCAACCTTACCCTGCAAAGCCTGTGCTGCGTCTGCTACTGGGCGAGATGAGATTTCTTTGGCCGAGACCGAAGAAATAGCACTTGATACGCTGGCTTTTTGTTGTGTACCATAACCAATAACCACTACCTCTTGCAAACTTTTATTGTCTTGAACTAGAGAAACGTTAATTATTGAATTGTTTCCAATACTGATTTCTTGGGTAATATAACCCAAATAGGAAAAAACCAGAACTGATTGTGAGTTTGAAACATTAATAGTATAGTTACCATTAACATCTGTTTGTGTACCGCCCGGAGACCCCTTGATCCCAATACTTACGCCTGGTAGGGTTAATCCGTTAGAATCAGTAACTTTTCCATTAATTTTTTTTCCTTGCGCCTTCAATAGAGGAATGCAAAAAAAAGAAAACATAAGAAAAGCGATTGTAATTTTTCTTTTCATATTAATTATATTGGTTAATAATTGGTTAAATAGATATGATAATCTTTTAGGTAAGATTATTTTATCTACAACAAAAGTAGAAACACTTTGTCGGAGTGTACTAACACTCTACCACTATAATTGCCATACAAGATCCAAAAAGAGACCGAAAAGTATAAATTTCGACACTACATTAATACTACAACTGTATAAAAATGTACTTTAGTTTTTATTAATTATAAAAAACAAAATTTTATCTTGATACTTCTATGTAATAAATATATAGAGTTGTCAATATCAGTTTTAACTACATACTTTGTACTTTAAATCTTTTTATCTTAAATCCCATTGATGAAGCGTACTGCGATAATTATTTTCATTCTATTCTTTGTTAGTAAAACACAAGCTCAGATCGGTGTTCCAGAAATAAAAAATTTTAGTTCTATTGATTATAAAGGAGGAACTCAAAACTGGGACATAGGGCAAGATAAAAACCAGATAATGTATTTTGCCAACAATGAAGGTTTAATAACCTATAACGGCAAATATTGGAACATCTATCCCCTACCGAACAAAACAATTGTTAGATCCCTAAAGATTGCCCCTGATGGAAAAATATATGTTGGGGGCCAAGACGAAATAGGTTATTTTTTCCCAGATCAAAACGGAAAATTGAAATATCACTCGTTAAAAAGTTTGATACCCGCAAAAGAAAGATTGCTACAGGATATTTGGGATATCGTAATTATAAAAAATGATATATATTTTAGAACAACCTCAAAAATATTGCTGCTAAAGAACGGGGTTTTTAGTGTTTATAAAAGCTACACCTCTTGGCAATTTTTAGGGGCCGTAAATAATCAAATATATGCCCAAGATCTAGGAACGGGTTTACTGGTTTTAAAGAAAAATACCTGGGAAACCTTGGCATCGTCCAAAAGTTTTGAAAACGACTACATTACTGCCATCTTACCCTTTAGCAACGATAGTTTATTGGTAACTACCAAAAACAATGGTATGTTTTTAATTTCTAAGGGTAAGGTTTCAAAATTGGATGCTAAAGACCAATCTTTTTTCAAAAACAATAAGATCTATGATGCGATAACGGTAAACAATGATTTATATGCTTTTGCCACTGTTTCGTCTGGTTGCGTAATTGTAAATAAAAAAGGCGAGATAGTACAAAAATTTACATCTGTAGAAGGATTACAAAAAAACAACTTGAGAAGCGTTTTTCAAGACCATAATCATAATATTTGGCTGGGTTTAGATGATGGGATCGATTTTGTAGCTTTTAACAATGCCATAAAATATATTTATCCCGATAAAAAGAAACAAACCAGTTCTTATGCAACAAAGATATTGAATAATAAATTATATGTAGGGACATCTAATGGCCTGTTTTATTCTGATCTAGATTTCAAAAATAAAGATCTATCGTATTCAAATCATTCTTTTACAGAAATCCCTAACATCCAAGGTCAGATTTGGAATTTGAATATTATCAATAATAAGTTGCTCGTTTCAAATGAAGAAAAAGCTTACGATTTAACTGGTTCAAAAATAGAAGCGCTGTATCAATCGCCAGGCACTTGGATTTTTAAGAAACTCTCCAATTTCTCTTTAAGTAAAAAAATAGTTGCAGGTACATACAACGGATTGCTTTTGATGAATTACCTAGATGGTAATTTTATAGATAAACGAGAAATCCCAGACATCAACGAATCTCTGCGTTTTATAGTTTATGATGAAACTACAAACGCGATTTGGGCTTCGCACCCTTATAGGGGCATTTATAGGTTCAAATTAAACGATAATAAAACAGATGTTTTAGAAAAGCAGCTTTTTAATACAGGTAATGGTTTGCCATCTTCTTTAGGAAATTACGTGGCCGAGGTTAAGAACAGAATAGTTATTGCCACTATTAAAGGTATTTATGAATTTAATGAAGACTCTGAAAGGTTTGAGCAGTCTAAAACATTTGCACCAATTTTTGGCGATATGCAAATCCAGTACCTAAATGAAGATCAATACGGTAACATTTGGTTTGTGAGCAACAAACACGTGGGCGTGGTAGATTTTTCTAGAAAAGAAAGAAATAGGGGTTTTAGTATTATTTATTTCCCAGAGCTAACATCAAAAGTATTGGCAGGTTTTGAAAACATCTATCCTTATGATAAACAAAATATATTTATTGGTGCAAACAAAGGTTTGATCCATATCAATTACCTAAGCTACCTTAAAAACATAAAACCTTTAAATGTGGTTTTAACACAGGTAAAAATAATAGGAGAAAAAGACAGCATTGTTTTTGGCGGTTACTTTTTAACCAATAATAAGATAAGCAAAAAGCAAGATACCAACCAGAAAAATTTATTTGCCAACCAATACAACTCTTTACATCTTGAATATTCCTCTACCTTTTACGAGCAGCAGGATAATATAGAGTTTAGCTACATGCTTTCTGGTTTTGATAATAACTGGTCTGTTTGGAGCGCAAAAAGCGAGAAAGATTATACCAATTTACCGCCGGGCAAATATGTTTTTAAAATAAAAGCGAGGAATAATTTAGGCAATGAGTCTGCTGCCGTAACCTATAAGTTCTATATTGACCCGGCATGGTACCAAACCTGGTGGTTTAAACTGTTCTGTTTAATTTTGGTGTGTGCCTTCATCTTCTTTTTGATACAACGGCAAAAGAAAAAACACTTAAAAGAACAAGAATATATTAGAAAGGCATATCAGCTTGAGCTAGAGCATAACGAAAAAGAAATAGTAAAACTAAGGAATGAGAAATTAGAGGCCGATGTAAACCATAAGAGCAAAGAGCTGGCAACGGCTACCATGCACTTAATGCAAAGGGGCAAACTGATTTCTAAAATAAAAGAAGAGTTACTGCCCATAGTTAAAACAGAAGATATTGAAGATAGCCCAGAAGAGTTTAAAAAAATACTTACCCTGATAAGGGATGCAGAAAGAACAGATAGTGATTGGGAACATTTTTCTGTTCATTTTGACCATGTTCACTCTAACTTTTTAAGTAAATTAAAAGAGAGAGTACCTGCGCTTAGTGCCAATGATTTAAAGCTTTGTGCTTATTTAAAGATGAACCTAAGCTCAAAAGAAATAGCGCAGTTAATGAGCGTGAGCAATAAAGCGGTAGAGGTAAGCAGGTATCGCCTAAGGAAAAAACTAGAGGTCTCTTCAGATACCAACCTGTTTGATTATTTAATTGAGATTACCACTCATTGAGGTTTATTTATGTTCACACGATTGTTAAAATGGCATTTTGATCCTGTTTATTTACTTTTTAAGTTTTTCTGATTAATTTAATCAAATATTTATATCCTGTTGTTTCAAATATTTAAAAATTACTTGGCAGAAAAAGCCCTATTTTCAGAACAAGAATTTGAGCTGATTAAATCTCTATCAAAAGAAATTAATTACAAAAAAGGAACTAAAGTTTTGCAAGAAGGAAAAATTTGTAAACAAACCATTTTTGTATGCAAAGGACTATTACGACTTTACAGATTAGATGCTAATGGTAAAGAATATACTTTAAAGTTTGCCCATGAAAACCGTTGGATGAGCGATAGGGAAAGTTATATAAATGCAAGCCCATCGTTTTTCAATATCGATGCGATAGAAAGCAGTAATGTGCTGATCTGGCAAAAAGAAAATTTCGCTTTTCTTTTAGGAGAAATTCCAGCTTTTAAAATGCTGATGGAAAACCTAAGTAGCAAAAGTTTAATTTGGGATAAATAAGATAATGACACAGTTTATTTTACACACCCGTCTAATCTTCTTCCTCCTCAGGTAATTTTTTTATCTTTTCCAAAGCCATTACATCTATTTGATCTTTAGGGCGATTGGCGGCTTTTTTAGCCAAGATTAACTGGTTGATGTGAAGAAATGGAACTTTAACATCTTCGATTTCTGCTATGGAGGCCATATCATAAGCCTGATTAAATGTATATTGATCTAGGCCTTTAACAGTTGTCGTAATATCCAACCTAACTCCATTATCTAAATAGAAATCTGTCTGTACAGCCAGGAATAAACTGAATGGTTAATAATGATTTGAAGTCTCCCAATCCCACACTTTTAAATACTTAATACTTGATAAAGGTTTTCCCTGTTACTAAAAGTATCTTCAATCCAAATATCAATATCTGAAGTGGTTCTATAATATCCATGAAAATTTGTTGCAACCCCACCAATCATAATGAATTTTAAACCTATTTTATTTGGACTCCTCCAAAAATTGATAAAAGTTTCATCGTAAATATCCATGAAGAATTATTTATCAGACTTGTGGTTAATTTTTGCCGACCTAAAAGAATTATTCATTTTCATTAAGTTTGTCATCATTAAAAAACGCTCATTGTAAGAATGTTTCATTGCATTTCGCAATAAATCCATTTAGGCTTTCTCAAAATTCGCATCAGGTTCAGAGACCTTAGAAATATTGATTGAATCTTTATATTCCATTTTTTAACATCCTAAAAAATTGATAATTATGAATTTAATCAAAATTTCATTAAACCTCTATCCTATTTTCCAATTCCTTTTTCAAAAATAAACCAGTAAAGCTTTCTTTCACTTTAACCAATCCTTCTGGCGTACCGGTATAAAGAATGTTTCCACCTCCAGAGCCTCCTTCGGGGCCTAGATCGATCACATGATCTGCTACTTTTATCACATCTAAATTATGCTCTATAACCAAAACGGTGTTTCCTTTATCAACAATTAAATTGATAACGCCCAAGAGCACATTTATATCCTCAAAATGTAAACCTGTTGTGGGCTCATCCAAAATATAAAATGTGTTTCCTGTATCTTTTTTAGAAAGTTCAGTGGCTAGTTTTACCCTTTGTGCCTCGCCACCAGAAAGCGTGGTAGAAGATTGGCCCAAAGTGATATAGCCCAAACCAACATCTGTTAATGTTTTTATTTTACGATAAATGGATGGGATATTTTCAAAGAACACAACGGCATCCTCAATGCTCATATCCAAAACATCAGAAATAGATTTGCCACGGAAACGGACCTCTAAAGTTTCACGATTGTAACGTTTGCCGCCACAAGCTTCGCAAGGAACTTGCACATCGGGCAAAAAGTTCATCTCGATCACCTTCATACCGCCACCTTGGCAAGTTTCGCATCTTCCGCCTTTTACGTTAAAAGAAAAACGACCAGGTTTGTAGCCCCTAATCTGCGATTCTGGTAATGCTACAAATAAATTCCTGATGTCAGAAAAAACACCCGTATAAGTTGATGGGTTAGATCTTGGGGTACGCCCAATTGGGGTTTGATCGATCTCTATTACTTTATCGATATGCTCTAGACCCTTGATCTCCTTAAAAGGCATCGGCGTTTTCTTTGCCCTAAAAAAATGTTTGTTTAAAACCGGATATAAAGTTTCGCCAATTAAAGTAGATTTTCCGCTCCCAGATACACCGGTAACACAAATCAATTTCCCCAAAGGAAAATCTACACTTACATTTTTAAGGTTGTTTCCCGATGCTTTTTTAAGCGATAACACTTTTCCGTTCCCTTCCCTCCTTTTTTTGGGGATTGCGATTTCCCTTTCTCCGTTTAGGTAAGAAGCAGTTAAGGTATGAGAAGCCAAAACTTGGGCGGCCGTACCCTGTGCAACAACCTCGCCACCATGTACACCGGCGGCAGGGCCCATATCTATCACATAATCGGCTTCCAAGATCATGTCCTTATCATGCTCTACCACCAAAACGGTATTGCTTAAATCACGTAGGTTTTTTAAAGCTTTGATCAATCTATCGTTATCCCTTTGGTGCAAACCGATAGAAGGTTCATCTAAAATGTACATCACGTTCATCAATTGGGAACCAATTTGGGTTGCCAAACGGATACGTTGTGCCTCGCCCCCAGATAACGTTCTTGCGGTCCTATCCAAAGTCAGATAAACCAAACCAACATCCACCAAAAAACCGATCCTTGATCTAATTTCTTTCAAAATTTCTTTGGCGATGATATTTTGGCGCTCACTCAATCTATCCTCTACACCTTCAAACCATTTCTGCAGATTGGTAATATCCATAGAAGCCAACTCGAAGATGTTTTTTTCATCTACCTTAAAGTGTAGCGATTCTTTTTTAAGCCTTGCCCCTTCGCATAAGGGGCATTGCTTTAAAACCCTAAAACTTTCTAGATCGTGGTTTGCATGATCGCCCTTCTTATCGTTTTGCTCTTCCAACATCTTGATGATGCCATCAAATTGTATTTGATAATTTTGGACGTTCCACTTGTTATATTCTACCGGCACCGTGATCAATTCATCAATACCGTGAAGCAAAATATCGATGGCTTTAGGGTCTAGTTTTTCTATGGGTTGGGATAAAGAAAAACCATATTTTTTACCCAAAGCTTTAATTACCTGAAATATCCATGTTTCACGATAATCTCCTAGCGGGGCCAAACCGCCGTTAATAATGCTCAGTTTTTTGTTTGGGATAACAGATTCCTCATCCACATCAAAAATATAACCTAAGCCATCGCACTCTGGGCAGGCACCATAGGGCGAATTAAAAGAGAATGAGTTTGGTTGGGGTTCGTCATAAGACACACCCGTTGTTGGGCACATCAAAAACTTAGAGAAATGATAGCTATTATTCTCTTTATCAGATACTTTAATAATCCCTTTGGCTATTTTTAAAGCAGATTGTATGGAAGTATATAAACGCTTTTTATCGCTCTCGGTTACAATTAAACGGTCAACAACGGTTTCAATATCATGGATTTTGTAGCGGTCCAACTGCATTTTTGGTATTACGTCCAAAATTTCGCCATCAACCCTTACCTTTAAATAGCCCTGTTTTCTAATTTGCTCAAAAAGTTCGCGATAATGGCCTTTTCTACCCTTTACAACGGGGGCCAAAATATTGATGGGTTTTCCATCAAATTGGGTCAATATCTGTTTCAAGATCTGGTCTTCAGACATTTTGACCATTTTTTCGCCCGTATTGTACGAGTAAGCATCGCCCACACGGGCAAAAAGCAAACGCATAAAATCGTAAATCTCGGTAATGGTGCCAACGGTAGATCTTGGGTTTTTAGAGGTTGTTTTTTGTTCTATAGCGATCACGGGGCTCAAACCAGAAACCTTATCCACATCGGGGCGTTCCATACCGCCCATAAACTGGCGAGAATAGGCCGAAAATGTCTCCATATACCTGCGTTGCCCTTCGGCGTAAATGGTATCGAACGCTAAAGAAGATTTCCCCGAACCGCTTAAACCGGTTATTACCACCAGTTTATTGCGTGGAAATGAAATATCGATGTTTTTTAAATTATGAACCCTTGCCCCGTAAACTTCAACTTCACTTTGTTCGCCAAGGTCTATTTGTTTTTTACCCATAAAAAGCTTTCTCTGCTGATAAAAATTAAAAACTGCTTTTGTTTTTAAGGATGCAAAATTAAGGAAAATTGAAGGTAAAAACGATTGATTAAACGCTTTAAAATGTCATTTAATCAGCAATTATTAAGTGGTGGATGCTGGGATTGAGTATTGAGTATTGAGTATTGAGTATTGAGTATTGCGTAGTGAGAAATGAGTATTGAGCATCAAACATTAACACTTTAGCCTTTAAGCTAGTGTCTTGTATCTTCATTCTTGTGTCTTGTATGGGTTAGCTAATTTGTGCAGAAATGGCATTTCTTGCAGAAACGTTGTCTCACCGCACTAAATTAAATAAATAACTGATGAATTAACGTGAACCACCGTCAGCCATTTTATGCAAATTTGCTGCTAGGTGTTCATACTTTTCATGAAAGCTGTTTAGCACTTTTCTTATCAACTTTTTTCGGTTCTGTTTTTGATTTCTTTAATTTGTAGTCTAAAATAAACTGGCTAATTTCGATTCTTTCTTTTTCTGTTAAAGGTTCACTTTGAATTATGAAGTCAACTCCTTTTGGTTCTCTTATAAATCCCATAATCTTAGGTTTTAAAATATTTTTCAACTAATAATTTTGATGATTCGGTCGGCAAAATCATTCTGTGTCCGCCAAAATGATATGCACCCAATGATTCTTCATAATGGTTTATCAATTTAGTTTTTGCTGTAAAAGCAACAAAACCGTCAAAACCATATTGAAATGAAAGTTTGCAAGCAAAGGCAACTAAATTTCCCGCAACGCCTTCATAGAGTTTGTTTCTTCCAATATTGAAAGGCGCATTTTCCAGAAGATTCATGAAAACATGGTCGGTTTCTTTTGTTATACTTAATAAACCTTGGACAATGTCTAAATTATTGGTGATTGTTAGTTTGTAAACTTATTTGGCGTCGTCTTTTAGTTCGGCTTTCCAATTGAAATTCCAGCCGTTTTTAACTGTAATATGTTTGCTGTCTTTCAATGTAAATCTTGCAACTTCTGTTTGGAAACTGTCCCCAGAAATAGTGTTTTGGATGGAATTGGTCAGTTTGTCAACCACAAAATCCAATTGTATTTCTTGCTCTTTTTTCATTGTGTTAATTTACAAAAATATTTCCAATGAGTAATGTCTTTTTGATCGGTAAGTATTACACCTATCTTGCATCTTAATTATAACCACTTTAATCTTTGCTCCTAAAGTATCTATTAAAAAACCATTTAATAGCATCCATATTTAGTACCAAATAAATAATGATAACTATCAAAACTCCTCTCAGCTTTCCAAATCTTAATCCCAGTAAAATTAAAAAGGTTAAAGCGATGATGTGGCGGTAGATATAAAATTTAGCGGGCTTCATTTAATGCGTTAGTTTATCCCTAAACCTCCCATAAACCCAAGTACCTGCAATTGCACTTAATAAAGTAATGATCACGGCCAAAAATCCACTTCCAATTTGCGCAAACAAGGGCCCGGGGCAAGCACCAGTTATGGCCCAGCCTAAACCAAAGATCAATCCTCCAAAAATTTGGCCTTTGTTAAAAGTTTTGGGATGGAAAATTACCCTTTCGCCGTCTATGGTTTTTATATTGAATTTTTTAATCAGGAAAACAGAGATTGCACCTACTGTTATAGCAGTTCCAATAACACCATACATGTGAAATGCCGATAGCCGAAACATTTCTTGGATGCGAAACCACGAAATAATCTCTGCCTTCACAAATATTATCCCAAATAAGATCCCTAAAATCAAATACTTAACATTAGAAAATATACTCTCTCTTTTTATTTGTTCGTTTGGTGCTTCGCAATCTGTAGTATGCTCAATCACAAATTCTTCTATTTCTTGCATTATGCGATAAGTTTAAAGATGATAGGCAATAATACCCAAGTAGAAACAAAACCACCAACCATAAAACTGATAGTAGCAATAAGCGATGGCAATTGCAGATTTGATAAACCCATAATGGCATGGCCAGATGTGCAACCACCAGCATAACGGGTTCCAAATCCTACCGCAAAGCCACCAATAACCATAAAAATCAATCCTTTTAAAGATAGAATTTGGTCAACCCCAAATAAATCCATCGGCATTAAGCCGCTAAAATCTTTTACTCCCAAAGCCGCTAATTGTGCTTTTGTACTTGCGGCAATTTGGATAGGTTCTGGGTTTGACAGCAACTGAACTGCAATAAATCCTCCCAACAAAATTCCTGCAACAAAAAAAAGGTTCCAGATTTCTTTTTTCCAATTGTAACTGAAAAACGGGATTTTTGAGGGCAAACAAGCGGCACAAATATGTCGCAATGAAGAGGATACCCCAAAAGATTTATTTCCGATTAATAATAAAGCGGGTACGGTCAATCCTATTAATATACCTGACACGTACCAGGGCCAAGGTTGTTTGATGATTTCTAACATAACTTTTAGATATGAGATTTGAGTATTGAGATATGGGTAGAATTCATATTTTTATTTAATTTTTTATTACCATGGTTTGTCTTCACAGACCATTCTTTATTTACTTTATTTCGATCTGTGATTATAAATACCGAGATTTCATTTTTTTTTGCGTTAGAGATTGAAACGGCATCTTTTTTTGTTCCTCCTTTTAATCCGCTCAGGATAACAAAAAAGATAAAGTGTAAAGCCCGCCCCGAGCGTTAGCAATCGGGGAACGCCCTAACAAAACCTATAACTTTAAACTTTCATTTTCTTACTCTTACAAACAAAATCTGTAGTTTCAAAACCCGCATCTTTCAAAGCCGAAAAACCACCATCAACGTTTATCACCTCTTCATAACCACGGGCTTTTAAAATCGATGAGGTAATCATAGAGCGATAACCACCGGCACAATGCAAATAATAAGGCTTTTCTTTATCAAATTCGTTTGTCCAATCGTTAATAAAATCCAAAGGGCGACTTAGTGTAAATTCCAAATGCTCCGCATCATATTCGCCCGGTTTTCTTACATCCAAAACTTCTAACTTTTGTTTTTCGACCAAAACTTTTAACTCATGAGCAGAAACCGCTTTTACTGAATCCACTTGTTTTCCAGCAGCTTTCCAAGCCGCCATTCCGCCTTTTAAATACCCGATGGTATAATCGTAACCTACACGAGCTAATCTTTTAACGGCTTCTTCTTCTCTGCCTTCATCAACAACTAATAAAAGAGGTTGCTTTAAATCCGTAATTAAAGCCCCAACCCAAGGCGCAAACTGTCCATCCAAACCTATAAAAATCGAGTTTGGGATAAAGGCATCGGCGAAAGCCATAATACTGCGAACATCCAAAATTAAAGCACCGGCTGCATTAGCCGCTTGCTCAAATTCATTCGGTTCCAAAGCATTTAACCCTCTCTCATAAATTTCGTCAATGGCATCAATTCCTTCCTTGTTCATTTTCGCATTTTTAGGGAAATATTGCGGTGGGGGTAAAATATTTGTGGTAAGTTCTTTAATAAAATCTGCTTTAGAAATATCGCTTAAAGCATAATTTGTTTCTTTTTGATGACCTAAAGTATCAAACGTTTCTTTGCTCATGTTTTTACCACAGGCAGAACCAGCGCCATGGGCAGGGTAAACTATTATATCATTTGGTAAAGGCATAATTTTCTCCCTCAAAGAGTCGTAAAGTTCGGCTGCCATAGTTTCTGCGGTAACATTTTCAGACTTTTGCGCCAAATCTGGCCTGCCAACATCACCTATAAAAAGCGTATCCCCGGTAAAAATGCAATAAGGTTTTCCGCCTTCGTCCGCACATAAATACGTAGTAGATTCTGGCGTATGCCCAGGTGTATGCAAGGCTTTAATGGTAATTTTACCCACCTTAAACTCTTCATTATCTTTGGCTATATGGGCATTAAAACCAGTTTTTGCGGTAGGGCCGTAAACAATTGTTGCCCCTGTTTTCTGTGCAAGATCTACATGGCCGCTCACAAAATCTGCGTGAAAATGTGTCTCGAAAACATATTTGATCTTAACACTGTTTTGTGCTGCTTTTTCAATATAGGGCAAGGTCTCGCGTAAAGGATCAACAATGGCCGCCTCGCCATCGCTTTCTATATAATACGCTCCTTGCGCCAAACAACCTGTATATATTTGCTCTATTTTCATTTTATTGAGATGTGAGTATTGAAATGTGAGATTTGAGACTCTTACATCTTTTTACTTTTATTAACTTTTACTTTAAACTTAAAACTCTTAAACTTTTATTAGGGCGTGTCCCTCGTAAAAAACTCGGGTCGGGCTTTACGCTACAATCTTTTTTGTTTTCCTTCCACTACGCTCAGGATAACAAAAAAGGATTTTCGCTGCAATCCCTCACGCAAAACCTTGCAAATTTTATAGGATAACCCGAGGGTTATCACTACAAAAAATCACAAATAATTCAGAACCTTGTCTTGGTGTTATTGAATTATAGGCTACTTCCATTATTTTTATTTCAAATTTATTCTTAAACAATTCCCTATATTCTATTTCGTTTCCACCAAATGGCGGGCCCTCTGATCCAAAATTTTTGTTAAATAACAAACCTGCTATTTTGCCATTATTATTCAGCAATTGATGACAATGATTTACATAATCTAATCTCAATTTTGGATTGATAGCACAAAAAAAAGTTTGTTCTAAAATTAAATCGTATGTTCCCCGATGATTAAAAAAATCATCATTGATTAAATGATAATGAGCTTTCTCGATATCTTTTAGCTTTAGTTTTAAATTCTGCAAAGGCAAAACAGCAAAATCTATTCCTGTAACATTTGAAAAACCTTTATCCAAAAGATAAAGTGCTTCATAAGCATTACCAGCCCCCGGAATTAAAATGCTTAAATCTTTATTTTTTAGCTGATCAATATATGTTTTAATTGGAGACGATATTTCTCCCAAATCCCAAATGGTTTGTTGGTTAATGTATCTATCGTTCCAATAATTTGAATCTAATTTTTCCATATTTAATCAATTTCAATAGAAAGATTGTTCCTATAATAATTCTTTAAAAAGGATAACAACAGCCATTATCAAAACAAAATACCCAAATACTTTTTTTAATCTTTCACTATTCAAATATTGGTTAAGGTAAATCCCAAAGAAAATCCCTAAAGAAGATATGGCCGAAAAAACAAACAAAAATTGCCAATCTATATATGGCAGGTTTAAAATATCGCCCGTAAAGCCGATCAAAGAATTTATGGCTATTATCAATAGCGATGTCCCCACTGCCTTATGAATGGGCAAACCCATAAAAAACACCAAGGCCGGAACAATCAAAAAACCTCCACCAGCGCCCACCAAACCAGATAATATACCAACCACAATTCCATTTATCAATACTAAACCATAGTTAATCTCTTTAAATTCTCTTGAATCTTTTTTTATGTTGTGCACCATTTTAAAACCAGAGATCAGCATAATCAAGGCGAAAAAGAGCATCAAGAATAAATCTTTGGTTAGCGTAAAATTACCTATGGTAAATAACTGGGCGGGCATAGCATGTATCACAAATTTACGCATTAACCAAACGGTGATAAAAGCCGGAACAGCAAAGATTATAGCCATCCTTATATTAACTATTCCTTTTTTGATATACCCAAAGGCACCAACCAAAGATGTAAACCCAACTATGAACAAAGAATAAGCAGTGGCTATAACGGGTTCTAACCTAGCGGCATAAACCAAAACGGGTACGGTTAAAATAGAACCCCCGCCACCTGTTAAGCCTAAGGAGATGCCTATAAACAAAGCCAAAAAATAAGTAAGATAAATATGAAATCCCATTACATATTGCAGTTACAGTTTTCCATACAATCTAAAAGCTTGATCAAATCCTTTTCCCTTAAAGAATAAAAAACCTGTACGCCCTGTTTATCAGCTTTTAGCAAGCCTTTGATCTTCATATTTGTTAAATGATGAGACAATAAAGATTGCTCGCACTTTAAGTACTCCCCTATCTGATTAACGCTCAATTGTTCATGGGCATCTAATAGGTTGATGATACCTAACCTAATTGGGTGTGCAACCGTTTTTAAAATATAGGCGGCTTTCTCCAATTTTTCTGGAGTGAGGTTTCTTTGCTGTATTTCTGTCATAACGACACAAATATATGAACATATTATCATATAGAAGAATATCGTTTTAATAGATCCTTTTTTCTTCAGAAACGGTTTAAATGTTTTAACATCCAATTTTTTTGATAGAAATGATTACATTCGTGATTATTTTGCAAAACCGATGTGAGATTTACATCGTAATTGTAAAAAAACTAGCAAATTTTTAATGAATAAATCAGCGATCATACTTTTTGCACATTTGCCAGATTTTGAGGCAAGGGTCAAAAGTTTATCCTATTTATCGTCTAAAAGAGCCACAAAAAGGATATCCGCCTTTTTAACGCAACACTTTTTTAAGCTTTCTAAGCAAACTACGGCAGATACCTTCTTAATTGACACTTACCACCAAAACGGAACAACTTTTGGCCAAAGGATTGCCAATGCTTTTGAGGATATTTATGCAAAAGGCTATCAAAATGTTATTTGTATAGGTAACGATTGCCCCAATTTAACGTTGGATAATCTACAAAATGCGATAAGCGAAACCGAGAATGGCAAAGTAGTTTTAGGGCCAACACAAGATGGTGGTACTTATCTGATAGGCATCCCAAGATCGCATTTTGACAAATATGCTTTTGAGAACGTTAAATGGCAAACCAACAATACTTATAAAGAATTAAAATCTAGTTTCGGTTCTGATTTTTTGCAATTGGAAATGAAAACTGAAGTTGACCATAAAAAAGTTTTTTTATTAGAATGCGAAAATTATGTAGTTAAGGTTTTGATAAATATCATTAACGAATATTGTTTTATACCTAGAATAATATATAAAAGTAACCCTCAAAGGGTTTTCTTAATTGGCAGTTCTTTTTTAAAAGCCCCACCTTTTTCTATTTAATTAATCAAAACGCTTAAATAAAATCAATTTTTATTTATTAAAAACTGAACGACATTTTAAGGTCGTTTTAAAAAAATCATACGCTATGGCAAATTATTTTGACTCAGAAGATTTGAAGAAATTTGGAAACATTACAGAGTTCCAAAAACCCTTAGGCGATAAATTCTTCGATTATTATAATGAAGTTTTTAAAGAAGGAGCTTTAACGGTAAGAGAAAAATCCCTTATCGCCTTGGCGGTTGCACATGCGGTCCAATGCCCTTATTGCATTGATGCCTATTCTTCAGATTGCCTTAAAAAAGGTGCAGATGAGGAACAGATGATGGAAGCCGTTCATGTGGCGGCTGCTATAAAAAGTGGCGCAACTTTGGTTTTTGGGGTACAAATGATGAACCATGTAAAAGATAAAACGATGTAATTATGGGCGTTAAACAAATCTCAAAATCTTTAAAAGCATCAGGAAATGCACTAAACGATACTTTTTATCAACTAAAAGTATTATCCCAAAAAGATGTACATGATGGTGCCTATGAAAGCTTTCATAAAAAAATAAAATCTTTTGGTGTTGATGCCATAAAAGTTTCTGATCTTGAAATTTTCCAAATCAACATTGGTAAACTCTGCAACCAAACTTGTTCACACTGCCATGTGGATGCAGGGCCAGATAGAAAAGAGGAAAACATGTCTTTTGAAACTTTAGAAAGATGCCTTTATCTGATTAAGACCTATAACTTTAAAAAAGTTGATATAACAGGTGGTGCACCAGAAATGAACGCCCATTTTAGATGGTTTGTGGAAGAATGTACAAAAGCCGATATTGAGGTTATGGTTAGGTGTAACCTTACCATTATTATGGCTAATAAGAAATACCATGATTTACCCGACTTTTTTAAAGCGAACAATGTACACGTAATTTCTTCTTTACCGTCTTTCTCTGCAATGCGCACAGATGCACAACGCGGAGACGGCGTTTTTGAAGATTCTATTGCAGCTTTGCAAAAGTTAAACGCCGTTGGTTATGGCCAAGAAGGAAGCGGTTTAATCATTGATCTGGTTTATAACCCTTCCGGTGCATATTTACCAGGCGACCAAGCTTCGATGGAAGCCGAATTTAAAAGACAGCTGAAACGCAAGTTTGATATCGTATTTAACAGTTTATTTGCAATTACCAATTTACCGGTAAGTCGTTTTTTGGATTATTTATTGGAAACTAATAAATATCTGGACTATATGCATGAACTGGTAAACGCATTTAACCCTTCTACTTTGGATGGATTGATGTGTAAAAACACCATAAGCATTAGCTGGGATGGCTTTATGTACGATTGTGATTTTAACCAAATGCTAGATCTAAAATTTACTGGAAAAGCCAAACACATAAATGATTTCGATTTTGAGGAAATTATGGACCGCAAAATCATTATCAATAACCATTGCTATGGCTGTACTGCTGGGGCAGGAAGTAGCTGTGGCGGGGAGATAACTTAGTTGTTTTTAACCAAAGAGATAATTGAGAAAACACACAAAGTCTAATGAAATAACTGTTTAGCTTTAATGTTCTCCGTTTAAACTCTTAATGCTTTTTGTGGTTCCTAAAAAACATCAGTTAATTATAAAAAATTTGAAACAAAACCTTCAAAAATCTAAAACCTGTGTCCTTTATTTTACAAGGGGGAAATCTGGCGTAAAGTCGTTTTCTTCCAGTAAAAAGAAATCTGCTGCGGTACAACGTCTTTTGTTTTTTAAAACCCTGTCAGAAATCAGGAAAACTAAGCTTGATTTTCAGATAAGCAACGGTAAGATATTTGGAGAAGATGTTTTAAATCGGTTAAATGGTGCTGTTGCTCAGATTTTTGCATCGGGATTTGAACAGATTATTGTTGTGGGTGATGATACCCCTGAACTTTCTATCCAACAAATCCTACAGGCTGATCAAGCTTTAAAAAACGGGAATATTTGCATTGGCCCTGCCAAAGATGGCGGAACATATTTAATGGCTTTTAGCCGGTCTGATTTCCAAAAAGGTATTTTACAAAACCTTACCTGGCACAATGCTAATTTCAGGGATGAATTGCTTGAAAACATAGCTTCTGCTCATCTTGATTATGAACTTTTAGCTCCTCTTGAAGATTTAGATACAGCTTCTGATTTATCAATCTTTCTATCTAGATCTTCCATCAATTCTTTTTTTAGGATTTTAAAAAATCTGTTTTTTATCATTCAAAAAAGATTTTCAACCTACCATAAATATTCGCAAAAATTCTTTGAGTATTCTTTGGATAGAGGTCCGCCCAAAATGATTTAATGCCTTCGGGATAAGGTACAACTTTCTCACGTCGTCATTTCGAGGTACGGGAAACGAAGTTCATCGAAGATAAATCTCATATTCAAAGTGTGTATTTGGTGTGCAATACCTATTTATGAGATGTTTGATAATCGTTCAACGTGACGAAAAGCGGAGAAAACGCCAAAAATCTCAAAACTAATTCATCAATTTTTTTAGCTAATTATTATCAGAATGAAATCAATCTATACGATTGTGATGTCCTTTTTTTTGCTGAACCTTGCAGTTGCGCAAACTGTAAAAATAAACGGGACAGTTATAGATCAAGTTACCGGTAAAAAAATCATCGGCGTAAGTATCAAAGAAAAAAACCAGCCAAACAATGGCACTGCAAGTAATGCCGATGGTGTATTCGGTTTAAATGTATCATCTGCAAATGCAGTTTTAATTTTCAGTTATATAGGTTACAACACAAGAGAAGTTGCACTAAACGGAAAAACCAACTTACAGGTAAGTTTAAACCCAGGTTTGTTATTAAACGAAACGGTAGTAACTGCTTTAGGTGTGGAAAGAGAATCTAAATCATTAGGCTACAATGTTCAGCAAATACAAGCCAAAGAAATCTCGGAAGTAAAATCTGTGAACTTTTTAGACAATATTACCGCCAAAGTTGCCGGGGTAACAATTACGCAAGGCGCTAGTGGGGTAGGCTCTACCTCAAAAATTGTAATCCGTGGCGAAAGTTCTTTCGCCAACAACAACCCGCTTTTTGTGGTTGATGGTACGCCAGTTAACAATATTGATATTGTGCCACGGTATGTAGAAGCACCATCAAGCTTTCAGGCGATAGACTTTGGAAACGGCGCAATGGACATTAACCCAGATGATATTGCTTCTGTTTCGGTTTTAAAAGGCGCAGCAGCGGCTGCACTTTACGGAAGCAGGGCGGCTAACGGTGTAATTTTAATTAACACCAAAGACGGCAGCAATTCCAAAGGTTTTGGCGTGAGTTTTAACTCCACTACTTCCATTGAAAGCCCTTTTAAACTGCCGGAATTCCAGAATACTTACGGACAAGGAAATGGCGGTCAGTTTGCGTTTAAGGATGGTTTGGGTGGCGGGGTTAATGATGTATTAACTTATTCTTATGGTCCGAAATTAGACCAAGGAACACTGATTGCCCAGTACGACAGTCCGGTTACTTTGCCTGATGGAAGGGTTGTACGTGGTGGCGATGTTGGCGTGTATAGCAATATTCCAATCACTCCTACCCCTTTCATCTCGCACCCAGATAACTTAAAAGATTTTTACGAAACCGGAAAAACCTTCATCAATAATCTGTCTTTCAGTGGCAAATACGACAAAGGGAATTACCGCTTATCATACACGGATTTGAACAGCCAATCCTTTATTCCAGGAGTTGATTATTTACGCAAAAACCTTTCGGCAAATCTTAGTTTTCAGCCTACCAGCAAACTGAGTGCAAAATCAACCATTATTTACCAGAATGCAAAAAGTAACAATCGCCCATCAAGCGGATACGGTTCTGAAAACTTACAGTATGGATTATTGGCTTGGCTGCCTCGTTCACTAGATATTGAACCACTTAAAAACTACTGGCAAACAGGTTTGGAAGGTTTAAGAAACTACTCTTACAATTATACCTATTTCGACAATCCGTATTTCATTTTAAAAGAAAACAGAAACGAATTGAACCGCGACCGCATCTTCGGGAATATTGCCTTAAAATATGATTTGGCGCCGCATTTATTTGTTCAGTTACGAAGCGGTATGGATTACAGCAATGAAGGAAGAAGATTGTTAAGGAATTACAGTACCAACCGTTTTAAAAACGGTGCTTACGCAGAGCAAAACGTATTTTACCGCGAAATAAACACAGACGCTTTAATTAATTATACCAGAAAAATCAACAATTTCGGATTTGATCTTTCATTAGGAGGCAACCAACTAACGCAGGATTTTAAAAGTAACCAAACACAAACATCAGCTTTAGCGCAACCGGCCTTATTTACTTTGGCAAATGCAGCAACACCTTTAGAGATTTTTACTTTCGCCAGTAGAAAACGCATCAACAGTACTTACGGAAGTGCAAAATTCAGTTTTAAAAACTACCTATTTGTGGATGTTACAGGCAGAAACGATTGGTCCAGCGCATTGGCAACGCCTTTAAGTACCAAAAACACGTCTTTCTTTTACCCTTCCGTTTCCGGGAGCTTTGTGCTTTCAGAAATTACAAAACTGCCAAAGGGAATATCGTTCCTGAAATTGAGAGCAAGTTATGCGCAAATTGGTAATGATACAGATCCTTACCAAACCGCAGGCGCTTTTGTACCTGCAACACCTTATAACAGCGCCCCTACATTAACCGACCAAAACATTATAGCTAACCCAAATTTGAAACCCGAGCAAACAAAATCAGCCGAATTTGGTACTGATATTCGTTTTTTTGGCGACCGATTGGGAATTGATGCCACTTATTACAACTCCTTAACAGAAAACCAAATCCTATCGTTACCGGTTTCAATTTCAACCGGATATGCACAACGTGTCACAAACGGTGGTGCTGTACGCTCAAAAGGCGTTGAACTCATTTTAACCGGTACGCCTATTTTAAGCAAAAACTTTAGGTGGAACTCAACCGTAAATTTTAGTACCAATACTTCAACCGTTGAATCTTTACCCGATGGTGCAAAGCAACTTACTTTAGCCTACGCCCGGGTGTACGACAGCCCTGCACAAACCGTTTACTACATTGCTACAGAAGGCGGTAAAATAGGCGATTTGTGGGGAACTGGTTACTTAAAAAACAGCGACGGTAAATTTATTGTTGACGCAAGTGGCAACCTCATTACCGATAATACTTTAAAAAAGCTGGGTAACTATAACCCTGATTTTATGATGGGTTTTAGTAACTCGTTTAAATACAAACAGTTTGATTTTGGCTTTTTATTTGACTGGAGAAAAGGTGGGATTTTAGTTTCCCGAACCTTGGCTTTGGCCGGAGTTGCTGGACAGTTAAAAGAAACCGAATACCGCCCTACAGACGGTTTAGCCTTTGATGGCGTAGTAAACACCGGAACAAGCACAAACCCAGTATATATAACCAATACCAAAAAAATATCTGCAGAAAGCTATTACCGCCAGTTTTACGACCGCAATAATGAGGAGAACAATACTTACGATGACTCGTATTTAAAACTGCGTCAGTTTAATTTGGGCTACACGTTTGATAAAGCGGCTTTATCAAAAACTTTCCTTAAAGATGTGCAGAGCATAAAAGTATCTTTTGTAGGCAAAAATGTATTTGCTATATCAAAAATACCTCATTTTGATCCTGAGCAGTTAGCCTTGCAGGGCAACAAGTTTTTAAACGGAACTGAAGATATGAGTTACCCAAGCGCTAGGAGTTTCGGTTTAAGTTTAGGTATTAATTTTTAAGAGACAGAACGATGAAACGATATATAATTTTACTAATTGCCACTTTAGGACTGGCATCTTGCACCAAAGATTTGAGCGAGATCAACACCAATACAAACTCACCGATAGATGCCCAGCCCTCGCTTTTATTTAGGAAAGTGCTGTTTGATTACGGCGAGCAAATGTCTTTTGAAGCTTTTGACGCAGGCAATTTATTAGGGCAGTATTTTACAATGATTGATTTTAACAATTTCGATCGCCATGCTTTATCCGAGCCATTGTACGCCGGAAATCCTTGGCCTTTTATTTACAAAAACCTCCGCGATAACGAAATTGTTTTACAGAAATCCATCAACAACCCCACCTTTGCGGTTTACAAAGGCCCGGCTTTGGTAATGAAAGCTTATATGACGGCCGCTTTAACCGATTTATACGGCGATGTGCCTTACAACGAAGCCTTAAAAGGAAAATCGCAGATTTTTACACCTAAATACGATAAGCAGGAGGATATTTACCAAGGTGCGGATGGTATTTTGAAAAACCTAGAAAATGCGATAACCGCAATGACAGCTTACACAGGCACTAACAAGTTAGATGGCGATATTGTGTACAACGGCAATCTCCAAAACTGGATTAAATTTGCCAATTCCTTACGTATCAAATATCTGATGCGGATTTCGGGAAAGGTAAATGTGGCGGCGCAGTTACAGGCCATTTATACCGCTGGCAATTACATCGGGGCAAACGCAAACAACGCAGTTTTTCAGTTTTCGGCAACTGCACCAAACAATTTTAGGATTACCACCACAAGAATTGGCGATTTTAGTTTGTACATCATGTCAAAAACGGCCGAAGAAATCCTTAAAAACTACAATGATCCCCGTCTCTCCTTATTTTATCGCCCAACTGCCGGCAACGCAAGTTTGTATACCGGTTTGATCAACGGCCCTGATGCAACCACAAACCCAGTAACTGTATCTAATTACAGCTTAACCGGAACTATTTTCAGGGAAAACGGTGCCAACTTAAAATACAACTACATGACTGCTTGGGAAACCAATTTCTTTTTAGCCGAAGCGGCACAAAAAGGCTTAATCACAGCAGTGCCAAAAACATTGTACGATTTGGCCGTAACCCAAGGTTTTGAATATTGGAACGTAACCATGCCGGCTACTTATTTAACTACTGGTCCGGCATTGTTTAATCCGCTTTCGTCCGATGCCTTAAAGTTAATCATCACACAAAAGTGGATTCCTAACAATTTAAATGGTTACGAAGCTTGGATAGAATACCGCAGAACAGGTTTTCCGCTTTTAAAACCAGTACAAGCCAGCAGAAATAATGGTTTATACCCAGTGAGGATGCCTTACCCGCAAGAAGAATCAACCTTAAACCAAGCCAACTATAAAGCGGCGGCAACAGCAACAAATAATAACAGCATCAACACCAAAGTTTGGTGGAATAATTAAAAATGGAAAACAACACCGTCACTTATCTGCAATGGGGGTTTATTTTGCTTTCGAGCATTTTAATATTTGCATTTGCGCCCGTTGCAAAAACCACCAGAGATTTTTTTTACGGCAGTAAAAACAATAAAGAACCCAATGCCATTTTGTTAACCAGTAGTTTGGTTATCAGTTGGATATTTGCAAAATCAATTACCAATGTGGCTAATTTAGGTTTGAGCTTTGGTTTGGTGGGTGTAGCGGCTTATGCCGCTTATTATTTTTCTTTTTTGGTGGCAGGTGTGGTAATTTGTAAAATGCGTTTAAAAGGCGGATTTAAAAGCATCCACCATTTTATTGGTTCTAAATACGGAAAAGGGGCATTATACCTCTTTTCCGTTTTAATTGCCTTTAGGTTGTTTAACGAGGTATGGTCCAATACGATGGTAATCGGCTCTTACTTTGGCGATGCCGGTTCTACATCTTATTTTGCGGCGATTATTGTTTTTACTTTGCTGACTTTGGCTTATGCATTAAAAGGCGGAATGAGTACTTCCATTTTAACGGATGTGATACAGATGGCACTTTTTGGCGTTTTATTAACTACCATTTTGGCCTACATTCTACCTGAGATGAAAGGCGATTTAAAACCAATCTACAACTCGGGCCAATGGACAATGGCAACCGGCGGAAACTTGATTTTGGTAGCTTTATTGCAATGTTTTAGCTATCCCTTTCACGATCCTGTTTTGACTGATAGAGGTTTTATTGCATCGCCAAAAACTACGCTCAAATCTTTTATTTGGGCAACCGTTATCGGGATTTTATGTATCGCATTTTTCGGTATTGTGGGTATTTTTGCGCAGATAAAAGGCATGACGGGGCAAGCAACCGTAGAAGTCGCCAAATATTTTGGCCCGGTAATGTTACTGATTATGAACTTTATTATGGTGACTTCGGCAGCATCAACCTTGGATTCTGCATTCTCTTCTTTCTCAAAGCTGTATAATATAGATATTTTCCATAACCGAGAATTAAAAATCAGTAAAGGACGCATAGCGATGGTTATTCTAACTATTTTAGGCACCATTCCAATTTTCTTTAAACCCGAGATTTTATCGGCAACCACCATCAGCGGAACAATGGTAATTGGCTTAGCCCCTGTGTTCCTTTTCTGGAACAGCAAAATGCCGAAATTCTCTTTTTATGCTCCTGTAATTTTTGGTTTAATAATGGGTTTAATTACGGCATTAGATTTAATTCCTGCTTTCTGGATATTTACAGAAGGTAAATACAACGATTTGCTCGGTGTAAACTTATGGGGAAGTTTGGTGTGTTTTATTTTATTCTTTCTTCCTTTGATAAATAAATCATGGCAAAAAAAGTAAAAGATATTGGTGCTTTAAAAGGTAAAATTTTAGTCTTTGGAGGGGTTTACTCTAATCTGCAAGCGCTAAAAGCAATAAAAAGTTTGGCTTCCTCTGAAAGAATTACGCCAGAAAACATCATTTGCACTGGCGATGTGGTGGCTTATTGTGCAGAACCAAAAGAATGTGTTCAGCTGGTTAATGCGTGGGGAATCCACTGTATTGCAGGGAATGTTGAGCTCAATTTGGTAAACGATCTTAATGACTGTGGCTGTAATTTTAATGAAGGTGGCAGATGCGATATTTTTTCTCGCCAATGGTACCCTTATTTAAAAAACGCATTAAGCAAAGTGGATATGGATTGGATGGCTACCCTACCCGAATTTATTTCTTTTGCTTACGCTGATAAAAAAGTTGCGGTAGTGCATGGCTCCTACTTTAATACTTCGGAGTTTATTTTTAAATCCACGGACTGGCATAGCAAACAAAAAAACTTTGAAGCTTTAAATACCGATGTGATTTTAGCTGGCCATTGTGGCTTACCTTTTTCTGATATTAATAACAATAAAATTTGGCTTAACGCCGGAGTAATCGGGATGCCAGCAAATGACGGAACACCAAGAGTTTGGTATGCCATATTAGAGGATACAAAAGGTTTCAATTTCGAGATAAAAGCTTTGGATTACGATTACAACACAGCTTCCGATTTGATGGTTGATAAACCTTTGCCCCAAACTTACAGACAAACTTTAAGAAATGGCATTTGGGATAATTGTGAAATTTTACCGCAACAGGAAGCATATTTGCAGGGAAACCAATTAAACTTTACCAAAATGAAAACCAAAACAAAATAAATTTAGTAAATTACAAAAGATGAATAAATCAGCGATCATACTTTTTGCACATTTGCCAGATTTTGAGGCAAGGGCCAAAAGTTTATCCTATTTATCGTCTAAAAGAGCCACAAAAAGGATATCCGCCTTTTTAACGCAACACTTTTTTAAGCTTTCTAAGCAAACTACGGCAGATACCTTCTTAATTGACACTTACCACCAAAACGGAACAACTTTTGGCCAAAGGATTGCCAATGCTTTTGAGGATATTTATGCAAAAGGCTATCAAAATGTTATTTGTATAGGTAACGATTGCCCCAATTTAACGTTGGATAATCTGCAAAATGCGATAAGCGAAACCGAGAATGGCAAAGTAGTTTTAGGGCCAACACAAGATGGTGGTACTTATCTGATAGGCATCCCAAGATCGCATTTTGATAAATATGCTTTTGAGAACGTTAAATGGCAAACCAACAATACTTATCAAAATTTATTTTCCCTTTTTAGTTTATCTAAAGGTTCTGTTTACAATACAAAAGTTCTATTTGATATTGATAACGGAAACGATTTTTCTTCTTATTTTAAAGAAAACATACTGGTAAAGGTTTTTATCAACATCGTTAATAACCTTAAACCAAAAAATACCCTACATCTAAAACAACCCTTTTTAAGGCTAATCCTTAGCCAAACCCTTTTATTTAGAGGCCCACCAGCTAATACTATTTCTATTTAATAATCACAATTTAATTTATTTATTTTTTTAATTCATTCAATGAAAAGAATTATACTTTCTTTTGTTGCTGTTTTTGCGACAATTTTTGCCTATGCGCAAACCACTCTAACTGTTAATGTAAAAAATGCGGAAGGAGAAGGACTTGCCAATATTGAAGTTACCATAACTTCAAAAAACCTTAATAAAAGCGCACCTACAAATGCCAGCGGTGCAGCTTTATTCCAAAATTTACCATCTGGGAATTACGTAGCCAAGGTAAAATCATCTATTAACTATAATGCCAACAACATTAATTTTTATATACCAACAGGTAAACCAGAAAAATCTGTTGATTTGGTTTTAACAAGCAAAGATAGCTATCAGCTACAAGAGGTTGCCATTACAGAAAACAAAAACAAATCTGTAACCATAAACAAAACCGATGCTGCCGTTGCGCAATATATCTCTAAATCACAAATACAAACTTTACCAATTGAAGGAAGGGATGTAACCAAGAGTTTGTATCGTTTGCCAAACATAACTATCTCATCATTAGGATATAATGAAGCACCTTCAATTGCCATTAACGGTTTAAGCGGTATTTACACCAACTATTTAATTGATGGGATGGATAATAATGAACGCTTTTTAGGAAACTCGAAATTTAATACTCCATTCGGTTTTACAGAAAGCGTTACGGTTTTGACCAATAATTACTCTGTAGAATATGGTAATACCAGCAATGGTATAGTAAATGTAGAAACCCGTTCCGGCAGTAATGATTTTACAGGGGAAGTGTTCTATTTAACACGCCCGGGTTCTATTGTTGATGCTAAATCTGCTTTCGCAAGTGTAGATCTATATGGCAACCCTGTAAAAGATGGATTCCAAAGACAACAATTGGGTGTTGGGGTTGGCGGGCCGATAGTAAAAGACAAAACTTTCTTTTACTTTAATCTTGAGCAAACCAACGATATAAAAGACAATCTATTAAATGTACCACAATTAGGCGTTAATGAAGCTGTTAGGGGGAGGAATTATTTTACCTATGCTTCTGGAAAGATAGACCAATATTGGAACAAAAACTTTCATAGCAGTTTAAGAGCAAACGTTGGTTCTTTTGATATTGATGCACAAGGTGGCGGTTTAACCGGTGGTAACAATTTTCCCTCTTCTGGATCAACCCAAAAAAACAGGACTTATTTAATTGCCTTGAAGAATGATTATAACATCAGCCCTAAATTAAAGGCCGAAACTAACGTTCAAACTTCATTTTTTAGATGGAACTACCGTGATAGGCCAAATATTGGTAAACCGGGTGTTTCTGTACAAGACCCAAGTGGTGTAACCATCGCTAACATTGGTTCTATTGATTATATTTTTGACGATGGCGAATACACCAACCAACTACAACAAAAATTTAGATATAAAGCGGGGAAACATAATTTATTGGGCGGTGCAGAATTCACTACTTCAGATTTTTCTCTTTTAGGTGCGGGTAACTCTTATGGTTATTATACTGTTAGATTAAATGCACAGCAATTGGCAGATCTAAAGGCTAAAAACATTGGCGCAGCATTAGATATTAATGATATTCCATCTGATGTGCAAGTAATTCAATATAAAGTAGATCTAGATCAAAAGGTATTTGGCGTTCGCCAGAACGTTTTTAATATATATGCGGAAGACAACTTTAAGGCAACAGATAAATTAGATATTAATTTGGGTGTACGTTATGATTACGATAATCTTTCAAAAGCTGGCGATACCAAAGGCGATAGAAACAATATAGGCCCAAGATTTAGTTTTAATTATAAGATTGATGATAAAAACGTTATTAGAGGTGGTGTAGGAAGATTTTATGATAAAATAAAATATTCTGTAACAAGCGATAATCTTCAATTTAGCGGAAATTCTCCAAACTTTAAAAAAGAATTAGCCGAGTTACAAAGATTGGGTATCTTAGATAAGAATGCCAATCTAGACAGAATAACCTACCCGGGAAATTTAAGGGCAATTTATGAGCAAGGTTCTACACCGGGATATTTACAAGGTAAATCATCAGCAGAATCTCAAGGAAACAGAGATTTTCAATCAAATTCTAATTTCAGGATTAAAAACCCCAATGGTTATCAAAACCCATATTCTGATCAGTTTACCTTGGGTTATCAAAGAAAACTAGCAGATAATATTTTATTTGATGTTGATTTGGTAGCTTCAAACACAAATGATCTGTACAGGATCACAAACTTGAATTCTCCTCCACCGTTTGATCCAAAACAAGTTGGTTCTGTTAGAACAACGGCTAATGCCAATAGCTTAAGGCCGGTTCCCATCAAAACAGTAAACGGACAATTTGTTGCAACCGTTGGCGGGCAAGATTTAAGCGGAATTGCCAGAGATGTGTACATGACCGAAACCGCAGGCAAAGCCAGATATGCTGCCGCAAACTTTTCTTTTATAAAAACAAAAGGCGAGGGAGAAAAATTTTCTTATCGTTTCTCTTATACCTTATCTAGCATTAAAGATGATACAGAAGGGATTAACGTAAGAGCGCAAGATGCAAATAATTGGGCTGCAGAATACGCTTATGGAGATAATGATCGCACCCATGTGATAAACGCTTTATTTACATATTATCCAATTAAGAATTTAACGTTAACGCCCGCAATGCTTTTCCAAAGTGGCCAACCTATTACCAGGTATGCAATTGCCAGTCAATATGGTGGTGTTACAGACTTGAATGGCAACGGAGAAAGCCAAGGTTTACCAGCCGACATCCAACCCGGCGAAACCAGGAATAATGATCGTTTACCTAGTGCAACCTCCTTTGATTTTTCTGCAAAGTACAGGCTAACCCTGAAAAACAAATCGGGAATTGAATTTTCGGCTGACATTTATAATTTGTTGAACAGCACTAATCTAACAGGTTTTGCATCTACAAGATCTGCAAGTAACCAGATCCAACCTGGCCCAAAAAGTTCTAATGTTCTAAATATAAGAGCCGCTGGCCCTCCTCGTCAGTTCCAGTTTGGGGTGCGTTATGTATTTGGAAATTTCTAAACAAAAAACATGATTTTAGATCAAAATAAACTTTCCGAAATCAGTGAATATTTACAAGCTCATGGGGTAATTAAATCCCATGAGTTTGTTTCAAAAGCAGAGAAACCTGGCGAGGGAAACATGAATTATACCTTAAGGTTATTTGTTGATGAGAAAACATTCATCATTAAACAAGCCAGGCCTTATGTAGAAAAATACCCTTCTATTGCTGCACCAGAAGAACGAATTTTGGTAGAAAGTGAGTTTTATAAAATCATCTCTAAAAATGATTTCTTGGCCCATCACACTCCAAAAATTTTGCATTCTGATGAGAAAAACCATATCCTTTTAATGGAAGATCTGGGCAACACCCAAGATTTTTCATCATTATATAAAAAAGGAAACGAGCTTATAGTAGATGATGTAAAAATGTGTGCGGTTTTTTTAAATGAACTTCACGGTGAGTTTAAAAAAGATACAGCTAATGATTTAATGGCCAACAAAAAATTAAGGAACTTAAATCATGAACATATTTTTATCTACCCTTTCTTAGAAGATAATGGTTTTGATTTAGATACGGTTACAGCCGGTTTACAAAATTTAGCTATGAATTACAAAACCAACTCGGTTTTAAAAGCCAAGGCAGAAAAATTAGGGGCCAATTACTTAGCTGATGGGGATACACTTTTACATGGCGATTATTACCCGGGCAGTTGGTTAAATACCAAAGAAGGTTTAAAGGTAATTGATCCCGAATTTGCTTTTTATGGCAAAGCCGAGTTTGATTTGGGCGTTTTGAACGCTCATTTAATGATGGCACAACAACCAGAAAACGTTTTTGAAACGCTTAAAAAATTTTATAAAAAAGACGATGATTTTGAGGAAAGTCTTTTTAAACAATTTACTGGGATAGAGATCATGCGAAGGATTATAGGCTTAGCACAATTGCCCTTAGATTTAAGCTTGGAAGAGAAAAAACAATTGTTGGAAAAAGCAATGGTTTTAATTGGGGAGTAAATTTTGTGTTAGGGATTGAAACGGTATCCTTTTTTTGCCCTTATGCGAAAAGCATTGGCAAAAAAAGATATAGTGAAAAGCCCGACCCCGATTTTTTTTCGGGGAAACACCCAAATAAATAAAGAAAAATTATGGAAAATAAACCTAAAAGAATTTGGTTCGATTGTGATATTATGATTGGTATCCCCTCGCCAAAACCACGTGAAGTTGATGATGGCATTACTTTGATGATGGCCCTACGTCAGAAAAACATAGAAATTGTTGGGATTAGCATTGTTACAAATGTAGATTACGGTTATGAGGTTACCCAAAAAATGCTAAAATGGTACCATACGGGCGCACCTATCCCTGTGTATAAAGGTTCTGATCTGGCAAACGATCTGGGAACCGAAAACGATGCCACCAGAGCTTTGGCAGATGCTTTGCGAAAAGAAAAGTTGTACATATTGGCTTTGGGACCAAATACAAATATTGCCACCGTGTTAAAAAACCACCCAGAATTGGCAAGCCAAGTAGAAGAGATTTCTTTCTGCATAGGCCGCCAACCAGATTATGAGTTTAGGCCGGGGTTGGGGCATCATCCTGTTTTGGATTATAATTTTGAAAAGGATGTTGCGTCTATGCAAGTAATCTTAGATACGAATATTCCTTTGTTATTCTCTGGCTTTGAATGTAGCTGCTCCATTTTATTGGGCGACGTAGATGTTGATCGTTTGAAAGATAACGGGCATGAAGGCGATGAATGGGTTTACCAACAATTGGTGCCCTGGATCGCTAGGGCAAAAACCGCTTTTGGGGTTAATGGTTTTATTCCTTACGATTGTACGCCTTTAGGTTATTTTACCCATCCAGAGTATTTTAAGTATTATGAGGATATTCCTGTAGAAATCAATATCAAGAAAAATGATTCTAACTTTTTTGGGATGGATACCAGAACAGAAAAGGAGTTTTTAGAGGTTTCTTATGATTTTAAATCGAGCAGGAAAGTAAAATATGCCTACAAAACTTTACCCGGTTTTGAGGAGAAGATCATTGAAAGCTTATTGAGGAGGGATTAAGTATTAAGTTTTAAATTTTAAGTATTAAGTTTTAAGCTATATGTGCTTGCAAACAACATAAGAGTTAAAGCCTAAAATTTATTACTTAAAGACCGTTTAAAGCACAATTATAAGGCAAATATTCAATTTCTGATGAAGGGTTTATTTTGGTTTTTGTGTAATTGTTCATCCAAGCTAACAAAGTAAAGTTATTATTGAACTGTTCAGAAAAATCGTCCCAATACCATTGAAAAAGACTAGAAACACCAATTGGGCTTTGATCTAGAGAGTTTTTATCCGGATCGTTAATAAAATCACTGGTTTGATCCTCCAGTTGTTCTTCTAATTTATCGGCAATAAAGGCTTCGTTTCTAAATTTAGGGCAAGAAAAAGAAGCACAAACCAAACAAAAATGGATGCGTGGTTCATTAAAATCTTTTCTCAAGATCTCATGTTCTAGCTTATCCAAGGTAAACTCCTCCTCTCCTATTTTAAAGAAAGATATTTTAAATGGAGATTGTTGATGTGCAGCACCAATATCTTTGATATTACCTAAACCGTAATTATTTGTGATTAATTTTACGGTAAACGCGTTATAAGCATTGATCCAATAGGCTAGTTTATGTTTTACGGTCCACTCGTTTTGTGGTGGATTTTTGGTCAATAAATCTAGGTAAATATCTAGCTCGGGTTCTTCGTTTTTAAATCCTTTATAATTCACAAAGCCTTTATTATCAACAAATTTACCAACTAAAACATCCCATTGTAGATGTTGATGAAACGTATCTGAATGAAACTGATTTGCCATATTTTTCAAAGCTATTTAAAATAAACGAGTTTGATTATCTAAATTAAATTATACTGATGTTAAAATTAAAAACGATTCTTTCTGGTATTGTGATCCTGAGTGTTTTTGCTTGCAATAACGATAGAAAGACTGCAAATGGTTCTAAAGACGAGAACAATGATCCCATGATGAAACAATCTTGGGAGCAAATAGAACAGAAGGCCAAAGGCTCTACGGTTACCTGGATGAAATGGACGGGCGACAAAAAAGCAAATAAATATATTGATGATATCTTGATACCTAGGATCAAAAACAGATTTGGGATTACCTTAAAGATCATCCCGGGGCAAGGCCCTTCAATTGTGAGCAGCATTATGAGCGAGCGGGAAGCAAATGTAGAAAAAGGACAAACAGACATGGTTTGGATAAACGGAGAAACTTTTTTCCAAATACAACAAATAAAAGGTTTGTATGGGCCTTTTACCTATAAATTACCAAGCTCGCAATACATCAATTACGAAGATCCCATTATCAAATATGATTTTCAGCAAGACATCAAAGGCTATGAAGCACCTTGGGGAAAGGCTTCTTTTATCGCTTTAACTGATGGCGCAAAAGTTAAAAACCCGCCTGTAAGTATGCAAGATTTTGAAACTTATTGGAAAGCTAATCCGGGGAAATTCACTTTGTCTTTAGATTTTACAGGTTATACCTTATTAAAAACCTGGCTGATTGAATTAGCAGGCGGAATTGATAACCTTAAAGGAGATTTTGACCAAAAAAAATACGATAAATACAGCGCACAACTTTGGGATTTCATCAACAGAAACAAAAAATATTTTTGGAAAAAAGGAGAAACTTTTCCAGATAATGCAGTAACAATTGCCCAGCTTTATGCCACAGGCGAGGTAAATTTTGGTTTTTCTTTCGGCTTTACCGCTGTTGATAAAGGTATAAAAGAGGGATTGTTCCCTAAAACCACCATCGGTTATGTTTTAAAACCCGGGAGCATCCACAATACCAGTTATTTGGCTATCCCTTTTAATGCAAGTAATAAAGAAGGTGCTTTGGTGGTCATTAATTATTTGTTATCACCAGAAGCGCAAATAGAAAAAAGCGATATTAATAATGGCGGAGGAACCCCAGTATTTGATGTTTCTAAATTAAGCCCAGAGCTAAAGGCCAAATATGATGCGCTTGAAAAACCAAAATACGGCATGACGGAAGAAGAAGTTTTGGCAAAAGCCATTGTAGAACCACATTCTATGTATATGATAAAAGTTGCGGAAGATTTTAGAAAGAAAGTAATTGATAAGAAATAAGTTGAAAGTTATAGGTATTAGGTTGTAAATTTTGATTAGAATTTTAAAGTGGAAAGGTTAAACTTAGATGGTATTTCAAAGCTTGGGTCTAAGTTCTCGTATTATAAAAAATGTTTAAAAAACCAATAAATATCATTTCATTTTTATTGCTCTTTGTATTTGCAATCCTTCCCTTAGTTCTGGGTTTTGGCTTTGCGGTTGCTTATAGCTTTGGTTTAATTGGTGTTTTAAATAAAGGTTTTACTTTAGAAAACTGGTTGGCGTTGTTTGAGAATAACGATGTAGTAATTTCTTTTATTTATAGCGCTTGGTTGGCTATTGCTTCCCTAACCATAAGCGTGGTAGTTTCTATGGCAATTGCTATAAATTTCAATAAAAAATTTAGTAAAGGCATATATTCATATTTGGTTTATATGCCTTTGGCTTTTCCCTCTATAGTTGCAGCATTCTTTTTTGCCCAATTTTTGGGTAACGCGGGTATATTATCGCGTATTTGCTATCAACTAGGCATTATCGATAAAATACAATCTTTCCCCAATTTAATAAACGACCAGTATAGTATTGGTATAATCATCGCTCAATTTTTCTTGAGCTTACCGTTTTTTACTTTACTTTACACAGGTTTGTACCAAACAGAAAGAATTGATGATTATACAAAATTGGCCAACTCTCTAGGAGCAAAAAACCGACAATCTATTTTCAGGATTTCTATTCCAATTTTATTTAAAAAGAGCTTTCCAAATATTGTACTGTATTTTATTTTTAAAATTGGTGCTTATGAAGTTCCTCTTTTATTAGGTCGTTCATCGCCAGAAACGGTCTCTGTTTTAGCGGTAAGGAAGCTTCAAAAATTTAACCTATATGATATTCCACAAGGTTATGCCATTGCGGTAATTTATACCATCATCATCTTAAGCCTATTAATGCTTGTACTTAAAACCAATAAAAATGAGTACGACATTTAAGAAAAGGAATATATTTTTATGGTTGCTTGCATTGGCTTTTATAACGCCAATTATTACCTTATTTTTTCTTTCATTTAGCAAAAATTGGCAGTTTCCAGCCATTTTACCAAAACAATTCACTTTAGAAAACTGGCGATATTTGTTCTTTTCTGGCGGCAATATCGCTCCCAGCTTTGTGATTTCTCTGGTAATTGCTTTATCGGTTGCAACCTTTTCTACACTATTTGGTTTTATTGCCAGTAAATATATCGCCTACCACAAATTTAGGTCTAAATTATTGATGCTCACATACTTTCCCTTTGCACTATCACCAGTAATATTTGCCCTTTGCCTTAAATTCTTTTTCATAAAAATGAGTTTAACTGGTAATGTAGAAGGAATTATATTGGCGCAGCTCATTATTGCTTTCCCATATAGTGTTATTTTTTTTACAGGTTTTTGGAGTCAAAAAATTAAACAATACGAAGATTTAGTAGCAACTTTAGGAGGTACAACATCTTACGCTTTTCGTAAAATTGTGATGCCGATAGCAAAAAGTTTAATTTTGGTTTGCTTCTTCCAATGCTTTTTAATCTCTTGGTTCGAGTTTGGTTTAACCAGCATTATTGGTTACGGCAAAGTAGAAACGCTAACCATTAAAGTTTATCAATTCATTACCGAAGCAAATATTTTTTATGCTGCTTTAAGTTGTTGCCTGCTCATTTTACCACCGGTAATTTTGCTATGGTTCAACAAAAAATTCATCATCCAACAAGCTAAATAATGTTTTTACAAGTTAATCATATCCAAAAAAAATATAAAGATAAACAGGTGATCCAAGATGTTTCCTTTGGTTTAGAGGCACATCAAACTTTAAGTATCCTAGGTAAAAGTGGTTGTGGGAAATCTACCTTGTTAAAAATTATTGCAGGGATTGAAGAGCAAGATAATGGGCATGTTCTCTTGAATGGGAAGAATATCGGCAATATAAAATCTAATGAAAGAAATATTGTTTACCTTTTTCAGGAACCGCTATTGTTCCCCAATCTTAATGTTTTCGAAAATATTGCTTTTGGTTTAAGGATAAGAAAGTTGGCTTCCGCCGATATTGAACAAAAAGTAGAAGAAATGTTGGATAGCTTAGAGCTAAAAGAGCACAGTAAAAAAATGCCCCATCAAATCTCGGGAGGCCAAAAACAGCGTGTTGCTTTTGGAAGGGCTTTGATCATTAACCCGCCATTAATTTTATTGGATGAACCTTTTAGCAGTTTAGATGTAGAAACGAGGGCAACCATGCAACAATTATATAAAACCATCGCCAAAAAATTTAAGATAACAGCACTGTTTGTTACCCACGATCTAAAAGAAGCATTATTAATGGGAAACAGAATATCTTACATGGATAATGGATTATTAGAGATTTTCGAGAGCAAGAAAGCTTTTATAGATGCTGATAAAACAGGTGTTAAATCAGAAATTAACTTTTGGAATAATTTATAATACTATGAGGAACGATTATAACGATTACGGAACTATTTATTGGGTTTTTACCCAATTGTGCAATGATGAATGCGACCATTGTTATAATGATTCTGGCCCAAAAGGAGAAAGAATGACTGATGAGGAGTGTTTACAGATCATTTCTAATTTGCCCGAGAGATTGGGAAGGATAATTTTAAGCGGCGGTGAACCTATCGCCGATAAAAAACAACTGTATCTGATCTTAGATACATTAACCGCTAAATACGGCAAAGATTTCAATATCTCTTTGCAAACCAATGGCGATTTGTTAAAACCAAAGATATTGGACGAGCTGCTAGAAAAAGGCGTAAAAAGTTTTAGCATTGCCAGTTTAGATCGTTTCCACAAACATGCTGGTGCAAAATTAGCCCCATTAAAAGAACTTTTTGATAGTCGGGGTTTGGTGGATATTATGCCTTATATTACCGTAGGCGTTTATGAAGAGGGCAAGCGCCAAAAAATTGATCCAAGCTGGAAAACCTATTCTTATTTTGGGGCAAACGAAGAAATGTGGCTAGGTGGCAATTGGGCAAGAGGAAGAGCTTATGAAAAAGACCTTTGGATGCAAGACCCGCTTCATAATTTCTGTAAGATACAATCTGGGGCAAAAAACTTTTTAGGTGGTCATACCGATGTGATAGAAGAATTGAGCATCCAACTTTGGGCAATAAACCCCTGCTGCCCCGGCACCAAAAAAGCCATGGGCGATGCCCGGAAAGAAAAAGTAATCGATGTATTATTGAAGGTAAAAGAATCGCCGATATTCCAAGCCTTAAACAATGGCGAACCCTATAAAATGGGCGAAAGCATCGGTGTAACACAAAAATATGCCTTAGAAAGAGGAAAAGCCACCCAAAACATTTGTTTATGGTGCGATGAATTTTTTGAACGCCATTATGATATCGATAATTTGAGGGCCAAAACCAAAGACGAAGTAATTGGAGAATTAGATAGTTTTATCAAACTACCAGTGATCAGCAACCATCAATAATGATCTTTGGTTTAAAAATCACGATAAAAATTCAATAAATTATTTTTATCTACAGTTTAAAGGGCATTACGATCTGTTTTCATTTTTTAATGAGATGCAACTATTATTAAGCTAAGACAATTTTTTCTTAAAGTTTAACCTTTAATTAATAATTAGATAAAATTTCTATTTTTGATGAATTGGCTTACTTAATAAACCCCAAATGATATCACTCGAAAAAATCTTTAAAAAAGCTTTTGCAACCGTTGGTGTTACTGTTAACGGAGATAAACCTTGGGACATTCAGGTACGCAATCCCAAGCTGTATAACAGAATTATAGCAGGAGGTTCTATTGGTTTTGGAGAAGCTTATATGGATGGTTGGTGGGATTGCGAAGCCGTTGACGAATTCATGCACCGGGTATTATATCATCGCTTAGATAAAAAATTACCTAGGGATATTTTTACGGCATTTTATTTTTTAAACGCAAAATTCAAAAATAGACAAACCTTAGGCAGGGCAAAAGAAGTTGCTTATAAGCATTACGATATTGGTAACGAGCTTTTTGAGAAAATGCTGGACAAGAACATGATGTATTCTTGTGGCTATTGGGAAAAAGCAACCAATTTGGAAGAAGCACAAGAAGCAAAACTTGATCTAATTTGCCGTAAGCTTAAACTCGAAAAAGGAATGACGCTTTTAGAAATAGGTTGTGGATGGGGTACTTTTGCCAAATATGTTACTCAAAAGTATGGCGTTTCAGTTGTGGGCATCACCATATCCGATCAGCAAGCTATTTTGGCCCGTAAGATCAATGAAGGTTTGCCAGTTGAAATTAGGGTTCAAGATTACCGTGATGTAGAAGGAAAATTTGACAGAGTAGTATCCATCGCAATGTTAGAGGCTGTTGGATACCGTAATTTTAGGACATATATGGAAGTGGCCGATAAAAACCTAACAGATAATGGCATATTTTTTATCCATACCATTGGAGGCAACTATGATGCTAAAACAACAGATCCATGGATAGATAAATATATTTTCCCAAATGGGATGTTGCCTTCCGCAAGTCAGCTATCAAAAGCATGGCAAGGTCTTTTTGTTTTGGAGGATTGGCATAACTTTGGCACTTATTATGATCCCACATTAATGGCTTGGTTAAAAAACTTTGAAGAAAGCTGGGACAGCATTAAACATAATTATGATGAAAGATTTTACCGTATGTGGAGATATTTCCTTTGTGTTAGTGCAGCTTCATTTCGTTCAAGAAAAAACCACCTTTGGCATATAGTTTTAACAAAACCAGTACGTTTAGGGATGTACAAATCTGTTAGGTAACATTTTACACATAAATACAAACCACTTTATAACCTTCATTATTACCTTTAGCTTAACTAAATAAACCGGGGCTGCAGCTCAGTATTTGCCTATCAAATCCTAAATAAATCTAAACCATCATAATTTTTCACAAATCCGATTACATTGTCTTTAACGGCAAAATCACCGGGCGTATGTAAAGTGGTTAAAGCTACCGCTTGCATTCCGGCATTTTTAGCAGCTTCCACTCCTTTTGGGGCATCTTCAAAAACCAAACATTTGCTGTATTCCACACCTAAAATATCCGCTCCTTTTGTAAATGTTTCGGGATGGGGCTTGCTTAACATGACATCATCTGCACTTACCACCACAGGAAAGTATTTCCTAAGGTTTAAATTATCCAAAACAAAATCGATATTAAAAGGGATTGCGGCCGAACCAATGGCCATTTTAATTCCTTCATGATAAGCTTTCTCCAAAAAAACACCTAAACCATCAATCAATTTTAAATGCGGTTTAAATGCAGCTTGATACCTTTTTTCCTTCTCGATAGATAGATCGTCTATTTGTTGTTGGGTAAAATATCCTTCGCCAAAAACTCTTTCCAGCAGTTCTTGGTTTTTGCCGTACATCTGCAAAACCGTTTGATCATAAGTAATACCCGCCCCTAAATCTTTGGTAAGTATCTCAAACCAAGCTTTTGCATGAAACTGCATATCATCTATAATAGTTCCGTTAAGATCAAAAAGGTAAGCTTCAAATTTTTTATCCATGTGGCAAAATTAAGATAATGGATTAGATAGTATGTAATTTTAAAATGATGATGATTATTATCTTGAAAATCTTATTTTTGCAACCCTGTTTATCGGTATTCTGTTTTTAGCAAGCCGTTTTAAAATACGGAGAGATGTCAGAGTGGTCGAATGAGCCAGCTTGGAAAGCTGGTGTACTGGCAACGGTACCGAGGGTTCGAATCCCTCTTTCTCCGCAGAAATCATTATCAAAACACTCTGAAAGCCTGCAGATCAAATGATCTGCAGGCTTTTTTTGTTTACAATCAATGGTAGATACCCTAAATCTTAATGCTTGCGTAGTAAAATTAAAGAGAATGGTAAAATAACCTTTTAACCTCCCCTTTATCAATCAATAAGCTTCTCTTAAATTTTTTTTAGCTGCTAATTCAAATCATTGATCAGGTCTTTTGATTTTTGGATCAATGCCGTAATATCCCTACGCTCTCCATTTGTAGATGCCACTTTTTCAAAATCTGAGATGGAGGTTTTTAAATATTTTAGGGCTACCAACTTGTTATAAACACCTTGAACTTTCTGGGTTTTGTAAATTGCGTATTCTTGATTGGCTAATCCTCTATTTTGATATAGTTTCATATCCTCTGGTGTTAAATCTATTGCGGTAGAAAAATCTTTTATAGCACCCAACAACAAGGCTTCATGCTCTTTTGAAGCATAATCTGTAATACTTGATGATTGTAGAACCTTTGCTTTTCCCCTATAATAATAAGCTGCTGTCTCGGTTGGTTTCATGGCAATTAATTTATCGAAAGCGGCAATAGATTTATTGTAATCTGCCGCATGATAGCTAGAATAGCCCATCAACCATAAGGCGTTCATATTGGCGTGGTCGTTATCATAAGCTTTCTCAAAATATGAAGCTGCATTGGTAAAATTACCAACGGTCATGGCTTTTTGCCCAAGCCTTTCATAGGGTGTTTGAGCTAATGAGAGTTGTGAAGAGAGAACTATGAAGGATAATAATAGATGTGCTTTATTTTTCATTTTTTGACCTGCCAAACGGCGGATGGTAAGTTTATGTATAACGATGCTATTTGTATAATATTTTCTAAACCTAACTGACTTTATTGCATATCGTTTTTTAACTTGATAGAAATTAATTGGTTTATAAGGCATTTAATGTTTAAATCATGGCTTGGCATAACTGTTGCAAAATTAGTCTTTTTTATAAAACAAGCCATTATCAAAGATAATTCTGTCATTTTGGCGTTCAATCACAATCATAAAGCATGAGCAACTTCGATAATTTCGATTTTAACCAATCTCTACCATTAATAAATGAAGATACAGAGTTTTTTCCATTAATGTCGCCAGAAGATGAAGAGGAAATGAACAATGAGCAAACTCCAGAGATTTTATCAATTTTACCACTAAGAAATACGGTTTTATTTCCGGGTGTCGTTATCCCTATTACCGTTGGCAGAGATAAATCTATCAAATTGATTAAGGATGCTTATAAAGGCAACAAGATCATCGGCGTTGTTTCGCAAAAAGATGTGAACCTAGAAGACCCCACTTTTGAGGAGCTGAACAAAGTGGGTACGGTTGCCATCATCGTAAAGATGCTGCAAATGCCAGATGGCAACACTACGGTAATAATACAAGGCAAAAACAGGTTTCAACTGGGCGATGAAGTACAATCAGAACCATATATTAAAGCCAATGTGCAAAAATTTGAAGAAGTAAGGCCAAAATCAGACAAAGAATTTAAAGCCATGGTTTCTTCTGTAAAAGAATTGGCCATGCAAATCATCCAATTTTCGCCAAACATCCCATCAGAAGCTGCAATTGCCATTAAAAACATAGAAAGCGTACCCTTTCTGATCAACTTTATATCTTCTAACATGAATGCCTCTGTGGCAGATAAACAAACCATGTTAGAAGTAGCAAATTTAAGGGAAAGGGCAACTTTGGTTCTCACGCATTTAAGTACAGAGTTGCAGTTGTTAGAATTGAAAAACCAAATCCAAAGCCGTGTAAAAGTTGATCTGGATAAGCAACAACGTGATTATTTCTTAAACCAACAGATAAAAACCATACAAGAAGAGTTGGGCGGCAACTCGCCAGATATGGAGATAGAAGAATTAAGGAATAAAGCAAAGAAGAAGCAATGGAGCAAAGAAATTGATGCTCAGTTTCATAAAGAGCTAGATAAATTAGCAAGGATGAATCCTGCTGCTGCTGATTATTCTGTACAGATCAATTACTTAGAGGTGTTACTAGATTTACCTTGGGCGCATTTTACCAAAGATAATTTCGATCTAAAAAGAGCAGAAAAGATTTTAGACAGGGACCATTACGGTCTCGAAAAAGTTAAGAAACGCATCATAGAATATTTAGCGGTCTTAAAACTTAAAAACAACATGAAAGCCCCTATCTTATGTTTGGTGGGCCCTCCGGGAGTTGGTAAAACTTCATTAGGCAAATCAATAGCCAAGGCTTTGGGTAGAAAATACGTGAGGATGGCTTTGGGAGGTATTAGAGACGAGGCAGAAATCCGCGGCCACCGTAAAACATATATCGGTGCAATGCCCGGCAAAGTAATACAGTCTTTGAAAAAAGCGGGCGCATCCAACCCGGTCTTTGTTTTGGATGAGATTGATAAAGTGGGGAACGACTATCGGGGCGATCCTTCTTCTGCCCTATTGGAGGTTTTGGATCCAGAGCAAAATAACGCTTTCGCCGATAACTTTTTAGAGTTGGATTATGATCTTTCTAACGTGATGTTTATTGCAACCGCCAATTCTTTAAACAATATCCAGCCGGCATTATTAGATCGTATGGAAATTATCGAGGTTAACGGTTACACCATTGAAGAGAAGGTAGAAATCGCTAAGAAGCATTTGATCCCGAAGCAAAAAGAGCAACACGGGTTAAAAGCAAAGGATATTTCTTTGAAACCAACCATTATTGAGAAGATCGTTGAGGATTATACCAGAGAATCTGGAGTGCGTGGCTTGGAGAAAACTTTAGGTTCTGTTGTGCGTGGTGCGGCAACCAAAATTGCCATGGAAGAGGAATATAACACCAATTTTTCTTACGATGATGTGAAGAAAACTTTAGGCCCCCCGTATTTTGATAAAGATGCCTATGAGGGCAATGAGGTAGCTGGTGTGGTAACTGGTTTAGCTTGGACATCCGTTGGTGGCGATATTTTATTTATCGAAGCCAGTTTAAGCCCTGGAAAAGGTAAAATGACCTTAACAGGAAATCTTGGCGATGTGATGAAAGAATCTGCCGTTATTGCGATGGCTTACATTAGATCACATGCCCAACAATTGAATATTGATTATAGGTTGTTTGATCAATGGGATTTACATATCCACGTACCTGCTGGCGCAACGCCAAAAGATGGCCCTTCTGCCGGTATTACCATGCTCACTGCTTTAACATCTGTATTTACGCAACGCCAGGTTAAAAACCATTTAGCCATGACAGGCGAGATTACCCTAAGAGGAAAAGTTTTACCAGTAGGCGGGATTAAAGAGAAAATCTTAGCGGCCAAAAGAGCAAATATCAAAGAGATTATTTTATGTAAATCTAACGAAAAGGATATTTTAGAGATTAAAGCAGATTACATCAAGGATATGAAGTTTCATTATGTGACCAATATGTTAGATGTAATCGATTTGGCTTTATTCCCTCACAAGATTAAAAATCCACAAAACATAGTTTATCGGGAAGAAAAAAAACCAGAGATGGTTTAATGAGTTTTGAAGAGTTTGTTAAAACTTTTTGAATATATCGTGATTTCTGAAGAAATATAAAATATGCGACCCCTTTGGGGTCGTGTTTTTTTGTGTTGATTTCTGAAAATATGAGAACCTTACAGGTTCTGCCTATAAAATCTTAGAGCTATTAATTCTTATGATTTGCTTATGTTAAAATTACATTTGTTTATCCCAAAGCGATAAACAAATTGATCCTTCCGTTGGACCCAACCGGGACCATATAAATATGTTAATATAATTTGTACAAATATGAGAACTTTTCAAGTTCTTGCTTTTTTATGGTATTTTTAAAAGCCGAATGAATTTCGGATTTTCTTATGCAAAATTCCTTAAAATTATCTATCTCTGTTTTATTTATATTTATCTCTTTATCAGGATATTCCCAAATAAAATCTTACCAAAATGAACTGGGTTTTAAAAGTGAAAACGATTCTTATTTAGGCACCGGACAGGATAGATATTATACCAATGGACTTTTTATAACCTATAAAAGAGCAAGTAAGACAAAAAACTATACCGATTCTTTAGATTTTACCAAAAAGATTTGGAGCGCAAGCATTGGGCAATATATGTACAACGCACAAAGCGGGCAAATAACCGATATTAAGTATGTTGATAGGCCTTTTGCGGCTTACCTATATGGTGCTTTTGCGCTTCAATACCTAAACAATAAAGAACATACCGTGAAATTTGAATTACAATTGGGTACAATTGGGCCAAATGCTTTGGGTTTAGAGGCCCAAGAAGTTATCCATAAAACTTTTGGCTTTTACGATATTAAAGGGTGGGAATATCAGGTAAAAAATGAAATTGGTTTTAACGCTAAAGCTGATATATTATACCTTATCCATCGTTCTGGGAATAAAAGAGTAGATTTTTCCCTTCCTCTTGAAGGCAGATTGGGCAATACATTTACAAGCTTGAGTGCGGGGCTTTTATTTAGAACAGGGAGTTTGAACCCATTATACCACTCGGTGGCAACGCAAAGCAATGTTTCTAATTTTAAAGAAGCAGGTGTTTTAGAAAAGGAGTTTTATTTTTTCTTGAAACCGCAATTGCAATTGGTTATCTATGATGCAACTATTGCCGGGGGCTTATTCAGAACAGATAAAGGCCCGGTAACTTTTAAAACCAATCCCTTGGTTTTTTCACAAGAATTGGGCTTGGCCTATGCTAAAAAAAGGTGGACGGTAGATTTCTCTGTTATATTTAAAACTAAAGAAGAAAGCAGTATGGTGTTTTCGCACCAATACGGTTCTTTTGATTTGTATTACAGGTTCTGATTTTTTGTTAGTTACGAAAAACCTTGGTTTATAAACCCGATTGCAGCGGCATCCTCCCGTTTTTCTCGGGAGATATAGCGAAAAGCGGGACCGCAAAAACTTTATAGCTTAAACTTACTTTTTCAAAAAAAGAGCGGACATCATAAAAATATCCGCCCTTAGATTTTATTTCGCCTCAAATTTGAACATGGCCCCTAATTTCTCATCAGAATTAAAGGAAACGCCAAGATCTTTGATAATCCCCGTTTCTAAACTATAGGCCCAACCATGTACGCTCAACTCTTGCCCTTGGCTCCAAGCGTTTTGCAAAGTTGTGGTTTTACAAAGGTTATAAACGTTTTCTATCACGTTTAGTTCTACCAATCTTTTGCCTCTTTCTACCTCGTTATCCATCATATCCAATTCAAAGGCATAGGTGCGGTAAACGTCTTTAATATGTCGTAACCAATTGTCTATCAAGCCATATTGTTTGTGGCTCATTGCTGCCAAAACACCTCCGCAGCCATAATGCCCGCATACGATAACGTGTTTTACCTTTAAAACCGCAACGGCATAATCCAAAACACTCAGCATATTCATATCGGTATGGATAACCATATTTGCAATGTTCCTGTGAACAAAAATATCGCCAGGGTTTGTACCTGTTATTTGATTTGCCGGTACTCTGCTATCTGCACAGCCAATCCATAAAACTGGTGGGTTTTGCCCTTTGGCCAATTTTTTAAAATAATCGCTATCTTCCTTTAATGTTTCTGCAACCCATTCTTTGTTCCATTTTAAAAGGTTTTCATAACTAATTTCATCTGTATGATGCCCTACCGAGATGTTTTTTGTGGATATTTTATTTTCTTCTGGTTTTTTCATTTTTATGATCAAAATGGGAAATTACAATTAACCATTTTTTAAATTATGATATTGAATGACTAAATTATAAATATTGATTTCTTTTTTTTAATATTTATCAAATTAATTTTAACCATAGCTTTCACATAATTTTTATACTTTCACAATATTGCCAAAAAATCTAAAAAAAGTGGATAATAAACTAGAGAAACTTATCGCCAAAAGAGAAGAGGCTTTTCTTGGAGGAGGAGAAAAAAGAATAGAGAGCCAACATAAAAAAGGGAAATTAACTGCTCGCGAGCGTTTACATTTTCTATTGGATGATGGTTCTTTTGAAGAAATTGGGATGTTGGTATCGCATAGATCCACAGATTTTGGAATGGAAAAAGAAAAATATCCCGGAGATGGCGTTATTACCGGTTATGGAACGATAAACGGCCGGTTGGCTTATGTTTTTTCTCAAGATTTCACGGTTTTTGGAGGTTCATTATCAGAGACCCATGCCGAAAAAATCTGTAAGATTATGGATATGGCGCTCAAAAATGGCGCACCTTTAATAGGTTTAAACGATTCTGGCGGGGCAAGAATACAAGAAGGGGTGGTTTCTTTAGGTGGCTACGCCGATATTTTTTATAAAAACACCATGGCTTCTGGAGTAATCCCACAACTTTCTGCCATTATGGGTCCTTGTGCGGGCGGTGCGGTTTATTCGCCTGCCATTACAGATTTTATTTTGATGGTAGAAAACACTTCGTATATGTTCGTTACTGGGCCAAATGTGGTAAAAACTGTAACCCATGAAGAGGTAACCTCTGAAGAATTGGGCGGAGCGCAAGCCCACGCAACAAAATCTGGTGTAACGCATTTTGCCTGTGCCAATGAAATTGAAGCTATCAATCATATCAAAAAACTGTTAAGCTATATGCCTCAAAATTGTGAGGAAAAAGCTCCATTTGAGGACTATGAAGCTGGAGATGAGCAGCGAAAGAAACTCAATAACATCTTACCAGAAAATGCCAACCAACCTTATGATATTAGGGAAGTGATTGCTGAGGTAATTGACACCGATTCATTTTTAGAAGTACATAAAGATTTTGCAGAAAACATTGTGGTGGGCTTTGCCCGATTGGCAGGGAGAAGCATTGGGATCGTTGCCAATCAACCCGCATTTTTAGCGGGGGTTTTGGATATTAATTCTTCTACCAAAGCAGCTAGGTTTGTTCGCTTTTGCGATGCCTTTAATATCCCGCTTTTGGTTTTTGAAGATGTGCCAGGTTTTTTACCCGGTACAGATCAAGAATGGAATGCCATCATTACCAATGGTGCAAAACTATTATATGCTTTTTGCGAAGCCACCGTCCCTCGTATTACCGTAATTACCCGTAAAGCTTATGGTGGTGCTTATGATGTAATGAATTCTAAACACATTGGCGCCGATATGAATTACGCATGGCCAAGTGCCGAAATTGCCGTAATGGGGGCAAAAGGTGCTGCAGAGATCATTTTCAAAAGAGAGATTTCATCGGCCGAGCGGCCAGAAGAAAAATGGTTAGAAAAAGAAAAAGAATATTCTGATATTTTTGCAAACCCCTACCGAGCCGCCGAACGTGGTTTTATTGATGAAGTGATCGAGCCTGCAGAAACCCGGATCAAGTTGATCAAGGCTTTTAAAATGCTGGAGAATAAGGTGGTTAATAACCCGAGGAAGAAACATGGGAATATTCCTTTGTAAATACCTTGTTTCATAAGGGGTTAAGGTTTTAATTAATCAATACTTATCCCTATTTTTAAAGTTTTAATCAAAACCAAAAACATGAAAAAGTTTTTACTTTCTGTATGCTTTCTAATCTTTTTTCTTATTCAAGCTAAAGCTCAACAACCTTTATTTATGCAGCAACCGGCCATTTCTCCAAACGGAAAATGGATCGCCTTTGAGTATAAAGGCAATATTTTTAAGGTTTCTACAGATGGTGGGCAGGCAAATCCTTTAACCATTACATCAGATTACAATGGCTACCCTGTTTGGAGCCATGATGGTAACACTATCGCTTTCGCATCAGATCGTTACGGTAATTTTGATGTTTTTACCATGTCTGCAAATGGCGGTGCAGCAACCCGTTTAACCTATAACTCTGATAAGGATATTCCTTACGATTTCAGTACCGATGATAAAAAAGTATTGTTCGGCTCAAACAGGCATGATATTTACTCTTCGGTTCGTTTCCCCGGGGATAGTTATTGGATGAAGTTGTACGAAGTACAGACTAAAGGCGGTAGAAGTGTGATGATCAACTCTGCAGGTACAGAATATGCACATTTTAATACCACTGGCGATAAAATCATTTATCAAGATAGGAAAGGTTATGAAAACGCTTATCGTAAACACCATACCTCGGCCATTACTCGCGATATTTGGGTTTGGGATCTAAAATACGATGAATACAAGAAGGTTTCTCCTTATGTAGGCGAAGATCGCGAGCCGGTTTGGGGAAATGGCGATACTTTTTATTATTTGAGCGAACAAAAAGGAAATCAGAATTTATTTAAAGCCTCTGTGGCAACGCCGGATAAAGTAACTCAATTAACCACTTTTGAAAAAAACCCGGTAAGAAATCTTTCCCGCTCAAACGATGGAACTTTAGCATTCACTCAGGATGGCAGCATCTATACTTTTAAAGAAGGTTCTACACCTAAAAAGTTAAATTTCACCATCATGGCAGATTTTGCTACCGACCAGATTAAAACTGTCCCTGTAAAAGGGAACGCCACAGAAATCGCTGTTGCACCAAGCGGAAAAGAGATTGCCTTTGTTTATCGTGGGGAGGTTTTTGTAACTGCTGTTGATGGCTCAACTACCAAAAGGATTACCAACACCCCTTATCAAGAAAGAATGGTAAGCTTTAGTCCTGATGGTAAAAAACTATTGTACTCTGTAGAAAATGATGCCTCTTGGGATGTTTACGAAGCTAGTTTGGCCAATCCATCAGAAAAATATTTCTACGCTTCAACAGTTATCAATACCAAACCTTTGATCGCTACCGATAAAGAAGAATTTCAGGCAAGTTATTCGCCCGATGGGAAAAAAGTAGCTTATTTAGAAGAAAGGAACATTTTAAAAGTGATGGATCTAGGTACCAAGAAAACCGTAACTGTTTTGCCCGAAGGCCTAAATTATTCTTATGCCGATGGTGATCAATATTTCTCGTGGTCGCCAGATAGCAAATATCTATTAGCACAATCAAATGAAGGAAGCGGGTGGTTTGCCCCTGAGGTTGTTTTGCTTAAAGCAGATGGGAGTGGCAGCAGGATCAACTTAACAGAAAGTGGATTTGCAGATAACCATCCACAATGGGGAATGGACGGGAAAATGATGTACTGGGCAACCGATAAAGATGGGATGAAAAATCTAAGCCGCGGCAGCCAAGACGATATTTACGCCATGTTCTTTGATCAAGAAACTTGGGATAAATACCAATTGAGCAAAGAAGATTTTGACCTTCAAAAAGAGCTGTCTAAAAAAGATTCTACCAGCAAAGCTGATGATAAAAAAAACCGCAAAAAACCGAAAGATAAAGAAGATGAAAAACCAAAAGAAGATTTTGTTTTAAACCTTAAAAATTTAGACAACAGAACAGAAAAGTTAACCATCAGCTCTACAGATATTGCAGGCTTTGCGCTATCTAAAGATGGAGAGAAATTATTTTACTTAGCCCGCTATGAAAAAGGTTATGATCTTTGGGTAACCATGCCCCGCACACATGAAACCAAAGTATTGGCCAAGCTTGGCGTAAGCGGTGGTGGCCTAGAAATGAGTAAAGATGGCAAAAACCTTTTTGTTTTAGCAGGTGGCAATATTATGAAAGTTGGCGTAGATGATGGTAAAGTTTCTCCGATTAATATAGATGCCAATATGGAATTGGACGCATCTGCCGAGAGGACTTACATATTTGATCACGCTTGGAAACAAGTGAAGAAAAAACTTTTTGATCCTAAGCTACAAGGTGTAGATTGGGATGCCTACCACACCACTTATGCCAAGTTTCTTCCTTACATCAACAACAATTACGACTTTGAAATTTTTATCAGTGAGTTTTTAGGTGAGCTAAACGCCTCGCATACCGGGGGCGGTTACAGAGCAAAATTTGCCAATGGCGATGCTACTGCTGCTTTAGGTTTGTTATACGATGTAACCAAAGGCGGCAATGGTTTAGTGGTAAAAGACGTAATAAGCGGTGGGCCATTTGATAAAGCCAAAACCGATATGAAAGCAGATATGGTTATTGATAAGATCAATGGAAACGCAATTACAGATGATGTGGACTGGTCCATGTTTTTGAACCATAAAGCAGGTGATTTTACCAGGATCGATTTTCATGATCCAAAAACCAAGCAAACCTTCAGCGAGATCGTAAAACCCATTTCTAGTGGTTTAGAAACCAACACTTTACTTTACAAAAGATGGACAGATACCATGGAGCATTTAACGGATAGCCTTTCTGGCGGAAAAGTTGGTTACGTACATGTAAGAAGTATGGACGACCCAAGTTTCCGTGTAACTTTTGATAAAGTTTTAGGCAAAAACATCAATAAAGATGCTTTAATAGTAGATACGCGTTTCAACGGTGGCGGATGGTTACATGATGACTTGGTAACCTTTCTGGGTGGAAAACTGTATTTTACCCTACGTCCGCAAGGACATGTAACAACAGGTGGCGAACCCTTAAACAAATGGAGCAAACCAAGCTGCGTTTTAATGAGCGAAGGAAATTATTCTGATGCTTTTATGTTTCCATATGCCTACAAAGAATTGGGGATCGGTAAACTGATTGGTATGCCAGTTGCCGGTACCGGAACCGCCGTTTGGTGGGAAACGCAAATTGATCCAACCATTTACTTCGGTATCCCAATGATTGCGACCTACGGAGCTGGCGAAACCCACGCAACAGAAAACCATCAGTTAGAACCAGACATCAAAGTAAACAACGATTATAATAAGGTATTGAAAGGCGAAGATCAACAATTGGAGGCTGCTGTTAAAGAAATGTTGAAAGAAGTGAAATAAACTTAAGACCAAAATTGATGTTGATAATAAAATTCATATTTGGAAAATACTGATTATTCTATAGAACAAATTGCGCCTGCTGCAACCTTAATGATTCGCCAGGCAGAATTATACCCTCTAATGCTTTTAAAAAAACTGCAATTAGAGAACGATGAAGAAGGGATCCATTTTGGGCTTTTTCATAAAAACAAGCTGGTTTCCGTTGTCTCCTGTTTCGAGGGTATAGATAAATCTATGCAGTTCAGGAAATTTGTCACTTTAAAAGAGTTCCAACACCAAGGCTTTGGCTCGGCCTTATTAAATTATGTTTTGGCTTTCGCCGATGAACAGAAAACGAAAAAAATCTGGTGCAATGCCCGTACAACCGCAATTGGGTTTTACCAGAAATTTGGCATGATAGAAACAAGTGATCGATTTTCTAAAAACGGGATAGATTATGTAGTGATGCAAAAAGAATTATAGAAATCTGGTTTCGGTAATTATAATAGATAAACATAGCTTTTGGCCTTTTTAGTGCGTTAACTATTATCCCAAAAGGGATCTCTTCGGCAAAACGGCATAACCTGTTTTTTGTTACCTTGATCTTAGCCGCAGGATAAGGAAAAAAATAGAGGGAAAAGTTTCCCTAACGGCGCAGGTATGTAAAAACTGCTAAAAAGTTTATAGAAGCAATGATCAAACTCATGTATAGAAATTAATTGCTATTGATCTTTTCTTAAAACAATAGCTATTTTTACGTCATGAACATTTTCGAATCACAAAATTCGCCTGCCAAATCTTTTGAAAGATTGCTCTCCATTATGGATGATCTAAGAAATCAATGTCCATGGGATAAAAAGCAAACCCTAGAAACGCTTAGGCATTTGACCATAGAAGAAACCTATGAACTTTCTGACGCTATTTTAGAAGGCGATATGCAAGAAATCAAAAAAGAACTTGGCGATTTAATGCTCCATTTGGTTTTCTACTCGAAAATTGGTTCAGAAGGCAATCACTTTAACATTACAGATGTTTGCAACGGCATTTGCGAAAAACTGATCAACAGGCATCCCCATATTTACGGAGAAGTTGTTGCCGATACAGAAGAGCAAGTAAAACAAAACTGGGAACAGATCAAATTAAAAGAGGGTAACAAATCAGTTTTGGCAGGTGTTCCATCTTCTCTACCCGCTTTGGTTAAAGCATCAAGAATACAAGAAAAAGCCAGGGGTGTAGGTTTTGATTTTGAAGAAAAACACCAAGTTTGGGAAAAGGTAGAAGAAGAATTACAAGAGTTTAAAACAGAGTTTGATGTTGCAGAAGGTATAGAAATAGACCAAGAAAAAGCAGAGGCAGAGTTTGGCGATTTGTTGTTTTCTTTAATAAATTATGCCCGGTTCATCAACATCAACCCAGAAAATGCACTAGAAAAAACCAACCGAAAATTCATTAAAAGGTTTCAATATTTAGAATCGAAGGCGAAAGATCTAAACAAATCTTTACAAAATATGAGTTTGGCAGAAATGGATGTTTTTTGGAACGAAGCAAAGAAGTTATAGACCATTGTAGCACATCTTGTTTTATTGCCGTAAAGAAAAATAAAATAGAATGCCATGTATCTTAACAATATGCAATCTTACGCTTTTGGATCTATCCTTATTCTTTTTTTATGCTTTGCAGCCTGTGAAAAAGGAATTTTAAACGGCCCTTTAAACCCTTACGGAGAGAGAGTTGATTTAATGACATCAGAATCGGCATTGTTTGGCCCTGATGCCAATAATGGGTTAAAAATAACGGTAGATCAAATAAATGATAGCCGTTGCCCAGAAAACGCAACCTGCATTAGGGCGGGCGAAGCTGCGGTAAAGATCACAATTTATGACGCTAAAGAAAATTCTGCAACTTTTGATCTTTACTTTGGGGGCAAATCAAACTTTAAACCTGATACCGCAAATTTCTCGATCAACCAGAGCAAGTTTAAAGCTATCCTTTATGATGTAAACCCGCATCCAAAAACTGGTGAGCTACAAGATAAGGCAAAAGCCAAAATCACATTAGTAAATAATTAATTTTAAAATAAGATCAAAAACAGAGAATAAGCTATATTTAAAAAACGGCGAGATATTAAATGAGTAAATCCCACAACGATCTTAGCGATCAAGAACTGATCGCTAAATGTCGTAAAGATGATAGTAAGGCCCAAGAAATGCTTTATAAGCGTTTTTATGGCTACGCTATGGGAATTTCCTTGCGTTATTGCATCAACAGGGATGATGCTTTAGAGGCTGCAAACGATGCGTTTATCAAGCTGTTCAAAACTATAAAAACTTTTGACGATGGTAGGCTGATAAAGCCTTGGTTTAGGCAGATCATTGTGAATTCTGCCATTGATAATAGGAGAAAAAATCTAAAACATAGTGCGGTTCTGGATATAGAATATGCAGACGAGGCACCAGCAGATCATCATATCATCAGTAAAATATCTGCCCAAGAAATATTAGAGCTATTAAAAGAACTGCCCGAAATGCACCGTATGGTTTTTAATCTTTATGAGATAGATGGTTACACCCATGAAGAGATTGCGGATATTTTAGAAATGCCATCAAGCAGCTCTAGGGTATATTTATCAAGAGCAAAAGAAAAATTAAGACGATTAGTAAAGGCTCACTTTTATTTGAATTATGAAAGAGCAATTTGATAGGGCTATAAGAAACCATATCCGCGATACATTTGGAAATTACAACGATCAAATGGCGGACGATGGTTGGAAAAAGCTAAACGAAAAGAAACGCAAAAAAAGAAGAGGATTAATATTTTGGTACACTTTACCAAGTGGCATTGCTGCCGCATTGGCTCTAATTTGGCTCTTAAACTGGAGCCAAATTTCTAAAGATAATTCAAATCATCAGACCGTTATCGCAAAAAATGGATTAAACAATCATCATAATAACGAGAAAACAACGATCAAAGACTCTATTTATACCCACAGCAATACGGTTAAAAAACCAAATAGTATCATTTTAAAAACCGATAACCAATCTCTTGCAAACCAAACCATAAAAGAAAATTTAACCGCATATACACCTATAAATGGCTTTAAAAACTCAAAAAAAGCTCAAATTAAAACTGTCCATACCGCCCCTATCTTAACAGCACAAAACAAAGAAAACCAGCTAGAAACAAATGGTACTTTTAATTATTTGGCAGTATCAAATGTGAAGAACAGCATCAATTTGATAAATAAAATTGACCTTAAAGAAAAACCAATTGAAAAAATAGAGATTGCGGCCAACACAAATGTTTTTGAACAACCAGACTTGGCGCAAACAAGCTATAAAAAAAATCCATTCGCCAATTTACCCCAAGTTGCCTCTAAAAATAACCTTAAACCCGTAAAAAAAGATAATTTTAAAATGTCTATAGATGCAAATACCTATTATTCTTTTTCCGAAGCGGGTGTTAATAATGCACTTAATTTAGGGTTAGGTTTAGCTACAGAATTTAAACTCACAAAAAGACTGAGCGTAAACTCAGGTATTCTATTAAACAGGCAAACAACTAGTTTTAACGGTAATGAAAAATCTACATCAGACTTTAAAAGAACTAGTTTTAGTACTTTGGCAGCAGTTCCTGAGGCTCAAATCACAAACGCAAAACTTATCGGTTTAGATATTCCTCTTGATCTGAAATTTGATTTTAGCTTGGGTAAAATAAAATCTTTTATTACCTCTGGGATAAGCTCTTACAGCGTGATAAATGAAGAATATATCAATGATTATTCGGTTGTGAATTATTCTATTACAGGAGTTAGAACTAGTAACATTACCAATAAACAAGAAAACCCAACGGGTAGTTTTTCTTACTTTAAATTCGCCAGGACCATAAATTTCTCTTTTGGGTTACTATACCCAGTTGGCAAGAAAAACACCATTTCTGTAGAACCTTTTATGAAGTACCCAATTTCTGGCTTAGGGTATCAGGATTTAAAAATCGGGTCTGGAGGTTTAAGTTTTAAATTGAATTTTGGCAGATAACTTTCTTCTACTACCAATGCACTAATTTTACCCATCTGGTTTGTTTTTATTTTAAACAAATTATCATAATCTTGATTTTTTTGTTTTCAGTATTTAAACCCTTATCATACTTCTCTACCAATCCTTAAACAAAAACTTTGCAGCCTCCGCGTTTAATATTCTAGTTTTAAATCCTTAAATTAGACTTTACGGCAAAGCTAAATATTTGATGTTTTCTGTTTAGAGCACCAATTTTTAAAATCAATAAATATGAACAAGGTAATAGCAAACGCAAAAGAAGGCATCAAGGATATTAAAGATGGGATGACTGTAATGCTAGGTGGTTTTGGTTTGTGCGGAATACCTGAAAATTGCATAGATGCTTTGGTTAAGAGTGGTGTAAAGGATTTAACCTGCATTTCTAACAACGCAGGTGTAGATGATTTTGGAATAGGGCTTCTTTTGAAAAGCAAACAAGTAAAAAAAATGATTTCTTCTTATGTAGGAGAAAACGCAGAGTTTGAACGGCAGCTTTTAAGCGGAGAGTTAGAGGTAGAGTTGGTACCGCAAGGAACTTTAGCAACCCGATGTATGGCTGCGGGTTACGGGATGCCCGCTATATTTACTCCCGCCGGCGTGGGTACAGAAGTTGCCGAAGGCAAAGAAATAAGAAACTTTAACGGTAAAGATTACCTGATGGAAATGGCCTTCGAGGCAGATTTTGCCATCGTTAAAGCTTGGAAGGGCGATACCATGGGTAACCTAATTTATAAATCAACGGCCAGAAACTTTAATCCTGTAATGGCCATGGGTGGTAAAATTACCATTGCAGAAGTAGAAGAACTGGTACCTGCCGGCGAGCTAGACCCCAATCAAATACATACCCCGGGTATTTATGTCCATCGTATTTTTGAAGGCAAAAACTATGAAAAAAGGATAGAACAAAGAACAGTTAGACCTGAAGATTTGAAAACGTGAAGATTTGAAAAATGATGCTTATTTTATGGAAATCTTTAAACCCTTTCATTATCAAATCTTCAAAATTAAAAAACCATGTTAGATAAAACCGGAATTGCAAGAAGAATTGCAAAAGAAGTAAAAGATGGGATGTATGTAAACCTGGGTATCGGTATCCCAACTTTGGTGGCTAATTATATTCCCGAAGGCATTAGCGTTGTTTTGCAATCAGAAAACGGTTTGTTGGGAATGGGGCCATTCCCTTTTGAAGGAGAAGAAGATGCCGATCTAATAAATGCTGGTAAGCAAACCATTACCACCTTGCCCGGTTCGGCAATTTTTGATTCTGCCATGAGTTTTGGGATGATAAGGGCAGGAAAAGTTGACTTAACAATTTTAGGAGCCATGGAAGTTTCTGAGAACGGAGACATCGCCAATTGGAAAATACCTGGTAAAATGGTTAAGGGAATGGGCGGTGCAATGGATTTGGTGGCCTCTGCCCAAAATATTATTGTGGCCATGCAACAGGTAAACAAAAACGGCGAATCTAAACTTTTAAAAACCTGTTCGCTTCCGCTAACTGGCGTAAAATGCGTGAAGAAAGTAGTTACAGAGCTGGGTGTTTACGAAGTAAAAAACAACGCTTTTTATTTATTAGAAATGGCAAAAGGAGTAACTATCCAACAAATTAAAGAGGCTACTTCAGGCAAATTGGTTATCGAAGGAAAAATCCCAGAAATGAATCTATAAAAATTGTTTAAGCCATTCCTCCGCTTTCTTTTCATCGGTAAAAGATTTCATGGGGATCAACGGTTTCTTTAAACTGAACAAAATATTCATGATAAATTTAGATAACCCGGGCTTAGAAACCATTGCCATTGCCTTATAAACATTTGGTAATTGTTGTGTAGAAAATTTTCGGGCTTCTTTATCTGGTATCGGTAAATCGCAAAGATAAATCAATAGCGGTACAATTTTACCCTTAGTAATTTCTTTAACCAAGGCAATGTTTTCTGTTATGTTTTTAACCGTTCTTTTTGGGCTTTTAGAAAAAGAATATAAAATTCCATTTTCATTAAAATGGTAATCTGCTATTTCTCCCTTAACCAAGTTTTCGTCCTTTATCTTCATCTATGGCAATAATTTTGAATTATAGATAATTAACATCCTTTAAAATATGAATTTAAGAGGAAAGCATTCAAAAATATGAAATTAAAACACCTAATGTTAGCATCACTGACCTTTTTATTGGTCGGTAATCAAGCTTTTTCCCAATCAGAATCTCCTTATGAAACTAAATTTAAAAACGATGGCCCTGCCGTTGTTACAGGCTTGGGATTAAGTTATTTGGGATTAACTTTAATAAAGAATAAAGCGGCGCTAAGCCCTGCCGAAGTAGCTTCAAAAAACAAGGATGATGTTTTCTTTATAGATAGATTTTCTGCCGGAACTTTTAGGGATAAAGCAGATAAACAAAGTTATTATCCGTTTTACGGTTCGTTTGCCGTTGCACCCATCATTGCTTTGATAGATGGCAAACAACGCTCTCATTATGGGCAGGTTTCTGTGATGTTTATAGAAACAATGTCTGCGGCGGCAGCTTCATTTACCATTGCTGCGGGTTTGGTAAAAAGAAGTCGGCCTTTAGTTTATAACACTTCTTTGCCTTTAGGCGATAGGCAGGACAAAGATGCACAGCGTTCATTCTTTGCCGGGCATACCACGGCAACAGCAGCCGCTACTTTTTTTGCAGCCAAAGTTTTTAATGATTTTAACCCCGATTCTAAACTGAAACCTTATGTATGGACAGCTGCCGCATTAGTTCCCGCTGTTGTTGGTTATCAAAGATTGAGAGCGGGAAAACATTTTTTAACCGATAATTTGTTGGGTTATGCCGTTGGTGCGGGATTTGGGATCTTAATCCCAGAATTGCACAAAAAAACCAATAAATCAGGCCTATCTATTGCCCCAGTGATGGGTTTAAACTATCAGGGTTTAGGCATGACCTATCACATCACAAAATAACTGATAGCATTTTACCTTAAGTCTTAAACTAAATTATTTGCCTTAGGGCGATGTTTTAAATTCTATCATTTTAAGATAGATTTTTTGCTTTTAAGACATTATCTTTATTTTATGATTCAATTCTCGGCCATCATTCATCAATTTGAGAAAATGGGAGAAAAAACTGGGTGGACTTATGTGGATATTCCAGCCGATGTTTCTCGGCAAATAAAAGAAAATTGTAAGGTAAGTTATAGGGTAAAAGGTAAAATCGATCATATTGAAATTGCCGGAACGGCTGTTTTACCTATGGGAGAAGGAAATTTTATCTTATCCTTAAAAAAGGAAATACAAAAGAAAATCGGTAAAAGAAAAGGGGCCATAGTATACCTGCAATTAGAAGAAGATAAAGATTTTAAGATAGAAATGCCAGAAGATCTAGAGTTTTGTTTAGATGATTGTGGAGGTGCAAGACAACAATTTTTATCGATGCCAAAATCACATCAGAATTATTATATCAATTGGTTAAATAGTGCCAAAACAGAACCTACAAGGGTTAAAAGACTGGCACAAACTGTTGATGCTATGGCAAAAAAAATGAATTTTGGCGAAATGATGAGGTATCATAAACAGATAAGCAAGTGATCAGATGGGTTGCAATAGAAAAGCATCAAATAAAAGATGTTGAGCTTCAGCTCATAACTGTTGAAGGCAAAAAGATATGCTTGGTAAAATATAACAGTGAATATTTTGCCACGGCCGCTAAATGCCCTCATGCTGGGGCAGATATTTCTCAAGGTTGGTGCGAAAATGGATTTCTGGTTTGCCCTTTCCATCGTTACAAATATAATTTAGAAACAGGAAGAGGAATTATTGGCCAGGGAGATTATATTGAGATATATCCAATCAAAGAATCCAAAGATCAATTATTAATAGGTGTAAAAGAAAATTGGTGGAAGCGGATTTTTGGTTCTTAAAAATATTTAAAAGGCATTAAGGTTTTTAGCGCTAACGATTGGAACGGCATCCTTTTTTGCGCTTTTCAGCAAAAAAAGATATAGTGGAAAGCGTGTTAAAGCGCCCTGATTATTTTAAAGAATAACACAAAAAATATTTTAAAGATTTTATTGAATAACCTAGATTAATTTGTTTTAAAAAAAGCTATCGAGCTATTCACTCCTACACCATAGGCATTACAAAATCACCGTTATCTGCTGCTCTACATTATAAACCTAAACAGCAGGCTCTTGTTGGCTCAAACAGTGAAAACTTCCCAATCCCCAAATAATATCGGTAGAATCTATGCCAACAGTTTCCCTATCTGGAAAACATTTTGCAATAATATCTAACGCAATTTTATCTTTATCACAACGATAAGTTGGTACAATTACATGTGCGTTACTGATGTAAAAATTGGCATAAGAAGCTGGTAAACGCGTACCTTCATAGATTACCGCATCTGGCATTGGCAACTCTATGATATTTAGAGGTTCGCCATTAAGTAAGCGCATTGCTTTTAATTCTTTTAAATTGGTTTGCAACAATTGGTAATTATCATCCTCGGGGTTTTCTTCTACAACTGTTAAAACCGTGTTGTGGTTCACAAATCTAACGGTATCATCAATATGCCCATCGGTATCATCACCAACAATACCATCGCTAACCCAAAGTACTTGCTGCTGTCCGTAATAATTTTTAAGATAATCTTCAATTTGTGCTTGGTTTAGATGAGGGTTTCTGTTCTTATTTAACAAGCAGCTCTTAGAAGTCAGGATAGTGCCGGCACCATTAAATTCTACTGATCCACCTTCCATAATTATCTCTGGGTAATAAACCGGCAGATTAAAATATTGGCCAATTTTGGTTGGGATAACATCATCCAGATCAAATGGAGGGTATTTGCCGCCCCAAGCGTTAAAACCCCAATCAATTATAATTTTAGCTTGTTCTGCATTTTCATTGATCAAAAACGCAGGGCCGTGATCACGGCACCAAGCATCATTTGTAGGGTTAAAATAAAACTCAATTTTTGATAAATCTGCCCCGGCTGCTTTAATATGTTTTAAAGCAAAATCTTTCATTTCTTGGTTACGCACATTTATCCTAACCTTTTCTGAAAGAGCCAAATATTTGATGAACTCGGCATATTTTGGATAAATCGCATCTATTTTACCGGGCCAACTTTCTTCTTTATGGGGCCAAGAAAGCCAAGTGGCTTCATGTTTTGCCCATTCTGGCGGGAAGGAATAGTCTTTTGGAAGAGCAGAGTTATTAATAGTCGATGGTCGATAGTCCATAGTTAGAGCTTATTACTTATAGTTTTTTTATTACAAAGTTTTTCTGAGAGCAGTTATCTTTTTCGACAGCATTTCGATATCATCATATAGTTCTCTAAAAATTTTGGCTGTGATATAATCTCTTCTTCTGGTTAATAATATAAAAGAAATCACTTCAATTCCAGACCTTAAAGAATAGCTTAGAAAATTTTTAAAAACAGGATTTGTTTGGCCAGTACAACCTTCAGCTATATTTAATACTATTGAATCAGCTGCCTTTTTTATTTGAGAGGTAAGTATGAACATTTCATCTTTTGGGAAATAATTTTTCGTTACTTTAAGAATTTTATCATTTAGATCCATTACATCATGCCAAATTCTCAAACTTTCAAAGTTAAATGCCATCTTAATAATTTAATTTAAAACATTTGAAATTAATTATTTAACATACCATATTATACGATAAAAAATCACGCAAATAAACCATAGACTATCGTCCATGAACTAATCCCCATCAATTAATCTATTAACAATAGGCTGATAAGAATCTATCCTTCTATCCCTTAAAAAAGGCCAATGAACGCGATAGCTATCAGATTTTGCCAAATCAACTTCCTCAACATGAACCTCTTCATTATCAACAGAACCCTTGTACAGTAATTTCCCGAAAGGATTTGAAATAAAAGAGCCACCCCAAAACTTAACACCGGCCTCTTCTCCTACCCTATTTACGCCAACAACATGAACCCCGTTGGCAATAGCGTGAGAACTTTGAATGGTTTGCCAGGCATTATGTTGTTCTTCGTTTGTAGGCAAGTCTTGCGTGGTTGCCCAACCAATTGCCGTTGGATAAAAAAGTATCTCTGCACCCATTAATGAAGTTATTCTGGCAGCTTCTGGATACCATTGGTCCCAACAGATCAATACGCCAATGGTGGCAAATTTAGTTTTGAAAACCTTGTAACCCATATCGCCTGGCGTAAAGTAAAATTTCTCGTAAAAACCCGGATCATCAGGGATGTGCATTTTGCGGTATTTCCCTAAGTAAGAACCATCAGCATCTAAAACCGCCGTGGTATTATGGTAAACTCCCTGTGCCCTTTTCTCAAATAACGAAGCAATAATCACAACCCCAAGTTGGCCAGCAAGTTTCTGCAAAACATCGGTTGATGGCCCGGGGATCGCTTCTGCCAAATCGAAATTATCGTAATCTTCTACATCACAAAAATATAAAGAGGTAAACAATTCTTGAAGGCAAACTATTTGAGCGCCCTTTGCCGCAGCTTCTTTTATTTTTGTAACCGCTTTACTTAAATTTTCTTGTTTATTATTGGTACAAGTCATCTGTACCAAGCCTAAATTTACTTTTTTGCTCATAATTTTCACTTTATGCTGCTGCAAAAATAAGGATTCGGATGGGAATTAGTTTTAGAAGTTCAATTATCAATTATTTAGTTTGATCAGATAGATAGAAAACATCAATAAAAAAACAAGTTAAATATAATTGGTATGCCGATACGATAGCAGTTTTTAAAACTATTGAGGGTATAAACTTCCCAAAAAAAGTTGAAATGAGATTTTTTTTAAAGCAACCAAAAAATAACCCAACAACATTTCTTAAGCTACTTTAACATCATTTAAAATTTCTTTTAAATTAGAGCCCGCCATCAATAATTCTTGGGTAATATTTTTGGTGTATTCTGTTATTTCTGCTTTAAAATCTTTTACAGAAGCACCTGTTCTAATTTCTTCTAAACGTTTTTCCCATTGCCCCGTTAGTTCTGCATGCGCAATTTTTTTATCTTTAACCACCTCATAAACCCCCAATCCTTTAACAGACGGAACCAAGTTTTTCTTTTCACGGGTAATATATTCACGCTTGATCAGCGTTTCTATAATTGCAGCCCTAGTTGCGGGAGTTCCCAAACCGCTTTCTTTCATGGCGTACCTTAACTCCTCATCCTCAATATCTTTACCGCAGGTTTCTAAAGCTTTTAGTAAGGTTGCTTCGTTGTATAAAGGCTTGGGTTTTGTTTGTTTCTTTAGGATTGCTTTATTGGTAATATCCAGATTTTCCCCTTTTGTTACTTTTGGCAACATGGCGTTATCCTCATCTTTTTTCTCCTCATCATTATCGTTAAAAACAGAACGCCAGCCAGCAGATTGTACCACAGTTCCGTTGGCAACAAAATCTATACCTGAAGTAACGATGATTTTTGTGGTCTCTTTTAAACAGTCTTTATGGAAAGCTTCTATCATCCTTCCAACAACCATATCATAAACGGCTTGCCTGTCAGAAGATAGCTGTCTCGCATTTTCTCCGGTTGGCAAAACAGCATGGTGATCGGTTACTTTTTTGGCATTAACACTTCTTTTATTAAGCTTAAAGCCGAGCAATTCTTGGGCTTGCTTCCCAAAAAGCGGATGATCGGTAAATTTCGAGATCAAACCAGGAACGGTAGTAAAAACATCATCAGCAATAAAACGGCTACCTGTTCGTGGGTAAGTAATCAATTTACTTTCGTATAAATTTTGGAGAATGCCCAAAGTTTGGTCGGCCGTGTAGCCTTTCTTTTTGTTTGCTTCTTGTTGTAAACTGCTTAAATCATGCAGCAATGGGGGTGGTTCTTTCTTTGCTTTTGCCTCCACGTCTTTAATGTACCCACCTTTTTGGTGGCCTGCTGCCAAATCCAAAACTTTTTCTAAAACGGCCTCTGCTTTTTCCTTTTCATCAAAATTGACAGTAGAAATTGCCCTAAAAAACTGTTCTCCTTTTTTTAATTGAATGGCTACCTGAAAATAGATTTGAGGCACAAAATTTTTGGTTTCTAAAAACCGCTGACAAATCATGGCCAAGGTAGGCGTTTGTACCCTTCCTAAAGAAAGAACCGCTTTATTGCCTGCAGAAATACTTAGGGCCTGTGTGGCATTCATGCCAACCAACCAATCAGACTCTGATCTACAATGTGCAGAATTAAATAAAGTGTCATATTCTATCCCTGGCTTTAGGTTGCGAAAACCGTTTTTTATAGCTTCATCTGTTTGGGATGAGATCCATAACCTGCGAAATGGTTTTTTACATTTTAGGTAGTAATAGATGTACCTAAAAATCAACTCTCCCTCTCTACCTGCATCGGTGGCAACAATTATTTCTGTACACTCATCAAAAAGAGATTTAATAACAGCCAATTGCTTTTTTACGGCAGGATCATCAACCATCCCTTCTTTAGTTTTTACCTTTCTTATTGCAAGCTTAAACTTAAGGGGCAACATGGGTAAGTTTTGAACTCGCCAACCATAATAGCCATACTCTTGCGGTGGGGCAAGCTGTAATAAATGGCCAAAAGCCCAAGTAAATGAATAGCCTTTACCTTCTATATAACCGGCTTTTTTTTGATTTGCACCAAATACTTTTGCTAACTCACGGGCTACTGAAGGTTTTTCTGCGATAACAACTTTCATTAATCTGCTTTTGTTTGATCTTTGCAAAATAATACAATTTGTTTGATGATGGCTGATTTGTGGATAATGATACCTGCAGATTTTAGATCTGAAAAAACCATTTGTACAATTACAAATAGAAAAATTAGGGTTGTATGATTAATTTAGAATTGTATTAAGCCGTATTTTTTTCTATAATTGATTAATTATGAACCCAAAAGTTGAAACTTTTTTTGAAGATCTAAAACATTGGCGACCAGAGCTCAGTAAGCTAAGGGAAATTATACTCGGTTGTAATTTAAACGAAGAGTTTAAATGGATGCACCCATGTTATACCTTCCAAAATGCTAATGTGGTTTTAATTCATGGTTTTAAAGAGTATTGTGCCATTATGTTTTTTAAAGGTGCATTGCTTAAAGACGATGAAAACATATTGATACAACAAACAGAAAATGTACAATCTGGCAGGCAGATAAGATTTACATCATTGCAACAAATTATTGAAAAACAAGATATTTTAATGTCGTACATTTTTGAGGCCGTTGAGGTAGAAAAAGCGGGTTTAAAAGTAAAGTTAAAAAAAACAGAGGATTTTAAAATCTCGAAAGAACTTGAAACTAAATTTAATGATAACCCCGATTTAAAAAAGGCATTTGAAGCTTTAAGCCCGGGCAGGCAGAAAGCCTATCTGCTTTATTTTTCTTCTGCCAAACAATCTGCTACACGTGAAAGCAGAATAGAAAATTATGAGAAAAGAATATTAAACGGCAAAGGATTAAATGATTGTGTTTGCGGGTTATCAAAAAAATTCCCAAGTTGCGATGGTTCGCATAAAAACTTAAAATAGTTAAAAGCGCAAGATTTAAGCAAATTAATCATCCTTTAAAACTATTTAATCTCCTATCTTGATCCTTGTTTTTTTACCCTAACTTCTTTAATCCTGCATATTAATTCTTACCTCTCTAGTCTTATTTACCGTAATACTGTTTCATTATTTGTTGGGCAGGTTTGTTTTGTGGTGTCCAATCGTGGTTATTTATTGGGTCTATCCTTCTAAAATAAGCATACCATTTCCAAGCAAAACCTCCTGCAAACCATTTTTCGCTCCATAAACTCCTAAAAAAAGCACTATAGGCATTTGCTTGGGCTTGGTTGTTTATTGGGCGATCTTGATATTCCATTTCCCAACTTCTCCACGCCGCTTGATCCATACTCCTGTAGCCATACTCTGTAAATAAGATCTGTCTGTTTTGTTGGGTGCTGTATAATTTCAAATCATGTTTTATAGGCTCCCAAGCTTTTACCAGATCTTCTGTTTTTGGTGTAACCGCATCAGAAAGCGGGAAATAGCCACTTATACCTATAAAATCTAAATCTTTCCAAAAAAGAACATCTTTATAATCATCCCAATTGGCGCAATAAGTTAATTTTCCTTTATAAATTTTTCTAATATCACCGATCAATTTTACCCAATAAGAAGGATGTTTTTTAACCACGCTCTTAAACTCTGTACCAATACAGAATATTTCTACATTCTCTTTTGCTGCTATTTTTACAAAAGTGATGATGTAGCTCTCATAGTCAGATTCCCAGGTTTTCCAATCTTCTTCAGAATTTAGGTCATAATCCCCTATCCAACCACCTTGGGTCCAAACTTGTGGTTTAATCATTACCATTAAACCCGCAGCGTGGGCTTGTTTTATATTTTTTGTAACACCTTCTTCTGTTTCTCCCCAATACTGTCTTCCGTTACCAAAATAAACTTTTGGTTGGTTTGGCCTTACATAAGCATAAGGGATCAAGGCAACATAATTTGCATTTATATTCTGCAGATCGCCTGTCCATGCGCTATCAATTGGTGTGGCACTTGCGGTAAAATTTACGCCGCCGATCTTAGAAGAAAGTGGATGGTAGTTTTGATCTATTGCAACGTTGTTTCTTTTTTGAGAATCGGCACTATTGCAAGCGAAAAGAAATATTAAACCCGTTATTAAATATTTAATGTTTCCAATAAGCATATCGAGAGGTTTTTTTAAGCTCTAAATTTAATCCATCCCAAGTATGTTGCTTAACCAAAATGTTTGGGTAGCTTTTATCAAAATAGTAAACGTTAGTTTTTTGGGGGCTTAGCTGTACGATCACTTTCCAAGTTGATCTATTTGCCACATCATCTTTACCGTCGTTTACAGTTAGCTTTGCTTTATACGTTCTTAACTTGCCTATACGGTTGGTAATTTGGCTTTCTAATATTTCTGAATCAAAGGTTAAGCCTGCTTTAAAGTTTAATGCCCTTAAAGAATAATGTAATTGATCTTCAAACAATATCATGGTTGATATTTTCCTATTGCCATCTCCCTCTTCATCAAAATAAGAGTGATAATCCATTAAATAATCTTTACCATTGTTTAGGTATTCTTTAAAGGTATTACCGCACCATTCTTGCGAACTAGCTGTCATTTTATCCATTTCCCAAGGTTTATCAAAATAGAAAAACATAGAAGTAAGGTAATGATAAGGGTAATTTTCTGTTTGTAAACTGGCAAAAGCGTTAACCTTCATTATTTTGTACAAATCCTTACGCTCATAATCATCGGTTTTAACCCTAAATTTTTTATTAAAATCTTCGGCAACGGTTATAAAGGTATATTCAAAATTACGCTGTTTGTTGTAAACCGTTTTTTGGGCATCGTAAACGGCAACTTCGGCCAAGCCATCGTACCATAATTTATTATTTGCCCATTGTGCATTAAAATATTGGCTTAAAGCCGATAGATCCTCTTTTTTATTACCATTATCTGATTTATTAGAGCAAGACATGAAAAGAAGAACTATTGGCACTAGGTTGTAAAATTTCATTTTTATTTGTTTATGTTTTTATCACAAAAGTAAATATTAAAATAGCCGTGATCTAATTACTCATTTAAAAGAAACGATATTATTACGATCTAGATTTTTTTAATTAAATCTATGGTTTAATTAAGGTATAGATCAATAAAACATAAAGATGGATAAGATCGGTTAAACCGCTGAGGACCCAATTTTATATTAAATAAAGAAAACAAATTATTTAAAGAACCTACTTAAGCAAGGCTTATGTGGTTAGATGGATCATATATTGCTCAGTTGGTTGGTTCTGTTTGTAAAGAAACTTCGTTTTCTAAACTATGTACCCAGTTATCAAATAATTCTGTTTCAATTTTTACCGCATGATTGGCATAGGTTTCCCACTTGGGAGAAAAGGATCTTAATTGATGTAACATTTCTTCTAAATGGCCTTCTTCTTCTAAAATGATGGATTTTACCATTACTTTACTATCAGCAGCTGTTAAAACATCTTGATAAATAGGATACAATTCATCTGCCCTAACCTCTATGGCATAGGTAACCAATAAATAGGCGGCAAACCTAAGTTCTGCTCCTTTTAGTTGAAGTTCTTTTTTAAGATATTTACAAACTTGTACATCCAGGTTGTTTAGGTAATATTTACTAGCTTTTGGTGCCAATAAATATTGGTTTTGATAATCATCGCAAAAACCATCGCCTATTTTAGAGATTTGTTTCTTGAGGTAAAATGCGTGGCGATGCTCTTCGGCGGCGTGTTTTAAAATAATCAAGGTTACTTTTTCTTTATCTTCTGAAGCTGAAATTTTTCTTGCCCCCGCATTTTCCATAAAAGATAAGGTATTTAACCATTTTGCATGTAAAATATCATCATTTACAATGTTTGATAATGTTTCTTGGAGTTTCATCTTAAAATTTTGTTAGAGCTTCTCTTATTTGATCGTAAATATAATCCAAATCGGCATCTGAAATGCAATAAGGGGGCATTATATACAGAATGTTACCTAAAGGTCTTAAAATAATCCCTTTTTCTAAGAAAAAATTATAGAGTGTATTCCTTATATTATTAAAATAAGAGGTTGCTTCAATATCCCAATCCATTGCGATGATGGTACCACATTGGCGCACATTTCTTAATTTAGGATGGCCTTCTATCTCTTTTTTGAAACTTTGGTGCTTTTTTGTGATCCTTTTTAGGTTTTCTTGGCTTTCTGGACTCATCAAAATATCAAAACTTGCGTTAGAAGCTGCACAGGCAACCGGATTTGCGGTAAAAGAATGCCCGTGGAACAAAGTTTTTAATTTATCATCAGATAAAAAAGCATCGTAAATGGCTTGGGAGCAAGATGTAATCCCCAAGGGCATTGTACCACCCGTTAATCCTTTAGAAAAGCACATTAAATCTGCTTTATGCAGCAAATGGTCTGATGCGAAAAGTTTCCCGGTGCGCCCAAAACCTGTCATCACTTCATCTGCGATGGTCAAAACTTTTTCTTCTTTGCAATGAGCTAAAATTTGGTCTAGATCTTCGGCTTCGTACATCAACATCCCTCCTGCTCCTTGGATCAGGGGTTCAAATATGAAACAAGCTAATTCTGATTTGATTTCAGAGATTTGAGCTTTCAGTTCTTCAAGGTTTTCTTTATTCGGTAAATCAATAAACTCAACATCAAATAAAAGGGCATCAAAAGCTTTTGTAAAAGCGCTTCTAGCACTTACGGCCATCGCACCAAAAGTATCGCCATGGTAAGAATTTTTAAAAGCTAATATTTTTGTGCGATTTTGGCCTTGGTTGCTCCAAAACTGTAAACACATTTTTATCGCCACTTCTACAGCCGTAGAGCCGTTATCAGAATAAAATATTTTTGCTTGGTTTTTTGGGATGATGCTCAACAGGTTTTCTGCCAATTTTACTGCTTGCGGATGTGTAAACCCAGCAAAAATAACGTGTTCTAAAACCTTTAACTGTTCAAAAACCTTTTGCGCAATGTACGGATGACTATGTCCGTGGATGTTTACCCACCAAGAAGAAACCGCATCTATCAGCTTTGTGCCATCTTGCGTATAAAGATAAACGCCTTCTCCTTTTACAATTGGGATTGGCTTATCTGCTGTTTTCATTTGTGTGTATGGATGCCAGATCGTATCTAAATCTCTGCTCACTAAATCGTTCATTTATATTGCTTTATTTGATGTTTAAGAGTTCCAGTGTTGCTTTGTTAACTGTTTCTTTGTATAACATTTCAATTCAATAAAAGGAATATCAAAAATAACAGAGACAAAATTCATATCCTTATCATTCAAATATGAAATTTCTTTTATGGCTTTCTTAACTTCTTCTAATCCATAAAAATTAAGAATAAAATACCAATCATCTGGCCAACCTCTTTCTACAACCCTTTGTACAACCAGATTTCGCATTTTCAGAAAATCAAAGTCGCTCAAATTATATTCCCATAAAAGGTTATTGTTCAATTTAGCATTTGGATGTTCTATGTAATTATCGAAAAACATTTACTTAATTTTATTCATCAATAGTTTTACAACATGCTTATCTGCTGGGAAAGTAACATCCTTTTCTCTTAAATTATTTAAAGGTAAAAACCTGAAACATTGTTTGCTTTCGCCGATTTGATCTTCAAAATCATACTCTTTTTGTACAATTTTAAAATTAATACCTTCTAAAGGTTTAACCAAATAATAAACAGAAATTAATTGCCCTCCGTTACCAAAAGCCGATCTTATGAAGAAATCTGTGGTGTAAAAATGCCCTGTTACCTCTATTTTTAAATTACATTCTTCTAAAAATTCCCTCTTTAAAGCTTCTATCAATCCTTCGCCATATTCTAATCCGCCACCGGGGAATTTTATAAACCTAATGCCTCGTTCCTCTTCATCGCTCAATAAAATCTCATTTTTTTTATTGATGAGCAAGCCATAAACCCTGATGTTGAAATTTTTGTTTTCCATGCTTACTCAAAATGTTTGTTGTTTTTGGTCACGTTTTGCAAGGTCCATTCAATATCTTTAGATTTTGGCTCCTGCCTAACCGGGCAATCTTTTTTATTACAATAATGGCAACATTGGGGGATACAAGGATCGGCGTGGATAAAAAACTCTGTCTCGGAATTTACGTTTTGATTGATGACCTTATCAATCTCTGATATTTCTTGATGTACTTTATTCAAATCGAAATAATAAGGCAGCGTTACATGGCAATCTATGTGTAGTTGCGAACCATATTTTTGGGTTCTAAGGTTATGGATATCTATCCACGCATCTTTTCTGTTTTTGTTTAGGTAGGCTATGATCTCTCGGATGATCTTTACATCAGACTCGTCCATTAAACCACCTATTGATTTACGGGTTAAGCTATAACCGTTGTAAATGATGTACAGCGCAATAAAAATGGATAAGACACTATCCAGCCAAAGAATTTTAGTAAGGTAAATTAACACCAAACCCAGTACTAAACCAGCACTACTGATCGCATCTGTGATTAAATGTTTACCATCCGCCTGCAGCGTGATAGAATTTAAAGACTTGCTTTTACTAACCATATACCAACCAAAAATCCCATTAACAAAACCTGTTATCGCAATTAGTATGGATCCTTGAAGTAAATCGTTAACTATTTGTGGATAAAACAAATTATAACAAGATTTTATGATGATGATGATACCAGCCAAAATGATTAAGCTTCCTTCTACAAAAGCAGAAAAGAACTCTATTTTACCATGCCCGTAGGGATGGTTTTGATCTTTGGGCAATGCCGCTAAATAGATACTGTAAAATGCGAATGCACTTGCAATCACATTTACGATACTTTCTGCAGCATCTGTTAAAATGGCATTAGATTGGGTAATAAAATAAGCCCCAAACTTTATAACCATCAATAAGATACTGATGATCAAGGCAAAAAGTATTATTTTGATTTTTGGCTGCAAAAGAATTCTATTTGTGCAAACTTATAGAAATTATGGCAATAGCAGCCATCTGCCCATTATTTTATCGATAAAGAAAATCGGTTTATTGTGGTATAAAATTTATAAGCAATAAGAATAAAAATATATGGTTAAGATTAAAGCATGTTAAAATACAACCAACAAAAATTTTTTAAGATGATAAAGGGTAAAATAATCATTGCCTTTTTATTGGCTTTTTTGGCCTTAATAACCGCTTGGTTGGTAAGCAAGTTTGTATTTGATAAAATGCTGACTAAAGTAGAAGAGATTTCTGCACCTAATGATAAGCTGAGGATCGTAAACGATCTTTCTAACAAGGTATCTCTCTTAGATCAGCAACAGCGAAACCAAGCTATCAATCAATCTAAAAATTATAAACAGTTTTTTAAGAGCAGTAGGTCTATAAAATTAGGGCTCGATACTTTGGCCTTATTATATCAAGATGATTCGGCACAATTAAAAAGGATAAGATCCATTAAAAATTTATTGGCAGAAAGAGACCACCAGTTCTTAAAATATTTGAAAGTAAGGGAGTCTTTGGTTAATAATAAGTCTTTTTCTAAAGAAGTGGCAAAATTGAACGAGCTAGTAAACACAAAAGTTTGGAAAGCAGATAGTACCGTTTATACCACAGAAGCCAAAACATCTACCAAAACCTTTTTGCCCGATAAAGAAAGCAAAAAGGGTTTTTTGAGCCGGTTATTCTCTAAAAAGGATGATGAAGGATATAAAATGGTGAGCGAAGAACTGAAAATTAAGAAGGACAGCTTAAATGCTTTTGCAGAAGACAGTATTTTATCAGATATGGAGAACTCTTTAAAATCGATTGAAATTGAACATCGGTTAAAAAGCAATCGGTTTTTAAAACAAGAGGCCAATTTATCTGAAGCCAATAACGATTTAACCCTTAAAATGTTAAGCATTTTAGAAAAGGTAAAAAACGAAGTAGTGGCACAAATGAACTACAATGGTTTTACGGCAAAAAAAGTGGTAAACAAAGGTATTTTGCAAATTACGGCAATATTGATCGTCTTTTTGGTCATCACTATTTTATTGCTTTACTTTATCCTTTCTGATATTACCAAAAGCAACAAATACCGTACAGAGCTAGAGCTTGCAAAGGAAGAGGCAGAGTACCATGGAAAGGCGAAACAACGCTTTTTATCTAATATGAGCCACGAAATTAGAACGCCCTTGCAATCTATCATCGGTTATAGCGAGCAAATTTCGCTACAAAGCAACCCTGCCAAAAAAGATATTGAAGCCATAAAAAATTCTTCTAACCATTTGTTGCAGATCGTAAATGAGGTTTTAGATTACAACAGAATTATCTCTGGCGAATTTAATATCAAACCTGCATTGTTTGATATCGATAAATTGATCAAAGAAAGTGTGGAAGTTCTCCAAAACTTATCATATAAAAAATCTATTACCATTGATACCGACATCCAAATTCCTGAAAACTTTCAAGTTATTGGTGATGCCTTTAGATTGAAACAAATATTGTTTAACCTAATTGGAAATGCAATAAAGTTCACAAACCAAAATGGCCGTATAGATTTGATCGTAAAGTATAAATCTCAAAACAACGACATTCATTTTTATTTTACCGTAAAAGACAATGGCATAGGTATTTCCAAGGATAACCTAAATAAAATATTTGATGAATTTCATCAGATAGCGCCTGATAACAAACAAATTAATAACCAGAATGGAACCGGTTTGGGCCTATCTATCGTAAAGAAACTGGTAGAAAACCAACAGGGAAGTATAAACGTGAAGAGCAAGTTAAATGTTGGTTCTACTTTTATGGTTTATCTAAAATATCAAAAGGCTGATCAAAACCTTGATCAAACAAAAGGCAACAAAACTTTATCATTAAAAAAAGGTAAAGCTGTTTGGGTAATTGATGATGATCAGCTGATTTTAGATTTGTGTGCCATGATCTTTAAGAACCATCAGATCAACCATCGCTGTTTTACAAAGCCGCAGGAGGTTTTAAATGAAAAAGCAGATCTATCCGTGAAATATATCTTAATTGACATGAGATTGCCTCAATTATCTGGCACAGAATTATTTAAGATATTGAAACCCAAGTTTTCTAACGATGTTAGGTTTTACGCAATTACTGCCCAGGTTTTACCCGATGAAAGAGAAGATATTCTAAAAAACGGGTTCGATGGTTTGATAATGAAGCCGTTTAGAACAGAAGATCTATTAAAGATTTTTGAGCATGAACCTCAGATTGAGACTAAGCCAACGCCAATAGAAATCAATTTAGATCAGCTAAAGAAAATGACTTTTGGCGATAAGGCCCAACTTAACAAAGTATTGAAAAGCTTTATAGAAAACTGCAAAGGAGATGAGCTATTATTGCAAGAAGCCCTTAGCAATGCAAACAAACCTGCAACAAGGTTGATCATCCATCGTTTGGCAGGAAGAATCTCACAAATGGGCTCAAAAAAACTAGCTGCCGATTACAGGAAATTTGAGTTAGAAATAGAATATTCTGATAAGATCAATTTAGCCCATCATCAAAAAACCAAAATATTGATAGGGCAATTACAATTATTGATGCAAACTTTAGAAAACAAAGATCATTCTATGCCATAACGCTCTAATTTGGCATAAAGGGTTTTTCTATCGATATTTAGCATCTTAGCAGCCTTAGACTTATTGTATTTGGCCTTGTGCAGCGCATCAATGATCAAAGTTTTCTCGTTGCTCTCGTTATTGGCCTTTAAATCAGACCCTAAAGCTTTTGCTGGTTCATTAGCGGCAAAAAGCATCTCTTCTGGCAAGGCATCAATATCGGCGGTAGCTCCGGCAGTTAATAAAACCATTCTTTTGATCACGTTATTAAGTTCACGCAAATTCCCTGGCCAATCATACCTTAAGAGCAAGTTTTTGGTCTCTTTACTTACTTCTAAAACATTCCTATCCAATTCTTTATTTGCCAATTTTATAAAATGGGCAATAAACAATTTAAGGTCGTCGCTCCTATCCCTTAATGCTGGCAACTGGATCTTAAACTGGTTTAACCTATGGTAAAGGTCTTCCCTAAACTCTCCTTGCTGAATGCTATTTAACAAATCATCATTAGTGGCCGTGATGATCCTTACGTCAACGGCAATCTGTTTGGTGCTGCCCAAAGGTTGGATAACTTTTTCTTGTAAAGCCCTAAGTAGCTTTACCTGTACCTCATAACTCAGGTTACCAACCTCATCCAAAAATAAAGTCCCGCCGTTTGCCACTTCAAACTGCCCCTTTTTATCTGTGATTGCACCTGTGAAAGCGCCCTTAATATGCCCAAATAATTCGCTTGCCGCTAAATCTTTAGATAATGCGCCACAATCTATAGAAATAAAGGGCTTTTTGCTTCGCTTGCTTTCGTTGTGCAAAGTCTGGGCGGCATATTCTTTCCCGGTACCGCTTTCGCCTTGTATAATTACAGACATATCCGTAGGTGCAACCAATGAAATATGTTGGTAAAGTTTCTTTGCAACGGCACTATTTCCCCTAATAAAATCTTCTTCTATAATGGTTTTTGAACTGAGATTTTTATCCTCTTTTTTTTCTAGCGCTTTTTTGATAGTTAGCAGAAGTTCATCTGGGTTTACGGGTTTTATGATATAATCAAAGGCACCTAATTGTATAGATTTTACGGCTGTTCTAACATCGTTAAAACTCGTCATCATAATAATTGGGGTATTTAAACCTTTTTCCCTTACCAATTTTAAGATTTCTAAACCCGTCCCGTCTGGTAAACGGTAATCGATCAATAATAGATCAAAACTTTCTTGCGTCAATAATCTTAACGAAGGTTGTATTTTGGGTACAAATGAGACTTGATGATCGTATTTACTTAAAAAACCCGATAAAAGTTCAGCAAAAGAAACATCATCCTCAACTATTAAGGTTTTAATCATCTTGTAAAAATAAAAAAAGCCCCGTTAATTAGGGGCTTTTTTAACATATAAACGAATGTTTAAGGTTAACCAACGTTTTAAATATGTTGTTTGTTATTCTGCTGGGGTACCGTCTGCGTTAATTTTTACAGAACCTGTTTTCTCTTCTTTTTTAACGTTTACTTGATAGTAAGATTTTCCGCCTTCTTCCACTACCATAAAAGCCTCTGTTGGTGTCCAATCTTTATAAGCGTCAGATGCCAATGTTGCTTTAACCGGTGCTGGTAAATCTTCTAATTTAACAGGTGTGCTTTTAGTGCTATCAACCGTATTAACAATCGCGGATGATTGTTTTAGCTCTCCGGCCTGTACAGTTGCCAATCCTACAAATGCTAATAATGCTGCTGACAAAATGATCTTTTTCATGATATTGAATTTTAAGTTTTAAAAATTTATTTGTTAATTATGATAAGCATTGCTTCAACACAATGCCAATAGAATTACCAGCCATCAAAAAGCTTTAAATCAATTATTTATGAAATTTCAATGTTTTTAGGATTGTGGATATTCTCCACAGTTTGTTGGGATAATCTACTATTTGCTGTTATTTAAAGTAGAGACGAATAATGATGATAACCGAACACCATAAATTTAACATGATCGGGGCGTTTAACACCTCGCCAGCTGGCGGATATATCTTATTTGCCTACTGCTTTACGCACAAGGGTCAAAAAAAAGCCTGCCCGAAAACAGGTGGTGATGCCGTTCCTATCGTTAACCAAAAAAAAATCGGCAATTTCTTAAACTGCCGAATTTCATTAATATAAAAACCTAAATTTTAGCTTTAACCCAAACCCGCCAAACTATCTTCTAAGATCTTGATTTTAGCCTCCGCATCGGCTTTTTTGTTTTGTTCGTTAACAACAATTTCTGGTTTTGCATTTTGTACAAAACGTTGGTTGCTTAATTTTGCATCAACAGATTTTAGAAATCCTTTGAGGTAAATAATTTCTTTTTGGATGTTTTCCTTTTCTGCCTCAACATCAATATTTCCTGCTAAGGGAACAAAAAATTCATCTCTATTGACCAAAAACGAAGCTGCACCATTTATTTTTTCATCCACAAAGTTGAATGTAGAAATGTTGGCCAATTTTGAGATGATCGGTTGGTATTCCTTAAAATCAATTTCAGAATTAACCTTGATAGAAAGTTCTAAAGCTTCTTTTGGCGAAATCTGTTTGGTGTTTCTTATGTTCCTTATTTCAGAAACAATTTGTTTTACGGCATCTATCTCTTTTAATAGCTTATCATTGGTTTTTGTTGCATCTGGTAGTTGCGCAACAATGCAGCAATCTGTTTTTTCTCTTTCCCCAAAAACATCATCATGCCATAATTCTTCGGTTAAAAATGGCATAAACGGATGTAACAATTTCAGGATGTCTTTAAAAAAGCCAACCGTAGCTTTGTAGGTTTCAGCATCAATTGGTTGCAGATAAGCAGGTTTTATCATCTCTAGATACCAAGCACAGAAATCGTCCCAAACCAATTTATAAGTAGCCATTAAAGCTTCTGATAAACGATATTGCCTAAAATTATTTTCAATTTCTGCTAAGGCTTCGTTAAAACGAGATTGAAACCATTCAATGGCAACTTGGTTAGTTAAACCTGCTCCTTCAGATTTAACCGTGGCGATGCTAAATCCCTTTACCAGTTTGAATGCGTTCCAAATCTTGTTCGCAAAGTTTCTTCCTTGTTCGCAAGAAGATTCATCAAACATAATATCGTTACCCGCAGGAGAACACAATAGCATCCCCACCCTTACGCCATCTGCCCCAAATCTTTCTATCAATTCTAATGGATCTGGTGAGTTTCCTAAAGATTTAGACATCTTTCTACCCAATTTATCCCTTACGATCCCTGTGAGATAAACATTTTTGAAAGGTGCTTCTCCCCTAAACTCATGCCCTGCCATGATCATCCTTGCTACCCAAAAGAATAAAATCTCTGGTGCGGTTACCAAATCATTGGTTGGGTAATAATATTGTATATCGGCATTTCCTTTACTTTTTGGGTTTGCGATAACAGATGGGTCGAAAACAGAAATCGGCCAAAGCCAAGAAGAAAACCAAGTATCTAAAACGTCTTCATCTTGTTTGATGTGAGAAGGTTGGAGGTGGAAGGTGGAAGGTTGAAGGTTAAATTGCGAAATTGCTTCTTCAGTGGTTTTTGCAACCACCACTTCTCCGTTTGGTGCATACCAAGCAGGTATTTGTTGCCCCCACCAAAGCTGACGGGAAACGCACCAATCTTTTACGTTTTCCATCCAATAGCGGTAAGTATTGATAAATTTATCCGGAATCAGTTTTACTCCTCCATCAATTACGTAATCTAAGGCAGGCTTTGCCATTTCTTCCATTTTGCAAAACCATTGCATAGAAAGCTTTGGTTCTATGGCCGCATCTGTACGTTCAGAAAAACCGATTTGAGATTTATAATCCTCAACTTTTTCTAAATTGCCAGATTCCTCTAGCATTTTAGCGATTTTCTTCCTCGCAATAAAACGCTCCTCCCCAACTAAAATCTGGGCTTTTTCGTTTAGCGTTCCATTATCGTTTAAAATATCGATAACTGGCAAATGATGCTTTTGGCCGAGTTCATAATCATTAAGATCATGGGCTGGCGTTACCTTTAAACAGCCTGTACCAAAATCCATGGTTACATATTCATCTAAAATAACCGGGATTTCCCTATTGATCAAAGGAACAAGAACAGATTTCCCATGTAAATGAAAATATCTTTCATCATTAGGGTTGATACAAATAGCCGCATCGGCCATAATGGTCTCTGGGCGGGTGGTGGCGATAACCAGGTATTGAGTGTCAGAAGCGGTAGTCGGTAGTTGGTAGTCGGTAGTGTGCGGACTTAAAACTGCGGACTGCTGACCTTTAACTTCATATTTTATATAGTACAACTTCTGGTTAACCTCTTTTCTTATAACCTCTTCATCAGAAACGGCAGTTAAACCTTTGGGATCCCAATTTACCATTCTCACTCCACGGTAAATCAAACCTTTTTTATATAGATGTATAAAAGTATCGATAACGGCTTCAGACATTGCGGGATCCATAGTAAAAGCAGTTCTGTCCCAATCGCAACTGGCACCTAATTTCTTAAGCTGATCTAATATTATCCCACCATATTTATCTTTCCACTCGTAAGCATACCTTAAAAATTCTTCTCTACTAATATTTTTCTTATCGATGCCTTTTTCTTTTAGCATGGCAACCACTTTTGCCTCCGTAGCAATAGAAGCATGATCGGTACCCGGCACCCAACAAGCATTTTTGCCTTTCATCCTTGCCCTACGCACCAAAACATCTTGGATGGTATTGTTAAGCATGTGGCCCATGTGCAAAACCCCGGTTACATTTGGCGGCGGAATTACGATGGTGTAAGGCTCACGATCATCTGGCACAGATTTAAAAAAATCGTTTTCCATCCAAAACTGGTACCATTTATCCTCAAAATCTTTAGGGCTATACTTATCTGCAATGCTCATCTACTATTCAAAATTTTTTCAATTTGCAAAAATAGGTTTTTTATTTTGTGATGGGTAAATGGAAAGGATAATTCAGATTATTTACCACAGAACACACATAGTTTTTCACAAGAAGCATATTTCTTTTTAACCTCGGAAGGCAAAGATTTCGCAAAGCAAGGTGGCAAATAATCTTGTTAATCCTTAAATCAAGAAAATATCCTGATTTAGACAATTAACCACAGAGAACACAAAGTTCGCAGAGCGAGGTTGCAGCTAATCTCGTTAATCCTAAAATCAAGAAAATCCTGATCAAAACAATTTTTCTAATGGCAATTGAAAACCAAACATATCAACTTTATCACAAACCGAAATTTTAAATTTTCTTAAATTGCGGCTTGTTAAAGAATCATCCATTATGAATAAAAGTAAAATCGCCACGCTCTTGTTATCTTTTTTTTCGTTTATCGCTTTTGCACAACAAAAAGATGCACAAAAATGGGATGTAGAGAAACCTGCTGGGCCTTCTAAAACCATAAATTTTAATACAGATGAAGGCACTTTTATGAATGTGGATGTTAGCCCAGATGGCAAAACGATTGTGTTTGATCTGTTAGGAGATATTTATAAGATGCCGATTTCTGGAGGTAAGGCCACGCTGCTTTCTGGAGGGATGGCTTTTGAAGTTCAGCCAAGGTTTTCACCATATGGGAAATATATCTCTTATACCAGCGATAAAGATGGTGGGGATAATATTTGGGTAATGGATGTTAATGGAAATAATCAGCGCCCTATTACTAAAGAGAATTTTAGGTTGTTAAATAACGCCGTTTGGACACCCGATGGCAAATACCTCATAGCTAGAAAGCACTATACGGGCTATCGTTCTTTAGGAGCTGGCGAATTATGGATGTACCATATTGCTGGTGGTTTAGATGGCATCCGGTTAACCGAAAGAAAAAACGACCAACAAGATCTGGGCGAACCTTGGGTCTCTGCAGATGGCAAATACGTTTATTATAGCGAAGATGTAAGCCCGGGCCCTAATTTTCAATACAATAAAGATCCCAACGGCGAAATTTATGCTATAAAAAGATTAAACCTTAACAATTCGGATATTGAAAAAGTGGCCGGTGGCTCTGGTGGGGCGGCTCGTCCGCAGGTTTCACCTGATGGTACGATGATGGCCTTTGTAAAACGAGATAGGTTGAAATCTGTTCTCTATGTTCAAAATTTGAATACTGGCGAAGAGTACCCGGTTTATACAGATTTATCCAAAGACCAACAAGAAACTTGGGCAATTTTTGGGGTTTACCCCAATTTTAATTGGCTTCCAGATAACAGAACCATCGTTTTTTACGCAAAAGGGAAAATCAGAAAAGTTGATGTAGTAACCCTTTATTCGGAAATTATCCCTTTTGATGCCGAAGTGAAGCAAACAATTCAAGATGCTTTACATTTTCCACAGCAAGTGTTTAGTAAAGATTTTGAGGTTAAGATGATACGGCAGTTAACTACCTCTCCAGATGGTAAAAAAGTGGTTTTTAATGCCGCAGGATATTTATATACCAAAGATCTACCAAACGGGAAACCTCAACGTTTAACCGATGGCAAAGATTGGGAATTTGAGCCCAGTTATAGCCCTGATGGAAATTCTATTGTTTACACCACTTGGAATGATGAACAGCGTGGCACCATCATGAAATATGATCTGAAATCGAAAAAAATTATCCCCATAACTACCGAAAAAGGTTTTTACTATTCTCCAAAGTTTAATAATAAAGGAGACCTAATTGTTTACAGAAAAGGTGTTGGCAATAACGTTTTAGGTTATATCTATGGCAAAAACCCCGGGATTTATACCATCTCGGCACAAGGCGGTATTGCTAAACTCATCAGTAAAGAAGGTATTAAACCATCATTTAACCATACCGATGACCGTATTTATTTTCAATCTAGTGAAAACGGGAAAAAGGCATTTAAAACTTGTGATTTAAACGGCGAAAAAGTACAAACGCTCTATACTTCCCAATATGCAAACGCTTTTATTCCTAGTCCGGATGATAAGTGGATTGCATTTAATGAACTTTTTAACGTTTACCTTACACCTTTAGTAACTACCGGAAACGCCCTTGATCTTTCTAGTAAAAACCAATCTTTACCCTTAAAAAAACTTACCAAAGATGCCGGAACTTACATCCATTGGAATGCTGATAGCAAAACTTTGCACTGGACATTAGGCCCAAAATATTTCACATCAAAAATAGAAGATGCTTTCACTTTTGTAGATGGCGCACCTGATAAATTGCCCGCAATTGATGAAACAGGTTTAGATCTGGGCCTTTATTTAGATACCGACAAACCAACCGGTAAAATTGCCTTTAAAAACGCAAGGATAATTACTATGGATGGTAATGAAGTGATAGAGAATGGAACGATTGTGATAAATGAGAATAAAATTTTAAGCATTGGTAATGCGGATTCCGTAAAAATACCTGATGATGCTAAAGTGTTTGATGCAACAGGTAAAACAATCATGCCCGGGATTATTGATGTTCATGCCCATTTACACACCAGCCCTGATGGTATTTCGCCACAACAAGATTGGGCTTATTACGCCAACTTGGCTTTTGGCGTAACCACATCCCATGATCCATCTAGCAATACAGAAATGGTTTTTAGCCAGGCAGAAATGATAAAAGCGGGCTTGATGGTTGGCCCAAGGTTGTACTCAACTGGCACAATTCTTTATGGTGCCGATGGCGATTTTAAAGCTACCATCAATAATTTAGAAGATGCGAGGTCTCATGTGCGAAGAATGAAGGCCGTTGGTGCATTTTCTGTAAAATCTTATAACCAGCCCCGCCGCGATCAACGCCAACAAATTATTGAGGCCGCCAGAGAATTGAATATGGAAGTTATGCCAGAAGGTGGATCAACTTTTTTTACAAACATGAGCATGATTGCCGATGGACATACCGGCATTGAGCATAACATTCCCGTTTTACCTGTATATAAAGATGTTATCAATTTTTGGAATGCCAGCAAAACCGCCTATACTCCTACCCTAATTGTGAGTTATGGTGGGCAATGGGGAGAAAACTACTGGTACGATAGAACTAATGTTTGGGAAAATGAACATTTATTGAGTTTTACGCCAAAGGCGATTATTGATGAAAGATCTAGGAGGAGAACCACTTCGGAGTATGGCGATTATGGCCATATAGATGTTTCTAAGGCGGTAAATGATATTGCTAAGGGCGGCACAAAGATAAATTTGGGTGCCCATGGGCAGTTACAGGGTTTGGGTGCGCATTGGGAATTATGGATGCTTGCCCAAGGCGGCATGAAACCTATTGATTGTATTAAAGCAGCCACCATTAACGGTGCAGAGTATTTGGGCATGGATAAAGAGATTGGTTCTTTAAAGCCCGGAAAACTTGCAGATTTGATCGTTTTGAACGCAAACCCTTTAGATGATATCCGCAATAGCGAAAAAATTAAATATACCATGGTAAACGGACGATTATACGATTCTGAAACCATGAATGAAATAGGAAATAACGAAAAACCTAGAGGGAGGTTTTGGTGGCAATTTAGTAAAAGCGACAATTATTTTGTACCCAATGGAACTGTAGAAACACACACTTTCACGGTCCCTGATTGTGATTAGGATTAAATTTGTACTTCAATTACAAAGTATTTCCCGCAGGTTTCGCTTATTTTTGTGGCCCTTTTATCTCCATCCAACTCCCTGAACTTTGTGTTCTCCGTGGTTAAAAACCGTTTGAATTAGGATTTATGGGGTTTTTAAGATTAAAACCATTAGAAACCCGTCACTATGAACTTTATGAACTCCGTGGTTAAAAACATCTATATCTTTAAAATAATAATCATGATATTTGCCAGAATAATTTTAAGAGGTAGATATAAACATTCATCTACTTAAAGCGATAATGAAAGTAACACAAACAAAATTAGGCATTTTAGGAGGCGGGCAATTAGGCCGCATGTTTATCCAAGAAGCCATCAACTATAATATTTCTATCCACATTTTAGATCCAGATGCCGATGCGCCTTGCAAAAACATTTGCGATAAATTTGAAATTGGTTCTTTAAGTGATTACCAAACAGTTTATGATTTTGGGAAAAACCTAGATTTAATAACCATAGAGATTGAAAAAGTGAATATCGAGGCCTTAGAAGATCTAGAAAAAGAAGGCGTAACGGTTTATCCACAACCAAGGATCATTAGGCTGATCCAAGATAAAGGCCTACAAAAGCAATTTTTTAAGGAAAACGAAATCCCAACCTCCCCTTTTCAATTATTTAATACCAAACAGCAATTAATAGATGCCAATATAAATCTTCCCTTTATCCAAAAACTAAGGAAAGATGGCTATGACGGTAAAGGCGTAAAGAAGATAAACAATACCAAAGATCTAGAAAACGCTTTTGAACAGCCAAGTTTAATTGAAAACCTGATTGATTTTGAAAAAGAAATAGCAGTGATCGTTGCTAGAAATGAAGATGGTGAAATCAAAACTTTTCCAATGGTAGAAATGGATTTCAACCCTGATGCCAATTTGGTGGAATTTCTGATTTCCCCATCTACTTATCCCTTTGAAATACAGCAAAGAGCAGAAGATATTGCTAAAAATATAGCATCGAGCTTAAGCTTTATAGGTATTTTGGCGGTAGAGATGTTCTTAACAAAAGATCATCAAATTTTAGTGAATGAATTGGCTCCACGCCCTCATAACAGCGGCCATCAAACTATTGAAGGTAATTATACCTCGCAGTTTGAGCAACATTTAAGGGCAATCTTTAATCTGCCTTTAGGCGATACACGTTCTATAACCAATGCGGTAATGGTAAATCTTTTAGGAGAGAAAGGTTATGAGGGTTTGGCAGAATATGAAGGTTTAGAAGAAATTTTAAAAAAGGACGGGGTTTACATCCATCTTTATGGTAAAAAATATACCAAACCGTTCAGAAAAATGGGGCATATCACTATCGTGGATGAGAATAGAAATTTGGCCATAGAAAAAGCAAGGTTTATAAAAAAAACCATTAAAGTGATAGCATAAATTCAATTTAACCAAAGAGAGCATAAGAATTAACACAGCCACCGCAGAATAAAGCAATAAAATCTTTAGTGAACACCGTGAAAAGCTCTGTGTTCTTTGTTTTAAAAAAAATTAAATATGAAAGTAGGGATTATAATGGGTAGCCGTTCAGATTTAGGGGTGATGGAAGAAGCTGCCAACGTTTTAAAAGAATTAGGTGTAGATTATGAACTCACCGTGGTTTCTGCCCATAGAACACCAGAAAGAATGTTCGAATATGCCAAAAAAGCAGCACAAAGAGGCATTAATGTGATTATTGCCGGTGCAGGCGGTGCAGCTCATTTACCCGGAATGGTGGCTTCTATAACCTCTTTGCCCGTAATTGGTGTCCCAATAAAATCTAGTAATTCTATTGACGGTTGGGATTCTATCCTCTCGATTTTACAAATGCCAAACGGTATTCCCGTAGCCACGGTAGCTTTAAACGCGGCAAAAAACGCTGGGATTTTAGCGGCACAAATTTTGGCTATAGCCGATGAAAACATCGCTAAAAACGTGATCAAATTTAAAAACGATTTAAAAGCTAAAATCGTAGAATCTGCGGAAGATTTGAAAGACGAAGGTTATTATTCTGGATTTTAATTTTAACCATAGTTAGCAAGTTTTGTTGCTACAAAGGTTAAAAGAATTAAGTTTTGGGTTTTAGATCCCAAGTAGCCCTATTTAGGTATTTTAACCGCAGAGGGGGCAAAGTTTACAGGTTAGCGGTAACAATAAAAACGACAGCAATTCGCAATTCGAACGGTCTTACAACAGAAAATCGCGTTTGGTGCTTTTAAGTTCGACCAGTTTTTTGGCCGATTTGAATTAAGTTTTTTGGTTCTTGATAAGAATCGACTTTTGAATTACAAAAAAAAACAATCTTTAACTTCGGTTGATTTTTTTGGTTTTAAATATTTTACAGATACTTTTAATTTTAAGTCCAAAAATATGAAAAAAAGATTTACCCAATCCCTTTTGATTCCCCTGTGTACGGCACTATTAACCATTCTTTTCAACTCCTGCAAAAAGGACATCGATGTCAGCAGCAAAAATACGTTAGAAAAAGCGCCAATTGTAATCATATCAAAAAGTGGCGCAACCATCAACGATGTCGGCCTCCAACAATTCAAGGAAGAAA
>NZ_JAEHFY010000019.1 GCF_016623585.1 Pedobacter segetis
TACTGCGGTAACACGTGGGAGAGTAGGTCGGTGCCAGACCCTACGCCCCCCTCCACATCGGAGGGGGGCTTTTTTTTTGTGGGACGGGCTTTTCCTGACGGCCCCGGGCTGCCGCCCTTCTGACGACCATGCAATGTGTACGCTGCCGAACTCCTATGGGGATTCGTGATTCTCAGGAAAGTGCTTAAGGAATCAATAGTGTCCTAAACGTTTAGGGATACCGTAAAATGCGTGTTGTTGATGAATATATGGTGCAATTACGATATTTCGGAAAGGAACTCCTTGAACCACTTTTTTAGCTTTTCACTCGTTTGATGTTTCAAAAGGCCTATCGAGCCAATTCTGCAGGTTTATCTTTACAAATAAGTTGAGCCTGATGAATCATTTCTGTAGGGTCATATTGAACATCAATGGTTTAGTTTGTGATTTGAAGTATGGTTTTATTATTTGTCTTTATAGCGAGCGTTCAGGGTTTAAAGATTGGTTTCAAAATTTTTCCCGTTGTTTTATCAGTTGGGAATTGCGCTTTTTCTTCCTCCAGTTTTTTATTGAGTAATTGGGTAAGCTCCATGGCTTTTTTAGGAAATTCAGTAACCAAATTATGATGTTCACCAATATCGTTTTTTAAATCATATAGCTCTGTTTTGCGTAAACCGTAAAAGTAAATTAATTTCCAATCGCCCAATCGTATGGCACTGCTTGGCCCAATACCTTCTGTTTCCGAAACTATTTTATATTCTTTTGATCTTTGTGAACCTTCTTGCCAATTATTAGGGAAATGCCAAATTAAAGCCCTGCTAGAGTCTCTCAAAGCATTATTTCTTAGGTAAGGAGCAAAACTTTTTCCATCTATTTTTTGAACGGTTTTATAATTTTTTATGTCCGCCATCTCTAAGATCGTTGGGAAAAAATCTTCAATAATTATGGTTTGGTTATTGGTTGAGTTTGCTTTGGTAACACCTGGCCAATAAACCATCATTGGCTCTCTAATACCGCCTTCATAAGTAGAGCCTTTGCCAGATTTTAACGGCAGGTTATGCGTAAAAGCTTTCCCGCCACGTGGAGGAACTAAAGTTAGACCTCCGTTATCACTCATAAACATGATAATGGTGTTTTTTGCGAGATTGTATTTTTCCAAATAATCCATTAGGTCTCCTAGGCTCTTATCCATCCCTTGTAAAAGAGCTGCATATTCTGCTTCTTGTTTGCCAAGGCCCTCATCGAGGTATTTTTGATAAAACCGCATATCGGGTTTATATTGCGCGTGTACGGCATAATGAGCCATGTATAAATAAAACGGTTTTTGTAAAAAGCGAGCATTATCTAAGGCTTTTTTTGCCTCTAATGTTAAAGCTTCTGATAAGAAGACATCTTTTCCGTGATACAATTCTAAACCGGGTATGGCTGCAGGAGTATAGCCACCTTTAACTTGGTTTCCAAAATTTTCTGTTCCCAGATAACTTTTTGGGCCACCCACAGCATTGCCTGCAATGTTTAAATCGTAACCAAGGTTACGGGGATCAGCACCTAAAGTAGGATATGATGCCATGTGCGATTTTCCGACGTGGATCGTATAATAACCATTTTCTCTAAGGATTTCTGCGATAGGTGTTGCATATACGGTATTGGGAGTGTCTGGCACAGGGCTTAAGCCGTTATAGTTCCATGATGGAAATTTTATGCCTGGGTAAGGTTCGTCAGTAGGTTGATTCTCATTATATGCGGTCCAATTGGTTACCTTGTGCCTGGCGGCATTCATGCCGGTTTGTAAGCTTACCCTAGATGGGGTGCAAACAGAAGTGGCATAGGCCTGAGTAAACTTTACGCCCATTTTTGCCAAGCGTTCCATATTTGGGGTATGGTACTTTTTGTTTAACTCTGTTGTTTCTTTATAAAAAGGAACAGAAGTATCCTGCCATCCCATATCATCTACCATAAATAGGATAATGTTTGGTTGGCTTTGTTTTTCTGGGTTTTGTGCTTGGGCTTTAAAAGATATAGTTTCAGTAAAACTGAAAATAGTGATAGCTGCAAATAGGATTAAGCTTTTCATTTTATTTTTTTTTGTGGATGGGTTCCTTCTATATCTTCTAAAGCAGTAGCCATTTCTTTAACCTTATCGGGATATTGAGCAGCCAGATTTTTAGTTTCGCCAATATCTTCTTTAAGATTATAGAGCTGTGGAGTTTCAGATACCCCGGTTTCTATGTTCTTATCTTTCATTACAGCGGGCCCTTTAGAGGGCGCAATATATTTCCAGTTGCCAGAAATTAGACTTAAACCATTAAAAAGACCTTGTTCAACCAAACTCTCTCTACCTTTTTTTGATTTTCCTAACAGTACGTTTAGCATATCCCTGCTATCTGGTGCCGTGTTTAAAGGAATTTTTTGTTGGGTTAGGTTGGCAAAGGAGGCAAAAAAATCTAACTGGCTAAAAAGTGCAGCCGAAGTTTGTTTCGATTTTATTTGGGCAGGCCATTTTATAAGTGTGGGCACTCTTGTACCTGCATCAAACTTACTATATTTTCCTCCTCGCAATGGCCCTCCTGGGGTATGCCCGTTAAGCTTCTCTACGGCATCGTCTTGGTAGCCATCATCTAGTACGGGACCATTATCGCTACTAAAAACAACGAGGGTATTTTCTGAGATATTTAAACTATCAAGTAGGTTTAAGATTTTACCAGTATTATAATCAAGCTCTAAAATAGCATCGCCCCTGGCGCCCAAGCCGCTTTTGCCTACAAACCTTGGGTTTGGCACTCTGGGAACATGAATATCTTGTATGGCAAAGTATAAGAAGAAAGGGCTTTTATAGTTGTTCTTTATAAATTCTGAGGCCTGTCCGGTTATCTTATCTGCCATCAGTTCATCTTTCCACCAAGCAGACTTTCCGCCGCTCATGTAGCCAATCCTGCTGATCCCGTTAATGATGGTTTCTGCATGTTGCTTAGAAGAGTACATCATTTTAAGTAATTCTGGGTGCTCTTTACCGGTTGGTAAGCCGGGTAAAGGTGTTTTGTAACTTACTTTTAGAGGATCGTTTGGATCTAGGTTTGCAACATGGTGGTTTTCTACATATACGCAAGGTACACGATCTGGCGTTGCGGGAATAATAAAGGAATAATCGAAACCAAGATCATTTGGGCTTGGTTTGATGTTGCCATTCCATTCGGGGCCGTTTTGCCCACCCAGGCCAAGGTGCCACTTGCCAACTACGGCAGTTTTATAACCTGCTTGCTTAAAAACATCTGCCAAAGTAAATTGATCCTCATTAATAATAGAACCTGCACTTCCCTCGGCAATGCCCGTTCCTTTTTTGCGCCATGGATATTGCCCCGTTAATAATCCGTAGCGTGAAGGCGTACAGGTAGATGATGTTGCGTGGGAATTGGTAAACCTAATTCCCTGCGCTGCAATTTTATCAATATTTGGGGTACTTATTTTAGTGGCACCGTTGCAACTTATGTCTCCATAACCTAAATCATCGCAATAAATAATAACAACATTGGGTTTGGTTTGCGCTTTAGCTTGGAAAAAAGCATAAGATAGCACAAGTAAGATAATAAATTTGTAGTGTTTTAACATGATCAATTAGAAGTTTGTATCTTTATAGAAGCTGAGTTTAATCCTTCGCTTTCTGCAATGATATTTATAGGGCCGTCTTTTTTTGCTGATTGTACTATTGCCATACATTTACCGTAAAAGGCTTTTCTAAAGGAGGCTTCAAACGGTTCTAAGCTTGCCGGGTTACCGTTACCAACAGCTTTTAGGTTACCTGCCCCATTTATCTTGAAATTTACTAGGTTATTTGCTAGTGGGCATAAGTTTCCATCTTTATCTGTAACACTTACCGTTACGAATGCAAGATCTTTACCATCAGGTTTCAAATCAGTTTTATCTGTGGATAAGACTATCTTAGCGGGTTTTCCTGCGGTTTTGATTATCTGTTTATCAGCGATGTTCCCGTTTTTATCATAGGCAATAACTTTTAATTCTCCGGGCTGATAAACTGCATTTTCCCAACGCAACCTATAAGTATCTAATAAGTTTGATTTATCGAAGGTTTTTTTGCCATAACTTTTTCCGTTTATAAAAAGCTCTGCACTAGGATAATTTGTATAAACATAAACTGGCACTATTTGGCCTTCTTTCCCTTCCCAATTCCAGTGGGGTAGCACATGTAAAACTTTTTTTGCGCTCCATTTGCTTTGGTATAAGAAATACCTGTCTTTTGGGATCCCTGCCAAATCAATAATGCCGAAATAAGAGCTTTTACTTGGCCAAATAGAGCCATATGGCGTTGGTTCGCCTAAATAATCAAAACCTGTCCATACAAATTCTCCAGCCACAAAATCGTTTTTATCTTGTGATTGCCACTCCATATCAGGCAACTGGGACCAGCTACAATATTCTAAATCATAAGATGATGATTGATTGTTGGCCCTTGTTTTCATTTGTGCAGGTTCTGCGGGTAATTCATAAGCTCCTCTAGAGCTAACGGTAGAAACGGTCTCGCTTCCATAAACCACCCAATTTGGGTAATCTTTATGTATTTTGGCGTAGAATTGGGGTTTATAATTCCAGCCGGGTATATCTACGGCATTGGCTAAGCCATTTTTTATAGCAGCATCCCAATTATTAAAAGCGGCGGTAGTTGGGCGGGTAGAATCTGTTTGGTGGCAAATATCTGTTAAATATTGTGCTACTTTATAACCGTCTTTACTGCCTTGTTCACGTATCTCGTTACCGATACTATACATGATAACGCTAGGGTGGTTTCTGTTCCGAAGGATCATGGCTTCCAGATCCTTTTTTGCCCAATCATCAAATAATAAGTGGTACCCATTTTTAAGCTTTGGATTTTTCCATTCATCAAAAGCCTCTGCAATAAAATAGAAGCCCATTTCGTCGCAAAGCTCCAATAGTTCTGGTGCTTGTGGGTTGTGTGTGCCTCTAATTGCGTTACAACCCATTTCTTTGAGCAAATTAAGTCTGTAGCGTAAAGCGGCCTTGTTTATTGCCATACCTAATGGGCCTAAATCGCTGTGCATACAAACACCCTTTAGCTTGGTTTTTACACCGTTTACTAACATCCCTTGGCTTGGCTTAAATTCAATTTTACGGATACCGAAAGGTGTTTTATATTCGTCTAAAAGTATATTATTTGCATAAACGCTGGTTTGTGCATAATACAACTGTGGTGTAGCGGCAGTCCATAAATTAGGTTTATTGATGTTCAATTGCTGAACTATTTTCCTTTTTCCTGATGAGTCTATTGATTGTGTGGTTGCCACCTGCAAGTTATCTTTATCATAAACTTTAGTAACGAGTTGAATTATGCTGTTCCTAGGGTTCTTTATAGATGTTTCTATTTTTAGTGTTGCTTTTTCTCTGGTAACTAAAGGTGTTTGAACAAAAGTACCCCAATGTTCAATATGAATTGGATTGGTTTTTACAAGCCTTACATTACGGTAGATGCCTGCCCCTGGGTACCATCGGGAAGATTCCCAGAAATTTTTTAGCCTAACGGCCAATACATTATCGCCAGAAAAGTTGATATATTTGGTAATATCAAAAGCAAAAGAAGAATAGCCATAGGGCCACTCTCCAACAAATTTCCCGTTTAAGAAAATTTGAGCATGGCTCATTGCCCCATCAAACTCGATATTAATCGTTTTATTTTTGTCTTTTTCTGAAATGCCAAGGTGCTTTCTATACCATCCCACGCCTTCAAAGGGCAAACCACCCGTTCGCCCAACTTTTTTGGTCAGCTTAGATTCTCCATCTTCTATAACCTTTACCTCCTGCGCATCGTTATTTTTATTGAAATCACCTGTTATGGCCCAATCATGTGGTATGCTTACTTTTTCCCAACCCGATTCGTTAGTTTTTAGGGCGCTTGCATCTTCAATCTCGCCCTTCATAAATAGCCATCCACTATCTAAAACGGTAACCTCGCGAGGAATAGCTTGGGCAAAGACCGTATGCTGATATATTAAAAACGTTAGCAATAAGAAGCCGATTTTTTTGAACATAGAAATAGATTTAGAATTGGAATTTCTTTTTGATCCTCAAATATTGATATTTTTTATTTGAACGATGAGGGGCTAATCATTCAAATAGGGGTAAATAATAAAGCAATTTTACGCAAAGTACCGTTGATCAATTTTAAAGGGCCATAATATTTACCTGAAGTTTTTAATTTATGGGAGTGATTACTTATGCCCCTAATTATGATTACTTATGCCCTTATCTATCATAAATAGCCCACCTACCTTTATGATTATACAATTAGGGGAAAGATTTCTGTCTTTTTTAAAATGAACCAATTTAAAATTTATAACATGAAAAAATCATTACTTATTACTTTAAGCGTAGTTAGTTTTTTTGCGATGGGTTTTACCGCATCGGCACAAAACTTGGCTTTAAATGGAGATTTTGAGGCTGCCCTTGTGGGTACAACAGGTACAAAAATCCCCAACTGGCTTGTTGATTATGGCCCTGATTTTGTTGCTGTTACGAACTCTAATGCAATAACATCGCAAACAATCAGGATAAATAGTAAAAATGTTAGATATTTAACATCTGATGTAATAAATGTTACTTCCGGTCATACCTATAAGTTAACTTTTACGGCCAGGGTTCAGGACGTTGCAGGGGATTCAGGCACTGGAAATCCCACGGGATCTATAACAGGTATAATCATGGACGGAACAGTTAACGGGAATTTAGCTGGTTTTACGCCATTAGTTGTTAATTCTAACACAAACACCACCCTAACGGGGAATTATACTGCACCTTTATCAGGCGATGGCTCTTCTTCTGTTAGGCTGCGTTTTACTAGGGCCGCAAATGCAACAGGTTATGTGGGTTTTGTAGATGATGTTAGCTTTGAGGACCTTGGTGTTTTACCGATTTCATTAATTTCATTCACGGGTAATGCAACAAATAATGGCATAACCCTAAATTGGGAAACCGCAAGCGAAAACAACAACAAAAGCTTTAGCCTATTTAATAGTAGCAACGGAAAAGATTTTACACAAATAGGGAAAGTTAATGGGTCTGGTAACTCTATAGGGCGTAAAACATATTCATTTATTGATAAAAACCCGTTTAATGGCGTTAATTATTATAAATTAACACAAACAGATCTTGACGGGAAAACCACTTCATTTGAGACTATTGGAGTAAATTTTGATCTTAAGAGTACCTCTGGATTAAGCGTTTATGCAGAACAAACCAGATTACAGGCCAAGATCAACTGGGCCAAGAACGAACCTGCAACAGTTTCTGTAAGAGATTTAAGCGGAAGAACGGTTTTGGTTCAAAAACTTAACCTACAAAACGGACTAAATTCTTTTGAATTGAAAAATGCAGATCTAATGGCCGCCTCCATCTATATCTTAACGCTCAGGGGTTCATTAAATACGGTTTCTACCAAGTTTTATATCAATTAAAAAAATTTAAAAAATCATAATGCTAAAGAAAACATTCATCTTATTATGTTTTTGTGGATACTGTACGCTGGTAAATGCACAATTAGTAATCTATAAAGGCTTACAAAAAACAGGTAATAGCCAAATTTGCCAAGCTAATGGCGTTTATGTTGGTTCAAACATCCCAGGGGCGTTAAACAATAGCATAAAATCTATAGTTCTATCCCAGGGTTATATGGCAACTTTGGCAAATAATGAAGATGGCACCGGCGATAGCTTTTGCTATGTGGCTGCTACAAGCGATGTAGATGTAGATCTTGCTAGCGTACTACAAAACAATGTTTCTTTTATTAGGGTATTGCCCATTGGTAATATTAAAAAAAGAGGTGTATGCGGGAAAGATAATGATGTGGTAGCAGCTTTAAACCCATCTTGGTTTTATGATTGGGGTACATCAGACATTAGCACCAATAATATACAATATGTGCCTTTGGCTTTTGGGCTAAATGCCGCTACAGACCTTACCAGAGTAGCAGGATATACGGCTAAAACCGATGTTAATAGTTTATCGGGATTTAATGAACCCGATAATTCTTCTCAAGGAAATATCCCCGATGAAACTACTGCCGCCCATGCTTATAAAAATTTGTTAAGAACTGGTTATAGAATGGGTTCTCCTGTAACCACTCAAGGGCAATACAACAATTGGCTTTATAATTTTATGGCGATTGCAGCTACTGATACCACAAGAATTGATTATATAGCTGTGCATTGGTATGATTGGGACAATTGGCTTTCTCAACACAATGCAAGCCCCAATGCCAGCGATGTTCTTACCAGATTTAAAGCATATATAAATTCGGTTTACAATTTGTACAAAAAACCAATTTGGGTAACCGAATTTAACGCAAATACCAACAGAACCACTGCAACGCAAGAAGCTTTTATGCAGCTTGCTTTACCTTATTTAGAGAGCGATAGTAGGATTGAGCGTTATGCTTGGTTTTTTGAAACCAATAGCCCAGCATCTGTTAGCGGTAATTTAACCAATTTAGGGCAAATTTACGGTAACTACGTATCAACCGCTAGTTTTACATCAAATATTGTAGATGACAGGCCAACAGATGTAACAACCACTTCAGGAAATTTGGTCTTTAATGGGGATTTTGAAAATACAACTTCTTATCTAAATGGGTGGACCCCTAGCAGCGCTGACGACTTTAGAAAAGAAACAATCTATCCCATAAACACTACAACGGTAAGGTTCGCTTCTGTAAGCAACTCAAGAAATTTGATATCAGACCCAATTTCTGTGGTGCCCGGCAAAACTTACCAACTACAATTTACCGCTAGGATACAGGCTGCTGCTGGTGCAAGTGGGGGTGCAGGGCCATCAAGGGGTGGTGTTTTTTCAGGAGAAATTTTGAACGGATCTGATTTGGCGGCTACCAGTTTTACCACTTTAACAACTACCTCATCAACTAATACGGTTTTATCGGCAAATTATACTGTACCAACAGGGCAAACAACCATAAAGCTTAAGTTTACAAAAACGGCAGATGTAGGTTATCTTGATGATGTTTCATTAATAGACATTGCTTCCCTGCCTATTAAGCTAATTTCTTTCACAGGCAGTGCCGGCTTGGGTGGTGTTGATTTAAACTGGGAAACCGCAAGCGAAAGCAACAATAATTATTTTACCATTTACCAAAGTAGTAACGGAAAGATTTTTAATAAAGTAGCTAGTGTTTTTAGTAAAGGGAATTCAGCAGATAAAAAACAGTACCACTTTTTAGACCAGCACCCTAATAATGGGCTTAATTATTATCAGTTATCACAAACAGATCATGATGGTAAAACAGAAACGTTTAAACCTATAGCAGTAGATTTTAAAATCGCAAAAGATGCAGGTTTAAAAATATTTAGCAACCCCAGTAGTCTTCAGGTTTATCTAAATAATGATTTAGATGAAACAGTAAAAATAAACGTGTATGATTTAAACGGAAAAAATTGCTTTAACATCCAAAAAAGGCTTGTAAAGGGATTTAATTCACTTAGTTTAAATATAAATGGTAGTAATTTAGCTATCGGCAACATTTATTTATTTAACATACAAGGTAAGCGCACAGGTATCAATAAAAAGTTTATTGTTTGCCCATATCAATAAAATGTATTCTAAAATGGGTAGCTTATTAAAGCCAATTGAAATTGATCGGTTGGCTTTTATTTTTTTACATCCATAAAAATTATAGGTTTTAAAATTTTATATTGCCTAATAATCAAAACCGGTTTCCAATTTTAACGTAAATTCTAAGTATAGCAGTGGGTAATTAACCTGTAAACTATTTGCTTACGTATTAAAACATTGATAAGCAATTTAGCAGTTAAAGTATATGGTAAATAACAAATATCATTTCTTGAAAACAAGTTTTCAAATACCAGCAATTTTTAAGCTTGTAATGATAACGGGTATTTTCACTTTTATTACCGGTATTTGTAATGCGCAGTTTAGTAAAGAATCATCCCTTACCATTGATAATGGTTTGGTAAACAACGAAGTAACCGCAATACACCAAGATAAATATGGTTTTATATGGTTTGGTACAAGAGGCGGGCTAGATCGGTTTGATGGTTATGATTTTAACAATTTACGTTACAAGAATAAATTTAGCATCAACCTAACCAGCCAAGCCGTAGAAGCTATTGCTGAAGATAACCGTCATACCTTGTGGATAGGTACAAAAAACGGTGGGTTAAACAGCTATGATCTTTCAAAAGATTCAATTTCGCATTATTTCCCAGATGAAAGAATTAAGATTCAAGAAATCAAAGACTTGGCGGTAGATCGTGTTGGGAAACTTTACATAGCATCACTTCATGGGCTATACACTTTCAAAAACGGGAAATTTGGTACAATTGATAATAAACTTACCGTTAATTGCATAAACATCGATAAATATGGTAATGTTTGGGTAGGTACAACCTTTGGGCTTTTTGTTTTAGAAAAAAATAGTGATCACTTAAAAAAAGTAACATTTGGCAAAAGAAGGCCTGCAATAAATTCAATTGCTATTAGCAAAGATGGGCAAACATTATACCTAGGCACCTGGTTTACCGGGCTTTTAGTGTACCATGTGAAAGAAAATAAAATAGAGCAGTTTTTAGATGCCGAAAAAAGTAAAATAAGTTTAAACGGCAATAATAATATTTATAGGGTTTATCTAGATAAGAGCCAAAATTTATGGGTAGGCACATGGGGCGCAGGGCTAAAGAAGTTTGATCTGAAAACCAATAAATTTGAACGTATTGAAATTAGCTCGAACAATGTTTTTAACAAAGATTATGACATCATCCTATCCATACATCAGGATGTTACCGGCATTATTTGGATAGGCACCGATGGAGGTGGGGTTTGTAAAATAGATCCTTATAAGAAAGCCTTTAAAACCATTGCTTATGAGGCTGCCCAAAAGGCCGGGCTATCAAATACCCATATAAAATCTGTATTTGTTGATACCGACGGTGGCCTATGGCTTGGTACAAAAGGTGATGGGCTTTTTTACTCAAAAGACAAAAAATCTTTTTTTAAGAAAGAAACCGGTAATAAAGTAAGAGTGGTAAACGCTTTTTTTGAGAACGATAAAAAGGATTTATGGGTAGGTACAGATAAGGGCTTGTTAATTTACAAGAACTACAAACAAGAAAAACCGGCAAAACCAATTTATGTTGATAATTGGCAAGATTCTTTGGGTTTGAGTGGGCCTAAAATTACTTCAATAGTTAAAGATAAGAACCAGGTTATTTGGCTGGGAACGCAAGAACATGGTTTAAACAAACTGGCCAGATCAAACAACGATTTATATTATTTTAAAAAATATTCTGAAAAAGTAGGGGTAAAGGGTGCATTGCAAAGCACCCGCATAAGCTGTATGCTTATTGATAATAAAGATAGATTATGGATAGGCACCTATGACGGCTTACATATTTATGAACCGGGTAGCGATGATTTTTATGTTATCAAACGCAAACAAGACTCTGAAAACACCATTTCAAACAACACCATACTTTCTTTGGCGCAAGATCAAAAAGGCAATATTTGGATAGGCACACAACAAGGCCTTAACCAACTAGAGTTTAAGAGCAAAACCGATTATAAATTTACCAATTTTTTTGAGCAGGCGGGCCTGCCGAACGATTATATCCATGCTATTTTGGTGGATCAGTTTAATAATATTTGGATGTCTACCAACAGCGGCATCAGTAAATACAACACATCTAAAAACATTTTTATAAATTTTGATGAAAGAGACGGAGTTGCAACCAATACCTTTTCAGAAAATTCAAGTTTCAAGTCGTTTAATGGGCAAATGTTTTTTGGGGGCATATCTGGCCTAACGTATTTTTATCCAGATAATATCCGCTTAAACAGGTATCAGCCAAAAATTTTTATTACCAACCTTAAAATCAACAACGTTGATGTTCAAGTGGGTAAAACAGATGAAAAGAGCGTAATATTAAAAAAAGCACTTTTTCTAACAAAAAGAATAGAGCTAAACTATAAAGAGAATATCGTTACCCTTTCTTTTTCTGCATTAGATTTTCACGCATCCAACAAAAATCAATACAGATATAAATTAGAAGGTTTTGAAAAAAGCTGGGTAAACTCTGGAAAAAGAAGAACGGTAACTTATACTAACCTGCCTGCTGGCAATTATACTTTTAGGGTACAGGCATCAAATAGTGATCAAGTTTGGAGCGAGGATGAAGCAAAGCTTAATATCCAAATATTGCCACCCCCTTGGGAAACTTGGTGGGCATATACTGTTTATTGCTTTATTATTTTGGGCTTACTGGGTTTTTCTAGGTACATAACCTTAAGCAGGTTAAGGCTTAAGAATAAACTGCATATTGCCGATCTAAATTTTAAGAAAGAACATGAGATAACAGAAATAAAAGGCAAGTTTTTTTCTAACATATCTCATGAATTTAGGACACCCCTTACCTTAATGATTGGCCCATTAGAGAGCTTATCATACAACGATAGTATGGATACCGCTGCAAAAAGTATCTTAGAAAAAGTACAAAACCAATCTAAAAGATTATTGAGCTTAGTAAACCAATTATTAGATTTTAACAAGGCAGAGAATAACACCCTAAACTTAAACGCTTTTGATCAAGAGGTGGTGGGTTTGCTATCTGGCATCTACAACTCGTTTTTAGAAGAAGCAAACCGTAAAAATATCAATTATAGATTTGAGGCTAGTGAGGATACCATCTATCTTACAGTAGATAAGGAAAAGCTTGAAAGTATTTGCTACAATTTATTATCAAACGCGTTTAAATTTACCCAAAGAGGCGGAGAAATCTCTTTTAAAATAAAAACTTTTAACGCAGAGAGCAATTGTGAAATTGTAGTTTCTGATAATGGAAAGGGCGTAAGCGAAAAAGACAAGGCTAAGATATTTGACCGCTTTTATCAAGTATCGCAAGCAGAGGCGGGGCAATATGCAGGTACAGGTATAGGCTTGGCTTTTGTAAAAGATTTGGTTTTATTGCATAAAGGTTCAATCTCTATTGAAGACAATTTGCCAAAAGGCAGTATTTTTAAGGTAATATTGCCCTATAAACAAAGCACAAGCTCTGCAGATAAAGCGGCTCAAAAAACCCAAAAAACCTCTTTAACCAAAAACCAAGATGCAAGCCCTACCGAAAACATAGCACTTACCGAGAAACCAATTATTTTGGTAGTGGAAGACAATGAAGAGCTAAACCACTATATCTGTGAAACCTTGGCCAGCACTGGCGAAGTTTTCTCTTCAATTAATGGTAAAGATGGGATAGAAAAAGCCTTTGAAATAATGCCCGATCTGGTAGTTAGTGATGTGATGATGCCAGGAATAGATGGCTATGCCCTCTGTAAAATTCTAAAATCAGATAGCAGGACTTCACATATCCCAATAGTTTTGCTTACTGCCAAATCTGATGATACTTCACTTGTACAAGGCTTAGAGTTTGGTGCAGACAATTACCTAACCAAACCTTTTAACCCAAGTGTTTTGATCTCTTATATTAACAACATCATCAAATCGAGGTTAAAACTTAGGGAGTTGTTTGCCAACCGCCTAACCCTATCGCCAACAGATGTAGAGGTAGATTCTTTTGATGAAGAATTTATAAAAAAATCGATCCAATTTATAGAGGAGAATATGCGTAACGAAAAACCCTCAATTGATGAGTTGGCCAAGCAGTTAAACATGAGCAGATCTACCTTTTATAGAAAGCTTAAAGCGGTAACGGGCATGTCTGGTACTGATTTTATCAGTTTGATAAGATTAAAACGTAGTGCGCAATTACTAGAAACCGGTGAATATTCTGTAAGTATGGCCGCATACGAGGTTGGTTATAACGATCTTAAAAACTTTAGAAAAAGCTTTCATAACCAATTCGGGAAAAACCCATCAGATTACTTAAAGGCCTATTTAAAATAGCCCCCAATTGGCCTAAAACTTTAATTTTTAAGCTTCCTAAGCCTTTGGCTAGTTATTGCCGCCTATTTGAATAGTTACCCCCCTAAGCCAAAAGCACATTTTTGTTACCATTGCTTTAGAAAGATTATTAATCTGACTTAAACCAATTATTAGTTTTCAAAAAATCTTAAATTTTATTGTATGAGTAACGTAAAACTACTTAAAAGTATTCTCTGCCCCTTAAGGCTGTTTTTTTTGTTAATCCTAAGCCTTGCACTCACCTTAAATAGTGAAAGTTCAATGGCTCAGCAGAAATTAGCGATCAAAGGTAAGGTCATATCATCATCAGACGGTATGGGTTTGCCCGGGGTATCTGTGCAAGAAATCGGCAACCCTAAGAACGGGGTGGTAACCGATGTAAATGGCAACTATCAGATCAATTTATCTTCTCAGAGTGCTGTTTTAAAATTCTCTTATTTGGGGTTTAAAACCCAACAAGTAGGGGTTAACGGAAAAGCAGTAATTAATATAGCTTTAGAAGAAGATAGGGCTAAATTAGACGAAGTTGTAGTAGTTGGTTATGGCCAACAGAAGAAAGTTAACCTAACGGGTTCTGTAGAAACGGCTAGATTTGATGATGCCGTAAATACACCGGTTACCAATTCGGCCCAATTAATGTACGGCAAATTTTCTGGTGTTCAGCTTACCCAAGGAAGCGGTTTGCCCGGTAATGATGGATCATCTGTAACCATTCGCGGAGTGGGTACATTTGGAAGTGTTGCGCCTTTGGTTGTAATTGATAATATTCAATATGCAGATTTAAGTGCTTTCAATAATTTATCACCCTCTGATATTGAGACAATAACAGTATTAAAAGATGCTGCTGCCAGTGCAATTTACGGGGCAAGGGGTGCTAATGGTGTAATTTTGGTAACCACCAAAAAAGGCAAAAGCGGTGTTTCTTCGGTAGATTATAATGTTTATACTGGCCTTCAAGATGTTACGGTAAGGCCAGAATACCTTAACGCCGTAAATTATGCAACACTAAAAAACGAGCATGATATAAATTTAAACGGTGCCAATGCCCCAATAAGGTATTCCCCTGCCAACATCCAAACAATTATTGATGGCTCTAATCCCGATCAATACGCAAATACCAATTGGGTAAACGAAATTTTGAGGACCGCCCCGGTGCAAAACCACTATCTGTCTTTTTCTGGCGGTAATGATAAAACCACCTATCGTGTATCTACGGGTTACCTAAACCAACAGGCAGTTGTACAAGGAAAATTCAAATCGCAAAGATTTAATTTAAGCTTAAACCTTAATTCTAAGTTGAAAGACTGGTTAGAGATTTCTAATATTACCAGCGCTTATTGGAAAAAATTCCAAGGGCCAACGGGCGGCCCCGATGCCATTACCGGAGAAACAGGTATCATTAACCAGTTCGAGCGCTCTTCGCCCACTATTCCTGCTTATTATTCTAATGGTAATTATGGTATTGTGGATGGTTCTTACCAAAACGTTAATTTTAGCTATCCCGCTACAAACCCGCTAAGAACGGGTAGTTTAGGAGACTATAAAGCAGATAATATTAATTTAGCAGAGCGTTTAGGCGCAAAAATTAATTTTACAAAAGATTTAACTTTTGAAACCAGCGGAAGTTTAACATTAACTAACGCAAAAAGCTACGATTTTAATCCCATTGCTTCAACTTATGATTATGATGGCAACCTAGTTGGGCAAAACGCAACTAACACATTAAAAAACGGATCTACCTTTAATTATAGGATATTAAATGAGAATATTTTAAGGTATGCTAAAACATTTAATAAAAAGCATAATTTTTCTGCGCTTGCGGGCTATTCAGCTTCGTATGATAGAACCTCTGGTTTTACCGGGTCTTTACAAGGCTTTACCTCAAATACTGATGTTCAGGTATTTAATGTAGGGGGTACAGCAAACCCAAACGTTAACGGAGGTGCTAATGAGGTTACTACTATTTCCTACTTTTCTAGATTAAACTATGATTATGAAGGGAAGTATTTGCTAGAAGTTGATTATAGGGCCGATGGAAGTTCGAAGTTCAATCCTGGTTACAGATATGGTTATTATCCTGCTTTTTCAGCCGGATGGAGGATAAGCGAGGAACAATTTATGAAAAACATCGATTGGATTTCTGAACTGAAAATTAGAGGTAGTTTAGGGGCTACTGGTAATGATGGCAAAAATGCTTATATCTCAAAACAAACATACAACGGCGGGTTAGATTATTACTTAGGCAGTAGCGATGTAGGAGCCGTAGCACAAACTATTGCTGCAAACCCAATTGCTACTTGGGAAAAAATTGTGCAAACCAACATAGGTTTTGATGCAGACCTGTTTAAAAATAGGCTGTCTTTAACGGCAGATTATTACCAAAGAAAAAGCTCGGGCGTTCTTTATAATAATTTCCCCATCCCTAGTTCAATAGGTATTTCAAGCATTCAAGCGGTAAACGCTGCCGATATGACCAATAAAGGGTTTGAAGCCTCTATTAACTACAGGGGTAAAGTAAATGAACTTAATTACGGTGTTGGGGGTAGTATAACCACATCCAGTAATAAAGTTACAAGTTTAGGTTATAGGGGCATACCTACTATTGGTGCTCAAAGTATTGTTACACCCGGGCAACCATATAACTCATATTATGGTTATAGAGTAATAGGGATATTCCAAAGTCAGGCTGAAGTTGATGCTGCACCTAAACAGTTTGGAAATGCGAAAACTGCCCCAGGAGACTTGCAATACGCAGATTTGGCTGGGCCAAACGGCAGTGGCCCAGATGGGATTATTGATGCTAATGACCGTACCGTTATAGGCAACCCATACCCAAAGCTGATGTATAATATGAACTTAACTTTAGGTTTTAAAGGGTTTGATTTTGGAGCTGTTTTTCAAGGATTAAGCGGTGTGGATAGATTTTTAAATGATAACGGCCAACAACCATTTCCAGACGATAGAAACAATGTGCTGTCTTACTGGGTTAACCGTTGGACACCAACAAATCCATCAACTACTTTACCTCGTTTAGGTGGACAAAATAACTCTCAAATCTCTACTTTTTATATAGAGGATGGTTCTTATTTGAGACTTAAAAATGCAGAGTTAGGATACACTTTGCCTACCATGTTTACCCAAAAGTATGGTATTAATAGATTACGGATCTACATCAGCGGGCAAAACTTGTTGACATTTACAAAAATGAAGAATTTTGACCCAGAACGTCCGGTAGGCAATGACCCTACCAACCCAACAGATCAACAAGTACCATTATATAAAGTTTATACTTTAGGATTAAACCTTAAATTTTAGGAAATATGAAAAAGATATTAATGATATGCTTTGTTGCGGTTTTATCTAGCTGCACAAAGGACTTTTTAGATAGATCCCCTTTGGATGCCATAGGAACAGCTAATTTTTGGAAAAATAGCCAAGATGCTTATTTGGGCTTAAATGGGGTTTATGATGTTTTGCAGGATCCGGCCGTATATGGAGGAAGTTTAAATAATGGTGCGGCGGGTTTGCCAATGTATGATTGCTTTGGCGATAACCTTTATAACAATTATAAGTTTGAAGGGCCGGGTTTGTTTATGGAAGGCACTATTGATCCTTCTCATTATTTTTTCTCAGGCCTTTGGAATTCATGTTATAAAGGGATTTTTAGGGCAAACAGCGTTTTGGAAAATATCCCAAACATACCCGCAGGCAACATAAGCGATGCGGAAAGGGCCCAATTATCTGCCCAAGCCTTATTTTTAAGAGCTTTATTTTATATGAATCTTGCCGTTTATTATCAAGATGCTCCATTAATCTTAAAAACACAAGCTGTATCAGAAGGGTACGTAGCAAAAAACACCTATCAAGAAATTTCAGATCAGGTTATCAAAGACTTAACAACGGCTGCAAATGCCCTGCCTATGTCGTATCCATCTTCACAGTATGGCTACGCTACAAAAGGGGCTGCTTTAGGTATTTTGGCAAGGTTTCAACTTTATAATAAAAATTATCAGGCGGTTTTAGACGCAACAAACGCATTGATGTCTTTAGGCTATGGTTTAAACCCAAGCTATTCTCAACTTTTTACAGAGCAAGGCGAAAACTCTAACGAAATTATATTTTCGGTAAGGTTTAATGAAGATGTAAGTAAAAATAGAGAGAATTTTTCATCTACTTATGCGGGTATTCCAAGGGTAGATGAACAGCCGATGCCCAATATGGTAAAAGATTATTATTGTACAGATGGTAAGCCAATCACTACTTCGCCATTGTACAACCCGGGTACCCCAACTAATAATACCCCTCAAAAAAACAACCGAGACCCAAGGTTGCTTGCATCTGTATATTTTAAAGGTGATATTTTTATAACAGATATAAATAAGGCATTTTCTGGCAATACCGCTACCACATACGGTTTAAAAAAATATATAAGAAACAAAAATTACCCAGATGGTACGGGCGTTTTTGCCGGTGGTGGGCAAGACTTTATTGTTATACGCTATGCTGATGTTTTACTGATGAGGGCTGAAGCCTTACTTGGATCGGGAACAACAGCTGGTGTTTCTGCTTTGGTAAACCAAGTAAGGGCAAGGGTAAATATGCCAAGTGTTGAAAGCGTGGAAGGAAGCAACCTTAGTCTTGGTACATTACAAGCTATTGTACGTCATGAACGTAGAGTTGAATTGGCTTTTGAAGGCTTAAGGTATTTTGATCTGAAACGTTGGGGCACGGTACAAAGTGCCGCTCAAACGGCAGCGGCAGATAACGTAACCGGTTACTCACCAACTTATAGGGCAGGAGGAAAATCAGAAATTTTTGCAATTCCTTTAAAAGAGTTAGATGCTAACGAAAACCTAAAACAAAACCCAGTTTGGCAATAAGACTTTGTTATTAGACGATGGTAGGTACATTAATACCTTCCATCGTCTAATTTCATCTATTACGGCATAATTAAATTTCATTTTTTTTAAAATAGTATTGATGGTTTTTAAAATAAATTGATAATACTCAAACCTATCTCCCGATAGGCAGAAAACAGCTATAAAATATGCGAAATAAAATCTTGATTTTTTTTACGGGTATGTTTTTACTACTTGTATCGTTTATTAACCCAAAACCTAAAATCTTGATCATTGGCGATTCTATCTCCATAGGATATACGCCATTTGTTAAAAGCAACTTAAAAGATGAAGCTGAAGTAATTCATTGTAAAGGAAACGCAAAGTTTACAGACAATGGCATAGCTCATTTAGATGAATGGCTTGGAACAGAAAAGTGGGATATTATCCAGTTTAATTGGGGGCTATGGGACATTTGCTATCGTGATCCCAACAAACCTGCCGAATATACCAATAGAGACAAAATTAAAGGCAAAATTACCACTGATAAGAAAACTTACGAAGCCAACTTGCAAACCATGGTTAATCGCCTAAAGCAAACTGATGCAAAATTGATCTTTGTAACTACAACTTACGTTCCTGATCAAGAAATTGGAAGGTACAATAAAGATGTGATGGCTTATAACGCCATCGCCAAACAAGTAATGAAACGTAATAATATTGTTGTTAATGATTTGTACGCAGTTTCAAAACAAATTCATGATGAATACGGGCTGAACGATACCAATGTACATTATAAAAAAGAAGGCTACCTAAAGCTTGCAGTTACAATAACCGAAGGATTAACAAAGCTATTGAAATGATGATTTGTTTGCGCAATTATTGCTATGTCGTTATTTTTTTATCGGCTTTTTTTAATTGTAACAGTGCGATTTGTGGTTTAAGATCAAATTCAAATAGCGTAAAAAGTCTTGAGGCAACAACCTATTATATTCATCCTGTATTGGGTAATGATGCTAATAAAGGAACATCAAAAGCACTTGCATTTAAAACATTGGCTCAAGTTCAAAAACTCAAACTTAAGCCTGGCGATAAAATCCTTTTAGCAAACGGAGAGATTTACGTGGGTTGCTTTAACATCATCAACCAACAAGGGAACAAATTAAAACCTATTAAAATCACATCCATTAAATGGGATGATGACGATAACGCACAACCTGCGATCATAGATTTTAAGGGTTTAGAGCAGGGTGTTCTTATCCAAGGATGTAGCTTTTTGGAGGTCTCTAACTTACAGTTGACAGCAAATGGTTACCAAGCTCTAGATAATTCACAAAAAATGAGGTGTGGAGTTTTAATCAACAATCTTAAACAATCTTTAATGACGGGCATCTGTTTAAACCAGTTAATTATTAAAGATGTCTATTTTGAAAACAGAGGCTATAAAAGAGGGGCAGAAGAAGTGAAAAGCGCCAACGGTACACAAAAATATGGATGGGGAATTAAAGTGGTTAACGAAAGTAAAAGCCTACTGAAAAACTTGACAATTAATAATTGCACCATATCAGATGTTAGCCATACGGGCATTAAACTTACCGGGAAAGCGCAAAACATCAGAAATGTATCTATTGAAAACAACCGGGTAAAAAATACCGGCGGTCCCGGTATTCAGATGTCTGGAGTGAGAGAGGTTTATGTTGCCAATAATTTAGTTGATCATTCTGGAAGTACTAGCGATAGCCGTAAATGGGGCAGGGGAAGTGGTTTGTGGACATGGGGTTCTTCAAATATTTTGATTGAAAAAAACCAATTTTTAAATGCCAACGGCCCTGGGGATTCTGCTGGGGCACATATTGATTTCAATTGCGACAATGTTGTAATCCAATACAATTTTAGCCGTAACAATGCCGGTGGTTTTTGTGAAATATTAGGAAACAATTATAACTGCGCTTATCGGTACAATGTTAGCGTTAACGACGGGTATAGGATTAAAGGGAAAAATGGAGCTTTCCAAGAAGGCAAAACCTTGTGGTTAAGCGGGTTTCAAGGTACAAAAGCAACACGTAAAGGGCCCGTAAACACCTATATCTACAACAATACTGTTTATTGCGACTCAACCATTGTTCCCAAGATCGCTTTTGACAATACCAGTTCCGGAATTTTAATAGCAAATAATATCTTTTATACAGAATGCAACTTTAAAGCCGTTTTAGGGGATCAGTACAAACCTGATACAGAAAACAGCCTGATTACTGAGAATGTAATATTCAGCAATAATTTGTTTGCCAGCAGATCATCATGGCCAACTGAAGCCTCAATTAAAGACACCAATCCCTTTTATGGCAATCCGGTTTTTTCAGGTATAGAAAAGAAGTACATAAACGCTTTTACACCAAAAAACATTAAAGAAATACAGCATCAGGGAATCGATATCATAGCATTCCCTTTCAATAGAACTAAATTGAACTACCCCTTAAAAATGGATAAGGATATTTTAGGGAATAAATTGATTGGAAAGCCAAATCTTGGTGCCATACAACCATTTTAAATTTATAGAATTTTAATATGTCGGTATTTATAAAACTAAAATCAGGTTTGCTATCAGTGCCTATCGCATTATTTACCATGTCTTTTATTTTAAATTCATGCAAACAAACCCAACCTGTTCGCAAAAATCCCAATATCATCATCATTTATGCCGATGATTTAGGCTACGGAGATTTAAGTTGTTACGGAGCTAAAGCTTTTAGTACCCCAAACATTGATAGTTTAGCAAACCATGGGATAAGATTTACCGATGCGCATTGTTCTGCATCCACCTGTACGCCATCAAGGTTTGCTTTGCTAACTGGCAGCTATGCTTTTAGAAACAATGCCGCTATTCTGCCGGGAGATGCTCCGCTTATTATCAATCCCAAAAAAGAAACCATTGCCAGTATGCTTAAAAAGGCTGGATATGCAACCGGTGTAATTGGCAAATGGCATTTGGGTTTGGGTAACGGAAAACCAGATTGGAACAATTCTATAAGTCCGGGGCCTTTAGAGATAGGTTTTGATTATAGCTTTTTAATTCCGGCAACGCCAGACAGAGTGCCAACCGTTTTTGTAGAAAATCACCATGTTGTTAATCTCGATAAACAGGACCCGATAGCCATAAACTACGATAAAAGGATCGGAAACGACCATATTGGTTTAGAACACCCAGAAATGCTTAAAATGCAGGCCGATAGCCAACATAGCGGAACCATTGTAGATGGGATAAGCAGAATTGGTTTTATGAAAGGAGGACATAAAGCTTACTGGAAAGATGAAGATTTTAATACCGTTTTAAATGAAAAAGCGAAAGCATTCATCAGCGAAAACAAGAAACAACCTTTCTTTTTGTATTATGCACTACCAAATATCCATGTGCCGCGTGTAGCTAATGCAAAATTTGCGGGGCTATCTGGTTTAGGCCCAAGAGGAGATGAAATTTTAGAGATGGATTGGATGGTTGGAGAGTTAATGGGAACGTTAAAAAATTTAGGTATTGAGGATAACACTTTAGTGATTTTTAGCAGTGATAACGGCCCAATACTCGATGATGGCTATGCAGACAAAGCAGTGCAGTTACTAGGGAACCATAAACCTGCAGGTATGTATAAAGGGGGCAAATATAGCGCTTATGAAGGCGGAACCCGTGTGCCAACCATTACATTTTGGCCAAACAGAATTAAACCCGCAGAAAGCGATGCCTTATTTAGCCAAGTTGATTTTTATGCTTCCTTGGCATCATTGGTAGGCAATAAGGAAGATATTGCGCCTGGTACCGCCCCAGATAGTGAGGATATGTTAAAAGTAATGATAGGCAAATCTAAAACCGGAAGGAAACAATTGGTGGAAGAAGCTTTTACCATGTCTTTAAGATCTGGCGATTGGAAATACATTGCCCCTTTTAAAGGCGAAACACCAAGTTGGCTCAAAAACAAAGCGGTACCAACTGGTTTGCAGGCCAGCCCACAACTTTATAATTTATTAGATGATCCAACAGAATCACACAATTTGGCAGAACAATATCCAAACAACTTAGAGAAACTTTCTAAATCTTTACGAGATATAATGAAACAAAAAGAAAACCTTGCTAATAAATAGCCTTTTGAACAGTTTTGCACCCCATCATGAACAGATACGCAATGCTTTTCCGCCCACTAGTTAACTATATTTGAGTAATTATTAACCTAAGTTAGATAATAAAAACGCTTTTTTACGGTATCTGCTAGGCATTAACGATTGGAACGACATAACCCCCTGTTTTTCGGGCAGGTTTTTTTGATCCTGAGCATTGTCACTCTGAGCATTGTCACTCTGAGCGGAGACGAAGAGGGAGACGAAGAGGGGGAATTGAAAGATAAGACAAAAAAGATACAGTGAAAAGCCCGCCTGTTTAGGCAGGCGTGTTAAAAACGCACATATCTAACATTTATAAAAAATAGTTATCTAACCCTCAAGTTATTAACCAGATTATTAAACAATTAAAAATTGTACCCGATATTTTAAATTCGATTTTAAAAATATCATTACGATTTTAATCATTCTAAATTATACTAAAATGAAATATAAGAGACTCTATTTTATGATATTTTTATCTGTTGCTATCTCTGTTTCGGCTTGTTCTAAAAAAGACGGTGCGCAACCTTCGGTTTATGTGCCGCCGGTTGAGGTACCTCCAAACCCGAGTGGCACAACCGGGATGACAATCTCACAAAGCTTAAACCAAGAAAGCCCAAAAACAGATTTGGATGTTTCGGTTATCTATACAAACTCTACGCAGTCTAGCGCCAACTTTAAGCCATTGCCAAACGGGTATAACGATAATATCAAATCTTTTATCTTGCCTAAGGGCTACATGGTCACTTTTGCCGAAAACCAAAACGGTACTGGCGAATCTATATGTTATGTTGCGGCTGTTAGCGATGTTAAAGCGAATTTGCCGAGCAGATTAGTTGGGAAGGTCTCTTTTGTAAGGTTTTTCCCCATAAAATATACCAATAAAAAGGGTTTGTGCAATACCAACGTAAGTGAATCTGCGGCACAAAAGTCTTCTTGGTTTTACAATTGGGGTTTAGGTGCCACCTCTAGTGAAACAGGCACTTATACCCCAATGACGTTTGGTAAAGGTGCTGCTACAACCGCAAACGCCTTGGCATTTATAACAAGGACAGATGTAGATCATATTCTGTCTTTTAATGAACCTGATAATAACTCCCAGGCAAACATCCCGATCATAGATACGGCCATTGCCCATTATAAATTGATGTTGCAAACGGGCTTAAGGTTGGTGTCTCCGGCGGTAGAACAAGATAATTCTACGGCCAGTACAGATTGGTTGCCTATGTTTATGGATGCGGCCAACCAACAAAAATTAAGGGTTGATGTAATTGCTTTGCATTGGTACGATTGGGGGAATGAAAAAAACGATAAAGCTACAGACCAGCTTACTGCAGATGCGGTATTAACGAGGTTTAAAAACTATGTAGCAAAGCTTCATGCTGCCTACCCCAATCAAAGTTTATGGTTTACAGAGTATAACTGTAACCCGGCAAGGTCTGAAGCGGTTCATGAACTATTCATGAAAAGTTCTACGGCATACCTCAATACAGTTCCTTATGTAGAGCGTTATGCTTATTTCTTTCCAAAATCATTACCGGTATCTTCTGGGTCGCCAAGTTATACCCCAACCCCACTAGGATCTGTTTGGTATAACATCTCTTCTCCATCGGCATACAGTAGCAATATTATACCTAATTAAAAAAAATCTAAGGGCCTGTTTTTTACTAACGTAGCTTTGCAGGTTATAGGTTGCTATTATGTTTTTATGTTTTGCCATGTAACGGTTTAACGTACGTAATAGCAACCCATGCTAAATTTAGATCAGCTAACGCTATTTTTCTTCTCTTTAAAAAAGCCATTTTAATATGGTGTTTCCGCTTAGTTTTTCAAAGAAATTAAGCAACATCTTCTTAAACGGATGTTAAATAATAATTATATTTTCATTCCTTTTTTTGGTTAGCCATTATATTTTAAAAGAAAATTTCTGACCTGCAATTACCCTTCAGCCTGTAAATTTTAATTTAAACACCTTTATCGATTTCTAACACCTTCCTCTGTTTCATGTAAAATACCAGCACAGCAAAAGCTATGCTTAAAGCGATAGGAATCAACATGGTAACTTTTAATACTTCAGGTCCAGCACTGTTTTTTGCTAACTCTAATAGGTTATTTAGTTCAATAGTAGATTTTCCTTTTAAGTTTATGTTTACTGGTAAATTTTCCATAATCAATCTATCGTAAAACTTACCCATAAAAATGGTGTAAACAGATACCGCAAACATACCAGCACCACCCATTAAATTTAAACCTAAAGCACCTGATTTTGGTATATTTTCTGCTACAAAACCCAACATGGTTGGCCAAAAATAACAAACTCCTGATCCAAAAATAAAAGCACCGATAAAAATAGAGTTGCCAGTTAAGGTTGCCAATAAATAAAGGCCAATAGCAGCAAGAATCGAAGACATTAATAAAACGCCTTGCGGAGCGAAACGATGAACAACAGGCCCTGCCAAGCCCCTTCCTATTACCATTACCCCGGTAGTTAATGTTAAAATCAGGATAGAATTATCGGTTACGTTTTTAAGTAAAACATCAACCCACTGCCCTGTAAACAATTCTGTTATGGCTGTACCAAACATACAAACAAACATGAAAATAAATAATGGAGAAGCTAAAGATTTGTACATGGTTGCCATTGATATGCCAGAGGCCACTCTTTCTGTAACCGGAAATTCGAGTTTGGAAAACAAGTATCCATAAATAAAAGTTGGAACTAACATTACACCCATCTGGATTTGCCAGTTTAAGCCTAAATAATTAAACAGCATAACTATGAGCGTTCCCATAAATATTCCACCAGGAAACCATAAATGGAAATGATTTAATTTGGTTGTTTTATTATTAGGATAAAGTGTGGATACTAATGGATTACAAGCGGCTTCAACTGTTCCGTTAGCAATGCCTATTAAAAGAGTTGAAGTAAATAGCGACCAATAACCTTGTGCAAATACGGTTAAAACAATCCCCAATAAATGGAAGATGAAAGCCATAACCAATAACTTTTTCATCCCGATAATGTCTACAACAAAACCACCTATCACTACGGCTAATGGAAAGCCCCAAAATGCTGTTGCCGTAATGGTACCTAACTCACCAGCATTTAGGTAAAAATCTGTACCAAGTTGACTTAAAATACCTGCCCTTATGCCAAAAGAGAGCGAGGTTACCAATAGCGCTAAGCAACTAGCAACAAAGAGTTTATTTTTTTCAATAATTTGCATAAATATTTAGGTTTATAATGGTTTTATGATTAGCAGCAAAAAAATATTTACTACTTAATAATAGACTGATTTTCTTGTGTTTATATTTTGAATTTTTGGAAATAATATTTTGTTTTTAATTGCATTAACGATAGGAACGGCAGCTCCCGGTTTTTCATCGGGACTATAGTGCATAGCGTGTTAAAATGCCAAAATTTTACAAACCTAAAATAGTTCGATTAAATTCTTTATCGGTACCAGAAGCAGCAAAATCATCAAATGCTTTTTCTGTAACTCTGATGATGTGATCACTGATGAATTTTGCTCCTTCTTTTGCACCGTCTTCTGGGTGTTTGATGGCACATTCCCATTCTAATACTGCCCAACCCTCAAAATTATAGGTCGCCAGCTTGCTAAAAATCTTTTTAAAATCAACCTGTCCATCGCCTAAAGACCTAAACCTTCCGGCTCTATCCACCCAGTTTTGGTAACCGCCGTAAACGCCTTGTTTGCCAGTAGGATTAAATTCTGCATCTTTTACATGAAACATTTTAATACGCTCGTGATAATGGTCTATATAGCTGATATAATCTAAACACTGCAATACAAAATGGGAAGGGTCGTACAGTAAACAAGCCCTTGGATGTTGGTTTACTTTGTCTAAAAACATTTCGTAAGAAATACCGTCATGTAAATCCTCACCGGGATGAATTTCATAACAAAGATCTACTCCTGCTTCATCGAAAGCATTTAAAATGGGTAGCCAACGGTTTGCGAGCTCTGTAAAACCATCTTCCACTAATCCATTGGGACGTTGTGGCCAAGGGTAAACGGTATGCCAAAGTAAAGAACCACTAAAAGTTGCATGTGCATTTAACCCTAGATTTTGGGATGCTTTTGCGGCATATTTTAATTGTTGTATAGCCCAGTTTGTGCGCTCTTTTGGGTTGTTATGGTAAATTTCTGGTGCAAAGCCATCAAATAATTTATCGTAGGCTGGGTTTACTGCAACTAACTGACCTTGTAAGTGGGTGGATAATTCTGTGATTTCTAATCCTGCCTCGTTCACTTTTCCCTTGATTTCATCTGCATAGGTTTTACTTTCTGCTGCTTTTTGCAAATCAAAATAATTGCTTTTCCAAGTAGGGATTTGAATACCTTTAAAGCCCAATCCCTTTGCCCAATTGCTAATAGATTCTAAATTATTGAAGGGCGCATCCGGACTTAAAAACTGCGCTAAAAATATAGCCGGACCTTTAATGTTTTTCATAAATTTTGTTTGATAAACTTTAGCATTAATACTTATATTTTTAAACGATAAAGGCTGTCCATTTTTGGTCGGATTGACCAGAAACGATGACTTGTTCGATGAACGCCATTCCTCTTACACCATCTTCAATTCCTGTATAATCTAACATTTCTGGAGTTGGCGTTTCTTGATTTAATTTTGCTTTAATGGTAAGTGCAAAGTTTCGGTATAGGTTTGCAAATGCTTCCAAATATCCTTCGGGATGACCTGCCGGTGTGCGTGTATTATGTTTTGCAAAGGACCTTAAATATGATGATCCAGTCCTTAAAATTTGAAAAGGTTGATCAGCTGATTTCATCAGTAAAGAATTAGCGTCGTTTTGTTGCCATTCTAAACCACCTTTTTCTCCGTAAACTCTGATTTTAATATTGTTTTCTTCGCCTGCAGCAACTTGGGTTGCAAATAAAACTCCCGAAGCATTATTGTTGAATTTTAAAAGTACGTTAACATCATCATCAAGCTTTCTTCCCTCAACAACCGTATTGATATCTGCATTAATTTGAGTTACTTTTAACCCGGTAACGTATTCTACAAGGTTAAAAGCGTGGGTTCCAATATCGCCAATAGCACCCCCAATGCCACTTTTACTAGGGTCGGTACGCCATGCGGCCTGTTTATTATCCCCGTTTTCTTCCCGTTTACTTAGCCAGCCTTGAGGATATTCCACATACACTTTTCTGACTTCTCCCAGCTTACCTTCCGCTATCTGTTGTTTAGCTTCTTTAACCATTGGGTAGCCTGTATAGGTATGTGTTAAACATAAAAGTTGACCAGTTTCTTCTGCGATTTGCTTTAGCATTTTAGCTTCGGCTAAAGAAAAAGTCATTGGCTTATCTAAAACCACATGGAAGCCGTTTTGCATTGCTAATTTTGCAGGCTCAAAATGTAGATGATTGGGAGTTACAATACTTACTACCTGCATTCGCTCATTTTTTGGCAATTGCTTTTCTTTTTCGAAGAGTTCTGAAAACGAAGCATAGCATCTCGAAATATCTAAACCTAAATCTTTACCACTTTGTATCGAGACATCAGGATTGGAGCTGAAAGCACCGCAAACTAATTCGTACTCTCCGTCTATTTGTGCAGCAATTCTGTGGATAGCGCCTATAAAAGCACCTTTTCCACCACCAATCATTCCTAATCTTAATTTTTGTCCCATAGTATTGTTTTTTTTATTAAACTGGTTAAAAATGAATCAAAAGGCAATTTTTTAAAAATGTGGCTTTTAGGATTCTTATAACTATGCACTTTTTTTAATTAGGTTAAAGATTCTTTAAAAAGGTTAAACTTACCGGAACTTGTAGGTTTACCGCTTTACTTTCATCTTCTATATAAAAATATTTAATGCCTATTTTCTGAGCCTCTTTTATTACTGCGGGTATGTTGATTTGGCCAGAGCCAAGAGCCACGTCATTTTCAACTGGAGTTGCACCAGTAAGATCTCCTAGTATTCCTCTGCGCAAATCTTTAACATGCATCAATTTAAAGCGAGAACCATATTTTTTCATTAATTCTACCGGATTTTTACCGGGATGAAAGGCCCATAAAATATCTAACTCAAAACTTACATATTCGGGATTGGTATTTGCCATTAGGTAATCAAAAAAGGTTTTACCATTGTAAGTTTGCATATCAAAACCATGGTTGTGATAACAAAATGTTAGACCGTATTTATCTTTTAATAATTTGCCCGCTGTGTTGAAATCGGTAACAGCTTGTTTGGTTATTTCTATGGTTAGGGTAGTTTTGTTGTGCGGAATCCAAGCCACTCTTACAAATTTTGCACCCAGCTTTTTTGCATTTTTACCAACTTGTTCTACATTTTTTACTAAATCGTCATAATTTACCCCGAATGAAGTGCAAATCATTTCTCTTTCGTCCAGCATCTTTTTAATATCTTCTGATTTTTGACCAAAAAGATTAGAAAATTCGATATTGGTAATGCCCAAACTTTTGATGGTATCTAAAGTTGCCGAAAAGTTTTTCTCGAAACTATGACGGTAGGTAAAAGAAACCACTCCGGGTATTTCTTTTAAAAGCTTTCCGGTTCTGGTATCCGGCATAAATTTAGTTTCTTTTATTTTGATGTTTTTAAAGTAAACCTTAAAACCATGTTCTTGTAGAAGAATTCTTCCTTTTTCGCCAAGCCCGAAACCTGGGATGTTTTTATACTTACTGTTTGTAATTAAGTCATTAAATTTCTGGCTTCCTCTTTCATAGGTTAAAACCATTACGCCATTAAGCCAATGTTCTATATGTGTGCCGTTAGAAACTATTTTCAAGGTATTCCAATCGCCAATAGGCTTTGTGGGTTTGTTGTCAATAGCAGGAATTAAGTCGTACAAAGAAGAAATGGTTCTATTTCCATTTTTACCCAATTTTGCATCAGGATGTACGGCATCATCTAATAATTGAAACTCTAAACCAAAAGCAGAGCGTGGACTTGCGGGCGTAGCTTGCTGTGGTGCTACAAAGTATTTTACACCACTATTTGCTCCCTTCGTTAATTTAAAATCAACCTTGAGTTCAAAATTATCATACTCTTTAAGCGTTACAATATCACCACCATCGGCAGATTCTGCACCGCCATTTGCGTCAACTTCTAGTAAGCCATTTTCAATTTTCCAGCCTTTTGTAGGGAAGTTATCTGTAAAAGCTCCTTTCCACCCGGTGGTAGTTTTTCCATCAAATAAAAGTTGCCAGCCTGCTTTTTTTTCTTTTTTGCTGAGCGTGTTATCTTGCGCTTGAACGAAGCCCCATCCTAGGAAAAAAATTGTAATGAAGAGCAGGCTCTTTTCCTTAAAAATTGGATACTTCATAATTGTTATGGATAAATCATTAATTAGGTATCAGCGCTTCTTTAATAGGTTTTACCCATTCATCTTTTGCTAAATCGTAAGCAATAAAATCCGAATCAAACTGCCAATAGCTCCAACTCCAATTACGGGCTTCTGCCTGCCTAGCAATGTAATTTGTCCACATTGCTCGTGATTCCATATCGCCTTTTTCATAAGCTCCAAACTCACCTAAAGTAATTGGTCTATCATGCTGTTTTGACCAGTTTTGAGCAATATCAAAATCATTTTGTACAGCTTGTTTCTGTGCCTCAGTACCGGTCCATGTAATGCCACTTAAATCTTTGCTTTTAACAGACCATGGTGCACCTTGATGGGTAAACTGAATTGGGCTGTAATAATGAATTGCTACAATGATGTTTCTATCCTCCTCTGGTAATACCAAATCTTTTAAATAATTGATTTGATTGCCATAAACAGTACCGATTATCAATGTTCTATATGGGTTTGATTTTCTGATGATTTCATAGGCTTCTTTCTGAATCTGATTCCATAATTCGGGTTGCATATTAGGCTCATTTGCAATTTCAAAAAGCACATCATTAGAGTAATTTTTACAATGTTCTGCAATTTGTTTCCACATGGCTAAAAGCATCGGTTTTGTACCCAAAGGGTCTTTCTCCATTGCACCATGCTCATGAAAATCTACAATTGCCATCAACTTGTTTTTTAACGATTCTTTGATAATCCAATCTAAAGTGGTAAAAAACTTAGGGTTAATGGTATAAGCCGAATCTATAGAAAAGCGAAAAGGACTAATTTTTATCCTCACATTATTAAAGCCAGCATCTTTTATCAGTTTAAAATGCTTTGCTTGCATCCTTGCCTTTGAAAAATCGTTCCAAATAGGATCATAACCAATAATATTTAGCCCTCTACCCATTTTAGTATTCTGCTTAAAAGCATATTTTTTTTCTTTTGTGTTTTGAGAAAAAACAGAACAGCTTATTAAGAGGAGCAGTAAGCTTAAATAAATGCTATGCTTGATTTTATTGTACATGGAAATAGAAAATTTATTGATAAACTTTTTCGATAGCCATTTGCATTTTACCCAGCATTTGTGGTACTAATGCAAATGGATCATAAGGTTTGCCACGCACTAATAATGTTTCTACAGGTAAAAAACCTTTATAGCCGCTATCTTTTATAATTTTTATCAGTTTTACATAATCCGTTTTAACAGGACTTCCTATTTCATTTGGACTTTCTTTAATTTGCCAGTTTACTACGTAAGGGATTACCTCAGCAATATCTTTATAAGGATCTGCAGTTCTAAAATTACCGGTATCAATAATTAAACCTGCCCATTTAGAATTAACTCCGTTTATCACATATTTACATTGCTCGGCAGTTTGCAACATATCCCCATGATTTTGAATACCAATTTTCACTCCGTATTTTTCACCATAAGCAGCGCACTCCTTATAACTTTCAATCATCCAATCAGCAACTTCTTTCCATTTATCTTCATATCCTTTTGGGATTTCACCAGAGAATACGCGAACCACGGGAATTCCCATTTTAGATGCTGCAACAATCCATTTTTTTGCTAATTCTACACCAGCAGCTCTCACTTTTGGGTCTGGTGAAGCAAAATCGTTTCTAATACCTGTACCTGTTAAAGTAATTCCTAGCTCAGCTGCTCTATCTTTAAACTTTTTAAGATATTCGTCTGATGGTACTTCTGGATAAGTAGGAAAAAAATAAGCGGTTGGGTCTAGACCTGTGATATGGTTGGTTTTGCACCAATCCAATAAATTGAAAAGCGTGAAAAGCTGTTGTTTATCTCTTGTATCTCTTGCCATCAATAAATCGCTAAATGAATAAGCATTTAGCGAAGGGATTAGAGGATATTTTTTTGCTTTTTTTTGCGCTAAAGCTGCGGTAGAAAACAAGATCAGTGCTAATCCTGCAACGGCAAATGTTTTTAAATGGATATTTAATTCTTTTTTTAAATGTTTCATTTTTGAATGTTTTTATAATTAAAAAGTTCCGTTACTTACAAAAGCTATTTTTTTGCCGTCAGGAGACCAGCTTGGTACGTTCATGGTTCCTTGGCCACCATATAAGTAAGATATTACTTTAGCCTGCCCGCCTTCAACTGGCATTAGCCTAATATAAACTCGCTCGTAAAATGGATGTTTATCTGCCGGTACATCTTTAGAAAAGGTGATGAAAACTAACCATTTTCCGTCTGGCGATACATGAGGAAACCAGTTGTTATAGTCATCAAAAGTTAATTGAGTTTGGTTTTTACCATTAGGATCCATTTTCCAAACTTGCATTAGGCCGGTTCTGGTAGAACAGAAATAAATGGTTTTTCCATCTGGCGAATATTCCGAGCCATCATCCAATCCTTTAGTATTGGTCAATTGGATTTCTTTACTGCCGTTTGGATCTGTTTTGTATATATCAAACTGTCCGTTGCGCTCTCCTGTATAAATTAAAGACAAATTATCTGGTGACCAACCATGAAAATAAGATGGGCTTTTAGCGGTAATTCTTTTTGGCACACCGCCGGTAACAGGTACTGTATAAACATTAGATTTACCACCGTCTTCGGATTGATTGCTAATCCCAATCTGTTTGCCATCAAGTGAAAGCACATGGTCATTATTGTTTTTGTTAGCAAAATCGGTATTGATAACTGTTGCAATTCTGCTATTGATATCGAAATTATATAACTTACCTTCTTGGTTATAGATTAAACTTTTGCCGTCTGGTGTCCAGTTTGGAGCTTGGAAAGAACCTTTATAATTAGATATAACTTCTCTATGGCCGGTACTCACATCCATAATCTCTAAAGCACTGCCCAAATAATCTTTATATTGGATTAGGTTTGCTGGCGCAGGATTAAAAATTCTGGTATTGCTAAATTCTGCCTCTTCAGCAAATTTATTGGTATGTGGGCATACAAATAAACCTGCAACAACATTTTCACCTAAGTCAATATCGTTTAGTATTTCTGTTTGATAAATTTCGCCAAAATGGGCTGCATACATGGTGTAGGTATTCCCTTTTTTCTCTAACTGTAAAACATCAGGAGCTTTGATGGTCATTTTCACTTCTTTCAAAATCGCTCCGGCTGAAGTTCTGTATTGTAAAGAGGCTAAGCCATCGCCATGTAAGGCACAAACAACTGTTGCCGAGTTAGGTGCAGTTGAAGTTCTGATCATTAAACCGGCTTTGCGATGTAACTCATGCCCTTCTCCAATAAATTTAACTTGGGTTTGAATAATAAAATCACCACTCATTTTTTTGCTTAGAAACGAAAAACTATCTTGGGAGAACCAGATATTGGAGCCTGTCCCACTTATGAGATAGGTTTGTGAAGGTTCATTATAACTTGCCGAGCCTTTTATTTTTGGTTTTCCGATGTTTAAAAACTGGTCGAAAGAACCGATTTTAGCATTTGGAACCTGAGCCTTCACTTCCATAAAAATGGACATTAATAAGCCTAATAATAGCAGTTTTGATTTCATAATATTTAGGATAAAATTTGGTTGATTTCTTTTAATTCTGTCTCAGAAAAATGACGATTTTCTAAGCATTTTATAGAATCTAATACTTGGGCAGATTTGCTTGCTCCAAGTATTACGGAAGTAATTCTTTGGTCTTTTAAAATCCAAGATAAAGCCATTTGAGCTAAATTTTGTTCTCGCTCTTTGGCGATGTGATTTAATTTTCTAACCTTTTCAATTTTATCGTCATCCAAATAATCTTCTTCAATGGCTCCGTTTCCACGATGACTTGCCGCTCTAGAATCTTTAGGGATTCCGTGTAGGTATTTATTGGTTAACAATCCTTGCGCTAGTGGAGAGAAAGCAATACATCCCACTCCATTTTCTTCTAAAACATCCAATAAGCCATCTTCAACCCAACGATCAAACATAGAATATTTGGGTTGATGGATAAGACAAGGCGTACCTAATTCTTTTAATATTTTAAAAGCTTGTGCGGCTTCTGCAGGTTCATAGCTAGAGATACCAATATAAAGTGCCTTGCCTTGGCGAACCATTAGATCTAAAGTAGCCATGGTTTCTTCTAAAGGCGTTTTAGGATCTGGGCGGTGATGGTAGAAAATATCTACATATTCTAAACCCATTCTTTTTAAACTTTGATCTAAACTGGCAACTAAATATTTTTTAGAGCCCCAATCTCCGTAAGGGCCAGGCCACATTCCCCAACCTGCTTTTGATGAAATAATCAATTCATCACGGTAAGCAAGAAAATCTTGCTTAAGAATTTTTCCAAAATTTGACTCGGCAGAACCTGCCGGAGGACCGTAATTATTGGCTAAATCAAAATGGGTAATTCCATTGTCAAATGCCGTATGTAATATGTCACGAGCTACTTCATAATCATCTATATCTCCGAAATTATGCCAAAGCCCCATTGATAATGCTGGCAATAGCAAACCGCTTTTGCCACAACGGTTATAAGTCATTTTATCGTACCTATCTTCTGATGGAATGTATGTCATTTGTGTTTTTTTAATTTGATGATTACTTTTTGCCTGTAGCTGCCCAAAAAATTCCAGCGTATATATGATCTAAGAAAGCTGTATTTGTATAGTCTGTAGGTTGATGGCCTAAGGCAGTATAAAATGCCCTTCCCCCGTCAAACTCATGATACCAAGCTATCGGATGGAAATTGCCCATGCCCACGCCTTTTAAATTTCTATCTGGCCATTCTACTTTTGAGTTGTAGCTAGTTTCATCAACCGCAAGGATGTAATTAAGGTCTTTTACTTGCTCTGGTCCAAACTCATACCATTCATCCGTCCATAATTGGCCATCTGTAAAGCCGTTCAATCCAGTAAATGTGTTTTTGGTTAATCTTAATTTTGCAGTTTGTATTGCCGGGTGAATGTGGAACATTCTACCTACTAATTTGGTATACCAAGCCCAATCGTATTCTGTATCTGATGCGCTGTGAATACCAACATATCCTTTGCCCGATTGTATAAATTTCTCTATTGCTTTTTGTTCATCGGCATTAAAAATATCTCCTGTGGTATTTAAAAATATAACCACTTGAAAGTTCTGTAGATACTTTTCTGTAATAGGAACTCCGTCTTGATTCCATGTTACGTTAAAGAAGTTCTTCTCGCCTAAAGCTTTTATTGCACTAACGCCATCATTTATAGATTCATGGTGCCAACCAGCAGTTTTGGTAATTAGCAAGGCATTAAACTGTTTTTTTGCCTGTGCCCATGATTGTGTACTTATTAAGCAAAACAGAAATAGAACATACAAGCAATGGTTTTTTATTTTCATGATTTGAAGTTTTAATGGCTATTAATTGTTTTATTGGGCAACATATACTAATCTTTTCTTTTGATTGCCAATTGTAATATCAAAATCTCCAGGCTCGGTTCTCCATTTTAGATCTTTACCTATAAAAGCTAAATCTTTGGCCGATAATTTAAAAGTTACTTCTTTTGATTCGCCAGAAGCTAAGTATATTTTAGTGAAGTCTCTTAACCTTCTTACAGATGGCGTAATAGATGCAATTAGGTCAGAGCTGTACATTTCTACAGCTTCTTTCCCGGCCATTTTGCCAGTATTGGTTACGGTTACTTTAACCTCTATTGATCCTTTCGAAGTTAATTTATCTGCTGAAAATGTGATAGGGCTGTATTTAAATGTGGTATAGCTTAATCCAAATCCAAAAGAAAATTGTGGATGAAACTCTTCAGAATATATTTGAGGACTGGCACTTTCAAAAACCTCATCCAAGTATTTATGATCGTAGGTTACTAAAGAGTTCGGGTATTTTGGATAAGTGATCGGCAACTTTCCGGATGGATTATAATCGCCAAATAAAACATCGGCAATGGCGTTTGCACCTTGTTCTCCTGGCCAATAAGCCAATATAATTCCACTTAAAAGAGGTTCAATTTTTCTGATGATACGTGGTCTTCCTTCTGTGAAAACCGCAATAATTGGTTTGTTTAGTTTACTTAGCTCTGTAACCAGTTTCAATTGGTTATCCGGTAGATCTAAGTCTTCAATATTTCCCGGGGTTTCTGCATAAGCATCTTCGCCTAAACAAACCACAATTTCATCGGCATCTTTTGCAGCTTCAACGGCTAGTGCAATTTCCTCATCGCCACCTTTAAAATTGGTGCCCAAAGCATAGCTTGTGTTTTTAGCTTTTTGCTGAATTGCCTGTGTAATGGTTAATTGATTTTTAGAGAAAAATTGAGCATTAGTCCCTTGCCAAGAGTAAGTCCATGCTCCGTTTAGTGTAGATAAAGATTTTGCGCCCGGACCGGTGATAAAGATTTTTTTATCCTTGGCCAAAGGAAGCACATTCTTGTCGTTTTTTAATAGCGTGATAGATTCTCTAGCTGCATCTAAAGCGACGTTTTGGTACTCTGGACGACCAAAATTTTTAGCCGCTTCTTTTTCTACATAAGGATTATCAAATAATCCTAAATCATATTTTAGCTGTAAAACTCTCCTCACAGATTCATTAATTCTAGCTATCGGAATTCTTTTTTCCCGGACTAACTCTATTAAATATTTACTAAAATCTAAATCGCTTGGTACAATACATAAATCAATACCAGCATCAACAGATTGATAAACCGCTTCTTTATAAGAACTGGCAACGCGGTGTCTCTCAGCTAGTTTTTTAACATCTTCCCAATCAGAAATCACTACGCCCTTAAATCCCAGTTCACCTCTTAATACATTGGTTAATAAATATTTGTTGGCATGTACGGGTATTCCGTTAACTTCGGCAGAGTTTACCATTACCGTATGCGTTCCTGCTTTTACCGCTGCGGCAAAAGAGGGTAAAAAGAATTCTCTTAAAGTGACATCGGGAATTAATGCGGATGACCTGTCTTTACCAGATGTTGGTAAAGAGTAGCCAATAAAATGTTTCATACAGGCTGCAACATGGTCGATACTTTTTAGATCGTTGCCTTCGTAACCTTCAATTTCAGCAACTCCCATTTTCTTAACCAAATTAATATCCTCACCAAAAGTTTCGGCTAAACGGGGCCAAAGAGGTTGTCTGCCAGCATCTAAAACTGGAGAAAAATTATAACGAATGCCGCTTGCTCTAACTTCTTTAGCCGTAATTTGTGCACCAAGCTTTGCGAGATAGGTATTTCGTGTAGCGGCCAAACCCAAATTGTGAGGAAAAATGGTAGATCCCAAGGTATAATCTGCACCATGTACCGCATCAATTGCATAAAGCAAAGGGATTTTTAACCTAGACTCTTTCATGTTGATGGCTTGGATTTCATCTAACATATTATGCCAATTTTGTAAAGAATAGGCATGCCCAATCACGTTTTGAAAAGACCCAACTTTATGGCTTAACATCACGTTTCTTAATTTGTCTTTATCTATCACCAAAGAATCGCCAACTTCAGTGGCTACCATTCCAATGGTGATATTGGTCATTTGCCCGATCTTTTCTTCCAAGGTCATCTTTGAAATGAGAGACTCAATTTTATTGGATGTGGTTTGAGCTTTAACATTAAGATGTTGTAGTAAGATAAAGCTTATTAATAAGCTGAAATGTTTTGCTTTCTTTAAAGATGGATTCATAATTTTTTATTCGTTTTTATGTTTAGGGAATAGTTTTGGCTAATCCACAAGTTCAAATTTTATTTTTTGGCCATTAATTGTTAAATAAAAATCTCCGCTTTCTAAGTGGCGCATTCCATTTGCATCGGGGAAACTTAAATCTCTCATAGGGTCTATTTCAAACTTAAAAATTCTTTTTTCGCCAACTTTTAAAGTTTCCTTTTCAAAAAACTTTAACTCTTTCATGGGGCGAGTGATAGACGCAACAGGGTCTGAAATAAACCACATTGCTGTTTCTTTGCCATCCATTTTGCCGGTATTTGTTATTTCTACTTGAGCTGTGATTTTTTGGCCTTTTTTAATGACGCTATCAGACAAAGAAACTTTACCATAACTAAATTGGGTATAGCTTAAACCATGCCCGAAACAGTACATGGGTTCAGATGAAATATCTTGATAGCCACCTAATTTTGGGCGGGCAGATTGCCTCATGTTATAATATATTGGAATTTGACCTGTGGCTAGGGGAAAGGTGATGGCCAGTTTTCCGGATGGATTTAAACGGCCAGAAATTAATCCCGCAACTGCATTTCCACCAGCAATGCCGGGTTGCCAAATCTCTAACATGGCATCAGAAATTTTATCTAGCCTTCCCAATTCTATTGGTCTTCCATTAGATAAAATTAGAATAATTGGTTTGCCTGTTTTTCTTAATGTTGCAACTAATTTTTCTTGAATTTGGGGTAAAGCTATTGTAGATCTTGAAGCATTTTCTCCACTCCAACTTTTCTTTTCTCCAATACAAATAACAATTACATCAGACTTTTCTCCCATCGCAACGGCCTGTGCAAATCCGCTTTCGTCTTTCCCATCAAAATCGCAACCTTTGGCGTAATTGAGTATAGTTTTTCTATTAAATTCTTTTTGAAAACCAGCCATTAGCGTTTCTACAGATGATGGAATTCCTTGTCCTTCCCAGGAACCCATTAGGTTAACGCTATCTTTAACCATTGGGCCAATTAAAGCAATTTGTTTTATAGATTTAGCTAGTGGTAAAGTTTGATGCTCGTTTTTAAGCAAAACCATAGATTCTTCTGCTAGTTTAGATGCAACTGCCATACTTTGTGGTTGATAATAACGGTCTTTTTCTGGCAGTTCCTCTACGTAAGGTTTATCAAATAAACCTAATCTAAATTTTAATCGTAAAATTCTTCTTACTGCTTCGTTAATTTGCGCTTCCGAAATTTTCCCTTCTTTTACCAATTGTGGCAGATGTTCTATATAAAGGTTATCCACCATATCCATTTCTACACCAGCGTTAAAGGCTTTAAGCGTTGCGTCCTTTCCGTCTTTTGCAAAACCCTGCGAAATCAAATTTTCTATAGACCCCCAATCAGAAACTACAAAGCCATCATGTTTCCATCGATTTTTTAAAATTTCTGTTAACGTGTAGTGGTTTGCAGTAGCCGGAGTGCCGCTAATATCATTAAAGCCACTCATTAAAGTTGCAGCTCCGGCCTTTACACCAGCTTCATAGGGAGGCATAAATGTTTCCCATAAGGTTTGTGCAGATACATCTGCATAATGATAATCTCTCCCCCCTTCTGACAGGCTATAACCAATGTAATGTTTTAAGCAAGCAGCTATGGAATATGGATCGGAAAGCTTATTTCCTTGATAACCTTTGATAGAAGCTACGCCAAAAACGGCGTTAGCATAGGGGTCTTCTCCATAACCTTCGGCTACCCGCCCCCATCTGGGGTCACGGGCTACATCTACCATTGGAGAAAAGGTCCAATCTATACCAGATAGTTTCGATTCTTTTGCCGCAACTGCTGTTGCTTGTTCTACCAATTTTGGATTCCAAGAGCAGGCCTGAGCCAATGGAATAGGGTAAACTGTACGATAACCATGAATTACATCAAAACCCATCAAAATTGGAATGCCTAATCTCGATTCGTTCATAGCTTTACGCATAATATCATTGCGATATACAGGGTTAATGCTGCGATAGATCAACGAGCCTATTTCTGGTCTTACTGCTTTTTTACTATCTTCAATATTGTTTTCATTGGCATTTTTGCCATATGTCCATTGGTTGGTTTGCAATATTTTTTCCTCTAATGTCATTCTGTTTAAGAGGTCGTTTATACGTTCTTCGATAGGGAAGTTTTTATTTTTATAAACAATATTTTTTTCTTGGTTTTTAGTGGAAACTGGTTTTATTTGAGCAGTAAGGTTTAAAGAAATTAACGTAGCACACGTTAGCACAATAAGCTTGGAACCTGCTGTATAAAAAGTATTTGTTAGTGAAAAGATTGTTCTCGAAGGCAAGATCATAATTTATATATGATTGTAACAGATTTAACCATCATTGAATTTAATCTGAACAAATTTGAATGGGTTTAATTATTTAAAGATTATTGGTTGATTTTTAAAATCGGTAAAGCAAACATGGTAAGATATTTACTTTTTGAGGGGCTTGAAATATACTAAATACGGGGTTAAAATGTATCTTTTAATGTTATTATCTACCCAAAGCCATTAAAAACCCTTTTTTTTACTGTAATTATAAAAACAGGTTAATAATTGAATATTTAATTTGATCCTCTTGTCAGATTATATTTACATATTGTTATATTCATTAGGATTGCCAAATGAACCAATTTTAAGTTTTAATGAACAATAAAAAATACTACTTCATTATCTTATTGTTTTTTTTGTCTCTAATTTCAGAGGCACAAACGCTCAATTTTAAACATATTTCTTTTAAAGAAGGCTTGGCTCAAAGTCCAATCTCTTGTTTTTTACAAGATCAAGAAGGATTTATTTGGTTTGGGAATTTAAAAGGCCTAACAAGATATGATGGTTATGAGCTAAAGAAGTTTTCTTTCGATATCAATAATCCACATACAATCAGCAACAATAGGGTTAATGCAATTTTGCAAGATAGTAAACATCAAATTTGGATAGGTACTTCAAATGGATTAAATCTTTACAATAGAAATCTTGAGACCTTTACTCATATAGATATTTTAGAAATTAAAGGTGGACGGAACTATATTTCTTCTATTGTTGAAGACAAACAAAAAAATATCTGGGTAGGTACTTTTGGTGGCTTAAAAAAATTGAATAAGAAAACTTTAAAGTTAGAAGAGCTTGGTTTAGATACAAATGAACCCAATTTTAAAAATTTTGCAGTCCATTCTTTGTTTGTTGATAAGGATAATAAAATATGGATTGGAACCAGTAATGGATTAAAATTATTTGACCCAGCAACGGGTTTAACCCGGCCTCTGCCTAATTACTTTTATCAAAACAAAGATTTTGTTAATAATAAGATTTTTATTACCAAGCAAGACGCAAAAGGCAATCTTTGGTTTGGTACAGAAATATCGGGCGTTTTTAAAGCTTCATCTATTGATCAAAAAATAACTAACTATTTGTTTGATTCTGATAAAAATTCAATTGCTTCTAATTGGGTAAAAGATATATTAATTGATGGTGCTGATAAAATATGGTTCGCAACACGTAACGGCATAAGTATTTTAAATACAAAGAATGATATTTTTAATAATTATAAACATGAGGCTTTAAATCCTAACAGCTTAAATGATAATACAATATGGAGTTTGCTTAAAGATAAAAACCAATGTATTTGGGTTGGTACTTTTGCGGGAGGAATCAATTTTTATTACAAGGGCAACTCTAATTTTCAGAATATTGGGGAAAGCGTAGGAAAGTCTATCGGGTTAAACCATGTTTTAGTAAACGCCATAACAGAAGATCCAGATGGCTTATTATGGGTGGGTACTTTTGGCGGTGGTTTAAATTTAATTGATCGTAAAAAGGGTATAAGTAGGTATTACTCTATCAATAATAGAGGCAACACATCTTCAAGCAACGGTGTAAAATCTTTGGCAGATGATGGCAAAGGTAATTTATGGGTAGGAAGTTTAAATGGATTAGGGCTTTTTAATAAAGATACCAAAAGCTATAAACCATATAACTTTAAGTTGAAAAACGGCAGCTTAATTGAAAACCTAATTATGTGTGTTTTGCCAGATAAAGACGGTGTTTGGGTAGGTACTGATGGAGGTGGATTAATGTATGTTTTATACAATGGCAAAAATCCTTTGGTTTTAGTAAAGGATGCCGGTATAAAAAACAAACCTTATCTAAACAACCTTATGATGGGTTTAAACAAAACATCTATGATGGGCAGTTCATTAAAGAATTTAAATTCAAATAAAATTGAGGGCTTGTCTGATAATTTTCTCACTTCATTATGTAAAGATGGAAATGACCATTTATGGATAGGCACCCAGAACGGGCTAAATTACTATGATATTAAGAATAAAAAGGTTTTAAGCATCTATCAAAAAGTTAGAGACACCAAGTTTCAACTTTCAAATAGTAATGTAAACACAATATTTAAAGACTCTAAAAATAGATTGTGGGTGGGTACAGAAGAGGGTGGGCTTAATTATTTTGATAAAAAAGACAATAGATTTTATTCCATTAAAAAGAATGAGGGATTAAGAGATGATGTGATACACGCAATTGTTGAAGACAAAAATGGGAATTTGTGGCTCAGCACAGATTTAGGGATTTGTAAAATTCATTTCAAAAAATTTAAACTACCATTTCAAAAAGAAGATTTAGTAATAAAAACCTATACTTCTAATGATGGGTTAACCAGTAACCAGTTTTCTACAAATGCAGGTTTAAGATTACATACAAATGAAATTGCTTTTGGCGGTTTAAATGGTCTTTCGATATTTTATCCTGATAAAATAATAAAAAACACAGCACCCCCTAAAGTAATTATTACTCAATTATTGATTAATAACAAAACACCTAAAATTGGAGAAGTGGGTTCACCTCTATCAAAATCCATAACAGAAACAAATAAAATAGAGCTTGCTTATGATCAATCTTCTTTCAGTATAAAATATGCGGCTTTAAATTTTATAGATCCAGATAATAATATTTACGCCTATAAATTAGATGGGTTGCCAAGAGCAGATGAATGGCAAAATATTGGAAAGCAAAGGGTGGTAAATTTTGCCAATCTTTCGCCAGGATCCTACTTGTTTAAGGTTAAGGCTGCAAATAGCGATAAAGTTTGGGGCTACCAGATATGCGCTTTAAAAATCATTGTTTTACCTCCATGGTGGGCTACTTGGTGGGCTTATTTGGTTTATGTTATTGCGCTCAGTTTTGTTTTAGCGATAATTATTAAGTTTTTGAGAAATAGGGCTAGACTAAAAAGAGATTTGTATTTAGAACATGTACATAATATTAGGCAAGAAGAACTTTATCAGATGAAGCTAAATTTCTTTACTAATATATCGCATGAAATACGTACACCTTTAACCTTGATTTTAGGCCCTTTAGATAAAATACTTAGAAATAGTGCCGCCCATGATTTTGCGAAGCCTTTAAGTACAATTAAGAATAATGCAGATCGGTTAATGAAATTGGTAACAGAATTACTTGATTTTAGAAAAGCAGAGGAAGGGCATATGAAAATTCATTGTTTGCAGGAAGATATTGTTCTGTTTTGCAAAAAAATATTTGATTCTTTCGTTTCTATTGCCAACGATAATAAAATTGATTATCAATTTATAGTTTCTTCAGAACCAATTCTTATCTATTTTGACCAAAATCAGCTAGAAAAAGTATTGTTCAATTTACTTTCTAATGCGTTTAAATTCACTCCCGAAAAAGGAGCAATTTGTCTTATTATAGAAAATAGTAATTTAAATGAAGGCTGGGTAGATATTAAAATTGTTGATAACGGAAAAGGCATCCCCAAGGATATGCAACCTAAACTTTTCGAAAGTTTTTTTCAGGTTGATGATAGAGGAGGACACAATATTGGTAGCGGGATAGGCTTGGCACTATCAAAAAGCATTGTTGAGTTGCATAAAGGCACAATTAAGGTAAATAGTGATATAGAACCTAATAGCCTTACTAGCTTTATAATCTCTTTAAGAAAAGGAAATGCACATTTAGATAAAGATGAAATTGTAGCTGAAAGCGATTTACCTTATATCAATAAATCAGATTCTACAAATGATTTGATTACTCTGATCGATGATTTACCCACAAGCTCAAGAAACTCAAAAAAGCACACTATTTTAATAGCAGAAGATAATGATGAGGTTAGGAAGTTAGTGGTAGATTTACTGGTAGAGAGATATAAAGTTCTCCAATTTCCAAATGCAGAAGCAGCTTTAGCGTCCATGGAAAACGAAATCCCAGATTTAATCATTAGTGATATTATGATGCCAGGTATGGATGGCTTAGATTTCTGCAAAAATGTTAAACTCAAAGAGAATAGCAGCCATATACCATTTATCTTGCTTACCGCAAGAGCTTCTCTAAACCATCAGATAGACGGACTTTCTATTGGCGCAGATGCTTATTTATCTAAGCCATTCAGCCCTCAAATCCTCGAACTGAATATTAAAAATTTATTACATGCCCAAGAAGTAATGAGACAAAAATTTGGGCACCAATTTGTATTGCAACCATCAGCTATAAATATAGTTTCTCCAGAAGAAAAATTTTTGAATAAACTGATGAACATTATAGAAAGTAAAATTGAAGATCCTACTTTTGATGTGAACGAACTGGTAAATGAAATAGGAATGAGCAGAACGGTACTGTACAAGAAAGTACAGGCTTTAACCGGGTATGCCGTTGCCGATTTGATTAAACAAATTAGATTAAAGAAAGCTGCCGAACTATTTAAGCAAAGAAGCTATTCTGTTGCTGAGGTGGCCTATATGGTTGGCTTTAATGATCGTAAGCATTTTAGTAAAGAATTTAAAAAGTTTTTCGAGTTATCACCATCAGAATTTATTCAAAAATTTTCATTTGAAAATTAATTTAATGTTCACTAAGATATCTAAAATCTTGTTTTAAGATAGATTAGTATATTTAACCCCTTAATTAGATACATAAATACACCCATCCACCATACTGTTATTATCATCTTTACAAAATATGATACCCAATAATAAACCAGTTTATTGATCAAATAATTAAAATGGAAATCTTTACAATAAGGGGGGCTTAATGCGCAATTTTTAAAAATTAATTTATAACTGTGCGTTATTGGTTTTTCCTTTTGTTATGTAAATACTTAATTCTCTGCAGAACAAAGGTTACAACTAAATTTATTCTAATCTCACTAGAAGTTTTTCTAATGAGATTTCCCCTTTTAAAACAACAGACTAATTATCATGCAAAAAAAATATTTCTTTCTCTTTTTCTTTTTGTTGCTTACTGCCCAGGCTTTTTCCCAATCAATTATTCAAAATATTAGTAGTAGGCATAACCTAAGCTTAAACGGTAAATGGAATTATATTATCGACCCCTATGAGAACGGTTTCTATGACTATAGAAGACAAGCTTTTGATCAATCCGAGACAGGAAAAGGTGGTTTTTATGATGATGTGAAGCAAACAAACAAAGGAAGTTTAATAGAGTATGATTTTGATCATGATGCAACTTTAGACGTACCTGGCGATTGGAATTCCCAAGCACCAGAGTTAAAATTTTATGAGGGCAGTGTTTGGTACAGAAGGCATTTTAATTTTGAGCCAAAACAAAACAAGCGTTACATAATTTATTTTGCAGCAGCAAATTATGAAACCCATGTTTACTTAAACGGTAAAAAATTAGGAATGCACAAAGGCGGTTTTACTCCTTTCCAATTTGAAGTTACTGGAAAGTTAAAGAACGGAGAAAACTCTATTGTGGTTAAAGTAGATAATACTAGAAAGCAAGATGAAATACCAACTATAAATACAGATTGGTGGAATTATGGCGGGCTTACAGCCGATGTTTACCTTTCAGAATTACCCGAAACTTACATAGATAATTATAAAGTACAATTAGCCAAAGGTAATTTAAAAGAAATTGAAGGTTTTGTGCAGCTCTCTGGTAATCAAAAGTCTCAATCTGTAGCTATCAATATTCCAGAAGCCAAGCTTACTTATCAACTTAAAACAGATACTTCTGGTTATGCAACTTTTAAATTCCCTGTTAAAAATTTAAAATACTGGTCACCAGAAAGTCCAAAACTTTATCAGGTAACTTTGCAAACAGAAACAGATAAATTAGATGATAAAATAGGATTTAGAACAATTGAAACAAGGGGGAAGGATGTTTTATTAAATGGTAAATCTGTGTTTTTAAGAGGAATTGCTATTCATAATGAAAATCCGTTGATACCCGGAAGACCGCGTTCTGAGGGTGATCTGAGAATGTTGTTAAATTGGGCAAAAGAACTTAATTGTAATTATGTAAGGTTAGCACATTATCCGCATAACGAAAAAATGTTACGTCTTGCCGATGAAATGGGTTTAATGGTATGGGCAGAAGTACCAGTTTATTGGACAATCTCTTGGGAAAATCCAGCAACTTATCAGAATGCCCAAAAGCAATTAACAGATCTAATCGATAGGGATAAAAACAGAGCTGCTGTGATTATATGGTCTGTTGGAAATGAAACACCTATTAGCCAACCTAGAAATAAATTTATGGGGGATCTAATAGATAAGGCACATGAATTAGACCACACTCGCTTAATTTCTGCCGCTCTAGAGCTGCACCGTAAAGATTCTACCATTTATGTTGATGATGTTTTAGGAGAGAAGTTAGATCTAGTTAGTTTTAATGAGTACGCTGGTTGGTATTGGAGTACGCCCGATGAAATATCAAAATACAATTGGGATATTAAATACAATAAACCAGTTGTTATTTCTGAATTGGGGGGATCTGCCTTGGCAGGTTTCCATGCCGATAAAAGCACACGTTGGTCAGAAGAATATCAAGACAATCTTTTTAAAAATCAATTTAAATTATTAGGTAAAATAGACGGATTAAGGGGGATGACACCATGGATTTTGGTTGATTTTAGATCTCCAAGAAGAGCGCACTCTGTTTATCAAAATTTTTGGAACCGTAAAGGATTAATATCAAATACGGGGCAAAAGAAACTAGCTTTTTACACACTCAAAAATTATTACGATAAAATCTCTGAAACATTTAATCAGAAAAATAGATAGATTTTGAAAGTCTCGGTTAAAAAGCCGAGACTTTTTTATTTATGAACCAGCGAATGGTTTTTTTAAAATAAAATTGCTCTATATACTTTAAAAGACATCTTGACCCTCAATTGAGTACATATTTAACCCTCTTAAAATATTATTACTTATCATATTTGAAAAATCGATAACCAATTTCGATGGCCAATAAAGGTATTTGATTAGAATTTATCTCAAATGCCATGTAAACTAATTTTATTAAACCTTAAAAAATTAAACATGAAAAAAAAACTACTTTTTATTGTTGTATGCTTGGTAACCTGTAACTTATCTCTATTTGCTCAATCTTTTACCGCCGGAAATTTAGTGGTTTACCGTTATGGCGATGGATCAGCTTACACGGCGGGACAGTTAGTCCCAGTATTTTTAGATGAATATACAACAGCGGGTACTTTAGTGAAAACTTACGCTGTCCCTAAAATAGTTAACGGGTTAAACAAAGGTTTAACTGGACTTTTGAAAAGCGCAGGAGGCCTTTATCAACAAGAAGGAATGTCCACACTTTCGCAAGACGGAAAATACATTACCATTTTTGGTTATAATGCCGCAGCAGGAGCAACAGTTCCAACTTCTGCAGATGCTTTAGTTGTTGGTGTAATTGCTGCGGATGGTTCTATTAATACCCAAACTACTTTATCTGGTGACGCAACAACAGGTTTAGGTACCCCAAGATCTGCGATAATAGATGAAACTAATATTTGGGCTAACGGCTACGTTAATGGTGTTCAATACACAACATTAAATGGTACCACTTCAACTAGGGTAAGTACAGCACAAAACTCTCCAACAACTTTAGCCATATACGCTGGTAGTTTAATAGCCCCAATAGCATCAACTACTACACTTGCTTATGCTAACCCTTTGCCTACAACTAGCACTACCTTTTCCCTAAGAAATGGAGCTGCGAACGGCACCAGTAATACGATTAATCAATTAATAGAATTCCCATTTAGTGATAGAAAGGTTTACTACGCAATTGACGATGCTAATAATGAAATAAGAAGGTACAATACAAATATGGCAGGTACAGATTTGGTTTATAGAGTAACCATTCCTTCAACCGGTTCAACTTTGTTGAAAAGTATTACAGGGGTTTCAAATGTAGTGGGTGCCAATACGGTTTTTACGTTATATGTTACATCTTGGGGAGATGATGGTACTGGAGCAGGAACGTCTAAATTGTATACATTCTCTGAAACATTTGCTACCCAAGCTAGTGGGGGCGTAAATAGTTCTATCTCTACAACACCATTAACACTTCTAGCTACTGCACCAGCGGGTACAGTTTTTAGAAGCGTAACTTTTGCACCGCAAGGTAGTTCTTCAATTGGTACGGGTACGCTTCCTGTTTCTTTAACATCATTTAAAGGAGTTAAGAAAGATGATGCCATCCAATTGAATTGGGCTACAGTTTCAGAGAAAAATAATTCATATTTTGATGTTTTGCGTTCTTCTGATGGAGAAAAATTTACTTCAATTGGTAAAGTAAAAGGCAAAGGAAACTCTGATGAATTGGTTAACTACAGTTTTTTAGATACAAACCCTTTAAGCGGCACAGATTATTATCAATTAAATCAGGTTGATTTTAATGGTCAATCTACAAAATCTCCAATAGTAGCAGTTGCATCAGGCCTTAAGGCTAACGATATGACTATTTATGCAAACCACAATTCTAATGAGGTAAAATTGAATATTTTTTCTGCAAGTAAAACCTTTAGTACTTTAAGTGTATTTGATTTATCGGGAAAAAGAATTTTTAATAAAGCAGTTCAATTAGAAAAAGGATACAATAATATTTCCTTATCTTTAGTTCTTAAGGTGGGATTATTTGTGGCAACGCTACAAACACCTAATGAAAGCCTGAGCAAGAAATTTACAAATCAATAATATTTATCCAGAGGCTATATCCTGATTTTAAAGGTATAGCCTTTTTATTTTCATCTTAATGAATTTTAAATCACTTAAAAAATCATTACTTCTGTTTGTATTATCAAGTAGTGTAATTACAGGTTTAGCGCAAAGTAAAACAACTAGTATTTACCACGATAAGTGGATAGATTTTAACAAAAATGGGAAAAAGGATGTTTTTGAAGATCCGCAACAAACTGTAGAAGCTAGAGTAAGCGATTTGCTTTCGCAGATGAATGTGGATGAGAAAACCTGCCAAATGGCTACTCTTTACGGTTATCATCGTGTGTTAAAAGACCAATTGCCAACACCTGAGTGGAAAAATGAGATATGGAAGGATGGTATTGCCAATATTGATGAACATTTAAATAGTTTACCATTTAATCCGGAAGCGAAGTCTGAATATTCATTCCCATTTAGTAAACATGCTGATGCTATTAACCAAGTTCAAAAGTGGTTCATAGAACAAACCAGGCTGGGTATCCCGGTTGATTTTACCAACGAAGGCATTCACGGTTTAAACCATGATAGGGCAACGCCTTTGCCTTCTCCAATAAATATCGGGAGTACTTGGGATAAATCAATGGTAAGAACTGCTGGCGATATTGTGGGAAGAGAGGCCAAAGCTTTAGGTTACACCAATGTTTATGCGCCAATTTTAGATGTATCCAGAGACCCAAGATGGGGAAGGGTAGTAGAAACTTATGGTGAAGACCCGTTTTTGATTGCAGAATTGGGTAAGCAAATGACTTTGGGCATACAAGAAAACGGAGTGGCATCAACAATAAAACATTTTGCTGTTTACAGTATGCCAAAGGGAGGAAGAGATGGTAGTGTAAGAACAGACCCTCACATTACGCCTAGAGAATTGCATGAACTTTATCTATATCCCTTTAGAAGAGTGATCCAAGAAGCTAAACCTTTAGGTGTAATGAGTAGTTATAACGATTGGAATGGAATGCCTGTTACAGGAAGTGCCTATTTTTTAACAGAATTACTAAGAAAGCAATATGGCTTTACAGGTTATGTTGTCTCTGATAGCGAAGCTGTTGAGTATTTATTTACCAAACATCATGTTGCTAAAGATGTGGAAGATGCGGTAAGACTGGCTATAGAAGCAGGACTGAATGTTCGCACCAATTTTTCTCCTCCAGAAACATACATCCTCCCGCTTAGAAATCTTATCAAATCAGGTAAAGTTTCTATGGAAACCTTAAATTCTAGGGTTGCTGATGTTTTAAGAGTTAAATTTAAGTTGGGTTTATTTGATCAACCTTATGTAAACGATCCAAAATTATCAGATAAAAAAGTGCATACACAAGCAGACGATGATTTTGCCTTGCAACTCAATAAAGAATCAATGGTGCTTTTAAAAAATGAGCCATACAAAAATGAGCAGCAGCCAATTCTTCCTTTGGATAAGAATAAAGTGAAAAGTATTTTGATAACTGGGCCTTTAGCCACAGAAACCAATTATGAATTGAGTAGGTATGGTCCTTCTAACAATCCGGTAACCTCTGTTTTAGATGGGATAAAAAACGAAGTGGGCAGTAAAGTGAAAATCACTTATGCAAAAGGTTGTAATGTGGTTGATGCAACTTGGCCAGAAAGCGAAATTATCCCAACGCCATTAACTAACGAGGAACAAAAGGAAATTGACAATGCTGTTGCCGAAGCTAAATTGGTAGATGTAGTTATAGCTGTAGTTGGTGAGGATGAAAAAAGGGTAGGTGAAGGCCTTTCAAGATCGGGATTAGATTTGCCAGGAAGGCAGCGACAACTGCTGCAAGCGCTTTATGCCACCGGTAAACCAATTATAATGGTAATGGTAAACGGACAACCTTTAACCATCAACTGGGAGAACAGATATCTTACAGCAATTTTAGAAGCTTGGTTTCCAGGAGCACAAGGTGGAAAGGCTATTGCTCAAACCTTGTTTGGAGAATACAACCCAGGAGGTAAATTGCCAATGACTTTTCCAAAAAGCGTAGGTCAGATTGAGCTTAACTTTCCCTTTAAAAAAGGTTCACAGTTAGATCAACCAGGTCCAAAAGTTTATGGTAAAACAAGATTGAATGGACCTTTATATCCTTTTGGATATGGTTTAAGTTATACCAGTTTTGAATTTAAGAATCTAAAAATCAATCCTTCACAAAGCTTTAACCAAGGAGATATTTCTATATATGTTGATGTTACCAATACAGGTAAATTAAAAGGCGATGAAGTTGTGCAACTTTATATCAGCGATGAGCAAAGTAGCCTAACCACTTATGACTCCGTTTTGAGAGGTTTTGAAAGAGTAAGCCTTTCTCCAAACGAGACAAAAACGGTAGAGTTTAAACTAAAACCTAATGATTTGGCCATTTATGATAAAGACATGAATTTTGTAGTTGAACCGGGAATGTTTAAAGTTAAAATAGGTAATTCCTCGCAGGATATTAAACTAACCAAAGAACTAGAAATAAAGAATAATTAATGAAACCATCTAAATATTTTTATACAAAAATTAATTATAGTGCTATAATATTTTTGTTATTCTTTATCATTAATCCATTTTATTCTAATGCTCAAACCAAAATAAGCCCTTATTTATTTGGAGAAAATGCTTGGGCCCCTAATGAGATTTTTAAGGTTCAAGATCAGATTAAAAAAGTTAAATATCAAGTAATTAGGATAGGCGGTAATGGATATGAAAACTCTGGCTTTGTTTATCAAGAGGCTATCAAATTGATAAATTTTGCGAGGTCTGTAGGTGCAGAGCCAATTTTTCAAATCCCTAGGCAGCTTAAAGACAATGATAAAGCCTTTAAAGCCATTGAGTATATTAATGGCAAGATGAAGGAGAATATCAAGTTATGGTGTATTGGTAACGAGCCAGATCATCATAATCAGTTAGCAAGTCCAGAAGAAGTTTCAAATTATTTTAAAAAAATAAGTGAACAAATAAAAAGATATGATCCCAAGGCTAAAGTAATGGGATTTGATTTAGCGTCTTATAAACCGTTATACTTAAGCCGTTTATTGGGTGGCGATTTAGATGTTACTGGTAAAATCCCCGGTAAAGATTATTATTATTTAGATGTAGTTACTTTTCACGGCTATAATTTTCCAGACATTAGCAAATTTGAAAAAGAAGTAAATCAGCTTCAATCTACACTAAAAGGCCTTAATAAATCAAGACCAGATTCGCAAAAGCTAAAATGGGCAATAACAGAATTTAACTCTCATTGGATAGTTGATCCTAAGTTGGGCGAAGATTATATGCCTTTTAATTTTCATAACGGACAATTGTATGCCCAAGTTTATGATTTAGGGATGAGAGCAGGTGCTTTTACAATTTGCCCTTGGAGCATGTTAGAAGGTGGTGCCCATAGATCGGGTACTGATTTGAGTTTGTTTGATGAAGAAGACGGCAAATATTTGCCTCGCTCAAATTACTATCATACCATGTTGCTTGCCCAAAATTTTAGAAATAACTATTTAAAACACAGCGCAAATACATCTGATTTAAAAATCATCCCTATGGGAGATGATAAGGGTCTATCCATAATGATCCTTAATATTAGTAAAACCCAATCTCATGTCTATACATTAGCTTTTGATGATACGTTGAAAATTAAAAGTGCTTTTTCAATAAATGCCAATATTAATCAAACTTATATAGATAGTATAGGTGCAGAAACTACTCAAATGTTACTATTTAATACTAAAGGAGAATTGATTAAAAAGTGGAGCTATAATAAAATTCAAGCAGAAGCAATGGAATCTCCGGTAGAAGAAAAGTAAATCTCTTAGATGTTTTTATTATCATCAATGTACATTTAGACCCTCCATTAAGAATATTAGCACCCCTTTTAAATGGGTGTTTTATTACACATTTGTTAATGTATTAAGAACTTAACTTGGTACATAAAACCAATTAACAATTTATTTTAATCATTTTTTGTTTTGATATGATACTATATCTATAAGCTAACAAAAAAATGATGACCAATTAAACGAATCTAAAAAACATGAAAAAAATCTTGTTATCATGTGTGGTATTAGCATTAATTGCTACGGCTTCATGTAAAAAATCATCAGAAACACCAAAGCTTATTCCAATCCCACCGGTTGAAATTCCACCAGTAATTTCTAACAAAAAATTAATTGAGGTTGCAGATTTTAAAATTGGGGCAGCTGTTAAAGTAGCATCATTACAAGGCGACGCTTCTTTTGCAAGTACAGTTAAATCAGAGTATAATCAGATCACTGCAGAATACGAAATGAAAATGAATTTCATTTGGACGGCAGATAACGTTTATGATTTTTCAAAGGTTGATTATTTAATAAACTTCGCCCAACAAAATAATTTGGCTGTTCATGGGCATGCCTTATTATGGTATCAGTCGTTTCCAGATTGGTTAAAAAACGCTGGACTAGATAGCGTTGCTTTTGAAAATAAAGTAAAAACCTATATACAAACCTATGTTGGAAGGTACAAAGGTAAGGTTAGAAGTTGGGATGTTGCCAACGAAATTTTTAATGATGATGGAACCCTACGTGTAGAATCTCAAATTCAAGGAAGATTTAAAGATCCAATTGGTTTTGTGGGCAGATGCTTTAAATATGCACATGATGCTGATCCAGACGCAAAACTTTTCTATAATGATTACAATGTAGTGTTAGCATCTGGCAAAAGAACAGCTATGAAAAACATGGCTATAAGATTTAAAAAAGCAGGTGTACAGATTGATGGCTTGGGTGAGCAATTTCATTACAGAATATCAACAAGCCAATCTCAAATTAACTCTGGTTTTGCAGATTTGGCAAGTTCTGGCTTATTGATACATATCTCAGAAGCAGATTGTAAAGTAAATGTTAATGACTCTCCTGCTTATGTACTTAATGATGTTGACAAACAAAAACAATCTGATTTCTTTAAAAATATAGCTAAACTTTATAATGCTTTACCGGCCAATCAAAAGTTTGCCATTACCACTTGGGGCGTTACTGATAAAAGCACCTGGTTAAGAAATAGTACCAATGGAAATAAAGAATACCCATTATTATTTGATGAAAATTATAATAAAAAACCAGCTTACACTGGATTTCTTGCGGGTTTAAATTAATAATTGGTATTAAAATAATGAAGACTCTATTTCTAGTATGTTTTCTTATGGCATCTTTTTCTATTTGCTTTGCACAAAAGGGAATAGGGCTTCAACAAGTAGATACCAAAAAATCAAAAAATGATACTACATGGGTAAGCTATAGTGCGAAAACATTAGCTTCTTTAAAGCATTTTAAAATGCAAAAAGAGCCTCCTCTAAATTCTTATGGTAGCTGGGAAGTTAATCAAGAAAAAAGTACAGGTTTCTTTAGGGCTCAAAAAATTAAAGATAGATGGTGGATCATTGATCCTGATGGTTATCCTTATATAAATAAAGGAGTAGCTGTTTTTCGTCCTTTTTCTTCGGATTATCAAGAAAAGGAAATGTTGAAGAAATACGGTTCTGAAGAACATTGGTATCAGAAAGAAAGTGATTTTTTAAGAAGCGAAGGTTTTAACGGATTAGGTGCTTGGTCTGATGTTGATTTGGTAAGGGATAGCAAAAAACCTATGGTTTATACTGTAATTGTAAATGCTATGGGAAGCTATAATGCTGCAAATATCAAACGTTTTGGCGGAAAGTATAAAACTGCTGGTTGGCAAGGCTATCGTTTTGATTTGGTAATGGTTTTTGATCCAGAGTTTGATGCTTATTGTGACGCAGCCTTTAAAGATGTAGCTAAGTATAAAGATGATAAATACCTCTTAGGTTACTATTCAGATAATGAATTGCCATGGAAAACAGACGCTTTGGATATCTCATTAAAAAATTTAGCCAAAGACGAGCCAGGTTATATTGCCGCCAAAAAATGGCTCGATGAAAGAAAAGGTAAAGACGCAGGCCTAAATGACATTACAGAAGAAGATAGATTGGCATTTTCTGGCCTCTATTTTGAAACCTACATGAAGAAAGTAACTACAGCATTAAAAAAATACGACCCTAATCACATGTATTTGGGCTGTAGGTTTAATCAACAAGAAGGGAACGAGCTTACAAATCCAACATTGTTTAAAGTAGCCGGAAAGTACATGGATATCATATCTATTAATCATTACCGTAAATGGGAACCCGATGCTACCCAAATGAGTAACTGGGAGAAATGGAGTGGAAAACCTTTTTTAATTACAGAATGGTACACCAAAGGAGAAGATTCTGGATTAAAGAATAATACAGGTGCAGGATGGATTGTTAAAACGCAACAAGATAGAGGATATTTTTACCAAAATTTTGTCTTAGACCTCTTAAAAAGCAAAAATTGCGTAGGTTGGCATTGGTTTACCTACCAAGATAATGACCCTAATAATTTAAAAACTGATTCTTCTAATCTCGATTCAAATAAAGGCATTGTAGATACCGATTTTAATAGATACGACCCACTTTTGAACCAAATGAAAATACTTAATGATCAGGTTTATAATGTGATTCAATATTATGATTCTTCAGCCAAAAAATAGTTAATATTAAGTTTTAGATCAGATCAACTGTTTAAAAATATCTTTAAGTACACACTATACAATTTATTAATTGCTTTACTGTAATTATGGATAATAATTATAGTTTATTGGCTTAATAATTTAATTCATTTAAATGGAAGATTACAAATTAGAAGCGGCAAAAGCTTCCCTAGGTTTTATTTCCGAAGGGCAAAAACTAGGTCTTGGTGCGGGTTCATCAATTTTTTACCTGATAGATATCATCACAAAAAACGAAGTCTTATCACAATCTTTATCATTTGTTTCATCCTCTTTTAAAACACGACAATATTTGTGTGAAAAAGGATTAAAATCATCTTCAAATATAGAGAATTTAGCTATTTATTTTGATGGCTGTGATCAATTTGATATAAAGCTCAATGCTTTTAAAAGTGGTGGAGGAATTCACACTAGTGAAAAAATAATGGCTTCTATTGCTAAAGAATTCATTTTAGTTGGAGATGAAAGTAAATTTGTTGAAAAACTTGATCATACCCATCCATTAGTAGTAGAGGTATTACCTGAAGCATTATTTCTTGTACTTAAAAAGATCCAAGCAAATTATCCAGAATGTGTTGCAACTGTGAGAATGGCTAATCAAAAAGATGGTGCTGTTATTACAGAAAATGGGAACTTACTTATTGATATTAGATTTCAAACCATTCCTGATTTAGCTGAATTAAATATTAAGGTTAAAATGATACCGGGCATAATAGAGCATTCCTTATTTTACGGATTAGCAACTAAAGCGATAATTGCAGGAAAACAAGGAATTAGAATTATTAAGCCTAGTTATGAAAGAGCTAAAATTTAGAATGTTTTAAAGCAATTAAAACTAAGTTTTGAACAAATGTATACCTATTAAGAATCATACGGTCTCTTTTTAAACTTTTGAACGGAGTAAATTTGAATATAACCAAATTATAAACAATCCATTTTTAGAATAAAAAATTAAATTATTAAGAGTTTTTAAAAATATTATTCGGGTTTTATTTTTAGAAACCTGATTTGTTTAAAAGTTAAAATAAGAGAATTGTAATTGATTATTAAAAAATATAAAACTTAAGAAAAATAATGATGAGAAATTTATTAAGATTATTTAAAGAGAACAAAAACAATCGTTATAATTTTTATGGCGATAGAAAAATTACAGTTGCCATGTTACTTTTAATGATTACCTGTAGTATAATCTCGTGTAAAGCTAAAAAAGCAACAACGCTGGTAGTGCCAGATTGGTCTTTACCAAGTTCATCAACTCATAAGCAAGTTCCTCCGCCTGCAGATTTTCATCGGGCTACAAAAACCTCCAATAAACACATTGGTTTATTTGACGGACAGAGTGATGTAGGTGCGGCGCTTATTCCGGGTTCCTCTAGTTACGATCCTACATCAAAAGAATATACCATCAATTCTGCCGGTTATAATATTTGGTACACGAGAGATGAATTTCGGTTTTTATGGAAAAAAATGTCTGGTGATGTTTCCTTAGCTGCCAATGTTAAATTTCCTGATGCAGGAGGTTTTATGGATAGAAAAGCAGTAGTTATTATTAGGCAAAGTCTTGATGATGATTCTGAAGAAGCTATGGTAGCCCGTCATGGTGGTGGTTTAATGCATTTGGCCTGGAGACCAGAAAAAAATAAAATGATTTTGCAGATGAAAGTTCCAGAGCAAAGTGCAATGCGTATAGGGATAGAAAAGCGAGGCGACTCTTATTCAATGTTTGTAAGCATGAACGGAGAACCAATGCATCAGTTAGGGAACCCTATTCAACTTCATCTTAAAGAGCCTTTTTATGTGGGAATCGGTTTTTGTTCACATGTTCCAGACAAGTTGAATACTGCAATACTTTCTAATGTGGTATTAGAGAATGCAGCGGGTAAATTGAAATAAAACAAGTATTTTAAAAATAGTCAATAAAAGTATTCTATCTAATTTTGTTTACATCAAACACGGATTAATTATTATGAGAAACAAAATTCTAATATGTTGCTCCTTATTTGTTATAGTTCTTTTTTCACAAGCTTGTAATTCAACTAAAAAAGCAAGTGAAAAGAAAGCTGCTTCTAACACAGAAAGGGCGATGCTTAAAGCGTTAGAGTGGCAAGAAGCACATCCCATTGTAGAAAAATCACCAAAAGACTGGACTAATGGAGCATACTATACAGGAGTTGCTAAAGCTTACGAAGCAACCAAAAATCCTGAATTTTTGAATGCGTTAAAGGGGATGGCTGGTAAAAATAATTGGGAACCCTATATCAGAATAAATAGTGCAGATGATATTGCAATTAGCTACGCTTATATTTATCTCAAATCTATTCATGATAAAGACGCAAACTTAAAGCCTACAGAAGAATTTATAAAAAAGCATTTAGCCTATAAAAACATCAAAGACCCTAAAAAACCTTTATGGTGGTGGTGTGATGCGCTATTTATGGCACCTCCGGTTTTAACAAAATTAGCTAAAGTAAATAATGACCCTACGTTGTTAGATGCTATGTATAAAAATTATAAAGAAACTTATGATTTGCTTTATGATAAAGAAGAACATCTTTTTGCCAGAGATGATAGGTTTATCTGGACAGGTGCAATTGCAGACAAAAAAGAAAAAAATGGCAAAAAGATATTTTGGTCACGAGGCAATGGATGGGTTTTAGGTGGTCTTGCTTTGATTTTAGAAGATATGCCTAAGAATTATATCCACAGACCATTTTTTGAAAATTTATTTAAAGAAATGTCTGTTAAGGTTAAAGAATTACAACAACCTGATGGTTTATGGACTACCAGTTTACTATCTCCAGAATCTTATGATCATACAGAAACTAGTGGAAGCGGGTTTTTTACTTTCGGAATTGCTTGGGGAATTAATAATGGATTATTAAATCCTTCTGATTTTAAATCAGTTTTAAATAAAGCTTGGCCGGCATTATTAAAAAATCAAAAACAAGATGGTATGGTAGGGTTTGTACAAGATATAGGCTTTGATCCTAGGCCTGCAACAGCAGAGAGTTGGCAAAATTACGGTACCGGCGCATTTTTGTTGGCAGGTAGCGAAGTTTTAAAAATGAAATAATTTCTAACATTGAGTCTTTGTTAAAAGTTTAAGTGTTAGAAATTATCTATACTCCCAAGGTTTAAAATAACTTTATAATCTGTTTTCGAATTTTTTCTCTAAATAAACTACTTAAATAATAATTTCAATTCCCTAAGTTCTTCAAAATAAATCGCATAAGATTTATTATTTTGATATCGAGTAGAATAATGAAAAATCTAATTTTTTTATACAAATGTATGCCCAATTAGAAACAAATCGTATCCTTTTTCACTACTCTTTACTGTTAAATTTGAATATCTGCAGATATAATTAATTTATTTAAGCATTGTTATTAAATAAGTTGCCCAACTTGTTTAATAAATTAATGTCAACCAATTTAAAATTAAATAAAATGAAACAGCAATTCAAAAAATTAGCTATTGTAGCTATTGGTGGTTTAATATTGCCATTTATGGCGTGTAAAAAATCGCAAACTTTTTCTAATGATTCGCAACAGCCCAATACTGAGGGTAACCTAAAGACAGATGGAGTTACTGCTTGGGAAACTGTTCTTTGGGATGGTTTTGATAATCAAAATACTTTTGATAGTCATTTCATAAAAACGGGTAACCGTAGTGATTATAATTCTGATATTTGTCACTATGATTCATCAGTACCAACCCTTTCTTCCAAAGATGGTAAACAGGTTGTGGTGCTAACTGCTACAAAAGTTAACTCCAACTATTATAAATCAGGCCATATAAAAACTTATCTTACATTTAAACCCGGTAACAACCAAGAATATCGTGTAGTTTCACATATTAAGTTAATTGCTATGGACGGTTCAAACTATAAAGGCTTTGGACAAACTTATGGTGCTTGGCCAGCTTTTTGGACTGTAAATGAAGATGCTGGCGTTTGGCCTAAAAAGGGCGAAATTGACATTATGGAAGCTTATTCTAGACCTGGGGACAGCCAGGGAAGACCAACAAAATTTGCAAGTAATTTATTTTATGGTACTCAATTTAATAGTAATCTTTTAGGCACTACTTGTGAAAGAACTTATAATCCTAATCCGGTTTCAGAAGGGTGGCATAAATATGAAGAATATTGGAAAAATATAAACGGAGTAATTACAGTAACCACACGTTTAGATGATGTTGATCAAGGTACCTATTATAATAGTAGCAATAGTAACCTCCAGCTACAAAATTTTGGGCCACATAATATTATTTTTAACCTTTGCGTTGGAAGTAACCTAAATAAAAACATATTTAATAACAATCAAATCAATTTATTTAGCCAAACAATGATGTGGATAGATGATGTGCTTGTGCAAAAAAGAAGTATTTATTAATAAAATTGCATAATTAAGATACAGTTCGTTTTTGCTTTTCGATCATCGAATTGTGAAAATGAACTGTTTGTTTTACTGTAAAATTTGTGTAGATTGTATAATAAGATTTCTGTTCTAAATCGTTTGAAATTTATATGTTATCACGTATTGTTAAGCTAATATTATTAACGTTAATACCGTTTTATATTAATGCCCAAGATATTAACTTTAAGCATATATCTTTTAAAGAAGGGTTGGCACAAAGCCCGATTTCTACTTTTTTGCAAGATGAAAAGGGATTTATTTGGTTTGGCAATTTCAAAGGCCTTACCAGATATGATGGTTATGAATTTAAGACCTTTAAGGCAGACTACAAAAATCAAAGCACCTTAAGTCATAATAGGGTAAACGTAATATTCCAAGATAGTGAAAAACGAATTTGGATAGGCACAGCAAATGGCCTAAATCTTTACGATCAAAAATACGAGACCTTTAAACACGTTGATATTCTTGATATTAAAGGAGGAAGAAATTATGTATCATCCATTGTTGAAGATAAGCAAAAAAATATTTGGGTAGGTACATTTGGAGGATTAAAAAAACTTAATGTAAAACAACTATCTTTTGAAGATATTCCCAATAGCTTAAATGATGGTGCTTTACAGAAAAGTGTAATTTTTTCACTTTATTCAGATAAAGAAAATAAAATTTGGATTGGTACAGAAACTGGCCTTAAACAGTTTGATCCAGTAACCCAAACAGTACTCCCTCTCCCCCAAGTGTTTTTAAGTGGACAAAATTTCGCCTCAAATAGAATTTTGGTTACAAAACAAGATTTGGAAGGGAATTTATGGTTCGGAACAGAAATATCCGGAGTATTCAAATACTCTAAAACAGAAAATAGCTTAACTAACTATGGCTACTCTGTAAATAAAAATTCATTAGCAGATAATTGGGTAAAAGATATACTCGTTGAGGATAAACAAAATATATGGTTTGCCACTAGAAAGGGGATAAGTATCCTCAATACTACTACCCAAAAATTTTCTAATTATAAACATGACCCCCTAAACGCCAACAGTTTAATTGATAATACCGTATGGAGCTTTTTAAAAGATAAAGCTTCTTGTGTTTGGGTTGGTACGCTTTCTGGTGATATTGATTTTTATTATAAAGGCAATTCTAATTTTGAAAATATTGCAGATTATTTGGGTGAGCCTATCGGGATAAACCACACATTAATAAATGCTATCATACAAGATAAGGATGGTTCATTGTGGGTGGGAACCTATGGTGGAGGACTACACCATATCAATAGAAAAACAAATGAAAATCAATCGTTTCATATTAAGTCTAAAACAACAGAAAAGCCAGAAAACGGGATTAAATCACTGGCAGATGATGGCAAAGGTAATTTGTGGGTTGGTACTTCAGATGGTCTCGCAATTTTTAACAAAGAAACTCAAACCTATAAATATTATAACTATTTTAAAAATAACTATGCTAAAAATGAAAACCCCATACTATGTGTTTTACCAGACGGAGAAGGTTCTTGGATTGGGTTTGATGGAGGTGGTTTAAGATATGTTTTACAAAATGGTAATACAGCTATATTCAAATTTAGACCATCAAATTTGCCTACCAAAACAGGTCTCAATTTTTATTATGAACCAAATATTTATGTAAGTTGGGCACTGCCTAAAGAGTTTTTTGCATTTAGAACCGCTCTTCCTGAAAATGAAATAGCCGACAATTTTGTTACAGCTCTACTCAAAGACGGAGACAATTATTTGTGGATCGGAACACAAAACGGACTTGATTATTATGATAAAAAGGCAGATAAAATTTTAAAACTATATCAAAAGGTAGGAGATACCCCATATCAATTAACCAATAGCAATGTTACTACCTTATTTAAAGACTCTAAAAATAGATTATGGGTAGGTACAGAAGAAGGTGGGTTAAACTATTTGGATAAAACAACCAACAGATTTTACAATGTAGGTACTAAAGAAGGCTTAAAAGATAATGTAATACATGCCATTGTAGAAGATTTAAAGGGCAACCTTTGGGTTAGTACAGATTTGGGGATTTACCAAATCGTTTTCAAAAAATTTGAACTTCCTTTTAACAAAGAAAATTTATCAATTACTCAATACACTTCTAATGATGGTTTATCAAGTAATCAATTCTCTACGCAAGCCGGTTTATTGCTCAATACCGGAGAAATTGCCTTCGGTGGAATTAAGGGTTTATCCATATTTTTCCCTCAAAATATTTTAAAAAACACCAAAACGCCAAAAGTGGTTATTACCAATTTATTAGTTAATAATAAAGAATTAAAGATTGGAGGGTCAAATCCGCTTTCATCATCAATTTTAGAGACTAAAAACATTACTTTACCATATTATCAATCTAATTTAAGTATAAAATACGCCGCCTTAAACTATATCAATCCTGAAAACAATAAATACGTTTACAAATTAAAAGGCTTAAAATCTGCTGATGATTGGCAAAATGTGGGTAACCAAAGAGTAGTTAACTTTGCTAATCTTACTCCAGGATCATATATTTTTATGGTTAAAGCTTCAAATAATGATGGGGTTTGGAGCAAAAAGATTAAAAGTTTAAAAATCACTATACTTCCACCTTGGTGGTTAACATGGTGGGCATACCTAATCTATTTTCTTGTTTTTTGTGGGATATGTTACATCATAATAAAATTTCTAAGGAACAGAGAGACATTAAAACGTAATCTATACATAGAGCATTTACAAAATGAAAGACAAAATGAGCTGTATAAAATGAAGCTTAATTTCTTTACTAATATCTCTCATGAATTAAGAACGCCGCTAACACTTATACTTGGTCCCATAGAAAAATTAATTCATGAAAATGAAAATCCGGCCTCTTTAAAATCATTAAACCTAGTAAAATCTAATGCGAACAGATTAATGAATTTAGTTACCGAATTGTTAGATTTTAGAAAAGTTGAGGAAGGCCACATGAAACTATACTGGAGCTATAAAGACATTATAGTTTTTTGCGATGATGTTTATAAATCATTTGAGGCATTAGCTGCTTTTAAAAATATCAACTATCAATTTGAAGCACCTTCTAAACCTATTTATGTTTATTTCGATAGCGGTCAGCTAGAAAAAGTTGTTTTCAACCTATTATCTAATGCTTTTAAGTTTACAAATGATGGAGGAAGAATAACATTAAAAGTTGGTTTGAATGAAGCAAACACAGACATGGTGCAAATAACCGTGATTGATAATGGAAAAGGAATAGCTAAAGATTTTGAAGAGAAATTATTTGACAGTTTTTTTCAAATAGATGATAGAGGAACAGAGAATATTGGAAGCGGTATTGGACTTGCACTAGCAAAAAGTATTATGGAACTCCATAAAGGAGAAATAAAAGTATTTAGCTCAGAAGATCCAAAAAAAGAAACCTCTTTCATTATTTTATTAAGGTTGGGCAAGTCACATCTTAAAGAATCGGATATTTTTGAAGAAGAGTTGATAAGAAAAATTGATGACGTTGATCAAAATATAGAATCCATTAAACAAGAAGATATTGACAATACCAATGCTGAGGTAACCCAAAAGACCTTCAAAATAATGATTGTAGAGGATAATGATGAGGTGCGAGGCCTTCTTGCTGATAGTTTGAAAGAAAACTACCATATTGTAGAATGTGAAAATGGTCAGATAGCCCTTAATTGTTTAGAAAAAGAACTTCCAGATCTAATTGTAAGTGATGTAATGATGCCTGAAGTTGATGGACTTGAACTCTGTTTAAAAGTAAAATCAAAAGAAGATAGTAACCACATCCCTTTTATTTTGCTAACGGCAAAAGGATCGGAAAAAAATCAGATATCTGGTTTAAACATTGGGGCAGATATTTATATCTCAAAACCTTTTAGCCTCCAAGTTTTAAAGCTGAACATAAGAAACCTTCTAAAAGCCCAAGAAGTTTTAAGAGAAAAATTTAGCCAAAGGATTGTTTTAGAGCCAACCAATTTACCAGTTACCACTTCAGAAGAAAAGTTTATTAATAAACTGATGAAAATTATTGATGAGAAGATAGAAGATTCTTATTTTGATGTAAATGAACTGGTTAAAGAAATTGGGATGAGTAGGGCTGTTCTTTACAAAAAGGTACATACGCTCACTGGTTTCTCAGTTGCAGATTTAATCAAACAAATGCGGTTAAAAAGAGCAGCTCATTTGTTTAAAACAACTTCTTATAACGTTACAGAAATTACCTACATGGCGGGTTTTAATCATAGAAAGCATTTTAGTAAAGAGTTTAAAAAGCAATATAATATGTCTCCCTCAGAGTTTATAAAAGCTAATAAAGAAGAAGTTTAATATTATTTAACGGCTTTTAGGCTTTAAAGAGAATGTAAAATAAACTGTTTAAAAAGATTAGAGTTAAATATTATTCAATCCTTCCTATTTAATTTACAAATCAAACTTTTAACTCTCATATTGTACATTTAAGACCTATTTTAAGCATAAATGCACACCCTCTCAATTCTTAATTAAAAGATATTTGTAAAGTCAATAATAAATTTATTGGTAACCAATTAATTAAAGAACAAGAACTAGAAAAAATAAATATAAATTTTTTTCACGTTCAAAAAAGCCAACTAATAAAACTTAACAAAAATCTAATGAAAAAAATATTACTCCTTTCATTTCTTTCTGTGTTTTACTTTTCTTCAAAAGCACAATTGATTTATAATTTTAATGCAGCAAATGGGAGTCCCACTTCAGGTGTGCCAACTGGGTTTTCGGCAAGTGATGTAACCGCCAATAATACTGCAAAAACATCAGATTTTTTCACTACAGTTTCTGCCTCTAGTGGGTATAATGGAGCTAGTGGAAACGGAAATATTACAACTGCTGCAAAGGGTGGTAATTCTGCGACAGATATTTCTGGTTTATCTTATTTTGAATTTACCATTACGCCATCATCAACAGAAAGAGTGAAAATATCGAGTATCAGTTTTGGATCAAAATCTATAGGTTCTAGCGGAGGGCCAACTTCTTATATTATCCGTACCAGTTTAGATAATTATAATGCTAATGTTGCATTGGTAAACATAAACTCAAATAGCGCTTGGACACTCTATAATAACCAATTTTCTTTACCATTAATTGGAGCTACTAATACACCAATAACTATCAGGATCTATGGCGATAACGGAACGGGTGCTGTAGGACAAACAAACAACTGGCGAATAGACGATTTAAACGTAAATTTTGTTAGTCGCCCAGCTATTTCTAACTATTTAATGGGACAAAATGCTTGGTTGCCAAAAGGTACTTTTGGCGGAACAACCTATAATGGGCAGCTAAATGTATTGTGGCCAACCATCAAAGCCTCTGGTGTTAAAATGATTAGAATAGGTGGATCTTGGGCAGAAGGAGCCATGTTGCCCGGAGATAAGGTAGTTGATTTAATAGATTCTATTAGAAAAATAGGAGCAGAACCAATGGTACAAGTAGCAACCAACAGAGGTAATATATCTGCAACCCAAGCCGCAAATTTGGTAGAGTATGTTAATACTACAAGCGGCAGAAATGTAAAATATTGGATAATAGGTAATGAACCTGATATTGGCTCAACAACGGCAAACGTATCAACAGTTGCAACATACATCAAATCTTTTTCTTCTGCCATGAAAGCAAAAGACCCGAATATTTTGATAGTAGGGCCAGAATGTGCTTATTACAACAGTAACTATTACCCATCATTAATTGGTGGTGCCAATGATATTACTGGCAAAGACGCTAACGGCAATTATTATATTGATGTGGTCTCGTTTCATACCTATCCATTTGGTGGGACTCAAACTAGGGCTCAAGTGGTTGCTAACGGTCAAAATTTAGGCAATAATGTAGATAATTTAATAGGCCTGATGAATAATGCCAATATTTTGAATAACAGAACAGGTAGCAATCAGCTAAAATGGGCAATTACAGAATTTAATGTTGATTATATTAATCCATCTTCTAATACTGTGGCAGGGGTAGGTGTACATTCGTTTTTAAACGGACAATTTTGGGCAGATGCTTTTAATGTTGGTATGACAAGAGGTGCCCTTACAATAACTCCTTGGTCGGTTCAAGAGGGTGGCGGAGCAAGAGGAACAGGAGATTTAGGTTATATGGATGGGTCAGGTGCAACTCTAAAACCTAGATCAAGTTACTATCATGAGAAAATGATTGCTGAAAATATTAACGGGAATTATATACAATCCAGCAATAACCAAAGTTTGGTCACTACTATGGGTGCCATTAGAAATGATACTGTATCGGTAATGTTAGTTAACAAAAGCGACGTAACCAATTACAGTTATGCTTTGCAATTATCAGAACAACCGGTTACAGACCCAGCTACTTTGAAAATTAATTTACTGGCAGATATAAATGTACTTTATAAAGATAATATTGATGCCCAAACTACCATAGTATTGGTTTTTAACAAAACAGGGGACTTGCTTAAAAAAATAGTTTATGGCATAACACAAGCCACAAACCAAGTAGCTCCGGTACAAACCAATTATACGTTACCTCTAAATTGGATAAATTTTTCTGCGCAGAAACAAAGTAATGGAAGTGTTTTATTAAACTGGTTGGTTAATAATTTAGTAAATACACAATCTTTTGAAATAGAAAAGTTGGTAGGTAACAACTTTATTAAAATAGGAACTAAACCATCAGTTGATGGAGCTGGAAACCAGCTTTATAATTTTATTGATAAAAATCCATCTAGCGGGATTAATTATTACCGCATAAAGCAGTTAGATAATAATGGTGATTTTACATATTCTAATGTGGTTTCAGTCAAACTGTTAAATAATGTTCATGATTGGGAAGTTTACCCAAACCCAATAACTGATGAAAACCCTTTATTTCATTTGAAAATAAATCAAGACGCTAAATCATTAATATTTAAATTATATAGCTCTTCTGCTCAAATGTTGATTGAAAAAAGCTTTAAAGATGTAAAAGAAGGAAATGATTTTAACATCAATAATCAGATCTTGAAGGCAGGTATTTATATCCTAGAAGTTAATACAGAGGGTAATAAAAGAACCGAAAAATTAATCGTCAGATAAATTTATATTCAACAGTACTATAAAATAAACACAAAAATATTCTATGCATATTATAAAATTAGTTAAAAACCACAAAGTACTTACCCTATCTCTTTTATTGATTTACGCATCGGCTAGTGCCCAAGAAACAAAAATTGAGCAAAAAGTTGATTCGGTTTTAAACCTGATGACTTTGAAGGAAAAGGTTGGACAACTTAATCAGTTAAATGCAGGAGATTTAACGGGGCCTGCAGATGAAAAAAATGTGGATATTCTTCAAGAAATACGTAATGGCAAAATCGGGTCATTGTTAAATGTAAGAGGAGCAAAAATCACAAAAGAGCTTCAGCAAGAAGCCATGAAATCAAGGTTAAAAATACCTTTGATTTTCGGTCAGGATGTCATACACGGTTATCGGGTAATTTTTCCAATCCCATTAGCAGAAGCAGCATCTTGGGATATGGATGCCATAAAACTGTCTGCAAGAACAGCCGCCAGAGAAGCTTCATCATCAGGTATCCAATGGACTTTCGCACCTATGGTTGATATTGCAAGAGACCCACGTTGGGGGCGAGTAATGGAGGGTGCTGGGGAAGACCCGTACTTGGGTTCGGCAATTGCCAAAGCCAGAGTTTTAGGGTTTCAAGGCAAACAAATTGGGAGTTTAGATGCGGTTATGGCCTGTGCTAAACATTTTGCAGCTTACGGTGCAGCAATAGCGGGTAGAGATTACAATGGCGTTGATATGAGCAAAAGACAACTTTGGGAAGTTTATTTGCCACCCTTTAAAGCTGCATTAGATGCTGGCGCTGCAACTTTTATGAATTCTTTTAACACCTTAAATGGGATACCCGCTACTGGTAACAGTTATTTGCAAAGAGATATTTTAAAAGGGGCCTGGGGGTTTAAAGGTTTTGTTGTGAGCGATTGGGGTTCAATAAAAGAAATGGTGGCACATGGTTATGCTAAAGATTTAAAGCAAGCTGCCCAAATGGCCATTACTGCCGGAAACGATATGGATATGGAAAGTAAGGCTTATGATACTTATTTGTTAGGATTAGTGAAAGAAGGGAAAGTAAATATTGATGATATTAACGAAGCGGTAAAACGAATTTTAAACAAAAAATTTGAACTAGGGTTATTTAAAAACCCTTATAGATTTAGTGATGAGAAAAGAGAAAAATTAGAACTTAACTCTTCAATAAATAAAGCAGCATCTCGAGAGGTTGCCAAAAAAAGCATCGTATTATTAAAAAATGCGACTAGTATTTTGCCACTTTCTAAATCTACAAAAACCATTGCCCTAATTGGTCCGTTGGTTAAAGCAAATCAAGATATGAGAGGTTTTTGGGCACTCTCATGGGGCAAAGATGATATTCCAGTTTCTTTATATGATGGAGTAAAAAATAAGTTGGGGAATAAAACCAATCTACTCTACGCAAAAGGTTGCAACATTAATGATAGCCTAACCACAGGTTTTAATGAGGCCATTGAGACCGCCGAAAAAGCCGATGTTGTAGTAATGGCAGTTGGAGAAACTTTCGATATGACTGGGGAAGCAAAAAGTAAGGCTGATATTCATATCCCAGGAATGCAAGAGGAACTTGTTAAAGCAATAGTGAAAACAGGGAAACCTTTGGTAGTGTTGGTGATGGGCGGAAGACCGCTAATTTTTAACTATACTGCAGAAAATGTAAAATCTATATTGTTTACGTGGTGGTTGGGCAGCCAAGCTGGAGATGCGATGGCGGATGTGCTATTTGGAGATTACAACCCATCCGGCAAACTGCCTATCACCTTTCCGAGGAGCATGGGCCAAATTCCAATTTATTATGCACAAACCAATACTGGTCGTCCGTTTGAAGAAGGTAAAAGCCCCAATTATAGATCAACTTATTTGGATATGAGTAACTCTCCACAATATGCTTTTGGTCACGGTTTAAGTTACACCAATTTTAAATACAGTGATTTGAAGCTTGATAAAACTAATATTGCTTTAAACGATACCATAAAAATGATCTTAAACGTAACCAATACAGGTAAATATGCCGGAGAAGAGGTTGTTCAATTATACATCAAAGATAAAGTGGCGCAACCCGTAAGGCCAATTATGGAATTGAAAGATTTTCAAAAGATTAGGCTAAATGTTGGTGAAACAAAACAAATTACTTTTTATATCGAAAAAGAAAAATTGTCTTTTTATAACGATGATTTAAAATGGATAGCACAACCAGGAGATTTTGAAGTGATGATCGGTAGCGCATCTGATGATATAAGATTAAAAGAAAACTTTACTTTAATAAACTGAGAAAGTAAGCAAAATTATTTTAAAAATATTGATTTTTTAATAGGTTATAAACTTGGTAATTAAGTGTTTATTCTAATAATAAGGATAATTTTTCTAGTTGTCTTATTACTATTATTTGTTCAAACGTATCCTAATGCTGATACATTTATCATCTAATTTTTAATTAGCTGTAATTACTTTAGCAATATGTTTATTTTGATCTTATCTATTTATTAAGACGGATTAATAAACCATATCACCTAACTATTTAAAATATATTGATATAATCACATCAAAAATGTTAAAGCTGATTATAAGCACTTTAGCTTTCCTAAGTTTATCTATTGAGGGATACAGTCAGATCGATAATAATCCATCATCTTTAGTTATCGAAAAAGAAACGATTACAAGCCAATTAGCTAGCGGCCAGTCTTTGCTATATAATGGATTTTACTTTTACGGTTATACACCTAATTACTTTGAGAGTGGTCAACCCTTTTTTTTAGAAGATAGCTGGATAAGCGGAGATGTTACTTACGAAAACAACAAATATTATCAGGTACCTCTTAAATATGATTTGTTAAAAGATGAATTAATTGTTCAGTATTTTAATAAAGAATCTGCTATTAATTTGATCAAGAGTAAAGTACAAGACTTTAGTTTAAATGGGCATAAATTTATCTATCTAGATAAATTAGGTAGTACCATTACAATCTCAGCCGGCTTCTATGAGGAGCTATACAGCAATAAGCTAGTATTATTATCTAAAAGAAATAAGGTAATTACAGAAGGTGTTTCTACGGCGGGAGTTAAAAGGAACATTGAAATAATTAACAAATATTATATTTATAAGGATGGGATGTTTCAGCGATTCAATTCTATTTCATCCTTGGTAAATATCCTCAAAGAAAGAAAAAAAGAGCTTTCCTCATACATTAAAATCAACAAGAAGAAGTTTAAAAAAGAACCTGAAGAAGCCATGATTGCTATCGTTAATTATTATGATCAGTTACAATAATAGAATATATCGCTTAGTATTAAAAGCAATATTAATCGCTATCTGCGGCTGTAGATTTATTTGTGATTTTTCTGTTAGGGCCTATTGCCAAGATGTTTCGCCAGAAAAAATAACTATTAATTTAAAAAATGCTACGGCATCAGAATTTTCAAAAGAATTAGAAAAAACTGGGCGCTACAAAATTTTTTTCGATAGTTTAATTTTCGATAGTTTAAGAGTTAGTGTTGCAGTAGAAAACAAAAATATAAATGATATTCTAGAAAAGGTTTTTACCGGGACTAAATACCTCTATTCAATTGATAGCTATGGTAATGTTTTTTTAACAAAAAATGTAGTAATAAGCACTAATTTCACTGTTAGACCAAACAATAAAACTAACCCAGAAAGTGATAAAAACGCGTATCAGGTTTTAACAGATCTTAACTACAAGGCCAGTAAAATAAATAGCCCACAGGATGCTAGCTTAGAAAATAAAATTTATGAAATCGGTTTAAAATCCTATGGTTCAAAGCTAGGAAAAGCCACCATATCTGGTTATGTTAAAGATGCCGAAACCGGTCAGGCTTTAATTGGTGTTTACTTACGTTCACAAAATGATAAAAATAGTACCACAACAAATGAAGCGGGATTTTATTCTATAGAACTGGCCACTGGCGATAATAAGCTGATTATAAGCTCTGTTGGTCAGAAAGAAACATTTAGAAGAATTAAACTTTATAGTAATGGAAAACTGAATATTGATATTAAAAGTGATGCAATATCCTTAAAAGAAGTTGTTGTTGTACAATCGCCTAAAAACTTACAAAGAACACAGTTAGGAATTGAAAAAATTACTATTCAATCAATAAAACAAGTTCCTACTGTTTTTGGCGAACCAGATATCATTAAAGTGCTTTTAACCTTGCCGGGTGTTAAAACCGTGGGTGAAGCCGCTGGTGGATTTAATGTAAGAGGTGGTGCAACAGATCAAAACCTTATTCTTTTTAATGAATCCACCATTTATAATCCCTCTCATTTCTTTGGTTTCTTCTCTGCTTTTAATCCAGATCTTATTAAAGACGTAGAACTATATAAAAGTAGTATACCGGCAAAATATGGTGGTCGTTTATCATCTGTACTCAAGGTGGATACCAGAGAAGGAAATGAAAGAAAATTTGGTGGTACAGCTGGGATAGGCCTACTTACTAGTCGTTTAAATTTAGAAGGGCCAATAGTAAAAGATAAGGGCTCTTTTATTCTTGGAGGTAGATCTACGTACTCAAATTTTATTTTTGGGCTATTACCTAATAGTGCGGGCTATAAAAATGCCAAAGCTTCTTTTTATGATTTAAACCTGCTAGTAGATTATAAATTAAATGATAAAAATAAAGTAAATTTTACGGGTTATTTAAGTAGCGATGCTTCTAATCTAGCAACTGATACGGTATTTCAATATTCAAATAAAAATGCTTCTTTAAAGTGGTCTCATATATTCAGTCAAAAATTAAATAGCTCTTTTGCCGGCGGATTTGATGATTATGAATATAGCAACAAGGCAGAAAAAGATAGTGTTAATTCTTATAAGCTTGCGTTTAATATCCAACAGACTTTTTTTAAAACCGGCTTTACTTACTACATCCATCCTAAACATACCTTAAATTTCGGTACAAATACGATATATTATCAGCTTCAGCCAGGATCATTTATACCTTTAGATAAATCTTCTTTAATTATACCAAAAATTTTAGAGAATGAACAGGCGGTTGAAAACGCATTGTTTTTAAGTGATGATTTTACCTTAACGCCAGATATATCTTTTGATTTAGGTTTGCGGTATTCTCATTTTACTAATCTGGGTCCCAAACTTGTTTACAATTATGCAACTGGCTTGCCAATAGAAAAAAACAACTTAGTAGATAGCACTAGTTATAGAAAAGGAGAAGTTACCCAAACTTACAAAGGCCCAGAAATTAGATTCTCTACAAGATTTGCGATAACAAATAGTTTAACTATAAAAGCAGGTTATAATTCGATGAGGCAATACATTCATCTTTTAACCAATACAACTGCTATCTCCCCAACTGATATTTGGAAACTGAGCGATAAAAATATAAAACCACAATTTGGAGATCAAGTTTCTCTTGGTATTTACAAGAACCTAAAAAAGAACACTTTAGAAACATCAATAGAAATTTATTATAAGCGTATTAAAAATTATCTTGATTATAAAAGCGGTGCAGAATTAATTCTGAATGAACATATAGAAACAGATGTAATTAATGTAAATGGAAAAGCTTACGGGATTGAATTTTTTCTTAAAAAGCCTTCAGGGAAATTAAACGGATGGTTTAGTTACACCTATTCAAGAACTTTATTTAAGATGGATAATATAAATGCAGGCGAGTTAATTAATAAAGGGAATTATTACCCAGCTAGTTTTGATAAACCAAACGAAGCCACACTTAGTGCGAATTATAAATTTTCACTTCGGTTTAGTGTTTCTACAAACATCACTTATAGCACAGGAAGACCAATTACAATCCCAATAGGAAGTTTTTATTATGCTGGATCGCAAAGAGCCTTATATGGAGACAGAAATAGTTATAGGATACCTAATTATTTTAGAACAGATTTATCTATAAATATTGATGGAAATCACAAGATAAATCAGTTTGCGCACAATAGTTGGACCATTGGGGTTTACAACCTAACCGGCAGAGACAACCCATATTCCACATTTTTTACATCACAACAGGGAAGGTTAAATGGCTATCAGTTATCTATTTTCGGCTCTGCAGTTCCATTTATAAATTATAATCTTAGATTTTAGTTTTAATAAGATGAATTTGAAACGATATATAAATTTTACAAGAGATAGGAGCTTACCAATTTTTATACTACTTGTTTGCGCAATGCTAACCCAGTTTTCTTGCAGAAAACCGTTTGAGCCAACCTTGAATTCTCCCCAAACCGGATATTTGGTGGTAGAAGGTTTTATTAATTTAAAAGGTGTCACCTCCATTAAATTAAACAGAACAAAAAAGCTAGAAGAACAAGTGGTATATAAACCCGAGTTAAAAGCTAAGGTGCAGATAGTGGGAGAAAACTCCACTATATATGAAGTAAAAGAAAAGACCGATGGACTATATGAATCAGAAACTCTAGACCTTCCTGCTCAAAAATATCATCTAAAAATAAAAACTGCTGATGGAAAAGAATATGAGAGCAAATTGATAGAAGGGAAACCAACACCATTAATAGATAGTGTAAGTTGGAAAAGAGAACAAAATGGCGTAGAAATTAAAGTAAACAGCCATGATGACCAAAACAAAACGAAATATTATAAATGGACTTATGATGAGGTTTGGGAAATACATGCTAATGTATTGGCAAATCTTAAATATGTTAAAAGCAATATTCCCGGCACCAATATCACATATATTGGTGTGGCAAGAAGAACTCCGGAAGAAATAAAACAAGTTTATAACTGTTGGCAATATGGTTCTTCTAATCAAATATTATTAGGTTCTAGCGCAAAGCTGAGTAAAGACATTATATCATCTCCTATTAATTTTATACCTAATGACAACGTACGATTAGCTGTTTTATATAGCATCAATGTAAAACAGACAGCGCTAGATTTAGCTGGGTATAACTTCTATCTCAACTTAAAAAACAATACAGAAACAAATGGATCTATCTTTGACCATCAACCATCAGAAACTACTGGAAATATTGTTTGTGTAAGCGATACAGGAGAACAGGCTATAGGTTATGTAGGAGTTGCTACAATACAAGAGAAAAGAATTTTTATAGAACCGATGTTTAATTCGAATTACAAATTTCCCTGTAATACTGACATTCTAAAAATCTTTTCAAATCAAGATACACTTGCAAAATATGCACCTAATTATCAACCAATTGATTATGATTCGCCTTCACTCCAAAGTTATATAATAGTGGATAGCAGATGTGCAGACTGTACGTTTTGGGGCGACAATAAAAGGCCACCTTTTTGGCCTAATTAATATTTGAGAAATGATGTTAAAAAATATTGCAGTCTAGGATTTGTCAATTTTTTTTTAAAGCATGTTAGGGGGCAAAGTGATTTTAGTTTTAAAACAATGAATTTTAATCGATACATAAATATTATACGAGATAAAAACTTATTAATTTTTATACTATTTGTTTGCGCAATGCTAACCCAGTTTTCTTGCAGAAAACCGTTTGAGCCAACCTTGAATTCTCCCCAAACCGGATATTTGGTGGTAGAAGGTTTTATTAACGTAAAAGGTGTTACTGCCATTGAATTAAGCAGAACAAAAAAGCTGGAAGAACAAGTGGTATATAAACCCGAGTTAAAAGCTAATGTGCAGATAATAGGAGAAAACTCCAATACATATGAAGTGAAAGAAAAGACCAATGGACTATATGAATCAGATATTTTAGACCTTCCTGCTCAAAAATATCATCTAAAAATAAAAACTGCTGATGGAAAAGAATATGAGAGCAAATTGATAGAAGGGAAACCAACACCACCAATAGATAGTTTAAGCTGGGAAAGGGAACAAGCTGGCGTGGGAATTAAAGTAAACAGCCATGATGACCAAAATAAAACGAAATATTATAAGTGGACTTATGATGAGGTTTGGGAAATACATGCAAACGTTCCAGTAATCTATAAGTTTATTAATCAGATTAATCCTAGCATTAATACCGACTCTATTAGTGTTGTAAACAGAACCTTAGATGAACAAAAAAAGATTTATTATTGCTGGCAAAACAATTCTTCTAGCGAAATATTATTAGGCTCTAGTGCGAAGTTGAGTAAGGATATCATCTCATCTCCCATTAATTTTATACCTAATGACAACGTACGATTAGCAATTTTATACAGCATCAATGTAAAACAGACAGCGCTAGATTTAGATGGATATAACTTCTATCTTAATTTAAAAAATAATACAGAAACAAATGGGTCTATTTTTGACCATCAGCCATCAGAAACTACTGGAAATATTGTTTGTCTAACCGACCCACAAGAACAGGTTATTGGCTATGTGGGTGTAGCAACAGTAGAAGAAAAAAGAATCTTCATCCAACCCCTTCCAGATTGGAATTATAAATTTCTCTGCAATTATGAAGTTTTAAAAATTTCATTAAATCAGGACACACTTGCAAAATATGTAGCAAGTTATCAACCAATTGATTATGTCTTTGCAGGGCCAGTACTTATAGGTTATCAAGTAATTAATAGCGGATGCGCTGACTGTGCAACTAGGGGCGACAATAAAAGACCTTCTTTTTGGCCTAATTAATATTTAAAATCATGATGTTAAAAAATATAATAGTCTGGTTTGGTTTACTGTTTTTTTCATTGGGGCAGGTTATAGCGCAAAATGATTTAAGCGTTTTTAATACAAAATTTGGAAAACAAACAACTGATACCTTTCGTGAAAAACTATTTGTACATACAGATCAGGATTTTTATTTAGCAGGAGAAATTATTTGGTTTAAGGTTTACTTGAGTGATGCTAGCACACATATACTTACAGATTTAAGCAGTGTTGCCTATGTAGAAATTTTAGATGTAGATCAAAAACCTGTTTTGCAGCTTAAAGTAGCCATTGAAAATGGTGTTGGAAATGGCTCTATTTTTTTACCTGTTTCTTTACCATCGGGGAATTTCAAATTGAGGGCTTATACCAATTGGATGAAAAACTTCGCTCCAGATGATAACTTTGAAAAGACCATTACTATTTTCAACTCTCTAAAGGCATCTGAAATAAAAGATACTGTTAAGTCAAAAGATTTTGATATTCAGTTTTTTCCAGAGGGAGGTAATTTATTGGAAGGGGTTGACTGTAAGGTAGCTTTTAAAGCTGTTGATGGATATGGTAAAGGCGTAAATTTTACTGGGAAACTTTTAAATAATTTAAATCAAGAAGTTGCTGTTTTTGAACCATTAAAATTTGGTATTGGCAATTTTCATTTCAAGCCAGAAAAGGACGTCCAATACAAAGCAGTAATCAATTACAATAACCAAAAGTTAGTAAAAGATTTGATGCCTGCAGAAAGCAATGCTTATGCAATGCAGCTTAATGAAATTGGTTCAGATTCCGTAAAGATTACAATAACTCATAGAGCCGATAATGATTCGTCAATTTATCTATTAGTGCATCAGCAAGATAAAACTACAGCATTACAAGAGGTTAAAATGAAAAGCGGTACGGCTCAGGTTTATATTGATAAACAAAAATTGGGCGAAGGGATTTCTTCTTTTACAATTTTTGATAGCGATATCCAACCAGTTTGTGAGCGTTTGTATTTTAAACGACCAACAAAAAAACTAGAACTCAGCGTAAAAACAAATCAACAAAAATATCTTTCCAGAGAAAAAGTATCTCTTCAAATCCAATCAAGAGATGAAAAAGCAAATAATTTAGCGTCAAATCTATCTCTTTCTATATTTTTAACAGATTCGCTACAAAAGATGAATGAGGCAAATATTTTTAGTTATCTGTGGTTAAAATCTGAAATTAAAGGTAAAATAGAAAACGTTAATTATTACTTTGAGAATGATGATAAAGAGACTAACCTAGCTCTTGATAACTTGTTATTAACCCAGGGATGGCGAAAATTTAAAGGTAAAGAGGCTTTAAAAGTAGAAAAGCCGTTTTTAAAATTTAAACCCGAGTATCAGCAAAATATCATAAACGGAAGAGTTTTTTATAAGAATAGTGATAAACCCGCCCCAGATATTCTTACCTCACTTTCTGTTGTTGGTAGTACAGAGCATCTATATGGTGCTAAAAGTGATCGCGATGGATACCTAGCTTTTAACACAAAAAATATTTTTGGGCCAGTACAATTGGCTTTGCAAACCTATAATTTAGAAGATAGCCTTTATAAATTAGAGTTGGATGATCCATTTTTAAAACAAAATTCTGATGAGCAACTTCCTCAGTTACAATTATCAAAATATTTCAGCAAAAGCGTTTTAGACAGAAGCATATACATGCAGGTGCAAAATGTTTACAATGCTGATAAATTGAAAACGTTTATAACAAAGTCATCAAAAGAAGTATCGTTTTATGGAAACGCTTCAGATAAAAATTACATCCTTAATCAATATGTGCGTTTCCCAACTTTAGAAGAAATTTTCAGAGAGTATGTCCCAGAAGTAGTAGTAGAAAAAAGAGATAAGAAATTCTCACTTACAACTTATAATGTGCAAGATAAAATATACTTAGACAGCGCACCGCTGGTTTTGTTAGACGGCATTCTGGTTAAAGATATGAACAGATTGATGGCCTACGACCCATTAAAAATAAATGAATTAGATATTGTAGCCAAAAAGTATTATTTGGGACCTTTAATTTTTGGAGGTATTTTAAATTTTTCTTCAATTAAGGGAGATTTTAAAGACTTTAATCTAGATCCTAACGTAGTCTTGGTAGATTATGAAGGCTTGCAAGTACAGCGCAAATTTTATACTCCAGTATATGCAAATCCAAAAGAAAAAGCATCACGTTTACCAGATTTCAGAACGCTTCTCTATTGGTCTGGAGATGTAAAGACTTCCTTAACCGGGACTAAAAATATTGATTTTTATACTTCAGATTTAAAAGGCAGCTACATAATTGTATTACAAGGTTTAAGTGATAATGGAAGGCTTGGGTACAGTACTTATTCGTTTAAAGTTGAGTGAAAGTACATCTAATATTAAATAGAACTTATTTTGATAAAATTTAACGATTTTTTGTTTTTTGCATAATCAAAAATTCTTAGGATTATATTTTTTCTTAATCATTTACAACAAAATTTATTTTTATTTCTTCTTAAAGAAATAATTTTAAACTAGCTTTTTTAATATCGTTAAACCTCACTTTTTGCTCAATTACCCCTCAATACTGGTACATATACAATCTATTTTCTATAGTGTTTGTAACTAGTTTAGCATAATAATTTATTGTCTGAAATATTACCATCAGATAAATTGATAAACCTTAATATCCTTTCTTTAAAATGCGAAAATCCCTAAGCTTCATCATATTGATGATAGTCTGTTTAAGTACTTATGCCCAAAAAACAAATGTCAAACATGAATTTCGCTTTGCCGAGAATCAGGTAAAACTAATGCTGCATGAAATTAAAAATCAATCACCTGTTTCTAATGAAGTTTCTCCTCGTACCCTGGAAAACGGAAAATTAAAATTGAGCGATTCTGGTGATTGGACTAGCGGATTTTTCCCTGGGATATTATGGTATTTATATGAATATACGGGAGATAAAAAATGGAGTTCTGAAGCTGAAAAATTTACTGCAAATCTTAAGAACCAAGAGTATAATAAAGGGACTCATGATTTAGGGTTGATGTTGTACACTAGTTTTGGTAATGGTTACAGGCTTACCAACGATAATAATTATAAACAGGTAATCATAAATGCAGCGAAGTCTCTTTCTACTAGGTTTAACCCTAAGGCTGGAGTAATCAAATCTTGGGATCACAGGGAAGATTTATGGACTTACCCAGTTATTATTGATAATATGATGAACTTAGAACTGCTTTTTGAAGCTACAAAACTGAGTGGAGATTCTTCTTTTTATAATATTGCGGTACAACACGCAAACAACACGCTAAAAAATCATTTCAGGAAAGATTACAGCAGTTATCATGTAGTAGATTATAATCCAAAAAACGGTACGGTAATAAAAAAAACTACGCATCAAGGATATTCAAATGAATCATCTTGGTCTAGGGGGCAAGCTTGGGGATTATATGGTTTTACCATGTGTTTTAGAGAAACCGGAGATAGTACTTATCTAAAACAGGCTGAGCATATTGCAAATTACATTTTAACCAGCCCAAAAATACCTAAAGATATGATTCCTTATTGGGATTATGATGATCCTGCAATACCTAACGCACCTCGAGATGCTTCCGCTGCTGCAATAACCTCATCTGCATTGTTTGAACTGGCATCTCAAACTAAAAGCACTTATTATGAAGAAAAGGCTCAAAAGATTTTAGAAAGCTTAAGTGAGCATTATAAATCTCCAAAAAATGGGGATATGGGTTTTATACTAGAGCATAGCACAGGCCATAAACCTTATAATAGTGAAGTTGATGTGCCCATCATATATGCAGATTATTATTATATAGAAGCTCTTTTAAGGAGTCAAAAAAGTTATTTTAAAATTGATTCATAAGATTAAATATTATATAAATGAAATTATCATTTTTTATATTCCTACTTGTTTTTTCAGTTCAGTGTCAAGCTCAAGAGTTTTTTGGCACTTTAGAAAAGAACATAGCGCAATACTACCATAAAAACGATTCTGGTTATAATTCTTTAGATAGTATCATCAACAATCTGCATCAAGATCCAGATGCTGTAGATATGGTTACAAAAGAAGTTTACGAGAAAAAAACACCTGTTGATAGCGAAGTAAAAAAAATATTATCTGGTTTTGATCTAACTACCGGTAAGTGGGATGATATTAATTACAATGACAAAAGAGAGTCTGGTTGGGATCCAAAAATCCATGCCGAAAGAATTCTTCTGTTGACCACACTTTATACTAATCCTCAATCAAAATATTATTTAAAAGCAGAAATAAAACCTGTTTTACATCAGGCACTTAAATTTTGGTTTGATGCTAATTTGATTTGTAAAAATTGGTGGTATAATGAGATAGGAATTCCTAAAACGTTAGGTCCCGTTTTTATTATGCTAAGGAATGAGCTCTCTGCTGATGAAGTTAACAAAGCGGTTATTGTTTTAAACCACTCAAAAATTAAAATGACGGGTCAAAATAAAGTTTGGTTAGCTGGTAATGTTTTGTTTAAAGCGATTTTGATTAAAGATGAAGCCTTGGCTAAAACAGCTAGGGATACCATTTTTTCTGAACTTAGAATTTCCGGAAATGAAGGAATTCAACAAGATTTTAGCTTTCATCAACATGGTCCGCAACAGCAATTCGGGAACTATGGGCTGTCTTTTGTAAATACGCTTAGTTTTTGGTCTAGGGTATTTTCTGGAACTTCTTTAAAAGCCGATAAAGAGCATTTGGCAATATTAAAAGATTTAATGCTAAACGGATATAGCTGGATTACCTGGAAAGGATATTTAGACATCAACTCTTTTGGAAGACAATTTTTTAAAGGAGTGGATAGGAGCAAGGCACTGGCCATAGCATATTCTATGTTAGATATGACATTTGTTGATCCAGAAAATGCAAATCAATATATGGAGTTTATATCCAGGAATTATAGTCCAAAATATTTACCTCAACTTAATGGAACTAAGCATTTTTGGACATCGGATATGACCGTTCATAGATCGCCCAATTGGTTCGCAACTTTAAAAATGTCATCAAACAGGGTGCAAGCTACAGAAGCTTTAAACAGAGAAAATTTAAAAGGATACTTTTTGGGCGATGGCAATTATTTTGTAACTGTGGATGGAGACGAGTATGAAGGGATTTTTCCATATCTAAATTGGAAAAAACTTCCCGGGGTTACTAATTTTCAAACATCAGCACCGCTAAAAGTTTTAGGCTTTTCTGGTTATAGAAATAAAGGAGATTTTACCGGAGGCGTGGTGAGCGGAAAAAATGGTATTTCTGCTTTTAGTTTAAATCGAGATTCCTTGAGTGGAAATAAAGCCACGTTTTGGCTAAACGATAAAATGGTGTGTTTAGGCTCAAATATTCATAGCGATATACAAAAACCTGTTTTTACCACTATAAATCAAACAAAGTTAAAAGGCCCGGTTTATTTTTATGATAATAAAACAAGGGAATTAAAAGATACGGTTTATAGCTCCAAATCAATAAAATGGGTTTACCATAATAAAATCGGCTATTACAATCTTCAACCTGCCAATATTTCAATTTCAGCAAAAAATCAAACAGGTAGTTGGGGCGATATAGCTTTTGTTTATGATAAAGAAAAGCCAATTACTAAACCTGTTTTCACTTTAGATATTTACCATGATTTTTTAGCCCAAACGGGCAGTTATGCTTATGAATTGGTTCCAGGAGAAGATTTTGAAAAATTTAAAACCTTTAGTCCAGATTTTGAAATCATCCAAAACAATAAAAAAGCCCAAGTGATTGCAACAAGAAATGGATCAACATTGATGTTGGCTATTTACGAACCAACCAGTATCAAAGCAAAATCATTTCCAGTCTTAAAGTTTATGACTTGTGGGTTATATATCCTCGAAAAAAGCAAAGCAGGATGGCTGGTTTCCATATCTGATCCAACACAGAAATTAGAGAATGCAAATTGGCAAATTGGTGGTAAATCAGAATCTACCCCACTACCTCAGAACTTAAATAAGGGTAAAACAATCCAAATTAATATACCGTTCAATTAATCTTAAATTATTATGAAAAGAAAATTACTCACAACATTTGGTTTTATTTTAGGGGCATTATATGCATCTGCCCAATCATTTACTCCAGGCAACTTGGCAGTTTATCGGTACGGAAATGGAACGGCTGCTTTAGGGAACAATGTGACTGTCCCGGTTTTTATAGATGAATATACAACTGCTGGTGTATTGGTTAAAAGCAGGGCAATTCCTGTGGCTGATAATGCCGCAAATTTTAAACTTACAGGATTAGGAAGAGATGCAACAGGTAAATATGTAGATGAAGGAATATCAACCTTATCACAAGACGGCAAATATTTAACCATTTTTGGATATAACCAAACTGTTGGTGGTGCAGTTCCAACTACATCAAACGGATTGGTTGTTGGTGTGATAGCGGGAGATGGCAGTTATAACAGTACTACTACACTTTCTAACGATCCTACAACAGGATTAGGAAGCCCTCGTTCAGCTGTGATTGATGGTACCAATATTTGGGCAAATGGTTCTCAAAATGGAATTCAATACACCACATTGGGCGGTACTGCCAGCACTCGTATTTCTACAGCTCAAGACGGTTCTAAAAGTTTGTCAATTGCTAAAACATGGTCGAGCGGTGTTTTAGGAGCAGCCCGGTTATACTCTGCAACGGCGGCAGCAAGTACAGAATTGCCCTATGCAACTCCGCTACCTACAACTTCAACCACTTTTACTACTTCTGCGCCCTTTAACGCAGCTATAACCGCTAACCAGGTTCTTGTGGTTACGGTAGAAAACAGAACCATTATTTATGTTGTTGATGATAATGCAAATACAATAAGAAGATATTATTTAAATTATTCTGGTGCAGCAATAGGTCCTTTTGCGGCACTTTCTGATGTCAATACAACCAAAATAAAAAGTATTTCTGCCAGTGTGCGGGGAAGAGTGGGGACAAAAACGGTTGTTGATGTTTATGCAACCACTTGGGGAGATGATGGAACTGGCACAGAAACCTCTAAGCTCATAACATTTACCGATAGTTATTTAACAACCAATCCAACCGATGTTAGCCAGGTTGAGCTTGCAACTACAACTACGCTTTTAGCTACAGCTCCAGCAAATACACTTTTTAAAAGTGTAACTTTTGTTCCAACCGGTAGTAGCTCAGTTGGTACAGCAACTTTACCTGTTAGTTTGGTTGATTTTAAAGGTAAAAAAGCTACAAATGGCATCCAACTAGATTGGACTACCTTAAGTGAAAAGAATAATTCTTATTTTGATGTGTTACGTTCTGAGAACGGCAATGATTTTTCAAGTATAGGTAAAGTTGCTGGTAACGGTAATTCTAATGCTAAAACAAATTATTCTTTCACAGATAAGAGCCCAGATTTTGGAACTAATTATTACCAATTAAAGCAAGTAGATTTTAATGGTAAATTTAGCACTTCAGAAACTATTGCTGTAAATTTTGGCTTCGCCGATGATGTGATAATGTCTTTAAACCCATTACAAGATAATTCTGGCTTAGGAATAACTGTTAATTCATCTTCTATGATAGAGGGTAAGATTAGCGTATTTTCAATAACTGGGCAACAAACAACTACGCTTAATGTAAAATTACAAAAAGGTAAAAACTCTTTTAACATTCCTGCTCAACTACAACCAGGTGTTTATGTAGTAAAGTTATCTACAGCTAAAGGTAACGTATCTCAAAAAATTAGTTTGAGATAAACAATTTTAGCATTTAAAGGCATAAATAATTTTTAAATTATTTATGCCTTTGCTTTTTTGTTATTTTGTTGAACCTTATTAAATAAACCAATTTAAATGACCAGATTCATCCTCTGTTTTATTTTAGGCTCTCTTGTTATCCAAACTACGTATGCTCAAAATTTAGAATTTAAGCATATATCCATTGATAATGGATTATCTCAGAATACCGTTAATTCAATTGCTCAAGATAATAAGGGGATCATTTGGGTAGCTACTTTGGGGGGCTTAAATAAATTTAACGGCTATGATTTTACCGTTTTTACACATAATGAAAGAGATAGTAATAGTATCAGCCATGATAGGGTAAATGTTATTTTTATTGATAAGGCGGGAAATTTATGGGTAGGTACAGATGATGGCTTAAACCTATATAATCCATATAACAATCATTTTACGGTTATTAAGAATGCCAATAATTCACGATATTTTGTGTATAGCATTAAGCAGGATAAAACCGGCAAACTTTGGGTAGGCACACAACAAGGTTTAAAATTTTTAGATAACAAAAAAAACAGATTAGTAGATGTTGACCTAAATATATCGAATTATAATAAAAGGGTTCAAAGTATATATGAAGATGATCTTGGTTTTTTGTGGATAGGCCTCGCAAAAGGATTCAAAATTTATGACCCACGCAAAAATAAATCTTCAGAAGGCCCTAAAGAACTTGAAGAAAGTTTAAGTAATTCTTGGGTACAATCCATCAAACAATCAAAAAATAAAGATTTTTGGTTTGCTACAGAAAACGAAGGAGTCTTTGTTTATAAAAAACAAAATAATAAGGTTGTTAATTACAATAAAGAAAACGGAATACTTAGTAATACAGTAAGAGACCTGTTTTTTCACGATAATGGGCACCTTTGGATGGCTACAAAAATGGGGCTAAGTATCCTAAATCTAAGCTCTGGTAAAATAATAAACTATATTTACTCACCAGAATTAAGCACAGAAAACTCTTTAAGCCATCCATCTGTAAAATGTATTTTTAAAGATAAATCCGGCAATATTTGGATGGGAACTTATGCCGGAGGTATCAATCTGGTTTATAACTTTTCAAAAATTTTCTCCTACAAGGGAATCAGGCAGGGAGACCAAAACCCGCTTTCAAATAAAGAAGTAAATGCCATTTTAGGTAATGATGACAATAAATTTTGGATAGCCACAGATGGTGGTGGTTTAAATTATTGGAATAAAACCACTGGCAAGGTGGATGTGTATAAATACGATACGGATAACGTTTTATACAATTTTATCAAAGATGTGGCTTATAATGACGACAATAAAAAGCAGCTTTGGCTGGGCAGTTCTGCCGGTATTTTAATATTTGACATTGCCACTAAAAAATTCACAGAGTTTAGAGATATCCAGAAAGGTGCTAATGTAGAATTTAACCATGATTATTGTTTCTTAAATTCGCCGTATGGGTTATGGGTAGGAACCAACTATAATGGTTTACACCTTATAAAAGATAATAAAATAATAAAATCTTATACCCTGCCTAATGGTAAATTAATTTCTAATAACGTCTCATGCCTTTTATTAGAAGGAGAGAATTTATGGACTGGTTATCTACTCTCGGGATTAAGTAAGATAAACCTGAAAACCGGAAAAATCGATTCTTATGCTTTTGATAAAAATGACATTTACAGCCTCAGTAATAATTCTATTTCCTGTTTGTTTATAGATTCAAAAAAAAGATTATGGATAGGAACCAATGGCGGAGGTTTAAATTATTTTGATGAGCATAACAATAAATTTTATGTGATTAATTCTCAATATGGGTTAGCAAATAATAATATTCACGCGATAGAAGAAGACAATCAGGGTGCGCTTTGGGTAAGTACCAATAAAGGTGTTTTTAAGGTTGTATTAAAATCTAATGATTTTCCACTAAGTCCTAAATCAGTAGAAACTACCAACTATACCGTTTTAGATGGCCTTCAAAGCAACCAATTTATTAAAGGTTCATCATTCAAAAATAAAAACGGAGAAATATTTTTTGGAGGCATATACGGGTTAAACAGTTTTTTCCCTGATAAGATTGTTTATAATAAAGAAATCCCAAATATCATATTAACCGATTTTACGATCCTCAATAAGGAAAAAAATCAAGAGGATAGCTTATCCTCAAAACCCGTTGATTACCTTAAAGAAATTACTCTAGATTATGATGAAAGTTATTTTACCATAAAATATGCTGCGCTCAACTATGTTTTTCCAGAAAGAAATAATTATGCATATAAACTAGAAGGTTTAACAAAAGATACCTGGCATTACGTGGGCAATCAAAAAGAAGCCACTTATACAGGCTTGGAACCGGGCACTTATACTTTTTTGGTTAAAGCATCAAACAATAGTGGTATTTGGAATAATACTCCACGCCAGCTTAAAATCGTTGTACTACCACCATGGTGGAGAACTAATTTGGCTTACTTACTATATGTACTGGTTGTGCTGGGCTTACTTTATCTATTTAATTATTATACCAAATACACCGAGCGTTTAAAAAATACTATTCAATACGAAACCGATTTATACCATAAAGAGCAAGAACTTTCTCAAAAGAAATTGAGTTTTTTTATTAATATTTCTCATGAGATTAAAACGCCAATTACCATGATTATGGCTCCGCTGCAAAAGCTGTTAACCATTCATGAAGGAAATACAACCACATCAAATTATTTAGAATTGATGAATAAGAGCGGTCAAAGATTACTCAATTTAATTGATCAGCTGCTCGATCTAAGAAAATTTGATGATAATGATGTGATGTTAAAGGCCGCAAAAGGTAACCTAATTAGATTTACAAAAGAGATTGTAGTGGTGTTTGGCAGTTTAGCAAAGTCAAAAAATTTAGACTTAACATTTTCATCTGATGAAGAAAGGCTGGAATTATGGTTTGATAGAGATAAACTGGAGAAAATTTTATACAATATCATTTCTAACGCTATAAAATACACACCAGATTATGGTAAAATTGAAATTGCTGTAAATGAAGATAAAGAACATCAATACGCCATTATAAATGTAATTGATAATGGGGTAGGTATTTCTAAAGAAAGATTGCCGGATATTTTCTTGCCATTTAAGCCATTGGATGTTAGCAATAATAACATAAAAGGAACTGGTGTAGGCTTGGCTTTTGCCAAAGAACTAATTGATTTGCACCATGGCTTAATACAAGTGGATAGTAAGGAGGCAAGTAAAGATAACCGTGGATATACCAAGTTTTCCATAAAAATACCTCTGGGTAAAAATTACCTTGCTGATAAAGAAGTAGATAAAGAATATCTGATTTCCGAAGATATTAATAATTACAAATCTTACAGTTTAAAGCAACAAACCAACTTCCAAGAAAGAAAAGGGCTGATTCAGCAAGCAAACGATAACGAGAAATTTACCATGCTTTTAGTGGAGGATAATCCAGATGTTATTAACTTCTTGGCAGAAATTTTTGTAGATAATTTTAATGTTATAAAATGTTTTGATGGAGCAGCAGGTTTGGCCGAAGCTTTACGAACCATGCCCGATATCATTATAAGCGATGTAATGATGCCTATAATGGATGGGATAGAATTATGCAGTAAATTAAAATCAAACATGGTTACAAGCCATATTCCCGTGATATTGCTTACCGCAAGAAGCCCGCTCATATTTAAGCTAGAAGGATTAGAAAATGGAGCTGATGATTACGTAACAAAACCTTTTAATTTCGATTTGTTGGATGTTAAAGTTTGGAATCTGTTAGAAAACAGGCAGAAAATGAAATCACGTTACCAAAAGGAAATCACGCTGCAACCTACCAATACCACTATTTCCACTTTTGATGATAAGTTCTTAGAAAATATCATGAAGTATATTGAAGATAATATTGCCGAGGAAACATTAAATGTGGAAGATTTAAGCCAACATATAGGTATGAGTAGAGGAAATCTTTATAGAAAATTAAAAGCTTTAACAGGTAAAAGCCCAGTAGAGTTTATTAGATATATAAGATTAAAGAGAGCCACCCAATTGCTCAAACAGCATAAAATGTACATCAATGAAGTGTCTTATATGGTAGGTTTCCAAAACGTGACTTATTTTAGAAAGTGTTTTAAAGAAGAGTTTGGCTATACACCAACCGAATTTGCAAAAACCGATGACAGCGAAATAGGATAAAATTTTTTGACTTAAAATAAATTTAATGAGAACAGTAAAAAAAACATTATTAAAACTAAGCATCTTACCTATTGCATTAGTTTGCTTTTCTTTTAGCAATTCAAATTCTGCTAAAGTAAAAGATAAAAACTTGGATAGTTTATTAAAAGCTAACATAAAACTAAACTGGAATAAGTCTAAGTCTGGCCCATATACCAAACAACAAGCAGAAAAAGATTTCGGCTCATTAATAGACTGGGCGCCAACACGGGCCGACATTGTGGATAACACTTTTAGAGTTACACTTTTGCCTAATTTACTGTCTGGCTACGGAGGCTTAGTTGCCAAAAGCTGGATTGAAGAAGGAACAGCCTACGAGCTTAAATATGAAGTGAAATTTGATAAAGATTTTGATTTTGGTAAAGGCGGTAAAGTGGGTTTTGGTTTAAGAGTAGGAGATGGCAATACCGGTTGCGACAAAGCAAATGATGGCAACGGCGGTAGTGCAAGGCTAATGTGGTACACCAGCGGCGGAACAACTAAATTTAAACCCTATATGTATTATTATGATATGCCCGAAAATTGTGGCGATAATATGGTTTCGGACGCTTTTTACCCTAAAGAAGGAAGTATAGAAAAGGGAAAGTGGTATAAAATCAGAATTTATGTAAAAAGTAATAATTACGATAAAAAAGACGGTAGAATTCAGGTTTTTATTGATGGAAACTCAGTACTGGACCAGCCCATTAGATGGACAGCCAATAACGCCAAAAGATTTATCAATAAGCTTTCTAATGATACCTTTAGAGGAGGAAGTGGGGACGATTGGAAAACCAATAACACAGGGTATATCTATCTGGATAATCTGGAGCTTAAAAAAATAGAATAAATGCGGATAAGAAAAAATTGACAGCTCCCAGCTGTCTTTTTTGTTAATTAGAATTCTGATTATAAGTTTTTTAACTTAATTGGTTGATTATGAGGCTATTTTTTTACTTATGTAGTTGCTTTTTGATACTTGTATAGGCTATTAATAATTCCTGCTCTCCCTACATTAGCTCATCGTTTAACAATACTTTAAAAGACTTTAAACGGTACAACCAATTATCACTGCAGCAATAATCCAAAAATTGCCACTGTGTACAACTATTTATTTTTTAACCTTTATTAATCAAAATTTTATGATCCGATTTAACATTAAATCAATGACAGCAATTTGTTTGCTGGGAATGCTAGGTGTGGTTTCTTCTTGTAAAAAAGAAGTCAAAGAACCTTCAATTGAACAACAGCCCAATGGTTCTGACAAAGTATTAAAAGCATTAGGTAGCGGAGACTGGATTAACTTTACCACCTCTGGCAACAAAGAATACACATCTGCACTGGCAGCAGGTAATTTCGGTCCGATCGTTAAAAATAGCGGTTTTGACACCGGAAGGGCGCAAATCATCAATCACGAGTTAAAAGTAACAATGCTAGCTCATAAACTAACTGGTGATGGTGGCGTTATAGGAAACTTTGATATTCCAGATGGTCCATCTTATGAAGTAACTTACCGGGTGAAATTTCCTTCGGGCTTTATTTGGGGTGGCAATGATAAGGGAGGTAAGTTAGGTTTTGGCTTTGGAATTGGCGATGGAAATACCGGAGGTGATAAATCGGATGGAAACGGCGGAAGTGTTAGACTAATGTGGATAAAACTAAGTAACGGGAAAGCGGTATTTAAACCATATATCTATCATACTAATATGCCGGATAGTTATGGTGATGATTTAGGTTTGGATTATGGCTACTCTCCAAATGACCAAGGTTTAAATACAAACACCTATTATACCATAAAAATTCGGGTAAGGAGTAATACCAATGCTGATAATATTAGTTCTCATAATAATGGCGAATTAATGATGAGTGTTGATGGCCATACTTTTCTTTCACGAAACAACATGAATTTTGCATGGAAAAGCGGTAAAAAATGGATAAGGGAACTGCTGTTTCAGACCTTTAGAGGAGGTAAGGAGGATTCATGGAAAACAGGTACCGATACTTACATCTATTACGATGATATTAAATTCACAAAAGACCCAACAGGTACTTTTTAATTTTCATGCTATTCCAAAGGAAGTATTTTCCTTTGGAGTAGTTTAATCATACATTTTTCAATGTTTTGAACAAATGTATCTTATTCATTTGAAATGGTGTCTCAACTATTTCGATAATCTTTAATAAATATTTTTTACCACTGCTAATGTATTAAGAAAGTTATTCATATTTTAATTAAACTAATTTTAGGATGGTTAATTTAAAAACAGGGCGGGTTTGGAAACATCTACGGAGAAGGCTTCAGTACCTTATACCAACTCGATATAGAAAAAGCTTTACAGATTAATAAACCTTAAAATTCAACGTCATGAAAAAAATCTTACTCTTAACATACCTAGGCTTCATCTTTTTGGCTTCCTGCAAAAAGGATAAACAACCCTCTGCGCAGTATTACGGAGAACCAATTTCAGAAAGCAGAGAATTCTTTCCTGACCAAGAACTTTTTGATTTTACCACTAGCCCTGCCGTAAGCCCAGACGGTAGGTATCTAATTTACATTGTACCCTCAACTGTTAGCATAGCCAGAAAAGGTCTCTGGCTGATAAATTTACAGACAGGCGATAAAAAATTACTGAAAAAGGACGCCACTTATTCTTCCCCATCGTGGAGTCCGGACAGCCGACATTTCTGCTATATATTCAACGGTAACTTAATGATAAGTGATATTAACGGAGATGATACAGAACAGTTAACTTTCGACAGAAGTTGTTTGAGGCCAAACTGGCATCCAACAAAAAAGAAAATTGTTTTTGATGGTAATATATCCGGAACTTATACTATTGATGTTGTTGATATTGAAACGGCGGATATTACCCAAAGTATCAGCGCTACCGATATAGGTGGCAGTGCAGGATGGATTAGCAATACAGACTCTATTTTAACAAGTCAAAGTAACTATGGTTATAGAATATTAAACTTAACTACAGGGCAAGTTTTACTTAGTGTTAATTGGTTGACTTTGATTAAAAAAAACGTATTTGCCCTTCCTTCTATTTCAAGAGACGGTAAAAAAATAGCATTTCAGGCAGCTAACGGGATATATATCATCAACACCGACGGGACAAACCTACAGCAGGTATTATACAATTCCGTAACCCGAAAACCCGGCACTCCATATAAATCAGGGGATAAACTGGTCAATGACATTTCCTGGCATCCCGACGGCAAACACCTGATTTACCAAATCATAGAATTTACTACATCCTCGATAGGATTTGGGAATGTTTACGGAGAAGGGTATTCGACTTTATACAAACTGGATATAGAAAAAGCATTACAGATTAATAAACCTTAAAAATTCATCATTATGAAAAAAATCTCACTTTTATTGTTCTTGTTTTTTGCAAGCATTTATTCTTTTGCACAGTTGAAAGATAGCTTGAAAATCGTTAAAACCAATGAACAGGGCCTATCGGATCCTGAACGAAAAATGCCGATTGCCATAGATGGCATTGATTTTAAAAACTTGGACTATGTGAAAGGAAGGCTGGTGGTTAAGTTTAAACCAAACGTCTTAAATTTTGCAGTTTTAAACGACGTTCAATTCCGCAAAGAAGCTATTAAAATGGTTGGCGAGGATACAAAAGCTTTGCCCAACAGTTTAACATCAGTATTTCAGGATATTGTTAGTTATAGACCCCTAACAAAAATACCTCAGAAAATTGTTCAAAAAGAGGCAATTGAGAAAGACTCTTTAAAGAACGAGGATGATCACGTATATAATATAGTGGTAATAGATTGTAAAGAGGGAAATGAAGAAGCCTTGGCCAAAAAGTTATTAAAAACAGGTCTTTTTGAATATGTCTCCCCAGATTACAAATTGTATTTAGACACTCCACCTAATGATAATGCCTATTACTTACAGGCAGGACTAGACCAGGCAAATGATATAGACATTGACGTGGAAGATGCATGGTTGACCAATACAGGAAGTCCAAATGTTAGAGTAGCTATTTTAGATACAGGTATAGATTATAATAACGACGATTTAGGCAACGGGACCTGGAATGTTGCCGGTGCTAAAGTAAGAGCCGGTTATAACTATTATGATGGAAACAGTAATCCCCTAGATAATGACATCACATCAAGCCACGGTACAGCGGTTGGCGGTATTATCGGTGCTTACAGAAATAACAATAACCGAGTAGCGGGGATAGCTGGCGGAGATGCGACAACAGGGAATGCAGGTGTTTCCTTATATGCGCTTAAAGTTTTTAGCGGTTCAGATGGTACCAGCAGACCGACAGGCTCGTCATCAGCAATGGCGGCGGCATTGATAGATGCTGCAAAGCCGGAAAGCGAAGGAGGCTATGGCTGTCAGATAGCCAATTATAGTGGAGGCTCTCCTGCATCTTCAGGCGGTTCATTTATTAACATGTTTCTTCCGGGCAATCCCGCTTATGATGCTATGCGTTATGCGGCCAGACATAATTTGTTGTTTGTAGCAGCTAAAGGGAATGAAAATACCAATGCCTTGCATTACCCTTCGGATATTAAAGATAATTGGGTTTTATCTGTTGGCGCATCTAACGGATCCGATCAAAGAGCTTCTTTTTCGAATTTCGGAAACAACATTGATGTGGTGGCACCCGGAACTTCTGATTTAGTTTATACCACCAAACGTGTAGCAAGCGGAAGCGAGGGTAGTTTTAATGGAACTTCTGCAGCCGCACCGGTAGCTGCCGGGGTTGCCGCATTGTTAAAATCGCAGAATATGGCTTTACACCGGGATGATATAGAACAATTGATTAAATTATCAGCAGTAAAAGTAGGTACTTACACTTATACAAACGGTTATAATGAAGAAATGGGTTTTGGTAAAGTAAATGCTGCTAACGCCATGGCCTATTTAAAAGCACCTTATCAATTGATGCAAAATACTGTAACTGGTGGTGCAATCGAAAGTATTTCGGGAACTATGGGTATCTTTTTAACTTCTGGGAGTGAACTGGCTGAGGGTTATTATACGGGCAAGCATTATCAGGTTAAAACAACCATACAAAAACCATTTTGTAGTGGAGAAAATTATTTATGGCCCAGAATAGAGGGTGCTTCTAAAGGATGGTCTGGTGCAAACCCAAATAATCAGGAAAATTATATTTATCAAAATAATGAAACATCTACGTCGGTTGATTTAACTACATGGGTTTATTATATACAAAGTAATACGCTTGGGCAAACAATCAATGCATGGTATCCATGTGCTCCACAGGACGTGAAATTTGCTTATACAGCTTTGGGTTTATCTGAATATTATAAAATTAACCAACCCATATCCGGTGTCTCCTCAATTTGTGAAGTTTCAGGAAATTATGAAATTGCAGATTTACCAGCTGGTGTAATTGTAAACTGGAGTATAACGGGTAATGCCACTACTTTATCCCAGACTAACAATATTGCTACTTTAACAAAAATTAATGATGGTTTTGTTACCCTTACCGCCACTATCAATACACCTTGCGGCACTGTTATAAGAACTAAAGAAATTACGGTGGGGATTCCATATTTTAATTCCGTGGTTTTAGCCAGTTCTACTGGTCCGTCTAATTATTTTATTGCGACCGGAGACCCGGTTATTGTAACTATAAATCCCCTATATCCTCATGCGATTAGTTATCACTGGGAAATGTTTCCTTATCCAGACGAGGATTATTATATCCAAAACGGGTTGCCCGTTCCCTCGGGTAATATAACCGGAAGTTCAAGTAGTGTTACAATAGAAATGTATGTTCCGGGCGTGTACAGGGTAAGTGTTAAAGCAGTAACGGAATGTGGCGAATCTGAGCCTCAAGAAACTTATTTCGAAGCTGTAGGGCCTGGCAGCTTAGATGGGATATATTCCTATAATATATTTCCCAACCCGGTAAGTTCAGAGCTTACTGTTTCGTACGAAACAGAGAAGAATATCCAGAAAAGCTCATTAAAACAAACCCAGCTAGCCGCTATGGCAAAAAGTTACCATGTTCAACTCCTCAATGATAGGGGTATGGTATTAAGGGATATGGAAAATAGAAAAGACAACAGTAAAATCGTGATTAATACGCTCGATATCCCTAATGGAACCTATTACCTTCATATTTTTCACAATGATAAAAAAGTAATTAATTCAAGTTGCTAGTTAAAGAATAAAAAAGTAAGCATCAAAAATGAGAAATTTGGTTTACTACAACTAAAT